>CABIWW010000007.1 GCA_902362435.1 Eubacteriaceae bacterium
GAAGCCCCCCACAAGAAGAGATCTCCTCCAGAGATGGTAAGACCCGTGAGAGACTATCACGTAGATAGGCCTTGGGTGTAAGTGCAGTAATGCATTGAGCTGAAAGGTACTAATAGGTCGAAGACTTGACCAAGGTTTCAAGGAAGGAAAGAAGCTTGACACAAAGGTTATTCAGTTTTGAGTGTGCGAAGCACGCTTGATGCGGTGATGATAGCGAGGAGGATACACCTGTACCCATACCGAACACAGAAGTTAAGCTCCTTAGCGCTGATGATACTTGGCGGGAGACCGCCTGGGAAAGTAGGACGTTGCCGTTTTGGTTAAAAAAGAAGTTCACGAAAGTGAGCTTCTTTTTTTAGCGCAGCGTACCAAAAGGGACAGCGGAGCCGAAGGCGGAGGAGAGAGCGAAGCGAACGTTGCCGCTTTGATTAAAAACACAGCTTACGAAAGTAGGCTGTGTTTTTTCACGTACCAAATTGATGAATCTTATCGGGACATATGTTATACTGGATATAAATTTATAAAAGAGGTATGAGTTATCCATTATATTGCAATGGGAAAGGAACATTGGATGAGATTAAAGGAAACAGTAAGAAAGCCGATGCAGGAAGTGAACTATCTGAACGTTGAAAATTCAGATCGATATCGTTCTATTATGCGGCTTTTTTATTTATATTACGAGAGTTTGAAGTACTGGATGTTTCCGGAGGAAATTCATGCAGAATTGCAGAAGGATCCATATTTTAGAGAATATACATTAGAGCAGTGTAAGCAGGATTTGACGGTTTTAGCAGAATGGGGAAATTTGACCCCAACGCAGGATACACGAAGAGTCTCAACTATTGAGGAATTTAAAAATAAAAAGTTTCGATATCAGATGACGGAAACTTCTGTTGAAATTGAACGAATGGTGATGCGAGTCGAGAATCTGTTTTTAGAAAACTCATCGTTGGAACCAACATTACTGGAACGAATTCGTGTCACGATAAAACGTATGGAGGATATGGCAGAAGAATCTGATGAAAAACTTTATTCCTGGTGGAATGATCTGAATACTGATTTTAAACGATTAAATCAAAACTATCAGGATTATATGCGGGAATTGAACAGTGCAAAAGCTGAGGAGTTAATGCAGACAAAAGATTTTCTGCTGTTCAAAGATCGACTTATCGAATATTTAAGGGGATTTGTTAAGAGCTTGCAGAATAATGCAAATATTATTGAACAGTATTTGCGCAGGCTGGATCCATATCTTAAAGAGAAGGTTCTGAAACGAATCACAGAGTATACCTTTGCCATTCCTCGTGTAGGTACTGAAATTGAGTATGAAGATATTTCCCGGACAGTACAAGGTAGATGGAACAGCCTGGAAGAATGGTTTGCAGCGGGAGATGGTAAGGAGTCAGAAGCATTCAGAGTGTTTGATGCGACAAACGAGATCATTCGTAAAATCACGCGGTATGCAATGCGGATCGGAGAGCAGAGCAGCAGTAGTTCTAACCGGCGGGAAGAGTACCGTAAAATGGCAGAGATGTTCTGGAAATGTGATGATATCGGAGATGCACATCGGCTGTCTGCCTGCGTTTTTGGAATAGAAAAGCCATTTCATTTCAAAGGGATTCCGGAACGAAAAACCGAGAGTATCAACAGTGGCGTTTTTGAGGAGGAGCCGTATGAGATTATAATCAAGCCAAGAGTGCGGACTTATAGAGAAAAAGTTCAAAAAAGCAGTATTATAGATCGTTCGGCAGAAAAAGAAGCTATGAGAACGGCAACGATTAAACGTATACAGGAAGAACGAAAATTGCTTCAAAGCTACATTCGGGATGGGAAACTTGATTTTGCAGCCCTTCCTGAAATAAGTCCATATGTTCGTGATATGTTCCTTTTATGGTTGTCCAAGGCTCTGGAAAGTAAGACTTTAAAAGGGAAGACAGAAGATGGACAGGTATATTATGTAGAAAATGCAGATACGAAAGAATACTGCAGGATCGTTTCCGATGATGGGATCTTAGAATTACCAGCTTACCGGATTCGATTCGAATTAAATAAAGAAAATGAGGAGATATGAGCACACTGGAAATTTTGCTGGAACGACGCTGGATCTTGAAGCATCGTGAAAAAGAATTGTATTATAAGGTAAAAGATGAGATAGGCGGACTGCGCCCGTTTTTCATGGAAAAACTGGGGTATCAGATAGTTATGAATCCATATTTGATCAAAGTAGAAAAACTGCCGGCAAGACCAGAGCCATGGATGGGAATCACAGATTTTAAGGATAAAAGGGAGTATGTGTTTTTTTGTCTGGTGCTGATGTTTCTTGAGGATGCATCGGAACAGTTTATTCTGTCACAGCTTACAGAATACATTCAGGCGCAGTTTAGAGAAGAAGATATCGACTGGAAAGAGTATCTGTATCGGCGACAATTGATCAGGGTCTTGAAATACTGTGTAAAAATGGGGATCCTTACTGTAAATGATGGCAGTGAGGATGAATTTGCAAGTGATGGACAGGGAGAAGTCCTGTATGAAAACACCGGAGTGGCTCGTTATTTTATGAGAACATTTACGCAGGATATAATGAATTATACGGATCCGAAACAGTTTGGAAAAGAAGAGTGGATCGGCGTAGATGAGGATCGAGGTATCGTTAGAAGGCAGCGGGTGTACAGGGCATTACTTATGACACCGGGCTTGTATAAAGATAAGAGTTTGGAAGAAGACTTTGCCTATATCAGAAACCAGAGAAATTTTCTGGGAGGAGATCTGGCAAACTATCTGGATTGTGAACTGCAGGTGTATCGAAATAGTGTTTTTTTGATTTTAGGCGAAAATTGTTATATGGGAAGAACTTTTCCGGAAGAAAATATGCGATCGGATATCGTGCTGCTGTTCCATGGATTAGTGCTTGAAAAAGTGCATAGTGGTGAAATATCCGTGGGAACAGAAGAACTGGTTTTGATTTCGGAGGAGTATTTTCTGGAGCTGCTGGAGCTGTGCAGGGAACATTATAGAAATGGATTCATAAAAACGTTTCGAGATATGACTACACAGGAATTTTGTATGGAAATGACCACATATATGATGCAGATGGGGTTTATTCAATGGGAAAATGGGAACATACGGATCAGTACTGCAGCAGGGAAAATAACGGGTAAATATCCTGAAGCTTTTTTGGAACAGGGAGGACAAGATGAACAGTAAGTGGCAGCTTTCCAGAGTTGGGCTGGTAAACTTTTGGTATTATGATGAGGAAGAGTTTTCTTTTCAGGATGGAAGAATGCTGCTTCGCGGTGCAAATGGTTCAGGAAAATCAGTTACGATGCAAAGCTTTATTCCACTGTTGCTGGATGGAAATATGAGACCGGAACGATTAGACCCTTTTGGTTCCAATGCGCGAAAAATGGAGAATTATCTGCTGGAAGAGGGTGATGAACGGGAGGAACGTACCGGATACCTTTATATGGAGATGAAACGACAGAAAGCTGACGAGTATATAACGCTGGGAATCGGACTTAGAGCCAGAAAAAATAAAAAGATGGATTCATGGTATTTTGGCATTACTGATGGCCGCAGGATCGGGATCGACATTGATCTATATAAAGAGCAGCAGGAGAAAATCGTATATACGAAGCGTGAGCTGACCAATCGCATTGGTGAAGGTGGATGGGTGATAGAAAGTCAGCGGGAATATGCTGATCAAGTCAATCGCCTCTTGTTTGGTTTTGAAACCGGTGAAGAATATAAGGAACTTCTCGATCTGCTGATCCAGCTTCGGACACCGAAATTGTCGAAGGACTTTAAACCAACGGTGATCAATGAGATCTTAAGTGGATCGCTGCAGACGCTTTCTGAAGATGATCTGCGTCCGATGTCTGAGGCTATTGAGAACATGGACAGCATTAAAACAAATCTGGATGCATTACAGGCAGGGATCGAAGCGGCAGAGCAGATCAAAAAAGTATATGATCAGTATAATGAAATCGTACTGTGTGATAAGGCGTTATTGTATCAGAATGCCTGTGCAGAGCATCGCGATTTGAAGGAGCGAACAGATTACTTGAAGCAGGATATTGAGGACCATAAAAGAGAGGAAGAGCAGGAAATCCAGCATTTTGAAGCTTTGCAGCGAGAAATGGCCGTTTTGCAGGAAGAACGGGATTCTTTAGCGGAAAGTGATGCAGCAAAGCTGAAAGAGAATGAAGAAAAATTAAAATCACAGCAAGAAGAGATCGAGGAAAGAAATCGTCAGAAGACACAGCAGGAAGAAGATAAAAAGGATAAATTACGGGAAACCGAGATGCTGATCAATGAAAGTGAAGAACGCTGTGACAGATACTGGAGAGATGTGGAAAAATCCCTTGCTGCAATGGAAGAAGAACTGCAGGAAATCCCATATGATGATGCAGCGTTTCTAAGAAAAGAACTGATAGCGTCAAAGGGCACTTTATATCAGTTTTCCTCTCATGTTCAAATCTGGAAAGAATACTGCAGGCTTGTAGATCATGGAAAGGAAAAACTGAAAGAGGAGCGAGAATGCAGGAAACGATACAGCAAAACCGTAGAAGACTTGGATCGATATCGTGAGGATGTGGATCAGGCGGAACGGATTTTGCGACAGCATGAGAATCAGTTGCATGAAATAAAACAGGAACTGATCGAGAAGATCTATTCATGGAGTAAGGAGAATCAGGAACTGCAGCAGGTGGATGACAGTGTATTACAGGATATGAATCGAAAGATCGATGGATACCGGTCGGGAGCAGATTATTGGGAAATCCGGAATCTCTGGAAACCAGTCTATGATGAAAAACAGCGTGAACTCGACAGACTGGTACTTGATCAGGGGTGGAAGATAAAAGTTGCAGAGGAAGCTTTACAGATGAAAGAGGAAGAGCTGCAGAGCTGGCGCGATAAAACAGATCCGGAGCCGGAATGTGATGAAGCGACAGCAGCCAGTCGAAAGGCGCTGGATGAAAAGAGAATCCCATATTTGCCGTTTTACAAAATCGTAGATTTTGATGACAGCCTTTCTGAAGAAGCAAAAGGTATGCTGGAAGAAGCTTTGCTGCGGATGGGAGTTCTGGATGCTTTGATCATTTCTGCCGAATATCGTGAACAGGTATTGCAGATGGGTAAAGGGATTTGTGATAAGTATCTGTTTACGGACATAACTGCGGTACAGGAAAATCTGATGAATGCTCTTCATATCGATGAAGAAAAAAACAGTATTTTGTTGTATCAAAAGGTAGCAAGAATTCTTTCGGCAATCGGATGGAATGAAGGCAAGGCTGGAACGTGGGTCGATGCACAGGGGAATTATAAACTGGGTATCATCGAAGGAACTGTTACAAAGCAGTATGAACCCAAGTATATAGGAACCCTTGCAAGAAAACGTCATCAGCAGGCTATGATCCGCGAGCTGGAGAAAGTATGCGAAGGACAAAGGGACGTGCTGGAATCACTGCGAGAGGGAAGAATGCAGCTGCAGGATCGCAGCGGTAAGCTGGAGAAAGAATGGCTTGCATTTCCGAAAGAAGATGATCTGAAGCTGGCTGCGAGAGAATATGAGCGCCAGGAGGAAATGCTGGAACATTTACAGGGCGTCGTTCAAAAGCAGCGTGAAGCGGTGGAAAAAGAGAGGGCGCAATTAGATACAGTCAGCATACAGGTGCAGGAAATCTGCAGAAAGTGTGAATTGAATGCTACTTTGTCCGTTTTTGAGGATGTACTGGAACGGCTGCAAAGTTATGGAGAACTGTTGACTGCGCTACAAATCTGTTATGCAAGATATGTTGGAGAGATAGAGCAAATCAATTCGCAGAAAAGCCATCTGGAGGATCTGGAGCATGATCTGGATGATATTCGTTATGAGCTGGGGCAGATCGAGAAAAGCAGGAGAAAGATCGCAGAAAGCCTGAATTCGGTTTCGGAGCAGTTGAAGCTGACAGATTACGATTCGATCAAAGTGCGTCTGGATCATTGTATAATGCGGCTGCAGCAAATCCCGGAAGAACAGAATACTTCTGCTGCAAATAAGTCGCGCCTGCAGACCGAATCGAAACAGCTGGAAGAAAAGTTAGAGCAGACAGAACAGAAAAAAGATGATATGCTGATCCGTAGAGACTGGCTGAAACTGGCCTTTGAGGAAGAATATCGTCTGGGATATGTGGAGTGTGAGATTCCAGAAGAGAGAGAGCAGGTAAGCCTGGAGAATATTGCAAATAAGATCTGCGGGATGCTGTCAGGGAAATTTGGTAACCAGAAACAGGCGGATCTTTTGAGACGGCTTCAGGAAGTTTATCACCGATGCCGGAGTGCGCTGCTTGAGTATCAGATCACACTGAAAACTCTTTTTGCCTCACGCGACGAGGCCACCGATTTTCAGGTCATGAGTATGAAGCGGATCGACATTTCCGGAAAATATCGGGGTGCGGCGGTTACTTTTGTACAGCTTATCCGGCAGATGAAAGAAGATGCAGAAGTTCAGAAAAAATTGCTGAGCGAGAAAGACAGGGAGCTGTTTGAGGATATTCTGAGCAATACTATCAGCAAAAAGATCAGGGCTAAGATACTGGACAGCAAGCGCTGGGTGGAGAAGATGAATGGACTGATGGAGTCTATGCAGACTTCCAGCGGCCTGACTTTGAGCCTGCGGTGGAAAAACAAGCGTGCGGAAAAGGATGATCAGCTGGATACAAAGGCTCTTGTGGAATTACTGCAGAAAGATGCAGATATTATGCGGCCGGAGGAGGCAGCACAGTTATCAAGGCATTTCCGATCGAAAATAGAGGAGGCTCGCAGAATCACCGGAGAGGGTTCCAACATTCAGTCTTTCCATGCGGTTATGCGTGAAATCCTGGATTATCGTCAATGGTTTGAATTTCAGCTGGAGTGTCAGAAAACCGGAGAGAAAAAGAAAGAATTGACAAATCGGGTATTCTTTACTTTCAGCGGTGGTGAAAAAGCCATGGCAATGTATGTGCCGCTGTTTTCTGCCGTTGTTGCGAAGTATGCAGGAGCCAGACCGGATGCACCGAGACTGATATCGCTGGATGAAGCCTTTGCAGGTGTAGACGAAACCAATATTCGTGATATGTTCCGACTGATGGTAGAATTTGATTTTAATTTTATGATAAATTCACAGATTTTGTGGGGTGATTATGATACAGTTCCGGGACTGGCTATTTATCAGCTGATCCGTCCGGAAAATGTAAAGTACGTTACGGTGATACGTTACCTCTGGAACGGAGAGGTGAAGCGAATGTTGACAGGAAAAGAAGAGAATCTGCTATGAATGGGGAAGAAAAAAAGTGTCTGTTGTTAAATGAATGTGTAACTTATTTTAAAAAATATCCTGTGTTTCAGAAACTGCTGGAAGGATTTTGGGAAAAGTATCGCAGTCTGGGACACTGGGGCGGTACTGTTACTTTAAAAGCATTGTCACGTGAAGAAAAAGCTGATCTTGGCGGATTTCTGGCAAAAGACTTTATTGGCAGACAGGTCGTTCGTATTACGGCGGCACAGATGGAGAATGCTTTAAAATCCACCAGGTTTGCAGAAGTGGAATGGACGGAGATCCTGGAACAGTATTTTGAAAGATCCCTGGTCAGCAAAAAAGATGATCTGGCTGCGAAGCAGACAGAAAAAGAAAAATTTTTTGAAACGATTTTAGCACTATATCATGAAACTTACATGGGAAAATGGCTGAAACGCGTTTTAGAACACCGGACGGATGGCTATGCAATGATCATGCAGCATTACCGGGAAAACTCTTTGCAGTTGGAAGAAGGGTTGCGAAATGTTTTGCGAGCAGAAAACGAGCTGCCGAACCTTGAGCGGGGCGAAAACAGGAAACTTTTAGCAGTGTTTGCAGCGGAAATAACAGGAAATCCTCATGCATTCGACGATGGTACATTTGAGGACAAACTGCTGCAGGCATTTTTGAAGGAAAAAACCGGGTTTCAGAAAAAGAGCGGAATGTCTGAAACGGAATATAAGAAGGAACTGTATTATCGTGCCGGAATCATAAAAGATAAGGTTTCCAATGACGTTTTAGTATACGGAATCCACGGATGGGACGATAGCGGTAAGAGTCATGAGGGGCTGGAAGGTTTCTGCAAAAGACAGGAGCCTGTCAGGCTGACTTTGCAGACAACAGGAAATTTGAAGCGGGCTGCCGGAAAAGAAAATAGTGTTTACATAGTAGAAAATCCGGCAGTTTTTTCTGTTTTACTTGACCATTATCCTGAAAAAGCTTTTGTCTGTGGAAATGGACAGTTAAATCTGGCGACGTACATTTTACTGGACAAACTGGCAGAGTCGACAAAACTGTATTATACGGGAGACTATGACCCGGAGGGGCTTTTGATTGCTCAAACTCTGAAGCAGAGATACGGAGAGATCCTGACTCTCTGGAACTATGATGTGGAATGGTATAAACGATACTGTACAGATCATATTTTAAAAGAGGCTCGTATAAAAAAGCTGGAAAAAATCGTGCTGCCGGAATTACAGGAACTGAAAAAAACAATGCAAATAGAGAAGAAAGCTGCTTATCAGGAAGCTATGCTGAAAACGTATGTTATACAATGAAAAGTTCTGAAAAGGGTTCATCTTTATATTGAAAATATTTTATATAAACGGTAGCTTTATGGTTTAAAACAGCATATAGTAATAGCATTACAAACGAAGGAGGGAGAATGATTTGTCTGACAGATTTATTACAGATCAGAATATAGCGGATTTTCATATGTTTCTTATTGATGAAGAACGCAGCAGCGGAACTATCAAGAAATATATCCACGATTCCAGGATGTTCAAGACATGGCTGGGAGAGTGTCCGGTAAATAAGGAAAAGGCAGGACAATGGAAGAGAGAGCTGATTGAAAGCGGCCGAGCACCGGCAACGGTGAATTCTATGCTGGCGGCAGTCAACACGTTTTTTCGATTCATGAGATGGGAGGATCTGCATTTGAAGTCGATCCGTCTTCAGAGACGGTTTTTCAGAGAAAATGAAAGAGAACTGACAAAAGATGAATACGAGCGACTCATGGAAACTGCGAGGAAGCGCGGCGATGAAAGACTGGCTCTTCTGATGGAGACCATTTGCTCCACGGGTATACGGGTCAGTGAAGTGCAGTATATAACAGTAGAATCAGTAAAAAAAAGACGGGCACAGATTTCTATGAAAGGAAAGTTGCGTACTATTCTGATACCGGCTCAGCTTTGCAGGAAATTGCGCAGATATGCAGTGAAACATGACATTCGGCATGGTGAGATTTTCCTTACAAAGTATGGTACGCGGCTTAGCCGAAAGCAGATCTGGGCTCAGATGAAAGCTTTATGCAAATATGCAGGTATCGAGAAGGAGAAGGTTTTTCCACATAATCTGCGGCATTTGTTTGCAAGGTGCTTTTACAAAATTTCACGTGATATTTCAAGTCTGGCAGACGTGCTTGGGCACAGCAGCATTGAAACTACACGTATTTATCTGATTTCGACGGAAAATGAGCACATTAAAAAAATAGCCCGGCTGGGGCTTGTGCAATAGACAAAATAAGTATTTTGTCTATTAAAATCCATGTATGGCTTAGCACTAATTTTCAGATTTTATTATATCATTATAGAACGAATTCTACAATATATTATTTTTGATATTCGAATCAGTATCATATTGCATATTTATGGCATAACAAAAAAGCGTTCATAAAATCTGAAGAACGATGTGTTTATCCTCTATTTTCTTCATTTCTATTTTTTAACAACCCCCCCCTCTAAATCCATTCATAAAAAAAGCGGTAACCTGTTACCGGGAGATATTCGTTGAAAAATTATATTTATTGCAGTTTTTACAGCTGCTTTTTTATTACTTTCAATGCTGACAAAGACAAAATACTTATTTTGTCTTATATCCGCCGAAGTTGTTTGGTGCGGGTTTTCAAAACGTGAAATCAGTTATCATTTGGGGCTTTGATTCTTAAAACCCGGAAAAGGAGAGAAACATGAGGAAACACAGATTTTTAGGTGTACTGCTCTCACTTGTGTTATTGGCAGGGCTGATACCGGCAATGGCATTTGCGGCAGACACTGGAGAAAGTGGAGAACCGGCGGCAGCGACATTTGATATTTCGAAATCAAAGGAAGCGACCGAACTTAAAAAGGCAGGCGATAAATATGAGTCTACAGTTACGTTATCACTGCCAAGTGCAGAGAAAGAGTTAGTAACGGATGTAGTGTTCGTTCTGGACAAGTCGACGAGTGCCGAGCTGGAAGAACAGGCGTTAAATATGCTCAGCGATTTAAAAACTGAAATAGCAGAGTCGGGAGCCAAGGTAAAAGTCGGCGTTGTTATTTTTAATAAAAAGGCAAATGTGACAGATTTCATGGATCTGGAAACGCAGTATGGCGATATCGAAGAGGCTATCCAACAGAAGATAAGCTCAGGAACAAATACTCATGCAGGGCTGATCGCAGGCAGGAAGATGCTCGACGATGACACAGCTGTATCAGCAGACAGGAAGTATCTCGTATTTGTCAGCGACGGCATAACTTATATGTTCAATGAAGATCCGACAGCTGTTGCGTGGAGTTTCATGGCAGATGCAGAAAAGCATTTTGCGGGTCCCGACAACTGGGCGTCGCAGTATGGAAATAATGATGCACCTAAAGACTGGTCAGACACACTTGCAAAGATCGGTGCGAAATCAGATGCTCAGGACGATGCGCATGATTATCAATATGGCACAGAGCCGGATCCTGAAAAGCTTACAGATGTAAGCAGGCAGGATGCTTATGCAAATTCTGTCGAAAAAGCTCTTTATCTTACAGAACAAGAATATAAAAATATATGTTCAAAGTATCACTGCTATGCTATGAATGCTACAAAGAACATAGGACAGCAGTATGCATGGGGTCCGTCATTCATGGAGTATCTGGCAGATGGAAAAACGGTGGATTTCAGCGATATCCAGAATGATATCTTATATCTTGTAGATCATGGAAGCAGCATAGAAGACTATATGGGCTATGTCGAGGGCGACTACAACTTCGATCTTAAGGATCTGGAAAGCGTGACGCTGACAGTAAACGGTAAAAAGCTGGATGCGGCAGTTGACAAAGAAAACAATATGATCGTGTTTGGAGACAAACAGTTCAAGCTTGAGTATTTCCCTGCAGATAATGAGAAAGAACACTTTGTTCTGCACATTAATCAGAAAATCATGATCACTGAACCTGTACAGCTCACTTACAAGGTAGTGCTGCAGGATCCTAAGACGAAAGCAGGTACTTACGGTAAGTATGACCAGTATGGAGCAAACGGATACGACGGTCTGTTCACAAACAACAGCGCAGTTATCAACCCGGTAGATTCCGCTGGTACAGAATATGCTGCACAGGCATTCAACAAGCCGACTGTTTCATATACAGTAGCTGCACCGGCACCGGCTCCTGCTCCGGCAGACAAGCCTGCAGCAAGTGAAACTAACACGGGTGATAACAGCAATATGATGCTGTGGATCGCAGCAGCAGTTGTATCAGCACTGGCACTTGCCGGCATCGCATTTGTATCAAGAAGAAAACGTGCATGATTTTCCGATCGTATTTTGCATATTTGAAGCCATATCTATATACTGATAAACATATTCATTAAAAAACGGGGCTCGCAGGTCACATTATTGCGGGCCCTGTTTTTTTGTTTCTTTAAGGCGCAAGATTCCTGTTGCCGTTTAGTTCCTCAGAGGATAATATATAGTAGGCAGTATGGAAGGGGCTTGAATAAAACATGAAACAGAAGATTAAAAATAAAGAAATGGATATGATAAATGGCGGCATTGCAGGAAATCTGATAATTTTCGCATTGCCGGTGGCTTTCAGCAGTATCATGCAGCAGCTATTCAACTCGGCAGACGTGGCTGTAGTCGGTAGATTTGCGGGAGACAATGCACTGGCGGCGGTAGGAAGCTGCGTGGCGCTGGTCGGGATATTCGTGAATCTGATCGTAGGACTTTCTGTCGGGCCGAATGCGGTACTGGCAAACCTGATCGGACAGAACAAGCGGGAACGTATCAGCGGGATGATGCACACTATCCTGGCGTTTGGACTTATACTCGGAGTCGGCCTTATGGCAGTCGGGATGCTGACAGCTCGAACGATCCTGGAGCTTTCCGGCACACCGGAAAGCGTGATGGGGCAGGCGCTGCTTTACATATGGATATATTTCACGGGCATACCATTTATCGTAATATGCAACTTCGGGTCAGCGATACTTAGGAGTTTCGGCGACACGAGGCATCCGATGTATTATCTGATAATTTCAGGTATCGTGAATGTGGCGCTTAATCTGTTCCTGGTGATATGCTTTCACATGGGAGTCGCGGGTGTTGCGATAGCTACAGTGATCTCGAATATACTGAGCGCTGCGCTGGTGCTTATATGCCTGTATCGCAGAGACGATGAGTTTCAGTTCCGTTTTCGAAGGCTCAGGCTGGAAAAGGACGGGCTGTCGAAGGTGCTTGTGATAGGCATACCGTCAGGAATACAGGGAGCGATCTTTTCGATCTCAAATGTATTCATACAGAGCGGCATCAATTCTTTCGGAGAAAATGCCATAGCGGGATCTTCACTGGCGCTGAATTTCGAATACTTCACATATTATATAGCAAATGCGTTCGCGCAGGCGGCAGTGACATTTACGAGCCAGAATTTCGGTGCAGGCAAGCTGAAGCGATGCAGGAAGATATTCAGGCTCTGCATGATTTTCGGTGTAGTGTTCACGGAACTCCTGGCAGTTGTTTTCATGGTGTGGGATGATTTTTTCGTGAGTATTTACACGATAAGCGATGCTGTCGCGGCTTACGGACTGATCAGGATGCATCATGTATGTTCTCTCGAAGGGCTGACAGCAACTTATGAAGTCGAAAGCGCTGCACTCAGAGGCATGGGCAAGTCAGTGGAGCCGTCGATCGTAACGATCCTGGGAACGGTGGTATTCCGTATGATCTGGATGGTAACGGTGTTCAGGTGGGTGCCTACTTACGAAATGCTGATGGATGTGTATGTCGCTTCGTGGATCTTTACGGGCGGAGTGATATTCTTCATATATCTTTATCACATGAAAAAGGCGGAAAAGCGTTATCAGCTTCAGGAGAATGAGAGGTAAAGCATGGTTCTATATTTTACAGGTACAGGCAACAGCCGTTATATCGCAGAGCGTATCGCAAAGGCGCTGGATGACGAGCTGTTCAGCATCAATGACCGTATAAAGGCGGACAGCAGAGAGGCGGTAGATACGGGCAGCCGGGTCGTGATAGTTGCACCGACGTATGCATGGCGTCTGCCTGTGATAGTATCGGAATGGATTTCTGAGACTGACTTTGCAGGAGCGGAAAAAATATGGTTCGTGATGGACTGCGGATCCCAGATCGGCAATGCTGCAAAGTATAACAGAGCTTTGAGCGACAGGAAAAATCTGCAGTACATGGGAACAGCGCAGATCATCATGCCGGAGAACTATATCGCGATGTTTCCTGTACCGGACAGTGAGGAAGCTGCTGAGATCATCGCGAATGCGGACCCCGACATAGATGACGTGATCGCCGGGATATCCGCATCGCAGAAATTTGCAAAACCTCGAAATAATCTTCTCGATCGCATGATGAGCGGACCTGTGAACAGGATGTTTTATCCGTTCTGTGTAAAGGCGCGCGCTTTTGCAGCGGGAGACGGGTGTACAGGCTGCGGCAGATGCGTGGAGCTTTGTCCGCTGAACAATGTCAGTCAGAAAGACGGCAGGCCTGTATGGGGAAAAGATTGCACGCACTGCATGGCGTGCATCGCGTACTGTCCGACGGAATGCATTGAGTACGGGAAAAAGAGCATCGGAAAACCGCGCTATCATTTTGAAGAAAGATGAGGATATTGAACGGTTTTGTTTTATTTGATATTATGGATAAATGAAATACAGAGAGATAAAAGAAGGCAGGTTCATAGACCGGCCTAACCGTTTCATTGCTCATGTGGAGATCGGCGGGCGTGAGGAAACGGTACATGTAAAGAATACAGGTCGCTGCAGGGAGCTGCTGAAGGCAGGGGCGGCGGTGCGTCTCGAGGTGTCAGCTAATCCCAGGCGCAAGACGAAATACGATCTCGTATCGGTTTTCAAGGAAAATGTGGGATGGGTAAATATCGATAGTCAGGCTCCAAATAAAGTAGTCAGGGAGTGGCTGGAAAAGCAGGATTATGATCTCATAAAGCCGGAGTATACATACGGAAATTCACGGATCGATTTTTATATGGAAAAAGGCAGCAGGAGGTATCTGATGGAGGTCAAGGGCTGTACTCTTGAGAAAGACGGAATTGGATATTTTCCTGATGCACCTACGGAACGAGGCGTAAAGCATCTTAGAGAGCTTATACGTGCTTCCGGTGAGGGATATGAATGTATGGCTGCTTTTGTGATACAGATGGAGGGCGTCACGGAAATACGGCCAAATGTGGAAACCCATCCACAGTTCGGGCAGGTACTTGAAGAAGCTGAGGAGGCAGGAGTAAGGATACTGTGCCTGCAGTGCAGCGTAGGCGAGGACACTCTGGAGATAATCGCTGCAAAAGAGCAGTAAATGAACATAACAGAATATCTATGTGCAAATGAAGACAAAGATGATAGAGCTGGGGATGTGTTCATCTGTTCATCGCATTTCCGGATGGCGCATGTATTCTTGAGGAATATATGAAAAGTGTCGATAAGTGAGCATGCTGCGGCTGATTGATTTGATCACGGAATGAAGGTATAATAAAAAGAGAACAGAAACTTTGAAACTGAGAGGCCGCGCGCCAGGAAGTTTTACAGAATCATAAACAGCTGTATGTCAGCTGTGCAAAGGAGAAAAAATCATGAACGAGACAAGAGTAAAGGTAATGCCTGTGACAGATCTGCTTGAGTACAAGATACGTTCGGGCCAGATATCGAATGAAGGCGGACACAAGATCTTTGGCATCGCGCTGAAAAATCCGGATCTGGTAGATGCGATCATGAACATACTGGATCTTGATCTGTCGGAGGCAGATACGATCGCAAAGGTAGAAAGGCTGGTATAGGTAGGCTTTAACGATGTGGATATTTTTTGCGTTCGGATCGGCGTTTTTTGCGGGTATCACAGCGATCCTGGCAAAGTGCGGCATAAGAAAAACCGATTCCGACGTGGCGACTGCGGTCAGGACTATAGTCGTGCTGATCTTTGCATGGATAATGGTCTGGATAGCAGGCTCGGCGCACGACATAACAGCGCTCAGTGCAAAGACGTGGGTGTTTCTTGTGCTCTCGGGGCTTGCGACAGGGGCGTCATGGCTCTGCTATTTCAAAGCGCTGCAGGACGGACCTGCCAGCGCCGTAGTACCGATCGACAAGCTGAGCATACTTGTGTCGATCGCGTTTTCGTATTCAAAGAGCGGCTGTCAAAGAAAGCAGCTGCAGGCCTTGTGCTGATCGTCGCAGGAACGATGATGATGCTCGTTTAACTCGTATAACAGGATCATGCGGAGCGGCGCTGATTTGTCTAATTGAGCAGCCTGTCGTCGATGCGGGCTTTCCCGGCTACGATCATTATCACGAAGATGATGAAGTACACGAGTGCACCGGTGTTGCCTGCGATGATATCGGTAACTGTATCGACCATACCGCGCTGCATCTCACCTCCGGCGAGTCTGTCAGCCGTGAATTCGAATATTTCCCATATGCCTGCGAAGGCAGATGAAAAGAAAAATGCGAATGCTGCCTGCGCGAACAGGTAGCATTTAGTGCTTTTTACGGTATGTACAGCTTTTTTCAACAGTGTGGACATTATCATCGCGCCAAAGCTTGCCAGCAGCACACCGCTGAAAAAGTGTACGATCTTGTCATAAGGGCCGAAGCTGCGGTACATGTCGAGGACCGAACCGACCGGTGATGCGAAGTAAACGAAGATCATCCCGCAGAAAAACAGATCGTCGCACACTTTGAGCACATATGCGATGATCATAAGCACTGCGATCGATCCGAAAGATCCTGCTATCGTCGTTACTGCAGGATCGACGCCTGTTCGGCAAGCATAGACCGCTGTGAGAGCAGTTGCAAATATTAGAATGATGAGACCTGCCCATCTTTTTCCTGTCATGAATGGACGTTTTTTTGTTGTCATATTATTATGATACCTCCCCCTGTATATCTTATTTAAGTTTACTCAAAATATTATAGCTTTGCAAGAGCTAGCGAGGTACATCGATGATATATGATCGTAAAATGAAATAATGTACCGTCAGACGTGGCATGTGCGTTCGCCTTGGCGGTATTCTGCATTTTTGCATAAAATCTTATCTCTGGGATATCTTGACAAAAAATGAAATACAATTTAAAATAGTTAGGAAGCTAATTATTATCCGTGCAAGACGGATCCTATAAAAACAGAAAGAAAGAGGTAGTATGAAGAAAGAAGAAAATCAAATCAACACTGATGTTACAGCAGGCCGGAGAAGCAGCAATATCGTCGTAAGATGCATCATCTATTTTTTCGGACTTCTGATCATGACGCTGGGAGTAGCGGTTTCGGTCAAGTCGGATCTGGGAGTGTCGCCGGTAAGTTCCATACCGTACACGATGACGTGTGTATGGGGTATCGAGATGGGAAAGGCAACGATAGTTTTCCATGCGGCGCTGGTGCTCGTACAAGTGATATTGCTGAGACGAAAGTTCCAGCTCAAGAATCTGCTGCAGATACCTGTAGGGGTGCTGTTCGGGTATATGACGACGTTTTCAAATCATCTGATGACGTTCCTGCCTGATCCGGGCAATATATACATAAGACTGGGAATGGTCGTGATAAGTACTGTTCTTGTGGCTATCGGACTGTTTTTCTATGTTCCGGCTGATATCATACCGCTTGCAGGAGAAGGTGTCATGCTGGCGATCTCAAAGGTCGCAGACAAAGCATTCTCGACTGTCAAAATCGCATTCGATGTGACCATGGTGGTGATATCGCTGATAACATGTCTGATACTGATACATTCACTGGGAAGTGTCGGAATAGGTACTGTGATCGCTGCAGTGATGGTGGGAATGGTGCTGAAGCTGATAACAAAGCTGTTCGGAGAAGCGAGAGACAGACGATTCCGCATCGGCAGATATGCAGCAAAACCTGCTGCGGTGTCAGATGGTGCAAAGGCTGCAGGTCCGCTGATGGAGATAATGAAGACAGACGTCTACGCTATAGATATGGACGCAGAGCTTTTCGATGTGCTCAGGCTCATAACTGAAAAAGGAGTCAGCGGTGTACCTGTCGTAAACGGAGACGGCAAGCCTGTAGGATTCATCTCTGACGGAGATATAATCCGCTTCCTGGCGTCAGAACATCCGCTCGTTGTCAATCCGTCATCGTTCATCGAGATCGATTTTGACAGTAAACTCAGGGCACTGATGAAGCGAAAAGTAAAAGAGATCGCGAAAAAACGAGTCATCACAGTGGATTCTGATGACAGTCTCAGCAACATATGCGGTGTGATGGTCGAAAACCACATCAAAAAAGCACCTGTGATGTCAGATGGAAAGATGGTCGGGATAATAAACGTGAGCAATATCACGAAGTACGCTTTTAAGATGATGGAAGAAGAAAGTGCTTGAGCCATGTGTTTATACACAAATACATATGCATTCCTGTCATATATCAACGCAGGTAGTGTTGACAAACTTGTGGAGCCTGTTTATAATGTCAGATAATAATGGACAGAAAGGGGCACACAGCATGACAGCAAAAAAACGTATATTAACTGCAGTAACTATGTTCATGATCGTTTTTGTCGTGATTTATGCGTCCTTTTATATTGCATATGAAACAGAACATGAATGTACAGGAGATGACTGTCCGATATGCTGCCAGATCGAAATATATGAAAGCGCACTGAAAAATATCGCTTCGTCAGTTGTGGCGGCAGCAGCGGCAGTTGTGTTCGGGTACGGATCATGTGTTCAGGTGGTGAGGTGTGCAGAGATCATATCTGCACGAACTCTGGTATCATTGCGTGTAAAACTTTCGAATTGAGTAAGGATCGTATACAGGGGTGAAGTCTGTTTTTGCAGATGCACAGTAATTATTGCTGCACCCTTGTATTTTTGTACCTGTTTTTAAGTTCTTATGAAATACGGAGGTTATTTTATGAAAAAAATCATCATAGCAGTTCTGTGCATGCTGCTGACAGCAGGAGCGCTGGCAGGATGCGGAGAAAAAAACAAATCTGAAAAAAATGCAGATCTAAGCATCGTTGCGACTATTTTCCCGGGATATGACTGGGTGCGTGAGATCATGGGCGATGAAGCGGAAAATGCCGATATAACGATGCTGATGGATAACGGCACGGATCTGCACAGTTATCAGCCTACAGCTGATGATATCAGCAAGATTTCCAAATGTGATCTCTTCATATATGCAGGAGGTGAATCTGACGAATGGGTGAAAGATGCACTTAAGCAGGCAGAAAACAAAGATATGAAAGTAATAAACATGATGGAGATGCTGGGAGATTCGGTAAAAACTGAGGAAGTCGTGGAGGGAATGGAGTCGGAGCACGACCATGACCATGATGAAGACGGCGCTCATCATGACAGTGATCAGGAAGTCGAATACGATGAACATACATGGCTTTCGCTTAAAAATGCAGAGATGATATGTGAAGCCATAGAAAATGATCTTTCGTCGCTCGATCCTGAAAATAAAGATATTTACAAAAAGAATTCAGAAGAATATATAAGTAAACTTTCTGAGCTTGACAGCAAGTACCGGGAGACTGTGGATGATGCGGCACGAAAGACGGTGCTGTTCGGCGACAGATTCCCGTTCCGTTATCTTACGGATGATTACGGTCTGGATTATTATGCAGCTTTTGTCGGCTGTTCTGCTGAGACAGAAGCAAGCTTTAAGACTGTAAAATTTCTTGCAGAAAAGGTAGACGAACTGGATCTGCCTTGTGTCATGACTATAGAGGGATCGGATCACAAGATCGCAGAAACTATAATCAGGAATACTGCGGATAAGGATCAAAAGGTATTAACTATGGATTCTATGCAGTCGGTGACAGCATCTGATCTGAAAGATGGAAAGACATACCTTTCGGTGATGGAAAAGAATCTTGAGGCTCTTAAAGAGGCCCTGAATTAAGGAGGCAGATCATGGCACAGCTTGTTTGCCGGGATCTTGTAGTCGGATATGACGGTAAAAGTGTCCTGGAGGGAATCAGTTTTAAAGTGGAAAAAGGTGATTATCTGTTTATTACAGGTGCAAACGGCACAGGCAAATCTACTTTGATGAAAACGATACTGGGGCTTTTGTCACCAGTTGAAGGAAAGATAATGACGGGAGACGGCCTGAAAATCGGTGATGCAGGATATCTGCCGCAGCAGAAGGATTTTCAGAAGGATTTCCCCGCATCAGTAAATGAGATAGTGATTTCCGGCTGTCAGGGAAAATGCGGTCTGCGGCCGTTCTACAGCAGAGAAGAAAAACATCTTGCGCGTAAGGCAATAGAACGGATGGGGATATCACATCTGGCAAACAGGTGCTACAGGGAATTGTCCGGAGGTCAGCAGCAGCGTGTGCTGCTGGCTCGTGCCCTGTGTGCGGCACAGAAAATGCTTGTTCTTGACGAACCGGTTTCAGGGCTGGATCCTGGAGCTGCTGCCGGTATGTATGAATCGTTGTATGATTTGAATAAAAATGATCAGATAACGATCATAATGGTATCGCATGATCTTTCTGCAGCGGAGAAATATGCAAGCCATATACTGAATGTTGGGGAAAGGATATTTTTCGGAAAGAAGCGGAGGTAGATCATGACTGAGATTTTTGGTAAGATAGATCTTTATTTTCAGTATCCGTTCGTTAGATATGCTCTTATTGTAGGTGTGCTGATAGCATTGTGTTCATCTCTGCTGGGAGTGACACTGGTGCTGAGGCGGTTTTCATTTATAGGAGATGGTCTTTCGCATGTGGCGTTTGGCGCTCTGGCTATAGCTTCTGTACTTGATATGACAGTAAAGACACCGCTGGTAATGGTCGTGACTATCATATGTGCTGTGCTGCTTCTCAGGACAGGTGGAAATACGAAGATCAGGGGAGATGCAGCAGTGGCGATGATATCCGTAGGATCACTTGCAGCAGGGTATATGCTGATGAATATTTTTTCGTCGTCAGCAAATGTTTCGGGTGATGTATGCAGTACGTTGTTCGGCTCGACATCGATATTGACGCTTTCGGAAGCAGATGTATGGTTATGTGCAGTGATGTCAGTCATAGTCACGGTGTTTTTCGTGCTTTTCTATAATAAAATATTCGCAGTTACTTTTGATGAAGCTTTTGCAAGGACTGCAGGCACGCGAGCCGGTCTCTGCAATTTTCTGATAGCGGTTGTGACTGCGGTGATCATAGTTCTTGCGATGAATCTTGTCGGTTCGCTGCTAATATCGGCATTGGTGATTTTTCCGGCACTGTCGGCTATGCGTGTTTTCAGAAGTTTTAGATCTGTTACAGTGTGTTCAGCAGTTCTTTCAGTGATGTGCGCTTTTACAGGGATAGTTGCATCTGTTCTTGCGGGTACACCTGTGGGCTCTACGATAGTGATCGTTCAGATAATAGTGTTTTTTGTTTTCTGTTTTGCAGGTACTGTTGCAGGAGGTATCAGGAAATGAAAAAAGTTATATACATGATGGTGCTGATGATGGCGATGTCGTTTTGTGTATCATGCGGCACAGATAAAATAGAAACAGGCAGTACGGAAGCTTCAGAGACGACAGAAAAGCAGGCGGCCGAAAAAGGCAGTTCGAGCAGCAGTGCCGCAGGCGGCGTTGATCTTGATCTTACTGTCATGAGCAGTACTATGGTATATTCGGAAGTGTACAACATAACGGTTGCGCCGGAAGAATATATCGGAAATATCGTCAGGATGAAAGGCGAGTTCGCTACACAAGTCGATCCTGAAAGCGGCAAAAGATATTTCGCATGCATAATAAAAGATGCCACTGCATGCTGTGCGCAGGGAATCGAATTCGTGCCTTCAGAAAATTACAGTTATCCGGAGGATTTTCCGGAAGATGGTGCAGAAGTGACAGTAACAGGCGAGTTCAGGACATATGATGAAAACAGACGGACATACTGTCATCTTATAGACGCTGTATTTGAATAAGACAGCGGTGCTTTTCATATCTTGGATATATCAGCCATGGCATTTAAAAGGCAGGCATGTTTGATTTTTCCTTAAAAATATATTATTATAGATATGATCTGAAAACAGGAAATATCAGCTGAAGAGAGGGATAAACATGGATGTCGATATGAAAGAAAAATTTATGGAACTGCTGACTGGCAGCGGTGTCACTGCGGAGATGGGAGTGACTCCGGTAAAGTTCACATATGTGCTCAACTGTACCAGAGACGATGATGTGATAGATTTCTGGTTCCTGGAGACTGACGGGGCTGTGGACACAAAAGTTCCTAATTTTGTGAAGTGGAACATAGAAGACTACATATTCGCGTGCGTCAAAGATGGCGATTACGAAAACGGAAAATACATGATCGGAAAGACGCATGATCTGGAAGGATACGGAACGCCCGAAGGTGTGCATGCGGATGAGGCGCTCATGACGATGAGCTTCGCAGAGCTTGCAGACGCTTTGAAATAGTGCAGGATACGGAATTACAGACGGTCCATAAATGCTGGCAGGAAAGGCTGGTGTTTGTGGACTGTTTTTTGTATGACGGAAAATGCTATTGCATTGTAGCTATAAAATTTGTCAAATATCATCCTTTTTTAAGGCTGCGCGCCGGAACAATCTCCCCGGTGACGCAGTCTTTTTTAGTGGAAAGCGCCGGGCGTCTATGGTAAAATCAAAATAAAAACTACAGGGAGAAAATACATGTTATCAGGTAAACAGAGAAGTTATCTCAAGAAAATGGCTCATGAGCTGGATCCTACGGTATACATCGGAAAGTCCGGCCTTACAGAGAATATAAAGAAGGAAATGCTGACGGGTTTTGAAGCCAGAGAGCTCGTAAAGGTAAAGATACAGGAAGGCTGCACGCTCGAACCTAAAGAAGTGGCCAATCAGCTGGCAGATGAGCTTGACGCTGAGTTCGTACAGGCGATCGGAAGGAAGTTCGTGCTTTACAGAGAATCAAAGGATCATAAGAAGATAGAACTGCCGCGCGCATAGCGATGCGCGGCCGGGAACAGTTTTGAAAACGGCGGCAGATCAAAAGATACATGAGAAAAGGAGCGGGATAAGATGAAATACAGACTTGCGGTCTTCGATCTGGATGGAACTATACTGGATACGCTGGAGGATCTTGCCGACAGTACGAATCATGCGCTCGCAGTGAACGGTCTTCCTGAGAGGAGCATCGATGAGGTGAGGCGGTTTGTAGGCAACGGGATACGCAATCTCATAGAAAGGGCAGTGCCGGAGGGCACCGGCGATGAACTCACGGACAGGGTCTTCAGCGAGTTCAGGGAATATTACGCGATACACTGCTTTGACAAGACAAGGCCGTATGAAGGTATACTCGAGTGCATGGAAAATATACGCAGAGACGGCATGCAGGTGGCGGTCGTTTCGAACAAGGCGGACTTTGCGGTGCAGGAGCTGTATGAGCGGTTTTTTGCGGGGCTTTCGGATATCTCCGTAGGGGAGAGAGAAGGAGTGAGGAGAAAGCCTTATCCGGACAGCGTGCTGCACGTGCTCGATTCACTTGGAGTGGAAAAGGAAGACGCTGTATATATCGGTGATTCGGAGGTCGATATAAAGACTGCGGAGAATGCAGGACTGGATGAGATCGCAGTAGAGTGGGGATTCCGCGACAGCGAATATCTAAGGACTCAGGGGGCAAAAACCCTGGTGAAGACACCTGCAGATCTTTACATGAAGCTGACACAGGACGCATGAACAGGAGCATACGAACAGGTACTGCGATATAAAACAGGAGGAAATATGTTAACGAAAATAGCTGACAATATATATAAAAAGGTAGTGCCGCTGCCGAACAATCCGCTGAGAGAGATCAACGCATACATAATAACCGGCGAGAAGCCGGGAGACAAGAGTCTGCTGATCGATACGGGGTTCAACAGGCCGGAATGCGAAGAGGCGCTGCAGAGCGCTTTTGACGAGCTTAAGATAGACAAGGTGGATGTGTTCATCACGCATCTGCATTCGGATCACTGCGGTCTTGTACCTAAATTCGCAAAGAAAGACAGCATCATCTATTCGGGAGAAACAGACGGAGAACTGATGAATTTTGAAGCGGGCAATCTCTACTGGGCGATACTGGACGACATGTTCCTGAAGTTCGGGTTCCCGAAGGCTGAGTTCGGAAGGAACACCGACATACATCCGGGAAGAAAGTATGTGCACGATTCGAAGATTGACTTTACATATGTGAATGAAGGGGATGTGCTGGAGTATGGCGGCTACAGGCTGAAAGCGATACTCACACCGGGTCATACGCCGGGGCACATGTGCCTGTATGACGAAGAGAAAAAGATATTTTTCTGCGGAGACCATATCCTCGGTACGATCACACCGAACATCACTATTGAGCTTGGGGCGGACAATCCGCTGCAGTCTTATCTGGACAGCCTTGCCAAGGTGGAAAAGCTCGACGTGGACCTGCTGCTGACAGCTCACGGCACGCCTGTGGAGGATATGTATGCGAGGATAAAAGAGCTTTATAAACATCACGAAGACAGGCTCGCTGAAGCGGAATATATCCTGGGAGACGAATGGAAGACGCCGTACGAGGTGGCCAGAGACATGACGTGGGAGATCGACTGCAGGAACTGGGATGAATTTCCTGCACCTCAGAAATGGTTCGCGACAGGCGAGGCGATATCACATCTGCAGTACATGTATTATTCAGGCAGGATCCTTCGCGATGAAATAGACGATATCTATCATTATCATAAAAAGGCAGAATAGAGGAAATTATGACGGAAAGCACGACAGGCAGGATTTTTATTACAGGAGACAAGCACGGCTCGACACTTCCTTTTTTCGGGCTTCATGAAAAGGGCGAGATGTGTGAAAACGATGTGCTCATAATCGCGGGCGACGCAGGATATGTCTGGAATGAGGACTATATATACAAGCTCGAGACACTGCAGCAGCTTTTCCCGGGTATCATAGCGTTCATAGACGGAAACCATGAGAACCATGCGCTGCTCGGCAGCATGGAAGTCACAGAATGGAACGGCGGCAGAGTGCATAGGGCCGGCGAGCGTGTGTATCACCTGATGCGAGGTGAGATATATTCGATATACGGCAGCAGTATATTCACCTTCGGCGGGGCCAGATCGAACGATATCGACAGACGTACAGAGGGCGAGAGCTGGTGGAGAGAGGAAGAACCGACGGACGAGGAAACGGAGTATGGCAGAAGACAGCTGACGGACAGTCTCGACAAGATAGATTACGTCATCACTCACGAGACACCGGGCTTTGCACGGGACTCGATCTCGCGTTTCAAGGAGATAGAGCCGGATTATCATCTTCCGGGCATACTGGATGAATGGTATGAGGCTGTCTCAAAGGGAAAGCGCTTTAAGAAATGGTATTTCGGACATATGCATGTGGATCAGCAGATCACACCGGATCTGCGTGCGATACATAACGACATACTGGTGCTTGGCGAGGAAACGCGGATCAGATGGGCATAATATTAGATTTTTGTTACAAAATTCGTATTTTTGTATAATATGAAGGTTGAAACACAAAATCATTGCACATTAATTAGTATATATACCATATACTTCTCGCGAGGTGTATGGTATATTTAACATAGAGTTAACATGAATGACAATTTTGATAATTTTGGAAGGAGGCGTCTTTATGGCAGCTAAATCATGCTCATCTTTTATCATAGCAGGTTCAGAGACAAAGACGGGCGACATAATATTTGCCAAGAACAGCGACAGACCATTTAATGAATCACAGCCACTGATATATTATCCTGCACAGGACTATCCTGAAGGAACATTTACAGAGTGCTCCTTTATAAAGATCCCGCAGGTGAGACATACATATGCATGCATCGGCTCAAAGCCTCATTTCTTCTGGGGATTCGAGCACGGTATCAATGAGTTCGGTCTTATGATAGGCAATGAACAGGTATCAGGCCGTGAGATCCCAGAGAGAAGATGGGGACTGATCGGTATGGATATACTCAGACTCGCACTGGAAAGAGCGAAGACTGCAAGAGAAGCTATCGAAGTCATTGACGAGCTCCTTACTACTATAGGTACAGGCGGAGCACCGGGACACAGGATCACGCCGTTCAACAGCAACTTCATCGTTTCTGATCCTAATGAATCGTTTACATTCGAATCACATCAGAGAAAATGGGTAGCTAAGAAAGTGGATCGCTATGCATACATAGGCAACTGCTATTCTATCCAGGAAGATTACGACATGATCGCAGACGGAGCTATAGAAGAAGCTTGTGAAAAAGGCTGGTGGCATCCGGAAGTGCCGTTCAATCCTGCAAAGGCATGGACTGTTGACGAGCTTATGTATGATGAATCTGAAGGCTTCGTAAGATGGGCCAGAGTCGGAAGACTTATTTCAGATAAAGTGAATTCAGGTCACAAGATGGATATAAGAGATGCTATGAGCATTCTCAGAGACCACTATGACGGAGTACCTGAGCTCCAGTCGATATTCAGTAAAGCTGCGAACAAGACATGCTCGATCTGTACACATCCGGGTGGTGTAGGCTATGGATGCGCATCGGCAGCAAGTACAGTAACTGTACTGAGAAAAGACGTTCCGGACGAACTGAGATTCACATACTGGGGAAGCATGGCACCTCCGTGCTGCTCGATATTCAGACCTTACTACAATATCGGATTCCTTCCTGACGATCTGCAGCATGCACATGCGCTTTACAGACCTCAGGATCAGTGGTGGCAGTTCATCGAGCTCGAAAGATATATCGCACTGAACTACGAGAAGTTCGCGCCGAAAGTAAAAGAAGAATTCCACAAGATGGAAGAGGAATTCATACAGCAGGCAGAATATGTCGAAAGCTCATACAACGGAGATATCAGCAAACTGAGAGATTTCTCCGCCGAAGCTACGAAGAGAAGTTCGGATAAGGCTATAGAGCTCACCAACGAGATCAAGAGCAAGCTTGTGACCAAGGATATAGACAGAATGCTCCTGAAATACTTCACTGAAGCATCTGACGAATGCGGCATGGACTACGACAAGAGCATCATCAAATAGATGCCGCGCTCATTATCTGGTAAATAAATAGATGTATTTGGATGTCACACATTCGGATACCCCCAAATGAATATTATGCATACCGCAGTGCTGGTGTCGGGCAATATCTATGATATATGCCTGATATCAGTGCTGTGGTTTTTTGTAAAGAGATCAAATAAGCAAAATTGTATGCAAAATCTCTTCCCTTTTGTGGTATAATAGACAAAGTGTGTAAATTTGCTGAAAAATGTCAAGTTATAGTTTCATACTATTTAATATTTTAGGAGAAGTAATAATGTCTAAGGAAAAAAAGGAAAGAGAGATTATTGAGATCAATGAGAAGCCGCCTGTCGGCAAATGGATCCCGCTGAGTATCCAGCATACGTTTGCGATGTTCAGTGCATCCGTGCTGGTTCCGGTGCTGTTCGGGATACCGGCTTCGATCGTTCTGCTGATGAACGGTATAGGCACACTGCTGTTTATTCTTATCACAAAGGGCAGATCGCCGGCATACCTCGGTTCGAGCTTTGCATTCCTGTCACCGGGATTCATCGTTATCGGAAGCATGGGATATCAGTACTGTCTGGGTGGATTCATCTGTGCGGGGGCGATATTCTGTATCGTTGCGATAATCATAAAGTTCGCAGGTGTAAACTGGATAGACGCGGTGCTTCCGCCTGCTGCAATGGGTCCTATCGTTGCACTGATAGGTCTTGAACTGGCAGGCTCGGCAGCAAGCACAGGCGGCATCATCAGTTCAGAAGGATCGTCGATAGACCCTAAATTTGTATTCGTGTTCATTTTCACGCTGGCTCTGGCTATCGTGGGGCAGGTAGTGTTCAGAGGGTTCGCGGCAGCTATAGCTATCCTGATCGCGATCGTTTCAGGCTACGTGCTCGCTATGATAATGGGGCTTGTGGATTTCAGTGCGGTAACAGAAGCGAGTGTGTTCGCACTGCCGGCATTCATGGCGCCTAAGTTCAACCTTGGAGCTATCATCATAATCATACCAGCATCGCTTACAGTCATTTCGGAACACATTTCGCATCAGATCGTAACAAGCGAGATCGTAGGAAGAGATCTCCTCAGAGATCCGGGACTTCACCGTTCACTGCTTTCAGACGGAATCTCAACGATGCTGTCAGGTCTCTGCGGTTCAGTCCCTACGACTACATACGGTGAAAATATCGGCGTTATGGCAGTTACAAAAGTTTACAGCGTGTGGGTAATAGGCGGAGCAGCTGTATTCTCCATCCTGCTTTCTTTCTTCGGCCAGGTAAGTGCGCTGATCAGCACTATCCCGGGACCGGTAATGGGAGGCATCAGCTTCCTGCTGTATGGTATGATCGCTGCATCCGGTATCAGACTTCTCGTCGATAAGAAGGTGGATTACTCCAAGCCGAGAAACCTTGCGATGACAGCAGTAGTTTTCGTAGTCGGACTTTCTGGAGCATCCATCCAGATAGGTGAGGTACAGCTCACAGGTATGTGCCTTGCTACGATCGTAGGTATCGTGATGGGTCTTCTCATGTTCATCATAGACAAGTGCGGATGGGCAAACGATGCAGAATAACAGATAATACGCGTGCCTGTTCATGAAACTCGTAAAAAGCAGGTGTGCGGGATCTTTGCATAAAAACGATACGCCGCGGGGAACCGCGGAAACCAAAGACGTTGAAGCATGCAGCCAGTGTCATGTAAAGTATGGACTGGCGGCATGCTTTTTTAATATATCACAGGGTTACAATGTATGCTTTTTTGGTATATAATAGACAAAGCCGGGTCTGCCGGGGTGGCTGAATGATGATATATGCAGGCGGAGCCGGGAGTGATCAAAGATACAGGAGAGAAAAAATGAAGCAGATAAGACTGCTGTGGATGATAATAAAAAGATGTAATGCTGACAAGGTGCTTTATGCATTCGTGATAAGCTTCTTTGCATCAGCTTTCGTGGTGATGCTCGCAGAGCCGGGGATCAGCAGCTATGGTGAAGGAATGTGGTACTGCTTTGTAGCATGCACGACGATAGGGTTCGGTGATTTTGCGGCGGTGACGCTGATAGGACGCATAGCTACGGTATATATCGCACTGTGCCAGATAATGCTCGTCGCGATACTGCCGGGCATAATAGTGACATATTATATGGAAGTGATACACAGACGCGAACAGGAGTCGCTGACGATGTTCATGGACAAGCTGGAGAGGCTGCCTGAGCTTTCGAGGGAGGAGCTCGAGCAGATAGCTGAAAAGGTCAGGAAAATCAGGTGAGGAGAAGGAGATAATATGAGTAGGAACAGGACAGGGAAAATATTGATGTTCGGAGTCTTTTCGCTGGTGCTGGGTGCGGCGGCGGGAGCTGTGGTATGGATTGTGGTGAGCCTTGCGAATCTCGGCATCATGCTGTTGTGGGATCTGCTGCCGAAAGCTGTAGGTGTGACTGCGGAGCCGGGAAAACTCGGGTTTGTCATCTACAGCCTCTGCATATGTATCGCGGGCGGCATTATCATCGGTCTGTGGCAGAGAAAAAACGGGATACTGCCTGATGAGACCGAGCAGGTGATGGGCAGGATAAAGCGCAGCGGTTCATATCCGTACAACAGGATCCATATCCTCGTGATCTCTGCGCTGCTGCCGATAATATTTGGAGGGACGATCGGACCGGAAGCGGGTCTTATAGGCGTGATCGCAGCGATATGCTGTCTTGTGGGAGATATACTGAAATGCAAGGGCGATGAGGTGGCTGCGCTCGCAGAGGCCGGAATGGCAGCTGCTGTCGGCGCGATATTCAATGCTCCGCTTTTTGGTATCGCAGATAATCTTGAATCGGTCAGAGGAAAAGGAAAAAACAGAAAGAGACTGGTGAGCAAAAAGGCCAGAGTGTTCATTTATGTGATGGGAGTCATAGGCGGGATGGCCGTGATGATGCTTCTCAGCAAGGCTTTTGGCGGCGGCAGCGGTCTGCCGAGGTTCGACGCGCGTCATGCGATGGGACTGGCTCAGTGGAAATGGTTCGTTCCTATGCTCGTGCTCAGCGTGCTGTTCGGGCTGTATTATCTGCTGATGAGATATATGACTAGATCGATAGGAGGTCTCCTTGAAAAGTACAGGGTGACGAGCTGTGTGATCGCAGGTGTCGTGGTAGCGATCGTGACTTCACTGGCTCCGTTCACTTCTTTTTCCGGGGAAGAGGGGATCTCTCAGCTCATGGAAAACTGGCAGGCGGTATCGCCTGCGGTGCTCGTGGCAGCTGCAGTGCTGAAGCTGTTTACAGTGAATGTGTGCGTGGATCTAGGATGGAGAGGCGGCAGCATATTCCCGCTGATATTTTCCGGAGTTGCGGCAGGTTATGCCTTCGCATCTCTTGCAGGCATGGATGGCGCATTTGCCGTAGCTGTGTTCTGCGCGGGGATCTATTCGTACGTGAACAGGAAGCCTGTTTCGGTGATAATGATACTGCTGATGTGCTTCCCTGTGACGTACATACTGCCGATAGCTGCGGCGTCCTTTGCAGCATCGTTCATACCGGCGCCTAAAGTGCTGCTGAGAAGCGTGAAGACAGAGTAGACGCCGATGTACCGGATCGGTATATTAAATATGTATGATTTCTGTTCATGATATGTAAAAATCTTCAGATTTATGGTATATTATGTATATCAATAAGTTAGCGGAGGCGATTTGCAGATGAGTAGAAAATTCATACTCAACCTCGATTACGCCCTTATACAGGGCGCGTACTGGGGATTTTACATAGTGACAGGTATCTTTGTGTCGGTCTATATGCTGGGGAAGGGATATTCAAATACTTCCATCGGCATCGTGATCGCGCTGGGAAATATCCTGTCTGTTTTTGTGCAGACGATACTTGCCAATATAACGGACAGCGCGGAGAAAATAAATGATATCTCGGTCATAAAGATACTGCTGTTGGTGCTGTTCGTGCTGACCGGCGGTGTGCTGCTGATAGGAACGAAATCTTTGCTGCTGACTGTAGTGTATACGGTACTCATAGTTGTGCACACTGCGCTGCACCCGTTTGTAAACGCGCTGAGTTTCACGCTGAGTGAAGGCGGGGATCACGTTAGCTTCGGGATCGGCAGGAGTATGGGGTCGCTGGTGGCAGCGGTACTCGGGCTTGTCATGGGATATATGGTTTCGGATCATGGCGTAGATGTTATACTGATAACCGGGCTGGTGCTGCTCGCAGTGATGGAAGCGGTGATGTTCATAACCGGGAGGCATTACAGGAATCTGTGTGCCGAGGGGAGATCTTTCCCGGGAAATGTCAGTGGAGCAGGCGATGCAGCGGCGGCAGGCAGCAGTACCGGCTATGAGGATACTGATGGTATTGTGGACGGTGCTGGATGTGCGGACGACGCACAGATCGGGTTCGGTGAGTTCATTTCGGGAAACAAGGTGTTCATGCTGCTGAGCGCAGGCGTTGTGGCGCTGTTTTTCGGGAATGTGATACTTGAGAATTTCACGATACAGATCGTTGACAGCATTGGCGGTGATACTGAGCAGATGGGTATGGTCGTGTTCGTGATGGCTATACTGGAAATGCCTGCGATGCTGTTCTTTGACAAGCTCAGGAGCAGGTTTTCATATATACTGCTGCTTCGAGTATCCGCAGTGTTCTTCGCGATAAAGATAATAATGATATGGCTGGCGCCTTCGATGACGTTCATATATCTTGCACAGGTGAACCAGGTGCTGGGATACGGTCTGATGTTCCCTGCTATGGTCGGGTTTATCGATGATATCATGTCAAAAGGTGAGGCAGTCAGAGGGCAGGCTGTGTTCACGACTGCGATCACTGTCGGGAACGTGCTGGGCTGCGTGTTCGGGGGCAGGATACTGGATATCGCTTCAGTCAGGACGCTGCTCTTCATCAGTTCGCTTATCACTGTTGCAGGTACACTTGTGATCTGTGCGGCTGTAAATCATGTAAAACACAGGAACTGATGCGGAGCAGAAGCATGGAGCTTTTTCGTAGGGAGATATTGACAAAAGCCTGGTGCAGATGTATATTTTAAATATAAAAGAGAAGCCGATGAACGGCTGCTCAAAATTGTTTGGAAGTAAAAACTCCGTCACAATATGAGGGCATTGGACGGAGTTTTACTTTTATGTAAAACTATCGCCTGATTTCAATAACCAGGGCGATGAGGGATATAACGAACATACCAAAAGCTAAGAGCTCTGAAAGTGTTATATACATCCGCATCACCTCCTCTCAGTGAGGAGCAGCCGTCCACCGTGTCTCAGGCTTCTCTGTATCGCATTATAATATTAATATCAATTATTTACAATATTTCACATAAAGGAATTTGTAAAATATTGGATAATCATATATACCTTTCGATCAGGATGTAAGTCCTGTCTTTTCTGGTCTGTCCGCCGATTTCGCGCAGATATGCCTTTCCTTTTCCACGAAAAACAAGCTTATCGCCCTGTTCGACTTTAGCGTCGGGCTTTTCTGTCTGCATGCTGTTGACGAACACGAGTCCGGAACGGATGGCTTCGGCCGCCTTTGCACGTGAAAGACGGAACGCCGAGGATATCACGTTGTCCAGGCGCAGGGAAGCGACCGTATCTTTTATCATTTCAGTGTGTGCATCAGGAATGTGGAGCTGATCGATCGGCAGTGCTTCGGTCGTCAGTGCTGTGCGGCCGGCATTGGCGTAATTCGTGAGTATGAAATCGCGGATGTCGTCCATGATTATGATGTCGGCGCCGTTTTTGTGGACAAGTATGTCTCCGGTCATCTCGCGTCTGATGCCTAGCCCTGTGAGCGAACCGAGGTAATCGCGGTGTGTCAGTTTGCGGCCGCCTTCGCGTGCTGTGATACGGATGACCGATACCGGACAGTCGGACACATCTGCATAATCAGGGAGAAAGCATGCGATCGTGCGCTCTGCATCATCGTATCCTCCGTAAAATACGCATCGTACGTCACCGCCGCCCGTCAGTTCTCTGCAGAGCTTTTCCGCAAGTGATCTCTGACGCAGATCGAGAAAATTCGAGCATGTCAGTCGATACTGCGAAAGGCACTGGTCGAATTTATCTTCTATATTTGCAAGCATTATTTTATCTTCTTTGGTCATTTCCATAATGTTATGCCACTCTTTCTTTTTTCTGATGTGCCGGGGCATTACAGCACCCGGATGTGTTTTTCTTATTCTAATTATAGGAGAGCGGGAGGCGGAGCGCAACTTTTTCATTGTCGTTTTCTGCAGACTGCTGTGTGATCTTCATTCTGAGGTTTTATGCAAAAGCGCAGTGTGCAGACAGTAAGAGCAGGACGTCAGGATGCGGCGCGCTTTGCATATGGCAAGAATCGGCGCTCTGTGCTATCATGGATGAGACGGATCGCCTGCAGGAGGCAGGCGGCCAGGGGAGAAAACAAGTCAGGCTCTGCCGCTAAGTACGGCAGAGCCGTAAAGAAGATTGAAACGGAGGCTATGATGATAAATGGAGAACTGAAGTGCCCGGGAAGCTATGACGTGCCGTATTCCGCAGAGATAAAAGGCGGAGAAAAGACTGCGGTCATCGTTGTGCACGGATTTGCGAGCAGCAAGGAAAGCCCGACTGTGAAAATGCTGATGGAAAATCTGCCGAAGCACGGCATCGCTGTGATAGCGTTCGATTTCCCGGCACATGGTGTGAGTCCGGTGAACGGAGATTTTCTCACGGTGGAAAACTGCACCGCGGATCTCGCAGATATGGAAAAGCACGTCAGAGAGCTGCTGCCAGAGGCTGAGATCGGATATTTCGGGTCGAGTTTCGGCGCATACATCACGCTGATATATCTGATGGAGCGCGATGCAGAGGGGACGAAGGCATTCCTCAGAAGCGCGGCGGTGAACATGTCTGAGTATTTTCTGGAACTTACAGCGGAAGAGCGTGCTGCTCTTGACGAGCACGGATATTTCATGCTGGATGACAGCGTGAGACCGGTGAAGATCACGGCGGGATTCATAGAAGACCTCAAAGACCACGATATAATGGAAGGATTTGAGCGAAAGGGTCAGGAGCTGCTGATGATCCACGGAAGTGAGGATGAGGACATCGCCTACGACAGAGCGAAAGCATTCGCGGAAAAATACGATATAGATCTGGTGACGATCGACGGCGGCGACCACAGGCTGTCGATACCGGGAGCGCCGGAACGGGTACTGAGCGAAGCGGTCGGATTTTTCGGAGGAGACCAGGAGACAAGATGAAGATACTTCTAACAGCAGTAAATGCCAAGTATATACATTCAAATCTCGCCGTGTACAGCCTGGCGGCGTATGCGTCAGAGCGATTCGCATGTGATGGAGCGCGCCCCGAGATAGAGATCGCGGAATACACGATAAATCAGCCGGTCGGCAGGATCATCACGGACATTTATATGAAAAAACCGGATCTGATAATGTTCTCGTGCTACATATGGAACCGCAGAGAGATAGAGGAGATAGTTACGGATCTGGGAAAAGTCATGCCAGATGTGGATATATGGGCGGGCGGACCGGAAGTGTCCTTCGATGCTGCTGATGTGCTTGGAAGGGTGCCGTCATTGAAAGGTGTGATCTGCGGCGAAGGCGAGGAGATATTTTTTGAGCTCGCGAAAATATATCGGGATGCGGCGCTCCGTTCAGAGCGACCGGATGACAGTCAGCTGCAGGCGACAGCGGGTATCGTATTCAGAGACCGCAGCGGAGAGATGATAACGACGATGACGCATATGCCGATCGACCTGAGCTGTGCCCCTTTTCCATACGACAGTCTGAACGACTTCGAGAACAGGATAATATATTACGAGAGCAGCCGCGGGTGTCCGTTCAGGTGCAGCTACTGTCTGTCATCGGTGGAGAAATCACTGAGATTCAGAGATCTGAAACTGGTCGAAAAGGAACTCAGCTTTTTTCTGGAGCGGAATGTTCCGCAGGTGAAGTTCATCGACAGGACTTTCAACTGTGACCGTGAGCGCGCGCTGAAGATCTGGAGATTTCTTAGGGACAATGACAACGGTATAACGAATTTTCATTTTGAAATAGCCGGAGACATAATGGATGAAGCGCAGCTCGAACTGCTGTCGGAGCTGAGACCGGGCCAGGTGCAGCTCGAGATAGGCGTGCAGTCGACAAATGCGAAAACGCTGGAAGAGATAAACCGTCCGATGGATTTCGAAAAGCTCAGCGGAGTGGTGGATCGCATCAAGTCACCGGGAAATGTCCATCTGCATCTCGATCTGATAGCAGGGCTGCCGTTCGAAGACTATGAAAGCTTCAGGGCTTCGTTCGACGATGTGTTCGCACTGAGACCGGAGCAGCTGCAGCTTGGGTTCCTCAAGGTGCTGAAGGGATCGCCTATAGCGGGGAAATGCGAAGAATACGGTCTGAAATTCACGGAAGCGCCGCCGTATGAGGTGCTCGAAACGAAATGGATCTCGTTCGACGAGCTGATAAAGCTGAAAGGCGTGGAAGAGATGACGGAAGTGTACTACAACAGCGGACAGTTCGAAAACACTGTGGAAATGCTGCTGAAGCACTTTGACAGTTCGTTTGAATTCTTTGCGGAGCTCGCTTCGTGGTACGGCAGATCCGGCATGGAAATGTTCAGCTTTTCGAGGAATCAGAGATATGAGAACCTGCTGAGGTTCGGCATGGAGATCGTTTCTGCAGGCGATGTGGAAACGCTCAGGAATGCGATGATAATGGATTATTATCTCAGGGAAAATGTAAAGACACGTCCTGGCTTTCTCGGCGAGGATATGGTAGAAAAGAGATTTTCAAAGGAATTTTACAGCAGGGAGTCGAGAGAACACCGATACCTGAGCGGTGGGCGCTATGATACCGATGATCCGAGACTGCTGAGAAAGCTCACTCATATAGAAAAGATGGGCGATGACTACTATCTATTCGATTATACGCGCCGTGATCCGATGAACAACAATGCGCTGATGATAAAGCTGCATCCGGAGGACTGACAGTGAGTCTGCGGTCTGCATGTGTAGTATTATGACATGACGGGCGAAGTGCCGCTTAAAGCTATACAGGTCATCATTCGTCATGTCTGCGGTCTGCGGGGGATCAGTTTGCCGGTCCGCTGATCATGCCTGTGGCAGTCAGCATCTTGTTGTGGAATAAATAGTTGAATGCGGCTATGCATCTGCCGACACCTATCATCCCCATGATCGTGCATGTTTATAAAAAATTTATAATATGAGATGGTTTATGTTTAAAATTCAATATTATGATCATATCAGACAAGGGAAAAAGAGGAAAGTGCATACGGTGCAAAGGAGGAATTTACATGAGGACAGTGGATCACAGGATACTTGCAGGATCACTGATATATATTGCAGGCATCATCGATGGTAATGGCACAGTTTGCTGAGCACCATGCCGGCGCATACAGGCGTGGCGCTCTGGATCTGTGCAGAGAAGGAGGCAACAGATATGGGATTTGAATTCAGCATTCTGGATTTTATCCAGGGCATCAGGACACCGGCGCTGGATACGATAATGTGTTTTATAACTAAACTCGGCAACGCGGGGATACTGTGGATACTGCTGGCCGCAGTGCTGATCGCGATACCGAAGACGAGAAAGAGCGGCGTGATCGTGATGGTGGCGCTTGTCTTTGATGTGATACTTTGCAACGGCATACTTAAAAATCTCGTGGGAAGGATAAGGCCGTGCGATATAAATACAGCAGTACAGCTTCTCGTGCCGCGCCCGACCGATTTTTCGTTCCCGTCGGGGCATACCGCAGCGTCATTCACAGCAGTTACGGCCCTTTATTGTGCAGGTGAAAAGAAGCTGTGGAAGATCTCACTCGTACTTGCAGTGCTGATAGCTTTCTCAAGGCTGTATCTGTATGTGCATTATCCGACAGATATCCTAGGAGGCATCCTGGTAGGACTGCTCTGCGGATACATCGGCAGTGTGGCAGGAAAGTATCTGTATAAAACTGCAGAAAAAAAGCTTGCGAACAGATGACATATCACCTTGCTTATCGACTGATCTCCCTTTGTGTGATATGATAAGAAGCAGAAAAGCACAGATACAGAAGGGGGCATTTTCGATGGCGGGATCATTCGAAAAAAGACCGGAAAAACATATATGCGCAGCCCTGCTGGCACATGTCGATGCAGGCAAGACGACGCTGTCGGAGGCTCTGCTCTACAGGACGGGAGCGATAAGAAAGCTCGGCAGAGTAGATCACGGGGATGCGTTTTTAGATACAGACTCACAGGAGAGAGAACGCGGCATAACCATATTTTCAAAGCAGGCAGAGCTGGAATACGACGGTACGACATTCATGCTGCTGGACACACCGGGACATGTGGACTTTTCCGCGGAAATGGAAAGGACGCTGCAGGTGCTGGATATCGCGATACTGGTGATAAGCGGCAAGGACGGAGTCCAGGGGCATACGGCTACGCTGTGGAAGCTCATGGAAAAATACAGGCTGCCTGTTTTTATTTTTGTAAATAAAATGGATCTGGACGGTACGGACAGAGCGGCGATAATGGCTGAGCTGAGGCGAAGCCTTGGCAGCGGGTGCATGGAGTTTGATGTTCAGCGCGATGCAGCCTGGCAGGAGCAGGTCGCGATGTGTGACGAAGAGATGATAGAAGAGTTTCTTGAGAGCGGCAGTCTTGACGACGGCAGCATAGCGGCAGGTATCGCAAAGCGCAGGATATTCCCGTGCTGCTTCGGTTCTGCACTGAAGATGCAGGGGGTAGACGAGCTGCTTGAGATCGTATCGCAGTTCAGTCTGCAGAAAATATATCCTGCACAGTTCGGTGCGCGTGTGTTCAAGATCAGCAGAGACCGTCAGGGGATGCGGCTGACTCACATGAAAATCACCGGCGGTGCGCTGAACGTGAAGGATGCAGTCGTGACGGCGCACGCGGATGACGGTACGGACAGCGGCTCGGATGACAGCACCGAAAAGATCGAGCAGATCAGGATATATTCGGGAGAAAAATACAGGACGGCGGATACCATCCGAGCAGGCGATGTGTGTGCGGTGACAGGGCTGAAGAATACATATGCCGGACAGGGACTCGGATACGAGCAGGATACATCGGGCCCGCTGCTGGAATCGGTGCTCTCCTATCAGGTGATACTGCCGGATGACGTAGATGTCCATGACGCGCTAAGCAGACTGAGGATCCTCGAAGAAGAAGATCCCCAGCTCCATGTGGCATGGAACGAGCAGCTGCAGGAGATACAGATGCAGCTGATGGGAGAGGTCCAGACGGAGATACTGAAAAATATCATTTCTGAACGTTTCGGTTTCGATGTGGAGTTCGGGCAGGGTTCGATAGCATACAAAGAGACGATCGCAGAACCTGTGTACGGCGCAGGTCATTTCGAGCCGCTCAGGCATTATGCCGAGGTGCATCTGCTGATGGAGCCTGCAAAGCGCGGCAGTGGTCTGACTCTCGATACAGCGTGCAGCAGCGATGAGCTCGATACGAACTGGCAGCGTCTGATACTGACGCATCTTGCGGAAAAGGAGCACATCGGCGTGCTTACGGGGTCACCGCTGACGGATATGAAGATAACACTCACCGCAGGGCGTGCGCACCTCAAGCACACGGAAGGCGGAGATTTCAGGCAGGCGACGTACAGGGCGCTCAGACAGGGTCTGAGGAAAGCGCGGTCTGTGCTGCTGGAGCCGTGGTATGAATTCCGTCTCGAGGTGCCGCAGGAGGCTACAGGACGGGCGATATCGGATATCCAGAGGATGAGCGGCAGCATCAGCGAACCTGAGCATATGGGGGATACTGTGGTGCTTACAGGAAAGGCGCCGGTGTCCGAGATGAAGGACTATGCGGTGGACGTCGCGTCTTATACTAAGGGGCACGGACGTCTGAGCTGTTCACTTTCGGGGTATGATAAATGTCATGACCTGGAACGTGTGATCGAAGCGATCGGGTACGATCCGGATGCTGACCTGGAAAACACGGCTGATTCGGTATTCTGCAGTCACGGCGCAGGATTCAATGTGAAGTGGGATGAATCTGACGTGCTCATGCACATACAGCCGGAGCGAAAAGATACAAAAACCCTGAACGGAGCGGACAGCTGCGCCTTTACATATGAACGGGCAGGCGGCATGCCGGAAACTCCGCATGGCGGAAAAAATGCGGAAAAACGCGGCAGGAAGAAAGGCCTTACGGAAGAAGAGGAACTTGAGCGTATCTTCGAGATGACGTATGGCAAGCCGAAAAAGCGCACGGTAATACCTAAGCGGGAGATCCTTCCGGAGCATGAAAAGAAAAAGACGAAACCGGCTGTCGTGACTGAGGAGTATCTGCTTGTCGACGGCTACAATATAATTTTCGCGTGGGACGAGCTGAAGGCGCTGGCGAAGGTGAACATGGATTCCGCAAGGCAGGCGCTGATAGAGATACTGGCGAATTACCAGGGATATAAGAAGTGCCATGTGATAGCGGTCTTCGACGCGTACAGGGTCAAGGGCGGTGAGCGTCACTACGAGCAGCACGACGGCGTCGAGGTCATCTATACTCAGGAGGCGGAGACGGCGGATATGTACATAGAAAAGGCCGCGCACAGGAAAAGCCGTGAGTATCATGTCAGGGTGGCGACTTCGGACAGGCTCGAGCAGTTGATAATAACGGGCGGCGGGGCTTTCAAGGTGTCGGCCGACGAGTTCAGGCTGGAGATACAGCAGGCTGACTTTGAGATATCTAAGCTCATAGAGGAGCACAACAGGAAGAACAGAGAGGCAGGCAGCAACAGGATAGTGATACCGGAAATCTGATGCATGTGCGTGTCGAAAAAAGTCGAAATTTGTCGAGATAAAACACTTGTAAAAAAATTACAGGTGTTTTATTATATTGTTGAAAGGAAAATAATGTAATTTATGGCTAAAAATTCAATAGATGTGAGGCGTGTGACGCATGCGGAAAAGGTGAGCTATACGCAGGAGGAGATCAGGCGCTATATAGCTGAGATCAGGCTGATGATAACAGATTCGGAGGGCACTCTCAGCGACGAGGAGGCGATGGAGCGGATAGAGGAGTTCGTGTTTTCGCAGAAAAAGGCGGGCAGCTGCAGTCATCGCGAGAACCGTAAGGTGATAGAGCGCATATTCCTGTCGCTGAGAAAGGAAATGGACATACTGCAGCCGTATATAGATGATAAGAGTATTTCTGAGATAATGGTCAACGGGAAGGACTGCATTTTTATCGAGAGAAACGGTATACCGGAGAGGCTGCCGCTGCAGTTCGACACGACGGATGATCTCGAGGAGCTGATACGGCGGATCGCATCAAGGGTACACAGGGAGATAAACGAGCTGAATCCGATCGTGGATGCCCGGCTGTCGGACGGTTCCAGAGTGAATGCGATATACCGGAACATTGCGCTGAACGGGCCGATACTGACAATAAGAAAATTTCCGGAGAAGGTGATGGATATGGAAGATCTGCTGAGGAACGGTACGGTGACAGAGGAAGAGGCGGGATTTCTGAGGGTCGCGGTATCAGCGGGCTACAACTGTTTCGTATGCGGAGGGACGTCTTCGGGAAAGACGACGATGCTGAACGTGCTTTCCCAATCCATCCCGGAGCAGGAGAGAGTCGTGGTGATCGAGGATTCTGCGGAGCTGCAGATAGATCAGGTGGAGAATATAGTGCGTCTGGAATGCAGGAATGCTAACGTTCAGGGAAAAGGCGGCGTTGACATGTCGCAACTGGTAAAGGCGAGTCTGAGGCTCAGGCCGGACAGGATAATCATAGGGGAAGTCAGAGGAAAGGAGGTGATGGACATGATACAGGCGATGAACACGGGTCATGACGGCAGTCTCAGCACGGGACACGCCAACAGCATAGAAGGTATGCTGAAGCGGCTCGAGGCGATGTTCCTGCAGGCGGCCGATTTCCCTGTCGAAGCGATACGCAGTCAGATAACGGAAGGGATAGACATCATGATACACATGAGCAGGATGAAGGACGGGAGCCGAAGCGTGACGGAGATATCGGAGCTGAAAGGTATGGAAAACGGAGAGATAGCGGTAAATCCTCTGTTCAGGAAGGGCAGCAGAGTCGAGGGGAGCAGGCTTATCCATCGTGAAAAGCTGCAGCTCGCAGGTTATGAAGCTGCAGTAGAGAGTATGCCGGAGGTGGCTACATGATAAAGGATTATTCTGTCTACGAGCTGTCTGGAAAGGAGAAGCTGCTGTTTTATTCGGCGGGGTATGCGTGCATATTCATCATCACGTATCTGTTTTATCACAGTCTGTGGCTGTCCGTGCCGGCGGGCGCGGCGGTGCACTGGATCGAGCCGTATTTCAGCAGGCGCATGGCACAGCGCAGGATGAATGAACTGAATGTGCAGTTCAAGGATCTGCTATACTCTCTGTCTGCATCTGTCGCATCGGGAAGGCAGATGGATGAGGCGCTGATAGAGGCTGAGGATGAACTGTCGTCAATGTATGGAAGGGACGATCTGATAATGAAGGAGCTCAGACATATGAGGATCAGCATGGTGGAGAACAAGGAGAGTGACAAGGTGCTGCTCAGGGATCTCGCAGTGAGGAGCGGGAGCGAGGATATAAGCGATTTCGTGCAGGTATATATAACGTGCAGGAACATGGGCGGAAATCTCGAAAAGATAATAGGTCATACGACGGAGATCCTGACTGACAAGATGAATATAGACAGGGAAATACGCACGATAACTTCGCAGAAAAAGGTAGAGGGAAGGCTGATCTCTGCGATGCCGCTGATAATGCTGATGATGCTCAATATATTTTCATTTTCGTATATCGAGCCGCTGTATACGACTCTGCAGGGAAGGATCCTGATGACCGGTGCGCTGGCAGCATCAGTTTATGGCGTGTATCTGATGGAGAAGATATCGGATATAAAGGTTTAGATGCGCTTGCGGCAGTATTTGGTATGTGATGTTTGCAGCAGTGTATGGAATATGTGAATTATATGAAGGCGAGTGATTTGAAAGGAATTTTTGATAAGAGTAAAAAAGATAAAAGTATGCAAGGTCCGCAAAGCATGCAAAATCAGCAAAGTCCGCAGGGGGGATCGCGAAAAGTGGTTACTGCCGATGAAGCTGCGGCAAAAGCGAGAAAAAGCATCATTGCGGTACTTGCAGCAGGTGTGCTGCTGGCTGCCGCGGACATGGCGTTTTCGGTGCAGGGTCAGTCTGCGGGAATCGTTGAATCAGGCGGCAGCATTTATATAGTCAGGCCTGCAGAGGATCAGGATCCGGATCATCTTGTGCTGAGGGCAGAAGTTTCTGACGGAGATAAAGTCATTGAAAAGAAGATAGATCTGACGATGGATCCGTATGAGAAAGAAAGCAGTGAAGAAAAGCAGGATGACGGAGATGGAGAAGCTGCCGGCAAAAGGAACCGTGAGGCGGTGGAAATGGAACTGAGAGGAATAGCTTCGGAGCTGAACAGCGATAAAGCTGTGAAAAAAGTGAAGCTGCCGGATTCGCTGGCGTCAGGTGAAAAGATATCGTGGGAGGTGGAGGACAAATCCGGTTCGAACGGTATCGCGATCATGGCAGTGACGGTGCTGACCGCATTCTGCATATACAAAAAGCGATTTTCGGTGCTGGAACAGCAGCGCAGGCTGCAGCGTGAATCCGTGATGAGGCAGCTGCCGGAATTCGTGAACAGGCTCGTGCTTCTTTTGAACGCGGGACTTGTGCTTACGAGCGCATTTGAAAAATCGGTAGAAGAGAGTTTTGTGGAAGATAGCAAGGGGGATGACTATTTTTACGGAAAGCTGCGCGAGATCTATGTGCTCTGTACTACGACGAATGCATCGATGCATGTCGAATTCAGGAAAATGGCCAAAGAAAGCGGGATAAGAGAACTTATGAGGGTGTCGAATATAATAAGCGACAATATCAGGAAGGGAGTAGAGCTGACAGGGAAGCTGCAGGCTGAGAGCGAACTGCTGTGGATCAGCAGAAAGAAGAGCTGTGAGGAAAAGGGGCGGCTTGCAGAGACGAAGCTGACACTGCCGCTGATGATATTTCTGATGGTGCTGATAATCATAACGGTAGCGCCGGCGCTTATGGAACTGTGACACCCGGGTATCAGGGAAAAGGAGGATAATATGAGAACGAAAACGATAAGATTGAGAAGCAAAAAGGGGATGGAGCTTGTACAGGTCGCGATTTTAGTTGCCATCGCGGTGGCACTGGGTCTGATATTCAAGACGGAGATAACGGATTTTGTCAATAAGACTTTCGAAGGACTCAGTGATTTCAACTGATGCGGCAGAGGGCATGACAGATAAGGCAAAGCTCCGCAGCAGAAAGGGCAGTTACATAATGGAAGCGGCAGTAGTGCTCCCCGTGATCATTTTCGTGCTGATAACCATCGTCCTGATAGTGATGTTTTTCTACAGTCAGATGACGGAACGCAGCCGGCTCCACGTAGCCATGAGGTGTGAAGCCGGACTGGCGGCCGGGAGCACGGTGTATGCAGGCGATAGTGAGAGGAGCGCAGATACTGATGCGGAGATATACACCGAGAAAACAGTATCAGGAAGCGAAGCAAGCGGCAGAAAATACCTGATAATGAAGTACCGCGGCGTTTTGGAAAAAAGGGGGATATTCGTCGTGGAGGGAAAATGTTCAGGAACCGACGGGGCGCGATATGTACGCTACTATGATCTGATAAAGGGTATTGGGAATGAAGAATAATAAAAGAGGCAGCAGTGCGGTCTTTCTGATGGTGGTGCTTGCAGCGCTGATAGCAGTGACGCTGGCGCTTATATATGGAGCAAGGGCAGAGTGTGTCAAAAGCAGAGCAGACGGAATCATAAACCTTGCAGGAGATTCCGTTATGTCTGAATACGACCGCGATATCCAGAAAGAGTATGGCATTTTTCTGCTAAAAGGGGATGATGCTGCATTGAGTAAGAAGCTGCGCAGATATCTGGAGTATTCGTTTAAAAATATGAAAGACGTTGACATAGAAGCTGCAGAAGTATCAGGCAGCAGATTTTCGACATCCAATATCGATCCTGTAAAGGAGCAGATTTTGGAATATATGGAACTGGCAGTTGCTGAAGACGGGTTCGGTATGTGGAAAGGCGGTACAGAGCGGGACGAGGATGAAAGCATTACAGAAAGCAGGAGCCTGAGACACGGTCCCACAGCTGTATCGCTGCCTTCCGCATCGCTTCCGGACAAGAGCCTGACGGCGCTTGCCGAGTCTTTGGCATCGGATATAAAGGAGATAGACAAGGCGTTTGAAAAGGGAACGGATACATATCTGCTGAACAGGTATATACTGACTCATTTCAACAGCAGGACATATAAAGCGAAGGAAGAGCATTTTTTCAACAGTGAAGCGGAGTACATACTGGGAGGTGAGCTGACTGACCGGAAAAATGAAAAACGCGTGGAGATGGCGCTCAAGGCTATGAGGTTCCCGCTCAATCTTGCTCATATATACAGCGATCCTGCCAAAAAGGCAGAAACGCTCGCTATGGCAGAGATACTCACGCCGGGTGCCGCGGCGCCTGCGACTCAGGCACTGCTCGCGTCGACATGGGCGTATGCGGAGTCCGACAATGATGTGAAGCTGCTGTGGCAGAGCGGCAAAGTACCGGTGACAAAAGATGAAAGCACATGGGCTGTGGATCTTGACAGTGCGGTAGACGGGATAACACAGGGGATATTCAGACCGGATATTGAGAAAGGCTATGATTACAGTCAGTATCTGCAGGTACTGTTGTTTTTCAAGGATGAAAACGTGAAAGTAAGCAGGATCATGGATCTGATACAGATAAACACCAGGATGAAGTACGATAGCGATTTTCTTATCAATGAATGCTTTACAGGTATAAGTATAGATGTGAAGGTGAACGGTGTTGATTACAGTTATGAAAAAAAGTACTAAAGGGTTTTACACGCTTGAAGCGGCGATCTTCCTTCCGTTCGTGATCCTCGCAGTGTTGTCGCTGGGGTATTTCATCAGGATAGAGGGCACATGGGAAAACTGCATCCACGGCGCTGTCGATGAAAGTGCAGTCATAGCTGCGAGATCGTGCAACGGTGTCGAGCCGTACATGACAGCGGAAAAAGTCAGAAACAGGATACTTGAGGACAATCCGAAGCTGGATGATCTTGAGATAAGGAATGTCAGGATATTTTATTCGGATCTTCAAGGCGACAAGCTGATTTCCTACAGGATCAGGGCAGGGCAGGAGATCTCATTTCCACTGGGATTCCGGAAAGATTTTGCGCTTGACTGCAGGATAAAATTCAGAGGGTTCGTGGGCAGAGAATGTCGTGGAGATCCGATGGGAGTATCAGGACTTGAAACCGATGCGGCTAAACAACCGGTATGGTATTTTCCTCATTCAGGCAGGAGATATCATAAGGAAAACTGCACATATGTAAAGGCATCGGTGCATCCTGTGATACTTACGGAAAGTGTGAAGAAGCGATACAGCGCATGCAGGACGTGCAGATCGGGGAAGATTGCAAACGGAAGTGTCGTATTCTGCTTTGAAAACAGCGGCAGTTCGTATCACGACGGGACGTGCAGGACGATCAGGCGCAGAAGCGCAGTCATAGATAAGGCAGAGGCCGAGAAAAAGGGATACAGTCCATGCAGCAAATGCGGCGGCAACTGATATGAGTTGATATGAAATGCCGCAAGTGTGATGAGTGTGTGTCGGCATAATGGTATGTTGAGATATATAACGGTAGAGAAAGAAGGAACAGCAATGTGGGAAAATAAGAATTTCAGAGTGAGGCTAGAGGAAAACGCGATGCAGGATTTCGAGAAGGTGATGCTCACGTCGGGTGAATGCAATCTGTTCATACCGATGGGGTTCGTCAGTGAAAACGGCAGGGAATACGGCAGCTACAACTGCAGCGGATTTGCCCCGCTCAGCAGCTATCGCATAGAGCGTACGGAAGATGCACTTTATATACTGGAAAATGTGCTGATAATACTGAAAAGTGCAGTAGAATATTACATAGACCCGGCGAAAGTGACGGTGACGAGCGACACTGTTTTTTACAATAAAGACACGGGTCAGATAAAGATCGCATACATTCCGCTGAGAGAAGAAAATATAAACCTGAGAAAAAACATGGTGAGCTTCATAGGACAGCTTAAAGCCGAGCTTCGCGATGAGAAGGAAAAGTATCTGATCGAAGCAGCGAAATATATCTATTATCATAATTACTCTCTGCGCGAGATGATAAATAAGGCAGGAATGCTGAAAAGACAGCTCTATATGGAGATGCACGGTGATGACAGGGCTTCGTGATATATGTGGTGAGGCATGGATATATGGTCACTCTGCACGTGTGAAAGCAGTTCACGGTGCAGAGGTTTTTCTTTTGATAAAAAATGTAGTATAATGTAAAATATATTTATCGTACATCTTGTCTGCAAAGTGTAATAAAGCTCTCGCCTGATTAATAGTATTTAATATACTACAGGAAGAGAGGAAAAAGTGATGCAAAGAAGAAGGCAGCCCAGAAGAGGTTACAGAGGGGCCCAGAGGCACGGTGCGAAGCCGAATTTTATTCCGGTGATACTGATATTGTGTCTTTCGGTCGGATGCGGATATGCCACAGCTAAATATGTCGTGGATCCGGTAGTGAATTATGTGCCGCAGATCGCGGCAGGATCAGATGTATCGGATCAGAGCACTCAGAAGCAGGACGGATCTGCAGCATCAGACAAGGCGGGATCCGGGAAAGAAAGTAAAAGCAAGGCATCATCAGGAGTTGTGGAAGATGAAGCTGATGTAAAGGAAACCGAAGTCGCAGGATATGCAGTGCAGTATGGATGCTATTCCGGGAAAGCGGCGGCTGAGACTGCGATGTCTTCGCTTGGGATTTCAGGCCTTCAGGTGGTGGAGCAGAACAAGATGTATAAGATCATAGGTGAAATATTCGAAAGCAAGGATAAAGCAAAAGAAGCGCTTGATTCGGCTGGAACAGACAATGCATTCGTTACGACTGTATACAAGTAGGATGCAGGAAGATCCTGCCGGGGATTATAAAGAGAAAAGGAAAGACTATATGATACCATTATCTACCAGGATGCGGCCTTCGAAACTGCAGGATTTCGTGGGACAAACTCATTTCATGTTTGAAGGCTCGCTGTTTTACAACTCCATAAAAAACAAGACCTTTGATTCTGCGATCTTTTTCGGTCCGTCAGGCACCGGCAAGACGACTCTTGCCAGGATAATAGCCAGTGAGATCGACAGCAATTTTGTTGAGATAAATGCTTCTACTACAGGCACAAAGGAGCTCAAGGTCATACTTGAGAATGCATCGACTAGATTTTACGGTCTGCAGCAGGAGACGACATGTCTTTATGTGGACGAGGTCCACCGGTGGAACAAGCTGCAGCAGGATTCGCTTCTAAAGGCTCTGGAGGAGGGGGTCATAAAGTTTATAGGAAGCACGACGGAAAACCCGTATTTTTCGGTAAATAACGCTATCATAAGTCGTGTCAGGAACATATATGAGTTCAGAAGACTTGAAACAGGTGAGATACTCGGGATACTTAAAAGAACTCTTGAAGATACTGAAAAAGGGTTCGGCGGGCTGCAGATAAAATATGATGAGGACGCACTGCGCATACTTGCAGATATGAGCGGCGGAGACTGCAGAGTAGCACTCGATACGCTTGGTTTCATAGTTGACAACCTCAGCGAAGGAATGACTCTGGACAGGAAAATAGTGGGTGAAGCTATGCAGCAGCAGACCACTTTTTACGATAAAGAAGAAGACAAGTACAATCTCCTTTCGGCACTTCAGAAATCCGTGAGAGGCAGCGATCCGCATGCGGCGGTCCATTATCTCGCAAGGCTGCTGGAGGGCGGCGCCGATATAGTGATGATAGGAAGGCGTCTGATGGTGATGGCCAGTGAGGATATAGGGATGGCGTATCCGAGTGCTATATCTATAGTCACTTCATGCGTCCAGGCGGCACAGATGATAGGACTGCCGGAAGCGAAGATAAATCTTGCACAGGCAGTGGTCCTGCTGGCATCATGTCCGAAATCGAATGCATCTAACGAAGCACTGAACAGAGCGATCGCAGATCTCAGAAGCAGGAAGATCGATGATGTGCCGGCACACCTGATGGATTCTCATTACGGCGGTGCGGAGAAACTCGGCAGAGGTCTCGATTACAAGTATCCGCATGCGTACGGAGGATATGTGACGCAGCAGTATCTGCCGGACAACCTTTACAGGGAAGGTGTAAAGTACTACATCCCTACGATGAACGGCAGTGAAGGTGCATTCAAAAAATATCTTGAGGAGCTGGAGAAAATAGATGAAAAAAATAGTAAGGGCTGAGAATGCGGGGTTCTGCTTCGGCGTCAGACAGGCGATAGAAAAAGCGGAAAAGGCGGCGGAGGAAAACGAAGGAAATATTTTTTCCATGGGTCCGCTGATACATAATGAACGTGTGACGGACGATCTTGAGAAGAAAGGAATAAAAATAGCGGAGTCTCTGGATGAGGTCAGTGAAGGCGATATCGTGATAATAAGGTCTCACGGAGAAGGCAAGGCTTTTTATGATGAAGCAGCCGCAAAAAAAATAAAGCTGATAGACGCGACCTGTCCTTTCGTTGCGAAGATACACAATCTGGTGCACGACACTGAGAAACAGGTCGTGATAGTGGGGGACAGGAATCATCCGGAAGTGATGGGTATCTTCGGATGGTGCAGAAATCCTGCAGTGGTAGTCAGCTCATATGATGAAGCAGCTGCGATAGAGGCAGATGACCTGTTCGTAGTTACACAGACGACTATAAAAGAGGAGATGCTGAACAGTGTCACAGATGCGCTTTCCGCAGCCGGCAGGGATTTCACTGTAAATAATACGATATGCAGCGCTACGACGAAGCGACAGCAGGCATGCGAGAAGCTGGCACGTGAGTCTGACCTGATGATCGTCATCGGCGGTCGGAAAAGTTCGAATACTAAGAAATTATGTGAAATTTCTAAAAAGTTCTGCGCAAATACCTTTTTTGTTGAAAATATTGAAGATTTACCGTTGAAAGAAGTGCAAAAATGTAATAGAATAGGAATAGCGGCGGGCGCTTCGACACCCGAATGCACTATTAAGGAGGTTATTGCCAGAATGAGTGATGTTACACTTGAAAACAATGAATTAAACATGAACGATCTTATGGACGAAATCGAAAAGTCCCTGAGATTACCAAGAGGTGGCGAGATCGTCACAGGGAAAGTTCACCAGGTTACTGACAAAGAAGTTATTGTAAATTTAGGATGCAAAAAGGATGGAATTCTCCCTATCTCAGAGGTGAGCTTAGAAGAAGGTCAAACTTTATCAGACGCGTTTAAAGTCGATGACGAGATCCAGGCAAAAGTTATCAAAACAGATGACGGAGACGGCGGTATTTTACTTTCAAAGAAAAAGCTTGAAATCAGTGCTAACTGGGATGAAATCGTCAAAGCACTTGAAGATAAAACAGTACTTGAAGTCAAAGTAACAAGACCGGTAAACGGTGGAGTTATTGCTGAATACAAAGAAGTATCAGGATTTATTCCGCTTTCACAGCTTTCCGACCACTACGTTGAAAATGCAGAAGAGTTTGTTGGTCAGACTATGGAAGTCAGAGTTTCCAGAGTAGATCAGAGAAGAAACAGAGCTGTGTTCTCACACAAGCTGTTCCTGAACGAAGAAAAAGACAAGCTCGTTGCAGAAATTTGGGAAAACCTGAATGTCGGCGATGTTGTTGAAGGTACTGTAATGAGATTTACAGATTATGGTGCATTCGTAGATATCGGCGGAATCGACGGACTTCTGCACATTTCAGAGATTTCGTGGGGAAGACTCAAGCACCCTCAGGAAGTTCTCAGCATCGGACAGAAGATCAACGTCAAGGTTCTTTCAATGAACGCAGAAAAAGGAAAGATCTCATTAGGTCTCAAGCAGAATCAGCCTGAGCCTTGGAGCGTTATCGATGAAAACTACCAGGTTGGACAGGTTATCGAAGGCAAAGTAGTTCAGATCAAGGAATACGGCGCATTCGTTGAGCTCGAGCCGGGTCTTGACGGACTTGTACATATTTCAGAGGTTGCTCACAAGAGAGTAGGAAATATAAATGATGAACTGGAAGTTGGTCAGGTAGTTACAGCTAAGATTCTCGAGATCGATAAGGACAGAAAGAGGATCAGCCTGAGCATCAGAGAAACTATCGAACCGCCTGCAGAAGACGAAGCAGCTCCACAGGAAGCTGAAGCAGACGAAGAATAGTTCATATTTAAACTGTTGAATTTAAGAGATGGTTCGCCATCTCTTATTTTTTTAACATATGCGTTTTCGGCATATGCGGTCGATGTACCGGCCGGTGGGTCGAAACATCAATGAAAAAGGTATTTTAGATGAAAAAGATATTAGTGAGTCAGTGCCTTTATGGCGGCGAGCCTGTAAGGTACGATGGAAAATCAAAAGCAGAGAATGATCCGAGATTCTCAGGCTGGAGGGAAGAGGGAATGCTGATCCCTGTCTGCCCGGAGGTTTTCGGCGGTCTGCCGGTGCCGCGTACAGATGCGCAGCGCAGAGGAAGCAGTGTAGTTACGCGTGATGGACGCGACGTCACCGGGCAGTACTCCGCAGGTGCAGAGGAGGCGGTCAGGCTGGCTCTGGAACACCGGGTCGTATGTGCGATCATGAAAGAAAAGAGTCCGTCGTGCGGAAGCAGCATGATATATGACGGCAGTTTTTCAGGGGAACTTATAGAAGGTGAAGGACTTGCATCAGAACTGCTGAGAAAAGCAGGAGTCCGGGTCTTTTCGGAAAATCAGCTTGATGAAGTGGAGAAACTGATCAGTGATAATGAGGTTGACGAAGACGTATAAGCCGTATTTGTTATGGCACAGAAGGGGAAATGAATGAAAAATATAATTCTTATAGGAATGCCGGCATGCGGCAAGAGTGTTACAGGAGTGATACTCGCAAAATCTCTGAAGATGAATTTTATAGACGCCGATCTTCTTATACAGGAGAGAGCCGGAAAGAGTCTTCAGGATATAATAAATGCTGACGGGATAGAGACTTTCAAAAGCATCGAAGAGGAAGTCCTCAATGCTATAAATGTTAAAAACACTGTGATCGCAACAGGTGGGAGTGCGGTGTATTATGACAGCGCTATGCGCCACCTTAAGGAAAACGGCGTGGTCGTTTATATAGAAGCATCGCTCGCAACGATAAAAAAACGTTTGAAAAATATAAGAACGAGGGGAGTTGCCATGGAAAAAGGGCAGACGATCGACGGCCTGTATGAAATGAGAGTGCCGCTTTACGAAAAATATGCGGACTGCACGGTGCGCTCGCACAGATACAGAGCCGAGAATACCGTTGAAGATATAATCTCCGGACTGGAAAAAATCAAAATATGATATAGCACCTGCTGACAGTTGCAATAGTCGGCAGGCGCTGTTTTTTAAATCTGTTTTTGCAAATCTATTTTGACGCTTCGATCAGTTCCTCTGCTGATCTGAGGGTCGTATCTGTTATATTCGATCCTCCGAGCAGGCGCGCGATCTCATGCACTTTTTCTTCGTGAGAAAGAGGGAGGACAGTCGTATATGTCATAGTATCGTCAGATGCCTTGGAGATCTTGTAGTTATGCGCTCCATATGCCGCTATCTGAGGCAGGTGGGTGATGCATATTATCTGATGCGTCTGTGCGATCTCCTGCAGCTTATGACCGACTACGCTGGCTGCGATACCGCTGATGCCGCTGTCGATCTCATCGAATATCATCGTAGGAATCTCGTCGTAATCGCCTGTGATCTTCTTGAAAGCCAGCATGATCCTGGACATTTCTCCTCCGGATGCGATACGGCTCAGAGGCTTGATCGGTTCTCCTCGGTTGGTGCTTATCATGAATTCGACATCATCTGCACCGTTTGATGTAAAAGCTTCGGCTTTGCGGAATTCTATCGAAAATATGGCATCGTTGAAGTTCAGCTCTTTGAGCTCTGCCGTTATTTTCTGTTCAAGGATCTCAGCTGAAGCTCTTCTGACCTCTGAAAGCTTTTCACACGCTGAAAGCAGCTCTTTCTTATATTTTGCAAGATCAGTCTCAAGGCTTTCTTTCATGGAATCTGCGTTTTCGATGCCTGCGAGCTTTTCATCGAGCTCCTGCTGATAGTTCAGCAGTTCTTCCACTGACATACCGTGTTTGGCTTTGAGCTTGTTTATCACTTCCAATCTTGCTATCGCACAGTCGAGTTCCTCAGGTGAAAAAACAGCACTGTCACGGCAGTCGCGTATGGAAGATGAGATGTCTTCGAATTCATAATATATTTCGTCGAGACGGCGGCTCAGTTCGTCCAGCTCCTGCGAATAGGAAGCTGTCTCGGCCACCATATCGTGTATCCGTCTTATAGTGGAAAGCGCAGCGTATTCATCGTCAGAAGCAGCCTGATATGCACCGGCGAGATTTTCATATATTTTCTCGCTGTTCTGCAGCATCGAGATCTTTTCTTCGAGCTCTTCATCCTCACCGATAACAAGACCGGCTGCACGCAGTTCATCAGCTTCAAACTGCATGAAATCGCGTTCGCGCCTGTTCTTTGCAGCGTCGGCAAGGAGTGCTCTCAGCTGTGAACGGACACGTGAATAGTTGTCGTATGCATTTGAAACAGCTTCTTTTGCAGGCGTGATCTGATCTTTATGGTAAAGGTCGACAAGCCTGATATGGTATTCTGGATTCAGCAGAGACTGATGATCGTACTGTCCGTGTATATCGGCCAGTTTTTTGCAGAGGGAGCTGAGATGAGCGAGCGTGACGATCTCATCGTTTACTCTGCATATATTCTTGCCGGAAGAAGATACTTCTCTGGTTATTATGTATTCTTCGCCTTCATGCTCGGCGATCATCTGCACGATCGCCTTTTTTTTCCCCGAACGAACAAAAGCAGTATCCGCCCGGCTTCCGAGAGCCAGGCTAACTGCTTCTATAACTATCGATTTTCCGGATCCTGTTTCGCCGGTTATGATATTCAGTCCGTCGTGAAAATCTATATCCGCATTTTCTATGATTGCAAAATCTCTGATTTTCAGGTGTCTGATCATAGTTGTCACCTCTGCTATTTTTTGAGCATGCTGTTCAGTATTTCTTCTACCATCGGTGAATTCGCAGGATCATCGGTGACAAACATTATTGTGTTGTCGCCGGCAACTGATCCGATAACGTGCGGGATGCCTATGGAATCAAGTGCCTCAGCTGCGGCGCTCGCACATCCGGAGAGCGTCTTGAGGAGGACTATATTGCCTGAGTGTGAAGTGGATTTCACGGTTTCACGGAAAATATTTGAAAACCTGTCAGACATAGGTCCTTCTGCATGTGCAGGCTGTGCATATTTATACTTGCCTGTGGAGGACAGTGTTTTGACGAGCTGAAGCTCTTTGATGTCTCTGGAAATAGTGGCCTGAGTGACTTCGTATCCGAAATCTCTAAGCATTGAGACAAGTTTATCCTGTGTCTCGATCTCGTATTTTTCAATGAGTTCGAGTATTTTATTCTGTCTTGAAATTCGCATGTTTGCCCCTCTCAAAAAACGATTGCATTATACTGCGGCAGACTTTTGCACGAGCGATGGGCACAAAAGCCGCCAAACATCATATGATTTATAATTATACCATACAGCGTATAAGTTTTTCAATAGACAAACGTATGTTCATGTGATATACTTTAATAAAACATCGGACGTGAATTGTGAAAACGGCAGAACAGGTAAAAATATGAAGATTTTAGGTATAGATCCGGGATATGCGATCCTGGGGTACGGAGTTGTGGAAAAGACGGGCAACAGGTTTCGCGCGTGCAGATACGGGGCAGTCACTACGGATGCGGGAATGCCGATGACGGAGAGACTTGAGTATCTTTATGACTCGCTTCGAGAAATAATAGATGAAGAGAGGCCGGACGTGGCGTCTATAGAGCAGCTCTTTTTCAATACGAATGCAAAGACCGCGATAATGGTCGGACAGGCGCGAGGTGTAGCGGTGCTTGCCTGTGTGAAAGGCGGACTCGAGGTGGAGGAATATACGCCTCTGCAGATAAAGCAGGCGTTAGTGGGCTACGGAAGAGCTGATAAAAAACAGGTCCAGATAATGGTAAAGACCATATTGAACCTCAAGGAGATACCGAAGCCTGACGATACTGCGGATGCTCTGGCAGCCGCTATATGTCACGGCCATTCGGCAGACACCAGAAAAAGACTGAAGGAGCTTGGTATAAGATGATAGGTTTCATAAGAGGAGTATTGGCTGAAAAGGGCAGCGGGTATATAATAGTCGATGTCAACGGAGTAGGATACGAGATATTCGTTCCGGCGAATTCGCATGCATATCTGAGCGCAGAAGGCAGTGAGGTGATGGTCTACACTGCTATGATGGTACGCGAGGATGACGTGAGTCTGTACGGCTTCATGCGCAGAGGAGAACTCGATGCGTTCAAGAAGCTCATAACTGTAAGCGGTGTAGGTGCAAAGGCTGCGATATCCATTCTGTCATCGTTCACTATGGAGCAGCTGCAGCAGGCGATTGTTTTTGAAGATGCGAAAACACTTACCAAAGCAAGCGGTGTAGGCAAGAAGACAGCTGAAAGGATCGTCCTTGAGCTTAAAGATAAATTCAGCATGGAAGGCGTCAAGGCTGATGAGATGATCCCGGCGAACCCGGAACTGCTTCACGGTGTTCAGGATGCCAGAGGCGAGGCGGTCGATGCACTTATCGCACTGGGGTACACGAGAGCAGAAGCGTCTGCAGCTATGGCAGGTGTAAAAGATCAGGATCTGACCGCAGAGGAATATATAAAACTGGCACTCAAGAATCTATTTTAAAAGGAAGTAAAGATGGACTACGAAGAGAGGATAACGGCAGCGGAGCTCGGGCAGGGTGAAGAACGTACGGAAGTCACGTTAAGACCGCAGACGCTGGACGATTACATAGGACAGAAAAAAGCTACCGAGAACCTTAAAATATTTATCGAAGCAGCTAAGATGAGAAATGAACCGCTGGATCATGTTCTTTTTTACGGACCTCCGGGACTGGGCAAGACTACACTGGCGGGCATCATAGCAAATGAAATGGATGTAGATATAAGGATAACCTCGGGACCTGCGATCGAAAGAGCGGGAGATCTGGCGGCCATACTTACTAACCTGAATGAGAACGATGTGCTGTTCATCGATGAAATACACAGACTGAACAGGTCGGTCGAGGAAGTGCTCTATTCTGCAATGGAGGATTTTGCACTGGATATAATAATAGGAAAAGGACCGTCGGCAAGATCGATAAGGCTTGATATAGCGAAGTTCACGCTTATCGGAGCCACGACAAGAGCGGGGAGCCTTTCGGCGCCGCTGCGCGACAGGTTCGGGGTTAGCTGCAAATTTGAAATGTATACGCCGGACGAACTGAAAAAGATAATAGGCAGATCGGCAAGTATACTTGGAGTTTCGGCAGATGAGAAGTCAATGGATGAAATGGCCAGAAGATCCAGGGGGACTCCGCGTGTGGCGAACAGGATGCTGAAAAGAGTACGCGATTTTTCACAGGTAAAAGGCGACGGCAATATAGACATAGACATAACAAACAGAGCGTTGAGCGCACTCGGAGTAGATGAGATGGGCCTGGAAAGCCTGGACAGGGAGATACTCAGGACTATCATCGAGCGTTTCAGGGGCGGTCCTGTAGGGATAGATACGATAGCTGCATCGATCGGAGAAGAGAGAGTCACGATAGAAGATGTATACGAACCGTATCTCATACAGATCGGGTTCCTTCACAGAACGCCAAAAGGCAGAGTCGTATCAGAGGCAGCGTACAGACATATGGGTATAGAGCCTGATGGCGATACGGGAGCAAAGCGTGTGACTGTCAGCATAAGTGACTGATTTATGGTGCAGCGTCATCGCGATAAAACAGATCGCATGCGCTGCGGGATGCTGCAGTCAGCAACAGATATATTTATTTACAGAGGAAAATTAAATGAAAATAAGTGATTTTGATTACTATCTGCCGGAAGAACTGATAGCTCAGAAACCGGCGAACAGAAGAGAGTGTTCGAGACTGCTCGTCGTGCACAGAGATACAGGAAAAATCGAACATCGGCATTTTTACGATATAATAGACTACCTTAAAGCGGGAGACTGCCTTGTTTTGAATAATTCCAAGGTGCTTCCGGCGAGACTTTACGGAGTGAAAGAAAAGACGGGAGCAAAAGTCGAATTTCTGCTCATAAAAAGGATAGAAGGCGATACATGGGAAACTATGGTCAGACCGGGCAGAAAGCTGAAACCGGGGGACATCGTAGTGTTTTCACAGGAACCGCTTCTCAAGGCGACGATAAAGGATTTCGGCACTGACGGAACCAGGATAGTGGATTTTGAGTACGACGGTGTTTTCATGGAACGGCTCGAAGAGATAGGCAGCATGCCGCTGCCTCCGTATATAGAGCGAAGCAGTGACTCGGAAGACAGGGACAGATACCAGACTGTATACTGCAAGGAAGAAGGTTCGGTAGCGGCGCCTACAGCGGGTCTTCATTTTACAGAGGAGCTGCTGAAGAAGGCGGAAGACAAGGGTGTGGAGCTCGTCTATGTGACTCTGCATGTCGGGATAGGCACGTTCAGGCCTGTTAAGTGCGAGAATATAGAAGATCATACGATGCATTTCGAGGAATATTCCATCAGTGAGGAAAGTGCAGAGGTGATCAACAGAGCAAAGCGTGAAGGTCGCAGGATAATTTCTGTAGGAACGACATCGACAAGAACTGTTGAAAGTGCCGCCTATTTTGATGCGGATGCGCAGACCGCAGATGGAAAAGCGGGATGCTGGCAGGTCAGGAGCGGAGAGGGAAGTACCGGTATATTCATTTATCCGGGATATGAGTTCAAGATCATAGAGAGTCTGATAACGAATTTCCATCTGCCGAAATCGACGCTTCTCATGCTGATATCGGCTTTGTATGACCGTGAAAAGATACTTGCGGTATATGATGAGGCGGTTAAACAAAAATACAGATTTTTCAGCTATGGTGACGCGATGTTCATAGAGTAGTGACCTCAATGGTGTCTCTGCAGATCGCAGTCAAAAGGATGTAGGTGAGATGAAGGTGCTGCTATGATCCGGCAAATAAGGAATGCATACGCTGCGATGATGCGGCAGATGAGAGCAGAAGAGGGAAAAGCAGAGGAAGACAAATGAGTGAAGTGATGAAAGTGGCCCATGAATTCGGGCCATTTTATGATAAAGATTCAAAAGTGCTTATACTTGGGAGCATACCTTCTCCAAAGTCGAGAGAGCAGGGATTTTATTACGGACATCCGAGAAACAGATTCTGGCCTGTTCTGGCAGCGCTGTTTGGAGAAAGAATTCCGCAGACTGTACCTGAGAGAAAGGATTTTCTGACAAGGCATAATATAGCTTTGTGGGATGTGCTGGCTTCATGTGACATAAAAGGCGCGGATGACGGGAGCATACGAAATCCGGAAGCGAATGATATGCGTCTGATAACAGAGTCGGCGGATATAAGAGCGATATTCACTACCGGTGGAAAAGCCACGAAACTTTATGAAAAGATGTGTGAACCGGTATGCGGCATCAGTGCTCAGGGTATGCCATCTACAAGTCCGGCGAACTGCAGATGCTCCATGGATAAACTTACTGAAGAATACTCGAAAATATTGAAGTATCTGTAGGCGTTATGGTATCATATTGTAGTTTGAGTTTTTAAAACAGGATCATAACTAAAGGGAGAGAACATGACAGCAGTTACATATGAACTGATAAAGACAGATACAAGGACAAAAGCAAGACGAGGTCGCGTGACTACACCTCACGGAGTCATAGAGACACCGGTGTTCATGCCGGTAGGTACTGCAGCCACCGTGAAAGCGATGCGTCCGGAGGAAATAAAAGAGATGGGTGCTGAAATAATACTTTCAAACACCTATCACCTCTATCTCAGACCGGGACATGAGGTAGTCAAGGCGGCAGGCGGACTGCATAGATTCATGAACTGGGACAAGCCGATACTTACTGACAGCGGCGGTTTCCAGGTGTTCAGTCTGGGTGCGATGAGGAAGATAAGAGAAGAAGGTGTGGAGTTCCGTTCTCATATAGACGGTTCTAAGCACATGCTTTCGCCTGAAAAATCTATGGAGATACAGAATGCACTGGGATCGGACATAATAATGGCTTTTGACGAGTGCGCACCGTATCCGGCAGACCGCAAATATGTAAAGGATTCGCTGGAAAGAACGACAAGATGGCTGAAAAGATGCAAGGAATATCATAAAAACACTGAGCGGCAGTCACTTTTTGGCATAATGCAGGGCGGTATGTACAAGGATCTCAGAAGAGAAAGTGCCGAGCAGATCGTAGATCTCGATCTTCCGGGGTATGCGATAGGAGGACTCAGCGTCGGAGAGCCGAAAGAGATAATGTATGACATCATGGACGACTGCGTAGACTATCTGCCTAAGGAAAAGGCGAGATATCTGATGGGGGTAGGGAGTCCTGACTGCCTTTTTGAAGGTGTGGAGCGCGGGATAGATATGTTTGACTGCGTACTGCCTACGAGGATCGCAAGGCACGGTATGGCGATGACGTCACAGGGTCGTGTGAACATAAAGAACGCCAAGCATGAAAGAGACTTCACACCGCTGGATCCTAACTGCGACTGCTATACGTGCAGGAATTATTCGAAAGCCTACCTGCGTCATCTTTTCAAGGCTGATGAGATACTTTCATCCATGCTGATGACGAACCACAACCTGCATTTTCTCGTGAATACCATGAAAAACATAAGAAAATCGATCGAGGAAGACAGGTTCCTCGAATACAAAAAAGAATTTTACGACAGCTACGGAAGATTCTAGCTGCAAAAAGCAGTATCAAAACGAAATACAAGGAAGGTTTTATACAATATGGAAATTTGCAGAGACAGCAATGTCTGCGGCGGATGTGTATATCAGGGCGTTCCGTATGAGGAGCAGCTAAGCAACAAAGCCGGTGAAGTCAGAGGGCTCATCGAAAAAAAAGATATCCGGTACGGAGAACTTCTCGACATCGAGCCAGCGCCTGACAGATACGGATACAGGAACAAGATGGAGTACACTTTCGGCGATATGGAAAAAGGCGGTCCTATGACTCTGGGCATGCACAAGAAAAAGCATTTCATGTCGATCGTCACTGTGGATCAGTGTCAGCTGGTGCACGACGACTTTAACGTGATACTGAGAGGCGTGCTTGATTTCGCATCATCCAGAGGATATTCGCATTATCATAAAAAATCGCATAAAGGCCTGATGAGACATCTCATAATCAGGCGCGGAGTCAGGACCGGAGAACTGATAGTAAATGTCGTGACGAGTTCAGAAGAAGGATTTGATGAGGACGCTTTCAGGGAGATGATCCTGGCCCTTCCGCTGGAAAACACGATCGTCGGTATATTGAGAACGATAAACGACAGGCTTGCTGATGCAGTATACTGTGATGAGCTGCGGGTGCTCTACGGGCGCGATTATTATATGGAAAAAATACTCGGACTTGATTTTAAAGTCAGTGCGTTTTCATTTTTCCAGACGAATGTGGCGGCAGTCGAGAATCTGTATTCATATGCAATCAGTCTGATCGATGACTTTGAAAACAAAACGGTATTCGACCTGTACTGCGGAACAGGCACGATAACGCAGACTCTCGCAAAAAAAGCGGGCAAGGTCATAGGCATAGAGCTCGTCGAAGAGGCTGTAAAGGCTGCAGAAGCAAATGCTGCGCTCAACGGTCTTGAAAACTGTGAATTCATTGCAGGCGACGTCTTTGAGGTGCTGAAGACGGTGGAAGACAAACCTGATGTGATAGTCGTGGACCCTCCGCGTGCAGGTATATCCTCTGATGCACTGGACAAGATCATAAGCTACGGTGTCGATAAGATAGTGTATATATCCTGCAATCCGAAAACGCTGGTGGAAAATCTCTATTATCTGCAGTATTACGGCTACAGGATCGTATCAGTAAAGCCGTTCGATAATTTTCCGGGAACGAAACATACAGAATGTGTAGCACTGCTTGCCAGGGAGTGTCAGTAATGCAGATGATAATATTCAGCAAAGAAACGAGGTGCTTCTCATGACAATGGATAAATTGAAACCGAAGCAGAGTGCCTATATAAAATCTGTTGGAGGTAAGGGAGCGTTAAGGCATCATCTTCTTGATATGGGGCTTACTCCCGGAACAGAGGTGACTTTACAGAAAATAGCACCGATGGGAGATCCGATACAGATCGAGGTGAGAGGTTATGAACTTACACTTCGACTTGAAGAAGCGCGAAAAATAGAAATCGAAAATATACATCAGAAAAAAATGTCTCAGCCGTTAAGCGAGGCAAGACATGAAACGATACCTCATCCCATGGTCGGAGAACTGGGGCAGGCCGATGAGAATCATGTGCACGATGAAAGCAGAAGTCTGCCTAAAGGTGTGCATCTTACGTTTGCACTTGCGGGAAATCAAAACTGTGGAAAGACAACACTTTTCAATCAGCTGACAGGGGCAAACCAGCATGTGGGAAATTTTCCGGGCGTAACGGTGGACAGGAAAGATGGCATGATAAAAAATCACCCGGAAGCAACCGTGACAGATCTTCCCGGGATATATTCTCTGTCACCATATTCCAGTGAAGAGATAGTAACGAGAGATTTTCTTATCGGTGAAAAGCCGAGCGGCATAATAAATATAGTCGATGCATCAAATCTTGAACGAAATCTGTGCCTTACTATGCAACTGATGGAGCTTGGTATACCGATGGTTCTGGCACTGAATATGATGGATGAAGTAAGAGAAAACGGTGGCACCGTAAGGGTCAATGAGCTGGAAAACATACTCGGGATACCTGTCATACCGATTTCGGCTGTAAAAAACGAAGGTATAGATGAACTGGTAAATCATGCTATACATGTTGCACGCTTTAAGGAACCTCCCGGACGTATAGATTTCTGCAGGGGCAGCAGGGATGAAAAAGATCCTATAGGAGCAGTACACCGCTGTATACATGCGGTGGCACATATGATCGAGCCGGAAGCAGAAAATGCAGGATTACCGGTAAGGTTTGCGGCTACTAAGCTTATAGAGAAAGATGATATAATAGAAAAAGAACTGGAACTGTCGACAGAGAAGCAGCAGGCATTCAAAGATGTGGTTTCAGTAATGGAAAAAGAGACCGGCCTTGACCGCGAAGCTGCTATTTCAAATATGAGATTCGGTTTTATAGAAGATATGTGCAGAGAGACTGTAGTACGCCCTCATGAAAGCAGAGAGCATCGCCGCAGTATGAAAATAGACAGGCTGCTTACGGGAAAATATACTGCAATACCATGTTTCCTGGGGATAATGGCTGTCATATTCCTGATGACGTTCAATCTCGTCGGAGCGTGGCTGTCAGATCTCATGGGAGCAGGAGTAGATGCGGTGACGGGACTGATCGATAAAGGTATGGATACACTTCAGATCAATCATGTGGTGCATTCAATAGTTACAGATGGTATATGCAGCGGAGTGGGAAGCGTCATAAGCTTTCTTCCGACGATCGTGACGCTGTTCTTTTTTCTGTCAATACTGGAGGATACAGGCTATATGGCCAGAGTGGCATTTGTCATGGATAAGCTGCTGCGCAAGATCGGTCTGTCGGGTAGGAGCTTTGTTCCGATGCTGATAGGTTTCGGGTGCTCGGTCCCGGCTATTATGGCAACCAGGACACTTTCCAGCGAACGCGATAGAAAAATGACTATACTGCTGACTCCATTCATGAGCTGCAGTGCAAAGCTTCCCATATATTCACTTATGATAAGTGTGTTTTTCCCAAGAAAGTATCAGGCACTGGTGATGGTCGGACTCTACATTTTCGGGATAATGTGTGCCATACTGTATGCGCTTGTTTTAAAGCAGACGAGATTTAGAGGCGAGCCGGTGCCGTTCGTAATGGAACTGCCGAATTACAGACTTCCTTCGGCAAAGAGCGTACTGCATCTGATCTGGGAAAAAGCAAAAGGATTTATACAGAAAGCTTTTACGATAATATTCGTGGCATCGATCGTGATATGGTTCCTGCAGACTTTTGATGCAAGGCTCAATCCGGCAGCATCAGCTGAGGACAGCATGCTTGCAATGATAGGAAGTATCGTAGCACCGGTTTTCAGACCGCTTGGATTTGGAGACTGGAGGATATCGACCGCCCTTATAACCGGATTTACTGCCAAAGAAAGTGTAGTATCGACACTTACCGTGCTGATGGGCGGAGATGCGTCCATGGTGAGTACACTGTTCAGTCCGTTTTCAGCGATAGTGTTTCTTGTTTTCACATTGTTATATACGCCGTGTGTCGCAGCTATCGCAACTGTGAAACGTGAGATGGGGGGAGCCAGAGCTGCTGTGGCGACTGTTGTTATACAGTGCGTGATCGCCTGGTGTGTAGCGTATGCAGTGCATATTTTAGGTGTGGCTGCGGGGATCGCATAACGGGATCGGCATAGACCACATCAAACCGGCAGGCAAATGAAGGATGTGTTATAGCGTTGCATTTAACGAGGGTGTGTTTGTATGAATACTGCGAGTATAGTCATTATCATAATAATAGCAGTGCTGTTTATAGCGGCAGCAGTGATAATAAAAAAGAAAAAACTGATATCGTCATGTGGTGAAAACTGCGCATGCTGCGGTGCGTCAAAATGCCAAAGGAGAAAAAGCAGCATAGGCATAAAAGATGACAGCGATATATGAAAAGGTGTGATATGTGAGTTTATGCAACATACTGGCAACTGATAAAATTGAAATCATGTTCAGCCGTATCAGAAAGAAAACTGATACGGCTGTTTTTTTGAGGAAAAACTCCATGCGTGGAAAAAAATTTCATGGCTTGTGAAAGAAATTTCTTTCGTATGAGCATATTTTTGCATTCAAATAAGCCTGATCCGAATGTGTCTTTTATGTTTTTTGGATAGAGAAAATCAAAAAATTCTCTGAAATTTCAATGTATACAGGCTAGCGAAGATAAGAATTTAATGATTGTTTGTCGAGTTGGCACGATGTTTGTAAATATAATATATGCGAAAGATATGAAAGCGATAAAATGCTGGAACTGTCAATCTTTCGTGAAATAATTATTCGTCATAACCAGAAGGAAAAATTTAGTTAAGTGAGGATCAGTTATGAGTACAAACAATCAGACATTGGAAAAATCATTTAAACAAAGAGACGTCCTTGCCATGGCTTTCGGAACAATGATAGGCTGGGGCTGGATAATGTTATCAGGTCAGTGGGCAGCTTCAGCTGGTATGCTGGGTGCCATTCTGGCGTACGTAGTAGGAGCAGTGCTCTGCGTATTCGTAGGTCTCGTATATGCAGAACTTACACCGGCTATCCCTTACACAGGCGGCAGCGTGGTATTCTCCTACAAATCAATGGGTTACTGGCCGGCAGTTATCGCAGGTCTTGCAACAGCGTTCGCTTATCTGGGCGTTGCAGCATGGGAAGGTCCGGCATTCGCGACAGCTCTGAACTACATCGTGCCTATACCGGAGATCGGACATCTGTGGACGGTACAGGGCGCTGACGTATGGGTTACAGTATGTCTCGTTTCAGTAGTCGTTTCAGTAATAATCACAATAGTAAACTACTTTGGAGCAAAGCAGGCAGCAGTATTCCAGACTATCGCAACAGTAGGTCTGATCATCGTTGGTATACTGTTCCTGACAGGCGGTGTTGCATTCGGAGATATGGAATACACTAAGCCGCTCCTCACAGACTTCAAAGGATTCACAGTAGTACTGCTGATGGTTCCTGCAATGTTCGTAGGATTTGACGTTATACCTCAGTCAGCAGGAGAAATGGATGTGCCTCTCAAGCAGATCCCGAAGATCCTTATCATCTCGATCTGCATGGCAGCTGCATGGTACATGCTGATGATATTCGCAACATGTGTTTCAGCTCCGACAGAAGTTCGTACAAACGGAGTTATCCCTGTAGCAGATGCAATGGCATACGCTTTCGGAAATCCTATCTGGGGCAAGATCTGTATCGTAGGTGCAATGTGCGGTATCCTGACAAGCTGGAACGGATTCCTCTACGGCGGAGCAAGAGTACTCTTCTCACTCGCAAATGCGAAGATGCTTCCTGGATTCCTTGCTAAGGTTCACCCTAAGTATCACACACCAAGCAATGCAGTACTGTTCTGTGGAGCTCTGTCAACATTCTCATGCCTCCTCGGCGCAGGCGCTCTGACATGGTTTGTAAATGCAAGCTCATTCGGCGTGGTTATCGTTTACCTGATGGTAACTCTGTCATTCATCTTCCTGAGAGTTAGACAGCCTGAGCTTGAAAGACCTTATAAGATCAAACACGCTAAGCTCGTTGGTGCAGTTTCGATCGGCGTTGTATGCTTCTTCGCTTACTTATACCTGCCAATGGGACCTAGCCCTCTGGCTCCGATCGAATGGGTTCTCGTATGCGGATGGTTCGCATTAGGACTTATCCTGGCTCTCTATGCAAGAGCAAAGAACCGCAACGTTTCTCCGCTCGAAAGAGAAAGACTGCTGTTTGCAGAACAGAACTAAGAGCATACAAGAACGGTATATAATAACAATTACAAATTACAATTTACACTTCCAAAACAATTCACCATATTGTGTGCCCAATTTTTAATAATTATAACAATACAGAAAGCACCCGTCACTGAACCGATTTCATTGACCGGGTGCTTTTCTGGCAGGCTGACTTTTTCATTTTGAACTTGACACCAATTAGTGCAAATGTTACCATTTTAATCAGCAGGTAAAATAATCAGAATGATTATAATAATATGTTAGATATACATCTGGAGGTTATCAAAATGAGCAGAGAAGAAATCATAGCTAAAATAAAAGGAATCGCAGAGAATGAAAAATTCAAGATCGATGCATTTTTCTTCTGTGGTTTCCCGTCAGGAAAGCCAAATCAGGAACTGATGAAGGCGTGTGAAAAGTTTATCGAAGCAGATGAAGCCGACAAGGCAGATGAAGCTGCAGTAAACGCACTGATCGCAGAGATGGAAGCGGCACTCAAGGCTGAATCCGATGTTGCTGAAAAAGACAACATCACGAGCAGCAATGAAGACGTTAAACTCGTCCTTGCAAACAAGGCTGTTCTTTTCGCATAGACATACATAGATAGAATAATATTGATTTCAGGCATGGCTGTTCGGTAAAAGAGCAGTCATGTTTTTTTATGCAAAGGCGCGGGCTGTGCAGGTGCGGACGGTCATTGCAGAGCGTCGTTCTGAGGTATCATATGATCAGAAAAAAACTGACGTATCGACATATGTTTTGCCGATGCGTCAGCTTGAGCTCCTCTATATAATGTTATGCGGTTTTCGCATGCAGCCGGTCTGTGAGCTGCCTATCGGGCTGCCGGGGCGACCGCCGGGGGATGTGCCGTATCGCTTACGGTGATAAGCTATACGAGCGGTTTTCCGGTCATTTCCTCAGGGATATCGAGACCCATGAGCTTGAGTATCGTCGGAGCTATATCGCTCAGACGACCGCCGTCTTTGAGCTGTGAAGGATGGTTGGCGATATGTACGAGCGGAACATCATTCAGCGAATGTGCGGTAACGACATTGCCGTCCTTGTCCAGCATCACGTCAGCATTGCCGTGATCCGCCGTCAGCAGTATCTGGCCGTCCTTTGCAAGTATCGCATCAGCGATCTTCGGAACGCATTTGTCGAGAGTCTCTATCGCTTCGACTGCGGCCTTCATAACACCGGTGTGACCGACCATGTCGGCATTTGCAAAGTTGAGTATGATCAGGTCGTATTTGTCTGTATCGATCGCCTCGAGTACTTTATCAGTGACTTCATAAGCGCTCATTTCAGGCTGCATGTCATATGTCGCAACCTTAGGCGACGGTATCAGTATGCGGTCTTCGTTCCTGTTCGGAGCCTCGACTCCGCCGTTGAAGAAGAACGTAACATGAGCGTATTTTTCAGTTTCAGCGATCCTGAGCTGCGTCAGTCCGAGAGATGCGATGTATTCACCGAGAGTGTTGTGAAGCGTCTCCGGCGGGAATGCCAGCGTAACATCAGGCATTTCGGCATCGTACTGCGTCATGCATATGTAGCAGATGTCCGAGACCTTTTTCTTTCTGTCAAAGCCGTCAAAATCCTTGTCTACGAACGTCCTGGTGATCTCTCTTGCCCTGTCAGGTCTGAAGTTGAACATGATCATTGCGTCGCCGTCATCTACAGGCAGTGCGCCGTCAATCACCGTAGGCAGTACGAATTCGTCGTTTTCGTCTCTCTCATAAGCGGCATCGATCGCTTCTTTTCCGGAAGCGGCATGCATGCCTTTGCCGATAGTCATCGCGTCATACGCCTTTTCCACTCTGTCCCAGCGCTTGTCTCTGTCCATCGCATAGTATCTGCCGGAAATCACGCCGAGCGTGCCGATGCCTGCCTTTTCAAAATGACCGGTGAGTATGTCGATGTATTTCTGTGCGCATCTTGGCGGCACGTCACGACCGTCGAGGAAACAGTGCACACACAGCTTTTCGATATCGTGCTTCTTTGCAAGATCGACAAGAGCCAGCAGATGATTGATGTGGCTGTGCACTCCGCCGTCGGACAGCAGACCGAGCAGGTGCAGTGTCGAGCCGTTTTTCTTCACGTGATCGACAGCCTTGAGAAACGCCTTGTTTTCAAAGAACGAGCCATCCTCGATCGCCTTCGTTATCATCGTAAGATCCTGATATACTATGCGTCCGGCTCCGATATTGAGATGGCCGACTTCAGAGTTGCCCATCTGGCCTTCGGGAAGCCCGACGTCCAGTCCGCAGGCTTTCAGCGATGTTGACGGATATTTCGCGAATATATCGTCAAGGTGCGGTTTGTCGGCAGCGGCGATAGCGTTGCCGGCCGTTTCTTTATTGAGACCGTATCCGTCTAAGATCATAAGCATTGTCGGACGGTTGAATTTTTTCATGATGATTACCTCTCATTAAATATTTTTCTGACTCCTATTATACACCATAAGCCTTTGAATTGTTATGAGAAAAATTATTTGTTATAATAAACGATATATCATGTAAAGTACGGGGTGGCGCAAGATGCAGTGGACTGATGCACAGAAAAAAACGATAGAGACGAGAGAACGGAACATACTGGTGTCGGCGGCGGCGGGATCAGGAAAGACCGCCGTCCTGATAGAGAGGATCAGGAGTCTCGTGCTCGAAGACAAGATCGATATAGACAGATTCCTGATAACCACATTCACGAACGCTGCGTCGGCAGAGATGAAGGCGCGTCTCGAAAAGTCGATAAGAGAGCAGATGGAGAAGCCTGGAGCAGACAGACAGTTCCTGAAGCGCCAGCTGTCACTGATGCCCAGAGCCAGCATCAGCACGTTCCATACATTCGCGCTGGAAGTGATGCGCAGATATTTCTATGTCACGGATCTGGAGCCGGGTTTCAGGATAGGAGACGATACCGCCGTGTCGATCATGAAGAACGAATCCGTCGACGAGCTGTTCGACATGAGATTCAGCGATGATTACGACAGATTTTCAGCTTTTCTCAGAAATTACAGTAGCGACCGCAGCGAGAACAGGATCAAGCAGAACATCATAGCGCTTTACGATGAGATGCGCAGCATACCGCACTATATGACCTGGGCGAAGGAATCCACGGAAAAGCTGGGCAGTGATTCGCCGTCGGCAGCTCTTAAGCTCGACGAGTTCGTTGTGAAAGAGACAGCGCGCCAGCTGAAAAAGGCTGCAGTGCTTTATGCAAAGGCTGCAGATGTGCTTGAAGAGGCTGGCATAGAAGGTCTTTTCGAAAAGGCGCAGGCCGATGCGCAGCTGATAGCTGACATGATTTCAGGAGATGGCGAGCGGGATATGTCAGTCCTGTCCCCGGTTGAACGTATCAGTATTTTCGGCAGATTTCTGAGCACAGTCAAATTCAATCAGATGAGAGCCACTAAAGACCAGAAGGACGACTATGCCCTGGTTAAAGACCACGTGGCGTCTTTGCGAAAAAACGGCAAGAAGATACTGGACGATCTGCGCGGCAGATATTATCAGAGAAGCATGAGCGAATACGACGAGGAGCTTGACCTGCTGTACGATGATACCAGATACCTGACAGGACTCATAGAGGACTTTGAGCATATATTCAAGCAGAAAAAAAACGATAAGAACATCGTAGACTTCGATGACGTCATGCATTATGCCATCGACATACTCAGCGATGATCTGGTAGCGGCGGAGTACCGCGACAGATTCAGATACATATTCATAGACGAGTTCCAGGACAGCAACATGCTGCAGGAGACGATCATAGGGCGGATCGCAGGAAAAGACAATCTGTTCATGGTGGGCGACGTCAAGCAGAGCATTTACAAGTTCAGGCTGGCCGAGCCGGAGATATTCAGAGCAAAATATGCGCTTTACGCACAGGAATCCGAAGAGGAAAGCATCAAGATCGACCTGAGCAACAATTTCAGGAGCAAATATGCAGTGACTGAGACTGTCAACACCGTGTTCGAGCGCATAATGGACGGATACGACGGGAATGCCAGACTCAAATGCACGATAGATCATCAGTATCCGGGCATGGACACAGAGTGTCATATAATGTTGCCGGAAACGCAGGATTCGGGAAACGGCAGCTATGACGATGCGAAGCCTGAGGAGAAGATAATACTGAAGCTGATCCGTGAAAGTCTCGGAAAAGAGATATATGATGTAAAGCAAGGCGTGTACAGAAATGTGGAGTACCGCGATATCGTCGTGCTTTCCAGAAGCAGATCGGGCATAAAGACGCTGGAGCGCTTCCTGAACAACGAAGGCGTGCCTGCTTTCGGCGAAAACACGGGCGGATACTTCGAGACAGTCGAAGTCCAGGTGTTTACGAATCTCCTGCGCGTGATAGACAATATCAGTCAGGATATACCGCTGATATCCGTGATGAGGTGCCCTGTGTTCGACTTCTCTGTCGAGGAGCTTGCGGCAGTCCGGATAGAATACCGTGACGGCAGCTTTTACGAGGCGGTGAAGGGATATACAGAAGGTGGGGCGGATGAAGCTCTGAAAGAAAAGCTCAGCCGAATGCTGCAGCAGATAGCGTACTGGAAAGAACTCAAGAACACGATAACACTCGAAGAACTCGTGAGGATACTGCTCTACGATACAGGTTACTTTGACTACTGCAGCGGTCTGCCGTCCGGAAAACAGCGTATTTCCAATCTGAGACTGCTGGTGGAAAAGGCGGGGCAGTTCGAGCAGACGAGCCACAGCGGGCTTTACGGCTTCATTTCATATATAGAAGCGATGAAGAAAAACAATCTCTCTATAGGGGAGGCGAAGGTCATCGGTGAAAATGAGAACGTCGTGCGCGTGATGACTGTCCACAAGAGCAAGGGGCTTGAGTTCCCGGTCGTCATACTGACAGGGATGGGAAGAAGCATCCGGGCAAGAGGCGCGGGCAGCGGAAGCGTCATGCACAAAGACTTTGCGATCGGCATGCCTCATGTCAATAGAGATGAAAAGTGGCACAGAAAGACGCTGCTTCAGCGTGTGATCGAGGCGCAGAAGGCGAATGAGGAATTCGAGGAGGAAATAAGGATTCTCTATGTCGCGATGACAAGAGCTATGGATCAGCTGCTGCTGACGGGAACGGTGAAGGATCCGCAGAAGCTTGAAGACACGGTTGGTATCGGCAGATCGTTTATCGAGATGGTGTATGGTCCGCTTACTGATGTGGCAGAGAATGTCGTGATACATGAGGATAGCGAAGAAGACGGCTCGTGTGACGATACGCGCGTCCATTCCAGGGCGCGGATCGCCGACGTGTTCGGCATGAGCAGGGAGAGTGCTGATGATCGTCTGAGAGAGCTGATAGATGAAAGGCTTTCGTTCGAATATCCTTATATGGATGTTTCGGGAGTGAAATCGAAGTATTCGGTAACGGAGCTCAACAGGCTCAGACAGGAGGAACTGGCTGAAAATGCCGGAAAAGATGCGGACGTGATGTCAGACATATATGCAAAGGCTGCAGCCGGCGAACTGCCGGACGGACGCGGTGAACGCAGTACGACTCTCGCACAGCCTGCATTTTCCATGGAAAGAGACAGAATAAGCAGCATGCAGACCGGTACGCTGATGCATCTTGTTGTCGAAAAGCTCGACTTTGCGGAAGCGGCGGCGCATGGCCGGCAGTACATCAGAGAGACCATTGACAGACTGTGTGAGGACGGTACGATAACGGATGAAGAAGCCGCTGCGGTGCGTATAGATAATATAGAAGCGTTTTTCCGCGGAGAGCCGGGAAAGCGCGCAGCGATGTCAAAGCATCTGTACAAGGAGCGCGAATTCATACTCCGCAGGAATGTAAAGGGAGCAGACACGATCGTGCAGGGTATCATAGACTGCTATTTCGAAGAGGAAGACGGCATCGTGCTTATCGATTACAAGAACAGCTATGCGGGAAACGAAGAACGTGAGCGTGAGCTCGTGCGGATGTATGAAGGTCAGATAGACATATACAGAGAGGCGCTGGAAATCGCATCCGGAAAGCCTGTGAAGGAGGCGTACCTGTATCTGTTCGGATCGAAAAAGTTCATCGCGGTAAAATGAAAAGCGATGTGCAGGACGACGGATATTTTACAATGTTTTTTATTTTTAAAATGAATGATAAAAAATACCGGTAAACGATAAAAAATTTTGAAATAAGTGTTGACAATATACCCATTGGGTGGTAAATTTAAACTGTAGTTAGCACTCGAAGACAATGAGTGCTAACAACAGGAGGCCTAAGATGGATTTAAGTGAAAGAAAACTGAAAATATTACAGGCCATCATAGCTGATTTTATCAGGACTGCCGAGCCGGTAGGCTCAAGGACCTTGTCGAGGAACTATGATCTGGGCATAAGCCCGGCGACGATCCGAAACGAGATGTCGGATCTGGAGGAGATGGGTTATCTTACTCATCCGCATACGTCTTCCGGCAGAGTTCCTTCCGAGAAGGCATACAGACTCTATGTAAATGAGATGATGCCGAGGACAGAGCTCAGTGCGGCGGCAAAGGACGCTATAGCGATGCAGCTTCACAGCAATGTGAACGAGCTGGAGAATATAGTGCAGCGTGCGGCACATGTGCTGTCAGAGATCACGAGTCTTACAGCGTTTGCGATGACACCGAAGAAGGATCAGGACACTCTGAAATATATAAACCTGCTTCCGGTCGATGAGCGGACAGTGGTGCTGATGCTCGTATCGGAGAGCGGCAAGGTGTCCAATACATCGGTGTATCTGGACAGAGCGGCTTCTGAGGAAACGCTCAGGATACTGGCAAAGACGATGACGTACAACTACCGCGGCAAGACGCTGAGCGAGGCACTGACGCTCGATATAATCAAGGCATTCAAATCAGATGCTGAAGCGATGGCAATGTTTGAAAAGAATATCGTTCCGAACTTCGTGAAGACTCTTGAGGATATGCTCAATGTGAACCTTTACATGGACGGACTCACAAACATATTCTCGATACCGGAATACAACGATATCGATAAAGCCAAACTGTTCCTGGAGATGGTGAGCCGCAAGGAGGATCTCACAAAGACTCTGATAAACAGAGACAACGGTGTGATAATAACCATAGGCAACGAGAACCAGAACGAGATGATGCAGGACTGCAGTCTCATAACAGCGACATATCATGTCGACGGCAAGATGGTCGGCAAGATCGGAGTTATAGGTCCTACGAGGATGCGATACGGCGAAGTCACTTCCGTCGTTGAGTACCTTACAGATAATATAAGCAAGGCTTTTATGATAACGGAAGGAGACGAGGATGGCAAAGATTGATATAGACGATAAGGAAAAGAAACAGGAACAGGCTGAAGATCAGGCTCCGGAAGATACAGGGGCTGAAGAAAAGGCCGAAGATAAAGAAGAGACTGGAAAGGATGCCGGCGAAGCTCCGGAGGCTTCCGAAAAGAAGGAGCCGGAGGAAGACGGCGATACCAGATACCTGAGACTTATGGCTGATTTCCAGAACTATAAGAAGAGGGTGGAGAAAGAAAAGACAGATCTTTATTCATACGCCAACGAGAAGCTGATAACCGAGATGCTCGATGTGATCGACAACTTCGAGAGAGCGCTCGAGCATGATGACGGCGACGACGGCTTCAAGAAGGGTATGGAAATGATATTCAAGCAGCTGAGCGACGTCCTTGAAAAGGCGGGCCTGGCTGAGATCCCGGCACTTGGCGAGGAGTTCGATCCGAACTTCCACAACGCCGTGATGACAGAGGAAACTGAAGAATACGAAAGCGGCAAGGTTTCCGGCGTGATGCAGAAGGGCTACACCCTGAACGGCAAGGTAATAAGACCGTCGATGGTAAAAGTAGTCGGCTAGCTTTCGAAAAAATATATATCCAGGAGGAAAATAAAATGGGAAAAGTAATAGGAATCGATTTAGGAACAACAAATTCATGTGTAGCAGTTCTTGAAGGTGGAGAACCTGTTGTAATAGCTAATGCGGAAGGTAACAGAACCACACCGTCAGTCGTAGGTTTTGCAAAGAACGGAGAAAGACTCGTAGGTGAAACTGCAAAGAGACAGGCGATCACTAATCCGGACAGAACGATAGCGTCGATCAAGAGATATATGGGTACAGACCACACTGTAGATATCGACGGAAAGAAATATACACCGCAGGACATTTCGGCAATGATCCTCGGAAAGCTGAAGTCAGATGCAGAAAGCTACCTCGGAGAAAAGGTAACTGAAGCTGTAATCACAGTTCCGGCTTACTTCACAGACAGCCAGAAGCAGGCTACGAAGGATGCAGGAAAGATCGCAGGTCTCGATGTAAAGAGAATCATCAACGAGCCTACGGCAGCATCACTGGCATATGGACTCGACAAAGATGAGTCACAGCACAAGATCCTGGTATACGACCTGGGCGGCGGTACATTCGACGTATCGATCCTCGAGCTGGGCGACGGAGTATTCGAAGTACTGGCAACAAACGGAAACAACAAGCTGGGCGGTGACGACTTCGATGAAGCTCTGCTGAACTTCATGGCTGACAGCTTTGCAAAGGAAAACGGCGTAGACCTCAGAAACGACAAGATGGCGCTCCAGAGACTCAAGGAAGCTGCTGAAAAGGCAAAGAAAGAGCTCTCAAGCGCACAGACCACGAATATCAACCTGCCGTTCATCACAGTGAACGAAAACGGCCCTCTCCACATGAACATGGATATCACAAGAGCCAAGTTCGACCAGCTCACAGCAGATCTTGTAAACAAGACTATAGAGCCGATGAAGAAGGCAATGGCAGATGCAGGCGTTACTAACAGCGACCTTTCAAAAGTGATCCTGGTAGGCGGATCGACAAGAATACCGGCTGTACAGGAAGCAGTAAAGAAAGTAACAGGCAAGGAACCGTTCAAGGGCATCAACCCGGATGAATGCGTTGCAGTAGGTGCAGCTATCCAGGCAGGCGTACTGACAGGTGAAGTAAACGACGTGCTCCTTCTCGACGTAACTCCGCTTTCACTTTCGATCGAAACACTGGGCGGCGTAGCTACAAAGCTGATCGAGAGAAACACTACTATACCTACAAAGAAGAGCCAGATCTTCTCAACTGCGGCTGACAATCAGACAGCAGTAGACATCCACGTAATGCAGGGTGAAAGAGAAATGGCTTCAGGAAATACTACACTCGGAAGATTCCAGCTCACAGGTATCCCGCCTGCTCCACGCGGAATCCCTCAGATCGAGGTTACATTCGACATCGACGCTAACGGTATCGTAAATGTAAGCGCAAAGGATATGGGAACAGGAAAAGAGCAGAGCATCACGATCACTTCTTCAACGAAGCTTTCGGATGAAGAGATCCAGGCAAAGGTCAAGGAAGCAGAACAGTATGCTGCTGAAGACAAGAAGAAGAAGGAAGAGATCGAGATCAGAAACCAGGCTGAAACTCTGGTATACGAAACTGAAAAGAACATGAAGGAGCTTGAAAACGCACTTTCCGAAGATGAGAAGAACGATATCAATGCTGCAAAGGATGAGCTCTCAAAGGCTCTCGAAGCAAACAATATCGACGACATCAAGGCTAAGACTGAAAAGCTCACAGAAAAGTTCCACACTATTTCAGCTAAGATGTATCAGCAGGCTCAGGCAGCAGGTGCAAATCCTGACATGGGCGGAGTAGCAGGCGCAGCAAACGACGCAGGTTCAGCTCCAAAAGACGATAACGTTGTAGATGCTGACTATGAAGTTGTGGATGAGGACAAATAATGGCAGACAAGAGAGATTATTACGAGGTCCTGGGATTAAAAAAAGGGGCCAGTGATGATGAGATAAAAAAAGCATTCAGAAAAATGGCGATGAAATATCACCCGGATAAAAATCCGGGTGATAAGTCCGCCGAAGAGAAATTCAAGGAAATCAATGAGGCATATGCTGTGCTGTCGGATCCTGACAAGAAGGATAAATACGACAGGTTCGGTCATGCCGGCGTAGATCCTAACGCAGGCTTCGGAGGCGGCGGATTTGGAGGCGGCTTCGGAGGTTTCGGCGGTTTTGAAGACATCTTCGACATGTTCGGAGGAGCTTTCAGCGGCTTCGGAGGAGGCGGCAGATCAGGTGCACGCAGGAACGGTCCGAGAAAGGGCAGCGACCTGCAGAAATCTCTGACGATAGATTTCGAAGAGGCTGCATTCGGCACGAAGAAGCAGATCCGCATCAACAAGTTCGTGAAGTGCAAGACATGTGACGGTTCAGGTGCTGCACCGGGAACTTCCAAGAAGCAGTGTACGAAGTGCGGCGGCAGCGGAGAAGTGAGGACTGCACAGAGAACACCGCTCGGGACTTTCCAGAGCGTATCACCGTGTCCTGACTGCAACGGTACAGGTGAGATAAACGAAACGCCTTGCAGGGACTGCGGCGGCAGCGGAAGAGTGAAGGAAAACGTCACGATCTCGATCAATATACCGGCAGGCGTGGATAACGATTCCGTCATCCCTATCAAGGGACAGGGAGAACCGGGTATCAACGGCGGACCTGACGGTGATCTTTACATCGTGATCAATGTGAAACCGCACAAGCTTTTCGAGCGAAGAGGACAGGATCTGTGGCTCGAGATACCGATCACATTCGATCAGGCGGCGCTGGGAGACGATATCGTAGTGCCTACTCTTGAAGAAAAAGTTTCATACAAGGTTCCTGCAGGAACCCAGCCGGGAACGGTATTCAGACTCAAGGGCAAGGGCATCAAGAGCGTCCGCAGCAATAAGAAGGGCGACCTTTACGTGAAAGTGACGCTCGAGGTCCCTACGAAGCTCAATTCGAAACAGAAAAAAGCTATCGCGGCTATGGGCAAGAGCGTGACGAGCGAATGCTATCACAAGAAGAGCAGCTTCCTTGATTCAATAAAGGAATTCTTTTCATAGATCTGACATGAATTAAATTTATCATAAAGAGAGTGTAGCTCCTGAAGAGGACTGCACTCTTGTTGTAGTATAAAAGACTGTATCGTATCAATATCAATAGAGAACGGGAGATTAAGGAGTATCGTGTATGACTGAAGAAATAAAGATAAATGAAAACGATCCGCAGGGCGAGATAACTGACCAGAGCGGCGTTCGGAGGCTGTTTTCGAATAAATATCTGCTGAAGCTGCTGTGGCCGCTGTTCGTGGAGCAGTTCCTGCTTTTTGCGGTGGGACTGCTGGACTCGGTGATGGTCGCAAGCGTAGGTGAGGCCGCTGTATCGGCAGTATCGCTGGTCGATTCGCTGATGGTGCTGATAATAACCGTCTTCACCGCGATAGCGACAGGAGGCGCAGTAGTAGTGGGTCAGTATCTGGGGCAGAAGAGGGGAGAAAATGCGAACAAGGCGGCAGATCAGCTGTTCATTTCAGCATTCATGCTGTCGCTCGTCGTAATACTGGTGATGTACATACTCAGGAACTGGGTAATATCTTTCGTTTTCGGAAACATCGAGGCGGATGTGCGGCACTACTGTGATGTGTACTATCTGATCGTAATGGCGTCCGTACCGTTCATCGCCCTGTACAATTCAGGAGCGGCGCTGTTCAGAAGCGTCGGTGATTCGAAGACATCGATGACGGTTTCGATCATAATGAACGCGATAAATGTGGCGGGAAACGCTACGCTTATATACGGCTTCCACAGAGGTGTCGAAGGCGTTGCGATACCGACTCTCGTGTCGAGGATGGCGGCAGCGGTAATGATGATAGTGCTCCTCAGAAACAGCGAACGGAAGGTCCATCTCACAAAGGGAATGGATCTGAGACCTGACTGGTCTTACATAAAGAACATAATGAAGATAGGTATACCGAATGGTGTGGAAAACAGCATGTTCCAGCTTGGAAAGCTGATCCTCCTCAGCATGATATCGGGATTTGGCACTATATCGATCGCAGCGAATGCAGTCGCAAACTCGATATCGATGATAGCGGTGCTCCCGGGACTTGCGATGAGCTACGGCATCGTCTCAGTCATCAGCGTGTGTATAGGCGCCGGGGATTACGAACAGGTGCGCTTTTATACGAAAAAGCTGATGAAATGGGTGTATGCGGCGATGTTCGCGATGAATGTCATCATCGTGCTTTCGACACCTCTGATAATAAAAGTCTACAGTCTTTCTGCGGAAACAGGGAAACTCGCGACCGAGCTTATATTTTTTCACAGCGCATGTGCAGTCGTGATCTGGTCTGCATCATTCGTCGTTCCGTATGTGCTCAGAGCGGCTGGCGACGTAACCTTCACGATGATAGTCGGCGTCGCTTCGATGTGGGTGTTCAGGATCGTATTCGGCGTCGTTCTGGCGAAATACATGGGCATGGGAGTCATGGGTGTGTGGATCGCGATGGTCGTGGACTGGATCGTGCGTTCGATCTGCTTTATCGTAAGATACTGCAGCGGCAGATGGAAACGCGGCACGATCAGCTGATCATGTCTTTTCCAGCGGCAGACTGAGCTTCACGATATAGTAGTCGAGACTTGATTTTGAAGCCTGGTCGAGCAGGATGTCTTCGAAAAAGTATTTTCCGTGCTTATAGCCGTGTTCACGTGCAAAGTTCAGGAGCTTCGGCAGCATGGAGCATACAGGAGAGAATCCGAGCGTGCTGTATATCACGACGTATGAGCCCGGCGATATCACAGTGATATTTTCCGCTGAATTGTCGATATCATCGGGATCGAGTTTCGTGTACAGGTGGGAGTAGCGGTAGCTGTTTTTTGTAAAGCCGCCGTCCACTGCTATCGTGCCGCCTGTGACGTATGGGCTGTATATCTGGTTTTCATGGCACAGTGCGACGTGTCTGGCATAGGCTTCGTATTCGTCCTTGTTGTCGGAGCCTCCGCTGTATTCTGTGAAAATGTAATGCTCCGAGGGGCGGTGTTCGATGTGTATGGTCCCGTGCTGTGCATTTATGCCTTCCTCGGTTATTTTTATTTTTCCTTTGATGAACGTCTTGAGCCACTGGAGCTCTGCGATCTTTTCATCGACCAGGCGGTCATGTTCTCTGAGCAGCTCGAGGAACGATTGCGGATTTTTTCTTGCGAGATATTCTTTGATATTTGCCAGAGGTATGTCGAGTTCTTTGAGCATGGCTATCGTTATGTATGTGTCGAACTGCAGTACGGAATAATATCTGTAGCCGTTAGATGCGATTATTTCGGGCCTCAGTATGCCTATCTGGTCATAGTGGAAAAGCGTCTGTTTTTTTACCCCGCAGAGTTTTGCGAATTCACCGGTCGTGAAATATCCTGCGGGTATTTTTCTGCTTCTGCTCAATCTCATCACTCCTTGTATCTGATTTGATTTCGTCATATATATCAGGTGTATTTGGCATTTGGCGTGAAGCCTGCCGAGTTACAGCCTGTATTTTCGGAATAATTAAAAAATGTATTGACTGTATGGTAACAGTATACTTTATCATTTTGTCGGAGGTCAATAACATGGAACATATTTTTGATTACAATGTGACAGTGAAAAAGTTTGCGCATTTCGTGTGGCCGTCGATACTGATGATGCTCATGATCGGTCTTTACTACAATATGGACTCTATATTCGTTGCTAATCTCGTGGGAGAGCAGGCTCTGGCAGCGCTTTCCATGGCGTATCCGGTGCAGGGTATAATGTGGGGGTTCGCGGTGATGCTGGCAGCGGGATCGAGTGCTATCGTGGCGATAAAGATGGGAGAAGGCGATCAGCAGGGCGCGAATGAAAAGTTCACGCTTATATGCATAGTATCCATCGTGTCAGGCGTGCTGTTCATGGCGCTGTGCCTGTTTTTTCTGAATGACATAATAGATTTTCTCGGTGCGACAGGCACGATAAAGGAATACTGCAGAGATTTTCTCAGCGTGCTGATATGGAGCTTCCCGGCGGCTTTCCTGGGGCAGCTGTTCGAGTATTTCATCAGAGTCGACGGCAGACCGGTATTCACGCTGGTGCTTTATATTTCAGGCGGCATCGTGCATCTGATACTTGACTATATACTGATGGGGCCTGCAGGAATGGGCATCGAAGGAGCGGCATATGCGACGCTGGCAGGCTCGATAGTGATAGTCCTGGTGGGAGGCGGATATTTCGTGATCGCTGAAACGAAGCTCAAATTCGTCAAGCTGAAAAATGACTGGAGATTCATAGGACACTGTTTCGTGAACGGTTCGTCGGAAATGGTCACGGAGGCATCGGCGGGGATCACGACATTTTTTCTGAACTCCGTACTGCTAAAGATATCGGGAGATGTAGGTGTGGCAGGGATGAGTATCGTCTTCAACATACATTATCTGCTGATCTCGGTGCATCTGGGATATATCATGGGCGTGGCGCCGCTGATAAGCTATTTTTACGGTGCGAAGGACTACGCCAAGGTGAACGTGTTCATAAAGTATTCCAAGGTGTTCATCGTTGTGACGAGCATCGTAAGTGCGGTCTGCTGTCTTGTGTTTGGAAAATATATCGTGATGATATTCGAACGGCCGGGAAGCGAGCTGTTCGATATAGCGCTGGCGGGAACGAGATACCTGTCGATAGCGCTCCTGCTCTGCGGCTTCAATATATTCGCATCAGGCTTTTTCACGGCATACGGCAATGGTCCCGTGTCGGCGCTGATATCAATGTCGAGAGCCCTGATAATGACTATCATAGGCGTGGAGCTCCTCGGCAATCTGTTCGGCATGACAGGCATATACCTGACGCTTACATTTGCGGAGGTGACGACGCTCCTGCTCACGTTCATCATGTTCAGAAAGTACAGAGACGTGTACCACTACAGATTTTTCCCGGGATCGGGGGATGACATTTAAAAAAGGATTGATTTTATCTGTGTTTTAATAAATAATAATGATGTACGTTTATTCGACAAAACAAGACAGAAGAGGAAATCAACCGTGACATTAAAAACTTATGAACTGGGACGCTATTACAGGCATCTGCAAAGCTGCGGGCTTGTTGAAAAGTGCAGCGCCGATCAGGCACAGATGCTGCAGCAGATAGAATATATTTCGTTCGACTCCAAGGATATAAGGGAGAATACGCTGTTTATATGCAAGGGAGCGCATTTCTCTCCGAAATACCTTCAGGACGCGGTGCTCTCGGGCGCTGTGGCATACATATCGGAAACGCCTTATGATCCTGGCGATGCAGGCGATGTGCCGCATATCATCGTAAGCGATATACGCGCCGCCATGGCGGAGATCGCAGGGATATTTTACGACAACATATGGCAGAAGCTTCATATGATAGGCATCACAGGAACCAAAGGCAAGTCGAGCACTGCATTCTTTGTGAAATACATCATCGATGAGTATATGAAGAATACAGGAGGACATGAGTCGGCAGTGATATCAGGGATCAACAATTATGACGGGGTGATCGATGAGGAATCACATCTGACTACGCCTGAATCGTTTGAGATCTACAGGCACATGTACAATGCCGTGAACAGCGGCATAGAATATCTTACTATGGAGGTGTCGAGTCAGGGTCTGAAATATGACAGGACGAGAGGAATAATCTATGATATAGGGTGTTTCCTGAACATAGGAAACGACCATATAAGCGGCATAGAGCACAGCAGCCTTGAGGACTATCTGAGATCGAAGCTCATCCTCTTCTCGCAGAGCATGACGGTGTGCATCAATTCGGGTTCCGACAAGATCGGGCAGATCATGGCGGCGGCGGAAAAAGTGCGCGCAGACAATGAGGCCAGGGGCATCGATATGCCGGAGATCGTCACTTTCGGACATGAGTCAGAGGACGATTACTTCGTATATGATATAACGAGCCCAAAAGGCGAAAGCGGCAGCATCACATTCAGCGTGAAAGCGCCGGGCTTTGACGAAAGGTTCGAGCTTTCCATGAGAGGGCTGTTCAATGTCGACAATGCACTTGCCGCGATCGCGATGACATCATGTCTCGGGATACCGGTGGAGTACATAAAGGCCGGACTGAAAAAAGCGAGAGTCAGCGGCAGGATGGAGTTCTTCACCAGCAGTAAACGAGGCTACAGCGTGATAGTCGACTATGCTCACAACCAGATGAGCTTTGAGACGCTGTTCCGGTCTGTGAAGAAGGAATTCCCCGGCAAGAAGATCTCGATCGTGTTCGGATGTCCGGGAGGAAAGGCGCAGAACAGGAGACAGGAGCTCGGCGATATCGCCGGAAAGTATGCGGACATGGTGTATCTGACTGAAGAGGATGCAGGCGAGGAGCCGGTCGTGGACATCTGCAGGCAGATCGCGGATCATGTCAGCGCGAACGGGTGCCCTTTCCGGATCATAGAAGACAGAGGCGAGGCGATAAGAAGTGCGATGCGCGATGCGGACAGCAATACTGTGATATTGCTGACCGGCAAGGGCCGTGAGACCAGACAGAAGCGCGGTCTCAGGTACGTGGACACTCCGTCCGACGTGGAATATGTTCAGGAAGTCCTCAGATTCGAATACTGATATCGACCGGACGATACGGAAGAGAATGAAAAGCAGATAAGTAAAAGCCCGCAGGCTGTTGGCTGACGCGGGCTTTTCTGGTATAATCGTAAATGCATATAAATTAGGAGGAACATAAATATGAAATACATTGAATTCAGGGTACGCGCGAGCAGACAGGGTGTGGAGCAGCTGACAGCTCTGTTCATGGCCAGGGGCATAGACAGCATATGTGTCGACGATCCGGCTGACATCCAGGATATCCTTGACAAGAAGAACGAATACGACTGGGACTATATCAACGATGACCTCAAGCAGGATCTCGAAAAGGAGCCTACAGTGTCCGTGTACTTTGAAGATACACCGGAGAACCGCGAGAAGATACAGGAACTCAAGATCGCAGTGATGATGCTCAAGAGCAAGGAGCTCGAAGGCGTGTTCGGCTGGGACGTGGATTTCGGCAGACTTTACGCGGAGGCAGTGCCGGTGGACGATGAAGACTGGAAGGACAAGTGGAAGGAAAACTTCAAGCCCACTAAGATAACCGAAAAACTTGTTGTGAAGCCTACGTGGGAGGAGTATCAGGCTGCAGACGGTGAAGTAGTGCTGCAGATAGACCCGGGAATGGCTTTCGGCACGGGGACGCATGAGACGACGTCGCTCTGCCTGAAGCTGATGGAAAAGTATCTCGGAGACGATCCTGCAGGCAAGACTGTGCTTGACGTCGGCTGCGGATCCGGCATACTGTCGATCGCTGCGGCGCTTCTCGGCTGCAGAGAAGTCACCGGCATAGAGATCGACGAGGACGCAGTCAATGTAGCAGGTGAAAACGTTGCTCTGAACGAAGTGGCTGATGCTGTAAAGATCATGCAGGGCGATCTCGTGAAGGGCATAGATGTAAAGGCTGACATCATCGTGGCGAACCTGATGGCTGACCTTGTGATGATGCTTGCGGAAAGCGCAAAAGAGCACCTCGCAGATGGCGGTGTATTCATTTCATCGGGAATACTCGTGGAAAAGAGAGACAAGGTCGCAGAGGCTGTAAAGGCTGCAGGCTTTGAGATCGTTGAGATCGCGGAAGACGGCGAGTGGTGCGCGATCGTCGCAAGAGGATAGCCGATGAGAAGGTTTTTCGTTCCGCCTGAAAACGTAGGTGAGAATACGATAATCATAGACGACAGGAATGATCTGCATCATATGATAAAGGTGCTGAGGCTCTCGGAGGGCGACCGCATAGCGATTTCCGACTCGCAGGAATGGGAGTATCAGGCGGAGCTGGTGCGTCTCGACAGCGACGGTGCCGAGGCCGCGATACTGGACAAGCAGAAGTTCACAGCCGAGCCGGAAACGAAGATAACGCTGTTTCAGGGGATACCGAAGCAGGGGAAGATGGAGCTGATTGTGCAGAAAGCTGTGGAGCTCGGAGCCAGCGATATCGTGCCTGTGTTCATGAAACGGACGGTGGTCACTGACAAAGGCAACTTCGGTAAGAAGATACAGCGATGGCAGAAGATATCGGATGAAGCGGTGAAGCAGTGCAAGCGCGGGGTGATCCCGGAGGTGCACGATGCCGTGAAGATGGACGAGGCGATCAGCCGGTTCAGCGGGTTCGATATGGTGCTGTTCCCTTATGAAAACGAGCTGGGAACGACGATCAAGGATGTGCTGCGGGCGGCTGTTTCGCAGGGCTGCGATGGCAGCGCCGATGGTCCTGATGATGCAAAGCCTGCGGGCAGGCCTGTAAGCGTGGCTGTCATGATTGGCCCGGAGGGCGGATTTTCTGACGAAGAGGCAAAGGCTGTAGTAGAGGCCGGAGGACTTTCGGTGTCGCTCGGCAAGACGACGCTGAGGACGGAGACTGCGGGACTTGCAGCGATAGCGATGATAATGTACGAGCTGGAGCTTTAGATCCGGCCGGAGAATATATGAAGCTCCTGCGGGGATACCTGGATGCCGATCTACAGATCGACAGATATATGAAACCCTTTTCAGGGATACCTTTATGCCGGCTTTCAGCCGACAAATATATGTAACGGAGGTGTGTTATGAAGTGTGTTTTTCTGGACTGCGCGATAATAAATCCGGGAGATATTTCCTGGGAAAAGCTGCAGTCGACAGTGGAATTCGAATACTATGACAGGACTGCGCCTGATCAGATCGCAGAGCGTCTCAAAGGTGCTGAAGGCGTGTTCATAGACGGTACTGCGCTGACGAGAGAGATCATGGAGTCGTGTTCCGATCTGAAATACATAGGCATAGCTGCGACAGGCTATAATCATGTCGACCTCGATGCGGCGAAAGAGCTCGGCATAGCGGTGACGAACGTCTCCGGCTATGCGGCAGATGCAGTAGCTCAGCATGCCATCGCGCTGCTCCTTTACATAACGAACAAAATACAGATCTACAGCGATGCTGTCGCTGACGGCGAGTGGAACAGAGCCGAGGATTACACATTCATCAAGGCTCCGCTCACGCTGCTTGCCGGAAAATCGATAGGCATAGTCGGATACGGTGCGATCGGAAAGCGTGTGGCTGAGATCGCCGAAGCGCTGGGAATGACTGTCAACATATACAGCAGAGACAGGGAGGCAGCCATAGCATCCGATGTGCTCTCGCTGAACTGCCCTCTGACTAAGGAAAATGCAGGCATGATCGATGCCGGGTTCATCTCGAAGATGAAAGACGGTGCGATCCTGATCAACACGGCAAGAGGCGGACTTGTCGATGAATACGCGCTTGCAGCAGCGCTGAAATCAGGAAAGCTTGCGGGAGCAGGGCTCGATGTGCTCGCGTCGGAGCCGCCTGCGCCGGATGATCCGCTGGTAGGTCTTGAAAACTGTGTGATAACGCCGCACATCGGATTCATTCCGATCGAGGCGAGACAGCTGATAATCGACACGCTTGCAGAAAACCTGCAGAGCTTTATCGACGGCGGAGATCTGAACCGCATCGTGTAAAAGGTGCGTCATCGAGCGGACAGTCTGACAGGCTGTCGGACTGCCGGAAGAGAATGAATGCTGCCGGACGGTCGGGAAACTTGGACTGCCAGTTGGGAATGCGTGCCGCAAGTCGGGAAACTCAGGCTGTCAGTCGAGAAATTCGAAGAAATCTTCCGGAGATACGTCGGGAGGTCTGAGATGTCTTTTGATCCTGTAAAGACATGACGGCTCTCCTTTTTTGATGGTGCTGACGCCTTCGGTGCAGCTCAGCGTCGCCTTGAAGCCCATTTTGCGAAGCTCGGCGTCGGTGTTTTCGCTGAAGGCTCCGAACGGATACGTGAAAGTCGTTGGCGCGACTCCGGTGACATACGCGATCTTGTCCTGAAGCGCCATCACATCTGAACACAGGAAGCTGTCGTAGGAGCTGTCGCTTTCGCCTTTCATCTGTGAGACTCCGTTCCGCTTTTCGTATGTGTGGCAGTCGTAGGAGTGGTTCTGTATCTCCCAGTATCCGGAAAGGTGCATCTCGAGGATATCGTCCCATGTCACGTGAGCGTAGCCCGGGTTGCGGTCGATGTTCTCGGAAAATTCGTCGGACATTTTTCCCACGACGGACAGGACCGCCTTCATGTTGTACTTTTTCAGGAGCGGATAGGCGTAATAGTAGTTGTTGTAGTATCCGTCGTCAAAGGTTATCACGATCGGATATTCCGGCAGGGTGCCGCTGCCTTCGGCGAATGCGATGACTTCCTTCATGAACACAGGAGTGTAGCCTTTCTTTTTTATGTATTTCAGGTCTCTTTCGAAGAGATCAGGTGAGACTATGTATTTGTTGTTCTTTTTGTTTTCTTTCAGTATCGCGTGATACATTATCACAGGCAGCTCGATCTCGTCGGAGTCGGAGACATCTGCAGATGCTTCTTTTTCCTTGAGGTAGAAGTTCTCTTCTATGAACTGATATTTTCGTTCGTATCTGCCGGTATCCTCGTTTTTTATCACGGTGCATCTGTGTGATGAAAGCAGTTTCGTGATGGAGTAAAGGTCGATCCATATCTGCGTCGGGCTGTCCTTTGCGTCTTCGTCGAATATCAGCTGCATGCCGAAATGGAGATGAGGTGTGTCGATGTTGTTCGTGTTTTCTTTGAGGCTGTAGCCGGTCTGCCCGGTGAATCCGATGACGTCACCTGCGGTCACGGCCGCTCCGATGTAAAGGTCATCGGCGTACGGGTCATCTTTTCGCAGATGAGCGTAGTAGTAATACCGCTGCTTGTCATAGCTTCTGATGCCGATCCGCCAGCCGCCGTACTGGTTCCAGCCGAGAGCCTCGATCGTGCCGCTTTCCACCGCGATGACGGGTGTGCCTGTCTCTGTCATCATGTCGTGACCGAGATGGCGCCTGCTGTATCCGTAGCTGCGGTTTTCTCCGAAGTCGTCAAAATCGGAGTAATAGAAACCGTCTGCTATCGGCGAGAATGCTTTGAGGCCGTATGCTTTTTTCCACGTGCCGTCCTGAGTCTGAGAAAGATCCCGGGCGTCCCGGCCGGCATCCTGTCCGGACTGCCCCTGATTTGCTGACGTGCTGTCAGCCGGGATCTTTATCTGATATTCGCCCAGCATGCCGCCGAGCACAGCGCTGTACGCTTTGTGGTAGTAATCGAAATACTTCATGTCTTTTGTGAGCGCAGCGACGGAACGCCCGCCCTTTATATCGGACACGAAGCTGTCCATGTCGGCAGCTTTGTATCCTGCAAAATCTCCTCCGTACCTGGCGCCGAGATATGCAAGGACATCTGTCCAGTCTACGTGCACGGGTTCGTCATACGTTTCGATATCGATGTCCATGGCCTTTTTCAGCACGTCGTAAGGAATGTTGAATTCGACCCACCTGATGGGTTTTTCTGCGTCTGATGACGGCTTGCCGGTGATAGCCGGGATATCGGCCGCGATCAGCGAGAATGCGACAGACAGAGCTGTGCAGAGTATAGTCAGGCCGGCCGCCAGGACTCTGCCTCTTTTCTTTTCCATGAAAGACCTCCTGTGTGTTTTAATTAAAAATATGAAGACTTCCGCTGTTTTATGAATGCCGCGGGTGTGCTATAATTACCTGTAATACGATCAGCGGGAGGACAGACGATGAAAGTTGCATTCCACACATTAGGATGTAAGGTTAACCAGTACGAAACAGAGGCGATCTCGGAGAAATTCAGGGAAAAGGGCTATCAGGTTGTGGACGAGAGGGAGTTCGCCGATGTATATATCATAAATACATGCACGGTCACATCGGTGGCCGACAAGAAGTCGAGACAGTACATAAGAAAAATGAAAAAGCTCAATCCCGACAGCGTGGTCGCGGTGACTGGCTGCTATGCACAGATCAAGCCGGACGAAGTGTCGGCTGTAGAGGGTGTCGATATAGTGGCGGGCACCAATGAAAAGAGCCGCCTGACTGAATATGTCGAGGAATTCATGCAGGAGGGGCAGCGCCAGATCCATATCAAAGGCTATGAGGAACTGGACGCCTACGATGACATGGGAACGATCACGAACACGGAGAACAGGACGAGAGCGTATATCAAGATACAGGAGGGATGCAACAGGTTCTGTACCTACTGCGTCATCCCGTATGCGCGCGGCAGAGTGAGGAGCAGACCGCTCGGCGATATCGTGAGCGAAGCGAAGCAGCTCGTGGACGCCGGGTATAAGGAGATAGTCCTGACGGGCATAAACACTGCGCTTTACGATATGGAAAGCGACACGCGTGCTCGCGCAGGAAACGGTGCGGATGTCGGATGTGCAGCTGACGAGCATGTGGATGCAGCTGCAGGTCATGCCGGCGGTCCGGATGACGGGAACTCGAATGCTGACAGGCAGGAGACCGGGCAGCTGTACGGCGTCGAGAAGATAATCGCGGTGCTCGATGAGATGCCGGGTGATTTCAGGATCAGACTGAGCTCGCTGGAGCCTGCAGTAGTGAATGCGGACTATGTGAAAAGACTGCTGAAATACCGCAGGCTGTGCCATCACCTGCATCTTTCGGCGCAGAGCGGCAGCGACAGCGTGCTCCGCGACATGAACAGGCCGTACGATCGCGAAGAGTACATGGAGATCGTGGATGTGCTGAGGTCGTTCGATCCGCTGTACGGACTGTCGACAGATATAATCGTGGGATTCCCCGGGGAAAAGGAGAAGGACTTCGAGGAAAGCTGCAGCCTCGTGCGGGAGTGCGCTTTCTGTAAAACGCATATATTCAAATACTCCAAAAGGCCGTTCACGAAAGCGGCGGAGATGAAGGGCCATGTCGCACCGCAGGTGAAAAACAGGCGAAGTGAGACGCTCCATCAGGCAGGAAAGGAAGCCTCACTGCAGTTCTTTGCAGCAAACAGCGGCAGCGAAGCGGTAGTGCTGGCGGAAGAGATCTACGAGGAGAAAAAACTGATAACCGGGTACACAGGAAACTATATAAAAGCGTATATAAAATATGAAGATCTGCAGGACGCCGAACGCATGCTCAACACCTTCGTGAAGGTACGGCTGCAGGAAGCATTCGAAGACGGCATGACGGCGGAGCTGGTGTGACGGGCGAAGTCGGAACGTGACGGTTTTTTGAAAAAGCGACGGCCGATGAAACGGCAGCGGGGATATAGAATGCAAGAAAAAATACACCATGGCGATGGGTGTGCTCAATGTCTGATTGACAGCGGGCATGCCGGATCGGATGGTGTATTTTTGTGGGTAGATGGATTCCTACAGGAACTTGTCCAGCTCTGCTTCCACCTGTTTTCTTTTTTTGATTTTCGGATGATCGATGATGCTGCCTCTTGCCACGATCATCTCGAGATCCCGCAGAGCGCGAAGGTCTTCCAGCGGGTTCCCGGCGGTGACGATCATATCTGCGGCTTTTCCTTTCTCGATGGATCCGGTGATATCCCCGATACCGGCGAGCTCAGCGCTTCGGCTGGTCGCGGTATATATGGCGAAAGAGTTGGAGACGCCGACGTATCTGTGGAAGTAGTAAAGCTCGCGCCAGAAGTCGTATTGAGTGATCCATGGACAGCCGACGTCATTGCCGAGAACGACAGGGATATCGTTTTCAAGAGCTGCTTTCGCGCAGTCAACGATACCTTCGAAAACGACGTTGCCGTTGTACTGCTCCACTTCGCTCGCGTTGCTGACGGAACGGTCGAACAGAGCGTACGGCAGGGCCGGCGAGATCGTAGTGCAGAGGAACGCTCCGCGCTCTTTGAAAAGCCTTATCATATCGTCATCGAGCTCAGCGCCGTGCTCGATGGAGTCTACTCCGTTTTCCAGTGCGGCACGGACGCCTTCAGGAGATTCGACGTGTGCAGCGACAAGATAGCCGTCTGCATGTGCCTGACTGCATACCTCGCGAATCATTTCCGGCGGCATCTTCATTTCACCGGGAACACCTTTTTCTTTAGCATCCAGCACTCCGCCGGTGATCATGAGCTTGATGAGATCGACTTTTTCTTCCTTTGATTTCTCAAGCTGCCTGAGCGCATCCGGAATACTTGCCGCAGCGACGGCGACGGATCCTGCCATGTGTCCTCCGGGAACGGATATCCCCTGATTGGCGGCGAGGATGCGGGGACCGGTCTTGGCGCCTGATTCGATCTCGTCGCGCAGACGTGTATCGAAATCGGCGAGTCCTCCGACTGTTCGTATAGTCGTGACGCCGCCCATAAGCTCGTCCTTTGCAAAACCTGCTACCATTTTATAGGCGATCGCCCTGGTGAGAGAGGTGCTCATGATATTTTTAACCAGCTTCTCGTTATCGCGCTGCTTTTTCTGAGGCTTTCCGTTGCCTGCGAGATGTACGTGCATGTTGATCAGCCCGGGAAGTATGTAACGCCCGTGAAGGTCGATGACATCGTAGCCGCTGAGATCGAGATCTGCCGTATCAGGTACGATATCAGCGATAATGCCGTCATGCACCAGGATGCAGAGCCCTTTCTGTATTTTCATATCTCTGGTCCCGTCCAGAATAAGTCCGTTTCTAAATGCGTGATCCATAATAATTCTCCGATCCTTTTTCCTTGGATTTGCTTGTTTTAACTATACACCAGATCGCAGAGCGTTTGCAAGATTTAGTGCCGTGCGTCATCTGTTACGGTGAGGATTGTCGGACACGTCAGCTACAGCGAAACCTGCGCTCTGACGGCATACGGCTTTTATGCAAAGTTTATGCACGTGTGCTTGAGTCTGAGCGATCAGTTCGGAAATCGCAAATGTATATAAATCATGCTTGAGAGGAGTGTTTTGATACAGTGCATTGTATTTTTTGTGTCTGTTTTCAGTGGATTTCGTAAATGGGTTTCTGTCGGCTTTCAGCAGGTTTTGCAAAGGCTGCAGCTGAGCTGAAACCTGCAGGGATTTTAGTGAATTGCATGCATAATTATTAGCTAAATACTTGCGAATATGCATAAATATTCATATATAAATTTTTCCAAATTTGAGATGTTACGAAACATCCCAAAAAGCGCGGATTTCATATATTTGACAGTTATTGGAAATAACGACCTGCGGGTTTTATAATAGAAAATCGCATCTTTCGGTATTCCGGGCGGAGTTTTATCAGGCTTTTGCAGATCCGGCGGTATCGCATGCATATCAGATAAGCAACAGCGTGTTGCTTGTCTGTGAAAAGGTTCTGTGTTAAAGTTGCATAAAGGAGGTGCTCTATATGGATACAAAGGATATTTTATACAGCCTGAGAACGGAAAAAGGGCTTTCACAGGATGAACTGGCAGAAAAAGTTTTTGTTACAAGACAGGCGGTGTCGCGCTGGGAAAACGGTGAAACGACGCCCAATGTGGAGACTTTGAAACTGCTTTCAAGGTTCTTTGATGTTTCTATCAACACTTTGCTCGGCTCGCCGAGACAACTGGTATGCCAGTGCTGCGGCATGCCTCTTGAAGATGGTACTACCAGCAGAGAGCCGGACGGTTCTTTTAATGAGGAGTACTGCAAGTGGTGTTATACCGATGGCGAGTTCAAGTACACAAGTAAAGAGCAGCTGATCGATTTCTGTGTAGAACATATGGCAAATGAGAACTGGCCGGCAGAGCAGATCCGCGCGCATATGGAGGCGGTTGTGCCGGAGTTGAATCACTGGAAAAAATGATCAGCAGATAGATCAGAAACTGTGGAGGCGTGCGTATGAGAAAGTCATGCGGAATAAAATCATATGGAATATTGAAGCTCGTTTTATGGTGTACGTTAGCCGTCTGCGCCGGAGCTGCGTGCATGTCCCTGTCGTCATGCGGGACGGCAAAGGAAGAGCGTGGGCAGACCGAGCAGGCCCAGAGCCTTTATGCAGGCAAAACACAGGAAGCTGATGTCTTTATCGAGATCCCGGATCTGCGTCAGTACGGAGGCTATACCTGCGGAACGACATGTGTGCAGATGCTGATGAACTGGATCGATCCATACAACAGCGACCTGAATCTGGCGACATATGAAGAAGAACTCGGGACAAATGAGGAAGCAGGGACTCCTCCGGAAAATATAGTCGAGTATTTTGAAGAGAATGAAGTGAAGATATCTGCGAAAGAAAAGCGAACGGCAGACGATCTGATATCAGCACTTGATCGGGGACATCCTGTGCTTATGTGCATACAGGCGTGGTCTTCGTCAGAAGAAGGAGACGGATATAATACAACAGATTCCAATGATGCAGATACATATCTGACGGAAGGACACTGGGTCATATGCGTCGGCTACCAGGATAAGAAGGGCGGATATGTATTCTACTTTAATGATCCGGCATGCGTCGGACACTGTATGATGAGTGAAAAAGACCTGGATGAACGCTGGATCGATATGGATGCCCGGGGGAAAATTTACGACCATTATGGTATCGAGATCGAGGAAGATGTGGAAATCTATGATCCGGATGGGATATTTTATCTTGAATAGAGCTCCTTTAACAGTGAATTAAAAAATATCGGCACGATATAATATGATATGGAATGATGGCGCTAAGCTGCGGCCTTTTATGCAAAGAGCCGCAGTTCTTTTTTTGCAAAAAAACGCAGTATACGTCTGGCTGTGAGTATTTGACAGGCATAGGTGACAGAGGGTACAAGACACTAAAATACAATTTTTTCCAAGAAACCGTTGACAGAAAATGTAAATGGATATATAATCCAGATATAGTAAAAAATTCATTAAAATCCGGGCGCGGATCCCGGAAAGCGGCCGGGATCGAAGACCCTGGCACGGTCAAAAAGGAGGAAAAAAAGGTGATTGGAAAAATGGAAAACAGGAAGTCAAAGTTCAGGAAGTGCGCAGCGGCGGCACTGGCGGTGATGACGCTTGCATCAGCGGGTGCGACGCTTGCATTCTTTACAGATCGGGAGGAGAAGGTAAACACCTTTACGGTCGGAAATATCGACATACAGCTGGAAGAACCGCAATGGGATCCGGATAAAGGTAAGGATATCACTCCTGATAAAGAGGTGCCGAAGGATCCTCAGATCACTAACACCGGAGCCAACGATGCATACGTGTTCATGGAAGTCAGCGTGCCGAGAAGCGAGGTCAGGACAGTGAATGATGACGGCAGTCTCAGTGAGGTTCTCATGCAGGACCTGTTCACTTATGAGACGAATGAGGGATGGACTCTGATGAGAAAGCAGTCAAACGGCGACAGCACTACGTATTATTATGCATATACTGACGCGGATAATACGATGAAGGCGCTGAAGCCGGAAGAGACTACGACTCCTGTGTTCAGCAGTGTAAAATTCATAAACATGACAGAGGGAGAGCTTGAAGGCAAAGATATTTCCATAAACGTCATTTCGAGAGGAATACAGACGGAAGATCTTGATCTAACGGATCCGTTAGACATATATGCAGTGATCGTAGGAGGTATGAAATAGAGCGAGAGGTAAGTGGGTGAGATGAAAAGCAAATACCAGCCGGGGACAGCGAGTATCGCAGTCGCACTGATGGCGGTGATCCTGCTGATATCGGCAGACGTGGCGGCGGCACTGCTGATCGCCCGTCATTCTCTGGACAATGATTTCACTGTTGGGGAGAATATCAGCTCTATCGAAGAAAAATTTGATGAGTATGATGCGTTCAAGGCAGGGGAAACGTATGAAAAAAATGTAGCAGTGCGCAATGAAGGGAGTGTCGACTGCTATGTGAGAGTATTTGCCGAGGTGGAGGATCCGATCGTTTCGGAGTCTCTGAAGATAGATTTCAATGACAGAGAATGGACTGAGAAACAGAACGACGGGTACTATTACTACAGGAAAGTTCTCAGGTCCGGAGAAGTGACGGAACCTCTGTTCACTCAGATAACTGCGGCAAAGGATATAGACAGCTTCAGGATGATATGCTACAGCGAAACGGTACAGTCGGAAGGCAGCTCTGACGTCATTAGCGCATTCAGTGGCAGATGAAAGAAGGTGCAGATATGAAATTTGGATCGATACAGAAAAAGCTGGCGGCAGTGTGCCTTGTTGCAGCGGTTTTGATCACGTATACATCTGCCGTGTCTGCTGTGGCGACAGGCACAGTTCCGGACAGCAGCGCCATAGTTCCGTCAGGTTATACCTTCGATACCGGGTATATCAATGCTGAGTGGACGATAAATGATGCGTATAAAAACGTGATAACTGTTATGGACAAGCGGTCGGGAGAAGGGTGCATAAGCTTTGTCGTGGCGAAGAACGATTCATCGACGAAGACTTATACAGATCCGCTGACTGTTATATACAGGAATGCAGGAAAGATAAACGGAAGATATGTTGACATAAAGCTCAATGTGGACAAGCTGGTGCAGACCGGCAGCACTAATACGAATATCGTCAACTGCGACGGCGAGTTCTTGTGTCTGTGGTCGGATGTGACCGATGTTTCGTCTCACAAGACTACGGGAACGAGGTACAAGCTGACACATACGACAGACCTTTCGTATACGATAACGTATGCTGATGACGGCAGTCTGGTGGAGTTCCCGTGCTTTCAGGCTGTGACGGATCTTGACACATTCCAGAATGTCGCGTCGGTCGCAGAGGGATTCGTGCCTGTTTCGGGATACAACACGGCGTATCTGTATCCGGGTAGCCTGCTCAAACAGCAGAACGGGGGATTCTTCGCGCCTTCGCAGCTCGAAACCAACGGGACTGATTCATATACGAAGACAGGACTGTATATAACGACTGATAACGGAAAATTCACGGGCAGATTTTACGGTACGAACTGCAGGACGCAGCTGCTCATATACAATCAGTACAGATCGGGGATGCTGCCAAAGCCTTCCCTGTATATCGACGGCTCGCATGTCTATGAGCCGGGAGAAGACGTGCTGATAAATGTGAAACAGAATATAGGCAAACTGTTCGTGGATACGGTAACGAGATATACGCAATTTGTGATATCGGATGATGTCCCGCAGGGACTTTCGTATAAATCAGCCAGGGTCCTGGACGAATCAGGCGGTGATGTCACAGATAAAGGAACACTGAGCTACGATGAAACTTCAAGAACAGTGAAGTTCGAGTTTTCGAGCGGATTCATACAGTCTCAGAGCAGCTATGACGGGAGTCAGTATACGCTGGAGATAACGGCAGCTGCGGACAGCCCGGAAGGCGGCAGTGCGGTGATAACCGATACAGCGAGATCGACCATATCGGGAATAGATCAGGAGACTAATGAACAGTCGCTGAAAGTGGACACGCCGTACCATGTTTCATATGAATATGTGAGCGGATCACAGGGGCGGAGCCTGCCCGAGGAAATAAGCGTTTCAAAAGGAGCATATGCCATTTCGGACAGTGAGACATATTATCAGGGGGATGAAGTGCTGAGAAAGGAGAGCCCTGCGGAAGGTGAAAAGCTTGAGATCAGAGATGATGACGGCAGTCCTTACGGCTCCTGGGTACTGTCCTGGGATGAGGAAAAGAAAACGGTGGAAAACGCGGATATAGTTTTTACGGGAACGTGGAGATACGTGCCGGCTCCTCGCCTGGTGATAGTAAAGAAGATGAAAGACTCAAAGGATGAGTTCACGGCAGCTCACGGCGAACCGGTATTCCTGTTCAGGATAACCGGCAGCGACTCGGGAAAGTCGTGGTACAGAGCGATTACGTTCAGCAGCGAGGCTGTAAGAGAGGTCAGGAAAAACGGCTCGTACATGGACAGCGACGGTGTATGCTTCGTGCTCCGTGACGGATATATCTATGGCAGATATGCACCGGTATATCTGCCGGAAGACGATTATACAGTGGAAGAAATCGATACATTCAGGTTCATCAACACGCTGGCAGAGTCGAGATATCACGGTGACGAGGTGACTGTTGCGGATTCTGCGAAGAAAGCAGTGAAGGCGCCGCTCAGGCTGAGCGAGTACAAGCCCGGTCAGGATGGTTTCGGTGCGGATTATATCAGCGTATGCTTTGAAAATGCGAAAAGCGACTGGGGAAGGCTGTCGCATACTGATATCATCATAAACAGACTGAAGGAGGCGGAGTGATGAAAGCACAGATGAAGATATCGCGCAGAAAGTTCATTGCTGCCGCCGTGCTGCTGATGACTGCGCTCACGGGAACGCTCGTGTATGCGGCATATGTTTCTTCTGCAAAGGTGGCCAATAGCTTCAGCTCCGGCGGCGTAAACATTGAAGCGGAGTGTTTACAGGAGAGGGACGGCGAGCTGGTACCGGCAGGCGAACTGACCGTTGCGGATCTTGATTCAGTCGTTTCATATATACCGCGCATAACGAACAGGGCAGAGGAATCATATATACGAGTCAGGCTGGAAGCGGAGAGTGCCGGAGACGATATAAATATCTCAAAATATCTGTACGGTGTTGACAGCAGGTGGAAAGAGGCCGGAGGATATATGTACTGCACCGAGAGGCTCGCGTGTGATGAGACTGCGGAGCTGTGCAGAGGCTTCGAGATCCCTGACGACTGGGACTACAGAAAAGAAAACAGGCTGAAAGTAAGAGTCGTAGCCGATGCAGTGCAGGCAAAAAACATATATCCGGATTTCGAGTCAGAAGCGCCGTGGGGAGATGTGGCGGTCGAAAGATCCGAAGTCAGAGGGCAGTATACAGTCAGAGAAAACGTGCCGGTTTCAGGACAGGGCGCAGTTAAGATAGTCTGCGACAGGAGTTCGGGGATATCGGTTTCCGAAGATCGAATGTTCAGTGAGCTGACAGACGGAGTATTCATGCCCGGGGATGAAAGAAGCGGTAGTCTTGTTATCAGAAACGAGAGAAACCGCAAAGTCAAAGTATTTTTCAAAGCCGTATATGACAGCTCGGAACTGTCCCAGAGCATGCAGCTGAGAATCTGCAGCAGAAAGAATGACGGCAGCATGTCGGCAGGAAATGCGCAGAATTTCTACAGCGGCCCGATAGGGGACAGGAGGCTTGATGAATACAGGCTAATTGCAGAGCTGGGCGCAGGTGAAGAGCAGAGGCTGGATATCACCGCATCGCTTCCGGATGAGGCAGACAACCGATGCCAGTTGAAAGATGGCGCAAATATATGGTATTTCACTGCTGGTGAGGACGGCACCGAACCTGACACCGGCGAAACAAGCAGCCTCAGCGTACTGCTTATGCTTGTGTCATTGTGCGCGGCAGCCGCTGCGGCAGCGGCTTTTATCATCGTGTCGCCTGCACGCAGGACAGCCGGCAAAAAACTGCATCAAAAAATATAAACTGTACCGGATGCAAGTCGATAATGTGATATAATATGGCATAACGACAGCAAGAAGAAAGGAAGTGAGATCATGAGCGATTGCATCTTTTGCCAGATAGGCGAGGGGCAGATACCGTCGAACAAGGTATATGAAGACGATAAGATACTTTGTTTCCACGATCTGGACCCACAGGCACCGGTACACGTTCTGATAATACCGAAGAAGCATATCACATCTCTGGATGACGTCACTGAAGAAGACAGTGAACTGCTTGGATACATAATGACCAAGGTGAAGGAGATAGCAGCGACACTCGGTCTGGAAAACGGATACAGACTTGTGAACAACTGCGGCGAAGACGGTCTTCAGACCGTAAAGCATCTTCATTTTCATCTTTTAGGAAAACGAAAGATGACATGGCCGCCGGGCTGATGACGGGATAAAAGACAAGAAGCAGAATGATGAAAAAAGGCTGTATGCCGGCAGTGCCGGGTGTCAGAGATGACACCGGCGGTCGGATACAGCCTTTTCTTTCTTATCTTTGATATATATGGCAGATATCGCTGAGATCAATGACATGGCGACTGAGCGCTTTCATACGCGGTCAGTCGATGATCTTCAGGTTTTTCAGTGAAAGATCGAGGATTGGTGCGGAGTGAGTCAGTGCTCCGCTGGAAACGTAGTTGACGCCTATGTCGGCGAGCCTTGCGATGTTTTCCCTGGTGATATTTCCGGAGCATTCGGTCTCTGCACGGCCGTCTATCATCTCGACTGCTTTTTTCATATCATCATCAGTCATATTGTCGAGCATTATGATGTCTGCTCCGGCTTCGAGAGCCTCGCGGAGCATTTCCAGATCTTCGACTTCGACTTCTATCCTGCGTACGAACGGTGCGTATTCTCTGGCTCTCTTTACAGCAGCAGCGACGCCTCCGGCTGCATTGATATGGTTATCTTTGAGCATCACACCGTCAGACAGATTATATCTGTGATTGTGACCGCCGCCGGCTCTTACGGCATATTTTTCAAATATGCGCATGTTAGGGGTCGTCTTTCGCGTATCGAGAAGCTTTATCCCCGTACCTTCCAGCATGCGTGTCATTTCGTTTGTATAAGTGGCTATCCCGCTCATTCTCTGAAGAAAATTGAGCGCTGTGCGTTCACCGGACAGTATCGCGCGTGCACTGCCTTCGACAGTAGCGATATGCTGTCCTGCAGTGACCGCATCGCCGTCGGAAACGAATGCATTAACAACAGTGCTGTCGTCAAGCATACTGAAGACTCTGCTGAATACATCGAGACCTGCGATTATGCCGTCTCCCTTGCAGAGAAGCTGCGCGGAAGCACGGCTGCTGCTTTTCACTACTGAATTAGTGGATACGTCCTCCGAAGAGATGTCTTCGCGCAGAGCTGATGCGATCAGCGGATCCATATTGGTGCGCATAGTTATTTCATCTATCATGCTGATTCCTTTCTGTCCTTTTTGATGGCTTCAAGTATCTGTTTCTTGCTGTTTTCCGAGTATGCCGCCATATCGAGATATTCATGCAGATCCAGTCCGTATACATCGGCGATCTCATCAAGAGAAAGGTCCGCGTATCCCTCGTATCGAGACGGACTGTCTTTGCCTGCAGACCGCTGAGCGGTCATGTGCATGGCTGCACTTTCCGCGAACACCAGGCTTTCCAGAAGTGAATTGCTGGCGAGCCGGTTGGCGCCGTGAACACCATTGCAGCATGTCTCTCCTGCCGCGTACAGATGCTCCATCGATGTGCGGCTGTTGAGATCGACATCGACCCCGCCCATGAAATAATGCTGTGCAGGGACTACAGGGATCCATTCTTTCGTTATGTCATAGCCCTCCTGCATACACTTTTCATAGATGTTCGGAAAGCGTTTTTTCACGTCGATGTTTTTTATCGGAAGGAGCGACAGCCATACGTGCTCTGTGCCGTCTTTTTCCATCTGATCGAATATCGCCTTGGAGACGACGTCGCGCGGAAGGAGCTCGTCGACGAATCTGTTCCCGTTTTTGTCGTAAAGCTGTGCACCCTCGCCTCTGACAGATTCCGAGATCAGGAACCTCCGCTCGTGCTGCTTCGAGAACAGCGTAGTAGGGTGTATCTGTATATAACTGATGTTTTTCAGTCTGATGTCGTGCCTGAGCGATATGGCCAGAGCATCCCCGGTCAGATGCGAAAAATTGGTCGAATTGCTGTATATCCCTCCTATGCCTCCGCATGCCCACATTACATTATATGCAAATACGGCGCGGAGCTCGCCGCCGGCGTCAGACAGCAGTATGCCGTCGCATGTGTTGTCGCGGCAGAGGATATCGACCATTGTGGTATTGGTCACGACTGTGACATTGTTTCGTCTACCGACCTGCGACAGGAGCTTGTTTGTTATCTCACGGCCGGTGATATCGTCGTGGTAGAGTATCCTGTTCGTCGAGTGAGCGCCTTCTCTGGTAAATGAGAGATGCCCGGAATCGCTTTCGAATTCCACTCCGTAGCCGATGAGCTCCCGGATCACTCTTCGAGAGTTCCTTATCATGAAATCCACGGATTCCGCACGGTTTTCGTAGTGACCGGCGCGCATGGTATCTTCAAAAAAACTGTCGTAGTCATCGTCGCTTTTCTGAACGCATATGCCTCCCTGGGCGAGGAACGAATCGCTTTCTTCAAGATCACCTTTTGTTATCATCAGTATTTCCATATCTCCGGGAAGATGCAGAGCGGTGAAGCATCCGGCTACACCTGTCCCGACGATTATAACATCATATTTGTTTTTCATGATATCTCAGACCTTCTTTCTGCTTTACTCAGAAAGCTCCAGCATCCGCTTCATCGGAGCGTGAGCTCTTTTCATGAATCCTTCGTCCATTATGACTTCAGTGACTTCGTTTTCGAGGGCGTCGATGACTTTGTCAAGAGAGATCTTTTTCATATTCGGACATATCTGCATGTTTCCGGCAGTGTAGAATATCTTGTCAGGGTTTTTCTTTTTGAGCTGATAGAAAACGCCCATTTCGGTGGAAATGAGGAATTCTTTGTGATCGCTTTCTGTCGCATAGTTGATGATGCCGGATGTGCTTCCCACATAGTCTGCAAGTTCAGTGACTTCAGGGCGGCATTCCGGGTGTACGAGCAGCAGAGCATCGGGACGTGCCTTTTTCGCTTCGATGACCTGTTCGCGCAGGAGATTGTGATGCACGTGGCAGTATCCGTCATTGAAGATGAAATTCTTTTCAGGGAGCTGGTCTGCTATGTAATGTGCGAGGTTCTGGTCGGGGATGAAATAGATGTTCTTTTCCGGCAGAGCCTTTACGATCTTCAGCGCATTCGACGAAGTGACACATACGTCGCTGTGTGCCTTCAGCTCAGCTGTGGAATTCACATAACAGACTACAGCCAGATCTTCGTATTCGGATCGTACTTCCTGTATCCTTTCCACATCGGCCATGTGAGCCATAGGACAGTCGGCATCAGCGGCCGGCATCAGCACTTTTTTCCCTGCATTGAGTATCTTCGCGCTTTCACCCATGAAAGACACACCGCAGAGCACGATGATGTCAGCGTCGACCTTGGTCGCCATGTCGCTGAGATAGTATGAATCGCCTATGTAGTCTGCGATGTCCTGAACTTCATCAGGAACGTAGTAATGAGCCATGATGACTGCGTTTTTTTCTTTCTTAAGATCCTGTATCCTGCGAATCTTTTCATTCATGATATAAACTCCTTTGTCGGTATCCGCCGGCAGAAGCGTATCCTGCAGTACCGGATACCATGATAAGCTGTACGTCAAATTGTAAAGAGTATAACATTTTACAGGAAAATAAACAAGACAAATGTCTTTAAAGGTGTCAAGACAGCAAGTAAAGCAGATATTTCTGCAAATCAGCTGCACGTTTTGCAAAATACAGGTGCACGGACAGGTGAAAGATGGTAAAATAATAGACAAATTTTATATATGTTAATGTTTTGAACAAAAGGAGGCATCTTGTGTCAGTGGCACTAAGTCTTGTTCTTGTAGTATTTTTTCTTTTGATGAACGCGTTTTTCGTGGTAGCCGAATTTTCTCTCGTCAGAGTGAGAAAGTCGCAGCTGCAGATAGCTGAGGAGGAAGGAAAAAGCGGAGCGAAAGCGGCTCTTCTCGTTGCTAATAATGTAAATGCATATCTTTCGGCATGCCAGCTCGGTATAACGCTGGCTTCACTTGCTCTCGGATGGCTGGGAGAACCGGCTGTATCCGAGCTGATACGTCCGGCTGTAGCGATGCTGAACATACCTGAATCGGCAGTTTCAGCGATAGCTGTAGCGGTGGGATTCGCACTGGTGACAGCGCTCCATATAGTGGCCGGCGAGCTGATACCTAAATCTCTTGCGATATTTTCGACGGACCGCTACGCGCGCTTTACAGCTCTGCCGCTCGTATGGTTCTACCGGATAACGGCACCGGTGATGTGGCTGTTCAACTCGGTCACGAACGGAGTCATGAAGCTGATGGGGCATGACGATCCCACAGAGCAGGAGGTATATACAGAGGAAGAGATCCAGCTGCTGATCGACGAAAGCACGAAAAGCGGTCTGATCGATCCGAAACAGAATGAGTTCGTGGACAACATATTCGAAATGTACAACAAGGACGTGTGCTCGATAATGACGCCGCGAACGGATATGGAGTGCTTCGACCTGAATCTCCCGTACAGGGAGAATCTCGAGATGATAAAAAGATGCAAGTATACGAGATATCCCGCATGCCGCGGAGACAAGGATCACATAGAAGGCTTCATACATATAAAGGATCTTTACTGGAATGACGAGAAGATCAGCGGAACGAACTATGAGAATCTGCCGGTGAGGGAGATCATCGCGGTGTCCGAGACGCTTCCTGTCGAGAGGCTTCTTCAGATCATGCAGGACAAGGACTCGAAATTCGTGCTTGCGGTGGATGAATACGGCGGCACGGCAGGTATCGTGACCTTTTCCGATGTGATGGAGCAGATCTTCGGAAGTCTGGATGATGAATACATACAGAACGAGGAATCGGAGGTAGTGTTCCTGAGCTATGACAGCTTCCTGATAGACGGATCGCTCCCTGTGGCGGAGCTGATCGAGCTGATGGGGTTCGAACCCGACAAGGCCGACGAATGCGAGACCGCAGCAGGCCTGCTCCTGAATATTTTCGACAAGATCCCGTCTGAAGGTGAAGATGTTTCGGTGGAAGGCAAAAATATAAAGGTGACGTTCACCGTCCTGGCAATGGACAGGAGACGTATAGACAGGATAGGCGTGAAAATCGAAAAACAGCAGGCGGAAGGCGCCGGCGCAGCTTCGGAGTCAGGCGGGGACGCCGTGGAAAAGGGCAGCGATCTGTAAATCGCACACGCTGATATTTAAACCGCCTTATGAATAAAAAAATCTTGCATAACGTCTTATAAAATAGTATAATAGCAACGTTATAGGCAAGCCGTTCTTAGGTTTACAAAGATTTCTGTAAAGTCAGGAGGTGAAACGGGAAATGGCACAGGTAATAGTAAGAGAAAACGAAAGCTTAGAAAGCGCTTTAAAGAGATTCAAGAGATCTTGCGCAAGAGACGGAGTTATGTCTGAGCTCAGAAAGAGAGAACATTACGAGAAACCAAGCGTAAAGAGAAAAAAGAAGTCTGAAGCTGCAAGAAAAAAGGCTAAGAAGTACTAGTTCGCAGACAGACCGGAATAAGAGGTGTTTTAATTGACCTTAAAAGAGAGACTTAACGCTGACTTTAAGGAAGCGATGAAGAACAAGCAGAAAGTCCGCAAGGACACTATAAGCTTTGTAAGAGCTGCTATAAAGCAGTTCGAAGTGGATAACAGGGAAGAAATCGACGATGCAGGTATTGCATCCATTTTAGCCAAACAGGTGAAAATGCGAAAAGACGCCCTCGCTGATTTTGAATCAGCCGGTAGAACGGATCTTATAGATGCTTATAACGCAGAAATCGAAGTTCTTACAGAGTACATGCCTAAGCAGCTCAGCGCAGATGAGATCGCGGATATCGTGAAGGAGACTGCAGCGGCTATGGGTGTGGAACAGGGCAGCGGCAAAGCGTCCATGGGCAAGCTCATGGGAGCGACGATGCCTAAAGTCAAGGGAGTTGCAGACGGCAATGATGTAAAAGCTGCTGTGGAGCAGTTCCTTGGATAAACATACAACATATAGATAATGTTTGCCAGGCGGTGATGATATTGAAAGATATCATCACCGCTTTTTATATGTTTTTGGAATTTTCTTGGAATTTGCTGTTGTAATCACGCATTTTAAGATGGTATAATTTTTTACGAATCACGATATCGGGAGATTTGTCGATATTGGCAGCATTCATATGGAATAGTATTTATTATGAGATCATGACACTTGAGAAAGGAAGAGAGATGAAGAAGGTTTTTTCTTTGATATTGTCTTTCATGATCGCAGCGGCGATCGTGGTGCCGGCAATGACAACGGAAAGTGAAGCGGCTTTCAGCGCAAGGACTACTGTACCGGAATACGGTTCAGCGGCAGGTTCTGCATATTACTATACTAACAGCAATATATTCTACAGCTCCGGATACGGACCTAATCAGGTGAAGAGAAGCGACGGAAAGTATGTTACGGGAAACTGCACGTGGTATGCGTACGGCCGTGCCAGCGAGATACTGGGAAGGACCTTCAACTCGAACTTCCGATGGGATGCGTCGAGATGGTGGGACATCAACAAAAAAGGAAACTACTACCCTTACGGAAGCACTCCTAAGGTCGGAGCTATCGCATGCTACAGCACGCATGTAGCGATCGTTGAAAAAGTAGTCAACGGCCAGCCGTATGTATCGGAGTCGAGTTGGACGCTTTCATCATCAAGGCCTGCGTCGGCATCGGATATCGTGTTCCATTACGGTACTCCGTGGAGCAGCAGTCTCAAGGGATACATATATATAACAGATGACACGTCGACTCCTGATGAGACCGTCAGCGTCGACTACAGCGTAAAGATCACAGACAGTGACCTCAACATGAGGACAGGCCCGGGCACTGAATATACAAGGATCGGATATGTCAAGCAGGGTACATACAAGGTCGACAGTGAGTGCGGCAACTGGGTGAGACTCGCTGACAGCGGCTACTGGGTATGCAAAAGCTATGTTACGAAAGTAGAGACGAAGCCGAGTGATACTGTAGATACAGGAACTGACACGAACTACAAGGTGAGCATCACGACTGTAAATCTCAATATGAGAACAGGTCCGGGAGTATCATACACGAGAAAAGGATATATCAATCCGGGAACCTATACTATAGTCAAGACTACGGGAACCTGGGGACTCGTTCAGGAGACCGGCTACTGGGTATGCCTGGAATACACGACGAAGGTGAGTGACGATGGCGGAAACAGCGGAGGAAATACCGGCAGCAGCTATCAGGTAAAGGTAAATACCGCTGCACTCAACATGAGGACAGGTCCCGGAACGAACTACAGCTCCAAGGGACTCCTGCTGATAGGCAGCAAGTGCACTATAATAGATACCAAGGACGGCTGGGGCCAGATGAGCGAAAACGGCTACTGGATCAAGCTTGAATACACTACTCCTGTCGATGCAGAGTACAATGTCAAGGTGACAGACAGCGACCTCAACATGAGGACAGGCCCTGGAACATCGTATACCAGAAAGGGATACGTATCTCCGGGAGTGCATACTATCGTAGAGACAGACGGAGGCTGGGGCAAGCTCAAGAGCAACGGCTACTGGATCAAGCTGTCGTACACTACAAAAATATAAGTGCTGCGCAAATGATGCGGTACAAATGATGTATTTCAATAAATAGGAATTGATGCTATGATAGCCTGCTTACATATATGTTAAGCGGGCTATCGTTTTATATGATGCGTGCATATCAGCAGCTGCAAGGCAGCCGGTGCGGGGATGCGGCGCATCCGGGCGGTGTTTTATGTTTTTACCTGTAAATAAAGAAGATATGAAAAAGAGAGGCTGGGATCAGGTCGATTTCGTGCTGGTGACGGGAGATGCGTATGTCGATCATCCGTCCTTCGGAACGGCTATAATCAGCAGAGTGCTGGAGTCGCACGGGTTCCGCGTGGCGATACTGTCACAGCCTGCATGGGATGATGCGCATGATTTCAGGCGCTTCGGAAAACCCAGACTCGGGTTTCTGATAAACAGCGGCAACGTGGATTCGATGGTGAACCACTATTCGGTGTTCAAGCACAGGAGGCGCAGAGATGTATATTCGCCGGGCGGCAAAAGCGGCAGGCGGCCGGACCGCGCGGTGATAGTCTACTGCAACCGTGCACGCGAAGCTTATAAAGATGTGCCGGTGATAATAGGCGGGCTCGAAGCCAGCCTCAGGAGACTGGGACATTATGACTACTGGGACAACAAGGTCAGGAGATCGATACTGATGGATTCCAGAGCCGATATACTGATATACGGGATGGGGGAGCATGCGTGTGTAGAGATCGCTGAAGCTCTCGAAGCCGGGATACAGGCTCAGGATATAACGTGGATAAACGGCACATGCGTGAGGATGAAGGATCCGTATATCCAGGATGACGACGTGATCCTTCCTGATTTCGAGTCCATAAAAACCTCGAAGGAAGAGTACTGCAGGAGCTTTGCACTTCAGTACAGGAGCAACGAACCCGTAAACGGCAGACGGCTGATAGAACGTTACGACAATAACAGTTACATTGTCCAGAACCCGCCGCAGCCCCCTCTGGAGCGCGATGAACTGGACATACTGTACGAGCTGCCGTTCATGCGCGACTACCATCCTTCATACGAAGAAGAGGGCGGAGTCCCTGCGATAGAAGAAGTCAAGTTCAGCATAACGGCAAACCGCGGATGCTTCGGCGGGTGCGCGTTCTGCGCGATCACATATCACCAGGGCAGAGAAGTCAGGAGCAGGAGCAAGGAATCGATAGTGCAGGAGGCAGAACTGCTGAAGCAGCAGGATGGATTCAAGGGATACATCCATGACATCGGCGGGCCGACTGCGAATTTCCGCAATCCGTCGTGTGAAAAACAGAAAAAGTACGGCATGTGTCAGCACAAGGACTGTCTGTTCCCGAAGCCATGCAGCCAGCTTGAAGCCGATCATACCGAATATATCGACGTGCTGAAAGCGGTGCGCGAACTCGACGGCATCAAGAAAGTATTCATAAGATCAGGTATAAGATACGACTATATGCTCGCGGACAAAGACAAGAGCTTCATGAAGGAACTCTGCATGCATCATGTCAGCGGAGTGCTCAAGGTGGCGCCGGAGCACATCTCGCCGAGAGTGCTGAAGAACATGAGGAAGCCTGCAAAGGAAGTGTTTGACAGATTCAGCGCGGAATACAGCAGGATGAACAAAAAGCTGGGAAAGAAACAGTACATGATACCGTACTTCATTTCCTCGCACCCTGGCAGTACGCTGCAGGATGCCGTAGAGCTGGCGCTTTACATGAAAGAGACGGGATTCGTGCCGGATCAGGTGCAGGATTTTTACCCGACACCGGGGACTCTGGCGACATGCATGTACTATACTGAGATGGATCCGTTCACGATGAAAAAGGTATATGTGGCAAAAACCGAAGAGGAAAAGAAGATGCAGCGGGCGCTGATGCATTTCAATAAGCGTGAGAACCGCAAAACGGTCATAAAGGCGCTGCAGAAGGCCGGCCGTGAAGACCTCGTGGAGGTGCTGCTGAGATGAGTATAATGCGAGAGGTCCTCCGCGCGTTCGAAGAAGGCAGGAAGCAGTACGGGGAGTCGGTCAAAATGATTTCGGCCGGCGGGCAGCAGCCGGATTTTACAGTATGCGAGGTATACGGTGCAGGTGCAAAGGTCTGCAGTGCTGCTGCATCGGGCGGTGACGGCAGTCGTGAAAAGGCGCGCAGCGCTGATCGGAGCGTCGATATCGATGGAAAGATCGCGTCAGGCGACAATTTGGAGTACATGATGCATCTTCTGAGGAATGAAGATATGCGAGGAAAGGTGCAGCTGATATATGTCGATCCGCCGTTTTTTTCAGGCAGCAGATATGAGGCGTCGGTGCGGCTCGATTCGGAAAAGCTGGGTGATTCGGGACTTCTGAAGGTCGGCGCATATGATGACAGATGGAACCGCAGTATCGGGGAGTATCTCGAGATGCTGACGGCGCGCCTGTTCATGATGAGGGATCTGCTCTCTGAAACGGGATGTCTGTGGGTGCATCTCGACTGGCACAGCGTGCATTACGTGAAGCTGATACTGGACGAGATATTCGGACCGGAGAATTTCGTGAACGAAGTTGTATGGAACTACAAGTCAGGAGGAGCGACAAAGCGCAGTTTTGCAAAGAAGCATGATACGCTGCTCTTTTACAGCAAAAGCAGGAAGTACAGCTTCCGGCCGCTCAGGGAAAAGTCGTACAACCGCGAGCTGAAGCCGTATCATTTCAAAGGCGTGGAGGAATTCTGCGACGATATCGGATGGTACACTATGGTGAACATGAAAGACGTGTGGAGCATAGACATGGTAGGGCGTACATCTGCAGAGAGGAACGGCTACGCGACGCAGAAGCCTGAGGCGCTGCTGGAGCGGATAATAAGCTCGTGCAGCCGCGAGGGCGATATATGCGCTGATCTTTTTGCGGGCTCGGGGACGCTGGGCGCAGTGTGTCAGAAGATGGGGAGACGATGGATCATGTGTGATGAGAGCCGTCTCGGCACGGCGGCGCAGATAGAAAGGATGGGCTCGTGCGGTGCGGTGTTTGCTGTAGCGCGCGGAGAATATCCGGGTGAACGATGTGGCAGGATCGCGGCAAAAGCGGCAGAACGTTCGGCTGGAGCACCGGATGTGTACGGCGAGCTCACGGTAAAGGCTGCTGACGGCAGGATAGAGCTCACCGGATACGGGCTGGAGGATGCCGGGACGCCAGGTACTGCGGTCGATATGGCAGAGCCGGGCGTAACATCAGCAACTGACTGCACATCAGAGCCGGGCAGCGCATCAGAACCCGGGAAGGCAGGCGCGTGTGGCCTTTACAGCGGCATGTGTGAGCCGAAGTCAGCTACAAAGCTTAAAAAGTACGCGCAGGAAGACGGGCTCAGCCTGATAAAATTCTGGAGCATCGATACGGCATACGACGGCCGCGTGCATCGGGCGGAAAATATCATATCAGGAAAAGAGCGGAGCTGTGAGGCCGGCATGTCAGCAGGCACATGCGATCCCGGAAACCATAACAATAGTGCCGGCAGTGCCGGTGATCCGGCGGATGCCGCCGTTTTAGCGGACAGCAGCGGCGGGAGCGCGTCAGCGAATGGGGCGAGGATCGTCAGCGTGACCGGATACGATGTACTGGGAAACAGGTTCTCTAAGGTCATGGAGATCAAATGAGCGAGCAAGAGTAATAGGAAGGAACGGGGCGCGGCAGAACTGCAGGCATGAAGCGGCGCAGGATGTTTTCTGAACATCCGGGGCTTGGCTGCCTGTGGATCTCGCCGGATCTCGCCGGATCCGTGATCGATCTGAAAATCTGAAATTTTTTGATAAAATAAGTTGCGCGCAAAATGGTTTTGATGTATAATATCAAAGTAAATTTTGTGCGCAAAGATATCAAGAATAAGGAAGACGGCAATGAGTTGGGGTCTGGATTATTTATCCCCATCTGAACGCCCGAAACCTTATCTTTTTTATTTTGGGCATTTTTATTATATAGCAGATATCATTTATGATATGAAGTCACACGTATTTATCAAAGAAAGCAGGTGGGGTGCATGAAAAAGTATATATTTGTAACAGGTGGAGTCGTTTCGGGACTCGGAAAGGGAATCACAGCGGCATCGCTGGGCAGGCTGCTCAAGGCGAGGGGGCTTCGTGTCTCGGCGCAGAAGCTGGATCCGTATATAAACGTGGACCCCGGTACGATGAGTCCGTATCAGCATGGAGAGGTGTTCGTCACGGAGGACGGAGCGGAGACAGATCTCGACCTCGGACACTATGAACGTTTCATAGATGAAGATCTGAACAAATATTCAAACCTGACGACGGGCAAAGTCTACTGGAACGTGCTCAACAAGGAGAGAAAAGGTGAATATCTGGGCAGCACCGTGCAGGTGATACCGCACATCACTAATGAGATCAAGGAATTCATATACAACGTAGGCAAGACTAGCAACGCGGACGTGATAATAACTGAGATCGGCGGCACGGTAGGCGATATCGAGAGCCAGCCGTTCCTGGAAGCGATCAGACAGGTATCGCTGGAGCAGGGAAAGGAAAACTGCCTGTTCATCCATGTGACGCTCGTTCCGTATCTGAAGAGCTCGGGCGAACACAAGTCGAAGCCGACGCAGCATTCAGTAAAAGAACTGAGGACAATGGGCATATCACCTGATATAATAGTGATGAGATCAGACGAGCCTATCGACGAGAGCATCAGGGAAAAGATCTCGCTGTTCTGCAATGTCAAGCCTGACTGCGTGATAGAGAACATGACGATCCCTGTGCTTTACGAAGCACCGCTGATGCTTGAAAAAGCGAAGTTTTCATGGATCGTATGCAGAGAGCTGGGACTCGATGCAGGCCCGTGCGAGATGACGGAGTGGCAGACGATGGTCGACAGGATCAAGGCCAGAAAAGAGTGCGTGAAGATCGCGATAGTAGGAAAATATGTAAAGCTGCACGACGCATACCTGTCGGTGGCTGAAGCGCTGAAGCACGGCGGTTATGAGAACAGCTGCCATATCGACATCAAGTGGGTCGAGGCAGAAGACGTGACTGCAGACACTGCGGAAGAGCTTCTCGGAGACGTGGACGGAATACTCGTTCCTGGAGGATTCGGCGACAGAGGCATAGAAGGAAAGATCACAGCTGCAAGATTTGCACGTGTGAACAAAGTGCCGTATTTCGGCATATGCCTCGGCATGCAGATCGCAGTGATAGAATTTGCGAGAAACGTACTCGGCATAAAGGATGCGGATTCCGGAGAGTTCAGCGAAGACTGTGCTCACAAGGTCATAGACTTCATGCCTGACCAGTACGGCGACATACCTAAGGGCGGCACGATGAGGCTCGGAGCATATCCGTGCAAGATAACAGCAGGCACGATAATGGAGAGAGCGTACGGTACAGGCGAGATCGCAGAACGACACAGACACAGATACGAGTTCAACAACGACTACCGCGAAAGATTCGAAGACGCAGGAATGAAGATCGCAGGTACATCACCTGACGGCAGACTGGTCGAAGCGGTAGAGCTGACAGATCATCCGCATTACGTCGGAGTACAGTATCACCCTGAGTTCAAGAGCAGACCTAACAAGGCTCATCCGCTTTTCAGGGAATTCATAAAAGCAGCGCATGAGACTGCGGCCGGGAAGAGATAGGTCCGGCAGCCGCTGCATGCAGACGCATTGTATATTCAGGAGGAATACAGCAGATAATGTATATCAGAAACAATACGATCGCAGTAATATTCAGAGTCATATTCATCATAGTGTGCGGGGCCGGACTGGTGCTCAGGTTCATGAGCATCACACCGTCGGCTGACATGATACTCGGCGACTTTGCAGTGATATCGAACACGCTGGCACTCGTGTACTTCGCATACCTGATAATCGCAAGACCCGGGTATGAACGGGGGACGCTGCGCGGAGCGGTGACGATATATATGGCAGTGACATTCGCGGTGTATTATCTGATGACATTCGGTACGGGATTTTCACTTCCCGTGGACCTGTCGGTGTCGGGATACCTGATGTATTTCATCTCGCCGGTGATGGTCTTCCTCGATTATCTGCTGTTCTGCAGGAAAGGCGGTTTCACGCCGTACAGTCCGGTGATATGGGCGATACTGCCGGTCGTGTTCAATGCAGCCGTGCTCGTCGTGAACCACATGGGACTTTCCATGAAAAGGCTGCCGTACTTCAGCCTGCCGGACATCGGGATGGTCGTTACGCTGTTCGTGTTCCTGGGCATCAGCTACATATTTTTTGTGATCGATGATCTGATGGCGGGACGGCGCGGATAAAAAACACTTAAAACAGGAAATCAGACAAAAAAGCTGTCTCTCAAACGTGAGGCAGCTTATATTTTGCCTTTTGCAGCAGGCATTCAGTCGTGATGGATATGTAAATATTTTTCTCTGGTAGCAAGACCGCCTCTGATGTGACGTTCGGCTTTGTTGTTTTCGAGGACTTCTTTGACTTCGGCTGCAAGACCAGGGTTGATCTCGCGGAGCCTTTCAGTGATATCTTTGTGCACCGTGGATTTTGAGATCCTGAATTTAGCTGCAGTGCTGCGTACCGTTGCTCCGGTATCGATGATATAGCGGGCAAGCTCCAGCACGCGCTCTTCGATATAATCTTTCATAGTATTGACAGTTCACCACCCCATTATCAATTAACTTTATCAGTCAAAACAATATATGTACGGATCGGCAAAATATACTTGCTTTAGATTTTCAGTGTAATTTTTATTTGTATGGCAAAACTAATAAATAACTGATAAAATGAAAGGAGTTCGCGGTAATACTGGGTATCGCGGGTTGGTAGTATGGTATTTGGTGAAGAAGTCGGGATCGATCTCGGGACGGCAAATGTGCTGATATATGTGGACGGCAAAGGGATAGTGCTCGAGGAGCCGTCGGTAGTCGCGATAAACAGAGACACGAATGAGATACTGGCGGTCGGAAGCGATGCAAAGCGCATGATCGGCAGGACGCCGGGCAATATCGCTGCGATAAGGCCGCTTCGCGAGGGTGTGATATCTGATTACGACGTGACGGAGAAGATGCTGCAGTACTTTATAAAAAAGACGTGCGGCGGCAGCCGGTTTTTCAAGCCGAGGCTTGTGGTGTGCGTGCCGAGCGGCGTGACCGAGGTGGAAAAGCGCGCGGTAAAGGAAGCCGCGCTGCAGGCGGGCGGCAGAGCCGTGTATCTGATAGAGGAGCCGGTGGCCGCGGCGATAGGCGCAGGCATAGATATCAATGCGCCGGAAGGCATCATGATAATAGATATAGGCGGCGGCACGACGGATATCGCGGTGATATCGATGGGCGGCATAGTCAGCAGCGCATCGGTCAAGGTCGCAGGAGACAGGTTCGACGACTGTATAGTGAAATACATGAGGAAGAAGTACAGTCTTTTCATAGGCGAGAGGACTGCGGAAAAGCTCAAGCGCGAGGTGGGCATGGCGTTTGCCGATGAGGAGCCGCTGAAAACCCTGTGCAAGGGGCGCGATCTTGTCACAGGCCTCCCGAGGACTGTAGAAGTAGGGTCTGAAGAGGTGCTCGAGGCACTCGAGGAGCCGCTGGATGTGATATGTGAGGCGACACACAGCGTGCTCGAAAAGACGCCGCCGGAGCTTGCGGCAGACGTCGGCGAAATGGGCATCGTGATAACGGGAGGCGGGGCATATCTCAGAGGCCTCGACAAACGCATACAGGAGCGGACCGGGATCAGGACAGTCGTGGCGGCAGACGCGGATCTGTGCGTCGCCAGAGGAACAGGAGAATCACTTAAATATATAGACATAATAAGCAGGAACAGTTTGAACAGGAGAGAAACTTATATATGAAACTTGAACTGATAGCAACAGCAACATTCGGACTTGAAGCGGTAGTAAGGCGGGAAGTGGAGGCTCTGGGCTACAAGGTGCTCAAGACAGAGGACGGCAAGGTCACTTATCTCGGAGACGAGCGAGCGATAGTCAGGTCGAATCTATGGCTGAGGAGCGCGGACAGAGTGCTTCTCAAAATGGCGGAATTCAGGGCGGATGAGTTCGAGGCGCTTTTTCAGCAGACAAAAGCTCTACCGTGGGAGCAGCTGATACCGCCGGACGGCAGGTTCACGGTGACGGGAACATCGGTAAAATCAAAGCTTCACAGCGTACCGGCGTGTCAGAAGATCGTCAAGAAGGCGATCGTCGACAGGCTCGGCGAGACTTACGGCATAGAGACTTTTGAAGAGACAGGAGCGGAATATACCGTGAAAGCGACACTGCTAAAGGACAGGGTGACGCTTACCGTCGACACCAGCGGGACAGGCCTTCACAAGCGCGGATACAGACAGGCGGATGTTGCGGCGCCTATCAAGGAAACGCTTGCTGCGGCTATGATACAGCTGTCGTTCTGGAATGCCGACAGGATACTGATAGATCCATGCTGCGGATCGGGAACGATACCGGTCGAAGCGGCGATGATCGGCAGGAACATAGCCCCGGGACTGAACAGATCGTTCGCCTGCGAAGGCTGGGAGCTCATAGACGAGAGCATCTGGAAGGAAGAGAAAAAAGCTGCCTTCGAGGCTATAAGATACGACAAAAAACTGCAGATCTACGGCTTTGACATAAACAAAAAAGCAGTCTCGGCTGCGAGAGAAAACGCCGGGGAGGCGGGCGTGGACGACTGTATAGTCTTTGGCAGAAACGATGTGGCAAATCTCAGAGCTGTCGGAAAAAACGGCATCATAATAACGAACCCTCCGTATGGCGAGAGGATCGGAGAAGCCGAGCAGATAGAAGCTATCTACAAGGCTCTCGGAGGCTTTATGACAGAACATCCCGACTGGTCGCTTTTCATGGTGACCACCGATAAAGAAGCCGAGGAAAAAGTCATGGGGCGAAAGGCGGAGCGCAGGAGGAAGCTCTACAACGGCAGACTTGAAGTGTGCTACTATCAGTTCCACGGAAAAAGAGTGCAGGATTAGCCTCTGCATGCAGCATATGGAAAGCGCCGGATATCCGGCATTTTACTGATAAAAACGGCTCGTCCGGGGGATAATATGTTATTATAGTGGCATATAAAGCGAAGATAAATAATTTTAAGATAAGGAGATTTTTAAAATGGCAGTAAACTTAAAAGGAAGAAGTTTTTTAACACTTATGGATTTCACACCTGAGGAGATCAGGTACATGCTCGATCTGGCCCGCGATCTGAAGGCGAAGAAAAGAGCGGGGATAAGGACCGAAGTTTTGAAAGGAAAGAACATAGTGCTTCTTTTTGAGAAGACTTCCACCAGAACAAGATGCTCTTTTGAAGTCGCTTGCCACGATGAGGGTGCAAATGTCACTTTTCTGGACTCAAAGAGCTCGCAGATGGGAAAGAAAGAGAGTCTCGAGGATTCGGCCAAGGTCCTGGGAAGATTCTTTGACGGCATAGAATACAGAGGATACGAGCAGTCTGTTGTCGAGGATCTCGCGAGATTTTCGGGAGTGCCTGTGTGGAACGGACTGACGGACGTCGATCATCCTACTCAGATACTTGCGGACATGCTCACGATAGAAGAGCATGTGAACAAGCCTCTCAGCAAGGTCAAAGTGGTATTCTGCGGCGACATCAGGAACAACATGAGCTATGCGTGGATGTACGGATGTGCGAAGATGGGCATGCACTATGTGGCTTACGGCCCTGACACGCTCGCGGCAGAGCTCGACAGCGAGATACTCGAAAAGGTCAATGCAGTGGCTGAGGAGACCGGAGCTGTGATAGAGGTGTCATCGGATCCGAAATGCCTCGAAGGCGCAGACGTGATATACACTGATATCTGGGCTTCGATGGGCGAAGAGGCCGAGATCCCGGAAAGAGTGAAATTGCTCACCCCTTACAAGGTGACTATGGAAATGCTGGAGCAGACAGGAAACCCTGACGTGATCTTCCTGCACTGCCTGCCGTCTTTCCATGACTTTGAAACTGATATGGCCAGAGAACAGAAAGAGCTGGGATACGATATAAGAGAAGTGACAGACGAAGTATTCAGAAGCAGACATTCAAAAGTATTCGATGAAGCGGAAAACAGGATGCATACGATAAAAGCTGTTATCGTTGCAACGATAGGATAAAGAAAAACCAGCCTTCTGATCACAGACCGGCCAGAGGGAAAGGAAGGTTTTATATGAAACCCGGAATAAACAATTATTCGGAGATAGGCAAGCTCAACAAAGTCCTGCTGCACCGGATCGGCGACGAGATCGAGGGACTGGTGCCTGACAACTTCGAACGTCTGCTGTTCGACGATATACCGTATCTGAAAGTTGCGCAGCAGGAGCATGACAAGTTCGCAGATGTTCTCCGGGAAAACGACGTCGAGGTCATCTATTATGTCGATGAGACGGTAAAAGCGCTCAGAGACAGGAAGGTGCGGGAACGGTTCGTCAAGGAGTTCGTAAGCGAGAGCGATATACATTCGGATGCCGTAAAAGAGGCGCTCGAAGAATATCTGATGTCTATGAGTGTGAAGGATATGGTCGAAAAGACGATATCCGGAGTGAAGAAAAGCGAGCTGAGCGTCAAGTCTACGTCGCTTGCTGATTATATCTCGTCGGGATATCCGTACTATACGGATCCGATGCCCAACCTGTATTTTACGAGAGACCAGGGTGCGTGCGTCGGAGACGGAGTCAGCATACACCGCATGAGCACTGCGGCGAGAAGACGCGAAGCGCTGCTGCTGAAGTATATGTTCAGATATGACAGCTCGTTCGCGCCGGAGGGTACGAATATCTGGTACGATTATGACCAGGCGTACTCGATGGAGGGCGGCGACGTACTGGTGCTGTCTGACGAGATCGTGGCGATAGGGCTTTCGCAGAGGACCACGGTTGCGGGCATAGAGCAGTTCGCGCGGAATATACTGAACAAGTCGTCGTTCAGGAAGATACTGGTGTTCGACATACCGAAATGCAGGGCTTTCATGCATCTCGACACTGTCTTTACCATGGTGGATTTCGACAAGTTCACGATACACCCCGAGATCGAGGGGCCGCTGCAGCTTTTCGAGATAACGCTGGACAGAGAGGGAAACGCTCATTTCAGCAGCATACAGGATGAGCTCGCGAATATACTGAAAAACGAGCTGGGCCTGCCTGCGGTCGACCTGATAAGGTGCGGAGGAGACGATGCTCAGGCTGCGCAGAGAGAGCAGTGGAACGACGGATCGAATACGCTGGCGATAGCACCCGGAGTCGTGGTGACGTATGAGAGGAACTACGTGACGAATGATCTTCTCGACAAGAAAGGCATAAAGGTGCTGACTATACCGAGCTCTGAACTTTCAAGGGGAAGAGGCGGTCCGAGATGCATGAGCTGTCCGGTGAACAGGGATGACCTGTAATTCTTCAGGATGCAGTTTTTCAGGAGGAAAGAAGATGAATGACAAGAGAATCGTAGTGGCTCTGGGCGGCAACGCTCTGCAGTCAAAAGACGGTCCGGCCACAGCTGAAGCTCAGCTTGAGGTCGTGAGAAAAACGTGCGAGCATATAGCCAGGATCAGCGGCATGGGGCATGAGATCGCCGTGGTGCACGGCAACGGGCCGCAGGTCGGCAGGATCGTGATGGCGTCGGAAGCAGCCGGAGAAGTGACGCCTGTCATGCCTTTCGATGTGTGCGGCGCCATGTCGCAGGGATATATAGGATACCATATCCAGCAGTGTCTGAAGTATGCGCTGAATAAAGACAACCGCAACATCCCGGTCGTGACGGTGGCGACTCAGATGATAGTCGATGAGAGAGACCCTGCATTCCAGAACCCTACCAAGCCGATAGGGCCGTTCTACACGAAGGAACAGGCTGAGAAGCTGAGTAAGGAAAAGGGCTATGTGATGAAGGAGGATTCCGGTCGCGGCTACAGGAGAGTAGTCGCATCGCCGCTGCCGCAGAGGATCGTGGAGATCGAGGCGGTGAAACAGCTTTGGGATCACTCGATCGTGATAACGTGCGGAGGCGGAGGTATCCCGGTCATCGAGAACCCGGACGGTACGCTGTGCGGAGTCGCGGCAGTGATCGACAAGGATTTCGCGGCCGAGCTGCTGGCTGAGAAGGTCGACGCCGATATACTGATGATCCTGACCGAAGTGGAAAAGGTAGCGATCGATTTCGGGAAGCCGGATCAGAAGGATCTTTCGGGGATGACGCTGGCTGAGGCCGCAAAGTACGTGCGTGAAGGGCAGTTCCCTGCGGGCAGCATGCTGCCTAAGGTGGAGGCGGCGATGAAATTCGTCAGGACGTATCCGGACAAAAAAGCTATAATAACCTCGCTCGACAAGGCGGTCGAAGCACTGGAAGGGAAAACGGGCACGGTGATAACCTTCAACTGAGCTTAAATTCCAGTGATTTCTGCGAATTCAGAAAATGATAAGTTTTGTTTGTCGTTAAAAAATAATTTACTTGCTTTAAACCATATTAAGTGATATCATCTATAAAGTCATCTTTTTGTAGATAAGACAAACATCATACATTGGAAGAAATCAGAAGGTAGAATATGGAGATTGAATTAAAGTACAGGATACCTACGCAGGAAGTTGCAGATGATATCTGGAAAGACAAACTTTTTTTTACTCAGGAAGAAGAGGGGACAAGAGAAGAAGCCTGCTTCAATGCCAGATATTTCGACACGCCGGATTTTGATCTTGCAAAAAATGATATGGCGTACAGAGTAAGAAAAGAAGGCTGCAGATGGGTGGCAGCGCTTAAGTGGAAAGGTCACAGTGAAGGCGCTCTTCACATGAGAGAGGAGATAAACGTTCCTGTGAATGACGACAAGGCTGCTCCTGAGGTTTTCGGAGAAAGCGAGATCGGCGCAGAGCTCATGAGAGTGATCGGTGAGAAACCTCTCTACAGCATGCTCGAGACGAGATTCCACCGCAGACGTTTCAGGATAGATACGGGCACGGGCATATTCGAACTGTCCGTCGATGAGGGCTTCATAGTTACGCCTTACGGTGAAGAACCCATATCCGAGGTCGAGATCGAGCTTTTCTCAGGCGAGACATCGGAGCTGCAGGAGCTTGGCGAAAAGCTTCAGAAGAAATATGATCTTGAAAAAGAAGAACGAAGCAAGTATTCGAGAGGAATAGACATAATACGGGCAGGCAGATAGCATACAGGCGGAAATATCGAACAATATAAGGAAACGGTCATAAAAAAGGGCGTGAGAGTCGATCTTCACAGGCCCTTTTTATTATCCGGGAAATATCGTCTGCGACATTTTCACATTAAACTCATGTCGTTCAACTGCTGTTCAGCGCTTTTTAGTGATGAGGAGTATCTCAGGCGGATCGTTTTTCTGGTTTGCTATGTTCACGTAGGCTGCGTGATATGTGCGGGAGTCCAGCCCGCGCGCCATGGAAAGGAGCGCTTCCTTTTCTTCAGGACCCTTGCTGTGACCGCTGTACATCGTGATGCACAGAAGTCCGTCTTTCTGCAGCAGCTCCAGCGCTTTTGCGGCGGCAGCCAAAGTCGAGGAGCGTTCCGTTACGGTGTTCCTGGCGGCGCCCGGGAGATAGCCGAGGTTGAACACGACGGCTTTTACAGGCGTACTGATATACAGATCCATGTTTTCATGGGAGTCGCATATCAGTTTCACGGTCCCGTCTTCGAGACGGTCACGGAAGCCGTTCGATATCAGAAGCTCTTTCGTATTGTCGACCGCCTGCTGCTGTATGTCGAACGCGTAAAGCGCAGACGGTCCGTGCCGCAGGAGTCTGAGCGTGTCGTGGCCGTTGCCGCATGTCGCGTCGACGAGTACGTCTCCGGGAGATATGTATCCCGAAACGATGAACATGGCGAAATCTGTCGTAGTCTGGATTATATTTGACATTTATGGTACACATCCTTATAATAACATTTATTAAATTATGTTACTATGCGAAACTGATGTCAATAGCCTTTACTTTTAAAAGGAAACAAGGTATAATAAAATGCACTATGTGTTTATAATCGAGGAGGATATATATTCATGAAACCAACATTAATTTCAAAAGAAAACAACGAAGCAAAATTCACTATGGACTTTACCGCAGAGGAATTTGAGAATTCAGTGATAAATGTCTATAAGGCTCAGAAGGATAAATTCACTATCGACGGCTTTAGAAAAGGCAAGGCGCCCAGAAGCATCATAGAGAAGAAGTACGGAGAAGGCATATTCTTTGAAGATGCTATCAATGATCTCTTCTCGACTTATTATCCGCAGGCTGTAGAAGCACTTTCACTGGACGTTATCGACAGTCCGAGAGCTGAATTCGGCGAGATCAAGAAGGGCGAAGACTTCACAGTTACTATTACTGTTGAATGCTATCCTGAGATCACGGTAAAAGACTACAAGGGTGTTGAGATCGAAGCTGTAAGCAGCGAAGTTACAGACGAGGATATAGACAACGAACTCAAGGCAAGAGCTAAGAGAAATGCCAGAATGGTGACTGTAGACAGACCTGCAAAAGAAGGAGACACTGTCCTCATCGATTACGAAGGCTGGGTAGGAGACGATCAGTTCGAAGGCGGCACTGCGGAAAGACAGCCTCTCAAGCTGGGTTCAGGCACATTCATTCCTGGATTTGAAGAACAGCTCGTCGGTGTAAGCACAGGTGAAGACAAAGACGTAAAGGTTACTTTCCCTGAAGAGTATCATGCAGCAGATCTCGCAGGAAAAGAAGCGGTATTCAAGTGCAAGGTCCACGAAGTCAAGGAAGAAGAGATCCCTGAGATCAACGATGAGTTCGTAAAGGACATCAGCGAATTCGATACACTTGACGAGTTCAAGGCTGACATCAGAAAAGAACTCGAAAAGTCAAAGGCTTCAAGAGCAGAAAACTCAATGAAAAACGCTGTTCTTGCAAAGGTGTTCGAAGCAAACGATATCGATGTTCCTAAGCCGCTCGTTGAAAGCGAACTCGACAGCACTATGTCAGAATTCGACCAGCAGCTCAGAAGCCAGGGGCTCGATCTGAACACTTACATGGAATACATCGGCAAGAACACTAAGGAGTTAAGAGACGAGCTCAGAGAAGAAGCTGAAAAGAAAGTGAAGACGAGAATGATCGTGACTGCTGTTGCAGATCAGGAGAACTTCGAAGTAACTGACGAAGAGATCAGCACTGAGATCGAAAACATGGGTAAACAGTATGGCATCGAAGCTGACAAGATCAGAGAGATGCTGGGAGCACAGAATATCGGCATGATCGCAGGCGACATCAAGATCAGAAAAGCAGTCGAATTCATGTACGACAACGCTGTGAAAAAATAGGCAGAAATAAGGAGGTCCGGATATGGCATTAGTACCATATGTTATTGAGCAGACAAGCAGAGGAGAAAGGTCTTACGATATATACTCGAGACTTTTGAAAGACAGGATAATATTTTTAGGGGAGGCTATCGACGAGCATATAGCCAGCCTTGTAGTCGCTCAGTTGTTATTTTTGGAAGCTGAAGATCCGGATAAGGATATAAATATATATATAAACAGCCCCGGCGGTTCCGTGACCGCCGGCATGGCTATTTATGACACCATGCAGTATGTAAAGCCTGAGGTTTCCACGATATGCGTGGGAATGGCAGCGAGCATGGGCGCATTTTTACTGTCGGCAGGCCAGAAGGGCAAGCGCTTTGCACTTCCGAATGCCGAGATCATGATCCATCAGCCGCTCGGAGGTGTGCAGGGACAGGCTGAAGACATAAAGATACATGCTGAATGGATCCTGAAGACGAGAGAAAAGCTGAACAGAATACTCAGTGAAAACACAGGACAGCCCTTAGATGTTATTGCCAGAGACACAGACAGAGATAATTTCATGTCAGCGGAAGATGCTGTGAAATACGGCCTTATTGACAAGGTGATAAAAGACAGATAGACAGGGGTGGTTATTTATGAGTAAATACGACGAAAACAACGAGCTGAGATGTTCGTTCTGCGGCAAGCCTCAGAGCCAGGTGAAGAGACTGATAAGCGGATCAGGGGTGTATATATGCAATGAGTGCATAGAGCTGTGTCAGGATATACTGAACGCAGAGGAGTCAAAGCATATTGCAGAGCAGGACGGCATTGCAGTCCAGAATGACAGACTGCCTAAGCCTAAGGAGATCGACGATATCCTTTCCGAGTACGTGATCGGTCAGGAAGAGGCGAAGAAGGCTCTCGCGGTAGCAGTTTACAACCATTACAAGAGGATAAACTGCGCGACTGATGATGACGGCGTCGAGATACAGAAGAGCAATATCATCATGGTCGGACCTACAGGTTCGGGCAAGACGCTGCTCGCACAGACGCTTGCGAAGATACTGAACGTTCCGTTCGCGATCGCGGATGCTACTGCACTGACAGAAGCCGGATATGTGGGCGAGGATGTCGAGAATATACTTCTGAAGCTGATACAGGCTGCAGATTATGACATAGAAAAAGCACAGCGTGGAATAATCTACGTTGATGAAATAGATAAGATTTCGAGAAAATCGGAGAATCCGTCGATCACAAGAGATGTGAGCGGCGAGGGAGTGCAGCAGGCGCTCCTCAAGATACTGGAGGGTACTGTGGCAAATGTGCCGCCGCAGGGAGGAAGAAAGCATCCCCATCAGGATTTTCTCCAGTTCGATACGACGAACGTGCTGTTCATATGCGGCGGAGCGTTCGACGGACTTGACAAAGTCATACAGAGAAGGATCGGCGAGAAGACGATCGGATTCAATTCCAACGTCGAAGGCAGCAAGGTCGATGAGTCCGATCTGCTGAAGAACATACAGCCTGAGGATCTTCTCAAATACGGTCTGATACCTGAGTTCATCGGCAGACTTCCTGTGCTCGTGACTCTCGAGGAGCTGTCAAAGGACGCTCTTGTGAGGATAATCACCGAGCCTAAGAACGCGCTTATAAAGCAGTACAGAAAGCTGTTCGCGATGGATGACGTGGAGCTCGAGGTCACAGACGATGCTGTCGAAGCGATAGCTGAGCAGGCGCTCGAGAGAAAGACAGGCGCGAGAGGTCTCAGAGGCATCATGGAAAAGATCATGAACAATATAATGTATGAACTGCCTTCGAGAGACGATGTGAACAAGTGTATAATAACTAGGGAAACCGTAGAAGCGGAAAAAGATCCTGAACTTGTATTGACAGAGCCTGGACTCGCAAAAGAAAAGGAAGCTAAGGCAGAAACGGCGTAAGTGAAATGACAGGCGGCTTTTTGTAAGTCGCCTTTTTCTGACATGACAGAAAAAGCGTCTTGCCCGCAGACTGGATGCAGAACGGCGCAGACGTGATGTTATATGGAGGGTAGTATTAGTATGGAAGATAACAACAAACCAAATGTTGACATAGATACGGAAAAAGATGATGATCAGATAACGGAGAACGTTACGGATGCTGATGAGATGCAGCTTCCGATGATCCCGCTCAGGGGACTTTCGGTGTTTCCGAACATGGTCCTTCATTTTGATATAGGAAGAGAGAAGTCGATAAACGCACTGGAAAAGGCTATGGTGACGAACCAGCACATATTCCTGGCTTCGCAGAAAGACGATGGTACGGATCTGCCTACGCCGGAAGACTTTTACCATGTGGGTACAGTAGGAAAGATCAAGCAGATGCTGAAGCTTCCGGGAGATTCGATAAGAGTCCTGGTCGAGGGCGTATGCAGAGGCGCTATCGAGGATGTGATGTTCGAGGTGCCTTACTTCAAGTGCCGCATAAGAAAGATCGAGGAGCCTGAGTATCCTGCTGACGATGCGGAAGCGGAAGCACTGATGAGGACTGTCCTTTCCAGCTTCGACGAGTATATAAACCTTAACAGGAATCTGGCTGCAGAGATCTTTGCATCTGTAGTGACGATAGAGGATCCGGGCAGGATGGCGGATATGATCGCGTCTCACCTTGAGATCAAGCTTGAGGACAAGCAGCGTCTTCTCGAGACCATAGATCCGAAGGAGCGTCTTGAGACTCTCAACACGATGCTGACAAAGGAGATCGAGATCCTCAACATCGAACAGGATATCTCGAGCAAGGTGAAATCCCAGATAAACAAGAATCAGAGAGAATACTATCTGCGCGAGCAGATGAGAGCTATACAGGAAGAGCTCGGTGTGTCCGAGGACGTCGAAGATGAAGTCGCAGGATTCACTGAACAGCTCGAAAAGCTCGATCTTGAAGAGAAGACAAAGGAAAAAGTAGAAAAGGAGATCAGCAGATTTTCCAAGATGCAGCCGTCATCGGCAGAAGCGACTGTGAGCAGGAACTATATCGAGACGATACTCGGACTGCCGTGGAACACTGAGAGCGAAGACAATATCGACCTCAACAAGGCCGAAGAAATACTGAACGAGGATCATTACGGGCTGGACAAGGTAAAGGAGAGAGTTCTCGAATACCTTGCGGTAATGCAGCTTTCAAAGGGACTCAAGGGTCCTATCCTCTGTCTCGTAGGTCCTCCGGGAGTCGGCAAGACTTCGATCGCAAGGAGCATCGCAAGATCCATAGGCAGAGAGTTCGTCAGGATGTCACTCGGCGGAGTGAGAGACGAGGCTGAGATAAGAGGACACAGAAGGACGTATATCGGTGCTATACCGGGAAGGATCATCGGATCGATAAAGGACTGCGGTACGAAGAACCCTGTTTTCCTGCTTGACGAGGTCGACAAGATCGGCGCGGACTACAAGGGTGATCCGGCTTCTGCACTGCTGGAAGTCCTCGATCCGGAACAGAACAAGGACTTTACGGATCACTACCTCGAAGTGCCGTTCGATCTTTCAAAGGTGATGTTCATAACGACTGCGAATACCACGAGCACTATACCGAGACCGCTTCTCGACAGGATGGAGGTCCTTGAAGTCAGCGGATATACTGAAGAGGACAAGCTGCAGATCGCGGAGAAATATCTCGTGCCTAAGCAGGTTAAGGAAAACGGTCTGACGAAGAGCAACATCTCGTTTACAGAGACAGGACTCAGGACACTGATCAATTATTATACGAGAGAATCCGGAGTGAGAAATCTCGAGAGAGAGATCGGCAATCTCTGCAGAAAAGTCGCAAAGAATGTCGTATGCGGCGATACTAAGAAGGTCAGCATCACTGGCAAAAAGGTGCAGGAGCTGCTGGGCAAGAAGAGATTCAGATTCGATATAATAAAGGGCGAGACCGAGGTCGGAGTGACTACCGGACTTGCATGGACGGTGGTCGGAGGCGACACGCTGTTCATCGAGACCACAGCTGTTCCCGGAAACGGCAAGCTCGTGCTGACGGGACAGATGGGCGATGTGATGCAAGAATCCGCAAAAGCCGGCCTGAGCTACATCAGATCGGTGAGCAAGAAACTGAAGATAGACGAAGACTTTTACAAAAAATACGATCTGCATGTCCATATACCTGAAGGTGCGATACCTAAAGACGGTCCGTCGGCAGGTGTGACGATGTGCACTGCTATAATTTCCACACTCACGGGTATCCCTGTGAGAAAGGATATCGCGATGACAGGTGAGATCACGCTGAGAGGAAAGGTGCTGCCTGTCGGGGGTATCAGAGAAAAAGTCATGGCTGCACACAGAGCCGGCATCAGAAAGGTGCTGCTCCCTGCAGAAAACGATGTCGATATACAGGATATCCCGGAAGTGGTGAGAAATGATATGGAATTCGTGCTCCTTCGAAATGTCGATGATGCACTGAAAGAAGTTCTCGTAAAGGATAAGAAAAATGAAGATAAATAAATCTGATCTCGAGACTGTTGCGGTAAAGCCGTCCCAGTATCCGGCGCCGGATCTCAGGGAGATCGCGTTCGCGGGACGGTCCAACGTGGGAAAATCTTCTCTCCTCAACCTGCTGACAGGCAGGAGGAAGCTGGCCAGAGTGAGCGGCAGTCCCGGGAAGACCAGAACGATAAACTTTTATATAATAAACGATGCGTTTCGCATAGTCGACCTCCCGGGATACGGATATGCCAAAGTGGCTAAGTCTGTGTCGGCAGGCTGGGGCGAGATGATGGAGCGGTATCTGCAGAACAGAGAGAATCTCGTAAAGGTGGTGCAGCTCGTGGACATCAGGCATGCTCCGTCAAAGCAGGATGTCGAGATGTATGAGTATCTCAGACATTACGGTCTTGACGGGCTGGTGGTGGCGACGAAGGCTGACAAGATTTCGAGAAACCAGATGGCAAAACAGATGAAGCTGATAAAGCAGACGCTGGGCCTGTCGTCGGAAGATGTGGTGATACCGGTATCCGCACTGAAAAAGACAGGGTATCAGGAGCTTCTTGATGAAATGGAAAAAATACTGGAGGCGCAGGAGTAATGCAGTTTTTTGGACTCAGAGTTCTTATAAAGAGGATAAAGGCCATCAGATTCATGATGGCTGACAGATCTGTGCCCAAAAGAAAAAAGGCTCTTGTCATAGCCGGTATAATATACCTTTTCCTGCCGATAGATCTCATTCCGCCGATACTTTTTCCGATCGCGTGGATGGACGATCTGGCGCTGTGGCTGTTCATACTGTGGTATCTCAGAGACGAGCTGGACAAGTACTGGAACGGCGGGAAAACATATGACTATTCAAAAAAGTACCGAGACAAAACATTTGTAGATGATGTGGAATACGAAGTAAAGGAAAAAGAAGGAGAGGATTCTAATGGCAAATGATACGATAGGAACTGTAATGATAACGCAGGAGCAGATCAGTGAGAGAGCTGCGCAGATCGGCAGAGAGATCGAAAAGGATTTCGATGGCGAACCGGTCGTGCTCGTAGGGATACTGAGAGGCGCGGTGATGTGGATGGTAGACATCATGAAAAACGTCAACCTCGATATGGTGATAGATTTCATGGCTGTCAGCAGCTACGGATCATCGACGAAATCATCAGGCGTTGTCAGGATCAACAAGGACCTGGATACGGACGTTGCCGGAAAGAATGTGATAATCGTTGAAGATATCGTGGATTCGGGAACTACGCTCAGCTACCTGAGAGGATATTTCGAGAACAGAGAGGCAAAGGCTGTAAAGATCTGCACGCTGCTCGACAAACCTTCGGGAAGAAAAGTCGATATAGACGTCGACTACATAGGATTTACTGTGGACGACAGGTTTATCGTCGGCTACGGACTCGACTACGATCAGAGATACAGGAATCTCCCGTACATAACATATCTTGAAGAATAGAAGAAGAACAGTAAATGCTGAAGAGATCGAAGAATAAGTAAAGCAAATGAAATGATCACAGCGCCGCCGCGTCAGAGAATAACGTATCCTGATGCGGCGGCGTTTTTGTATGGATTCAGGTTTGTACGGATTCAGCTTTCCATCTGCTTCGCCAGAAGACCGGCTCCGAGTTCGGCAGTCTTGATCTCGAGTTCGCTGAGGACCCTGCCTTCAGGCGGCAGCACTGTCACAGATCCGATAGGGTCGCCGTTTGCAAGTATCGGGATCACGATTTTCTCAGGCCTTTCATATTTGCTTTTTTTCTGTATTATATCATCGAGATCTTCGTCGATAGCTCTGTTGACATAATCCTTCTGCTTCAGTCCCGAGACAGCAACGAACCGGTCTGTGTCGGATACGAGAACAGGAAGACCGAGTACAGCTGCGGCTGATTCCGCAAAGCCTTCGGCTATATGGCCGAGCTCGCTCACAGGTGAGTATTTTTTAAGTATCACTTCTCCTGCAGTGCCGGTATAGATCTCAAGAGGATCGCCTTCACGTATTCTGAGGATCTTTCTTATTTCTTTCGGGACCACGACACGCCCCAGGTCATCTATTCGTCTTACTATTCCAGTAGCTTTCATTTGATTTCCTCCAGTAGGTTTTGTATACGCATATTATCTGTAAAAGATGGTTAAATATACATATGAAAGTCTTTGACTTTTGGCATTGCATGCAGTAACATTTTAATAGTATGTTCTTTCGAAGAAACATATTTATCACTAAAATAACAGCAGGAGAGACAGATAGATCATATGAGTAAAGCAGATAACAGCAGATTAAGTGGATTGTGGAAGATAATATTCGGGCGTACTACGATACTGATAGTACTGCTTTTACTGCAGGTTCTGGTTCTGTGCGGCGGATTCGTGATACTGGGAAGACGTATCCTCATCATGAATTATGCGGTAGGATTCCTTGAGGTTTTCATACTTATGTACATTGTAAACAACCGGCAGAGCAGCAGCTTCAAGCTTATGTGGATCATATTCATGCTTGTGGCACCGATCGTCGGGGTGGCGTTTTACCTTTTTACCAGGCTGCAGCCCGGAACGAGATTCATCGCCAGACGAGTCATGGAACAGATAGACGAACAGGAACCGTTCCTGCAGGTAGATGGGAATGTGACCGAGGAACTGTACGAGTCGTCGAAGATGGAGGCCGGACTTTTCCGCTATATAAAGGAAAAAGGGCATTATCCCGTATACGGTGATGCCGCAGTGAAATATTTCCCGCTCGGTGAAGACAAGTTCAAAGAGCTCGTGTATCAGCTCGAACAGGCAAAGGATTTTATCTTCATGGAGTATTTCATCGTCGCCTATGGTCATATGTGGGATACAGTGCTCAATATACTCAAAAGAAAAGTTCAGGCAGGCGTAGAAGTGAGATTCATGTACGACGGTACGTGTACTTTAGCGCTTCTTCCGAAAAACTATGACAAATACCTTGAGCGATACGGGATAAAATGCAGGATATTCTCACCGATGATGCCGTTTCTGTCGACACACCAGAACAACAGGGATCACAGGAAAATCGTCGTGATAGACGGGCATACCGCTTTCACAGGAGGAATAAATCTTGCCGATGAGTATATAAATGAAAAGGAAAGATTCGGACACTGGAAGGACACTGCCATAATGGTAAAGGGAAGAGCTGTGAACAGCTTTACACTGATGTTTCTGCAGATGTGGAATATCAGGGCAGAAGTTCCGGAAAACTACAACAGATATATGTTCAGAGGATACGGATCAGCGGCGCCGGACCGGTCTGTAAAGACCGGCGGATATATAGCGCCGTACGGCGACAGCCCGCTCGATCATGAAGAGGTCGGCGAGAAAGTATATATGGATATACTGAACACTGCAAACGACTATGTGCACATAATGACGCCATACCTGATACTCGATGAAGAGATGATCGACACGATCATATTCGCAGCGCAGAGAGGCGTAGATGTGAAGCTGATACTGCCGCATATACCTGACAAGAAGTACGCGTACTGGCTCGCGAGGACGCACTACAAGGAGCTCATTGCCGAGGGCGTCGAGATATACGAGTACACGCCGGGGTTCGTACACGCCAAGGTGTTCACCAGCGATGATGAAAAAGCTGTCGTCGGGACGATCAACCTTGATTTCAGGAGTCTGTATCTGCATTTTGAATGCGCTGCATATATATGGAAGAACCCTGTTGTGCACGATGTGGAGTCGGATTTCCAGAAGACTCTGGACAAATGCCAGCAGATAACGATGCAGAGCTGCAATGAATACAATATAATATACAGGATAATAGGAAGAGTGCTGCGCTTTGTCGCGCCTCTCATGTAAAAAAGAAAGGAAAACGTGATGCTTTTCAGCAATATTACGATACTAGACGAAGAACTCAATGTAAAAGAAAACCAGTATGTGCTCATAAAGGACGATCGCGTCGCATACATCGGAGATGAAAGACCGCAGGAAGTATCCGGCCGCGAGATCGACGGAAAAGGCAGACTTCTGATGAGCGGTTTTTTCAACGCTCACGCGCATTCACCGATGACTCTGATGAGAGGGTACGGAGAAAACATGGTGCTGCAGGACTGGCTCACCAAAAAGATATTCCCGTTCGAAGACAAGCTGACGGGAGAAGCCGTTTACTGGGGCACGATGCTGGCGATGGCTGAATCGCTCAAGTTCGGCATCGTTTCCACGAGCGATATGTACTACTTCTGCGACGACATGGCCAGAGCAGTGGCAGACAGCGGTACCAAGAACAACATTTCGCGTTCGATAGCCAATCCGATGGGAGCAGACGTCAGCAGACTCGAGAGCTTTGACGAAATGAAGCACTTTTACAGAGAATTCAACGATGCGGCAGATGGCAGGATCATCGTGGATATGAGCCTTCATGCCGAGTATACATCGAATCCGGAGACTGCAGTGGCGCTGGCAGACTACGCGCGATCGCTTGACGGTGTGAAGATGCAGGTACACGTTTCTGAGACGGAATTCGAGCACAGCGAGTGTATAAAGAGACACGGCATGACTCCGGCAGCTTATCTCGAGAAGACGGGGATCTTCGACGTGCCGGCGGTAGCTGCGCACTGCGTCTACTCCGACGACAGTGACCTTGAGATCTTTAAGCGAAAAGGCGTCACAGTGGCTGCCAATCCGGTGAGTAACATGAAGCTCGCCAGCGGCATATGCAACGTGCAGAAGATAATCGACAAAGGAGTCAATCTTGCCATAGGAACGGACAGCGTGGCAAGCAACAACAGTCTTAATTTCTTCGAGGAGATAAAGACGCTGGTCACAGGCACGAAAGTGATCTCAAAGGATCCGACAGCCGTGACTCCGAAAGATGCGCTCAGAGCAGCGACATACGGAGGTGCAAAGGCCCAGGGAAGGCTGGACAGCGGAGCTCTCAAAGAGGGCAACAAGGCCGATCTGATAGTAATAGATATTTCAGGACCGAATATGCATCCTGTTCACAGTCTCATCAATAATCTGGTGTATTCTTGTTCAGGTGGCGATGTCCTGATGACGATAGTTGACGGTAAAGTGCTTTATGAAAACGGGCAGTACAGCACTATAGATATAGAGAAGACCGTGGACATGGTCGAGAAATCAACCCGTGAAATACTTGAAAGGCTTTAATCATGACTAAAAAATCATTGTTGAAAGGTGCTGCGGTAATGGCCGTCGCCGGTATCATAGTAAAAGTGCTTGGTGCATTTTTCAGGATACCGCTGGCGAACATGATAGGTGCCGTGGGCATGGCAAACTATACGCCTGCATATGCACTGTACAGCTTCCTGCTGGTCGTTTCAACGGCAGGACTTCCTGTGGCGATATCAAAGATGGTATCCGAACGGTGTGCAAAAGGGCAGTTCAGAGAAGCAGAGAGGGTTTTCAGGATATCGAGGACGCTCATGATGGTGCTGGGCGTGATAGGGTTCCTGGTGCTGCTGATCTTCGGAAAGCATATTGCAGAACTGATAGACATACCGGGGTCTGCGCTTTCCATGAAGGCGACGGCGATAGCTCTGCTGCTCGTACCGGTGATGTCTTCGTACAGAGGATATTTCCAGGGCATGCAGGAGATGAGGCCGACCGCAATATCGGAGATCGCAGAGCAGTCGTTCAGAGTGCTGTTCGGTCTGGTGCTCGCATACTCGCTTATGGCCAACGAATACAGCATCGCATCGGGATACACTCCTGAGCAGAGAGGCGCCGCCGGAGGATGCTTCGGAGCTTCGGCAGGAGCGATAGGCGGGCTTGCCGTGATGCTGATCGTTTACATGGCAGCCAAGAAAAAGATAAAGCTCAGGATAAAAAATGATAAAACCAGCGTTTACGAAACGGCAGGCACGATACTGAAGAAGATCGCGGTCATCGCGATACCTATAACGATAGGCGCTGCGATAATGCCGATAGTAAACCTCATAGACGCAGGTATCGTAAAGGTCAGACTGATGGCTTCCGGATGGGAGTCCACTGCGGCTGAGAGTCTCTACGGGCAGCTGACGGGATTTGCATCCCCGATAATCCAGTTTCCCGAGGTCTTCATGCTCGCGATAGTGATGAGCCTTGTGCCGATGGTATCCGCTGCGCACAGCGTAGGTGACAGAGAGGAGCTGCACAATCACATATCGCTCGGACTGCGCATGACGACGATAATCGCGTTTCCTGCATCGACAGGCATATTCGTGCTCGCAGAGCCGATACTGACGCTTCTCTATGCATCCCAGAAGGCGAGCGCGATAGCGGCAGCACCGTGCCTGCAGATCTTTGCAGTAGGATTCGTATTCCTGTCAATAATAACTACTATGACGGGCGCGCTGCAGGGAATAGGCAAGCAGCACATACCTGTGATAAATCTCTGCGTCGGTGTGATCGCCAAGTTCATCGTGACATGGACTCTCACAGCGATACCGGCAGTAAATGTAAAGGGTGCAGCTATAGGTTCGGCATCTGCATATCTGATCGCGATGACACTGGATCTGATCGCGCTGAAAAAGTACAGCGGAGTGAAGTTCGACGCGGCTGTGGCTGTCAAGAAACCGCTGATATCGTCAGTCGTGATGGGACTGATCGTACTGCTGCTGTACAGGCTTTCGTTCATGCTGACGGACAGCAACAGCATCTCGACCGTGATATCGATATTTGCAGGAGTCGTGGTGTACGGACTGATGATACTGAAGACGAAGGCAATAAGCCGTGATGAACTGATGACGATATCGGCCGGGAGAAAGCTCGCTGCGATATGCGACAGGCTCAAGCTGTGGTAAGTCTCGCAAAGGTTGAAAACAGCAGTCTTTATCCTAAAACAGCTTGACAAACCCATTGAAAAATGGGAAAATAGAACACAGAGCTCAGGCGGATCAAGGGTAGATACGAGGCGAGCCTGAATTTGTATTTGAAATAATAAAAGACTATATGTTATTAATTTTAAGGAGGATTTATTGATGAATAAAGCGGAATTAGTAGCTGCAGTTGCAGAAAAGACCGGTTTTACAAAGAAGGACGCTGAATTAGCTGTCAATGCTTTTGTTTCAAGCGTAGAAAGCTCTTTAGTTAAAGGTGAGAAGGTACAGCTGATCGGTTTCGGAACTTTCGAAGTTCGTGAAAGAAAAGCAAGACAGGGAAGAAATCCTAGAAAGCCTGGCGAAGTGATCAAGATCGACGCTTCAAAAGCTCCTGTATTCAAGGCTGGAAAAGCTCTTAAGGATGCAGTGAATAAATAAGACAGTGTGTCTGCTAAAGGGTAACTTGGTTACCCTTTTATTTTTTTGAGGAGGAAGTATGAGGATAGACAAGTTTCTTAAAAACTCCCGTATCATAAAACGCCGTACTGTTGCAAAGGAGGCCTGCGAGCAGGGCAGGATAACGGTGAACGACAAGGTCGCAAAGCCCGGTACTGAAGTGAAAGCGGGCGATGAGATCTATATACAGTTCGGCAACGGTAGCCTGCGGGTAAAGGTTACAGAGTTAAAGGATTCGTGCCGCAAGGAAGATGCGGCTTCGATGTATGAAGTGATAGAGTAGGAGATTTATGCAGAAGAAAAGCAAAGCAAGAGAGAAGATAGAAAACATCAGAAGAGAGATAGAAGAGAATGCAGGACAGAGCATGAATGCGCTACTGGCGCCTGAGCTGTGTGATCTTGACGAAGAGAACCTGATCTCTGAAATGAGATTCAGAAAGTACGAGTGGGAGAGCAACGAGCGTGGAGAGGTGCACGGCGGAGCCATATCAGCCATGTTCGATACGGCGATGGGAATAACCGTACTGGCATACTGCGATTCAGTCGAGATATCCACAGCTGACCTCAGCGTCAGCTTCATAAGACCGTTCCTGGGAGAATCGTTCATATTCAGATCCGAAGTCATCCACCTCGGCAGATCGCTCGTGCGCGTGAGAGCGATAGCGTATGACGAGGCATCGGGAAAGACGCTGGCTTCGGCTACGACGAATTTCGTCCATCTCAAATGATGATGTGATATCGGGATATGAAAAAACCTGCGGCCTCGTTTGAGGAGCAGGTTTTTTCGTGCAAAGAAAGGGACCGCCGCTCTGACGATCATAAATCGTTAATGCGGCAGTCCCTCGTTTTTTGTGAGTATATCGATGTATCCCGATATTACTGCACCAGACTTTCCGTGTAGTGGAGCAGGTTCATCAGAGCCGCTTCTCTGTGCGTCAGGCTGCATCTGTATGAGACTGCATTGATATCGGCTTTTGATGCGAATACGTCAAGATCGCTGCTTTCAAGAGTGTTTTCTGTGATCGAGTCCTTTGTACCGAGTGCATCGGCAAGGAAAGCCGAAGCGCCGTTTTTGCTGTCTGCCGACCATGTCATGTGCGGGTCTGTGACGCTGTACGAGATATCGCTGAGTCCCGATGTCGTCAGAAATTCGGCGGACATATCTGAAAGCGTCGCCTTGTCTGTGCTTCGTGATCTCATCTTCAGAGTGAACGTGCCGCCCGAAGTCGAGACGTATGAGATATCCGATGCCGAGATGATCTCACCGGTGTCTTCATCCTGAAGGTATATGCCGCTCTGCAGCGTGTACATGAGGCTGATGATATTGTTGCTGCTATCGCTGCTTATGACTGTTTCGGGAAGCGATGTCTCGGTCAGGGTGTATACGAAATTGTCGCCAAGCTTTTCGAATCTGTTTTTTATGCTGTTGTATGATTTTTCGAATTTTGATGTAAAGCTGCTTATATCGTTGTCGTTCACAACCACTACGGCAGTTGCAGATGTAGGCGTGTATCCGTCTGACGATTCGCATTCGAACGATGCCAGATCGAAGAGCTTACCGGAACTCTTTTCTGTTGCGAGCAGACTTCCGATAGTTTCGACCGGGTTAGGATAGTGATTTTCAAAGCTGAAAGGATCATGGTATCCTGAGATCGACATCGTTATAGTGTAAGCGTGAGTATAAGATGATGCAGAGGTCGACAGTGATGCTGTCATCGTACTGTCCATTTCATATGAGCCTGCCCGCACCAGCTCTATGTCGTCACTGTTGTCTATGTTTATGAAGCTGCCGGAGCTGTAGTACTTGGGATCTGCAGCTGAAGCGCCTGTGAATTCACCGTGATCCACCTCGGTGACGATCAGTGATATATTGCCGTGTACTTCAGGGCCGAGAAGCGAAGTGAGCGAGATCGCCAGTGACTGCATAGAATTTTTGAAGTCATCAGTGCGTATGGAGCACTGAAGCACAGTCGGTTCACTGTTTTCAAACCCTGTGGTGGCAGGATTCGACAGGATCGTGTAGCTGCTGCCGCTGTCGGCTATCTCTATACTGTTTTTCTTTGCCCATGACTTGAGATATTCAGAAACCAGCGAATACTGTCCCGAGTCGCCGGAAAAAGTCGAGGTCAGCTCTTCATAAGTAGATTCCAGTGATGATTTAAGTTCGTTTTCTCTGTTCATTTCCCCGAGTGAACAGCCGCTTAAAAACATCACTGATATGAGTATAAGCGGGATGATCGTTAATATGTATTTTTTCATGGTCTATATTTCTCCTTGTCTGTCCCTTTCAATTCGAATATAATAATAGTATAATACCATTATGAAGAAAATAAAATGTAAAGATTAGATGAATCTTTAAGAAATTATGCAAGGAGACAGAGATGGATACTCGTAACTTTCTGATACGCGATGCGGAATTCGGCGACTATGAATATTTTATGCGATGGGAGAACGATCCTGAGGTGACGCGCTATCTTTCCTTTGACGAGGGCAGAACGTATGAAGAAGTGGTCACTGAGGCTCTTTACAATAAGTTCAGCAAGGACAGGATGGATTTCACGATAGTAGATCGTGAAAAGGATGCGCCTGTAGGCAGGATATTCATTTCAAAGATCGACAGGCATGCAGATTCACTGGACATAACGAAATTCTATATCGGAGACGTCTCGCTGTGGGGAAAAGGCGTTGCCAGGGAGATAATGGACGAGCTGCTTGAGTACTGCTTTACTTTCCTGCATATAGAGCGCGTGACGATGGATTACTATACGGGGAACAAGCGTGCGTACACTCTTTACGAGAGCCTCGGCTTCAGAGAGGAAGGCGTGGCGAGGAATGCCACGAAAAAGGACGGCAGATATTATGATCTTCACGTAATGTCGATGCTCAGGTCGGAATTTTTCGGTGAAAAAGAATAGAAAAAACAGTTCTGGCATATCAAGGGATGTATGATACCCGCGACGGATATAAGGCGGGATTTGCCCACTGTGTACAGAGGTATTTTTGAATGCAGCGTTTTCAACGTTTTCGGGAAAGCGTTGTTTTTTTGAGCCTTTTGTGTTTCACAAAAAGTGCATTCAAATACACAGGTATGGTATTGACTCGTTCTGTATTTTGTGTATAATTTATAACAGTTACGAAAGAAGAAACAATATATAGTGGTGAGAGAGGAGAGTATGTATGGATCAGATAAAGCAGATCATCAAAAGAGACGGCAGGACTGTTGACTTTAATGTCGACAAGATCGCGGACGCCATCTATAAAGCTGCACAGGTGCTGGGCGGCAAAGATTACGATATGGCGAGGTTCCTGGCAAGACAGGTCGAGGTGTATCTTCTGGAGATATGCCACAATGATATACCTACCGTAGAGCAGATACAGGATGCTGTAGAGAAGGTGCTGATCGAGAACGGTCATGCGAGGACTGCCAAAGAATTCATACTTTACAGGGCTGAGCGTACGAGAGTGAGAGACATGAACACGAGACTCATGAAAATATATGAGGATCTTACTTTCAAAGAAGCCAAGGACAATGACACAAAGCGTGAGAATGCCAACATAGACGGCGATACAGCGATGGGAACTATGCTCAAGTACGGTTCCGAAGGTGCGAAACAGTTTTATGAGATGTTCGTGCTCAAGCCTGATCATGCCAAAGCGCACAGAGAAGGCGACATACATATCCATGACATGGATTTCCTGACACTTACTACGACATGCTGCCAGATAGATATAGAGAAGCTTTTCAAGGGCGGATTCTCGACAGGACACGGATTCCTCAGAGAGCCTAATGACATACAGAGCTACGCTGCACTTGCATGCATAGCTATACAGTCGAACCAGAACGACCAGCACGGAGGTCAGAGCATACCTGATTTTGACTACGGCATGGCCAACGGCGTCAAGAAGACGTACAGGAAGCTTTACTGGACGAACCTGGGGAAAATGCTCAATCTTCTCTTTGACATAGAGGATGGGGTGGAGCAGGTAAAAGCCATAGGCGCGGAGATCATGGAAAAGGACGATATATATCCTGTCCTTGCGGACGACAACGGCTACAAGGAAAAAGAGCGTGAATACCTCAGAGATATAGTCGACGAAGGATCCATAGACAAGCTCCAGAAAAAAGCTACAAAATATGCAAATGAAGAGATCAGGAGAGCCACATATCAGGCTATGGAGGCTTTCGTGCACAACCTCAACACGATGCATTCCAGAGCAGGCGCCCAGATACCGTTTTCCTCGATAAACTACGGTACAGACACATCTCCTGAAGGCAGGATGATAATAGAGAACATACTGCTCGCAACGGAAGCAGGCCTGGGAAACGGCGAAACTGCGATCTTCCCTATACACATATTCAAGATAAAGGAAGGCGTCAACTATAATCCGGGAGATCCGAACTACGACATGTTCAAGCTGGCGTGCAGAGTTTCAGCAAAGAGACTCTTCCCTAACTTCTCGTTCATCGACGCTCCGTACAATCTCCAGTACTATCATGAAGGCGACCCTAATACTGAAGTCGCTTACATGGGCTGCAGAACGAGAGTAATAGGAAACGTGTACGACCCTGAGCGCGAAGTAGTCGGCGGAAGAGGAAACCTGAGCTTTACATCGGTAAACCTTCCGAGAATAGCGATAAAGGCGCATGGAGACATAGACTGGTTCTTCGAGGAGCTGGAAAGAAAAGTCGATCTGTGTATCGATCAGCTCATGGAAAGATTCAAGATCCAGTGCTCAAAGAAAGTGAAGAACTACCCGTTCCTGATGGGGCAGGGTATATGGATAGATTCGGACAAGCTCAAGCCTGAGGATTCCGTGGCAGAAGTGCTCAAGCACGGCACGCTGACGGTGGGCTTCATCGGTCTTGCGGAGTGTCTGAAAGCGCTGATAGGCGTACATCACGGAGAGAGTCCTGAAGCTCAGAGCCTAGGCCTTGAGATAATAGGGTTCATGAGAAAGAAGATGGACGAGGAGTCGAAGAAGACAGGTCTCAACTTCACGCTCATAGCAACGCCTGCGGAGGGTCTTTCGGGCAGATTCGTAAGGATCGACAAGGCAAAGTACGGCATCATAGAAGGTGTTACGGACAGAGAGTACTACACTAACTCTTTCCATATACCTGTATACTACAACATAAACGCATTCGACAAGATCAGGCTTGAGGCACCTTACCATGCGCTCACGAATGCAGGTCACATAACATATATAGAGCTGGACGGAGATCCGTGCAAGAACCTCGACGCGTTCGAGCAGGTCGTAAGATGCATGAAGGAGAGCGGAGTCGGATACGGTTCGATCAACCATCCTGTAGACAGAGACCCTGTGTGCGGATACACCGGCATCATCGACAACGAGTGCCCTTGCTGCCACAGAACAGAGGATGACGGGGATCAGGGATTCGAGAGGATCAGACGTATCACCGGATATCTCGTAGGCACGATGGACCACTGGAACGACGCGAAGACTGCCGAAGAGCGGGACAGAGTAAAACACAGCCTCGATTCGGGAAGAGAGACGCTGTAATGGCTGCGGTGGACGGATCAGGTTCTTTGAGGCTCGCAGGGATCGTAAGAGAATCGATAGTCGACGGCCCCGGCATAAGATTCACGGTCTTCTGCCAGGGGTGTCCGCATGACTGCCCGGACTGTCACAATCCTGAAACTCACGATTTTGCAGGCGGTTTCGACTGCAGCACGGACAGGCTGATGGAGGAGATAGAGAAAGATCCGCTGCTCGCCGGAGTCACGTTCTCGGGCGGCGAGCCGTTCTGTCAGGCGGAAATGTTCACGGAGCTCGCGGAAAAGGTCAGGGAAAAAGGCCTTTCCGTGACTGTGTTCAGCGGGTACACGTACGAACAGCTGCTCGCTATGGCTGAGAAAGACGTTCATGTGAAGAGGCTGCTGGAGCTCACGGATCTGCTGATAGACGGTCCTTTTGTAAAGGCGCAGCGCGATCTGACGCTGCAGTTCAGGGGCAGCAGGAACCAGCGCCTGATCGATATGAAAAAGACAAGAGAGGCAGGAAAAGTCGTGCTGTGGGGCGACGATTCGGGCAGCGGACAGACGCGTTAAATCACATATTCGGGCAGCTCATAAAAAAGTTCTTGTGTTAGTATTTTTAGTATGCTATAATGTCATTTGTTCGAGTCTGTTTTATGATTTTGATGATCCATGCTCGAGTTAAAAGCAAGTGAAAAAAGTTGCGAAAGCTTTTAGATACCAAATGTATAAGGAGGTGCGGCAGATGTCAAGAAAGTGTGAAATTTGCGGAAAGGGCCAGGTTTCAGGAAACAATGTATCCCATTCCAACAGACATACTAGAAGAAAATGGAATGCTAATATTCAGTCTGTAAAAGTCGAAGACGGCGGAACAGTAAGAAAAGCAAAAGTATGTACTAGATGTTTAAGATCAGGCAAAGTAAACCGTGCCATCTAAATTTGAAAAATAGACGCTCACAGTGTGGGCGTTATTTTTTTGCCAAAACAGCGAAAATGCTACGATTTCTTTATCAGCATGATCCCCAGAACTACGAGCACGATGCTGAGGAGCATCACCCAGTATTCAGGAGGGAGCACGAGCGCAAAAACCGTGACGATGCCCAGCGCGAGCATCGCAATACCTGCTTTCTTTGCAAAACACTGCTGTTTTCTTTTCTTCCTTTCCGGTCTGCAGCAGCCGTATTTCTGTCTGTTCATAACGGATCACCTCGGGATATAATATGCAGAGACGCAGATATTGTGCATCGATAACGGCATATGATAAAATATCAGGATAACGGACGTATTTTCAAAGCACACAGGCAGAAGATATATAGAGGTGAACAGATAAATGGATTTAAGGGAAAGTGTCACATCGCTGAAAGGCGTGGGACCGAAAAAGGCAGAAGCTCTGAAAAAGCTGGGTATCAGCACGATGGAGGATCTCGTGTTCTTCCTGCCGAGAAGCTATGAGGACAGGCGAAACCGCGTCGATATAAGCGATGCGGCGGAGGATCAGAACTCTGTCGTGACAGGCGAGGTAAAGCTCGTGGTGAACGACAGGTACAGAGGCGGCAGGAAACAGATGCTCAGGCTGCTCGTCGAGGACGGGACCGGTTCTATGGAAGTCGTGTTCTTCAATGCGAAATATCTTCAGCACAGCTTCAGGACCGGCAGAAAATACACGTTTTTCGGCAAAGTGACGAGAAACTTTGGCAAAATGCAGATGATCCATCCGGAATTCAGCGATGCGGACGGCATGGAGGACGGGATACTGCCGGTGTATCCGCTTACAAAAGGCATTTCGCAAAGGGAAATGCGCACATGGCAGAAATCGCTGAAAAGGGCATATTCCATGGCAGAAGACATCCTGAGCAGCGAAGCGGTCGAGCGCAACAGGCTGTGCAGCCTGAGCTACGCACTCGAAAATGTGCACTTTCCGCAGGAAAAACAGAAACTGCTCGAGGCGAAATACAGACTGATCTTCGACGAGCTGCTCATCCTGCAGACAGGCCTGTTAATGGCCAGGCAGAATGTCACGGACGGAAGAAACGGCATAGCGTTTTCGCCGGAAGCCGATACGGGCAGATACATAGAATCGCTGCCGTATCCGCTCACCGGAGCACAGCAGCGGTGTGTGGAGGAGATAGAACGCGATCTGGAAAGCAACACGGCGATGAATCGTCTCGTGCAGGGAGACGTGGGCTGCGGTAAGACTGCGTTAGCCGAGATCGCGATGTACAAGGCAGTAAAAAGCGGATATCAGGCGGTACTGATGGCGCCTACGGAAATACTCGCGGCGCAGCATTTCGACGGCATAAGCAGAGCTTTTGAGGCTCACGGGATCAGGACGGCGTTCCTCACGGGATCGCTCAAAGCCGCGCAGAAGCGCGAGGTGCTGGAGCAGATCGCGACAGGTGAGGCGCAGGTGATAATAGGCACGCACGCGGTGATACAGCCGGATGTGGAATTCAGCAGACTGGGTCTTGTGATAACAGATGAGCAGCACAGGTTCGGCGTCAGACAGAGAGTGAAGCTCAGAGAAAAAGGAGAGAACCCGAACGTCCTCGTGATGACCGCGACACCGATACCGCGCACGCTTTCCGTGATACTGTACGGAGATCTGGACGTTTCCATAATAGACGAGCTGCCGCCGGGAAGACAGCAGACTGTGACGAGATGTCTCAAGTCAGAAAAACGCGGCGAATGCTATGATTTCGTCGAGCAGCAGCTGAAGCAGGGGCGGCAGGCATATGTCGTCACTCCTCTTATAGAAGAATCGGAGACTCTCGATGCAAAATCCGCAGAGCAGGTCGCTGCAGAGCTCAAAAAACGGTTCAGAGGCTACAGCGTCGAGCTGATACACGGTGCGATGAGCCAGGATGAGAAAGACCGGATCATGGAGTCTTTCAGCAGAGGCGAGACAGACGTGCTGGTCGCGACTGTCGTGATAGAGGTCGGCATCAATGTGCCGAATGCCACTGTGATAGTGATCGAAAACTCAGAAAGGTTCGGGCTCGCGCAGCTGCATCAGCTCAGAGGAAGGGTCGGCAGAGGAAGCCACAGATCGTACTGCTTCCTCATTCTTGACGGAGGTTCGGAGATCGCCGAAAAGAGAGGTCAGATCATGGAGGCCTCGAGCGACGGATTTTTCATAGCAGAGGAAGATCTGAAGCTGAGAGGTCCGGGAGAGATCTTCGGCACCAGACAGCACGGACTGCCGGATCTTGCGATCACCGATCTCTCAAAACATATGAAGATCCTGGAGCAGGCAAAGGAAGAAGCGAAAGCGATGCTGGCGGACGATCCCGCGCTCGACGCTCCTGAGCACAGCGCTCTCAGACGCCGCATCACAAAACTTTTCGGCGAAGATCTGACGCTCGATCTGTGATATGAAAAAAACGGCAGCATATGAAATAATTGCTTGTAATACTTTTTTCACCCCGGGTTAAATTATTATTACAGGAGGTGATGTTAAATGTCATTACAGGATAAGATGAATGTCAGTGCAAAACCGGCATTAAAGAACTTAAAGACTGAAGTAGCGAGCGAGCTGGGTCTTGCGAATTACGAACAGGCAGACAAGGGAAACCTCACTGCCAGACAGAACGGCTACGTTGGCGGCTATATGACTAAGAAGCTCGTCGAAATGGCTGAGCAGCAGCTTTCAGGAAAATAAGCTCCTGACGTATAGAAGCTGAACAGAACGGGAAGAGAGATATCTGCCGGAAAAAGCGGATATCTCTTTTTCATGTAAAGCTGCAGGCGGCCTGCGCCGGACTTTTGCAGCGGATGCCGGGCATGGCGATCCGCATGTGTGCTGTCGCGGCATGTCTGTCATACAAAGGGTCGCAGCTGAGAATTTTGCAAACACATATGGATAAATCCGCACTTTAGTGCTAGAATATGTAAAAACATCTACTGGAGGGACAATATGCGTGTAATAGCAGGTGAATATAAAGGAAGAAAGCTTCAGACTCCTTCGGACTACGCGATCAGGCCGACGTCTGACAAGGTGAAGGAAGCGCTTTTCAGCATACTTACGGACAGGATATACGGCAGCAGGGTGCTGGATCTCTTTTCGGGGACAGGCAACCTCGGTATAGAGGCGCTCAGCAGAGGGGCGAGTCTGTGCGTGTTCGGCGACAGCTCGAGGGAAAGCATCAGACTGATAAAGGCGAACATCGCCCACTGCAGGGCTGAGGAAGGAGCAGTCGTGGTGCCGGGAGATTACCGCAGGACTCTGACGAGCACATCGGAGACATTCGATATAATACTGCTGGATCCGCCGTACGACAAGGGACTTCTGAGGCCGTGCTTTGAGCTGATACGTGAACGCAGACTGCTCAACGAGGGCGGAGTGATCGTTGCAGAGCACAGAAAAGAAGAGGTCATGGAAGACGAGATATGCGGATTTTCCAAGCTCAAGGAACGCCGGTACGGGATCATCATGTTGTCAATATATTGTTGAATAAACCCCCGGTCCATGGTATAATTAACAGGAATTTCTGGGAGGATTTACATATGAAGACAAAGGCCTTATACACGGGCTCATTCGATCCGCTTACAAACGGACATCTCAACATCATAGAACGTGCGGCTAAACTTTACGATGAGCTGACTGTGGGAATAATAGTCAACCCTTCCAAAAAGTGCGCATTTTCACTTGAAGAACGAAAAGAAATGATACATACAGCGCTGGCTCATCTTGACAATGTGAGCGTCGACTTCTTTTCCGGACTGCTCGCGGACTACGTGAACAGCAACGGATTCAACGTGGTGGTCAGAGGGCTCAGAGCTGCGATGGATTTTGAATACGAGATACAGATGGCTCAGATGAATGCGAGACTGTTTGACGAACGCGTGGAGACCGTGTTCCTGATGACTGATCCGCAGTACTCATTCCTGAGCTCCAGCATGATAAAGGAAGTGCATTCGCTCGGCGGCAGCATAGACGGGCTCGTGCCGGATGCGATACTTGAAAAGATGAATGAATCGAAGAACTGACGAGACACAGGAGGATAATGATGAGGGTTTTAGAACTTTTAGAAGAAATTGAAGAAATCGTTGATACCGCCGCAGGTTTTCCTCTTACAGGGAAAATAATGGTCGATTCACAGGAGCTGCTTGAGATAGTCAGAGAAATAAGGGCTGAGCTCCCTGACGAGATACAGCAGGCACAGTGGATAAAGAACGAAAGAGAGAGGATCATCGCAGAGGCGAGGACGCAGTATGAAGCGGTGATCGAAGACGCTCAGAAACAGGCTGACACCCTCGTTGAGAACAATGATATAACGGTAAAGGCGAAACTCCGTGCGGACGAGCTGATGAGAGTCACCGAGAACACTGCAAAGCAGCTCAAGATCGGAACGTACGACTACCTCGACAGCATCCTTTACAGCTTCCAGGGCAAGATGGAGCACCTCAGCTCGATCTACTTCGGGGAGATGTTCACGAGCATCGAAAAAGCCTTCGACGACATCAATTCGGCACTGGCTGCGAACAGGGACGAGCTCAAGGAGATGGCGTACAGGACGCAGGTGGATGCGGACGACATGCCTGCCCTGTCAAAGTCTGAAGACGAAGAGGAAAAAGAATAAATACACCGGATACATAATACCCGTAGTCTGTAATATATATGGACTATGGGTATTTTTAAATTCAGCAGAAAAAAGATAATACTGGCAGGTGTGATGACTTCTGCATGCTGCGTACTGATGGTCGTTTTCCCGTCCATAGCGCTCTGTTCAGCGAGAAAGGGCATATCGCTGTGGCTCAGCAACGTGTTGCCCGCGCTGCTGCCGTTTTTCATATGCGCCAATTTCCTGCAGGATATAGGGGTGATACGGATATTCAGATCGGGAGTCTTCCCGTTCGTGATGAGCGTATTGTCGGGGTATCCTATGGGAGCAAAGATCGTGGGGGACCTCAGGCGCGACGGAGAGATCTCGCAGAGGGAGGCGATGAGACTGATGAGCTTCTGCAGCACGTCAGGGCCTGCGTTCATGGTCGGTGCGGTCGGTGCGGGCATGCTGGGGTCGGGAATGCTTGGCGGTATCATCGCGGCGGCGCACTATGCAGGAGCTTTCCTGAACGGTCTGCTGTACACTCGTCTTCTGGGGCGCGACGATGCGCCGGCAGGTCCGCTCTCATGCGGTGTGAGCGAAGCGAAAGGGCTGCAGGAGTCTTTCACGGATGCGATACTGCTGTCGTTCCGATCGCTGGGGATCGTGCTGGCATATATCGTGCTGTTCATGTTCGTGACAGATTTCCTGCATATGTGCGGCGGTTTTTCCATGATAGAAAGCATGCAGCTGAGAGTGCTCGCGAAGGGGTTCTTTGAGATGACCGTGGGGTGCGGCGCAGCTGCAGAGTGCGTGGATGCTGCGGAGTCTGTGAAGTGCGTCATGTGTGCTGCGATAATGTCCTGGGGCGGCCTTTCGGTGCTGGGTCAGACGATGAGCATGCTGTCCGGAACGGGGATACCGGCGGGCTACCTGGTCATCAGCAAGATCACGCACAGCCTGTTTGCGGCAGCAGCGGCTTTTCTTATCTGCGGCGCTGTGTTATGATACAGGTATGAAAATATTAGGGATAACAGCGGAATACAATCCGTTTCACAACGGACACAGATACCATCTCCAAAGATCGATGGAGATGACAGGCGCCGATTATTCGGTGGCAGTGATGAGCGGCAGCTTTACGCAGAGAGGAGAGCCGGCAGCTCTCGACAAGTGGACGAGGAGCCGGCTGGCGGTTCAGAACGGCGTGGATCTCGTGCTGGAGCTGCCTTTCCTGTACGCGTGCAGCAGAGGCGAGATCTTTGCATCAGGAGCAGTAGATATACTGAGGGGGATAGGAGCCACGCACATCTCGTTCGGCAGCGAGAGCGGCGATCTTGAGGCTCTGCAGAGTCTTGTCACGGGCATGCGCATGCGCAGCGGAGAAATAGACGAGATCAGGCTGCAGGAGATGCAGAAGGGCGATTCATTCGTCAGATCTCTGCAGCGTGCAGTGGAAAAGGTGCTAGGCGCGTCTGCTGCTCAGCTGATGGCGGAGCCGAACAATATACTGGCGATAGAGTACCTCAAGAGGATAGACTGCTGGAACAGCATGGGGCCGTCTGATGGCGGCTGCAGAAATCGCATAGAGCCGTGCACGGTGAAGCGTTTCGGTTCGGGCTACGGATCGCTCAATGAGGAAGCGGGGTTCGCAGGAGCGACCGTGCTGAGAAAAATGGTGGCTGATGGAGTGTCGTGCAGTGACGGTGAAAGCGCGGACTGCGGTACAGCAGCCGGTGACGGATCGGTAGCGGACGGTGGAGAGGATATCACGGCAGGCTGTTCTGATGCAAAGGCGCAGCTCGCGGACATGCTTTCGCGGTACATGCCGTCTGACTCGGCAGAAGCACTCGCGGGCGCAGGAAGCCGCGAAGCGGCAGAGCACAACGAATTCGTGATGCTGCAGGGAGAACTGATGAGAACCGGCAGCAGTGAGCTTTCCACGATATACTGCATGGGCGAAGGTCTCGAGAACAAATTCAAAAAAGAGATCGTCAGAGCGTCGTCGATGGCAGGGTTCATTTCCTCGATGGTATCGAAGCGGTATACGGAGGCTGCGATACGGAGACTGACGACATATGTCCTGATGGGAATACGGGGCTATCAGCCCGAAATGAAGCCGTACGCGAGGGTGCTGGCTGCAGGAGTGAAAGGCAGGGAGCTGCTGAAATTCATCAAAAAGGAAGAGCTGGCGACGATACCGGTGATAACGAACATAAACAAGCAGGAAGACGACTGCTCGGAAGTCCATGAGACTCTCCGGCACGATATACTGTCTGCAGACCTTTACAATATAATAATGCAGAGGAGCCTGTATGACTTCTCGGACAGAGTGATGATGCCGTATATCGAACGGTGACGAAACCGGGATAAAATTGACGAGAAAATTCTGAAAAATATCAAAAGTATTGAACCGGACAAGCTTAAACTGTATAATAATATAGTTATTTTATTAATAATTCAAAGTATGGAGGAATTTAAATGAAAGTTTTAGTAATCAACTGCGGTAGTTCTTCACTGAAATATCAGGTTCTTGATATGACAAACGAAGTTCTTTTATGCAAGGGACTTGTAGAAAGAATCGGAATGGACGGATCGGTGATCACACATACAAAGATCGGAATGGATGAGAAGTTCCAGCTGATCGTTCCTATGGAAGACCACAAGGACGCTATATCACACGTACTGATGGCTATACAGGATGAAAATCACGGTGTAGTCAAAGATATGAGCGAGATCGGTGCAGTAGGTCACAGAGTAGTACATGCCGGCGAAAAATTCGCGCATTCGGTACTTATCGACGACATGGTGATAGAAGCTCTGGAAGAATGTATAGACCTGGCTCCGCTCCACAATCCGCCTAACCTTCTCGGTATTGCAGCATGCAAGGAACTTATGCCTGACACACCTATGGTAGGAGTATTTGATACAGCTTTCCATCAGACAATGCCTCCTGAATCATATATTTACGCTATTCCTTATGAATACTATGAAAAGTATGGCATCAGAAGATACGGCTTCCACGGAACGAGCCACAAGTATGTTGCAGAGAGAGCTTCAGACATACTCAATGTAAATCTTGACGACCTCAAGATCATCACATGCCACCTTGGAAACGGAGCATCAGTATCAGCTATCAAGAGAGGCAAGTGTATCGATACATCGATGGGATTCACTCCGCTCGAGGGACTCGTAATGGGTACAAGAAGTGGTGATATCGACCCTGCTATCGTTACTTACATCAGAGAAAAGGAACACCTCGATCAGGGTGTTGCAAACGAGATCCTGAACAAGAAGTCAGGTGTACTGGGAATCTCAGGCGTTTCAAGTGACTTCAGAGACCTCGAGGCAGCTGCAGAGGACGGAAACGAAAGAGCTCTGCTGGCACTCAAGGTATTCGCTCACAAGGTAAGATTCTACATCGGAGCTTACATCGCAGAGATGAACGGCGTAGACGCTATCGTCTTCACTGCAGGAGTCGGCGAAAACGACATCGCTATGAGAGACATCATCTGTAACGACCTCGGAAATCTCGGAATCAAGCTCGACCTCGTAAAGAACAAGGTAAGAGGCAAGGAAATGATCATCTCAAGAGACGACTCAAGAGTAAAGATTATCCTGATCCCTACAAACGAAGAGCTTATGATCGCAAGAGATACATACAAGATCGTAACTGAATCAAGAGCATAATCGACGATATCGTGAGATATTTTTACTAACAGTAAAAATAGTAGTTGACAACTGATACCAATGGAATGTATACTTTAGAAGTTGCAAATTATTAGAACGATATTTGATTCAACGAATATGTTATACACATCATGGCACAGAAGGAGGTGTAAAAAATGGCAGTACCTAAGAGGAAAACTTCAAAGGCAAAAAGAGATCAGAGAAGATCACCTAACATGAAGATGAAAGCACCTGGACTTTCAATTTGTCCACAGTGCCACGAGCCAAAGCTTCCGCACAGAGTTTGCCCTAACTGCAACTATTACAATGGTAAGGATGTAGTGGAATCGGCAGAAGCGTAAGCGCTGGTAAGTCTGCTCTGCACGGCAGAGAGACATTATAATGGAAAACAAAACGGTATCGGGTCTCGGTACCGTTTTTTCATGGAGTAACAGGATGTCGCCGGGGTGCGGTATGGATGGATCGGGATCAGCTATGCGGCAGTGCCGGGCTCTTGGGTCGCGAATGATATGTGCGGCAGAGAGATGATGGTATGATGCTGTGCGAGCAGATATCCGATCTCCGAAAAAATGATATTGACCAAAGGGGGGAATTTTGAATGCTGTTTATAGAATATCCGAAGTGTTCGACCTGCAAAAAGGCTAAGAAGCATCTTGAGGAGCTGGGCGTCAGCTTCGAGGACAGGCATATAGTGGAGGAGAATCCTACTAAAGAGGAGCTCGCGGAATGGATAGCAGTGAGCGGATATCCGGTAAAGAAGTTTTTCAATACGAGCGGTATGAAATACCGCGAGCTCGGCCTGAAAGACAGGCTGCCGCAGATGACAGACGAGGAGAAGATTGAGCTGCTGGCAACGGACGGGATGCTAGTGAAGAGACCGCTGCTGATAGACGGCGACAGGATACTGGTAGGATTCAAAGAGGCTGAATGGACATTTTGATCGTTTTACAGCTGGTTTTGCTGCCGCAGTTTGCAGCGAACAAAAAACTATTGACATCGGAGCGGAATAAAGATATCATACTGGTAAATGAAAGGGAGTAGCAGGCACATGATGTGTTTACGCTATCGTCAGCGCGGTGATAACACACCCGGTACGTAATGAAACTGCGAGACTTTTATTGCATGTTTATCATGCAGTAAAAGTCTCTTTTTTTGTTGGGACATATGTACATGTGCGGTCCTGCAGCGAACCGCACATGTAAAGCTGCTGCGCAAACTGGTTATAATAACAGATGTGCAGCATTTGAATATCACAGGTATGAAAATTTAATGAACGTGTACGGTGTGGAGCCGGTACACAGATAAAAAAGCACCAGGAAGGAGCATATATGAAAGAATTTTACAAGATGACAGAACGGGAGGCGATGATCGCTGTCAACGGCAGCACAGAGCCGATCACGGAAGAAGCTGTGGCAGCGAATCGTGAAAAATACGGGCCTAATGAAATCGCAGAGGGCAGGAAAAAATCCATAGCGCGTATTTTTATAGAACAGTTCAAAGATTTCCTGGTCATAATACTCATACTGGCTGCTGTGGTATCCGGGATACTCGGAGACATGGAAAGCGCAGCAGTAATACTGATCGTGATAACGATAAATGCCATACTCGGTACGGTACAGACGGTGAAAGCCGAGCAGTCGCTCGACAGTCTTAAGAAAATGTCAGCTCCTGAGGCCAAAGTGTTCAGGAACGGGCAGTTCATCAAGATGCCTGCTGCGGAGATAACGGTCGGAGACCTTGTAAGTCTGGAAGCGGGAGATTTCGTCCCTGCAGACGGCAGGATCATCACGAATGCAGGCATGAGAGTAGACGAAAGCGCACTTACAGGTGAAAGTCTGGGCGTTGAGAAGGATGCCGCGGTGATAGAGGATACCGTACCTCTCGGCGACAGGCTGAACATGGTGTATTCGGGGAGCTTCGTTACTTACGGAAGGGGTGAATTCCTCGTTACGGCCATAGGCATGGAAACAGAGGTGGGAAAGATTGCGACGCTCCTGAAGACGACGTCCGAGAAGAAAACCCCGCTCCAGAACAATCTCGACAACTTCGGGAAGAAGCTTTCGATACTGATACTCGTATTCTGCGGCATACTGTTCGGTATAAGCGTGATCAGAGGGCAGGCTATAGGAGATGCATTCCTGTTTGCAGTAGCTCTGGCTGTAGCCGCGATACCTGAGGCACTCAGTTCGATCGTGACGATCGTGCTGTCGTTCGGTACGCAGAAGATGGCTAAGGAACACGCCATCATCAGGAAGCTGCAGGCTGTCGAAGGCCTGGGCAGCGTTTCCGTGATATGCTCAGACAAGACGGGAACACTCACGCAGAACAAGATGACGGTAGAGGATTACTACGTCTGTGGAGAAAAGATACCGGCGTCTGACTTTGACATGGAAGATCCGGGCGAAAGACAGCTGCTGCTTTGCAGCGTGCTCTGCAACGACTCTGCGATAGCGGAAGGCAGGGAAATCGGCGATCCTACGGAGACTGCGCTGATAAACAGCGGCACCAGACTCGGGATGAGCTATGAAGCTGAGCGAAAGCTCAATGAGAGGTACGGCGAGATACCGTTTGACAGCGAACGAAAGCTCATGTCGACATGTCATGTGCTGAAACGAGAAAATGTAGAGCTTTTTGAAGATACACAGAAGGTAATGATCACCAAAGGCGCAGTCGATGTGCTGCTTGGCAGGGTCGCATATATAAAGACGCGCGATGGTGTGAGAAAGATCACGCAGAGCGACAGGGAGGCCATAGAAGCGTGCAACAGCGAGTTTTCCAGAAACGGACTCAGAGTCCTGGCCTTTGCATATAAAGCTGCCGAAAACGGCTCGGCGCCGGGAGTGGATGATGAAAACGATCTCGTGTTCCTGGGGCTGATATCGATGATGGATCCGCCTAGAGAGGAATCAAAGGCAGCAGTCGCCGAGTGCGTCGAAGCCGGGATAAAGCCGGTGATGATAACGGGAGATCATCGTGTCACTGCGGCGGCGATAGCGAAGAAGATCGGGATACTGAAGGACGAGTCCGAGGCGTGCGACGGTGCGTCGATCGACGGCATGAGCGACGAGGAGCTCAGGGATTATGTGGAGAACATATCCGTGTATGCCAGGGTGTCGCCTGAGCACAAGATAAGGATAGTCAGGGCATGGCAGGAAAAGGGCAACATCGTTGCGATGACAGGCGATGGTGTAAATGATGCGCCTGCGCTCAAGCAGGCTGACATAGGCGTTGCGATGGGGATAACGGGCAGTGAAGTCGCAAAGGATGCAGCTGCGATGGTGCTGACTGATGACAACTTTGCCACTATAGTCAAGGCGGTAGAAAATGGAAGAAATATATATAAGAATATCAAGAATGCGATACAGTTTCTGCTGTCAGGCAATTTCGGCGCGATACTGACCGTGATGTACGCATCTGTGCTGGCGCTGCCGGTACCGTTCGCTCCTGTGCATCTGCTCTTCATAAACCTGCTGACGGACAGTCTTCCGGCGATCGCGCTGGGACTGGAGCCTCACAGCAGGGATCTGATGGATGAAAAGCCGAGACCGGCGGATGAATCTATACTGACGAAAGATTTTCTGCTCAGGATAGGCTTCGAAGGGCTGTCGATATGCGTAATGACTGTCATCGCATTCCTGATCGGTCTGAACGGCTGGTTCACGGCTGGTTCACTTGGTGGAAGTGCACTGCTGGGAAGCACCATGGCGTTCGGCACGCTGTGCAGCAGCAGACTTTTCCACGGATTCAACTGCAAGGCTGACAGACCTGTGATCTTCACGAAGAAATTCTGGAACAACAGGTATCTGATTGGGGCGTTCGTGCTCGGCATGATACTGATAACGCTTGCGATCGCGTGCCCGGGACTTGGGTCTGTGTTCAAGGTTCAGTCGCTCGGTCTGCCGCAGCTGCTGACGGTGTACGGACTGGCATTTCTGAACATACCCGTGATACAGCTGATGAAGCTCGTGCGGGCGAAGGTGAGGAAATAAAGTACTTTAAATAAATAATGATATAAACTGCACTGTGGGGCAGTCATGCGATCGCATCGTAATGAAATGCATTGTCCTCGAAGTGCAGTTTTTTTGTTGTGAAAGGGATGGAGGGTAGCGTGGTGGTGTTGTGGCATGGTGATGTGGTGGTGTTATGACGTGGTGATGTGGTGTTGTGACCTGTGGTGATGGCCGGGTACCAAAAGGAGACTGCCGGCAGAAGATTTTTGGTAAAATACACCCCTGCAGTAGCAGTGCAGTAACGTGTGTGAGGTGTACCCCAAAAAGTAGAGTCTGAAAAAAGATGATATAATAGAGACAATACGGAGGTACACTATGGCACGATCAAAGTATTCAAGAGGATTAAAAATCAAAGTTGCAAAAGAAGCAATGCTGCCGGAAAATCAGGGACTGGAACATGTCATCGCAGAAAAATATCACGTGATGCCATGGACAGTGATAAAATGGCGAGACCATCTTCAGCAGGTCGGGGAAGAAAATGCATTCAAGAAGGGATA
>CABIWW010000008.1 GCA_902362435.1 Eubacteriaceae bacterium
TGTTTTGGGTTATTTAAATTCTAACACAAAAGGAAGTTCTCTTTTCTATTGATCTTTTTTTGACCTACAAATATTTTACACTAGCTGTTCTGATAAAAGTACCGTCATGCGCTTTTTGAGGAGCGGACAAAGTAAGGGGCATGTATTATATAAATTTGCAGTTTTGAACTACAAGTGACGGTTGTCGGCAACACGATTTATAACTGTGAACTGATTTATATAATAAGAGACATGAATGATAAAAAACTGTTATAATGCTTTTCAGGTAAAAAACGGGGGAGTCTTGTATAAGGAGCTTGTGGTAATGATCGAAATAAGGGTCGATTTTTATTTGTTCAATGTCTTGAATTCAAATTACAAGAATGCTAGAATAGTGAAAAATTTCTGCGATTTTGATTTCGAAGAAAAAGCTGATGAAGATGAATAAGGAAGGAAAGGGATATATGTATTTTTTTAATGGAAGGAACACAGATCCGCATTATAATCTGGCATTTGAAGAATATTTTTTCATGACGCCACCTGAGGATGAAGCTTTTTTTCTTTTATGGCAGAACGACAGAGCTGTGATAGTCGGTAAAAATCAAAACACTATCGAAGAGATAAACCAGAGATATGTTGATGAAAACGGAATAAAGGTCGTAAGGAGAAATTCCGGAGGCGGAGCAGTCTACCATGATCTGGGGAATCTGAACTTTTCCTTTATACAGAAAAACGAAGATAATTCGAAGCTGGACATGAGAACATTCGCAATTCCTGTCATAAATGCGCTGGCCAAGCTAGGAGTAAGAGCTGAGTTCAGCAGCAGAAACGATATGATTATAAATGGCAGAAAATTTTCAGGTATGGCGCAGGCTATTTCAAAAGGCAGGGTGCTGCATCACGGGACGCTGCTGTTCGATTCAGATCTTTCGGTAGTCCAGGATGCACTTAATGTAAAAGATATAAAAGTGGAATCAAAGGGGATAAAATCTGTTAAAAGCAGGGTGACAAATATCTCTGAACACCTGGATCAGAAAATCGATATAGAGGAATTTCGCAGGCTTCTTGTAAAAAATATGTTCAACCAAGGTGAATTGAAAGAATACAGGCTTACGGATGATGACGAACGGCAGATCAATAAACTGAAAGCTGAAAAATATGATCTCTGGGAGTGGAATTATGGGAGATCTCCTGAGTATGAAATGAAGAAGGAAAAGAAATTTGACTGTGGTATCATTACAGCTTATATTGACGTCAAAAAAGGGGTTGTAAGCAACATCAGATTTTACGGTGATTTCTTTGGTGTCAAAGATATAAAGGAACTGGAAGAGAAGCTGAGAGGAACGAAATTCAGATATCAGGAGCTATATGATACGCTTGCCCAAAATAATGTAGGTAAATATATAAGCGGGATCACGGCAGAGGAGCTGGCGGAATACATGATCTATTGAGTTTTCATACAGATCTTTCCTGCTAAATGATCTGAAATTCTACAAGTGGAGCGAAATGATGCTTAATGCAACAGTGTCTGCGTTTGCCAGTATCACATATGAACAGATACTGGAATGTATGTTTGACTTTTAAATCCATGATCGATCGTCGTGCGCTTTTTGGAAAATGACAAAAAACAGAATTGATTCGCGAGATATTTTGGGTTCACGAACAAAAAATATTGCTTTTTTATGTATTTTATATACAAGAGCTAAAAGCCTTGACTCACATATTTTTACACGATATACTAAAACGTATTGTTATGGGATGGTGATTATGAATTATGGGACATGATCATCATCAGTTATTTTTTGAGGAGAGTGAATTGTTTTGAGAGATCAATGGAACAACAAGCTGGGCTTTATGCTTGCGGCGATAGGCTCAGCGGTAGGACTTGGAAATCTTTGGCGATTTCCGTATGTTGCGGCTACTAACGGCGGCGGCGCTTTCTTAGTACCGTACTTTTTCGCAATCATTACAGCAGGTATACCTATCCTTATTCTTGAGTATACCATGGGTAAGACTTACAGAGGCGGAGCGCCTGTCACATGGGCGAGAATAAACAAGAAATTCGAGTGGCTGGGCTGGTTCCAGGTAATGGTGGCATTCGTTATCGGAACATACTACTTCGCTATAATCGTATGGGTGCTCAGTTATGTGGGATTCTCATTCACACAGGCGTGGGGAGCAGACCCTTCGTCATTCTTCGTAGAGTATCTCGGACTTACTGACAGCGCTCTGAACTTCGGAGGCATCAGGACCAATCTGATACTGCCGTTCGTGATCATATGGGCGATAGTCGGATTCGTTATGTACAAGGGTGTAAGCAAAGGTATCGAGACTATATGCAAGATATGCCTGCCGATACTCATGCTGCTTACAGTCATCCTGGTAGTGAGAGGCATCACGCTTCCGGGCGCAGTAAAGGGACTTGAATACATGTTCAAGCCTGACTGGTCGATGCTTGCTGATTCGAGCGTATGGGTAGCTGCCTACGGTCAGATATTCTACAGTCTGTCGATAGGATTTGCTATCATGCTGGCATACTCGAGCTATCTGCCTAAGGAAACGGACGTTGTAAACAGCGCGTTCATCACAGCTACGGCAAACCACGGATTCGAAGTATTTGCGGGTATCGGAGTATTCAGTATCATGGGATTCATGGCAACTCAGCAGGGGGTTGCTGTAGAAGATATCGCGGCTTCAGGAATAGGACTTGCGTTCATGACATTCCCTACAGCTATCAGTGAACTGCCGGCACTCAATGCGCTTTTCGGAATATGCTTCTTCGGAGCGCTACTGACTGCGGGTATCACTTCGATGGTATCGATCCTTCAGGCTGTAGTTTCAGGCTTCCACGACAAGTTCGACATAGAGCATAAAAAAGCCGTTACTATCGTACTGGTGCCGACTTTCGTGATAAGCGTACTGTTCATCACTGGCGCCGGAATGAATATACTCGATATAGTAGACTCATTCATCAACAACATAGGTGTTGCAACAGGCGGACTTATCGAAGTAATACTTATCACGAGATTCTTCAATCCTGAGAAGCTTCGTCAGGAGGCGAACGAATTCTCGAACTTCAGCATAGGAAAGTGGTGGATCTATTCACTCAGAATAGTTACTACTATAGTGCTCGGAGTTATGCTTTTCCTGAACACGAAGGATTTCGTAGAACATGGATATGGAAACTATGCATCAGCTGATGTAAATATATTCGGATGGGGATGCATCCTGTTCGTTGTTATCTTTGCAGATTTCCTTACCACGCTCAAGGGCAAGGAAGGTTATGCAGATCTTGATAAGATTTCGCAGAAGGAGGTCGCAAAAAAATGAGTACAAGTGCAATAATCCTGATGATAATAGGCTGTGCAGGTCTCTGGGGAGGCTTTGGAGTATCGTGCGCGATAGCATTCAAACACAGCAGAAAAGAAAAATAGTAAAGTCGATTCTGTCGACCCTGTTTTCATTATGAAAGGTCAGTGACATTATCACTGAATGACCGACATGTGCCTGCTTTCTGCAGTGTCCTGCCATTATAGAGCGGGAGCTGCGGGAGCAGGCATGTTTTTTGCCCGCATAAAAATGCACGGCCAAAGAAAAAGAAGCGTGCATATTTACGAATCGCGTAAAAAAATGTATAATAGTTAGGGTTTTATGAACCATCTGAAAAAACGGTTTTACAGCAAACCTGAGGAGGATAATATGTGTATAGCGATACCCGGCAGGGTAGTTGAACTTAATGAAGATAGAGCAAAAGTGGATTTTAACGGAAATCTGGTAGACGTGAACACGGGGCTGATAGAGCCGGAGGTGGGACAGTACGTGCTGGTGCATGCCGGATGCGCTATAGAAGTGATGGAGCACGACAAGGCGCAGGAGCTGATCGAACTGTTCACAGAACTGGAGGAACTTCAGTAGTATCATGGATATAAAACAGATAATAGATTACCTGCAGTCGTATGACGGCAGGCCGGTGAAGCTGATGGAGGTCTGCGGCACGCATACTGCAGCGATATTCAAAAGCGGTATCAGGAGCCTCATCTCGGACAAGATCAAGCTGATATCCGGCCCGGGGTGCCCGGTGTGCGTAACGCCTACGGCATATATAGACAAATGCATAGAATATGCTTCGAAGGAGAACCACGTCCTGCTCACATTCGGTGATATGATGAAAGTACCGGGAAGCAGAGGCAGCCTTTCGGAAGCCAAAGGAAACGGAAACGTAAATATAAACATAATGTATTCGCCGTTCGAAGCGCTGGAAAAAGCGGCAGAGAACCCGCATATCACATATGTGGTCGCGGCAGTAGGATTCGAGACGACTGCGCCTGCGTATGCGATGATGGTGAAAGCGGCGAAGGAAAAAGGTATAAGCAACATAAAGCTTGTGACTGCACTGAAGACGGCCATCCCTGCACTTGAGTGGATCTGCGAGAATCAGGAGGATGTCGACGGATTCATATGCCCGGGTCACGTCAGCGTGATAACGGGCAGCAATGTGTATATCCCTCTTGCGGAAAAATACAAAAAGCCTTTCGTAGTCGCAGGCTTTGAAGCGGAGCATATACTTGCAGCGATTTACAGGATAATGAAACAGCTGGAAAGCGGAGAGAATGCGGCGGAAAACCTTTACAGAAACGCAGTTAAGGAGGACGGTAACAGAAAAGCCGTCGATGTGATGAATGATGTGTTTGAAGAAGGTCCTGCGATGTGGAGAGGTCTTGGCGTGATAGAAAATTCCGGACTGTATCTCAATGACGCGTTCAGTCAGTATGACGGCGGCAGCAGAACGCTGTACGAAGATATGGAGCTGCCTGCTGAATGCCGCTGCGGCGATGTTATCGTAGGCAGGATAAATCCGGATCAGTGTCCGATGTTCGGAAGAAAGTGCAGTCCGATGGATCCGTTCGGGCCGTGCATGGTCTCGTCAGAGGGGTCATGCGGCATATGGTACAGGAACGTTCACTGATCGTGATCGGATCGATGCACAGGGCAAGGCGGATGACAGCCGGCAGTCAAAACAGAAGGAGAATCATTTATGAAAATAACTATGGCTCACGGCAGCGGGGGAAAATCCTCGGCACAGCTGATGAGTGACATATTCGGCAAATATTTTAAAAATCAGATCCTCGATAAGATGGAGGATGCCGCAGTGCTTGAAGTCAGCGGAAAGATCGCCTGCAGCACGGACTCGTTCGTGGTGACGCCGCTGATATTCAAAGGCGGAGATATAGGCAAGCTGTGCGTATGCGGCACGGTGAACGACCTGCTGATGATGGGAGCGGTACCGAAGTATATAACATGTGGGTTCATACTCGAAGAAGGGCTCGATACCGAGCTTCTTGAAAAGATCGTGGCCTCGATGGCGAAGCAGGCAGAAGAGGCGGGCGTGATCGTAGTGGCAGGAGACACCAAGGTCATCGAAGGAAACGGCGGCCTTTACATAAACACCACGGGCATCGGAGAGATACCTGGCGGCAGAGATGTGAGCAGCCGCAACTGCAGACCGGGAGACGTGGTGATCGTTTCGGGCAATCTAGGAGATCATCATGCGTGCATACTCAGCCACAGGATGGAGATCGAAAACGATATAAAGAGCGACTGTGCGGCGCTGAATGATATCACAGCGAGCCTTTTCGACAGCGGTATAGATGTAAAAACCATGAGAGACGTCACGCGCGGAGGCCTGGGGACAGTGCTCAATGAGATCGCTGACAGTTCAGGCTGCATGATAGAGCTCGACGAAGAGAGCATACCGGTACTCGACGAAGTCAGAGGCTTTACCGAGATACTGGGACTCGATCCGCTTTACATGGGAAACGAGGGCAAGATGATCGCTGTCGTTCCCGGAGATGAAGCGGAGCGTGCGCTCGAAGCGATGAGAAGCACCGTGCATGGAAAGGATGCTCAGATCATAGGCGTCGTAAAGGAAGGCAGCGGAGCCTATATCAAGACGAGACTCGGCGCGACAAGGAGATTTGACGTGCTGTACGGGGAAGGCCTTCCGCGAATCTGTTAGACCAAGGAGAAAAGACGACTGATGCATCTTACACAGGTGGGAGAAAAGACTTATTATATCAAAAGCAATACGAATATCGGCGTTTACAGGACCGGCGAAAGCAGCGTATGTCTGATAGATACCGGTTCAAAGGGCGATGGTGAAAAGATCGAAAAAGCGCTGCAGGAGCAGGGCTGGTCGATAGACTATATAATCAATACGCACACACATATAGATCATGTCGGGGGCAACGGATACCTGATGAAGAAGTATCACATACCTGCCTACTGCACTGATCTGGATATGGCGTTTGCACATTATTCCGATCTTGAGGCTGCGTATATGAACGGAGGATATCCGTGCAGAAAGCTTCGGGAGATATTTTCGCATCCGGGCATGATCGGGTTCGCATCGCTGGAGCGCAGCGTCCTTGACGGTATACGCTGGATATACCTGCCGGGTCACACGTTCGGCATGGCGGGCATAAAGACAGACGATGACGTATGGTTCCTGGCGGATTCGTATCTCAGCAGGAAATATCTTGAGAAACACCGCTTCGGGTATCTCTACGACGTTGCTGAATATCTGGACAATCTCGAGTATATAAAGACACTCGACGGCAGGCTTTTTATCCCGGCGCACGGAACTGCGGAAGAGGATATAACGGAGATCGCAGATCTGAATATAGCTAATGTAAAGCATATAATATCGGTCGTAAAGGGCATATGTGCGGAATACGCGTCTCTGGATGCGGTGATAAAGAATATGTATCAGGCTATGGGTCTGCGGGAAGGCGTTGCGAATCATGCGCTGCTGTCTTCTACTACAAAGAGCTATCTCACATATCTTCAGGACAGAGATGAGCTCGAGTGCAGGATAATAGACGGCGTAATGATGTGGAAAACCATATAGAGTATCAACGATGCGGGCATCAATGATGGTAATAATGAAGCCGGATCGGTAATATCGGATGATATACCATGATCCGGCTTTTTGTTTTTGAAAAGATCTGTATCAGCTGGGCGAGAGAGCTACTGCTCGTCCGCACTGCTGTATTCGTTCATGATCGCCACTGAAGCACTGCAGCCGAGTCTGTCTGCGCCGGCTGCGATCATTTTTTCTGCATCTTCGAGGGTCCTGATGCCGCCGGCAGCTTTTATCTTCGCTTTGTCGCCGGTCATCTTCTTCATGAGCCTGATCTGATGTGCCTCGGCGCCGCCCGTGCTGAAGCCTGTGGACGTCTTTACGAAATCAGCACCGGCCTTTACAGCCATCCTGCATGCTGACATTATCTCTTCGCTCGTAAGCAGGCAAGTCTCGAGGATCACCTTGATCACAGCATCGTGCTCGTGACAGAGTGCGGTGAGCTGAGACAGCTCGTTCCTGACGTAATCCTGACGCTTTTCCTTTACTGCGCCTACATTTATCACTACGTCTATCTCGTCAGCACCGTTTTCCAGAGCATCCCTGACCTCTGCGAGCTTTGCAGCGGTAGTCATGGCTCCGAGAGGGAACCCTGCGACTGCAGTGACATTGATGTCGGTATCGGCCAGAAGCTTCACGGCGTCAGCGACATAGCAGCCGTTTACACATACGGAAGCGAAGTCGTATTCTATGGCTTCACTGCACAGCTGACGGATATCTGCAAGCTTTGCATCGGCCTTTAAAAGCGTGTGGTCAAAATATTTGTTGAAATCTTTCATGATAACTCCTTTTTTCTATGTAATAATTACAGTATATCACAGATGCAAAAACATTGCATTGCCCGGAATGAAGCTGTATAATTAATTGTTAAAAGGCAATAAATTTAAGACGATTTTATGTCGTAAACTACAAAACAGCAGCAAAGGGAGTTAAATTATGAGAATACCTGAACTATTTGATCAGAAAAGACCTGTGTTTTCCATGGAAATATTCCCTCCTAAGAAAAAGGCGAATATAGAGTCCATCTATGACACAGTTGAAAAGATCACCGTCTGCAAACCTGATTTCATCAGCGTCACTTACGGAGCAGGCGGAAGCATGACAGACAATTACACATGCGAGATCGCATCGAACATCAAGAAAAAATTCGGCATAGAGACGCTGGCTCATCTCACATGCATCAATTCTTCCAGAGAGGATGTCAAGGAGATGATAGGCAGATTCCAGGACGCCGATATCAAGAATATACTGACGCTCAGAGGAGATATCGCAGAGGACTGTGACATCAAGAAGGATTTCCATCATGCGAACGAGCTGGCTATCGAAGTGCAGAGAAAATGCAGCGACGATCTGGAGATACTCGGCGCATGCTATCCGGAAGGTCACTATGAGAGCAAGTCGCTTGACGAAGATATACAGAATCTCAAGTACAAAATCGGTGCAGGAGTGAAAGTGCTGATATCGCAGCTGTTCTTTGACAATCAGCTTTTCTATGAATTCATGGGAAAGGCCAGGATGATGGGAATAAACGTGCCGGTTTCCGCAGGGATAATGCCGATAACGAATGCAAGGCAGATCCAGAGAACTGTGGCGCTGAGCGGCGCGAGCCTTCCGCATGACTTTACGAAGATGATAGGACTTTACGAAAACAAGCCTGAAGAACTCTTTGAAGCCGGCATCGAGTATGCGGCGAACCAGATCAGAGACCTGATCACGAACGGAGTAGACGGCATACACCTTTACATAATGAACAATGCAGACGTTGCACTCAAAGTGTATGAGAATATAAAAGACCTGCTGTAAGCGGCAGGCGCTTATGCGAGATGAATATAGAGATAACAGAACGTATTCCGAGAGATAAATGGCTTGCTGCGCTGGGAACGCACGGTACCCGTGATGAAAGTCTGAATGAGACGCTCGATGAGGTGGAAAGCGCGCTGCTTGCTGCGGCAAAGCCAAAGGCTATATACAGAGTCATGGATATAGCTGATATAAAGGTACAGGGGTTTTCGCTGAAAAAGCATCTGGAGGGGTGTCACAAGGTCATCGTGATGGCGCTCACTCTCGGTATAGGAACGGACAATCTGATAAGGAAGCTTCAGGTCACTGACATGGCAAAGGCTGTCATGGCTGATAGCGGGGCGTCGGTCCTCGTGGAATGCCTGTGTGATAAATACGAAGAGCATATAAAGGCGGCGACTGACGGCTACAAGACGGGGCGGTTCAGTCCGGGCTACGGAGACTGTCCTCTGGAAATGCAGAAGTCAGTCATATCGTACGTGGACGGACAGCGCAAGATAGGGCTGAATGTGACTGCGAACTTTCTGATGATACCGAGAAAATCGGTGACTGCGATAATAGGGGTGGCAGATCATCCTGTAAAAGGGCGCCTTGCCACGTGCGGTGAATGCGTGCTCAGAGAAAAGTGTACACTTAGAAGAGAGGGGAAATTCTGTGGCGATTGATTTCAACGAAAAAATATATATACTTGACGGGGCGATGGGAACGATGCTCCAGAGAGCAGGCATGAGTCCTGAAGAAACGACTACGCAGTTCGGTATGGCGCATCCGGATATATGGCGCGATATCTATACGCAGTATATAGACGCAGGCTCGGACATAATATATGCGGGCACGTTCGGAATGAACAGATTCAAATCTGACGAGCTTGACATGCCTCTTGAGCAGGCGGTGGCATTCGCAATGGATGTCGCAGATGATGCGAGAAATGCTGCAGCTGCGGAGAATGGCAGAGATGTAAAGGTCGCGCTCGGTATAGGACCGCTTGGAGAGCTGCTGGAGCCGATGGGCACCCTCGCTTTTGAGGACGCATACGCTGCGTTTGCCGAGATAGTCAGTGCAGGGCGGGATCACGGTGCTGATCTCGTTGTGATAGAGACGATGACGGATCTTTACGAAGTCAGAGCTGCAGTGCTCGCCGCAAAGGAAAATTCCGATCTTCCGGTCATGGTATCGATGACGTTCGAGGAAAATGAGAGGACGTTCACGGGCGTGAGTCTTGAAGCGATGGCCATGACTCTCGAGGGGCTCGGAGTCGATGCCATGGGGATAAACTGCTCACTGGGTCCTGTGGAAATAATGCCGATGGCAAAGAAGCTGAGGTCGCTCACGTCGGTACCTGTATTTGCTAAGCCTAATGCAGGCCTTCCTGATCCTGAGACCGGGACTTATGATATAACGTGCGAACAGTTCGTCGATACTATGAAAGAGTATATCGATGCCGGTATAAATATGGTCGGAGGCTGCTGCGGCACGGATCCGGAGTATATCGCGGGACTGGCCGGATATAGAGACAGCCTCGAAGATGTGCCGGAAAGGGCGGCGAAAGAAACCGGCCGGGCAGAGCAGGAAAGTCGCGGATTGAGGATCTGCAGCAGTACTGATGTCGTGCATGTGGATCATGTGACGGTAATCGGAGAGAGGATAAATCCGACAGGCAAGAAGAGGCTCAAGCAGGCTCTGCTGGAAGAGGACTTTGATTATATACTGACACAGGCTGTGGAGCAGATCGACGCAGGTGCGGAGATACTCGACGTCAATGTCGGAGTACCGTCACTCGACGATGTGAGCATGCTCCCGAGAGTCATCAAAAAGCTGCAGTCTATAACAGGACTGCCGCTGCAGATAGATTCATCGAATCCGGCTGCTATCGAAGCAGCTCTCAGGGTATACAACGGGAAGGCCATAGTGAACTCCGTCAACGGTGAACCTGAAGTGATGGAGAATATCTTCCCTATAGTGAAGAAATACGGCGCAGCCGTGATAGGACTCACCCTGGACAGCGACGGCATCCCGCCTACAGCGGAAGAACGCTTTGCGATAGCCGAAAGGATAATGAAGAGAGCGCTGGAATACGGCATCCCTAAGGAAGATGTGATAATAGACTGTCTGACTCTGACGGCATCGGCACAGCAGAAAGAAGTCAATGAGACTCTCAGGGCTGTGAGGATGGTGAAGGAAAAACTGGGGCTGAAAACTGCACTGGGAGTATCTAATATCAGCTTCGGCCTGCCGGCGCGTATAATAGTGAACAGGACTTTCCTGGCGATGGCGATGGAGTGCGGGCTCGATCTTCCGATAATAAATCCTAATGATGAGGATATGATGTCGGCGATCTACGCATTCAATGTACTGAAAAACGTGGATGAGAATGCGACCAGATATATAGAGAGATACGCTGATTATCAGGTGGAGACTTCGAAGCGCGTAAAAAAAGACTCGGGAGACGGCGGCTCTTCAGGCGGTGCGTCAGGAGAGGGCGCGGATATATTCCGATGCATAGAGAAAGGCATGAAGGCTGACACTGTATCGGCAGTGAACAAGCTGCTGGAAAATCACAGCGAGATGGAGCTAGTCAATGATTTTCTGATCCCGGCTCTCGACAATGTGGGAAAGGGATTTGAAAAGGGCACGATATTCCTGCCGCAGATGCTTCAGGCGGCTACGGCGGCTCAGGCCGGCTTTGACATCATAAAGACGCGCCTTGCGGAGTCCGACAGTGAGTCGGTATCGCTGGGAGATGTGGTGATCGCTACGGTAAAGGGTGATATACACGACATAGGAAAGAATATCGTCAAAGTTATAATGGAAAACTACGGCTTCAGGATGATAGATCTCGGAAGAGACGTTCCTGTGGAAACGATAGTGGATACAGTAGTTGAAAAGAATATAAAGCTGGTCGGACTCAGTGCGCTGATGACGACTACACTGAAGAGCATGGAGGATACTATCACTGCGGTAAAGGCAGCGGCTCCGGACTGCAAGGTCATGGTCGGAGGAGCTGTGCTCACTGCTGACTATGCGGAGAAGATCGGCGCGGACTATTACTGCAAGGATGCGATGAAATCCGTTGAAGCGGCTCAGGAGGTGTTCTCATGAACAGATTCGGCATGTGGTTCGCAAATCTGATGCGCGGAAGGTACGGCAATGATAACCTCAACCGCTTCCTGCTGATCGTGTCGGTGATACTCATCATAGCTGACATGTTCGTAAGACGGCGGCTTTTGTATATGCTGGCGGTACTGATACTGATATACGTATACTGCAGGATGTTTTCGAGAAACATAAATGCCAGATACAGAGAAAACCAGAAGTTCCTGCAGTTTACTGCAAAATTCAGGCGCAATGGAGGGCCAGGGAATGCATCATACGGCGGAGCTTATGGAGGCGGTCAGTATGGAAATACTGCAAATTCAGGCAGTGCAGGCTGGGGCAGAAAAGCAAAGCCTGCGAAAGACAGAGATCATAAGATATTCAAATGCCCTGTATGCGGCGAAAAGCTCAGGGTGCCTAAAGGTGCGGGAAAGATCAGCATAACCTGTCCGCACTGCGGGGAGAAATTCATAAAGAAGGTCTGATATCCGCAGATGCGGAGATTCCGGCTGTGAAGCGGGGATTTACATGTTGATATGCGAAGAAAGAGGAGAGTTTTATGCCAGTACCTGAACCGGTGGCTTTTACGATTTTCGGTATAGATATAATGTGGTATGCAGTTATGATAACATCGGGAATGATCATAGCCACAGTGATATGCTGTGTAAGGGCGCCGAAACACGATCTGACGTCAGATCAGATAATCAATTTTGTAATAATATGCATACCTGCGGCGATAATAGGCGCAAGGCTTTACTACGTAGTGTTCAACTGGGAGTTCTATGCGAGCGATATAAAAAAGATACTGAATATAAGAGGCGGCGGTCTTGCCATACACGGCGGACTGATATTCGCATTCGTAGCGGTATGTATTCTCTGCGCTGTATGGAAGCTGAGGCCTCTGAACGTCCTCGATCTTGCCGTGCCGTGTATAGCGATCGCGCAGGCGATAGGACGATGGGGAAACTATTTCAACTCGGAGGCGCATGGCGGCCCGACGGATCTGCCGTGGGCGATAACGGTGAACGGTCAGTCCGTGCACCCGACGTTCCTGTATGAGTCGATCTGGTGTTTCCTGCTGTTTTTCTTCCTGATATATGTCGATAACAGGAGAAAGTTCGAGGGGCAGACACTGCTGCTTTACGGCATACTGTATTCGGCAGAACGCTTTTTCGTGGAGGCGCTGCGTACGGACAGCCTGATGATAGGGCCGTTCAAGCAGGCACAGGTGCTGAGCCTGTCAGTGATAGCGGTATGCATCATCGCATATTTGATACTGTACAGACGCTGTAAAAACAGATAGCAGGCAGCGGTCTGTTTTGCGGTGATTTGCGGCGGGCAGATTTTTGCTCAGAAAAACATCATGAAGATAGAAAAATAAGAGATAAAAACGGCATGGCTTCGGCTATGCTGTTTTTTTGTAACATAAAAGCTTTTGGATCTGACACCTTTTTATGGCACGAGCAAAACAGTGATTTTTGACAAGTGTTTATGATCGCTGTACAATAACATATGCCTGAGAAGATATATGAGAAACAGAAATTCGAGAGGATAAGGATATGGCATCAAGCAAAGAGTATTTACGATTCATATTAGAACAGTTATCGGATTTAGAAGAAATCAGTTATCGCGCTATGATGGGGGAGTACATCATCTATTATAGAGGCAGGATCATTGGGGGAATATACGATGACAGGTTGCTTGTAAAACCGGTAAAATCGGCGGTTTCTTATATGCCGGCAGCTGTTTATGAATTACCGTATGATGGAGCAAAAGAAATGCTGCTGGTAGACGATGTCGATAATAAAGAGTTTCTGACCGGGCTTTTTAATGCGATGTATGATGAACTGCCGGTGCCGAAAAGGAAAAAGCATTAGACATAAAAGCTCCTGTTTGTAAACACAAAAGCTTCTGTTGAGATTGAAAACAAAGCAAAATTTTGATATAATATATTACTGCGCCGCAGGTTATCAGAAGGCGTAAAAAGGGAGTACAAGAAATCTAAAGAAAGGCGAAAACCCCGATAAATCAAGGGTTTTCGGACAGGTAAAAGATAAAATGAAATTAGGTATCGTTATATGAACTCCTATTTCATGTATCTCCATAAAGAGTCATAAATCTCTATAAAACCGCATATATACTGGGTTCGTGGTAATTTGTTCTCGCATGTAACTTGTTATAAATTATTATATTTTATAGAAAAATGGTACTCTCGTGGTACTCGGTATGGTACTCGATATTCGGGAGACCAAGAAAAAATATCAACATTATTTCATTTGTAACAAGCTATATTGAGACCCAGGTTAGCAAATATAAATCGAAAAATGATTTTGAATAATTGCCTATGCATTCCTGCTTCATGTAGGTGATGTGTAGGCTTTTTTGGAGGAATAAGAACTAGAGCAAGTATTCGTAACAATGGATTCTGTTGAAGAGGACCCGTACGATTGGACTAAATCTTTTTTAGAAGAATATGGTATAGATTCCTCTTTGGATTCTATCCAGATGTTTCATCTTACAAGACGTTTAAATGGAACAGATCTAATGACTAACAATAATTTAGAACAGCTTTTGATGGGAGAGACACCGGTATCTGAGTTTTTTAAAAGATATGATGTAACTTTTAAAAAGCGCGATGGACATATGGAAATGTATTATAAAGGTTATTTACAACCTTTGGATGACGAGTTTTATTCGGGACCGGGAAATATGGCGTACATCAAGTCAAGGCTGGGATATTTTGATGCTCAAGACTATTGCGTAAATGGCTTTGCGTTTAGATCACATTTAGAAATGCAGTCTTATTATCGGTCTCTTTCACGGGGCCCTGAATTAGTGGACAACATAGGAAGATTTCTTGAGATAGATAATATGGTGGTAGATTACTCTAATAACAGCAGATATTATTGTATTGAATATTTGATTCCTCTTTCGGAAGTTATTTTTGATTTAGCAAATCCACTGGAATCGGAATTAGAAAAAACTCTTATATTTCTTGTAAATGCTATAGTCAGGTTATACAAAGAATGGAGACATAGTAGTTTTATTTGCGATGATAATCTGATATTAAGGCTTGAAGATGATGTTGAAACAAAGAAAGAATGGTTTGTTAATGCTGAAGAATTGCAATTGTAAGATTAAAATAGAAATGGGGACATAAAATGGCAAATACAACAGAACGCATTGGAGTATCATATTGTTCTTTAATAGCATCAAAGACGGAGTGGATGTTTAGAGAACAACCTATTGATGATATAGGTATTGATGCACACATGGAACGAACTGATAAGGATGGTAAAGTTCAGCAACTTTTAGCATTACAAATAAAAAGTGGTGAAAGCTACTTTAAAGAAAATAAAGGAGAGTATGTCGTTTTTCGTGATATAGATGATAGGCAGTATAATTATTGGACGACGAACACATTACCTTGTATTGTCGTGCTCTATAATCCTAAGGATGATATGTGTATTTGGCAAAAGCTTACTGCAGAGACTATACAAAAAACGCGTGGTGGAGATGGAAAAGGATACTATGTTAATGTGCCGATAGATCAAGTGTATTTAGATGACAAGTCGAATGAACTCTTGCTCACACTTACAAACTTACCAGAGCATATGACTAATTATAATTTTTTACTTTCACAAAAGAAATTCATGCAGATAATTAAAGACGGCGGCATAGTGAAACTGCATTCGGAGGAATGGGTTAATAAGTGCAGTGGCAAAGGAAAAACGGAACTGATTGTGGATGATGGAAATACCATAACGACATATTCATATCCATATTGGTTTCCATATACTTTATATACAGATGTTTTTCCGAGATTGTTTCCGTGGGCCGATTTTTCTGTTGATGAAGATTATTATGAAGAAAACGACGAGGCCTTATGGCGTGAACTTAATTGTCATTATGACAAAGAAGATGATGAATGGATCGAGGTCGGCGAACCATTTGAAGTATTTCGTGAGTCTCTTGATCCTATTAGATACATAGATCATGCAGGAGAAGTGGCCGAGTATATGCTTGTTTTAAGCTTAAACGAATTGGGAGAGTCATTCTTGAAAATTGATAAGTATGTATCGCAACCCCGTCATTATTCGAGCACTAGACCAAATGTAGGAGGAGATTTGAAATGAAAAAAATATCACTTAGTAGTTTTGAAGAGAAGACAGATTCAACTAGAGAAGAATATCAGTTAGATCCTACAGAAGAATATGTAATCAATTTTGAAGAAGAACTTCCATTTCAGTTTGCAATAATGAGCTCTTTTCAGATTATGGGAGCCCCACCGGCACTAAAGAATTACCATGCTTGGTTGTATAAAAACAATTTTAGCTATGAAATGCCTAATCCAACGAATGAAGTTGTTGCTCCATTCTATGGTGTAGGTCCTCTATGGAAAACTGAGTATTCTCAGGGCATTGTTGTTAAGGCAGAAGATGACGATGATTATTATATAGTGATGGAATGCAGCAGCAAAAATAAAGGATATAAGCATACCAAAGTTATTCTTACGATGGGTGGATGTATGTAATGAAGAGCGAGCCAGGGCATTTAGCTCTGGCTCAAAACTGTGTTAGAGAGACTGTGAAATAAAGTCTGTAAATTAGCCTTCTATGGTAATCACAGATGAGGAATCGCTGTTCTTAGCAATTCCAGATTGATAACAACAATATAAAATATGCTTTTAAACATGTCAAGGACTCCTTCATTTTGAGGGAGTCTTTGGCATATACTGTGAGACTTTAAAGAGGAATCCTTCCTTCATACATTACAGCAAATTCCCCATAAACCTTGCCCCAGCCTCGCAGTGGCTGTGTCCATTTTTTAGTGGCTTGCAGTGTGGACAAATACAGGGATTTCAATAACGCCTTATCGCTTGGGAATACCGTTCTCTGGCGATTCAGTTTCTTGTATGTACTGTTCAGGCTTTCGATGGCATTTGTGGTGTAAATAACCTTCCGGACATCAGCAGAAAATTTGAAGATCGGCGTGAGGATATCCCAATTCTGCTCCCAGCTTTTCATAGCATTAGGATATTTCTCGTCCCGTCTCTCCTTGACCCTTTGCAGATTATCATATCCTTGCTGTTCATTCGGAGCAAGATAGATCGTTTTCAAATCAGATGCAAAGTTTTTCATATCCTTGTAAGATACATATTTCAGCGTATTACGCACCTGATGAACGATACAGCGTTGATACTCTGCATCAGGATATGCCGCATTGATAGCCTCCTTGATACCGGTAAGACCATCTGCACAAATGACCATCACATCTTTCACACCACGATTCTTCAGATCATTAAGAACTCCCAGCCAGTATTTGCCGCTTTCGTTTTCTCCGATTTGCAGGCTGATCACATCTTTTTTACCATCTAAAGTTATGGCAAGTATCACATAGGCTGCAAGCTTCCGGATACGATTATCATCTCTTACTGAGAAATGCACCGCATCTATGAACAATACAGGATAAATGTCATCAAGCAGTCTGTTCTGCCAGTCATCGATTTCCTGGAGGATCTTATCTGTAACATCGGAGATGAATCCCTCACTGCATTCAAAGCCATAGATCTCTTCGATCTGTTCTGAGATCTGACGTGTTGTAAGCCCTCTGGCGTACATACTGATGATCTGCTGATCGATACCGGAAATATCTTTCTGGCGTTTCTTTACTACTTTAGGTTCAAAGCTGCTTTGCCTGTCCTGAGGAACGTCGATCTGAAATTCTCCATAGTTGCTGCGAACTGTTTTTCTTTTTGTTCCATTACGATAATTATCATTATCACTTCGCTCGTAATTCTCGTATCCGAGATGCTCATCCATCTCAGATTCCATCATGGACTTAATCGTACCACCTAAAAGATCTTTGAGGGCTTCCTGGATATCGTCTGCCGTTTCGATATCGTACTCCTCGATAAGTGCAGATATGATGTTTTTCTTGTTTTCATTGAGTGGTTTCACTTTGTAAACTTCTTTTTTCTTTGCCATATTAAATAGCCTCCTATGGTATTTTGATTTTACCATAGAAGGCCATGTTGATTTACTTATTTACAGACTTTTCTTCACAGTCTCGTGTTAGAAGTCATCGTCTTCGTCATCATTTCTCCAACCGGAGTTGAAGTGTAGTTCACCGGTGTCCATGTCCATTGACATATTATCACCCATTCGCATATGCAGATCGCCATCAGAATCAATTCCCATATTGCCGGAGGTCTGGTAAATGAAATCTCCATCATCATAGTCAAAAATTGGATTACGCATGTTAAGCCTCCTTTTTCTCATACTGTTTGATAAAGGTGTTGTAGGTTTTCTTTAATTCATCAATAAGGAACTGTACTTCTTTATCCTTAGAAGATACGGTCACATTGATAACATTGGTTATAAAGCCTGTAGTGTTTTTAGAATAGAAAGGCATATAGTAGGCTATGAATCCATTTTCAGGATAAAAATAGTATTCTCGCCAAGCTTCTCTGCGGAAATATGCCTCGTCATAATAATTGTTATTAGGGGCCACACTATAAAGCTCTTTGCAGCTGGCTTTACTCTTATCTACCAATTTTTGTAGTTTTCTCTGCACCTTTTTGTTATGCTCTATGGCCTTTTCTAAAAAGAGCTTACTTTCGAATGTACTTTTGCTGCTGATTAAAGCATCTAATACTTGACCGGCGTATGGAAAGACAAATGTACTTCGTAATGAGTTAAGTTCTGCTTCCGTATCAAATTCTTCAAAGAAGTATGAAATAGCAGTGTTTTCGCTTGCAGCAATTCTGTCAATCATCTGCTCAACGTTAGAAGATGAGGGCAGCTGCTTATCTTTTAATGTCCAATGCTGTATCGGGTTAATAGTATACAGTAATGGAATCTCTCTTGCGTGAAGAACGCTCAGCATTTCTAAATCATTGTCTCTGATAGCCAAAGCTATCATCTTAAAGCGAAGATCATCTTGGCTTTTCATACGTGAGTCTAAAGTATCAAGAAATCCTATTTCACGCCGTTTTATTGATGTTCCTGCACCAAATCCAAGATAATATTCTTTTTTATCTTCCCCTACGAACCATATATAGCCTTTTTCTGTGAGGTATTTTAGAAAAGGATAATTGCCTGCTTCAAGGGCATAATCAATAGCTGTTTTGTCATATTCATCAGGATTAAGAATGAGTTTATCGTCTCTCAGTATATATGCTTCCCATTCTACCGGATCTTTTGAAAAAGCGATTGAATAATTGGTTTTTCTATTTAGTACAGGAGTGAGGGCAGTTCCGGCGCTTAGAATATCCTCAAATGATACTCCCAATAAATCAGAGAAGATCGGAAGGTCTTCGATCTGAACGCCCTTCTTCCCATTTTTTATTTGGCAGATACGATTTTGCATCTTCTGTATATCATCAGGATTAGCTTCGCCGTCACGTAGTGTGAGATATGCGATACAAAACTGCCGGTCATTCTTATATTCACTGTTCTTAATCAAATCACCAAGGTGTTTTCCTATTTTTTCATTATTGGTCTTAAACATAAGTCATCTCCTTTGAGATAAGCATAAGGATATATATGCTAAAAAGATATAACTAATTAGCATATGCATTTTACATATGTAAATTATAAGCGCTAAAAGTATATGCGTAAAGCATATGTTTTTGAGAAAAGGTGAGTATATATGCTGATTTCCCCTTGACGTGTAGTCACTGACTACATTAGTAAAGGAGAGTGCCTATGAAGACTGAAGTTTATAACGTAGAAGGAATTGAGATTGAGGTTGAAAAAACCTCTAAGGATGATACCGAAGCAGAGCGTCGTAAGATGGCTTATGCTTTTAAAATGATCAGAGAACAGTCAGGTATGAATCGTAAGGACTTTTCCGAATGGCTTGGCATTCCTTATAGAACAATGCAGGAGTGGGAACTTGGCCTTCGTGTTATGCCGGAGTACGTTCTTCGTTTGATTGCTTATAAGGTTATCAACGAGAAGAGAAAGGGGGCATTCGATCATGAGAATAGTTAAAATGCTTATTGCACTCTCAATGATATTGTTGCTTGGAATACTTCGTTTATTGGCAGCTGCTATATCATGGCTTTATTGCAGGGCGGCAAGCCTGGTGTTTGCCCCTTTAGTAATTTGCCTTATACTTGCAGTAATAATGACTCAGTGGATTGCTGTAGGCATTTTCGGAGCTATTATCGGAGCTTGTTTCATATTACTGTTTGCTATTGGCTGGATAGAGGTAGAGCTTGAGTTCGGACAGGAGTTTTTCAAGGGTCTTATGCATGGATAATTAGAAAATTACCCATAGATTACCTACGAATTACCTGTCAGTTACCTATCGGTTCCCTTTTCAAGCGATTTTTGATGTGTTATATTTACAATGGGCAAAGCGAACGGGAACAAATCCCGATCACCTAGCCAATTTCTTTTGCAAAAGAATACCGGCAATCTTAAGCGTCAGCTTATGACTTCAATCGAGGTCATGGGTCTGGCGCTTTTTTAATGCTATCAACCAGGCGGAGGGTAACGATCCAAAGCTAATGCAAATAGAAAGGAAAATATAATATGGATTACGAAAGTTTCAAAGAAAAATTCGTAGAGGATGTGAAGGACAGACTTTACGAGCAAGGAGCCGAGGTTGATCTCTCTATTCATACAGTAAACAAGCTGAATGAGAGCTATGAGGCAATCACGGTTACACCAGAAGGCAGCAACATCGGAGTAAACATCGGAATCGACAAGTTCTACGGAGCAGTCGAAGACGGCAGACCTTACGATGAAGTTGTTGATAAGGCGGTAGATGTCATCAATAACGGCATCAATCAGAGACCTGACTTCGATATCAATTCCTTATCTGATTATTCTCAGATGAAGGAAAAACTTGCGATGGAGGTTGTTTCCGCAGAGGCCAACAAAGAGATGCTTGAAACTGTACCTCATCAGAATATGGAAGATATGGCGGTTGTTTATCGTTTTGTCTTAAGTTCCGATGATGATGGAAGAGCATCAATCCTTGTTACAAACCAGCTGCTTGAAAACATGGGTGTTACTCCTGAACAGCTTCATGCTGATGCAATGGAGAATGCGCCTCAGATCAAACCTGTTGAAATCAAAGGCATGAGTGAAGTCATGGCAGAGATGATGGGAGTTGAGCAGGCTGAAATGATTGGACTTTCTCCGGTGGCTCCTGAAGATGAGAAGATTTACGTAGCTACGGTACCCGATAAGGTACATGGTGCCGGAGTTCTTGCTTATCAGAACTTTATGGATCAGGCAGCTGAAAGAGCCGGTGGCGACTTCTTTATTTTACCTTCGAGCATCCATGAGGTGCTGATCGTCCCTGACAATGGCGAGATGGGCTTAAAGGATCTTGATAAAGGAAGTCAATGCAACGCAGGTAGTTCCCGCTGATAAGCTTACCGATAGTGTTTACCACTATGACAGTAAGGAAAAGATCTTCGAGCTTGGCGAAAAGTTTGTACAGCGCCAGGCTGAAAAGGAAGCGGAGCATGCTGAGGAGAAAGGCGAGAAATCGGTACTTGGTGATCTGAAAGCCAAGAAAGAGGAAGTCGCAAAGACTCCTAAGAAGGAAACCATTGATAAGGGTGCCAAAGCTAAGGGTGGAGAAGCACTCTAACCATATCATGATGAATAAGGCGTCAGCCGGAGGTCATGATCTTCGGTCTGGCGCTTTTTCTATTGCATAGGAGGTAATGAAAATGTCAGCACATTTCTGATAGAGATTACAAGGAATCCGGTATGTATGCTAAGGAGCAGGCTGAAGTTCAGACGGTTCCTATACAGTGTAAGGTCGCACTCACCATAAAAGAGGCTGCGGAGTATTCCAATATTGGTATCAATAAATTGGAGAGCTTGCTCAGATCACCGAGATGTCCTTTTGTTCTGTATGTAGGGAAGAAAAAACTTGTTAAACGAAAGGAATTTGAGAAGTTTATTTCGGATAACGTAGAGATATAGCGTATTCCCAACAAATGGGGTAACCACGCTGTTTATCAGCTATCAAAAAAATGAAATAACATTGCATTTGAGCCCTAGTTGGTGTATAATATAGCGTGCTAATTTGGGGCTCTTATAGCTTAGAAAGGAGCCTTAAATGGGAAAAGATCTCAAAGGAAAGGAGATTGGAGCAGGAATCGTTCAGCAACCTAACGGGACTTACTTCGCCAGATTTGTTGATAAATTTGGGAAGCGCAGAACGAAAAGATCCAAGAAACTTCAAGAGGTAAAACAGTGGCTTGCTGATGCTACATACATAGACCAACACAGTGACCTCGACCAGGCAACGGATATGCTCGTTGATGCCTGGTTCGATTATTGGATAGGGATAAAAAAGCAGACAGTGAGACCTAATACGGTCAGAAACTATTCGGAACGGTATGAGCGTAATATCAAGGGTGTTATAGGCAATAAACTCTTAACTGATGTAAAGCCTATTCACTGCCAGAAGATTTTTTCGGATATGGCTGATGAGGGCTATAAGACGACTACCATATACCAGACGCGGATTGCTCTTTATAACATGTTTGAGTTCGCCAGAGAGAATGATGTACTTATTGCGAATCCATGCAAGAAGTCGTTAAAGAGCGATATGGGAAAGCCTTCAGATAAGAAAGAAGCTCTTACGATAGACGTTCAGAAGAAATTCTTGGAAGCTGTGGTTGGTTACAGCTACGAGAATCAGTACCGCTTTGTATTACAGACCGGTCTTCGTACAGGAGAGCTTATAGGGCTCAGGTGGAGCGACATCGACTTCGAAAATCATACTATGAAGATCGAAAGAACGATGGAATATCGCTATAAGGTAGGTGAATGGAGAGCTGGTCCACCTAAGAGTAAATCCGGCTACCGTACAATTCCTCTTACAGACGAAGCAATTCGTATTCTTGAAAACCAGAGATCAAAGAATAAGAGCTTAAAGCTCGTGCTGATGGAATGGAAGGATATTGTCTTTCTTTGCAGAAAGGGAACGCCGGTCAAGAACAGTACTTATGATACAGGACTTTTTAAGTATTGTGACCGTGTAGGCATTCCGAGATTTTCAATGCATGTACTCAGACATACTTTTGCAACAAGATGTATTGAAGGTGGAATGAAACCTAAGACTCTGCAGAAGATTTTAGGTCATTCTAATATCGGTATTACCATGAATCTGTATGTTTATATTACAGAGGATGAAAAACATAGAGAAATTGACTTAGTGGCTGACGCTTTAAAAGTGGTATAAAACTTGATGCAAAATTCATCTCCGTGGTACTCGGTGTGGTACTCGGTCAAAACCATGAATTGCGGAAAGCCAGTAAAATAAAGGAAAAATAAAGGAGATGAATTTATTATGAAATTAGGTATCGTAGGCCTGCCTAACGTAGGCAAAAGCACGCTGTTCAATGCGATAACAAAGGCAGGTGCAGAAGCGGCCAATTATCCGTTCTGCACCATAGAGCCGAACGTGGGAGTGGTAACCGTACCGGATGAGAGGATCAAGGTCCTCCACGAGATGTACAATTCGAAGAAGACAGTATATGCGACGATAGAGTTTTATGATATAGCCGGCCTTGTAAAGGGCGCGTCAAAGGGCGAGGGCCTTGGAAACAAGTTCCTCGGACATATCCGTGAAGTTGCGGCGATAGTACATGTGGTGAGATGCTTCGATGATCCTAACGTGGTTCACGTGGATGGAAAGATCGACCCGATATCAGATATCGAGACAATAAATACAGAGCTGATACTGTCCGACCTCGAGGTGCTGGAAAGAAGGATCCAGAAGACTACAAAGAACCTCAAAGGAGACAAGAGCCTGCAGAAAGAACTCGATCTGCTGAAAAAGATCGCAGATTTCCTGGGTGAGGGAAAATCGGCAAGAGCTATGGAGCTCACAGAAGAAGAGGCTGAATATGTAAAGAGCCTGGAGCTGCTTTCATACAAGCCAGTCATATATGCGGCTAACGTTTCAGAGGATGATGCGGCAGCTGAGGACAACGAATATATCAGAAAGGTGCGCGAGTTTGCAGAAACAGAAGGTTCAGACGTCATCGTGGTATGTGCCAAGATCGAATCAGAGATGGCGGAACTGGAAGATGACGAAAAGGCGATGTTCCTCGAAGAACTCGGCATCAAAGAGTCAGGTCTCGACAAGCTCGTCAAGGCATCATACAGACTTCTCGATCTTATATCATTCCTGACTGCAGGAGAACCGGAAGTCAGAGCATGGACGATAAAGCGCGGTACCAAGGCTCCTGGAGCGGCAGGCAAGATACATACCGACTTCGAGAAGGGCTTCATCCGTGCAGAGACTATCGCATATGACAAGCTGATGGAGTGCGGAGGAAATCTTGCGACAGCCAAGGAAAAGGGCCTGATCCGTTCAGAAGGGAAAGAGTATGTCGTTAAAGACGGCGATGTGATGCATTTCCTGTTCAACGTGTAAAACGGGAATGCTGCATCTTTGCATAAACATATCTAACAGAATATGAGGCAGTGCTGCTGCCTGCTGATATAAAGTGATCGTAAAACAGCCGGCGCTTTTGATAGAGCGGACGGCTGTTTTTATAAGGAAAAGGTCTGTCGCCGTAACGATATCAAATGTTAATGTGACAGACCCTTCGTTTTACATGAAAAAACCCTGTGTCTGACACAGGGCTGTTTTTTTCGGACCGTTGGCCTGATTACTTGATGATGACATCCGCAGGATCAGTAGCGAGCATGAGCTCAACTGAATCTCCCATCATGTATATAGTGTAGATCTGGTCAGGATCTTCCGACGACTGTTTGATGAATTCATCAATAGTGACAACCTTCTGTTCTCCGTTGACCATACAGGTCATTCTTGCGCTCTGGCCAAGGGCGATATCTTTGGACACATTGGTATCAGCAATGTAGTAGCCGTCATCGGTATCCGAACTCGGAACGACTTCCTTCTCAGTCACGTGGGCGATGTATGAATCGCCGCTCTGTTCAACGCTTACAGTGCCCAGCATCGTTCCGGCTCCATCATTGATAAGCTGATCAGCGTATTCTCCGTCAAGATAATCCGCTGTTATTTCCGGCTCACTGATGGTATTCCCTGATTTCTCACTCCCGCACCCTGCCAGGAGCAGCAATAAGAGCATCAGTGCAGTCAGAACCAAGATGGCGCATCTTTTTGATTTTTTCATTTTCACTCTCCTGTTGACTAATAATGGTGATTTTCTATACTATATTGCCATTCTACACTGAAAAATGAACGCTTTCAAGGGATTTTGAGAAAATATAAAAAAATCGTAAAGAAAGCATGAAACTAATGTAAAGAACGGCTCGGACAGCGGAATATCCGGGCTTTTTTTGCGGCTCTGAGGGCTTTGCAGTACATACAGAACGGGTGTCGTGAAAGCGGCAGGTGCGCGGAAAATAAGGCATGGAATGAAAATAAAAGTAAAATGGTCGAGATGTTGTTGATGTGCGATACAGAAATACTAAATATGGCGTTTTTTATAATAAAGAACAAAATGATTTCTTGCCTGATTTTCATTTTTGGAGTAAAATATACTGCGCGTGGAGTGATTTTGTTGATAAATGGTTTGAAGTGGTTTAGAATGGAGCTAAACACAATGGGAGGGAACTAAATGTTTGTAGGCAAATACAACAATTCAATAGACAGCAAGTCTAGGGTGATAGTGCCTGCAAAATTCAGGGACGAGCTTGAGGGCAGATGCATCATAGCGAAATCTCTGGACAGATGCCTGACCATTTATCCGCTGGCGCAATGGGAAAAGTTTGTCGAGGAAAAACTGGAGATACTTCCTGCCGGCAACCCTCAGGCCAGAAAACTCAAGAGACATTTCTATTCATCTGCGGCAGAATGCGATGTGGACAAGCAGGGAAGGCTTACTATACCGCAGGAGCTCAAGGAATATGCAGGGATAGAAAAAGAGCTGATAACTGTCGGAAGCGACAAGACTATAGAAGTGTGGAGCAGGGAGCACTGGGAAGATGAACTGGATCCCGATACCGGAGAACTGATGAATGCCAGTGAAGTGGCGGAAAGTATGGAGCAATATGGATTTTAAACATGTACCGGTCCTGTATGAAGAGTGTATTTCAAATCTGAATATAAAAAGCGGCGGGATCTATGTCGACGGGACTCTGGGAGGAGGCGGACATGCCGGCGGTATAGCGCGGCAGCTCGGTCCTGACGGGATGCTGATAGGCATAGACAGGGATACCGACGCGATAAATGCCGCGGGGAAACGTCTGGCGTCGGCAGAGTGCAGAGTGCAGCTCGTGCACAGCAATTACTCGGAAATAAAGCAGGTCCTTCGAGATCTGGACATAGACGGGATAGACGGAGCTCTGCTGGATATCGGAGTATCGTCGTTTCAGCTCGACAACAGCGAGCGCGGATTTTCATATATGCAGGATGCGCCACTCGACATGAGGATGAACCGGGACGAGAAATTCTCGGCATACGATGTCGTCAACGGTTATGATAAAAAGCATCTTACAGAAATAATCAAAAAATACGGCGAAGAAAAGTGGGCGTCGAGAATAAGCGATTTCATCGTAAACAGACGCAGAGAAAGCAGGATAGAAACCACCGGAGAGCTGGTGGATATAATAAAGGCGGCGATCCCGGCATCTGCCAGGAGAGACGGGCCGCATCCCGCGAAGCGGACCTTCCAGGCGATAAGGATAGAAGTGAACGGGGAGCTCGAGCAGCTGAGCACTGCGATAGACGAGTTCTGCGACGTGCTCCTGCCGGGAGGGAGACTGTGCATAATAACCTTTCATTCTCTTGAAGACAGGATAGTGAAGGAAACATTCAACAGACGGCTGAATCCGTGTACATGCCCGAAGGAATTTCCGGTATGTGTGTGCGGAAAGGTTTCTGATATGAAAAAGGTGACGGGTAAACCTATAGTGTCCGGCGAGGCCGAGCTGGAGAGTAACCCGAGGGCAAGAAGTGCAAAGCTCAGAGTGATAGAAAAGAAGAGGTAATGACATGATAGCAGCTGAAAGATGGTATGAATACCAGAAAAATTATCAGAAGTACGGTCTGGACATGAAGCCGCAGCCGGAACGGGAAGAACGCTCACGCAGAAGACGCAGTGCGAAAAAGCCGGCGATATCTGCAGGCGAAGGCAAAAAAGCGGCCCTTTCGCTGGTCATGATAGCAGGCATTGCGATGATAATGCTCATAATAATAACTGCATATTCGGCAAACCTGCAGTATAATATAAATTCGATGCTGAAGGAGAACCGTGCGCTTGCAGGAGAGATAGAGAACCTGCAGGTCAAGGTGTACAGCGCCAACAACATCGAGTATGTGGAGAGCAAGGCCACCGGTGAACTCGGCATGGTATACCCGAGCGAAAGCAGTAAAGTGTACATAACCAACGACGACATCCCGGAAGAAGGCTTTGCTGATATGCTCAGGGAAAAGGCATATAACTGACAGGAGAAAAATATAATATCTCGTAGCAGATGATAATAAAATGTAACTGTGATACCCGGGCAGATAAATCAGGAGATATGTCCGGGGTCGCTTTTTAAAGGGGAGTAAAGTGACGGCATTAAACAGTAGTAAGAAAAACCTTATCATAATACTCGTGATAGTATTCACGCTTATGCTGATCCTGTGCATCAGGCTGGGCTGGGTGCAGATCGTAAAGGGCAGTAAGTATTCTGAGCTGGCTGTGGAACAGCAGACCAAAGATACTCCGATAGAGGCCAAGCGCGGCGTGATCTATGATACGAACGGCAATGAGCTGGCGGTCAGCGTCACATGCTACACGATATGGGCAAGACCTGCTGATGTCAGATCAGGTGATACAGAGGCTGAAAAAAACGAGAACGTCGAAAAAGTATCTAAGACACTCGCTGAGGTCCTGGAAATGGATTATGACGATGTCAAAGAAGCTGTGACGAAAGAGCAGAGCGTGATCAAGATAAAAAAAGGTATAGATAAGGATCATGCAGACAAAATAAGAGAAGCTGAGCTTCCGGGAGTAGAGATCGCAGAAGACACCAAGAGGAGTTATCCACTCGGCGCTTTTGCATCGCATACACTAGGATCAGTGACAGATGACAATACGGGGCTTTCGGGTCTGGAGCTGCAGTACAATACATATCTGAGCGGCGTTTCAGGACGGTCGGTAAAGTATACTGATATCGGCGGGAACAGCCTGGCATACGGCAAAGAAAAGCATTACAATGCAGAGGACGGATACAGCGTCGTTACGACAATAGATCAGGTGATACAGCATTACACGGAGAAAACAATAGCTGAAGTACAGGAGAAGACCAGTGCGAAGAGAGCGATGGCGATAGTCATGGATCCTAAGACCGGAGATATCCTGGCAATGGCGCAGACACCTGAATTCGACCTGAATGATCCGAAGACTCCGCTCGACAAAGAAGAACAGAAGAAGCTTGAAAGCATGTCTGAGGACGAAAAGGTGACATACTGGAACAAGATGTGGAGAAACTCGCTGATCTCCGATGTGTATGAACCGGGATCGACTTTCAAGCTGCTGACGACAGCTATCGCTCTGGAAGAGGGCGTGACAGATCTTGATTCGACATATACATGTACGGGATCGATCGCTGTCGGCGACCAGATCCTGCACTGCTGGAGCAGCGATCATCCTCACGGGACGCAGAACCTGAAACAGGCGGTGGGGAATTCCTGCAACCCTGTTTTCGTGCAGCTTGCGACCGGCATAGGCATAGATAAATTCTACAACTACATGGCGACGTTCGGCATAACGGGAAAAACCGGAATAGACTTTCCGGGAGAAGGAAGCGCTATACTCCAGTCAAAGGAAAGCGCAGGTCCGGTAGGACTTGCGACTATAGGTTTCGGCCAGGGTGTTGCGGTGACGCCTATACAGCTGATAACTGCGATAAGCTCGTTCGGAAATGAAGGAAAGCTGCTGAAACCGAGACTTGTCAAGGAACTCAGGGACTCCGACGGCAATACGGTCGAGAAATTCGAGACAGAAGTTGTCAGACAGGTGGTTTCGAAGGAGACTGCCGAGGAGATATGTGATATAATGCAGTTTGTCGTTGACGAAGGCGGCGGCGGTGCAGCAAAGGTCGACGGATACAAGGTCGGTGCAAAGACAGGTACTGCAGACAAGGTAAAGGAAGACGGCACAGGGTACAGCGGTGACACTTATTCGTCATGTATAGCTATGGCTCCTATGGACGATCCTCAGATAACGGTACTGCTCATCGTTGACAGCCCGCAGGGCGTGAAATACGGAAGCGTGACGGCAGCTCCGGGAGTGCATCAGATACTTGAAGATTCACTCCGATATCTGAATATCTCCCCTGACGAGGAGAGCCAGAAGGAAGCCGACGCGGAGAAGGTAGAAGTGCCTGATGTCACAGGCCAGAGCGCGAGCAATGCCATAGGCATACTTGCCGGGGATTCTCTGGATTACGATACCGATAAGGAAGCTGCCGCAGAGAGCGATTTCATAGTCACGAAGCAGTATCCTGAAGCGGGGACAAAAGTGAAAAAAGGCAGTAAAATCTATTTGTATAAATAAGCAGGTGCGCATTTATGGACAGAATATCAGTAGAAGAAATCGTCAGAGCCGTGAACGGTACACTGGTGAGAAAGTGTGAAGAAGATCACATCACCGGTGTCAAGCACGATTCCCGGGAGTGTCAGCCCGGAGACATGTTCGTTGCGGTAAAAGGCGAAAACCAGGACGGCCACAGATATATACCGCAGGTAGTCGCAGCAGGGTGCCGTACAGTTATGGTTTCACACAGGGAAGGCTGGTACGGAGAGATCAGTTCCACGCCTTGCAATATAATAGAAGTCGAAGACACCGTATACGCGATGGGCGAACTGGCGTCATATTATCTCGACAGGCTGGACATATTGAAAGTCGCAGTCACGGGAAGCGTCGGCAAGACATCTACGAGAGACATGATATACTATGTGCTCAGCGAGAAATACGTATGCGGAAGAAATATGAAAAATTTCAACAATGATATCGGACTTCCGTTATCGATATTCCAGTTTGACAGCGGTACACAGGCTGCAGTGCTGGAGATGGGGATGGATCATTTCGGTGAAATCGACCGGCTGGGAGAGATCGTAAAGCCGGATATAGCGGTGATAACGAATATAGGGATCTCTCATATGGAAAACCTGGGCAGCCGGGAAGGCATCTTCAAGGCGAAGATGGAAGTCGCGGGGCATATCACCGGGCGCGACGGGAAACCGGGATATCTCGTATTCCCGTGGGACGGGGAGTTCCTGACGAGAGAGCGAACAGCGGGAGCCTATAAGCAGATAATGATAGGCGACGACGGAAAGAGCGATTACATCATCTCGAATGTGAACGATTATGGAATGGACGGTATATCATTCGATCTGGAGCATGATGAAAAGATAGAGAAGATAAAGATACCTGTTCCGGGCCGACACAACGCAGTCAACAGCACGCTTGCGATCGCGGTCGGCGAGCTGCTGGGGGTGAGCATCGATGAAGCCCGGGAGGGACTTGCAAAGGTGCAGCTTACGGGAAGCAGGCTGAAGCGCATTGAAAACGGGAGACTGAGCGTTATAGACGACAGCTACAATGCGAGTCCGGATTCTATGAAGAGTGCGCTCAAGGTGCTTGAGCAGAGCGCATGCAAAGGCCGCAGGACTGCTGTGCTGGGAGATATGTTCGAGCTGGGCGATCAGACAGAACGTCAGCACTTCGAAGTCGGCCTCTTTGCACGAGGTCTCCGTATAGACAGAGTAATAGCTGTGGGAGAGCTTGCAAAAAATATAGCCGACGGGGCATCCGGAGGTGATGTGCAGGTCGTATGGTTCGAAAAGAAAGAAGACCTGTACGACAGACTGGATCAGTTTGCAGGCGCCGGTGATATAATACTGGTCAAAGGATCCAGAGGGATGAAGATGGAGCAGATAGCGGAAAGGATTTTAAAAATTTAGGAGACGCCATGAATTATATTAACATCGTAATAATCATCTTGATAGCGTTTATTATCTCTGTGATTTTAACAAAACTGGCAATACCTGTTTTGAGAGCGAAGGCAGGGCAGAACATCAGAGAGGAAGGACCGGAATCGCATCTGTCAAAGGCCGGGACACCGAGCATGGGCGGGATCGCGATAATAATTGGTGCAGCGATCGCAGCAGCTGCGGGAGGTCTGATATGGGGCGCGAGCGCTTCAGACATGATAGTGATACTGTTCGTGTTCGTCGGATTCGGACTGATAGGATTCTTTGACGACTATCTGAAAGTGATAAAGAAAAACAATCTGGGGCTGAGAGCATATCAGAAGTTCGGGCTTCAGATAGTGATATCTGTGATACTGGCTGTGTTCCTTGCCAACTGTTCGGAGGGAAGCACGCTGGTGTTCATACCGTTCGCAAATATATATGTCGATTTCGGCATATGGTATATACCGTTTATCGTGTTTGTCGTTCTTGCTATGACGAATGCGGTGAACCTGACAGACGGACTTGACGGACTTGCATCCGGAGTCACAGCGCTCGTAACGCTGTTCTTCTCGATAGCCGGCGTGATCTACGGACTTGCGGCAGGAGCATATTTCTGTGCGGCAGTGTGCGGAGGATGTCTCGGATTCCTGGTGTTCAACAGGAACCCCGCAAAGATATTCATGGGCGATACGGGATCGCTTGCACTTGGAGGAGGACTTGCGGCTGCTGCAATAGTTATGAAAATGGAGCTGTTCCTGCCTGTCGCCGGACTGCTTTATGTGATCGAGGCTCTGTCTGTAGTACTTCAGGTGGGATATTTCAAACTTACAAAAGGCAAGAGACTGTTCAGGATGGCTCCGATACATCACCATTTCGAGAAGTGCGGATTCAGGGAAGTCCAGGTCGTGACAGCATTCTGGATATTTACAGCTGTATGCTGTTTTGCAAGTCTTATAATTATTTAGATCATTGATTGAGTTAGGAGAAGATACCGATGGCAAAAGGAAATGTGACAGATATGAAAAACAAGAAAGTACTGATAGTAGGCATGGGGAATTCGGGAAAAGCGGCAGCGCAGGCTATGGTAAAGCTGGGCGCTGATGTTTCGGTCCAGGATAATAAATCCGAAGACAGTATAGATCCTCAGCTGCTGATGTTCCTCAGGGAAAAGTCGGTAAAGTGCTATCTGGGCTGCCAGCCTGATGATATGAGCATCTTTGATATGCTTATACTCAGTCCGGGAGTTTCTCCGGAGCTCAGCTTCATAAAGGAGGCACAGGCTGCCGGTGCAGAAATAACGGGCGAGCTTGAGATCGCATACAGGGTAGGACATGGAAATTACGTTGCGATAACGGGCACGAACGGCAAGACTACGACTACTACGCTTGTAGGAGAGATATACAAGGCTGCAGGAAAGAAAACATATGTCGTAGGAAACATCGGCGTCGCAGTGATATCGAAGGCACTTTCAGCGGAGGACGACAGCTGGCTCGTAACGGAGACCAGCAGCTTCCAGCTTGAGACTATAAGAGATTTCAAACCTGAGGTATCGGCGATACTTAATCTCACACCTGACCATCTCGACAGACATAAGACTATGGAAAATTACGGAAAAGCAAAGGCTGCAGTTTTCCGAAACCAGACTCCCGACCAGTACTGCGTCATCAATTACGATGATGAGGAGTGCATGAAGCTGGTCAGGGACTGCAAGGCAAAGATAGTTCCGTTCAGCAGGAAGAAAACTCTCGATTTCGGTGTCTATGTAGACGGAGATACGATAATAATAAAAGATGAAGACGGAAGCATCAAGGAGATATGCAGGCCGGTGGAACTGCAGATACCGGGTGCTCATAATCTGGAAAATGCACTCGCCGCATGTGCGATAGCCTACTTCGGAGGCATAGAGCCTTCTGTGATAGCCGATGTGCTCAGGAGCTTCAAGGGCGTAGAACACAGGATCGAGCTGTGCGGCGTGATCGATGATATAAGGTTCGTGAACGATTCCAAGGGAACGAATCCGGATGCTTCGATCAAGGCTATAGAAGCGATGAAGAACAATATAATACTGATAGCCGGTGGCTATGACAAGAACTCATCCTTCGACGAATTCGTAAATGCGTTCGACGGCAGAGTCAAAGCGCTGCTGCTGATGGGCAAGACGGCTACAAAGATCAAAGAGGCAGCCGAGAAGGCGGGCTTTACAGATTCGATAATACTCAAGGATATGGAAGCTTGTGTGAGGGAAGCATACAGGATCGCACAGCCGGGAGATGTCGTGCTGCTTTCACCTGCATGTGCCAGCTGGGATATGTACACGAGCTTTGAACAGAGGGGAAAACACTTTAAAGATTGTGTGCAGGCTTTGGAAAGGTGACGGTTATAATTGGAAAGAGCAGATAATAAGCTAAAAGGGAAAAAGAGAACAAAACTGAAGCTGAAAAGCGGGGATTTCTGGCTGATGCTGTTCACGCTGATGCTGGTGCTGTTCGGACTGATAATGGTTTTCAGTGCGAGCTACTATTCTTCGATAAGCCAGGACGGCAATCCGTACAGTTATCTGGTGCGACACGGCGCGTGGGTCGTTTTCGGTCTTGTGGCAATGGCTTTCGGAGCATTGTTCGATTACCGGAAGTATAAAAAATGTGCACTACCGATACTGATAGTAAGCGTGATACTGCTGGTGCTGGTGCTGACTCCGCTCGGACAGACGACTAACGGTGCGACAAGGTGGATAAAGGTCGGGCCGGTAACGATTATGCCGGGTGAGATCGCAAAGATCGCAGCGATAATATTCGTGGCGTGGTTCCTGAGTGAAGATGCGAGCCGGATAAAATCGCTGAAGAGAGGCATTCTTCCGCTTCTCGGTATCATTGCGGTTTACGGCGCGCTGATAGTAAAGCAGCCGAATCTGTCCACTGCCATAACGGTGTGCGGCATAATAATCGCCATGATGCTGGTAGCAGGACTGAAATGGAGATATGTGGCCACGGCCGGCGGGATAGGCGTAGTAGGGATACTCAGCATAGTGATCTTCATGAAGGACACATACTGGTACAACAGACTTACGAGCTTTACCGATCCGTTCCAGGATGCGCTGGGTGACGGATATCAGGCTGTACAGTCGCTGCTCGCTCTGGGATCGGGCGGACTGTTCGGAGTCGGACTGGGAAAGAGCGTCCAGAAGAACCTGTATCTGCCGGAGCCTCAGAACGACTTCATACTTGCGATAATAGGAGAAGAGCTGGGATATATAGGGGTGCTGCTGCTGATCGCGCTTTATTGCCTGTTCATATGGAGAGGCATCCACATCGCGCTCAATGCGCCTGATCAGTTCGGACTTCTTCTGGCTTCAGGCATCGTCCTGATGGTGGCCATACAGGTAATACTGAATATCGCAGTCGTTACATCATCGATGCCGCCGACAGGTATAAATCTGCCATTCATAAGCTACGGCGGAAACGCATTGCTGATTTTTATGTTTTCGGCAGGAGTGCTGCTCAATATATCGCGGCACGGACTGAAAGTACAGGAGTGAATCAAATGAAAGTTATTATGACCTGCGGAGGCACAGGAGGGCATATATATCCTGCGCTGGCCATCGCAGATGAGATCAGGAAAAGGAAGCCTGATGCAGAGATAATATTTGTAGGATCTGAGATAGGCCTTGAAAGAGACCTGGTGCCTGAGAACGGATATGAGATAGAGCTTATTTCCGCAGATGGATTCAACAGAGAGCATCTGCTCAAGAATTTTGAAGTGATCAGGAAGCTGAGAAGAGGCAGTAAGCGCTCGCGCGAGATACTGCGGGCGTTCAGGCCTGATGTTGTGATAGGTACGGGAGGATATGCCAGCGCGCCGATAATGAAGGCTGCTCAGAAAATGCACATCCCGACATTCATACATGAGCAGAATGCTGTGCCGGGAATGGCGAACAAGATGCTGGAAAAACACGTCAATAAGCTTTTTCTCGGTTTCGAGGAAGCTTCGAAATATTTCAGATATCCTGAAAAACATGTCGTGGCCGGCAATCCTGTAAGACATGTCTTCATGACTGCGGACAGGGAGAAATCGAGAGCGGAGCTCGGCTTCGACCAGTCTGATTTCGTACTGCTCGCATTCGGAGGAAGCCAGGGGGCGGGGCGTGTAAACAAGGCGATGACCGGAATAATAGAGGCTTTCAATGGCCTGAAGGGCTTTCGCATATGCCTTGCGACCGGCAGCTATTATTACGATGCGATAAAAGAGGAGCTTAAAGAGAAGGGCATACAGGTGGCGGATAATGTTGATATCATGGAGTACATACATGATATGGCTAAATATCTGTCTGCGGCAGATCTTGTAATAAGCCGCAGCGGAGCGCTCAGCGTTGCAGAAGTCACTGTCTGCGGCGTACCGGCAGTGTTCATCCCTTCGCCGCTCGTGACCGGAAATCATCAGTATTTCAATGCAAAGGCAGTAGCGGACAAAGGCGGAGCTCTGATAATAGAAGAAAAGGATCTCAACAATGATGAACTGATCGGTGAAATACTTAAGTTGAAAAACGATCCGGCGACGCTGAAGCAGATGGCAGAAAAAAGCTATTCATGTGCACCTCTCGATGCAACAGGAATAATCTGTGACAGCATCATGGAAGCTATAGGGCAGAAGTAACGATAAAGGAGCCTCCGACATATTATGGAATATGATTCGGAGGTGTTTTTTTGGGAGAGTATATTATCAGAGGGGGCATCAGGTTAAGCGGAGAAGTAGAGATATCCGGAGCCAAGAATGCCGTGCTTCCTGTACTTGCCGCATCTGTGGTGACGGGGGATGAAAGCGTGTTCCTGCGATGTCCGGAGATAACAGATGTCGAAAGCATGCTGGAGATCCTGCAGTCTCTTGGGTGCAGAGTAAACCGTGATGACGATACCATATCTGTGGATTCATCATTTCTGTCAGAGTATCGAATACCGGAGGATCTGATGAAAGAGATGCGGTCCGGCATTTTTCTGGCAGGCTCACTGCTGGCGAGATGCGGAGAAGCGGTTATCAGCAGACCAGGAGGATGCAGGATAGGAAGCAGACCTGTGGATATGCATATAGACGGACTGCGGAAGATGGGGGCAGATGTCGTGTGTGAGGGCGATCTGATCCATATGCGTGCGGCTTCTCTGAAAGGTGCGGAGATAAGGCTGGCTTATCCGAGCGTCGGCGCGACGGAAAATCTCATGCTGGCTGCAACGGCGGCAGAGGGCACGACCCGTATATACAACAGTGCCAGAGAGCCGGAAATAGTCGATCTTCAGAAATACATAAACTGCTGCGGAGGATGTGTGAAAGGCGCCGGGACGGGCGTGATAGAGATAGATGGAAAGCGCAGGCTGGGCGGGTGTGTGCACGAAATCATGCCGGACAGGATCGAGGCCGGCACCTACCTTCTGATGGCACTGGCTTCCGGCGGTGAAATACTGCTGAACGGCATAGCTCACGAAACACTGCAGGCGCTGCTCGATATCCTGGAAAACGGAGGCTGCGACATAGGCTACGACCGAAATGCGATATGGGCAAAATCCAACGGCAGGGAAAAGCTGAGCGGTATCGTAAGCACAGCTCCGTACCCTGGGTTCCCTACTGATCTGCAGGCACAGCTTTCTGCCTTTCTCACCAGAACAGGAGACGAGTTCGTGGTGAAAGAAAGCGTGTTCGAAAACCGGACGGGGTATGCAAAAGAATTGAAAAAAATGGGAGCGGATATTGAAATATCGCAAAAAAAAGTTATAATTAAAGGTAACAATATATTGTGTGGAACAGCTGTCACAGCTGAAGACCTCAGGGGCGGTGCGGCTCTCGTTATTGCAGGCCTTATGGCTCAGGGGGACACCGTGGTCAGGAACACTAAATATATCAAACGGGGATACAGCAGGTTTGCGGATAATATAAGACGTTTAGGTGGAGACATTAGAGAGAATGAGAAAAGATAACCGTACAGAAAAAACTGTCAAAAAGAAAAAACGGCGAAAAAAGCATTATCTGCTCAGGCTGCTCATAATAGCGGCAGTATGTGTCGGACTTTATTTTCTGGCACATATAGAGTATTTCAATGTGGATAACGTTGTTGTGACGGGAAACAGGGAGATATCCGATGAGGAGATAATAAAGCTCTCCGGGATAAAAACAGGAGGGAATCTGTTCGATGTGCATCCGCTGATAGCTCAGCATAAGATAAAGAAGAATCTGTATATAGAAGACGTCGATGTCGACAGGAAGCTGCCGAACACGGTAGAGATCAATATCAGCGAACGAAGCGGCAAGGCTCAGTTCGTAAAGGGCAGGAAGTACTGCGTTACCGACAATGACGGCAAGGTGCTGGAGATCAGCAAAGAAGAGAAAAAAGTGACGATAGTTGAAAATGTGACAGTGACGGATGCAAAGCTGTCCGAAACTATCAGCGTCAAGGAGACAGGTGTCTACAGCAAAGCCATGAAGCTCATCCGGACGACCGAAAACAATGATCTTTACTTCAAAAAAATAAAGATCAGCAGCAATAATGTCGAAGCTTACGTGTACGACGGGCTCGTATGCAAAGGCAGATATGACAATGTCATGACAGCGATAAAGTCCGGCGCACTGAAGGCAGTAGTGTATGAACTGTACCAGAAAGGTGTCGAAAGCGGGGTCATCAGTGTAGGCAGTAATAATTATTGTTCCTTTACGCAATAAAATTTGTATGTTATAATGTATGTGTTTATTATGAAGAAAATGCTTTTAAATTCACGTTTTGAAGATATGGGGCATAAAATTTTACAGGAGGTACCTCTGAATGTTACAATTTGAGATGAATGACTCGACGCTGCAGGAGATAAAAGTAATAGGTGTCGGTGGCGGCGGCTGTAACGCAGTTAACAGGATGATAGACGGCGGCATGAAAGGTGTTACTTTCATCGCTGTAAATACTGACAAACAGGCTCTTGCCAAGAGTAAGGCAGAAACTAAAATACAGATAGGCGAAAAGCTTACAAAAGGTCTCGGAGCCGGAGGGAACCCTGAAGTAGGCCAGAAATCAGCAGAAGAAAATCTTGAAGATCTTGAAAAATTCATTGCGGGATCGGATATGATCTTCGTTACATGTGGAATGGGCGGAGGTACAGGAACAGGTGCAGCTCCTATAATCGCAAAGATCGCCAAGGATATGGGCATCCTTACGGTAGGTGTCGTTACGAAGCCTTTCAGATTCGAAGGGAAGAAAAGAGGCGAACACGCTGATCTCGGTATCAAATTCCTCAAGAAATATGTGGATTCGCTCGTAGTGGTTCCTAATGACAAGCTTCTTGAGAGCGTACAGGAGCAGACTTCACTTCTCGAAGCGTTCGAGATGGCAGATGAAGTTCTCAAGAAGGGCGTTCAGGGTATTTCAGATATCATAGTCGACGATGCACTCATCAACCTCGACTTCGCCGATGTTACTACCATCATGAAGGACAGAGGAATCGTACATATGGGAGTAGGCGTAGGAAAAGGCGAGACCAAGCTTGATGACGCAGTGAGAGGAGCTATCGACAGCCCGCTTCTCGAAACAAAGATTTCAGGAGCAAGAGCTGTTCTCATCAATATCACAGGCGGAAGAGATCTCACAATGTACGATGTTGACAGAGTGGCTTCGCAGATCGACGAAGAAGCGGACAAGAATGCAATAATCATTCTGGGAGCATCGATCAAGGAAGATCTGCAGGATGAGATATCAGTAACAGTAATAGCAGCAGGCTTTGAAAAGCCTAACAGTGATCTGCTCAACAGCTCTGTCGTTCCTGGTGAAGGAACTCTGGAAGACAGCGCAGAACTCAGAAAACCACAGGAGACAAAAGCTGCGGCTGCGGACGATGATGTTTACAAAGGTACATCACGCATAGATATACCAACTTTCTTACAGAGATAAGAGAAAGGAAAAGAGTATTCCAATAGCCGGTTCTAGCTAGCCGGCTATTGTTCTGCATTGCACTTTTTCGGTCAGGATATATGAAAACGATCAGATCAAAAGATAATCAGATATATAAAAGCACGCTCAAGCTGCTGAAAAAGAAATATCGAGACGAGACAGGCCGATATCTTCTCGAAGGCGTCAAACCGCTGGAAGACGCATTCGGGACGGGAGCCGGGATCAGTAGCATATTCGTTCGCGAAGGCATTTTCCCGGATACGGACAAATATGCGGCAGGTACGGTGATCCTGAGCGGCGAACTGTTCGACAAGCTGTCTTCGACGGAAAACTCGCAGGGGATAATCGCGGTGGCAGAAAAGCGTATATACAGTGAGGCGGATTTCGGGAAAGCTGTCGGAAAAGGGAATATCCTGGTGATGGACAGGCTGCAGGATCCTGGAAACATCGGCACGATGATAAGGACAGCGGAGGCCGCAGGATATAAAGGAATAATACTGACTTCAGGAACGGGCGATGTCTATTCGCCTAAAGTGGTGAGAGCTGCAGCGGGTTCGCTTTTCAGGATGCCCGTATTGAATGCGGGAGACAGCGGAGAGGCTGTAGAACTCATCAGAAGAATGGGAAAGAAGATAACAGTTACATGCCCGGACAACGGGATAAGCTGTTTTGAGGCAGACATGGTCTCGGATACGGCTCTGGTAATAGGCAATGAAGGCCGGGGAGTGAGCCGCGGGTTCATGGAAAATGCAGATATAAAAGTAAAGATACCTATGGCGGGATCCATAGAATCGTTAAATGCGGCAGTGGCTGCCGGAATACTTATGTATCAGTCACAAAGATAAATTTAGATGAGAGGTAAATACGATGCAAGCTCAGTTAAACAAAATTTTAGAAGAAGCAAAGGCACAGCTTAATGAAGCTTCAACTCTGGCACAGACCGACGATATAAGAGTAAAGATCCTCGGAAAGAAGGGCAAGCTTACTGAGATACTCAGAGGAATGGGAAAACTGTCGCCTGAGGAAAGAAAAACTACAGGTCAGATGGCAAACAAGGTCAGAGCCGAAGTTGAAAAAATGCTCGAGGAAAAGTTCGAGGCAGTCAAAGCAGCTGCCAAAGAAGCACAGTTCAAGATCGAGAAGATCGACGTGACAGAACCGGGCAGAGAAGTGACGCTGGGGGTAAAACATCCGCTGACGATCACTATAGAAGAAGTGTCAAAGGTATTCATGAACATGGGATTCTCGATTTCGGAAGGCCCTGAAGTGGAAACTGTCTTCAACAATTTTGATGCGCTCAATGCAGGACCTAATCATCCTTCGAGAGATATGACAGATACATTTTACATTACAAAGGACACGCTGCTGAGAACACAGACTTCACCTGTACAGGTAAGGACGCTTCTCAAGCAGGAACCTCCTATCAAGGTCATCTCACCGGGAAGATGCTTCAGATGTGATACTCCGGATGCTACGCATTCGCCGATGTTCCATCAGATCGAAGGCCTTGTGGTCGATGAAGGAATAACGATGGCGGACCTCAAGGGAACGCTCGACAGCTTTGCGAAACAGCTTTTCGGAACGAGCACCAGGACTAAGTTCAGACCACACCACTTCCCGTTCACGGAGCCTAGTGCAGAGATGGACGTATCGTGCTTCAAGTGCGGCGGAAAAGGCTGCAGGGTATGTAAAGGCAGCGGCTGGATCGAGATCCTGGGCTGCGGCATGGTGCACCCTCATGTGCTGAAAGTGGGTAATCTGGATACAGAAAAGTACACCGGATTCGCCTTTGGTATGGGCGTTGAGCGAGTTGCGATGCTTAAATACGGTGTAGACGATATAAGATTATTTTATGAGAACGATATGCGTTTCATAAATCAGTTCAAATAGGAGGGTTAATAGATGTTAGTTCCAATAGAATGGCTTAAAGACTATATAGATCTGGATGTAACTACCGAAGAATTCTGCGACAGGATGATCATGTCGGGATCGAACCTCGAGACATGCGAGCATTTCTGTGAGGAAATGGAAAACGTGGTAGTAGGAAAAATAGAAAAGATAGAGAAACACCCTGATGCGGACAAGCTCGTGGTATGCATGCTGAACGTCGGAAAGGAAGAGCCGGTGCAGATCGTTACAGGTGCTCCGAACGTGTTCGAGGGAGCACTCGTACCTGTAGCTCTCCACAAGAGCAGGATACCGGGACCGCTCCATGGACAGCCTAAGCAGGAAGGCGGAGTGAAAATAACGAAAGGCAAGCTCAGAGGTGTGGAATCGTTCGGGATGCTCTGCTCTGCAGAAGAACTCGGCTTTGAGGACAAAGTCGTTCCGGTCGCACACAAGGACGGGATCTGGATCCTCGAGGGAGACTATGAGCTGGGACAGGATTTTGCAGAAGCGCTGGGACTCAAGCAGGCTGTGGTAGACTTTGAGATAACACCGAACAGACCTGACTGCCTGGCCATGGTAGGAATGGCGAGAGAAGCTTCGGCGACTTTCAAAAAGCCGTTCACATATCCTGATACAGACATAAAGGATGAAAACGGAAAGGGTGAAACTAAAGATTACGTTTCTGTAGATATAAAGAATCCGGAAAGCTGCAAGAGATACGTTGCCAGGATAGTTACGGACGTAAAGGTAGAGCAGTCGCCTTGGTGGCTCCAGAAGAGACTCATGTATGCAGGCATGAGACCTATCAACAATATCGTCGACATAACAAACTTCGTAATGCTCGAATATGGTCAGCCGATACATGCATTTGACATCAATCAGGTGAAGGGCGGCAGGATCATCGTCGAGAATGCGGCAGAAGGCGAGAAGTTCGTTACGCTCGACAACAATGAAAGAACGCTCACAAAAGATATGCTGCTTATCAAGGACGAAGAGAGAGGCATAGCTATCGCAGGAGTGATGGGCGGACTGAACTCGGAGATCGAAGAAGACACGACTACGATAATCGTTGAATCAGCAAACTTCAGCGGAGACAGCGTCAGAGCCACATCGAAGAAGCTCGGCCTGAGAACAGAAGCTTCATCGAGATTCGAAAAGGGAATAGATCCTAACCTCTGTGAGGCTGCAGCCGACAGAGTATGCAGACTGATAGAGCTCATCGGTGCCGGCAAGGTATGCAGGGGCAGCGTTGACAATTATCCGAATCCGGAAACTGCAAAGACTATAGATATCAGAGTTGACAGGATCAATCACGTTCTCGGCATAGACATCACTCGCGAAGATATGGTATCAATGCTGGAAAGCCTCGAAATAAAAGTAGAAGGCAGCGGAAACGTCATGACAGTGACACCGCCTACAGTGAGACAGGATCTTCTCGAAGAAGAAGATTACATCGAAGAAGTCGCAAGACTTTACGGATATGACAAGCTTCCTGTGACACTGCCGAAGGGCAACTGCGAAGCAGGTATCTCAGACGAGAGAGCACTGAGAGACCTTACGAGAAATTCACTCTGCGGCATGGGACTGAACGAGATACAGACATATTCGTTCGTAAGCCCTAAGGGCGTGGATAATGTAAGGATAGATGAGGATTCATGGGAAAGAGCATTTGTAAAGCTTATCAATCCGCTGGGCGAGGAAAACTCGGTGATGAGGACCATTCTCACTCCGAACATGATGGAAGTCCTCGCAAGAAACTATTCGAGAAACATAGATAAGGTAAAGGCCTTTGAAATAGGAAACACATTCATGGCAAACATGCTGAATGAAGAGGAGCTGCCTGATGAGCAGTACTCGCTTTGCATCGGTATGTACGGCAAGAACGAGGATTTCTTCAGCCTCAAGGGCATCGTGGAGGAACTCCTGAAAGTTCTCGGCATAAAGGGTGCGGTATTTGAAGCTGAATCCGAGTATGGAGTATATCATCCCGGCAGATGTGCGAGGATAGCTGTTCCGTCAGGAAGACAGGGTGCGGAAGATGCTGACATACTGTACGACGAGCTTGGAATAATGGGAGAGATACATCCTGACGTGGCAGAAAACTACGGCATGGACGGCGTAAGGATCTACTGCTGTGAGCTCATGTTCGATGCGATAATGAGACACGCTGATACAGAGATAGTATACACGCCGCTGCCTAAGTATCCTTCGACATCGAGAGATATCGCACTTCTCGTAGATGAAGATATGGCGGTAGGGAAGATCGAAGAAGTGATCAGAAAGCACGGAAAGAAGATCCTTGAAAACGTGAAGCTCTTCGACGTATACAGAGGCAAGCAGGTGGAGGAAGGCAAGAAGAGCGTTGCATTCACTCTGACCTACAGAGATAAAGATAAGACACTGACCGATGATGAAGTGGCTGCAGTCCATAACGATGTACTGAATGCACTTAAGGATAAACTTAACGCAGTCCTGAGAGAGATATAGGAGAATTCGCATGGAAAGCAATAAAGTAAAAGTAAAGATTTACGGCCAGGAATATGTTATAGCAGGAGAAAAGACGAAGGAAGAGATCATACAGGTCGCAGCTCATGTCGATATGAAGATGCAGGAAGTCACTGAAGCTGCAAAGGCTGCGGGAGTCGTTCCGTCAAACATAGCTGTACTTTCGGCGGTAAACATCGCGAGCGAGTATTTTCAGGTGCTCGAGGAAATGGAAGAGCTGAAGAGAATGAATATACAGCTTGAAAAGGATGCGCAGCATTACGTTCAGCTGTGGGATGAGTCCAAGAAAAACTACATGGACTACAAAGAGGAGACGCAGGCTATCGTACTGCAGAAGGATGAGCTCCTCAACCAGCTGAGACAGAAGGACGCTGACATACAGAATCTGATGCAGGCAGCTGAAACCGCAAAGACGCAGGCTCAGAGCAGCATGGACGAAGTTGTCAAGGAGATCGAGGGCAAGTGCAAGGAGCTTGAAAACAGCTTCTTCGACCTTCAGATGGAAAACCTTCAACTGAAGAAAGAACTGGAAAAATACAAGAATAACGGATAATTCTAAATGAAAGAGAAGACTTTAACTGTTTTAGAATATGATAAGATTATAGACATGCTTGTAGAAAAGGCAGGTTCCGAAATGACCAAAAAGGTCATTTCGGAGCTGACGCCTTCTGATGATGTGTCTGAAATAAGAGAACGTCAAGGTGAAACCACAGAAGCGGTAAGACTCATAAATCACAAAGGGCCTTTACCTGTCGGTGGTTTTTATGATATTGAGGAAAGTGTGTCTTTTGCGCGAAAGGGCGGCGTGCTGACGATGGCTCAGCTCCTGAAGATCCTTTACAATATGAAGACAGCCGAGCGTGTCGTTGCGTTTCTAAAGGGAGATATACCGGATGTGCCGGTGATCTGTTCGGTCGCCGAACTGCTGGCGGTCCATAAACGTCTTGCAGACGAGATCGACAGATGCATAATTTCCGAAGATGAGATGGCAGACAATGCGAGCTCGCAGCTCAGGAGCATAAGGCGCGCGATCGTCAGGCAGAATGAAGCTCTGAAAGCCAAGATCAATCACATACTGAATTCGGCAGACAACAAGACGATACTGCAGGATTCGATCGTTACGATGAGAAACGGCAGATATGTAGTCCCTGTAAAGCAGGAGCACAGGAGCCGTGTGCCGGGCATAGTGCACGACCAGAGCGGTACGGGAGCCACGCTTTTCATAGAACCGCAGGCGATCGTGAACCTGAACAATGAGCTCAGACAGCTGGAGCTCGATGAGAAGGCAGAGATAAACAGGATACTGCAGGAACTGTCAGATGGCGTTTCGGAGTATTACCATGATCTGGTGAACAACCAGAAGCTGCTGCTGGAGCTCGATATCTTCATGGCGAAAGGGCGTCTTTCCATCGAGATGGGAGGCGAAGAGCCTGACATAAACGAAGACGGCATCATGGATCTGAAGGCAGCGTGTCATCCGCTGATCGACCGTGAGAAGGTCGTCCCGGTAGACATCTCGCTTGGACGCGATTACAGGACTCTGGTGATAACCGGCCCGAATACGGGAGGTAAAACGGTGACGCTGAAGACTGCCGGGCTGCTTTCGCTGATGGCGCAGACCGGACTCCACATACCGGCGGCTCCGGGAAGCAGACTGCCGATCTACAGAAAAATATTCGCAGACATCGGAGATGAACAGAGCATCGAGCAGAGTCTGTCTACATTTTCATCGCATATGACGAATATCGTTGATATCGTAAAGGAGGCAGACCATGGAAGCCTGATACTGCTGGACGAGCTTGGAGCAGGAACCGATCCGGCGGAAGGTGCTGCGCTTGCGATCGCCACGCTGGAAAAGCTGGCTCAGGCAGGTGCTTATTCGATAGCGACGACGCACTACACGGAGCTCAAGAAGTATGCGATAGCTACAGACGGCGTGGAAAACGCGTCCATGGAATTCAATGTAGAGACTCTGAGTCCGACGTACAAGCTGCTGACAGGTATACCGGGAAAATCAAATGCGTTTGATATAGCTCACAAGCTGGGACTTCCGGGTGCTATCACAGACAGAGCCAGAGAACTCATGGAAGAGGGGGACATAGCGTTTGAGGACGTGGTGACCGCTCTCGAAGAGGACAAGCGGCTCGCTGAGGAAGAGCGTGACGAAGCTATCATGATAAATATCGAGATGAAGCGTCAGAAGGAAGAGCTTGAAGAACGGATCAGAAGATTCGAAGAACAGAAAGAAAAAGAGCTGGCAAAAGCAAAAGAAAAAGCCAGAGAAATAGTAAACGAGGCAAGGGAAGTTTCGAAAGAGGTCCAGGAAGAGCTCAGGGCACTGGCAAAGCTGGAGAGCCTGGGTGAGAGGAATGCCGGATTTGACAGGAACAGACGGCGTCTCAGAGAACTTGAAAAGAAAAACAGGAGCACTATAAAGCGTGAAACTAATGCGGAGCCTGTGGATCCGGACAAGATCGAAGTCGGACAGCGCGTCAAGATACTGACGCTGGGTCAGAACGGCGAAGTGATATCGCGCCCCGACAGTAAAGGAGAGCTGCAGGTGCAGGTCGGCATAATGAAAGTCGGTGTGAACATTTCCGATATAATGCTGATCGACAGCGGCAGGCCCAAGAAAAAGCCGAAGCCGAAGGCATCAGGATACGGCAGACTTTACAAGAGCAAAGCACAGACTATATCGACATCAGTGGATGTACGCGGCAAAAACATGGATGACGCGGTGATGGATGTCGAAAAATATATAGATGATGCATTTATCTCCGGGCTCAAGGAAGTGACCGTGATTCACGGAAGAGGCGAGGGGATACTGCGTTCCGGTATCCGTGACATGCTGAAGCGAAACAGGAATGTCGACAGCTTCAGGAGCGGAGGCTTCAATGAGGGAGGAGACGGAGTGACCGTCGTCAAGCTCAAATAGTTCAAGCAAGTGGAATTTTTAAATTATCAATATAAAGGGAGAATAATATGATCAGCTACAGAGAAAAGATCGCGGACATTCTGGCTCCGCAGATAGAGGGTCTTGAGAAAGACGAGATAATGTCGATGATAGAAACACCGGCTGATATCAAGATGGGCGACTATGCGTTCCCGTGCTTCAAGCTGGCGAAGCTGCTTAGAAAAGCGCCGCCTGTGATCGCGAAATCGATCGCGGAAGCTATCGGAGACGATCCGATGTTTGAAAAGGTGGAAAGCGTCAATGCATATGTCAATATGTTCGTTTCAAAAGAGGATTTCGCGCGAGAAGTCGTGAGCGAAGCTGTCGAAAAGGGTGATGACTACGGCAGGAGCAGCATCGGCGGCGGAAAGAAAGTCATCGTGGAATATTCTTCGCCGAATATCGCGAAGCCTTTCCACATAGGACACATCAGAAGTACGGTAATAGGAAACTCGATATACAAGATATACGACTTCCTGGGATACGACACGATGAGGATCAACCATCTCGGAGACTACGGAACACAGTTCGGCAAGATGATCTGTGCGTACAGAAGATGGGGCAACAAGGAAGACGTTATAAAAGAGCCGATCAAGTCGCTTCTCTCATACTACACGAAATTCCATGTAGAGGCCGAGAAGGATCCTGCACTGGAGGATGAGGCGAGAGCGATCTTTGCAAAACTCGAAAAGGGAGAGCCTGAGGAAGTCGAACTCTGGCAGTGGTTCAGAGATGAGAGTCTCAAGGAATTCAACAGAGTATACGATATGCTCGGGATCACCTTCGATTCGTACAACGGCGAGAGCTTCTACTCGGACAAGATGCCTAGATTCGTACAGGAGCTCAAGGACAAGGGCCTGCTCGTGGAGGACGCCGGAGCTCAGATCGTCAAGCTCGACGAATACGACCTGCCGCCTGCGCTGATAACGAAATCAGACGGCTCGACGCTTTACATCACGAGAGATATCGCAGCAGCCGTATACAGAAAGGAAACGTACGATTTCTACAAGAATATATACGTTGTGGCTTCACAGCAGAATCTGCATTTCCAGCAGTGGATCAAGGTGATCGAGCTCCTCGGATACGACTGGGCTAAAGACTGCGTGCATGTTCCGTTCGGACTTGTCAGCATGGAAGAGGGTACGATGTCGACGAGACAGGGCAGAGTGATATTCCTCGAAGACGTGCTCAATAGAGCTGTAGAGCAGACAAGACAGATAATCAAAGAGAAAAATGTAAATACAGAAAACATCGACGAGACTGCAAAGGAAGTAGGCATAGGTGCTGTAGTGTTCAACGAGCTGTCGAACTACAGGATCAAGGATTACGTGTTCTCATGGGATAAGGTCCTCAACTTTGAGGGAGAGACGGGTCCTTACGTTCAGTACACTCATGCGAGAGCATGCAGCATACTCAGGAATGCAGGCGATGATGCAGTTGCAAAGGCCAGGGCCGGTTTCGATGCGAAGTATATCACTTCGGAAAGCGCACACAGACTCATGTCGCTGATCTACGAACTGCCTGAGGTGATCGTTGAAGCAGGTGAAAAATACGAACCGTCGATCGTTACGAGACATATAGTGGATATATCGCAGGCATTCAACAAGTTCTATCATGACGAACACATCCTGGTGGACAATGAAGATGAGAAGATCGCTAAGATAGCGCTGGTGCTGGCTGCAAAGACTGCAATAAAGAACGGTCTCGGTCTGCTTGGAATGAAGGCGCCTGAAAAGATGTAGCTACCTGTAACAGATATCCAGGAGGAGAGAATGAGATACGAGGGAGATATATACAGACCGCCCAGCGAGGCATACAGCCTGCTGGTGCAGGTCACTATAGGATGTACGCATAACAAGTGCACGTTCTGTAAAATGTTCAAGGACAAGAAATTCAGGGTCAGGAATCTCGATGAGGTGTTCGAAGATCTGGCATGGGCAAGGAGACGGTACAGCAGAGTCGAAAGGATGTTTCTGTGCGACGGTGACGCGCTGGCGCTTTCCAACAAGAGGCTGATGCCTATCCTGAAATATATATCGGACAACTTTCCGGAGTGTGAGAGAGTGACGATATACGGAAGAGCGACAGACGTTCTCAAGAAGACTGACGAGGAGATGCGTGAGCTTTACGAGGCAGGTCTTACGATGGTCTACATCGGAGCCGAGTCGGGAAGTGACAAGGTCCTGAAGGACATCTGCAAGGGTGAGACGAGACAGGAGCTGATCGACGCTGTAAGAAAGATCGAGGCATGCGGCATGCAGTCTTCGGTTACGTTCATTTCCGGCCTTGCCGGCAAAGACGGCTGGGAGGATCATGCGATACAGACCGGTACGATGATAAGCGAGATGGAGCCGTCATATGTAGGACTGCTGACTCTTATAGTGGAGCCGTCGGTCCCTATGGCAAAGGATATCGAGTCGGGCAAGCTGAAACTGCTGTCACCTGACGAGGTAATGGCGGAGACTTTGCTGATGCTGGAAAACACTAACGTTACGAAGAAGTGCGTATTCAGGAGCAACCATGCGTCGAATTACGTATCGCTCAGAGGCGATCTGCCGGATGACAAGGAAAAGATGATGAATTTGCTCAGAAAAGCCATGAATAATCACGACATGTTCAGAGATGAAAGATTCAGAGCGCTGTAGCGGATAAGGAGTAGATGTGATGTTTGCTTCTCAGAAAGAACAATATGATATACGTACGAGGACGGACCGCATAGGAAAATACTTCAGGAAGTACCTGAACAGGTTTGTGTTTGCGGAGTTTTCGGAGGAATTTGCAAAGAAATCAAAGGCCGGCGATCTGATGCTCGGGATCCCGATACCTCTGCGCGAGGAAGAGGTGAAGGACTTTGCCGGCGGCAGCGGTATCTCGATGTCTGTGATCGCAGAGAATATGGCATGGGTGATGGGATGCGACCCGCATTTCAGGCACACAGTTGACTATGCGGCGATACTGTCGGCGCTGTTCGGATCAGGGATCAGCGAGGCGATGCTGAAGACCGGCAGGGACGCTGCGGAGAAGGGCGATATGGACAACGCGTGCATACATTTCCGTGCAGCTCTTTGCGTGAAACCGGGCTACCTCGATGCGATGTACAGCTATGCGAGGGCCTGCAGAGCGATCTATCTTGCCGGAGACAGTGAAGAGCACGTGGGACGCTTCAAGGCTGAGGCGCTGGAATGGTTCGAAATGCTCACAGAAGTGCATCCGAAGTTCGCTCAGGGTTATTATTATCTAGGTTATGCATATCTCAATCTCGGGCTTTATGCGAAAGCTGACATAGCGTGGAAACGCTTCATGAAGCTCAGCAGGATAAGCAAGGATAAAAAAGAGATAAGAAAGAGGCTCGAGCAGATAGAGGAGCCGATCCGCATAGAAGAGGGCTGCAACGATATCATGGCCGGAAGATATGAAAAGGGTTTGCAGATACTTGAGCCGTTCTTATCATCTAGATTCAGCGACTGGTGGCCGCTCCACTATTATCTAGGTGTGGCATACAGAGAATGCGGCAGGACAGAAGATGCCAAAGAGCGGCTGAAACAGGCGCTCAGGCTGAACGGGAGCCATCTGGAGACTATGCAGGAGCTTCTTGACATATACAGAGCCGAGGGAGATGAAGCGAATGTCGAAAAGTATTCGCGAAAGATCCGGATGGTACAGGGACTGATGACGGAGGATCAGAAGGTAAACGCGGAAGTGATCCGGAAGGAAGATGAAAAGCTTCAGAAAAATCAGCCCGAGATGCTTGAGCCGGAAGTGATATCGGTAGAATAGAACTGGCAACAGGCAGAACCCGTCGTAAAGGTCATGTAAAAGGCATGCTTTCCGGGAATGCCGGGCTTGCCGGTGCGGAAGGCTGGCTGAAGGACGAAAGGTCTGAAATGCGGCTTGAAGCGTGCTGAAAAACCAGCTGAAAAATAAAAAACAAATTTAAATAAAAAACTTTGATTTTTGGGTTGACAGACTGCTATATATTGAGATATAATCAGTCTTGTCGTTAAGACAACAACCCAATATTCCAAGGTAGCTCAATGGTGGAGCACTCGGCTGTTAACCGATAGGCTGTGGGTTCGAGCCCCACCCTTGGAGCCAGAAAAAAATAATAATCTGAAGTTTTGACTTCAGATTATTATTTGCCGGAGTGGCGGAATTGGCAGACGCACAGGACTTAAAATCCTGCGATCCTTACCGATCGTACCGGTTCGACCCCGGTCTCCGGCACCAATAAAAGTACAATGGAATATTACAGATGTTTACATCATAATGTCGCGGGGTGGAGCAGTTGGTAGCTCGTCGGGCTCATAACCCGGAGGCCGTAGGTTCAAATCCTGCCCCCGCAACCAAGAAATCACACCCGAGGCAAAATGCCTCGGGTCTTTTAATTTCAACGTATCCCAGCGATTGCAACGGTTCCGGCGATCTGCCACCGGTGCAGGTGAGTGCAGCCAGGTGCACTCAGATACCACCTGATCCGGTCCATGTCCAGTAAAATGAGGACATGACATGTGCGAATCACAGCCGTTCGCACATTGGTGCACGGCACAAAAAAGCTTTATGATAGCATCAACGGAAGGAGAGATGGATATGTTCAGAAGATCACCGAAGTTCCTGCTGCATCTGACGAAGGAGGAATACGACCTCATCGTCTACAGTATGATAAATATGAAAAACGAGCTGACACGCCAGGGAAAGTATACGGACGCTGTGGATGATGCACTGATCCGGTTCCTGAAGGCGAAACCGAAACACATGTGAATGATGACAGATACATGGCCATGCCAATAAAGGTATGGTCTTTTTTTGTATCCGAAAAAAGGAGGTAAATGCATGAAAAAATATAAGAATGATAGGAAGAACATCGAAACGGAGATCCCTGATATCCCGATGAAGAAAAAAGAGATCACGGAACTGGAGAAGCATGCATACTGCTGTCTGGCGGAAGAAGCATTTGAGCGTATCAGGCAAAGCTTCGAGGAGGCAGATGAGGAGAAGGTGCTGCAGAAGTATGTGGAAGTTCTTTTGGAACTGGCGGGAAAAGAGCGGGAGACATCTTTAGCCCTTATTACAGCTCTTGCTCATGATCATGCGACCTATGAACTCTCCGTGGTGATCCGTGACCTGGCAGGAAAGAATCCGCAGCTCACAGAGATCTTCGTGGACTATTTCACAGCGATCGGTATCACGTATCTGTGCATGGATGATCTTCTCGAGGATGACAGTGCCGATGATATGCCGCAGCGGTGCAGGTTCTGCGATATGCAGGAGGAGTGTGACGTGTATGAGTAAAGTCATTTCGATCTGTAACCAGAAAGGTGGTGTGGGAAAGACCACAACGGCTGCCAGTCTGGGAGTGGCACTTGCCATGAAAGGCGAAAGGGTGCTCCTGATCGACCTCGATCCGCAGTCGGATCTTTCCGCATGTCTGGGGATAGAACGGACGGACGAGCTTGATGTGACAGTATCCACCATGATGGGAAAGGCAGCGAATGAGGAAGTGTTCGATCCGATGGAGGGAATACGGAAAACAGAGGAAGGTGTATATTTCCTGCCGTCCAATCTGGAGCTTTCCGCCATGGAGATGAGTCTGGTCAGTGTCATGAACCGTGAGAGAGTGCTCAAAGGATATGTGGAGAAGGTAAGAAAATATTTTGACTATGTCCTGATCGACTGCATGCCGTCTCTGGGGATGATCACGATCAATGCGCTGGCTGCGTCAGACAGTGTCATCATACCGGTGCAGGCGCATTATCTTCCTGCAAAGGGCATGGAGCAGCTTCTGGGAACCGTCGGGAAGGTTCAGAAGTTCGTGAACCCGCACCTTAAGGTGGATGGAGTGCTGATGACTCTGGTGGATGCCAGGACCACGTTTTCCGTGGAGGTCCCGGAGATGATAAAGGCAAGATACGGAGAGCGGGTCAGGATCTACGAGAATAGCATACCAATGAGGATCAAAGCTGCAGAGACATCAGCACAGGGAGTCAGTATCTTCCGATATGATCCGAAAAGCGATGTGGCGAAATCATATGCGGGACTTGCAGAGGAGGTGATCAGAGATGGTAGAAAAGAAAAAGCCAAGATTCGAACTGAAAGGAGTCGATGATCTGTTCACCACGCAGGAGGTCAGAGATGAGAGGAAGCTTCCAAGAATCCGGGAGCTCCCAATCGATCAGATCGCGGATTTCCCGGATCATCCGTACAAGGTAAGAGATGATGAGGACATGATGGATCTGATGGAGAGCATACGGGAAAACGGCGTGCTCACACCGGTGACGGTAAGGAAGATACCGGGAGGGACTTTTGAAATGATCTCAGGGCACAGGAGAAAAAGAGCCTGCGAGCTTCTTGGATACAAGACTATCAGAGGTGAAGTGGTGGATCTCGATAAGGATACGGCTGTCATCATGATGTGTGACAGCAACCTCCAGAGGACCACGATCCTTCCCAGTGAGAAAGCCTTTGCATATAAGATGAGGCTGGAGGCGATGAAGAATCAGGGAAAGCGGACGGATTTAACTTCCGCACCAGTGGGGCGGAAGTTTACTGAGGCTCGAGAGAAGATAGGTAATGAGGTCGGTGAAAGTCGCGAACAGATCCGCAGATATATCCGTCTCACCGAGCTGATCCCTGCGATCCTTGAGATGGTGGATGAGGGGAAGATCGCCATGCGTCCTGCCGTCGAGATCTCATACTTCCCGAAGGAGCTGCAGGAGGAGCTCCTGGAGAACATGGAGATGGAGGCATGTACCCCTAGTCATGACCAGACCATCCGGATGAGGAAACTGCTGAGTGACGGGAAACTCACTGCTGAGGCGATCACTGCCGTCATGCAGGAGGAGAAGCCCAACCAGAAGGAGCGTATCGTCCTTAGAGACGACCGGACGAGAAAGCTCCTGCCGAAGGATCTTCCTGCTGCAGAGCGGGAGACATATATCATCCGAGCACTGGAGTTTTATGCGAAACACAGAGCCAGACAGAAAGAGCGTGACAGAGAGAGATAAGATACCTGCTGAAGACAGCAAGAGATATTCTATTCTCAGCTGGTATTCCTTCAGATGGTCATAGAGAGATTTATCTTATTTAGCAGGACAGTTTCATAACAATGAGGCTGTCTTTTTTTATGCCCTTATGGCAGAAAGGAAAAACACATGAACATGACAGAAAAACTCAGATATGGGAAAGGCAGGAGGATACCGGTGATCCTCGTGATGATCGCACTGCTTTTCTCCGCATTCATTCCGGCAGCAACGCAGAGTGCATATGCGGCGGACGGAACGATCAGCCTTAAGGTGGGGAGAGTCATTGATTACTCATCTCACTTCACACACTACTATTACGCAGGAGACAAGAACAGTCCGGTCTACTGTGCTCAGCCGCAGCTGCCATCCCCTAAGGAAGGGACATATTCATACAGCTTCCTGAGTCCGGATTCCATGCTGGCAAAGTGCCTTTACTACGGTTACGGAGGTCCGGGCTTTTCGGACTATACGGACAGACAACTTAGCGGTCAGTGGGACGGGGAAGACGATGCATACTGTCTGACACATATCATCATATCGATCGCCTATGATAAGACAACAAGCTCCGATGCGGATCCTTTCAGAGGACTTTCGGAGAGCTGGAAGAACAAGGCAAAGAGCCTTTACAGCTATGTGGCGGGACTTCCGGATCCTCCAGCAAACTACAGAGCCTACAGGATAAAGATCGCAGGCTGTCAGGACATCGTGGGCTCCTTCAATGACACCGGGAGCATCCGTCTTGCAAAGACATCGGCAGATACCGATATGACAGACGGAAACCCGAACTATTCTCTTGCCGGAGCAAAGTACGGGGTATATTACGGGAACGCACTGATCGGCACCATCACCACAGGAGCGGACGGGACAGGGAGTCTCGATAACATCCTCGTGGGAAACTACACCGTAAAGGAAATGCAGCCGTCACCAGGATATGCGGTAGATGTGTCCGGTCATAACGTCAGTGTGAAGGTGGATCAGACCATATCACTTGCCGTGAAGGAGATCCCGCAGAGTGATCCCATCGATCTGCTGCTTGAAAAGATCGACTGTGAGACAGGAAAGCCTGAGCCGCAGGGTGCAGCTTCTCTGGAAGGGGCAGAGTTCAAAGTGGAGTTCTTTGCACAGAGAGCATCTGCAGTGAGACCGGAGGCAATGGCCGGATCCTCGGAGATGAAAGCGTACAGGACATGGATCTTCCGTACTGATAAGGAGGGGAAGATAAAGTTCACGAAGGATTATCTCGTTTCAGGAGATGAGTTCTACTATCAGAGCGATGGCAAAACGCCGTGCATTCCTCTGGGGCATGTCCGTATCACTGAGATGAAGGCACCGGAGGGGTATCGTCTGACCGATGAGATCTTTACAGCAGACATTATCTCTGCAGGAGTGAAGGAGACCGTGAAGGTATATAACACACAGACCGCAGCGGAGCAGGTGAAGCGCGGGGATCTCGAATTTGTGAAGGTGTCGGACGGAGACCTTGAGAGACTGGCGGGCGTGCCGTTCACGATCACATCTCTGACTACAGGGGAGAACCACACCATCGTGACGGATAAGAACGGATATGCAAGCACTGCTTCGAAGTGGAACAGACACAGCCATAACACCAACGCCGGGAAGACGTCTGAAGACGGGATCTGGTTCGGGACGACAGATCCGGATGATTCGAAAGGTGCACTGATATATGATGACTATGAGATCGCGGAGCAGAGATGTGATGCCAACGAAGGCATGAAGCTGCTGAAGATCAGAGTCAGCGTGTATAAGGATTCGGTGACGATCCCGCTGGGGACACTGACGGATGACCGTATCGAGATCGGGACAGAGGCAAAGGACGGGAGCACCGGGACGCACTACGGAAAGCCGGAAGGAAAAGTCACAATCGTGGATACGGTGAGCTATGAAGGTCTGAACAAGGGAGGGACATATAAGCTGAAAGGCACGCTCATGTATAAAGATACCGGAAAAGCGGTGATGGAAAACGGTAAAGAAGTGACCGCAGAAACGACCTTCACTGCAAAGAGCTCTTCCGGAACAGTGAACGTGGAGTTCAAAGTGGACGGGAGTCTGCTGAAGGGAAAGAGCGTCGTGGTGTTCGAGGATCTGTATCAGGATGACCTGAAGATGGCGGTGCATGCGGATATCGAGGACGAAGGACAGACTGTGCACTTCACACAGGAGACCCCTCCGGGCACACCGAAGACGGGAGATGACAGCGATATGAAGGTGTTCATCGCAATCGGACTTGCTGCACTGCTGCTTCTGACATGCCTTGCGGCAGAGCAGGTGAGAAGACACAGAAAAGAGGTTTCCGCAGATGCTTCTGAGGAAGAGGAAAGCGAGAAGGATGAAGACTAGAGGATAAGGGTCGGAGGCGGCAGGAGAGCCGCCTTTTCTGATCCTGGAAAGGGATCTATATGGCAAACTGCAATGAGAACATAGCCTCGATATGCGGCACGAATGCAGGGATCGTCGCGGAGCTCCTTGATGATCTCATAACGGATAATCTGGAGGAGACGGTCACCACAGGAGATAAAAAATGGTGCAGATGCTCGGTAAAGAGCATGACGGTATACTGCCCGTTCCTCACGGTATGGCAGGCAGGAGCGGCCGTCAAAAGATTGAAAAAGAAGGGCATCATCGTGGCATCCGGATTCAATGAGGATCCGTTCGACCATACGAACTGGTATGCATTCACGGAATACGGCATGAGGCTGCTGAAGGAGAGGTGGTAGTGATGGGAAAGAGAAGATGTCCGCAAATGTGTCCGTTCAGACAGAGGGCTGCCCCCTTCTGCGGATTCTGTATGGAGAAGATCCTGCAGGAACGGACTGTGCAGGAAAAGAATATTGTGAGAGAAGGTGATGCAGATGGACAGGAAAGCGAAACTGAGGATATTCGGAAAGCTCCTTGATGCAGGCTTTGATGATGAGAAGAAAGTGATGAACTTCCAGCTTAAAGATCTGCTTGAGACAGATATCCGAAACGATGAGATCGGTGCAGTGATCGAGCTGCAGCAGGCGGTGAAGAACCACAAGGTGATCGCATATTTTGCAGATAAAGCAGAAGAGACAGGACAAAAAAGGAATGGAGGGTATGAGAATGAGGGATAATGAGATAGCATACGAGATCGTGAAAAGAATCGGAGTGATAAACAGATATCCGACAGGCTGGAACAAGGAGATCAACCTTGTCTCCTGGAATGGAGGCGCAGCAAAATATGATATCAGGGACTGGGACCCGGATCATGCGCGCATGTCAAGGGGAGTGACCCTGACAGAGCAGGAGTTTGCACGAATGATGAACCATGTGCTGGAAAAGGATCCTCAGATCAGGAATATCATGGAAAATGAAAAGCATAAGGCTCAGAAGGATATGGAACGATAGGAATTGCTCCGGCACAGCGGGTGCAAAATGTGCACCCGCAGATACATGGGAGATGGTATAATAGATGTGCAAACTGGAATTTTGGAGGTTATTATGGCTTTTGATTTTAAAAAAGAGTATAAAGAATTCTATATGCCGAAGAACAAACCAGAGATTGTAAATGTACCTAAGGCAAATTATATTGCAGTTAGAGGAAAAGGCAATCCAAATGAAGAAGGCGGAGCATATCAACAAGCAATCAGTGTTCTATATGCTGTTGCATACACATTAAAAATGAGTTACAAGACTGATTATAAAATTGAAGGATTTTTTGAATATGTTGTTCCGCCATTGGAAGGTTTTTGGTGGCAGGATGATGTCGAGAGTGTAGATTATACAAATAAGTCTGCTTTCAGCTGGATTTCTGTTATCCGTTTGCCTGATTTCATTTCTAAAGCTGATTTTGACTGGGCGGTAGAAACAGCAACGAAAAAGAAGAAACTTGATTGTTCGTCAGCAGAGTATCTTACGATTGATGAGGGATTATGCGTTCAAATTATGCATATTGGTTCTTTTGATAATGAGCCAGCAACTGTTGCTCTTATGGATACTTATTTAGAACAAAATGGATATGTTAATGATATTAACAAAGATAGGTTGCACCACGAGATTTATATGTCTGATGCAAGAAAGGTTGCCCCAGAAAAATGGAAAACTGTAATTAGACATCCAATTAAGAAAGCGTAAAATTCCAGTTTGTTGAATTAGTTCTCTGCGCATCATACGATCCAAGAAAATATTAGTGGAGTCTCATAATTGACTGTTTTCGCAAAAGGTTTATGCTGTAATCAAAAACAGGAGGATCTCTTAATGGAAAAGGATATACAGAAACCGCAGATGAAGGATGAAGAGCATTTCATGAAAGAGGATTACCCGAAAAAGATCCGGCAGTCATATCGGAAGATCTGCGAGGGACTGGATGAGATACAGATCTCGGATCTGGACTTGCTGGCGGATCAGATCTATAAGTCAGCATATCTGGACGGCTTTGAGGATGCATTGTATTTCAAAGATATTTAAGTGGAGATAGAAGTACATTACCGGAAGGAGAGATCTTTCCGGTATTTATTTTGCCCGAAAACAGGAGAGAGGAGGGAGCATATATGGCAGAACTGAAGATCAGATCTTTCGGGGAGCTTCGGGATATCATCATCGAAGGTCTGAAAGAGGGAACCGTTATATCAGTGGATCTGAAAGAAAGGGAGGAGACGGAAAATGACGAAGGAGAAGGAAAAGACGACGGAATACGGAAGCCTTGAGGTGGTGAACGTGCGTCTGGTGAAGGAGCCTTCCCTCATCAGCGACACGCCGGTTACCTCGTCGGATGATGCGGTCGCACTCATAAAGGATCTCATTTCCCAGTTCGACAGGGAAGTGTTCTGCATCCTAAATATGGCCGCTGATGGAAAACCGATCAGTATGAACGTGGTGAGTATCGGAACACTGAACCAGGCACTTGTGAGTCCGCGGGAGGTGTTCAAAAGCAGCATACTTTCCAATGCGGCGGCATTCATAGCATTCCACTGTCATCCTTCAGGAAACCCGTCGCCGTCCAGAGAAGATGCGGAAGCGACGCAGACGCTGAAGAAGGCAGGAAATCTTCTTGGGATCAAAATGGTGGATCATCTGGTCGTGGGATGCGGCAGCGGGAAAAGCTTCAGTTTTCAGAAGGAAGGGCTGCTGATCGGTGATGTGGTGAAGAATCATGAGGAGTTCAGAAAGGGCAGGGAACAGGAAAGGTAGCGATATGTGGGTGACTGGTAAGGAAATAGAAGAGGCGAAAAAGCATGATCTGCTTTCGTATCTGAAGATTGCGGATCCTTTTGAGCTGAAAAGATTTTCTCATGATACCTGGTGTCTGAGATCACACGACAGTTTCAAGATATCCAATGGGCTCTGGCACTGGTTCTCCCGCGGCATTGGCGGCAGGAGTGCCGTGGACTATCTGATAAAGGTGAAGGGCTATTCGTTCCAGATGGCGGTGAAAGAAGTGAACAAGGTCATGAACATAGAAAAAACACAGGATATGCGGATCCCTGAAGAGAAGAAAGAATTCAGGCTTTTCGTAAAAAGTCCGGAAAGCGGGAAGGTGATCAGATATCTGACTGGACGCGGGATCGACTGTAAGATCGTGCATGAACTGATCGATGAAGGACTGATCTATGAGGCTGCAAAGGATCATAGCGTCATCTTTGTGGGGCTGGATGAAACCGGGGTTCCGGCACATGCGTCATACAGGACAACGTCTGGAAATCGAAAAGGAGATATTCGCGGAAGCCGGAAAGAGTATGCTTTCCGGATCGAAAGAAAAACTGCAGAGACGGTACGGGTGTTCGAGAGTGCGATCGATCTGCTCTCCTATATGACTCTCCGCAGGATGCAGGAGAAAGAATATGAAGGGGAAAGCCTGATATCGACAGCCGGAGTTTCGGCAGCAGAAGCGGATAGCGAGGGAAGGATCCCGGCAGCTCTCAGAAGGTATCTTGAAGCACATCCTGAGACGAAGACGGTCGCTCTGCATTTCGATAATGACAGGACAGGAAGACGGGCGGCCGAGCAGGCAGAAAAGTTTCTGGAAGGAAGATACAGCGTGGAGATTAACAGAGCAGAAGAAGGAAAAGATTACAATGAATATCTTATGGCAGTGAAAGGAGCTGATAAAATGGAGGAACGGACAACAATAGAAGTGATCATGGTAGAGCCGGGAGAAAGAGCCGTGATCAGGGTGATGGACGACAGTCTTGGAGCCATGCAGGCTGCAGTGGGAGGACTCATCGAGGAGTATATGCCGTTTGAGGATGAGGTGGCACTGATATGCAATGAAGAAGGGAAGATGAACGGGATGCCCTTAAACAGGGCGATATACGGAGAGGACGGGCAGATCATGGATATAATTGCTGGTCCTTTTTTTATTGCCTATGCACCGGTGGAAAGCGAGAATTTTCTCTCGCTGCCGGATGATCTGAAGCAGAAATATATGGACAGGTTCCGCGATCCGGAGAAGTTTTTCATGACGGCAGGCGGCATCAGAGCGGTGCCTTTACGTCAGGAAAGAGTCGATCATGAGCGGTAATAACAGGGTGGGGGATCCCGGGTGTCTATCTTTAGCAAGCAGACCATTCTGCCCCCATAGAGCAGAACAGAAGCTTTCAGGGAGGACCCTGATACCCCGGAGAAGGAAAGGAGAAGAGATGAAAAGAAGCATCAGGAAGTATTATACCCTCAACAGAAAAGAGGCAGAAGAACTGAAGAAGAAGGCGAAGAAAGCCTGCCGCTCGGAGGCGGGGCTTGTGAGAGAGCTGGTCAAAGGATACGAGCCGAGGGAGAAGCCGGGTGACGAGTTCTATGATGCTATGCGGGATGTGAGCAGCATGGCTGACCAGTTGCAGAGGATCCTCGATCATGCAAAAGGAGCATCCCCGGACGAAGAGCAGCTGATTCATCAGGAAATCGGAAGATGGAGAAGCTTTCAGGCAGATATCGAAAGGCGGTTCCTCACGCCGGAGGATGGTATCGCCAAATGGCTGTGACAAAGATCTGGCCGGTGCGGGGAAAGCCGGACAGCCCGCTTTCCTATGTGATGGATGAGATGAAGACAGCCAATCCGAAGTGGAACAGAGAAGAGCTTTCTGCACTCACAGATGTGATGCATTATGCTGCAGATGAAGATAAGACGGAGAAGCAGTTCTTTGTCACCGGGATCAACTGCAGTGCGCAGATCGCAAGAGACCAGTTCGTGACCGTGAAGAAACAGTTCGGAAAAGAAGGCGGCATCGTCGCATATCACGGATACCAGAGTTTTGAGGAGGGCGAGGTCAGCCCAGAGCTTGCTCACCGGATCGGAGTCGAGTTCGCACAGCGGGTCTGGGGCGAGGATTATCAGGTGCTGGTCGCGACCCATCTCAATACAGATCATATCCATAACCATTTCGTCGTGAATTCCGTTTCATTCCGGCATGGCAGGAGACTGCGGGAAAAGCAGTGGTACGAGCTGAACAGGGTATCGGATGAGATCTGCCGGGAGTATGGCCTCAGCGTGGTGGAGCATCCGAAAGGAAAAGGCCTGCCGTATCAGGAACACCGAAGCGAACAGCAGGGCGGGAGCACGCGAAGGAATGTGACGCGTGCAGCCGTCGATGAGGCGATAGCAGTCTCGACGAACCTGAAGGAATTCGAGATCGTGATGAAGTCCAGGGGATATACCTGCAGCTTCAGGGACGACAGGAAACACTGGACGGTGAAGATGAAGGAATGGAAAAAGCCCATGAGACTTTCGGGACTTGGAGAAGACTACACGAAGCAGCGGATCCTTGAGAGGATCACAGAAGAGACGGAGCACAAGGTCTTCGAGGTTTTCCAGAAGACGGTCCATGTCAGATGTCAGTACCGACTTCCGACAAGACGAGAGAAGATACGCAGGATCGGCGGGCTGAAAGGTCTGTACCTTCACTACTGCTATCTTCTGGGATACCTTCCGAGATACCGGAAAGCTCCGGCAAGAGTCCCTCATCTTATCCGTGATGATATCAGAAAGCTTGACATGATCATAGAGGAGGCGCGGTTCATCAGCAGGGAGTCCATAAAGGATCTGGATCACCTGAAAGTCTGCCGGGATCTCAGGGTGGAGAAAGCGGAGCTGCTGACAGGAGAACGGACGCAGCTTCGGAACCTGATCCGGAGGAAGATCCCGGAGGGAGAAAAAGAAGATGCAAAGGAACGGATCGCGGAGATCGGCGAAGAGCTGAAAGTACTCCGAAAGGAGATCAGGCTCACAGAGAACATCGAAACAAGGAGTGTACGGATGGAGGAAAGCATCCGGCAGATAGAAAGAGAGGAGATGAAAAGAGATGAACGCAGGCGGTGATGCGGCAGAACAGATCGTGAGGATGTCGCTGGAAGGAGTGGAGGTCGCGGCCAGGATCACAGGTTCAGGTGCAAAGAACCTGGCGGTCCTCATCGCGGCAGTGCTGAAAGAGGAACAGAAAACACATGGAAAGGCGAGACTTTCCAATATGATAAGATCAGGAAATGAGCTCAAGGTCTTCACAGTGCAGCAGAAGGATCTGAAGAGATTCGCAAAGGAAGCAAAACGATACGGCGTACTTTACAGTGTGCTCAGAGAAAAGGGAAGCGGAAGCCCTGATGCAGCTATCGATGTGATCGCAAGAGCGACGGATGCTCCGAAGATCAACCGGATAGTGGAGAGATTCCATCTGAATACGGTGGACAAGGCATCGGTCGTGAAAACGATGGAGAAGGAACTGGACCGAAACCCCATTCTTGCAAAGACCGGAAAAAGCCCTCAGTCTTTGCAGCACTCAGAGAAGGAAAACGATATCCCTACGGGTAGGAAGCAGAGGACTTCTGTGAGAGAAGAGCTTCAGAAATACAGGGAAGGATCAGAAAAAAGAAAAAAAGCAGCTTCTGTAAAAGACGCGGGAAGGAACCTTTCGGCAGGAAAGAAAAAGGGAAAGGAGAGGTGACGCATGGCGAAGGAAAAATATATAATGACTGTTGATGAGGACACGCAGGGACTGATCATCAACGCGCTCCTCATGCTCCGCGAGGAGAAGCGTAAGGAGGGGATGGATACCGGATGGATCGGAGACGTGATCGTGGATCTGTGCAATGCCCCGAAGAAAAAAACAAGGGTCATGGGTGACGGTTGTGAAAGGTAGAGAGAAGATCATCGCGGCAGCATCCGGCATCATCCCTGCAGTGTGGCTGGCACTTCTCACAGCACCGTTCCTCAGCGGAGGGCTCACGGAGATCGTATCCGGACTTCCGGATGCTCTCTGCAGCCCCTTTGCGATCACCATATGCGAAGACAGTATGAAGACGGTCTTCCTTTTTTTATGTGCCTATATGATAGGAATCGGGATCGCGATTTCTTCCGGAAGGAATTACAGGAGAGGAGAAGAGATGGGTTCGGCTGTATGGGGCGATGCCACGAAGCTGGACCGGAAGTATCGTGCTGTGCCGGACACGGAAAACAAGATCCTGACACAGAACGTGCGGATCGGGCTGGACGGCAGGAAGCACAGGAGAAACCTCAACGTACTGGTGTGTGGAGGCTCCGGTTCCGGGAAGACCCGCTTCTACTGCAAACCGAACCTGATGCAGGCAAACACCTCTCTTGTGGTACTGGATCCGAAGGGAGAGAACCTCAGGGCGACCGGGAACCTGCTGAAGGCAAAAGGATATGAGATCAGGGTGCTCGATCTCATCAACATGAGAAAGAGCCACTGCTACAATCCATTTATCTACCTCAGGGACGACAATGATGTCCAGAGGCTGGTGACGAACCTTTTCAAGTCCACCACGCCGAAAGGTGCGACCAGCAGTGATCCGTTCTGGGACACCGCTGCGCAGATGCTCCTGCTGGCACTGATCTTCTATCTGAGATATGAGGCGCCGGAGGAGGAACAGAATTTCCCGATGGTCATGGAGATGCTCCGGGCAGGTGCGATCACCGATGAGGACGGCGGGGAATATACGCCCCTTGACAGACTCTTTGCAAGACTGGAGCAGAAGGATCCTGATCACATCGCTGTGAAATATTATAAGGATTATCATTCGGGGTCAGCAAAGACCCTGAAGTCGATCCAGATCACGCTGGCATCGAGACTCGAGAAGTTCAATCTGGAAGAGCTGAGGTCGCTCACCATGACGGACGAGCTGGAGCTCGAAAGGATGGGGGAGAGGAAGACTGCACTCTTCGCACTGATACCGGACAATGACACCAGCTTCAACTTTCTGGTGTCAATCCTGTACACGCAGCTTTTCCAGCAGCTGTTCTATGTGGCGGATCACAGGTATGGAGGAAGGCTGCCGGTCCATGTGCATTTCTGCATGGACGAGTTCGCAAACGTGTCGCTCCCGGACGATTTCGACAAGATCCTTGCAGTGATGAGATCCAGAGAAGTTTCTGTGTCCATCATCCTGCAGAACATGGCGCAGCTTAAGGCACTCTTTGAGAAGCAGTGGGAAAGCATCGCAGGCAACTGTGATGTGTTCCTGTATCTGGGAGGAAATGAGCAGAGCACACATAAATATGTCTCGGAGCTTTTGGGAAAGGAGACGATCGATACCAACAACTACAACCGGTCATACGGAAGGAACGGGAGCTATTCCACAGGGTATCAGCTCAGCGGGAGAGAGCTGCTGGATGCGGCTGAAGTCAGGATGCTCGATAACCGCTGCGCGATCCTGTTCATCAGAGGAGAACGGGCTGTAAAGGATCTGAAGTACGACATCCTGAAGCATCCGAATGTCTGCTTCACGGAAGACGGAGGAGCAGAACCGTATCTTCACGGGAAGGTGGAATGGGACATTGCAGATATTTTTATTGAAGAATACAGAGATACCGGCAGGGATGACATAAAAGAAAAGGACACCGACGGATCTGCACCGGAGGAGACGGGATATGAGCTCCTGTCAGAGGCGGACATCCTGAAGGAGATAGAGAAGGAGGAAAAGGAGAATGGACAGAAAGAAAACAGACAGCAGCAGGCATAGAAGCCTTGACAGGCGAGGCAGGATCATCTTCGCAGGATACGCTGCAGCGGTACTGGTCATGACGGTATCCACAGAGACCTGCTTTGCAGCGAACGATCCGCTGGCGGTGGTGAACAATCTTTCCACCTTTATTTTCAGCCTGATCCGTGCGATCGGACTGATCCTGCTGGGGTTCGGTATCGTGCAGGTGGGACTGTCGCTCAAGAGCCATGACCCGTCACAGAGAGCCAACGGGTTTCTGACCCTGGCAGGCGGCATCATCATCACGTTCACGAAAGAGATCCTGGCGCTGATCACAGGGTAGAGTCCTGAAGCAACAGGATACGGCAGTGAGAGCTGCCGGTACATGGCGAGGATCAGTAAAATGGCAGATCCGGTAAACAGTGGTTGTCGCAAAATTTGCGACAGTTCGAATTGAGGATTGCTTTTTTTATTGCCCGAACTCCAACGGGAACGTATAATGTCAATATAGATGAATCTCGTATAGGAGAAAATGTGCATGGAAAAGATAAATGAACTGGTTTTATTTGAAACGAAAGACAAGGAAATAAAACTGTCGGTTCCGCTTGAACAGGAAACTGTGTGGTTGAACAGAAACCAGATGGCCGACCTGTTCGGCAGAGATGTCAAAACGATAGGCAAACATATAAATAATGCATTGAAAGAAGAACTGGATGATGAAGTGGTTGTCGCAAAATTTGCGACAACCACTAAACATGGAGCTGTTGATGGAAAAACGCAAACTCATATGGTGGAATACTATAACCTGGATATGATCATTTCAGTCGGGTATCGGGTGAAATCCAGACGAGGTGTGGAGTTTCGAAGATGGGCAAACAATGTATTGAAGCAGTACATACTGCGAGGATATGCAGTAAATAATAATCGTATCACACAGTTGGGTGAGGTGATACAGGTCATGAAACGCACACAGGATGCTCTGGACAGCGGACAGGTGCTTTCGGTAATAGAAAAGTACAGCACAGCCCTTGATCTTCTGGATGCATATGATCATCAGAATATGGAAAGACCGAAAGGTAATGAGGCTGCTTATATATTGACATACGAAGAATGTAAAGAAATCATATCCAGCATGAGGTTCGGGAATGAATCTGACATTTTCGGCAAGGAGAAAGATGATTCATTCAAAGGCAGTATCGGGAATATATATCAGTCTTTCGGAGGTGAGGATCTCTATCCGACGCTGGAAGAAAAGGCGGCTCATTTATTATACTTCATAACAAAGAATCACAGTTTTCATGATGGAAACAAGAGGATCGCTGCGACGATATTCCTGTATTTTCTTGATAGAAACGGAGCACTGTTTGTAGATGGGAATAAGACAATAGACGATCATACTCTGGTGGCACTTACCATCATGATCGCAGAGTCAAAACCGGAGGAAATGGAAATGATGATAACCGTCATCATGAACTGTATGAAATAGAAGAAACATATGATACGGAGCTGTATTACATGGCCGGAAGGATCGCACTTCCGGTCTTTTATTTTACCCGGAAAGGAGGAAATCGGATGAATATCGTAGCGGAAGGAAGGAGGAGGGAGCATTGTCGGACAACTGGGTCGTACAGAATCTGGAGAACACCCTGGGCACATGGAACGAGAAGCTGGCGGAGATCTGGACGCTGCTGACGCAGTCACCGGAGAAATTCAAAGGCGGGGAGATCTGGAAGGTCATACTGAACATACACGGAGCACTGCAGGCGATCGCGATCGCACTGCTGGTGCTCTTTTTTCTTGTGGGTGTCGTTAAGACGTGCGGTACGGTGGCGGAGCTGAAGAAGCCGGAGCATGCGGTGAAGCTCTTCATAAGGTTCGCCATCGCGAAAGGTGTCGTGACCTACGGGCTGGAACTGATGCTCGCCATCTTCAGCATCGTGCAGGGAGTGATCGAGACGATCATGAGATCGGCAGGAGTGTTCAGTTCTGACAAGGCGGTGCTCCCGAAGAAAATGATAGAGGCCATCGAGGACTGCGGATTCTTTGAGAGCATCCCGCTGTGGGCGGTGACGCTGATCGGGAGCCTGGTGATAACCATCCTCTCGTTCATCATGATCCTGACGGTATACGGAAGGTTCTTCAAGATCTACCTGTACACGGCGATCGCACCGATCCCGCTTGCGACCTTTGCAGGGCAGCCGACGGAGCAGATCGGGAAAAGCTTTCTCAAGAGCTATGCAGGAGTGTGCCTGGAAGGAGCGATTATCATGCTTGCCTGCATCATATTCTCGAAGTTCGCTTCCTCGCCGCCTGAGATCGATGCGGATGCCACCGTGGTGTCCATGGTATGGGCATATATCGGTGAGATGGTGTTCAATATGCTGGTCCTTGTGGGGACTGTGAAAATGGCGGACCGTCTGGTCCATGAAATGATGGGAATATAGGAGGAGAGAAATGGATAAGGAAAAATTCTTTGAAGAGATCACAGAAGCGGTCAAAAAAGAGATCCGTAAAGTACAGGAAGACCTGCAGGTCGAAACAGGTGAAGTGGTGAAGAACAATGACCAGAAACTTCACGGGATCAGCCTTCGCAGACCGGGACAGGAGGCGGCTCCGACCCTGTATCTGGAGGATTGCCTGAGAGAATACGAGAACGGAAGGTCGCTGCAGCAGATCGCAGAGGCAGTGGCGGAAGCACTGAGGGGAGCTTTGCAGAAAGCACCGCAGACAGCAGATATCTCTCTGGAATATCAGGATGTCGAGAAGAAGCTGGTGTTCCAGGTCGCAGAGGCGGAGAGGAACAGAGAACGACTGAAGGATCTTGTCTACAGACCGGCTGCAAACGGGTTCGTCAAGGTGGCCTATGTGATGCTGGAGGAAGACGGGAGCGGCAATCTGTGCTTTGCGGTGACAAAGAGGATGGCGGAAGATTTCGGGTATGACGTGGAGCGTCTTCTGGATAAAGCAGATGCGAACACGCAGCAGCGATACAGACCGGTCCTGACGGAGATGACCGACGTATTCATGGGCGGATCCTGTGCAGAGGGCGGGATCGATCCGCTCACAGAGGATTTTGGAAAGGCTGCGGACGGGATGATGTATGTCCTGACCAACGAGAGCAGTATCAATGGAGCGGGAGCACTGTTCTATCCGGATGTGCAGACGAGGATCGGCGAGATCCTGGGGAGCAGTTATTACGTCCTGCCGTCCAGCAGGCACGAGGTCATCATCACGCCTGAGAGGAATGCTCCCGGGATCAGGGAGCTGCAGGCTCTTGTAAGAGACGTGAACAGGACGATAGTGGAGCCAAGGGATGTACTGAGCGACAGAGTGTTCCTTTTCGATCGTGAAAAGAACAGGCTGATGGAACCGGCAGCTATGGAAAGACTCACGGATGAAAGGAGCAGCAGGTAATGGAAGTCAGGATCAACAAGGAGATACGGGAGTATTCAGAGAACATGTTTTTCGGACTGACACTTCGTCAGTTCTTTTTTTCTGTCCTGGGGTGCGGTGCAGCAGTGGGGATCTATTTCCTCTGCCGTGACGTCCTGGGACTTGAGATCACGACGTGGCTCTGCGTCCTGGGCGTCGTGCCTTTTGCAGCAGTGGGGTTCCTGAGATATAACGGGATGCCTGCAGAGAAGTTCATCGCTGCCTATGTGAAAAGCAGGTTCCTGTTCCCGTCAGGGTATCTCAGCAGGCCGGAGTCTTTGTATTTCAAAGCGATGGAGGAAAGCATCGGGCTGCGCCAGGGGAGCTTTTCGAAGAAAGAGCTCCGAAGGATCAGAAGAAGGGAGAAAAAGCAGAAAAAAGCAGAGGCACGTGAAGCGAAAAAAGAAGCAGAAAGAAGAAAGAGAGGCAGAAGAAAATGTTAAAGACACTGAGATCTATCAACAGACAGGAAAAGGACAGACTCAGGATCCCGCGCTCTGTGCAGGATCTCATCCCCATCAGGACGATCTACCCAGACGGGATCTTCGAGGTGGCACCTGGAAAGTACAGCAGATCCTACCGGTTCGATGATATCAATTATGCGGTGGCATCCGGAAGCGACAAGGACTCCATGTTCCTGAAATACAGCGAGATCCTGAACTCTCTTGACAGCGGAGCGATATCGAAGATCACCATCAACAACAGGCGGATGGACAGAAGAGAGATCACAAGGGACATCCTGCTCCCGGCAAGAGATGACAGGCTGGATGAGTACCGGAAGGAATACAACATGATGCTCCTGTCAAAGGCACTTTCCACGACATCCATCGTGCAGGACAAGTATCTGACCATATCGGTATTCCGAAACAGTATCGAGGATGCCAGAAGTTATTTCAACCGTGTAGGCGCGGAGCTGCAGATGCATTTCAGCAGACTGGGATCAGGTCTTACGGAGCTTGATGCAGAAGAGCGGCTGAAGATCCTGTTCGGCTTTTACCGTATCGGGGAGGAGTCATCCTTCAGTTTCAGCATGGAGGATTCTGCAAAGAAGGGACACTGTTTCAAGGACTATATCTCACCGGACTATATCGAGGTGGCAGATGACTATTTCATGCTGGGTGAAAAGTATGGAAGAGTCATGTTCCTGAAGGACTATGCGGCATTTCTCAAAGACGATATCCTGACGAAGCTCACGGAGATATCCAGGGATCTGATGCTGAGTATCGATATCATCCCCATCCCTACAGACGAGGCGGTAAGAGAAGTGGAAAACAGGATGCTGGGAGTAGAGACGAATGCTGCAAACTGGCAGAGAAGACAGAACGCCAACAACAACTTCACTGCGATGCTCCCGTATGACATGGAGCTTCAGAGAAATGAGACAAAGGAGTTCCTTGAGGATCTGACCACGAGAGATCAGAAAATGATGTTCGCTCTGGTGACGATCGTCCATATGGCGGATACGAAGAAGCAGCTCGATGAGGATACGGAAGCCATCAGGACCGCAGCAAGGGAGAGGATGTGTCAGCTCGCGGTGCTGAAATGGCAGCAGATGGACGGGCTGAACACGGCACTCCCCATCGGTGTAAGAAAGATAGACGTGACCAGGACATTGACCACAGAGAGCCTTGCGGTGCTGATGCCCTTCCGGGTGCAGGAGATCGCACACAGACACGGCATCTATTACGGGCAGAATGCGATCTCAAAGAATATGATCGTGGCGGACAGGGAGCAGCTGATGAACGGGAACTCCTTCATCGTCGGCGTATCGGGATCGGGGAAGTCCTTTGCAGGGAAAAACGAGATCGTGAACCTGATGCTGGCAGGCGACTGCGATGTGATCCTTCTGGATCCGGAGCGGGAGTACAGTGCTCTTGTCCGTGCCATGGGAGGTGAAGTGATCCATATCTCCGCCACCAGTCCAAACCACATCAACGCGATGGATATGAACCGGGAATACGGGGACGGAGCAAACCCGGTGATCCTGAAGTCGGAGTTTGTACTGTCGTTGTGCGAGCAGCTGATCGGAGGGCAGAACCTGGGTGCGAAGCAGAAGTCCATCATTGACCGGTGTACAGCAGGGATATACAGGCAGTACCAGAGCAGAGGATACGAAGGGATCCCGCCGACACTGCAGGATTTCCATCGGGAGCTCCTGTCACAGGATGAGCCGGAGGCGAAGGAGATAGCACTTGCGATAGAGCTTTTCACGGAAGGTTCTCTCAACACCTTTGCAAAGCACACCAATGTGGACACAAACAACCGTCTCATATGCTACGACATCCTGGATCTGGGAAAGCAGCTGATGCCCATCGGCATGCTGGTGGTGCTGGACAGCATCCTGAACCGCATCACGAAAAACAGGGCGAAGGGCAGGAAGACTTTCATCTTCATCGATGAGATCTACCTGCTCTTTCAGCATGAGTATTCGGCGAACTTCCTGTTCACGCTCTGGAAGCGTGTGAGAAAGTACGGGGCATACTGCACCGGCATCACGCAGAACGTGGAGGATCTGCTGCAGTCCCACACTGCAAGGACCATGCTTGCCAACTCGGAGTTTCTGATCATGCTGAATCAGGCACCGACAGACAGGCTGGAACTTGCGAAGCTTATCAATATCTCCAGTGAGCAGATGGATTTTATCAAAGATGTAAATCCCGGATGCGGTCTGATCAAGGTGGGAAGCGCACTGGTGCCTTTCGAGAACAGGTTCCCGAAAAACACGGAGCTTTACCGGCTCATGTCCACGAAAGTCAACGAGAAGATCTATCACTGAGGCGGGCGGGATGCGTTAAGCATCCCGGATACATGCAAACATTTCTTATTTTCGTGAAAAACAGCAATAAAACATTTCTCGTTTTCGGGAAAACAGACACAGAAACGACAGAAAGGAGTGATCGGATGGCAGATATCAAGACGCGTAAAGTCGACAGGACGAGCATAAAGAAGGTGGATCATTCCATCGTGGCATCGCAGAGGATCCGAGATGCCGCCTCTGAGATCAGGCGGGCAGGAAGAACAGGGGAACAGAGCAGTGAAGAAAGCGGCTCTGAATACGCAACGCAGCGGCTCCAGGAAGGCATGCAGAGAGGAAGATATGCAACAGAAAAAGGCATCACCGATACAGGATCCGCATCGGCAAGAGCGGTGAGAAGGGCTCTGAAAGACAGGTTCATAAAGCAGAGAGGGAAAACATATAAAAACGGGACCTTTGGACAGGCCGGGCTCCGGAGGGGAGAAAACAGCAAGATGAAATCAGGAGCGGCTGCAGAAGCGGGAGTCAGGATCCGTGCAAAGGAGAAGGCAAAGGCAGCGGAACGGAGCAGGAAGGCAATGATGGACGCATACCGCAAGAGCGGGAAGATCATCCGGAAAAGCGGAACGGCAGCGGTAAGAACTGCAAAGGCGGCAGCGAGAGCTGCACGTCTTCTGGCAGAGAGTGTGAAGGCTCTGGTCTCAGCCATCGCTGCAGGAGGCACAGCAGCAGTCGTCGTGGTGGTCTGCTGTATCCTGTTCGGAGCGGCGTTCTACTTCTTCGGTGATGAAAGCTCGGACAGCTATATCCCGGTGAGCCCTGAAGTGGAGGCCTACACCCCGGTGATAGAAAAGTACTGTAAAGAATACGGCATCCCTCAATATGTAGAACTTGTCAAGGCGGTAATGATGCAGGAATCGGGCGGAAAAGGTCTTGATCCAATGCAGGCATCCGAATGCGGATATAACACGAGATATCCGAAAGAGCCGAACACCATAAAAGACCCGGAATACTCCATCAGCTGCGGTGTCCACTACCTCAGTGATAATCTGTCTGCTGCAAAGGCAAAGAGTCCGGTGGATATGGACAGGATAAAACTGGCACTTCAAGGCTATAACTTCGGCTCAGGATATATCCCGTGGGCAATAAGTAAATATGGAGGATACAGCCATGCAGGAGCTATCGAATTCTCAAAGGATCAGGCAAAGAAACATGGCGTAAGTTCCTATGGAGATCCGGAGTATGTTCAGCATGTTCTGAGATATTATCCATATGGGAACTATTCCTACGATGTGATCACCACAGGTCCGGGGAAGCTGGGGCTACCGATACAGGGAATGACAAAAGGAAACATCTCATCTCACTTCGGACCGAGAAGCTCTCCGGGAGGTATAGGCTCGACAAATCACAGAGGACTCGACATAGCTTTCCCGACAGGAACAAAGGTGTATTCCTGCGAATCCGGGACAGTGACCACTGCAGGATGGAACGGCGGATTAGGTAACTGCATCATAATCAATCACGGCGGTGGATTGCAGACGGTGTATGGTCATTTGAGCGAAATAAAGGTGAAGTCCGGTCAGAAAGTAGTTCGTGGACAGTATATCGGAAACGTGGGGAGCACCGGAAACTCCACCGGTCCGCATCTGCACCTCGGAGTGATGCTGAACGGGAACTATGTGAATCCGGAGAAAGGATGGCTGAGCGTGCCGTAGGGATGCGAATGTAGAGTGGCGTATGACAGGAATACAAAAAAAGGGGAGGGCCTCACCCCTCCCTTTTTACGAAATGTGTTGCATTTAAGGAACAATTGAGTCATGATATTTTTATAAATAAATTCAAAAGTATAGGGCCAGATGAAAAGAATGCTAAATGAAAATATTGAAATGCTAAATGAAAATGTTTATAATGTAGGTGGAGGTAACAAAAATGTGTGTGTCAGAAAAAATAAGAGTCTTAGCAGCTATGAAGAATATTAGCATTGCTGAAATTGCACGTCGTTTAAATACATCGCCACAATCATTTAGCGGAAAACTGAAACGTGAAAGTTTCACCATTCATGATCTTGAAGAAATAGCTGAAGTGGTTGGTGTGGAGTTTGAGTATAGTTTTAATTTTAATGATGGGAAAAAGGTATAAAAAATGACAGTATTTAGATTAGGCGAACTTTTTTGTGGACCAGGAGGTATTGCATGTGGAGCTGATAAAGCAAGTAAAAAATCTGAAACGATGAAAATAGAACATGCGTGGGCAAATGATTATGATAGAGATACATGTAATACCTATATTCATAATATTTGTCCGAACACACCTGAAAAGGTGATTTGTGGAGATGTGAGAAAACTGAATCTATCGTCATTAGGTGCGATAGATGCCCTTGCTTTCGGATTTCCATGTAATGATTTTTCAATTGTAGGCGAGCAGAAAGGGTTTGAAGGGAATTTTGGGCCTTTGTATACTTATGGAGTCGAAGCGCTTAAAATATATAAACCTCAGTGGTTTCTTGCTGAAAATGTCGGAGGACTTGCAAGTGCAAATAAAGGAAGTGCGTTGAGGGTCATATTAGATGATTTAAAGAAAGCTGGTTATAAGATTTATCCGCATCTATATAAGTTTGAAGAATATGGTATACCGCAGGCAAGGCATCGAATCATAATCGTAGGGATTCGTAAAGATTTACCTTATGAGTATAAAGTGCCTAGTACCAAGCCTTACGAAAATGTTGATAATTCATGTAAAACAGCCTTAGAAATACCTGAGATACGAAGTAATGCATATAACAATGAATTAACACGACAGTCAGTTGCGGTAGTAGAAAGGCTGAAGCATATTAAGCCTGGTGAAAATGCATGGACTGCTGATTTACCTGAAGAGTTACAATTGAATGTAAAGAAAGCACGACTGAGTCAGATTTACAGGCGTCTGGATCCGGATAAACCTGCATACACAGTCACCGGATCAGGGGGAGGTGGTACGCATATTTATCATTATGAAGAACCGAGAGCGTTAACAAATAGAGAACGTGCACGTTTACAGACATTTCCGGATGATTATGAGTTCCTGGGCAGTAAAGAAAGTGTCAGGAAACAGATAGGTATGGCAGTTCCGGTTGATGGTGCGGAAATTATTTTTGACGCCATATTAAAAACTTTTGCAGGGGAAACATATCAGTTTGTAGAATGTAACATTTCAGAGGATAAGTAAAATGGAAACTATAGATATTACATCATTAAATAATATTGAAAAACAAGGCTTGGTGTGCCTGTTTTATGCAAAATTACCAAAGTCAGATTCGAGAATCAGGAATTGCTTTAAAGATTGGCAAGTACTTGAAAAAAGATTTAACCGAAAGATAAGTAGTTATAGAAAGGATCAGGAAGCATTTTACAGGTGCTTTGATGCCGATAATAGAGAGGATGCAATAGATGAAAAGTTTCTGGATGAAAGGCAATATGGATATCAGAATATCTATGATGCATATAAAGCGTGCGATGATGAAGCATTGGAACTTGCGGTCCGGAAAATATTAAAGGAATTTTCAGATGAAGAAGTAAAATATGTCTCTATGAAATGTGGATTTCCAGAAACTGTACATAGAATACTGGCAGGCGAATCTCAAGTTACAGTTGATGGAATCTACACATTAAAAGAGGAACTGACGACCGGACAAATTGTGTTTTTCACGCTTGGTGGGGATACCGGAAAAGCGGAAGTTGATTGGGACCCTGGCTTTATAGGTATAGCACACATTATAAAAGAGCCATATGATTTTGGATATAATGGAAAGGCAAAATATTTTAAAATAGATATACTTGTGGATTGTATCTTTGATAAGCCGTTTAAAAGAGAAGATTTTATTCCTTATCTGGACGCATATGATGTAGCATATATTGGACCGGAATTATCCCGTGATCCGTCACAGGCTATAAGTTCACTGGATGTAGTGAAAGCGGTTGCAATTATACGTGCAATAATAGACAAATATCCTGACCTGGAAAATAATTTGAGAACTGTATTCGGTGAGGATATATTAGATAGGGCAAAAGGTGCGGTTAGAAAGCTACTCCCTGTTTCGTTAAATTATGGAGAATCGAACAGTGAGATAATAGCGTCGGTTACAGAAGAAATTGAACGGGAAGAAAAATATGATAATGACAGTATTAGTACAATAACGATAAAAGGTGGAGTGAATATTTTATATTATGGCGTCCCTGGCGCAGGTAAAAGTTATGCAATCGATCAGGAAATAAGCAGCGCAGAGTATGAGCGGATTGTTTTTCATCCTGATTACACCTATTCTGACTTTGTCGGACAGATAATGCCTCAGTTAAAGAAAGATGAGAACGGGATCGAAAAGCTGTCATACGGATTTGTTCCGGGACCATTTACCAAGGCATTAAAAGCAGCAATACAAAATAGAGGTAATATGCACTATCTTGTTATTGAGGAAATTAACAGAGGCAATGCCCCTGCTGTTTTTGGAGATGTTTTTCAGCTGCTTGACAGGAATGATGATGGAAACGGAAAATATCATATCACGAATTTTGATATCGCAAGAGAGGTATATGGTGATGAGAATGCAGAAATCAGGATACCGTCCAATCTGTCGATCCTTGCAACAATGAATACATCCGACCAGAACGTTTTTACCCTCGATACTGCATTCCAGAGAAGATGGAATATGAAGTATATTGAGAATAATATTGCTGAAGCGGAACATGCCAATGAGAAGATAGAGTACAGTGATGTTACATGGGGAGGATTTGCCAGTGCGGTCAATGCAGAAATTCTGGAGTGCAATGTGGAACTTTCAAGCGCTGAAGACAAACAGCTGGGGGCATATTTTGTAACAAGAGCTGAACTGACATCAGATAAATTCCCTGAAAAAGCACTCAAATATCTGTGGGATGATGCATTTAAACTTGAAAGGGAAAAAATATTCAGGCCTGAAATAAAATCAGTCGGTGATCTTGTTCACAGTTATGATGCTGAAATAAAGAACGACAGGGATCCGATAAAGGGAGTCATGAGAGCGGAAGTATATAGAAAAATGATGGATATGTCTGCATCCGGTCCGGAAGAAGCGAGAGATGAATCCGAAATATTTGAGGCGGAAATAAATGACGGAGAGTGATAATATATGGCACATGTATCATTGCGAGACAAGTGCAGCATAAATACAAATATTGATACGGATACATTCGTAGGGGTTAAAGCTGTAGATGGAGATGTATCGGTGAATTTTCCGCTAGGATTCAGATTGTCTGAAGATGATAAGGGACTCAGGAAAGATATCCTTCTTCTTATGAATGTACTTTCAAAAAATACTGAACGGAAAGACTCAGAAATCAACTATAATCCTGCTTATAATTCGGTGGAGATGCCGGTACAGGCATATCTGTATATAATTTCGGATTATTATGCAAGAGGATATTACAGAGAACGGGAAGTATCATATGAGGTTTCACGAAACGGAAAAATAAACTGGGGAAGAACTGTTAAAACACAGCGTGCGTATCTTCAGGATGATGAAATATATTACCTTGATTTTATTACCAAGAAGAAAAATATCAATGAAAATGAGCTGATAACTCTTATTCATGAATTCTGTGTATATGAAAGTTTCGATAAGATGGGCTGGCTTTTTACATCTGCAGTACCGCCCCGTCCGAACATCAGATTTAACAGAAGACTGTTTCATGGGACAGTGCGGAAGAAAATATCCGAAACCTTCAACGACAGAAACAGGCAGCTGTTCATCAACATGCTTGCCGTTATAGATTTTCTGGGTGATGATGATCCGGCTGGAGACTACAGATATGGCACCTATCGGTTTGAGTATGTCTGGGAATCAATGATAGACAAAGTCTACGGAATCAGGGACAAAGAAAACTATTTCCCGAAAACAAGATGGTTGCTCGGAGGACAATTGCATGACAATGCCTGTCTTGAACCGGATACAATCATGCTCGTGAACGGAGACAGAAGCAGGATCTACGTTCTTGATGCAAAGTATTATAAATATGGATGGACAGGAAATCCGGGACATCTGCCGGAGTCCACCTCTATCAACAAACAGATTACTTATGGGGAGTACCTTGCTGAGAACGAAAAGTTCCGGGACGAAAATGGAAACAGCCCGCATGTATATAATGCATTTCTTATGCCGTTCAGTTCTTCGAATGATCGCTTTGCGTCAGATGATGAACTGTATTACATCGGAAGTGCTGTGAGTGACTGGAAAATTACGGATGGAAGCAGACCATATGAGCAGGTGGCCGGAATCCTTGTAGATGTCAAGACTCTTATGAAAAACAGTTCTCATAATGAGGATCGTATTCTGAGACTGGCAAAGCTAATTGAAGATAAAGTAAGAGAATACAGGACGGGTTTAGAATATGGCAGACAGAATCACTCCGGAACATAGAAGCTGGAATATGAGCCGGATAAAAGGAAAAGATACAAAAATAGAAGTGAAGGTAAGGAGCTGGCTGTTTGCGAACGGGTTCAGATTCAGAAAGAACGACAGACGATATCCGGGAACTCCGGATGTTGTTCTTCCGAAGTACAGAACGGTTATTTTTATCAACGGCTGCTTCTGGCATAGACATGAAGGCTGCAGATATGCAACAACACCCAAAACAAGAACTGAGTTCTGGCAGAAAAAGTTTGACAGGAACGTAGCCAATGACATAAAGCATAAAGAGGAGATGGAAGCAATGGGGTGGAATGTAATCACATTATGGGAATGTGAACTGAAGAAGAAGCAGTTTGAAGAAACGATGCAGGGGTTAGCAGAAAAAATAAATAACAATATAATATGAAGAACAGAATGTATGTCAACCGATAGCATTATGTCTGAAAGAACATAGCCGGGAGGTGAAAAGACATGACCTTTTCTGAATACAGGGATTTAACACCAAGTGATAATCTTGAGAATTGTGGTGAATATATTAAGGCACTGAACTGGGCATTAAAAAACAAAAAAATAAAAAATATCGCCTTGACAGGTCCTTATGGCTCCGGTAAGAGCAGCATTATTGAGACCTTTCTTTCGGAAAATGAGAAAACGTGTGGCAAGGATAAGTCTATCAGAAAAAACGCATTAAAGATTTCTATGGCGACATTTTTGGATGGAAATAGTAATGAGAGAATAGATATCGGATTGGATGAAATAGAACCAGGAATTTTAAAACAGCTTTTTTATAAGGTTAAACCTGAAAAAATCCCGCAAAGCCGTTATAGAAAACTCCATAAGGTTAGTCGGTGTTCAGTTTTTCTACGCAGTTTATCGGGGGTTGTTTTATTATGCTTTGTATGTGCAATTTTATTTCCTGATATGGTTGAAAAAAGTGTGGAGCATATAAGAAATGTTTTAACTCAACCGCAACCTGTTTTGGTTTATATAGCGGTTATAGTTGTAATGTGTATCATCCTTTCAATAGTATGTACATATGTATATTTTTCAATTTTTTCAAAAATACGGGTCAAAGAAATAAAAATGCCCGCAGATACTGTTATTCAAACTGGAAAGGACGAAACCGAATCGATTTTTAATAAAAACCTTGATGAAATTATGTATTTCTTTGAAGTAACTAAATACAGGATCGTTTTCTTTGAAGATCTGGATCGCCTGTCTGATTCCAAGATATTTGTGCATCTTAGGGAATTAAATAATCTTTTAAATAATGATGATGCAATAAAGAAAAAGCCGATAGTCTTTGTATATGCGGTGAAGGATGATATTTTTTCAAAAGATGACAGAACAAAATTCTTTGATTTTATTATTCCGGTGATTCCCTTTATCAATTCAACCAATTCAGGAGAAGAACTGCTCAAGATGATTCATGCATCGAAAAGCAATGGCATAAATCATGACGTTTCACAGAGTTTTATTCTCGATGTAGCACCGTATATTTCTGATATGCGCATTCTTATAAATATTTATAACGAATTTGCGATTTATAAAAGAACTTTATCTGTTTTTCAGGATCTGATGCTATCTGATGAACAGATGTTAGCCATGATTATTTTTAAGAACCTTTATCCAGATATATTTTCAGCAATTCAGAATGAAAATGGAATAATAAAAGATGCATTCCATGATAAGCAGAATTTTATATTAAAGGAAAAGAATACACTTCAGAGAAAAATTGACAATCAGGCTGAACTTATACATAATGCTCAGGAAGATGTGATCAAGTCCATCCGTGAGTTAAAGTATGCTATGGTTGCGACATTTATGGGTGAACCCTATTTATTTCAAGCTTTTATAACATCCGGCCGGGGCGAAATTCAGGCGACTTCTGTTATGAGTGATGATTTTGATATGACAGAACTTCTTAAAAAGAATTGTACTCAGATCAGATTTTCAGATCCTGGTATGTCAGGAAAGCAAAAGTATATTAATACCGATGATCTGGATTCATATATAGAGCGTTGGCAGGTCATAAAAACTCTTGAAAATGAAGGAAAAGAGAATATCAAGAATGAAATACAGGAATTCAGACAGCGGCAGCATGATTTGTCAGGGATGACACTGAAAAGAATTTTAGAATTATATTCTGCAGAAGAGGTCTTATCAGAAGAGGTGTATAAGAATAAACTGCTTGTGCTCCTGTTGAGAAGGGGATATATTGATGAAACCTATGCGAACTATATTAACTATTTTAAAGGTACCAGTATCACTACAGATGATATGAATTTCATTTTGTCTGTGAAGAATCAATCGCCATTGGATTTTGACTATAAGCTTACAAGGACGCCAAATGTTATTGACAGGCTGCAGGAATATGAATTTGAAGAAAAAGCAGTCTATAATTTTGATTTGACAGAGAGTCTGCTGACTGCAGGAGCTTCAGAAAAACTGAACATATTAATACAACAGTTGTCTGATGAAAGTGAAACTAGCTGGAAATTTATTGATGAGTTTGTAGATAGAACAAAATATCCGGAACTTTTTATTCAAATGCTGACGGCAATCTGGAATTCAATGTGGCTATATATTGTGACAAATGAAACTTTAACTTATGATCGGCAGATTTTTTATTTGCAGAAAATGATGGATGTTTCGGCGGATTTTGAGGCACAGAATGTGAATGCTTCGGTATCATGGTTTTTTGAGGAACACGAAGATATTCTTCAGAAACTGCGAATTTATGATGCCTCCAAAGTCATATCAATTATAAAGTGTACGGATGTAAAATTCAATAAGCTATCAACAGATGGAGTTTCGCATGAAGTACTGGATCCCGTATTTGATGGCAATTATTACAATTTAAATAAAACAATGATAAAAATCATAGTAGCATATAAATGCAATGAACTGGTTAAAAGGTTAGAAGTAAAGCCTTATTCGACTATTGTTACATTGGGATATCTCCCTATGCTGGAATATATTCATGAGAATATTGTCGATTATGTTAGAAATAATATTCTTATACAGGAGGGGGATTTTTCTGATGATAAAAAAGATATCGTAGATCTGATTACTCGTCTGAATGATCACGGAGACATACAAAGAAAACTGATTATAAAAGAAAATTTCTGCCTGGATAGCATTCAAGATTGTGCCGGAAGTCTGGTTCGAGATGATAGCGAGACCTGGCGAAGCGCATGGAATACACTTTTAGAAGAAGATAAACTATCTGTAAACTGGGAAAATGTTATAGCATATTGGAATGTGTATGAACTCAGCGCAGAATTAAGCCAATACATATCGATACACGTCGAGAAATTGAGGACAGGGGATGTATCGGGGATTAATGATGAATTTATTAAAGCTTTCATTTTATCAGATTCTGAAATCGAGGTTAAAGAAAAACTTATTCCTGTTCTCAGAACGGATGCTTTTGATATTGATCTGTCTCTGATTGAAGAATCAACATTAATGATTATGATCGACTGCGGCTATTTCGAATTCACGACAGAATACTACCTGGCGATTGCAGAGCGTTCTCTGGAGATGGCGGTTGAGTTTATTCTTAATAATCAGGAAGATTATATGGAACAGAGAGAAAATATTTCCATGTCTGCTGATCTCCTGGAACGCTTGTTGTTGAACACGCGGTTTTCTCAGCAGTTCAAGAAAACTTTGTTTGAAGAATATGCTGAACACTATATGACCGAAAAAGTCGCCCTTGGAATGCATGATTGGGATTTCATGATAACAGTGAGTATTTTTGAAGCTGCATGGAATTCTGTTGATCCGGAAAACCGCAGTGAGCTGTTATTGGATAATTGTAAAGCATTAGACTCTGATCAGCTCGCGAGGTTCTTTGGCGAACTCGGTGGTAAATTTAAAGAACTTGCAGATAGAACACGGCTTCACACAGTGACTTTGCCGGCAACTCAAAAGAACAAGGTGTTAGCAGAACATTTACAGGAAATTGGTTACATTACCAGAATGGAAGAGCATGAGCCTGATAATGGGAATAGATCGGATTTGAAAACTTTAGACTTACGTGTAAGGAGAGCTAGATAAGAAAATCAGGAGTGTGACTGAAATAAAAATGTTCTACCTGCAGCAGGAGAAGAAATAATCATGAAATCAGAACCGAACACGATGAAGCGGAGGTTGCTCCTTGTTCAGAAACTCCTGTACGAGACCACGGACGAGCAGCACCCGCTCAATACATTTGAAATACTGGACTACCTGCAGGAGCAGGGGATCGTCACTAACAGGAAGACGTTAAAAGGCGACATCGACCTGATGGTGGAGTGCGGCATGGATATCATAACCGTGCAGAGCAAACCCAACAGGTACTTCTGGGGGGCCAGAAGCTTTGAACAGGCGGAGCTGAAACTGCTGATCGATGCGGTGTCCTCTTCCAGATTCATCACGCTGAAAAAGAGCAAAGACCTTTGCAGGAAGATCATGGCACTTTCCAGTACCAGCGGAAAGAAGGAACTGCAGCGTAATATATACGCGACGAACCGTATCAAGTCTAAGAATGAGAGCCTGCTTTACATTGTCGATACGGTCAATGAAGCGATCATCCGGAAGAAACAGATCACTTTTCAGTACACGGAATATGCTCCGGATAAAAAGAAGATCCTCCGAAATGACGGCGAGATCTATACGTTGAGTCCGTATGCGCTTTTCTGGAATGAGGATTTCTACTATGTCGTGGGGCATTCGGAGAAGCACGATAATATTTCGTCTTTCCGTGCGGACCGTATCTGCCATATCGGGCTTTCTGAGGAAAATGCTGCAAAGAAGCCTGCGGGCTTCGATCTTGACCGGTATTCCCGCCAGATCTTTGAGATGTACGATGGAGATACGGTAAGAGTCAAGCTGGAGTGCAGGAATGAGCTTATGAAATACGTGATCGACCGGTTCGGGGAGACCGTGGAGACGGAGATCGCGACCGAAACGACGTTCTACGCATATCCCGAAGTGGCTCTCAGCCCGAACTTCTATAGCTGGCTGTTCAAGTTCGCAGGTGAGATCCAGCTACTGTCTCCGGAAAAGGCGAGGGAAGAATACATAAGGAAAGCGGAAAGTGTTTTGCGGGAGTTTTGAGTTTCGGGGTTGAGTCCTGGACGATCGATGCTCATATTTAGATGAGCAGATTGTGAACACATGCGTTCACAATCTGAATTGGACACATTTTAGGGTGATTTTACGCGTGCCGGATATCTGCCGATAAAGGAGCAGGTGAAAGCAGAGATAGAAAGGCAGAAAGAAATATTTTATATGCAGCATCCTGCATTGTCTGAAAAAGATAAAGAAGATAGGGAAGAATAGTATAGTGTTTAATACAATTCAGCTGTATTCATACAAACGCGATTGACTTTTATGCTCTTAAATATTATAATAAAGGGCATAAAAGTCAATTTTCTATTTAAAGAAGGTGGTAGGATGAATGTTTCGGATAAAATAATAGAGCTGGCAAAAGAAAACAATGGCATTATTACAACAGCGGTTCTTTCTGAAAATGGAATATTACGCGGGAACTTAAAAAAGCTTGTTGATGATAGCAGGCTGGAAAAAACTGCAAGAGGAGTATATATTTTGCCAGAAATATGGGAAGATGAATTTGTCAATCTGCAGGCGAGATTTAAAAAAGGTATTTTTTCCAATGAGACAGCACTTTTTTTATGGGATTTGACAGATCGAACACCGAATAAGTATGATATGACATTTCCAAATAATTATAATTTAACTAATGCAAGGACCGCAGGAGTAAACTGCTCCAGAGTGAAGCGGGAGTGGTATCTCGAGGGAAAAACTCAAACTGAATCTCCGGGTGGGAATAAAATAGCAGCATATAATATGGAGCGAACCTTATGTGATATTTTGCGTAAAAGAGGGGGAACAGATACGGGTATTATTACAGAGGCGTTCAAACGGTATGTAGCTAGAAAAGATAAGAACATCCCGCTTTTGTCAGAGTATGCGAAGAAATTTCATATTGAAGAAAAAGTAAGAGTTTATCTGGAGGTGCTGCTATGAAAAATGCAATGCAGCTTAAAGCTGTCATTAAGAATATATCGAAAGATAAACACATCTCGGCACAACTTGTGATGCAAAACTATATGCTGGAGCGTCTGCTGGAAAGAATCTCCATTTCAAAATATCGTCAGAACTTCATATTAAAAGGTGGTTTCCTGATTGCCGCAATGGTAGGTTTAGATACCCGTGCCACTATGGATATGGATGCAACGATTAAAGGCTGGCCTGTTAATGAAGAGAGTATTCAGAAGATGTTTTTGGATATCTGTGAAATCGATCTGCATGATGATGTGACTTTTGAACTTAAGAAAATCGGTGAGATCCGTGAGGGCGATGAATACACAGGGTATCGTGTTTCGTTGTCAGCGAATTATCCACCAATGGCTGTGCCTTTGAAACTCGATATCACCACAGGCGATAAAATCACGCCAAGGGAGATAGAATACCGTTTTAAACTGTTACTGGAAGACAGAGAAATTTCTGTTCTTGCATATAACCTGGAAACAGTTATGGCAGAAAAGCTGGAAACTGTTGTTTCAAGAGGTGATCAGAATACAAGACCGAGAGATTACTATGATATTTATATTCTTGATAAACTGCAGTATAAAAATATTGAAATCGGAGCTTTGAAAGCGGCACTGGATGCGACATCTGAAAAGCGTGGTTCTAAAAAGCTTTTAAAAGATTATAAGAACATAATTGATGTTGTAAGAAACAGCGACGTGATGATAAAGCAATGGCAGATTTATCAGAAAGATTTTGAATATGCCGCACATATCAGCTTCACTCAGGTTTGTGAAGCTGTGGTACAGATGATGGATTTGTGTGTTGGAGATTGAGATGAGGAAAGGGGTTTCAGCATAGGTTTACTTTTTCATTTAACCTGTGGTTTGAAAACTTGATTGGTACTAAAGAGGCGAAAAACGCCTCTTTTTATTTTGCAGTCATTTCCCTGTTGCATAAAAAAGAACATATGTTTATAATACAAATACAGGAACAAAATGTTCCGGATAGAAAGGAGGCAGCATGAGGTCAAAGGATCCGGATATAATGAAGAGGATCGTGGACTTTGTGGAGGCGTATCATCTTGATTACAATTCATCGCCGTCGCTCCGGGTGATAGCGGATGGCGTGGGGATCGGCAGCACGACGGTCTACCGGTATCTGATGGAGATGAATGAACGCGGGATGATATGCTACGACGGAAAGACGATCCGAAATGAGAAGATCGATAAATCACAACGCGGGACGATACGGGCAGCGGTCATAGGGCGGATTGCATGCGGGATCCCGAATCTGGCGGAACAGCATGTCGAGGGATATGTGAACCTGCCGGAGTCACTGTTCGGACAGGGGAACTTCTACATCCTGCGAGCGAGCGGATGTTCCATGACAGAAGCCGGGATCGATGATGGGGACCTGGTGGTGATCCGGGAACAGAATACTGCAGAGGACGGGCAGATCGTCGTGGCACTGGTGGATGATGAAGCCACATTGAAACGTTTTTTCCATGAAGGTGACAGGATAAGACTCCACCCGGAGAACCCGCGGATGAAGGATATCTTCGTGACGGACTGCCGGATACAGGGCGTGGCGGTCAAGGTCATACATGACCTGATGTAATACGGACAGTACAGAGATATTCCGTTCAGAGGAGGGAAGAAATTGGATAGAAAAGATGAAAAATCCTATGCGATGTGTCCGAAATGCGGCACAGAGCTTTTCAAGGCAAGGACAGCAGACGGTGCAGAAGTATGCTGCAGGAAATGCAAGAGAAAATACGAAGTGAAGCTGCAGACAGGATCCCTTCAGCTCAGGGAGATCACTGCAACGTACAGCGCATGAACGTAAGGCTGATGCAGCTGTGGAAACAGACGAGCATGTATCAGAATGAAAATCGAATAAGATGAGGATACCACGGGAGTGTCATATTCGGGAGTCGCCGTCAGAGACACCGGATGGTATTCGGGAGTTTGCAGAGACTGGATTTGAGAATCGTCATCAGGAGCCTGGCAGAACATTAGTGATCCTTTAACAGGATGATGTTTTGCCGGGCTTTTTTTGTACTCTTTTTCAGCTCTTTACCGGATCACTGATGTGAGCCAGCACCGGTAAGGAGCTTTTTCATGAAGAGGATCAGAGGACCGTGACCAGCGGATTTTGAAGAAGTCATATCACTACATTCAGAATTCGGAGGTTACAGAATGAAAATCACATATAGATTCATCAATGGAGATATCGTGGAGATCGAAGCGGATCAGGAGATCGGAGAAGTGATCCTGGAACTCGAACGGCAGGAAAGATGCAATGATCATACGGAAACAAGGAGACACAGCAGGCTGGACTGTAATGATGACAAGAGCAGCTGGCAGATCGATGAGCGGGCACTGGAGGAAGGAGCAGAGTGCCTCATCAGATGTGGTGGCAGGACATTCTGTCACGGAGACAGAAGGCTGAAGGATGCCGCATCGAAACTGACAAACAGGCAGAAAGAACTTCTCACGGAGCATATCATCGGAGGCGTTTCTGTGGAAGAATATGCGAAAAAACGAGGCCTCACAGAGCGTGCTGTATGGAGCCTGAAAAAAAGGACTTTGAAAAATTTAAAGAATAATTTGTAGGAAATGTTCAGTTTTCGGACTTTTCGTGGACCTTATATGAGAGGAGAAATTCCCTCTTGAGTATGAAAGTGGATACACATTCATTCGGGTACCTTACTGACCGGTGCGAGCATGGATACGATGCGCCAGGACCCCCGCAGGGGCGAGCGGAAATGTCTTCGTCTGAAATGCAGGACAGCAACCTGCAGATGCAATGACCTCCGGCAGGGATAATGATACTCCCGTCCAGTCACAGTCCGAGCGGCCACGGCCGCCGCAGGCAATGAGGGCGGCTCTGTGAAAACCACAGAGGGGGCAGATCCCCGTGAGACGGTGTTCGCTGACCGTCGCCTGAATGTTTCCCGATGATCCCGGGGTGTCGTGGACAAATGCAGGATCCAGAAATGATAGTAAACGGTGCTGCCGTCAGGGTCTCTGCCGGTGCACCGTTCTACATGGAGTTCTGCACGGGATATCAGAGAAAATCTGTGTGTTCACGGAAAGTGAGGAGAATGATGAACAATGAGTACGATCAGGCTTATGAAGATTATGGAAGGATGATCGATAACCTTTTAGCTGCGTCTGATGTAAAAAAGGCTTTTCTTACAAAGGGAAGCCGGAGATGGACCGGAAAGGTGAGCGATGAGTTCCTTCGAGAAGGATTGTCACATCTGACGGACAGACAGCTCAGGATCATCGAGATGATCCTGTTTGAAAACAGATGTGTCGAGGACGTGTGCAGGAGCATGGATCTGATGATGTCGGATTTTAGAAGCGAACTTCAGGAAATGAGAAGGACACTTATTAGGTACATATAGAGGAGGCTTGGAATGATCGATAAAGACAGAACAGTAAAACGGGGAGATGTATATTATGCGGATCTTTCAGATCGCAAAGGAAGCCTGCAGAAAGGGATAAGACCGGTGGTGATCACTCAGTCCGACCACCTGAACAGATCATCCACTACATATATCGGAGCAGCGATAACGAGCATACTGAAAAAGCAGGATGCATCCTATCATGTGGTGCTGCCGATGATAAAGGGACTTCCGAAAAAGAGTATGGTGCTGGCGGAGCAGAGATGGACATTTGACAGAAGTGAACTGATCGAATACAGATGCACGCTGAATGAAAATCTAATGAAAAAAGTGAAGCACGCATGTGATTTGGCGGAGAGATCTGATATCCGATACAGACACAGAAGGAAATCTGTATCAAAATAAAACAGATCCATGCAGGATGGAAGGAGGAACAGATATGGCATCAAGCCCTGAAATTATAAGAAAACAGCGACAGGCACTGCAGCCTGAAAGAAAGAAAGTGGATGATAAAAATGAAAAGATAGACACTTCAAAGATAGAGAAACCTTCCTGCCTTTCCAGTGAGGTGAGATTCTATGGTATCGCGGAGCTGGTGGAGATGCTGGGATGGAGCAGACATACGGTCCTGAAGCTGTTTGGAGATCCGGAATTCCCTGCAGTGGACTTCGGAAAAAGAAAAGTCGTGGAATCTCACGCACTGATCGAATATTTTTCCAGAAGGAGAACGAAAAAAGAGGAACGTTACTGGCGCATGAAGGCATAGTATAGTCAAGTCTGCGAATCGGAAAATGGCACAGTGGATGATATTCTCCCTGTGCCGTATTATTTTAACAGCAGCTGCAGACGTTACAGATAAATATGAAGAGAAGATACAGGAGACGACAGCAGATGAAAAAACAGAAGAAAGAAAATGGATCGGGTACATTCCGGATCGTGAATGGGAAATATAACTACCGCTTTTTCTATATCGATGAATTCGGTGAGAAAAAGAGAAAATCGTTTTCAGGTGTGACGAAGGATGAATGTCTGCAGCGGGCAGAAGAATTTCTGGAAAAACAGGAGAAAAGAGCCGCTGCCGTTGATCCGGACATAACGATACCGGAACTTCTGAGAAGGAAATATGAAGAAGATTATGCGATGAATTTTGTGGGCGAGCAGGGTTATGCGAGAAATCTCGGAGGGATCGCATTGCTTGAGCGGTCCGGGTTCGGAAAAATGCCGATTGTGGACATCACGGAAATGCAGATCAAAGCATTCCTTCGCAGCATGACGAAGTATTCGGACAGTGTGATAAAGAAAACATATCAGCAGCTCACGGCAGCATTCAAAGTGGCTGTGGAAAAGGGTGTCGTTGAGAGAAATCCGATGGATGCAAGTGATATACGAAGGCCGAAGTCATCAAAAAAGCATAAGGATGTAAGAGGTCTTACACAGGAGGAACAGGCACGCTTTCTGGAAGCTCTGAGAGATTTCAAGGTCCCGCGAAACCGCAACGAGTACAAGCTGCAGCTTCTGATCGAGTTGTACAGCGGGATGAGAATGGGAGAAATCAATGCATTGAAACCGGAAAATATAGATTTTGAAAATGGACTGATACATGTACGATCCACGGTATCAAGGGGACTGGAGTACAGGGTGTTCATCAAGGAAGGTGCCAAAACGGATGCAGGGGTAAGAGATATTCCAATCAATAAAGCCCTGGAACCTGTTCTGCAGGAGGCTATGGAGAGAAAGCGGAGAAATCCGCTCGGACTGGTATTCTACGATCATCTGAAGAATGATCTGATCACAACGAGTCAGGTGAACTGTTTCTTTCACCGTATCTGTAAAAAAGCAGGGATCAGTGTCAGAGGACAGCATGCTCTGAGACATACGTTCGCAACAAGGTGCATAGAGGCGGATGTTCCGCCGGTGGTATTAAAAAAGTGGCTGGGACATAAAGACATACATATGACACTGGATATCTATGCCGATGTATTCGACAGTATGCATAACAGTGCAATGGAAAAATTTGAAGGACATGTGCTGGACATAGGGTGTTGAATAAAAGCTGAGAATGCGTTGGTTTCAATGGATACAGCCTTTTGGTTCGCACGATCCCCGCAACCAAGAAATCACACCCGAGGCATTTTGCCTCGGGTCTTTTAATTTCAACGTATCCCAGCGATTGCAACGGTTTCGGCGATCTGCCACCGGTGCAGGTGAGTGCAGCCAGATGCACTCAGATAGCATTAAAACCGGTCTATGTCCAACTGCGGTTGGACATAAAAATAAAATCCATATAATATTGGTTCTATGGGAAGAGGTGGAATTCTATAAACAGATCGCCGTTATTGGAGTAAAAACCCGACTGAAAAGATATCCTGCATTCAGAAAGTGTTTATGGGAGTTGGAATCGTGTGCCTCTGCCTTACGGTAATTATGGTAGTGATCCTTTGTAGCTGTGCATAATGCAAGGAAAAGGTGTAAAATTCAGGTGGGATTGTTGAGGGGTCAGAGTTATTGGTTTTGTTCCCTTATTTCAGATACATGATTTAGGAGATGAATATGGAGAATATATTTAAAGACATCATGGAAAGTGTATATGCAGAATTGAAGCCTTTGGGATATAAGAAAGATGGTCAGAATTTTAGACTTTTCCAGGAGGATGGATTGTGCAAGATCATAAATTTCCAGCGCGACAGATGGAATACGAAAGAGTCCATAGCTTTCACGATGAATACAGGCATCTATTTTGAAAAAGACGTATCTATCCAAAATAAAAAATTTAAAGAATATGAATGTCTCATAAGAAACAGATTGCTTTCTGATAAATGGTGGCACATCGATGCAGATGCTGACTGCGATGCGGTAAAGGAGGATGTAGTCGGATCCCTGGATCTGGTGCAGGAATACTTTAATGAGTTTAAAAGCAGGGAAGAGACTATAAAAAGAATTTTAAATAATGAAGCGCAGCAGTATTCAGATACGATAGTCATGAAGTATGATACTGCAAAAATGTTAGCGGATATGGGGTATGAGCGAGAGGTATATGATCGGATAAAAGATACTGATCCGAAATATAAATTCCTGTTTGAACTGGCAGAAGAATTAAGATCGAGGGTGTGATCCCGGTGTGGATGCCTTATTATCATGTATATGAATATTTCCGGTTCCTCGTCATCATTTGTGTAGAAAAAGGCTTTCGCGGACGTGAATACACATCGGGGTGATTTTTTGTGCAATTTAGAGTGAAGAGGCTTTTCATCTGCACAAGAATTTTGCTGTAAAAGTGAAAAATGGCGATTTGCAGGCGATTTTGCGGCAGAAATCACAATATATGGAAAAAATATGTGTAATGTTTTTTTCAAGGGTGCTCATATTACACATTTGTAGCGCCGTTTGTGCAATATTTTTTGGATCGTTGCGATCATACACAAAACCGGATACCATTTTATTGTCGAACAATTATTATCGAACAAATTATTATTGAACAAACAGTAAGCAGTATGTATTATTATAGATAAAGATTTAAATCGAGCGGTAAGTAGATGTCACATGAAAGTAGAACAGTTTGTAATGGCGTACGGAGTGGAACAGGACAGGATACGGGCAATGCTCCCGGATGGGTTTGTATCGCTTCGACCGGCTGAGACTATAAATGAGAAAAAGGAGTTCTGCGACTGCGAATTTGCATGGACTTTTTCTGAAAGGGATGCACATGGCGTAAGCATCGGAAAGACGCTCCCTGCATTTGAAGAGGAACAGAAGACTCGTTATGAAAAGCAGGATTTTACACCTGAAAATGCTGCAGCGATACCATGCAGACAGGTGCTCGGATCATATATAGTCAAATTTGAAAGAACTGAAAAGAAATGAGGGGTGAAGTTAATGAAGGTACTGATGCTGAACGGAAGTTCGAATAAAAAAGGAAACACGAATCTGGCTCTTGAGGAGATCGGAAAGCAACTCGAGAATGAAGGGCTGGAGTACGAGATATTCCAGATGGGCGGAAATCCCGTCAGGGACTGCATAGGCTGCGGGATGTGTTCGGACAAAGGATGCACGTTCGATGATGACAAGGTCAATGAGTTCGTCGCAAAAGCGAAAGCAGCGGACGGCTTTATTTTCGGAACTCCGGTGTATTATGCACATCCCAGCGGCAGAGTGCTTTCGTTCCTCGACAGAGTATTCTTCAGCAGCGGCGCGAACTTTGCATTCAAACCGGGTGCGTCGATCGCGATCGCAAGAAGAGGAGGAACGACGGCATCGTTCGATGTGATGAATAAATATTTCGGGATATCTCAGATGCCTGTCGTAGGATCCACGTACTGGAACATAGCACACGGCTGTCTGCCGGGCGAAGCGGCTCAGGATGCTGAAGGCCTGCAGACGATGCGTAACCTTGCGAGAAATATGGCGTGGATGATAAAATCCCTCAAAGCCGCCGAGGCAGCGGGCGTGCAGCTGCCTCAGACAGAGGACGGCAGTCGCACTAATTTCATAAGGTGACCGATTCACAAAACCCTCACTGCAGCATATCTGTAATGCAGGAGGGTTTTTATTATGGACAAAGAATTTTCTAAAGCAGTCATAAGGCTCGTGGTAACAGCCTTTTTACTGATAAATGCATTACTGACGGCTAAAGGCGTCAATCCGATACCGCTGGATGAATCACAGGTGACCGATATAGCGTCCCAAGTGGCTGCGGTGGCCGCGTGCGTCTGGGTGTGGTGGAAAAACAATAACGTGACGAACTCGGCGAGGTATGCGCAGCAGTCTCTCAAGGTGCTGAAAGGCAGTCATATAGACGACGGAGAAGAGGAAAGTGAAGAGACCGAAGAGAGCGAGCTGTGAGGAAACGGAGGGATGGATATGCTTACGGTGAGACAGTATCAGATGGATCTGAAGCACTACTACGGATATTATTCGGGAGCGGCAGACGGGATAAACGGAGCCGGGACGACGGCGGCCGTGAGAGCTTTCCAGCGCGGACACAGCATCTTTGCAGACGGGATATACGGGCCTAAGACGGATGCCAGGCTGGTTTCGGCCGTGATGTCTCTGCAGAGCAAAGTCGGCGTGAAGCAGGACGGCGTGATCGGACCGAACACTGTAGCTGCGATAAAGAAGATACAGCAGAAATACGGACTGACGGCAGACGGGATCGCGGGAACGAAGACGTTTGAAAAGCTGAACGCGGCATCTTCAGGAAGCTCGGGCGCTTCATCAGGCAGCGCATCTTCAGGGTCATGGAAAGGCTCCGCGCACTTTACGAAGCAGGAGTTCGTATGCAGATGCGGAGGCAAATACTGCAACGGCTATCCGGCTGATGTCAGCGCGCGGCTCGTGAGCATCCTGGAAAGTCTGCGGTCGTATTACGGAAAGCCGATAACGATAACGTCGGGCCTCCGGTGCACGCGGCACAATGCACTTGTAGGCGGTGTATCGAATTCTGCGCACAAATACGGAAAAGCTGCAGACATTTTTATTCCGGGCATATGCAGCACGGCTGAAGGCCGCAGGCAGGTCGTGGCGAAGGCGTATGCGCTCGGAGCGGCATATTCGTATGCAAACACAAAAGGCATGGGCAATGTGGTGCACATTAATGTGTAATGTGCATAAATTCCCTTGACTTTGCAGCACCTACACGATAAAATTACAGAAGTATAAAAATCAAAACTGAGGCTGTGATGAAGACAGTAACCCCGCATAATAACCTTACAGAGAGATGCATTTTAGCTGAGAGTGCATCGGTGAAGCGGATCGTGAAAATCACTTCGGAGCCCGACACTTTAAGAGAGACGGGATGATGGTCCCGTAACTAGGGTGGTACCGCGGTTTATTATCGTCCCTAACATCAGCTGTTGGGGGCGTTTTATTTTGAAAGGAATGCAAAAGATGATCAAAAATTTATCTGAAAAACCTATCGCCGAGCTTCAGATGGAGCAGGCTGAAAACTGGGAAAAAGAAGATCTGTTAGGCAAATGTGTCAGCACGAGAGAAGGCAAGCCGTCGTTCATATTCTATGAGGGACCTCCTACTGCAAACGGCAGACCGGGAATACACCATGTCATAGCAAGAACGCTCAAGGACTCGGTGTGCAGATACAAGACCATGCAGGGTTTTGCAGTAAAGCGTAAGGCAGGATGGGATACTCACGGACTGCCTGTAGAGATAGAGGTCGAAAAACAGCTCAAGATGAGCGGTAAACAGGATATCGAGAAATACGGTATCAGGGAATTCAATGAAAAGTGCAAGGAATCGGTGTTCACATATGAAAGCATGTGGAGACAGATGACGAAGAGGATGGGATACCTGATCGATCTGGATCACCCGTATATCACTCTCGACAACAACTACATCGAGACCGGCTGGTGGATAATCAAGGAATTCTTCAAGGCAGGACTCGTATACGAAGGTCACAAGATCCTTCCATATTGCCCTAGATGCGGAACAGGACTGGCTTCACACGAAGTTGCACAGGGATACAAGGAGATCAAGGTAAACACTATAACTGCAAAGTTCAAGAGAAAGGATGCAGACGAATACTTCCTCGCATGGACGACTACACCGTGGACGCTCGCTTCGAACGTTGCGCTGACAGTAGGTCCTGATGTTGACTACATCAAAGTAAAGATGACAGCAGGTGACGAAGAGGGCAATGTGTTCTATGTTGCAAAGGTCCTTGCGGACAAAGTCCTCGGAGAAGGCAATTATGAGATCCTTGAGGAAATGAAGGGCAAAGATCTCGAGTACGTGGAATATGAACAGCTCATGCCGTTCATCACTCCTGACAAGAAAGCATTCTTCGTTACATGCGCAGACTACGTAACTATCGAAGACGGTACAGGTATCGTACACACTGCACCTGCTTTCGGTGAAGATGACTACAACACAGGCAGGAGATATGATCTTCCTGTAGTGAATCCTGTAGATGAACAGGGCAAATACACAGATACTCCGTGGAAGGGCAGATTCGTAATGGAAGACGGCCTTGACATAGATATCATAAAGTGGCTCGCAGCAGAGAACAAGATCTATGCGAAGGAAAAGATGGAGCACAACTATCCGCACTGCTGGAGATGCGGCACTCCGCTCCTTTACTATGCTAAGCCTAGCTGGTATATAGAAATGACAAAGCTCAAGGATCAGCTCGTTGCAAACAACAACACGGTCAACTGGTTCCCTGATTTCGTAGGAGAAAAGAGATTCGGAAACTGGCTCGAAAACGTCAACGACTGGGCGATATCCAGAAACAGATACTGGGGAACACCGATCCCTATCTGGAGATGTGAATGCGGCCATCTGGAATGCATAGGCAGCAGAGCTGAACTTGTTGAAAAAGCTCAGGAAAACATCACTGAGGACATCGAACTGCACAGACCGTATGTTGACGACGTGCATCTTACATGCCCTCACTGCGGCAAGACGATGACGAGAATACCGGAAGTAATGGACTGCTGGTTCGACAGCGGAGCAATGCCGTTCGCACAGCAGCACTATCCGTTTGAAAACAGCGAGAACTTCGATGAAGAGCTGTTCCCGGCTGATTTCATATGCGAAGGTATAGACCAGACCAGAGGATGGTTCTACTCGCTGATGGCTATATCCACATTCATCAAGGGCAGAGCGCCATACAAGAATGTTCTCGTAAATGACCTGATCCTGGACAAGAACGGCAAGAAGATGAGCAAGTCCAAGGGCAACACGGTAGACCCGTTCGAACTGTTCGACAAGTACGGCGCAGATGCGACAAGATGGTACCTGCTCCACGTGTCACCGGCATGGTCACCGACGAAATTCGATGAAGACGGACTGATCGAAGTAGTCAGCAAGTTCTTCGGAACACTGAAGAACGTATACAACTTCTTCGCACTTTATTCGAACCAGGACGGAATAGATCCTGCTTCGATCGAGATCGCGTACGATCAGAGACCTGAGCTTGACAGATGGGTCATCTCGAAGTACAACAACCTGATCAAAGAAGTGACTGACGACATGGACAGATACGATCACATGAAATCGGTAAGAAAGATACAGGAATTCGTCAATGAGGATCTGTCGAACTGGTACATCAGAAGAGCAAGAAGAAGATTCTGGGGCGAAGAACTCAACGATGACAAGAAAGCGGTATATGCAACTACTTACGAAGTGCTCGTAGGTCTTGCCAAGATGATAGCTCCGTTCGCACCGTTCATTTCAGATGAGATCTATCAGAACCTGACAGGCGAGGAATCAGTTCATCTTGCATACTTCCCTGTGGCAGACGAGAGCCTCATCGATGAAAAGGTAGAGGAGAGGATGGACCTCGTAAGAACTCTTGTAGGACTCGGAAGAGGAACCAGAGAGAAAGAGAGGATCAAGGTAAGACAGCCGCTCGCAGAGATCCTCGTTGCAGGCAAATATCAGGCTGTGATAGACGATCTGGCTCCGCTGATCATGGAAGAGCTGAACGTGAAGAAAGTAGTGTTCGAGAGCAAGCTCGACGAATACATGAACTATGCGCTCAAGCCTAACTTCAAGGTCGCAGGCCCGATGCTCGGAAAGAACATCAAGGCATTCGGCGGTGCACTGGCAAAGGCTGATCCGGCAGAGACTGTTGCAAAGCTCGAGGCAGACGGAAAGATCAACATGGAGATCGGCGGCGAGACGGTCGAGATCACAAAGGATATGGTCGATGTGAAGATATCCGCGAAGGACGGCTTTGCAGTAGCTATGGAAAACAACGTGTTCACTATTTTAGAGACGACTCTGACGCCTGCGCTCATCAGCGAGGGTCTCGCAAGAGAGATCGTTTCAAAGGTTCAGCAGCTCAGAAAGCAGAACGATTACGAGATGATGGACAACATCAGGATCTTTGTCGATGCGGACGAGGACGTTGCTGCAGCTATCGATGCGTACAGAGATTATATAATGAAGGAAACTCTGGCTGTTGCAGTTGAAAGCAAGGCAGGTATCGACACATGCGACATCAACGGACACAAGACAGGACTTGATGTGGAGAGAGTTTAATGGAAAAAACAGATCTTCTCGGGCTTACGGAAGAAGAGCTCATGGATCTTGCAAAGGCTGCGGGCGAGGCTCCGTTTCGGGGGAAACAGATCTTCAAGTGGCTTTCGCGAGGCGTCAGAGATTTTGACGACATGACGGATCTTTCCGTAAAGCTCAGGGAGAAATTGAAAGAGACAGCATGTATGAACGGGTTGGAGACGATAGATGTGCAGCATGACAGGAAGGACGGGACCAGGAAATTCCTGTTCGGTCTTCAGGATGGCAACACGGTGGAAAGCGTATTCATGAAATACAGATACGGCAATTCGCTGTGCGTGTCATCACAGGTGGGCTGCAGGATGGGCTGCAGGTTCTGCGCATCTACGCTCGACGGTTTTGTCAGGAATCTGACTGCCGGGGAAATGCTCGAGCAGATCTTTGCGGCAGAAGCATCGACCGGAGAAAAGATCGATCACATCGTGGTCATGGGAATGGGGGAGCCTTTTGATAACTATGAGAATCTCAAAAGGTTTCTCCATATATTACACGCCAAGAACGGCAGGAACCTCAGCTACAGGAACATCACGGTATCCACAAGCGGCATCATTCCGGTGATAAGGCAGTTCGCCGAGGATTTCCCTCAGGTCAATCTGGCGATATCATTACACAGGCTGACAGATGAAGGCAGAAGTGCACTGATGCCTGTGAACAGAGCATATCCCGTCGACCGGCTGCTTGAGGCGGCAGGCGAATATGCGGAGAAGACGGGCCGCAGAGTCACGTTTGAGTACACCCTTATAAAGGGTGAGAACGATATGCCACGGGATATGGAGCTGATGAAGAAAAAGCTCAGAGGCATGCTCTGCCATGTGAATCTGATCCCGCTCAACAGAGTCGAGGAGACCGGGCTTCACGGAAGCAGCAGGAAACGTGCTGAGGAGATCGCGGAATGGCTCGGCGACAACGGCATTGCGGCGACCGTGCGCAGAGAAATGGGCGCTGACATAGACGGTGCGTGCGGACAGCTGAGACGAAAGGTGAAGCGAGATCAGTAGAGTGAATGATTTGCGAATGTTCAGATTTTAATACTTGATTTGCAGTTGCTGAAAATGCGTACATGGTGTATAATTATAGCTAACATAAATTCGCATATAACAATATATCGAGGAGGGTAATATTATGGTGAAATTACTTATAGGACATAAAGGTAGCGGTAAAACAGGACAGATGGTGCAGCTGGCAAACGACAGCGTTAAGGAAAGCAATGGAAGCATAATATTTATTAATAAAAACCACAGACTTACATACGAGCTGGCTCATGAGATCAGAGTCATCTGTATGGAAGACTATGAAAACATCACTAACATTGATGAGTATATCGGTTTTGTATACGGTATCATCAGTTCAGATCACGACATCGAGACTATCTTCATCGACAGCATACTGAAGCATGCGGATGTTTCCCTCGGAGATCTTCCGGAGTTTATCGACAGACTCAAGGCTATATCGAAGCTGTTCGATCTTAACTTCGTAGTAAGCGTAAGCGCTGAAAAAGAAGAGATGATCGGTGTGAACTTTGACGGATGCGAGATCCTGAACTAATCAACCAGAAGAAAATAATAGCAGAAAATATCAAAAGGCGGTGAATTCACCGCCTTTTTTAAGGATTTTTAAGGACGTGAATTTAATGAAAAAAGCATATATCTGTGTAATACTTACGGCATTTCTGTTCGGTACGATGGAAGTCGCGTGCAAACTGGCGGGCAGCCAGCTGGACCCTTTCCAGCTGACATTCCTGAGATTTGCGATAGGAGGACTGATACTGCTGCCGTTTGCATTGGCGGAGCTGAAGAAAAACAACGTCAAGCTTACTGCAAAGGACTTTCTCAGACTTGCAGGTGTGGGGATCCTCGGTATCCCTGTGAGCATGGTGTTTTTCCAGCTTGGCATCATGAATTCCAATGCGGCGACAGCCTCGGTACTGATATGTATAAATCCGTGGTTCACGATGATATTTGCACATTTCTTTGCAAACGAGAAAATGAATAAAAACAAGATGATCGTGCTGGCGGTAGGACTTGTAGGGCTTATCTTCATGATAAAGCCATGGAACATACAGGAGGGCAATACGGTCATCGGTATAATATACATGCTGCTCGCAGCTGTATTCTTCGGGGCATACACTGTTGCCGGAAAAGTAAGCGTGCAGAAAATGGGAATAATGGCCCAGACAAGCATAAGCTTCATACTGGGATCACTTATACTGCTTATAATAATACTGATAACGGGAAGACCGGTAGTGGCCGGAGTTGCAGACAATATAGCGCTGGTGCTTTATGTAGGCATATTCGTAACAGGACTGGGATATTTTTTCTACTTTATGGCAATAAAAGCTTCGGATGCTTCAACAGGTTCGCTGGCATTTTTCCTGAAGCCGGCTATAGCGCCACTAATGGCAGTGATCTTCCTGAAAGAGACGATACTGTGGAATACATACGTAGGTATAGGATGCATACTGCTCGCATCGTATATCAATATAAGATATCAGAGGAAAGAAAATGAAATCAGAAAGACGCCTGAAGCTCAGTGACGTGGAGCGCATTTTTGAAAACAGGGAATACGGCAGCGAAGAGTTCTTTAAGTTTTTTTCAGTACTCGTACCGGTGGTGAAGTGCAGCGACGGACTTTATCTTCTCTATGAAAATAGGGCGAGACATATGAAAAGACAGCCGGGAGAGATATGCTTCCCGGGAGGCGAGCTGGAACCCGGAGAAACGACTGAAACGTGCGCTTTGCGCGAGACGCGGGAGGAGATCGGTATCAGTGAGGAGCAGATAAAGATCGTATGCCAGCTGGATACGATATACACATACAGCAATTTTGCAATGTACTGTTATCTTGGTATAATAGAGGAAAGCGCACTCGCGTCGATGGAGCTGAACAGCGATGAAGTCGAGGAGACTTTTCTCGTTCCGGTGGAGTGGCTGATGGAGAACGATCCGCGCGTGTACTGGACTGAGATCGTGCCGCAGCCGCCTGAGGATTTTCCGTACGATGAAGTCACGGGAGGAGCTCCATACAAGTGGAGGAACGGCCGGGCGCCGGTGCCGGTGTATGACGAGCTTGACGGAAATGTGATATGGGGACTCACAGCCAGGATCACGAAGCGATTAATCGATGCGCTGAAGGGCGGCCTCTGTGAAAATGACCGGCAGGCACAGACTGAAGAATAAGAATGTGGAATGGGTGAGAATGTGAAGTCCGTGTGAGGCATATGCACACGGATCAGGCAGATTATCGTAATTTGATGATATGGAGGAAGTAATATGTTCAGGATCGGATTGTGTCAGATGAAAGGTTCGTTTGACAAGACAGAGAGCATGAAAACTGCAGAAAGATTCGTTAGAGAAGCAGCGGAGAACGGAGCTGAGATAATTTCACTTCCGGAGATGTGGAACTGTCCGTACTCGAATGACTACTTCAGAGAGTACTCTGAACCGGCAGACGGCAGGACTGTAGAGTTCCTGTCAAAACTTGCATCGGATCTGGGTATATATCTGGTGGGAGGTTCGATACCTGAGCTTGACGGAGGGAACGTCTACAACACTTCGTTTTCATTCGACAGGGCCGGCAACTTGATCGGAAGACACAGAAAGGTCCATCTGTTCGATATAGACGTCGAGGGCGGCATCAGATTCATGGAGTCGGATACGCTTACTGCGGGAAAGGACATGACCGTCATCGACACGGAATTCTGCAAGGTAGGCGTAGCGATCTGCTACGACGTGAGATTCCCTGAATGGTTCAGGAAGATGACACTTGCGGGAGCTGAGCTGATGATCCTCCCGGCAGCATTCAATCTTACGACGGGACCTGCGCACTGGGACATCACGATGAGAGCCAGAGCGCTTGACAACCAGGTGTATTTCGCGGCAAATTCACCTGCGAGGGATGAAAACGGACCTTATCAGGCCTACGGCGGCTCGTGTATAGCTGATCCGTGGGGCCAGTTCATAGCGCATGCCGATGAAAAGGAATGCATCGTTTATGGGGATATAGATCTTGAGCGTGTCGGAGCTGTCAGGCAGCAGCTGCCGCTTCTCAGGCACAGGAGAGAGGAACTTTACTAGGAGGGATCGGATGATGAAAAAGATAATGATGCTACTGTCAGCTGTACTGATGATGCTCACGGTAGCCGGATGCGGAGCACCTGAAGCCGAACAGCCGGAGGATCAGGTGAGCTACGAGATCGCGATGGTGACAGATGCCGATATGATAATGGACGGCGGATACAGCCAGGTGGCGTGGACGGCGATAAGTGAGTTCGGAGCGGACAAGGGCGTGTCGCACAAGTATTACAAAGCGCCGGAGGCTTCAGATGAAGCTTACATGGAGACGATAGACAATGCAGTGGAAAAGGGCGCGAAGCTGATAATAGCGGACGGATCTTCATTTGCGGACGTTGTCTGCAGTGCACAGAAAGAATATAAGGATGTAAAATTCATACTGATAGATTCGGAACCGGTGGACAAGGAGTCGGGGAAGACTGATATCGGAGATAATACAGCGGTAGTGATGTTCGCATCCGAACAGGCAGGCTATCTTGCCGGATACAGCGCTGTAAAAGACGGAAAGACGCAGCTGGGCTTTATCGGCGATGAGAAAAAGTCTGTAGTGATGGATTACGGTTACGGATTCCTGCAGGGTGCTGATGCGGCAGCCAAGGAAACAGGCGCTGCAGTATCTGTGAATTACCGCTACTGCACTTCGGATGATACGAGAGAGTCTATACTGAGCACGGCTTCGGAATGGTACGGGGCAGGCACGGAAGTGATATTCGCATGCGGCGAAACGGTAGAGCAGCCTGTGATAGAAGCTGCAGAGCTTACGGACAGGAAGGTGATCGCGGCTGAAACTGACAAGAGTGAAATGTCAGATACGGTGATGACATCTGCTGTAAAGGATATAGACGGCGTGCTTGAAGAATTGCTCAAGCAGTACAGACGAGACAAGTTCCCGGGCGGCGAAGTCCAGACATATAATGCTGAGAATGACGGGATATGGCTGGAAATGAGCAACGGCAGATTTGCAGCATTTTCAGAATCCGATTACAACAGTGTGCTCGATACGATAAAGGACGGCAATGTGACTGTAAAGGCTCACAGCAGCGGAGATATCGCTTCGCTCGGGCTTTCGAAAGTCACAGTGACAGAGAAATAGCGGGAGAAAAACTACAATTATTTGATGAGATGCAAAAAGCGCCTCTTCAGGATATCGCTGACGAATATCAGCGCACAGATCCTGAGGCGGCGCTTTTTTGTGCGTGGATCATGCTGCGAAGACAGATAAAAGCATCAAAAAACCCCGCATATATAGACATGCGGGGCATGATCGATAAAAATTATTTTTTAATCGGCAGGGTAGATGATGTCCTGTCCTTGATATTGATGTATTCGCGCGGCTGCTGTACCGAGTTGTAAGCAGGTCGCATCAGCTTTCCTCCGGCAACGAGTTCCTCTATCCTGTGTGCGCACCAGCCTGAAAGCCTTGCTGTAGCGAACAGCGGCGTGGCGATGGTAACAGGTATATCAAGCGCATCGTATACGAAGCCTGAATAAAGATCCACGTTGGCAGGCATAGGCTTTTCGATGCCTGTAACTTCTGCGTAGAGCTGCGGCGTGCGTCGTTCGATGTAATCACACAGCAGGAAATCGTCTACGAGATTCTTGTTCTCTGCGAGCTTCTTGGACATCGACTTGAGAAGCTTTGCTCTCGGATCGGACAGTGTGTATATCGCATGTCCCATACCGTATACGAGACCGGTCTTGTCGTTTGCTTCCTTTTTGAGGATCTTGACGAGATAGTCGTCGAGCTTGCCTCTGTTGTTGAAGTCAGGAACGTGAGCCTTTATATCAGCGATCATGTTGATCACGGCTATATTGGCTCCGCCGTGTTTAGGACCTTTCAGCGAGCCAATGGCAGCTGAGATGGCGGAATATGTATCGGTGCCGGTCGACGAGATCAGATGCGTCGTGAATGACGAGTTGTTTCCGCCGCCGTGCTCCGCATGCAGTATCATGGAAAGATCCAGCAGTTTCGCTTCTATATCCATGTATTCTCCCATAGGTCTGATCATCCTGAGGATGTTTTCCGAAGTGGAAAGCTCAGGTATAGGGTTATGCAGATGAAGGCTCATGTTGTCGTAGAATGAAGCCTTTGCCTGATATGCATAAGCGATCAGCGCCGGGAAATATCCGATCAGATTTATCGACTGGCGAAGTACGTTAGGGATCGATGTGTCGTCCGGATTGTCATCGTAGCAGTACAGTGCCAGTACGCTTCGCGCCAGCTTGTTCATGATGTTGTTTGACGGTGCTGTCAGTATCATGTCACGTGCGAAGCCGTTAGGCAGTTCGCGCTTGGCACCGAGCATTTTTTTGAAAGCTTCAAGTTCAGATCTGCTCGGGAGCGTTCCGAATATCAGCAAGAAAGTGATTTCTTCGAAGCCGAAACGGTCTTCCTTTATGCAGTTTCCGACAATATCTTCAATGTTGTAGCCCCTGTAAAAGAGCTTTCCGTCGACAGGGATCTTGTTGCCCGCAGAGTCCACTTCGTATCCGCGGACGTCTCCGATTTTGGTAAGACCCACCACGACTCCTGTTCCGTTGGAATTTCTCAAGCCTCGTTTTACGTTGTTTTTTATATAAAGATCAGATTCGATTTTATCGTTAGTTTCAATGGTTTTAGCGCTATAATCGAGAAAATCCTGGACGAGTGTGGATTTGACAGTGTTTTTTATCTCCTCCTTCACCGCACTTTTTACGGTCTTTTTTATGTCGTGTCTTTTACTTTTGTTCCTGTTAAACATTCAAGACCTCCTTATAATTAATACTTTACAGACTAGAGTATAACACATCAGAACACTAAAGTAAATTACATAAATATGGCATGAAAGCCTATTTTATGCCGACCGCAAAATAGTACATGCAAACAGCTAGAAAATGTACACATGTACACGCGTACACTGGTATATTTGTATACAATCGGTTAAAACGGGTCGATAGCACCTGTAAACAGCAGTATCAGTGAAAGTATGGCAAGTGCGGTTATGATATAGGCTATGTTTTTTTCATAGCGTCTGAATACGAAGAGATCCTTTTCGCGGCGGCCTTTCATATAGACCAGTATGCCGGGGGCGTAAAGTATGCTGGTGATCAGCACCTGGACCATGCCGGAGGATACGATCATCCATATGCCGTACAGCGTGCCCATAAGAGCGAAGATCCTTTCCCTTACCAGAGCCCCGCCGTCGATAGAGCTGCGTATGCCGGCGCTGAACGTGAGCTTTGCATAATAAAGCGCACTCAGCAGATAAGGAAGCATTATCATAGAAGCTCCTATTGTATAAAACGCCAGATATGATGATTCGTTCAGCAGCACGATGAGGAGGAATATCTGGATCAGGATATTCGTTATTATCAGCGATACTGCGGGAGAGCCGTTTTTGTTGCTTTTGCCGAAGGCTCTGGTGAAGACGCCCTGCTTGGCGGCTTCGTAGGGACATTCGGCTGCGATTATCGTCCAGCCGAGCAGTGCTCCGGCGATGGAAACGATAACCCCGATGTTTACGATAGTGGCGCCCCATGGACCTACGGCGGCTTCGAGTATATGAGCCATCTGAGGATTGTCGAGGCGTGCGAGCTCTTCTGCAGGCAGCACTCCCATACTGAGGACTGCAACGATCACGTAAAGAGCGAGAAGCCCCAGGAATCCCGTAAGTGAAGCTTTTCCGACATCATCCGGCTTCTTTGCACGGGCAGACAGCACGACTGCTCCCTCGACGCCGATGAAGGCCCATACGGTCGACGAGGTGGTGGCCATGATCTGTGAATTGAGCGAAAGTGTGCCGTTGCCCCAGAAGTTGTCAAAGAATATTTCCGGGTCGAATTTTGAAGCGAGCGGAACCGCTGCGATGAATACGAAGATAGGTATCAGTTTACATATCGTCGCGACTGTGGTGACGAGCGTGGCCTGCTTTACTCCGCGGAGGACCAGTGCAACAATCATCCATACGAGCACGGAGCCGCATATCACGGATACCGTATTCGTGCCCTTTGCAAACACAGGGAAGAAATAACCCAGGGAACCGAAGAGCAGAGTGATATAAGAAACGTTGGAGATCAGCGCGCTCATCCAGTAGCCCCATGCCGAATTGAAGCCGACGAATTCGCCGAACCCTTCCTTGGCGTAGCTGTAGATGCCGTTTGTCAGTTCGGGTCTGATAGTGTTCAGGCCGAAGAACGATCTCATCAGTGTGTACATCCCTATGCCGCATATGCTCCATCCTATGAGCACGCTGCCTGTGTGGGCTCCGTTCGACGCCATGTCTCCGGCTATCGTGAAGATCCCGGCGCCTATTGTCGAGCCGATTATCATGGCGGTCAGTCCGCCGAACCCCAGCTGGTGCGTTTTATCCTGTTTGTTCTCCATAAAAAACTCCTTACAGATGTCCGAGCTGCTGCGAATATGCCCGGACATGATATTTTGAATATCGTCTAATAAGGAGTATTTCCTGAAAAGCTGAAAAAAATTAGTGCTTGTATGATCATTGGGTTTTATTCCAGAAGGCGGAACGTGTTCCTGCTGAAATCTATGATACCGTCTTCTTTCATATTGTTGAGCTCTCGTGTCAGCGCGCTTCTGTCCACGTTCAGGTAGCTGGCGAGCTCGACCCTGCCGAGAGGGATCACAAACGCGTCGTTTTCATCACCGGAGCCGGACTCCTGAGCTTGAACGGAGAGATATGCCAGGATCTTCTTGCGAAGCGTCTTCTGAGACACGATGGCGAGCTTTTCCATGAGCTGTTTGTTTTTTTCGGCGATCAGCGATACCATGTTTTCGATTATCCTGTGGTGGAAAACGCAGGAAAGCGTACAGGTGTGCATTATCCTGTAGAACGGTATGGAAAGGAGCCGCGTGTTTTTTGCAGAGCGGAATGACACGGAAGCCACAGGGTCGCTCGAGCCTGCGAATGTCTCTCCGAAAAGCTGGTTTTCGCCTATCACTGAAAGGATCGTTTCGTTTCCCCATATATCGAGCTTGAGCATGTGCACGGTGCCGGAGAGCACGACATGGATCCATTTCATCTCATCAGCCTCAAGAGAAATGAACTGACCTTTGTCATACGTTTTGATCTGGCCGCCGATGCATGACATCATGCCGGGAAGATCGCTCTCTTTGATCCCGTGGAAAAGATCGAGTTTTTTTATTTCGTTGATATCGCAGTTCATATGATCACCTCTGTACATTAGTATCTGATTGTGCTGCATGCATATGCAGCATATTTTCGTGCGGACTTTTATGTAAAAATTATACGATGTTTTTGTATATGTTGCAACGGCAACGTCGTGCGCCGGGACCAGGATGGTATGCTTTATGAAAAAAGAGAAATCGAAACAGGAGGAAAAGATATGAAAAGAGAAATGTATAAAAAAGACAGACAGATGAGTGCGGAGGCCGTAGAAAAGGCATTCTCCGCAGGGAATCACGGAACTCTGGCAGTCAACGGTGATGACGGTTATCCGTATGCGGTCCCTGTAAATTACGTGTATGATAACGGAAAGATATATATACATTCAGCAAAGTACGGATATAAGATCGAAGCGTTGAAGAACAGCGACAGGGTCTGCTTCTCGGCAATACTCAATTCAAGAGTGCAGCAGGATATGTTCACCGCAGCGTATCAGAGCGTCGTGGCATTCGGCAGAGCATCATTTGTTGAAGATGATGCAGAGAGAAGAAGGATACTCGAGCAGTTCATTTACAAATTATCACCTGACTTTGTCGAAGGCGGAATGAAATTCGTCGACGCTGCGATAGGAAAGACTGCACTGATCTGCATAGACGTGGAAGAAATCAAGGGCAAGGAGAATATGGCTAAGACCTTTGATGTGAAATAAATACAGCAGTATACAGTCTGCCGCGAACGGTGCCGGAGCTGGGGATACAGTTTTCGGAGCTGATCGCGGTTTTTTGTTCTGCGGTAAAAAAGACTGTTATTATTGTGAAGTCGTGATCGCGAGGCATCCTTGATATGAAAACGCCTACTGGCTGTCGGTATTTGTCGAATAATGTCGAAATAAAACGCTTTTGGATAGGAGAAGGGTGTAGTATAATTTTTATATGGTAAAAAATAGAAAATATGAAAAATATTTTCAAACACCGGGATCATTTTATAAAATCTCAGATAAGGCATTAAAAGGGGGAATTAAAATGCAGAGATCAAGAGGACGGGTATCGGCGGCACTGCTTGCGGTGCTGCTGGCCGCAGTGAGTATCGCGGCTTCATTTTCAGCGGCTTTGACAGCGGAAGCCGCTGAGTACACTGTTGAGAACAGCGGGTATGCCTATGAAGGTTCGACCAGAGTAGGGCGCTTTTCCGTGAACGGAAAAGCGGCATTCTGCTGTGATCATGAAAAGTTCACACCACCGACAGGGACGAAGGCTTCGGCTTCGGTCGGAAAAAGTGCAGATGTTGCAAAGGTACTGTATTACGGGTATGGAGGTCCGGAACAGTGGTCAGGGTTTGCGGACAGCAGCTCTGCGCTGGTTGCGACATCGCTTGCGCTGGATCACTATTTCAACAACGGTAACGGGGACGGCAGCGCCAGCTACAGCGCGTTCATGGACTTTCTGAGTACGAAGGATGCGACGATGTCAGGAACATCGTATATCATTTACAAGACCGGCAGGGCCTCGTACCAGCGACTGATCGCGAGGACACCGGATATCAGTGTGTCAGTGTCTGTCACGAAGGAAAGCGTGGAGAAGACGTTTACCGACGGCAATGTATGCTATTCGCTCGCAGGGGCGCAGTATGGTATCTATGTCGGCAGCAGACTTCTGACGACCGTTACGACGGACGAGGATGGGAAGGCTTCAGCTGAGATCACTCTGAATAAAGAGGTGGCAGGAAAGATCACGATAAGAGAGCTGAAGCCGTCGGAAGGATATGTACTGGATGAAAAGGAATACGTATGCGACGGCACTTCAGGAAAGGTCAGCATAACTTCGAAGGAACCGCCGGTGAAGAATCCTGTCAGAATGCTTCTCTACAAATACGATTCGGAGACTGAAAAGAAAGCGGACGCTGAAGACGGAAAAATTTATATCCCGCAGAAAGGCGGAAGTCTGGAAGGCGCTGTGTTCAGGGCGGATTTCTTCGGCATAAGACATGATGAGATGCCTGATGACAAGGACTACAGCAGTTTGAAGCCGCTGAGGACGTGGTATTTCAGCAGCGATAAGGATGGAAGGATAGAGTTTAAAAAATCATTCCTGGCGTCGGGGTATGATCAGTCGGAGCTTTTCACTGACCCGGATGACGGCGAGTCATCGGCGCTGCCGCTTGGAGTCGTGGTGATAAAAGAAGTAAAAGCGCCGGAAGGCTATCTTGTAAATGATGATGTATATGTGTCGGAGATAAGGGCAGAAGGTACATCTGCAGAGACAGATGTATATCAGGTCTCGGAAATACCGGAACAGATAAATCGCGGGGATCTCAGGTTCTGCAAGATAGAAGAAGGATCGAATCACAGGATGGCGGGCATACCGTTCATGATAACCTCGCTGCAGGAGGACGGCAGCGATGCAGAGGATGGAGAAAGTCATATACTGGTCACTGATGAGAACGGATACGCGTCGACTTCCAGTGCTGACAATGCTCATTCATGCAGGACCAATGCGAATGACGATGCATGGGACGGATCATCGATCGATGATGATGCGCTGGATGCAGCGGCGGGCATATGGTTCGGAGAGGGATCAGCTCTGAATGATGAGCGTGGAGCGCTGCCGTACGGCAGATACAGGATCGATGAGCTGCCGTGCAGGAACAACGAAGGATATAAGCTTCTGAAAGGCATAGAGATAAAAGTCAGCAGGGACAGCAGTCTGATCGAGCTGGGAACGCTCACGAACAGCAAAGTGAAGCTGAAGACGAGTGTGTGGGACAGTGAACTGAACAGGGAGCACGTGACATTGCCAAGAAAGGCTGTGACGCTTACCGATAGAGTGGAATACCAGGGCCTGGAGAAAGGAGAGAAATATACGCTTGAAGGCGTGCTGATGGACAAGTCCACAGGCAAAGAGCTGCTGGTGAACGGCAGAAAGGTGACTTCGACAAAGGAGTTCACAGCTGAAGCTGAAAACGGAAAGATCGATGTGGAATTCACTTTTGATGCGTCGGCGTTCGAAGACTGCAGGATCGTCGTGTTTGAGACTCTGGTGAAGGGCGGTCTGGTGATAGCGAGACATGAGGATATCAATGATACGGATCAGACGATAAGATTCCTCCGCCCTGAAACCGGATCAGCGGTTTCAACAGGAGATCGCATACCGGCTGCGATGCTGCCGGCGCTGACATTGATGACTGTATCAGCAGTGATCGCCGTGGCGGTCCTTTACAGAAGAAAACACACGCAGATGTGATGGTTCACGGGGGATGGGCGTGATGTATCTGTGCAAATAGAGATGTAAATAAAAATGACCCGTCGGACATGAAAGTCCGGCGGGCCGTTTAAAAATAGATGACCGTATTGTGATATTATCGTTTACTCTTCGTCTCCAAGCGAGAATCTCGCATGTACTTTTACTTCTCTGTCGTAGCATGAGAAGCAGTCCGTAACGAGCTTGTCATCAGGCTTTGGTGTTATGAGGCTGACAACAGGAACGATGATCAGTCCTGCGAGCATTGCCAGAGCACCTGCATTTATAGGAGACTGCAGTATTTCAGGGAATGAACTCTTGAAAAGGAGATTCATTATCATGAGACCGGAGCCCCATATATAACTGCACCAGCAGGCAGCTTTTGTCGTCTTTTTCCAGTAGAGCCCGTAGAGGAGCGGAGCCAGGAACGAACCGGCCAGAGCACCCCAGGATACACCCATGAGCTGAGCGATGAATGTGATGTTGTTCTTGTACTGTATTATCGCGATGACAACTGATATCAGTATGAACAGTATGATCAGGGCGCGTATTATGAGTACCTGAGTCTTTTCGCTCATGTTCTTTATGAAATTATCTTTCAGGAAGTCAAGCGTCAGCGTTGAGCTCGAAGCTATGACGAGTGAAGATAATGTCGACATCGAAGCTGACAGTACCAGAAGTACCACGAGACCGATAAGGATATCAGGCAGAGTTGAAAGCATCGTCGGGATTATCGAGTCGAAGCCGTCTGTTTCAACATTTATCTGATCTGAAAACAGTCGTCCGAAGCCGCCGAGGAAATAGCATCCGCCTGAAACGACGATGGCAAAGAGCGTTGAAATGATAGTGCCTTTATGTATAGCCTTTTCGCTTTCGATCGCATAGAATTTCTGCACCATCTGAGGAAGTCCCCATGTACCGAGTGACGTGAGTATGACTACGCTCAGCAGGCCGAGAGGATCAGGCCCGAAGAATGAATTGAACACACCGGGAGTCGATGATGCGGCAGGGTCTTCGATACGTGCCAGCGAATCTATAGCTTCGGTGAAGCCGCCCTTGCTCATCAGCACGGCAGCAATAACAGCGACGATGCCGAACAGCATGATTATGCCCTGTATGAAATCGTTGATCGCGGTCGCCATGTAGCCGCCGGCGATAACGTAGATACCTGTGAGGACAGCCATTATGATGATACATACTGTGTAGTCTATATTGAATGCCATACCGAAGAGTCGTGACAGTCCGTTATACAGAGATGCAGTATATGGTATCAGGAATACGAATATGATTACTGAAGCACCTATTTTCAGAGATCTGCTGCTGAATCTCGAACCGAAGAATTCCGGCATTGTTGCGGAATCCAGGTGCTGAGTCATGATCCTTGTGCGTCTGCCGAGGATCACCCATGCGAGCAGCGATCCGATGAGCGCGTTTCCGATACCGATCCAGGTGGAGGCGATACCGAATTTCCAGCCGAACTGACCTGCATAGCCGATAAATATAACTGCTGAGAAGTATGATGTGCCGTAAGCAAATGCTGTGAGCCACGGACCGACGGAACGTCCGCCGAGCACGAAGCCGCTTACATCAGTTGCGTGTTTCCTGCAGTAGAGACCGATTCCGATCATCACTGCGAAAAAGATACAAAGTAGTAAGATTTTGATAAACATAGTTTTTTTGTCCTTTCCTTTCTTTTTTGAAGGACAGTGCATAAAAAAACTGCCCTCCGAACTATGTTCAGAGGGCAGATATTACCGCGTTACCACCTCTGTTTACCGCAGCTTCACAGCTGCAGCCTCACTGAGTTCTTGATAAAACTCGCTCACTGTTACGGGTGAACCCGTTCCAACCTATTTAGCTCTGAAACGATTTAACAACAGATACGTTTCATCACTGTTCAGCGGACTGCTCTCAGAATGTATTCAGTCAGTTTCCTCCCTGCGCCTCTCACCACCCGGCAACTCTCTGTTGGATTCGTAAAGACTTACTGCTTTCCGGTCTTCGCATTTGCCAAATATTATCGCACGTATTCATATCCATGTCAATAGTAAAATTCATAAAAATCCATATAAATTCATAAAAATCCACAAAAGTCCGCTGTAACCTTGTCGGCCGACTAAACCGCTGCATGTTTTTTTATGTTGATATATGCAGGGGAAGCGAATATAATTACAATGAACTTTTCAGGACTGTTAAATTATGACAGATCAGGTACAGACAGAATGGAGATATATGATGAATGAAAAATCACTTGCAGCGTTTATAGATAATGATGCGATGCTTCAGACCTTATGTGAATGCATAGCGATAAAAAGCGTCAGCGGCAAGCCGCAGGAGGGCATGCCCTTCGGGAAAGGCGTAGCTGAGGCACTTGGATTCATACTTGCAAAGGGCAGGGAGCTGGGATTCAAGGCTGTGAATGTCGACGGATATGCGGGATATGTCGAATACTGCCCGGAAAACTGCACAGATGACAGCGAAATGATCGGTGTTCTGGGGCACATGGATGTTGTTCCGGCAGGCGACGGGTGGAATACGGATCCGTTCGAAGGTGTGATAGCTGACGGAAGGATAACGGGAAGAGGAGCCCTCGATGACAAAGGGCCGGTGATCGCAGCGCTTTACGCGATGAAGGCGTTAAAAGATTCGGGAGCTGAGCTGAAGCGCCGGATAAGACTCATCGTAGGCACTGACGAGGAGACCGGCAGCACAGATATGGAGCGTTACAAAAAAACTGAGGAACTGCCTGTATATGCATTTACTCCTGATGCGATGTTTCCTGTCGTGAATTCGGAAAAGAGTATGGTCGTGTTCAGGATATCAAAGCGCTTTTCGGACAGATCAGGTGCGGGAAAATACACACTTGTGAGCGCGTCGGGCGGACTTGCGGTCAATCAGGTGCCGGATAAGGCTGAGATGATTTTGAAATTCGGAGAAAAAACGGAGATCATCAGAAATACCGAAGGACGTGCGGCTCATGGAAGCACGCCGGAAGCAGGTGTCAACGCGATAGACAGCCTGTTGAAAGAAGTCGCTGCAGACAGCAGATATGCGGGATTCCCGGCAGAGCTCAGGCAGTTCATTGAGTTCTACAATGAATATATGAGCGGTGATACAAGAGGGATAAAGCTCGGAGCAGGATACAGCGATGAAAAGCTCGGAGGATCCACTTTCAATGCGGGAGTGCTCGGCGCCGATCAGGAGCATATCGAAGTTCTCGTGGATTACAGGTGCCCTGCGAATGAAGACTGTGAACCGTATCTTGAAAAGATCGCGCAGGTCTGCAGTGCAGAGGGTCTTGAGTTCGAGGTCGTAAAGAAAAAGCAGGGGCTATATTTTCCTGAGGACCATGAGCTCGTAAAGACACTGATGGGAGTATACGAGGAGGAAACGGGAGAGAAGGCTTCGCCTGTAAACATGGGCGGCGGAACATACGCAAAGAGCCTGCCGAATACGGTGGCTTTCGGATCGATCTTCCCGGGGCGTGAGGATACGATGCACCAGGCCAACGAATATATCGATATCAAGGATCTTCTGGCAAGTAGCCGTATCTATGCAAAGGCTATGATGAAACTGGCAAATCTGTAAAAGCGGATCGACTGCTTTCGGACCGGTCGCGTTTTTTCGGTTTTTTCGATGCTTGCATTTTTTGGTTTTTTGATGTGGATATTTTGCTGAAAATATGTTAAAATACGGAAGTGTCAACGTATCGTTATGAGGTAAAACATGTATAAAGATACTACAGTTTATGTTGTCGGACATGGCAGGACAGGCAGTGACAATGCCATAACAAGCAATTTCAAGATTTTTTTCATAGGCTTTGTCATAGATCGTGAAACTGACGAGATCGTGGATCTTGAGTGTTCGGCAACGATAGATATAACGAAAAGATTCGTTTACGATCTTTTTATAGGAAAGAAATTTTCAGGGTACGATGAAAAACTCGTGGCAGATATAGGCCGCCGGTATTTCGGCTCGTCTCAGAAGGCTATAGTGATAGCATACAAGGATGCCCTGAAAAAGTACAGTGAGATAAAAAATATATGAAAGCTTTATACCGAAACTGCTTTATTCAATATGCTGCAGCATAGATATGGACTGCTGTGGCTCCGTGAGTGAAATCCAGTATGGGTCTGATTTGTGTCGGGCCCGTACTGTTTTTTTGTTTCGGATCACATAAAAATTCGACAGGAGAGATTGTATTATGAGAGAAAAACTGATCGCATATCTGCAGCGCGAAGGGGTAAGCGGCGCTTTTGCAGTAAAAGATCTGAGAAGCGGAGAGATCTGTTCTTTCAATGAAGACGAAGTCGTGGCATCGGCAAGCCTGATAAAAATGTTCATACTTATCAGGGCTTTCCAGAAAATAAGGGCCGGAGAGATGACGCTGGATGATCAGATCGAAGTCAGAGCAGAAGATGTCGTGGATTTCAGCGTACTGCTGTTTCTCGATCCGAGAAAGTACAGCCTGAGAGAGCTGCTGAAACTGATGATCGTGTACAGTGACAACACGGCTACGAATGTACTGATAGATCTGTTCGGAATGGACGGGATCAACAGCACTATCAGAGAGCTGGGATACAGCGATTCCGTACTGCAGCGAAAGATGATGGACTTCAGGGCTGCCGAAGAAGGACGCCAGAACTTTACATCTGTGAAGGAAATGCTGGATCTGATGGAAAGACTCTATGAGGACAGACTTCTGGGATCGCCTTACGACGGACAGATGCTGGATATAATGAAGGGTCAGGCAGATGAGACGATGATGAGGCAGGAGCTGCCGGATGAGCTTGTGATAGCCCGCAAGAGCGGAGAACTCGATGCTCTCGATCATGACATTGCCATAGTTTATACAGAAAAGGGGAATTATATATATATATTCTTTGCATGGGATGCAAAGGACAACAATCATGCTCGAAAGATATTATCTGAAACGTCGAAGCTGGTTTTCGATGATTTTATGAGTAAATAATCAAATGAGGAGGAGAAAAATGGAGAGTAATGAAAACAAGCGGACTGCTGACTTTTCATCAAAGGTGAGCGGCGAAAACTACAAGCCGTATGTTTCGCCTGATGAAAATATCAGGGAGTTCACGGTAAGGGCTGTCGTGATCGGCTGCATACTGGCATGCCTGTTCGGGGCGGCAAATGCATACCTTGCGATGAAGATCGGTATGACGATATGCGCGTCGATACCGGCAGCGGTAATAGGTATGGCGGTGCTCAAGGGATTGAAGGGCAGTACAGTTCTGGAAAACAATATCGTACAGACTGTAGGTTCATCGGGAGAAGCCCTTGCTGCAGGTGTGGCATTCACGCTGCCGGCACTGCTGTTGATGGGTGTGAATGTCAAGATGATAACGATTTTCACCATTGCAGCACTTGGCGGACTGCTGGGGTGCATACTCATGATACCGATCAGGAAGTTCCTTATAAAGGATGAGCACGGTAAACTGCCGTATCCTGAAGGCACTGCGTGTGCAGAAGTTATAGTTGCGGGGAAAGAAGGTGGGACCACTTCGAAGATGCTGTTCAAAGGCATCGGTATAGGCGGAGTGTTCAAATTCCTTACTAACGGATTCTGCCTTTTCCCTGAGGAACTCGATATACCGCTCAAAGGATATCTCAAGGGCGGAGCTGTAGGTATGGACGTGTATCCGTCACTGCTGGGTGCAGGATTCCTGGTAGGACCGAGGATCGCGGCGATGTCGCTGGCCGGATCAGTCATCGGATGGTTTGTGATACTTCCTGTGATATATTTCATCGGACAGTATGCGCCGGATGCAATAGGTCTGGCAGACGTGCCTATCGCAGAGCTGGATCACTGGGGACTGTGGACATACTATCTCAAGTACATAGGAATAGGATCGGTCGTAATGGGCGGATTCATAAGTCTGTTCAAGGCGATACCTATCATAGTAAGATCATTCAAGGGAACGTTCGCTGCATACAAGCTCAAAGATGAAGAGATCAAAAGGACTGACAGAAACGTATCTCCTAAGCTCTTAGTGATAGCAGCGATAATAATACTGGGGATCATCGCATTCCTGCCGGTATTCCCTAATGCGATGGCAGGAAGCCTCGGAGCGATACTTGTATTGATATTCGGATTCATATTCGTTACGGTTTCCGCTCATCTTGTAGGTTTCGTGGGAAGCTCGAACAATCCTATCGTAGCGATGTCTATAGGAGGACTCCTCGTTACTGCTGTGCTCTTCAGAGTGATGGGATTCAGCGGAACGAGCGGAGCGATCGCTATCGTTATCGTGGGTTCGATAATCTGTATATGTATAGGTGTATCAGGAGATATGGCACAGGATCTTAAGACAGGATTCCTTCTTGGAGCTACTCCAAGAAGCCAGCAGTACGGTCAGATGATAGGTGTCATCACATCAGCTGCAGTCATGGGTGCTGTAATAATCATGCTGGACAAAGTATACACTATAGGAAGTGAAAAGCTGGCTGCACCGCATGCTACAATGATCAAGTCGCTGGCAGAGGGCGTAATGGAAGGAAACCTTCCGTGGTCGCTGATCCTCATAGGAATGGGCATTGCCGTTGCCGTATGGCTCATGGGCGGCGAAGTGCTGCCGTTCTCTGTAGGGCTGTACCTGCCGATACATCTCAGTGTGACTATGATGATAGGCGGAGCTATCAGAGGAATAATAGACAGCAGAAAGAAATACAGCGAAGAGACCAGAGCGAAGAAGATCGAAAAGGGAACGATGTATGCATCGGGCTATATTGCCGGAGATGCGCTTATAGGCGTAGTCGCTACAGTGCTGATATATCTCGGCACAGGAGTCGATTCATGGGGATTCCTCGATTTCCTCAGAACGGATAATGCATGGGTATCATTCGCACTGTTCCTGATTGTTATCGCATACTTTGTATACAAGATCTTCAGCAGGAGCGATGAAGACAAACTTGACGGCAGAGATCTCAAGATGTAGCGGCGGCAGAAGAAGGTAACAGAGATGAAGATAACAGATATTCAGCTGAAACGCATAGATATACCATTGAAAAAGACTTTCAAGACAGCGCTCAGGACTGTGAGCGTCGCTGAAAACGTGATCGTTCTGGTGCAGACGGACAGCGGAGCGACGGGATTCGGATGTGCGCCGCCTACAGCTGCGATAACTGGGGATACAGTCGAGTCGATTGTTTCAGCCATACGCGGGTATATAGCGCCTGCGATAATCGGTATGGACATCGAGAACACAGACGGGATCATGAATGCGATACAGGATGCGCTCCCGGGAAATACGAGTCCAAAAGCAGCATGCGATATGGCAGTCTATGATCTTGTCGGAAAACATTACGATATACCTTTGCATAAATTCCTTGGAGGATACAGAAAAACTCTTGAAACGGATCTTACGATAAGTATGAATCAGCCGGAAGAAATGAAAGCTGATGCACTCGATGCGCTCGCGCAGGGGTTTGATGCATTAAAGCTCAAGGTCGGTCTCGATCCCGAGCTTGATGTAAAGCGTGTGCAGGCCGTACGGGAAGCAGCGGGGGATAAGATAAGGCTCAGGCTCGATGCAAACCAGGGGTGGACGCCTGAACAGGCGATAGATGTGATAAACAGGCTGGACAGACTCGGCATGAACATAGAGTTCATCGAACAGCCTGTAAAGGCTCGCGATTTTGAGGGACTGAAGAAGGTCAGAGACAATGTCGATACGCTCATCATGGCAGACGAAAGCGTGTTTTCACCGCAGGATGCGATGCGGCTTCTGCAGATGGACGCTGTCGATTTCCTGAACATCAAGCTGATGAAATGCGGCGGGATATACAATGCGCTGAAGATAGCCGGTATCGCGGAAAGCTTCGGCGTGGAGTGCATGCTGGGATGCATGGTGGAGAGCAAGGTAGGGCTTGCTGCCGCTGCGCAGCTTGCTGCTGCAAAGAAGAACATCACGATGGTGGATCTCGATGCGGCCATACTGCTGGCGGAGGATCCGGTCGACGGAGGATATGAAAAGCGAATTCCGTTTTTTGATGTGACGGATGCACCGGGACTGGGGATAAGCGGTATCAGGGGGATGAAGGATATCTAACAGGCAGGATCGGAGAGAATATACAGAAACGATCTCTGGAGAGAAACGCCGCAGCGCGGGGCTCTTTCGGGGATCGTTCTGTTTTATGGTGCGCCCGGCGGCGCACGTTTCTAAAGGGTTAAAGTCCCGAATTCGCCCGGTAGCGGGAAGAAGATAGCTGAACACCAAGGGTGTCTGTCGTGAGGCAGAATCTGAAGGAAGGTGCAGGCAAATCTCCGGTCTGACGAACAGAAATCTCATAGAAGGTCATGCATGAGGGTGAGGCTGCCATACAAGTCAAAGCCCAAAAGCTACACGGGATCATGCAGGATAGATGAGGCAGACAGATGGAGAGGAAGAAACGTGTGGTACCCGGGGAGACCTGTGCGGCACGCTCTGAAAGGAGCAACCACTGCCCAAAGCAGTGCTGAACGCACAGGGGTCAGCAGAGGTCATAGTAGTTGGAAAGAACAATGAAGGACCGAATCAACAGGAGTCTTGAGTATGACCCGGAAAGGAGGAATGAGCATATGAGTGCAGAAAACAACAAAGAAAGCTGCTTGCAGAGAGATAGCGCGGAACGTAAAGGGTATGTAAGAGCGCACCGCTCATTCAACCGGATATGGAAAGAAAGAGACAGTGCAGAGCCAGATCTCCTAGGCAGTATACTCGAAAGAGATAATCTCAATCGAGCATACAAAAGAGTGAAGGCGAACAAAGGAGCGCCGGGAGTAGATGGTATGACTATCGAAGAAGCCCTCCCATGGCTCAAGGAACACAAAGTCGAATTGCTGGAAAGAATCAGGAAGGGGCACTATACACCCTCCCCAGTAAGACGAGTCGAAATCCCAAAGCCGGACGGTGGAATGCGAAAGCTTGGTATTCCAACTGTTGTAGACCGTATCATCCAGCAGGCAATCGCACAGAAGCTGATACCGATCTATGAACCGAAGTTTTCGGAAGGGAGCTACGGCTACAGACCGGGAAGAAGCGCAAAAGACGCCGTTCTGAAGATAAAGGAGTATGCAAAGCAAGGTTACACAAGAGCAGTTGTTCTTGACCTGTCAAAATACTTCGATACGCTGAATCATGTATTGCTATTGAATATCTTACGCAGAGACGTAAAAGATGAAAGAGTGATACAAATGATAAAGAGGTATCTTAAGAGCAGAGTCATGGAAAACGGAGTGGTAGTCAGAACAGAGGAAGGTTCACCACAAGGCGGAAATCTTTCGCCGTTACTGGCAAATATCTATCTAAATGAATTTGACCAGGAATTCCAAAGACGAGGAGTGCCTTGCATCCGCTATGCCGACGACATCGTACTGCTTGCAAAGAGTGAAAGAGCCTCGAAACGGTTACTGGAAAGCAGTACGAAATATCTGGAAGAGACACTGGAATTAAAAGTGAACCGAAAGAAAAGCCGCACGGTAAGTGTATTTGCGATCCGAAATTTTAAGTATCTTGGTTTTTGTTATGGGAAGAACGGAAAAGGAATCTATATCCGTGTCCATGCAGATGCATGGAAGAAAGCCAAGGATAAGCTGAGAAAGCTCACTTCCCGGAGCAGATGCGGAAATATCAGGAAAGCAATGGAAAGAATTAAAATATTCATGCGGGGATGGCTGAACTATTTCAGCATTGCGGATATGAAGAACAACATAGAGGCAATGAATGGATGGCTATATCGAAGGATACGAATGTGTATCTGGAAACAGTGGAAGCTGCCGAAGACAAGGAAGCGGAAGCTGTTAGGACTAGGTCTGCCGGAATGGGCGGCCTGTGAAGGAGCCTACAGTCGTAAAGGCTACTGGAGAATGGCTGGAAGCGGAGTGGTACAAAGAGCGTTAACAAAAGAAAGACTGATACGCTGGGGATGTTACGATTTATCCATGGCATATCAGTCCCTGCACGTCAACTGTTGAAACCGCCGTGTACCGAACGGTACGCACGGTGGTGTGAGAGGACGGCGGCTAGTCACCGCCTCCTACTCGATCCTGTCAGGGCTTATGCTTTCTGAGTTATGAACACCTTGACATACATGGGACACATCAGCATAATGATAGTGAAAGCATAAACGGGTCCATGGAAGAAAGAGTACGACAGTCTGATGATGAAGCTTGATAATGTACAGAAAAAAATACTTTTGATATATGGGGTGCTGATCGCGATCGGGATCACATACACTGTGCTGATATATACGACCGGATTTGGTATACCGTGTATGTTCAATCGCTTTACAGGGTATCTGTGTCCCGGATGCGGGACGTCAAGGATGGCGCTTGCCTTGCTCAGGTTTGACTTTTACTCGGCGTTCAGGTTCAATCCTGTAGCGTTCGTTACAGTGATCATGTGGCTGATGATAAGTATAGGATGCTTTGCAGGCCGACCGGCAGTGCTGAGAAATGAACGGGTGCTGCTCGGGGCGGTCTATGTGAATATAGCGGCATATCTGATCTTCGCGGTGCTGAGGAATCTGTGATATGCCGGTATGCAAAGTCGTGGCAGCAGTGTCGGTTACGGCAGTTGTGCAGACATGCCAGACATATCAGAGCAGCTGCATGTTTGTGGAATGTATCTTCTATGGATAGCGGATTGACTTTTGTTCAGTATCAATATAAAATGACCATATAAGCATATCTGCAGGGGCAGATACGGAAAGGAATATTTCAATGGATAATAATATGAATAACAGTAATGATATGAACAATAGTATTAATAATATGAACAATAACGTGATGCCTGACAAGAGTACGGCAGAAGGCGAGGGGCTGTATACGGAAGCAGTGCAGATGCACAGCGAAAGTGAAGCTGCCCGGCAGGGATTCGTACAGCCTCAGGAAGCTGCAGCAGAAGCGGCGGCACCTGCAGAGGCTGCATGGAACGATACACCTGCGGGTGTCGCAGGAACTGACGGAACTGCAGGGATCGGACAGACACCGCAGCAGATGAATGAGGTGCCGTATACAGGTACAGGCAGGCAGATATACCAGGTCGGCGATCAGTGGCAGATAGGAAGTCCGCAGACGGGGCAGCAGTATACCCAAGGCGATGCACAGCAGGGGAGTCCGCAGACGGGACAGCAGTATACTCAAGGCGATGCACAGCAGGGAAGTCTGCAGACAGGGCAGCAGTATACTCAAGGCGATGCACAGCAGGGTGTTTACGGTACAGGAGCTGATCAGTGGCAGACAGTCAAAGAGCAGCAGCCGTACGGAGCAAGCCAGTATGATCAGAACAACGGTAACGGCGCATGGCAGCAGAATAGCACGGCACAGTATCAGAACCAGAGCAGCGGTCAGTGGCAGCAGAATGCCGGTCAGTATCAGACACAGCACAATGAACATCCTAATTATACATATGATCAGAACAGCACGGGAGGTCAGTATCAGCAGTACACGACACAGCAGGCGCCGGCACACGGCAAAGCAGTTGCTTCGCTGATACTCGGTATCGTGGGAACAGTATGCTGTGCTATAGGCGTTTGCGGAGTCGTGGGACTTATTCTTGCGATAATGGCTAAAAAAGAAGGAAATAATGAAGGGATAAGAACTGTAGGATTCATTCTGAGCATAATCGCGACAGTTCTGTGGGGAGTATTCATGATAATGATGATAGCCGGCATAGCCTCGGATCCGTATTACTATTTGTATTGAGAAAGAAAGTTTCAGTAGGCTGGAACGAATAAGAATGAGAAAAAACACGGGTGTGTGCGTTTTACAGCATGCACCTGTTTTTTATGGTGCCGGCAAACAAAATACCGCATCCCGGGCATCACAGTATTGCCCGGAACGCGGAGCTTTTACTATCTCTTGTTCGAACGTCTCCAGATATTCTGTTTCTCAGCGTCTTTTATAAGCTCGTCTCTGAAATCAGGGTGCGCTATGGATATGATCATCTCGGCGCGTTCCCAGGTGCTCCTGCCGACGAGGTTTACAGCACCGTATTCCGTCACGAGGTAATAGAGCTGACTTCTCGGAGAAGTGACTATATCCCCCTGAAAAATAGGCTTGATATTGGATTCGAGCGTGCCGTCCTTTTCCCTGAATACGGAAGGCATGCAGATGAACGCTTTGCCGCCTTTTGACATCGCGGCACCGGTGAGGAAGTCCAGCTGGCCTCCTGTACCGCTGATCTGCCGAGTGCCTGAGCTTTCCGCACATACCTGACCGTAAAGGTCGGTAGAGATACAGCTGTTTATCGAAATCATATTATCGATCTTTGCTATGATCTCAGGCGAGTTCACGTACTCGAGCGGGTAGGAGATCACACCGGGGTTTTCGTGTACCCATTCATAGAGTGTGTCAGTCCCGAAAGCTATGCCGAACACGCCTTTGCCCGGACTGAGCGCAGAGTATCTGTTTTTCAGCTTTCCAGCCTTGTGTATATAGTAATATGCGTCGGAGCAGAGCTCTGTGTGCATCCCGAGGTCTTTCAGATCGGAGTCGGCGATCATCTTGCCGATGATGCCGGGAAGACCGCCGATGCCGAGCTGGAGAGTGGCACTGTCTGGGATGTACGGCATTATGTGTTCCGCGATCTTTATTTCTGCTTCGGTGGGTTCTTCGAGGTGTACCTGGAACAGCGGGCCGTGCTTGCCTTCGACCACCATGTCGACTTCTGATATGTGGATGCTGTCGCCGATCCCTCCGTATACACGTGGCAGATTTTCGTTGACCTCGACTATCACGATGTCGGCCTTGTCGAGGATGCCCTTTGCTATACCGGTCGAGGTCGACAGGTTGAAATATCCGTGCGCGTCCATCGGTGTGACTGATATCATTGCTACGTTTATCTCAAGGAAATTCTTGTAGTATTCGACGACATTTCGGAAAATCATCGGTATATAGTTGCACAGGCCTTTGTCGCAGAGTTTGCGTTCGTATGCGGAGCAGTGCCAGCTGTTGTATATGAAATGTTCGCGCTGGGGGTCGCATTCGACGACTTTGATAGGGCCGAAAATCAGGTTTCCTCGGATCTTGACGTCGCTCAGCTCGTCCTTTCGCGCTGCGAGAGCTTCATCGAGAAGTGCGGGGAATCCGTTTGAAGTGGTGTATTCCACCCAGTCGCCGCTTTTTACTGCTTTCACGGCTTCCTCAGGTGTGCGAAGTTTAGATTTGTACTGATCGTAATATGACATTGTAAATCCTCCGGTAAATGTTTTCTATTATGATTTTACAATAGTATCGGCGATTTTCAAAGGAAAAATAATATGGTGCGGGATAGCCGGAGGCGTGTATAATATATCTGTCTGCCGTGACTTTCATGCAAAGGGCTGCAGATGCTTATGTAAAGAGTTGCAGCTGTGTGCATCACGCACACCTGCGTTTTGCAGCAGACCTCAGGTCTCTACGCAGCGTTGATTAACAGACATGATCTGATCTGCTATCATATGCAGTGAAAGGAGCATGGTAATTATGGATCAGTATGTTACAGGAGAAATAATAAGGAAACTGCGTGAAGAGAAAAAAATGACGCAGGCAGAGCTGGCGGAGAAGCTGAGCGTCAGCGACAAAACAGTATCAAAATGGGAAAACGGAGTTTCCCATAGTTAAAGATACCACACCAAATATGATGAACCCACGCTTATACACTACCAGCTATAATAAACCGCAAGGACAGCAATTTGATGATACTGCTGTCCTTTCTTTTATAAAATTGCAGTACACATAAAAAAGCTGTAAAATGATAAATATATTTGTCCTTGTAACAATTCTCGGACATTTGCCTGTTATACTATCTGCAAAAAGCAAAGGAAGTGAGAATATGGAGCAGATTTTAATTGTCGAGGACGACAGTTTTTTGAATAAGATGTTGGCCTATAACCTGACCGCAGACGGCTACGGCGTGACTTCTGCCCTAAATGCCAGAACCGCAGCCGAAGCCATCCGCCAGCGGGAATTTAATTTAGTGCTGCTGGACATCAACCTGCCGGACGGGAACGGTTTTGAACTGTGCAAGCTGATAAAGCCCCAGCACCCGGATACCATCGTGATTTTCCTGACCGCCAACGATCAGGAGAGCGACCAGATACGGGGCTATGAGGTGGGCGCGGTGGATTACATCACAAAGCCCTTTGTGATCGGGGCCTTGCAGCGGAAAATCAAAGCCATGTTCGCCATGCTGGAACACCACAAACCGGCCAAGGACATTTACGACGACGGGCGGCTGTTTCTGGACTTCTCGGAACAGACGGCTTCCTTAAATGGCAAGCCCCTGACCCTATCCCCGATGGAGTACAAAATGCTGAACCTGTTCCGCAAAAATCCCCGGCAAGTGCTGACCCGTGGGCAGCTTTTGGAAAAGCTGTGGGATATAGACGAAAGGTTTGTAGACGAACACACCCTGACAACTTCTATCAGCCGGATTCGCAGCAAGATTGAATCCGACGGCGGCGCGCCCTACATCAAGACCGTTTACGGCATGGGCTATCAATGGACGGGAGGCGAGGCAAAATGAAATTTCAAAACCTCTCGGTAAAGCGGCTGTTTGGCCGGGTGGCAATAGGGTTTGCCCTCTCCATGTCCGGGATCACCATAGCCCTTTTTCTTGTGACAAAACAGACGGCGGTGCTGCTGACGGGCGGGGCGCTGCTGTTGTGCGCCCTTGTAGGGATTTTTGTACTGACGCAGGCGTTTGGAAAACGGTTATCACAGTTTACCGCTGACCTGTGCCAGACCTTAGACCACATGATTGCCGGAAATGAAGCGCCCCAGCGGCCAGAGGACAGCGAAACCCAGCTTGCCAGAATCGGACACCGGCTGGCAAGGCTTTACCAGATCATGCAGGAGAACCGCCGCCGGGTGGACGAGGAACGGCAGGAGTTACAGACCCTTGTATCGGATATTTCCCATCAGGTGAAAACGCCGGTAAGCAATCTGAAAATGGCGACGGACACCCTGCTGGAAAAGCCTATGGCCGAGGCAGAGCGCACCGACTTTATCCGGGGAATCCGCAGCCAGACGGATAAGCTGGACTTTCTCTTTCAGGCCCTTGTGAAAACCTCCCGTCTGGAAACAGGCGTGATCCAGTTGGACAAGAAACCGGGCCGCCTCTTTGATACCGTGGCACAGGCCATGAGTGGGATCGTGTATGCAGCGGAGAAAAAGGAAATCGCCGTGTCCGTGGACTGCCCGGAGGATTTGACCGTTTCCCATGACAGCAAGTGGACATCGGAAGCCCTCTTTAACCTGCTGGACAATGCGGTGAAGTACACCCCGGCAGGCGGGAAAATCGCTGTGTCTGTGGTGCTGTGGGAAATGTATGTGGAAATCAAAGTGACCGACACTGGCAAGGGCATTTCCGAAAGCAATCAGGCCGCTATCTTCCAGCGCTTCTATCGTGAGGAAGAAGTACACGAACAGCAGGGTGTGGGCATTGGCCTGTATCTGGCCCGCGAGATCGTAACGCGGCAGGGTGGCTATATCAAAGTGGTTTCGGAGCCGGGCAAGGGTTCGGAATTTTCCATTATGCTGCCTACAAAATGAAAGTAAACAAGCGAGGTGTTTCTATTATGAATGAACGAGAAAAAATAATCCGACTGTGGTTTGATATGTGGCTTTATCAGAAAGATATGGGCATTGATGATATTTTTGCGGAAGATGTACTCTATACAGAAAGTTGGTGTCCCCAGTATAGCAATCGTAAAACAGTAAAACATTGGTTTCAGGAGTGGAATACCCGTGGAAAGGTGGTAGTTTGGGAAATCAAGCAATTTTTCCATAAAGAAAATCAAACGATTGTAGAGTGGTATTTCAAAAATGGAATGAACAATGGGGATATAGAGGAATTTGACGGTATTTCTTTGATTGAATGGACAGAGGACAATAAAATAAAATCATTAAAAGAGTTTGGGTGTAACCGTAATACCTACAATCCTTATCAAGAAAGCGATACTCCTCAATTTAGAAATCAAAAGGCGAATTGGTTTTAGAACAGATCATGAGCTACGGCGGACGGCCATTTCCGGCTGCCCGCCGTAAATTTTTTTGAAATGTCCGAGCGTTGTAACATTTCACCCCGATTTTCAATGAAATTTTTGGGCCGCTGTAACATTTCGCGGACATTTGGGTTTTACAATACCCTTATCAGCAGGCAGAAAGCCTTGGAAGGAGTTTTGAGTATGAGTATTTTACAGACTATCGACCTGAAAAAGTATTACGGCACAAAGCCGAATATCACCCGCGCCCTTGACGGCGTGAACTTCTCCGTAAATGACGGTGAGTTTGTGGCCGTTGTGGGAACCTCCGGAAGCGGCAAGTCCACCCTGCTTCACATGATGGGCGGGCTGGACACTCCCACCAGCGGAACCGTGATTGTCCGGGACAAAGAGCTGTCGAAAATGAACGACGAACAGCTCACCATCTTCCGCCGCCGCAACATCGGCTTTATCTTCCAGAACTATAACCTTGTTCCGATCCTGAATGTGTATGAGAACATCGTCCTGCCGGTGGAGCTGGACGGGGACACGGTGGATCAGAAGTTTTTGGACGAGATCGTTCATCTGCTGGGGCTGGAAGATAAACTGAAAAACATGCCGAACAATCTTTCCGGCGGACAGCAGCAGCGTGTGGCTATCGCCCGCGCCTTGATTACCAAACCGGCTATTGTGCTGGCCGACGAGCCGACCGGCAACCTTGACAGCAAGACCAGCGCCGAGGTGCTGGGGCTTATCAAGCGCACCAGTGCAGAGTTCCGGCAAACTGTTGTGATGATTACGCACAATGACGACATTGCCCGCCTTGCAGATCGGATTGTCCGCATTGAGGACGGCAGGATTGTGGAATAAGGAGGTGGCAAGCTATGACATGGCCTTTTGAAAATGATACCAGTGACATTGAAAAGAAGCTGGCAAAGCGCAGTTTGCATCGTGAACGGCAGCGTAATTTATTTGCAATCATTGCTCTTGTGCTAACTGCATTTATGATAACTGCGACATTCAGTATTGGTTTTAGTTACTTTGAAACCTACCAAATGCAACAAATTCGGTTAATGGGAACTACCGCTGATGTCGGAATCACAAATGTAACAGAAAATCAGTTGGTTGAAATTTCAAAATCAAACCTTGTCCTTGACGTAGGTATACAGCAGCGTTTAGGCAGTGTTGATACAGAGCAACTGCAAAATGCGAGATTAGGTATAGTTTGGATAGATGATACCGAGTGGGGAACCCACCGTCTGCCTACTATATCAAGTGTTGTAGGAAATTACCCATCAAGTAAAAACGAAATTATGCTACCTACATGGGTGCTTGAACAGATGGGCATTTCTGATCCGCAAATAGGGATGGAGATTGTGTTGTCGTACCAAATTGGCGATAGCTATAATTATGTCTCAGACACCTTTTTGCTGTCGGGCTACTATACGGACTACATTCCAATGCGCACAAATAATCGTGGTTATGTTTATGTTTCATCCGCTTTTAAGGATAGCTTAAATGTATCACTGGATAATAGTGTTACGGCAATGATCCGTTTTCAAGGCAATGATAATGCTGACAAAAACTGTGAAAGATTGCGGCGTGAGATTGACTTTACAGAAGGGCAAACATTTGAAATTGTACCATTAGAACAGGCAAATGGTGGAACTATTATTTTAGCTGTAATAATTTTAGCAGTTTTTATATCCTTTAGCGGCTATCTGCTGATTTATAATATTCTTTATGTCTCTGTCGTAAAAGATGTGCAATTCTATGGCCGTCTTAAAACGATTGGAATGACCCAAAGGCAGATAAAGAGAATTATCTATAAGCAGGCAATCAGAATCTCTTGTATTGGTATTCCGATTGGTCTGTTACTTGGTGCGGTTGTTTCCTTTGGCATTGTTCCTTACTTCCTGAATATGATGTATTCAACAAATTCTGATGTGGGAACAAAAGTATCTTTTTCGCCGTTTATTTTCATAGGAGCGGCCATATTTACGTTCATTACCGTTATGATTGCAAGCATGAAGCCCGCCAAAATTGCCGGAAATGTTTCACCAATAGCAGCACTCCAATATACAGCAGCCAGCACAAAGAGCAGCGCCAGAAATTGTAGCAAAATGAAGTTGTCCAGAATGGCATGGAACAATGTCTTTCGTAATGCTAAGAGTACAACCCTTGTTTTTGCATCGCTTTTTTTCGGCCTTTCCTTGTTCCTTGTCGTCACAGGGCTATTACATGGTTTAAGCCCGGAGAATTATGTGAGCCAATGGGGAGTAAGCGATTTTGCACTCACATATAGTATCCACGAAAGAGAAGATTTAATTTCCAGCGAAATGGTTTCAGAGATTGGTCAGCTTGACGGCATTGAGAATTTGAGGTTGACCTATGCACCTTATCCTCAAGTAGCAGCAGATGTTGTATATGACGATGCTGTATTTCACGAGTTTCTTGCGTCATTAGACGGAGTAAACGGCATTGATTTTTCTGATCCGGCAAAATTAGAAAATTATCAGCAAAACTTTTTTAGCGGGGTTTTTGGAATTGACAGTGCATATTTGGAAGAAATCAATAAAACCTTAAACTTGCCTATTGACACGTCTGCCTTTGAACAAGGAAAGGTTGTGCTGCTGTCCAAAACAGTAGAAGGCCTTATTCAGCCAGGGCAGGAAATAACAATCCAGACGCAGAACGGACAGCATTCCTTTATTGTAGCGAACGGTTATTTGAATGAAGGGTTTCGAGCAGGAGGAGGCAATGAGAGAGGGACGGCTCCTGATTTGTATATTAGTCAAACAGCTTTGAAAGAACTCTTTCCGCAATATAGAGTGTTCCGCGTGGCCTTTGATACGGATGGTCAACATGACGAAAGTATACTGCAAGAATTAAAGCAAATCACCGCATCACAAGCTAACATTGATATTATATCCCGATATGAACGGCGAGAAGAAATGCAGGAATATCTCATTACAGCAAAGGTTTTAGGAACAGGGTTGTCCGTGATCCTGCTGCTTGTTGGTGTCATGAACTTTGTCAATACAATGGTTGTCAATGTAAATACTCGGCGCTATGAATTAGCTGTTCTTGAAAGCATTGGAATGACAAAGCGACAAATCAAACGAATGCTATTTATGGAAGGTTTCTATTATTGGGGCGTTTCCCTTTCCCTTGCAGTCACCATTGGAACAGCAATCTTCATCTTGCTATATATGATTTTTAGTAAAGTGGCCTATTATGCTGTTTTCTCCTATCCATTTATCCCACTGGTGCTGGTGTCTGGACTGGTGTTGCTAATCTGCCTTATTGTGCCTATATGGGTCTACAAAACTGACGTTAACCTTCCAGTTGTGGAGCGATTGCGGTTGACAGAGTGAGTTTAATCAAATAGCAAAACATCCTTAGATCAATCATATCGAAGCGGAGCAGATTTTAGCTGCTCCGCTTCTTTAGTATTTTTCAAAAAATTCTTTTGAAATGTCCGAGCTTTGTAACAATTCAGCCTGTTTTTCTGTCGAAATCAAAGGCACCTCGGACATTTATAGTTCTTCCAAAAGTTTGATGATAATATTACCATTCATGGAAGAAGCAATCTGTTATTGCAATAATGCGAAATTGACGATAGAAAGTTTTTCATATCTCGGTCAGCTCAACAATTACATTACTCTGCTGATACAGCCAGTCCGTAAATTCTTTCGGGCTGGCCGTTCCTGTTTTTACAGCCTTTTTTCTCTGTAAGGCTTCTTTCTTAAAGTCGGAAAAGGAAGCCTGTATTTTTTCCAGACGGTCAGCCGGAAAGCCTGCGGTATTTTTTACCCGGTTTATTTTGTTGCGCCAGTTCTGGCATTCATTTTTATAAAGCAGGTCATAGTTATTTTCTCTTGACCTCTCGTCAAATTCCCGCTTGTTTTGAAGCGCCTGTGCTTTTCGGCACTTGTCGCTGCACAGCTCATACCGCTGGCTCTTTGCCAGAAAATATTTTCCACAGACCTTGCACCGCCGGAAGCAAAGCCCCCAGTCATTCAGCCTGTTCAGATAATAGGTAATCAACGGGTAGAGGGACGCATAGGCAGACACACATTCTTCTGTGCGCCGGTTGTCCGGGAACCAGAGGTCAAGCCGGGTATCTTCTGACGGTGCGCCTTTGAAATAAAGGCTGCCAGCTTGAAATTGTTTCGGTTTTCCTGTCTCCCTGTCAAAGCTCATGGTTTCGTTTTGGAATACCCCGGTCAGTCTGCTCATTTTATCCATGAAGCGGTCACAGGCAGCGTTACGGTCACGGGGTTCTCTGGCAAGCAGATAGCTGTTCCAGATACGGAACGCCACATACATTTTCAGAGGGTCGTTGCTAAGATATTTCTCCCAAAGAAATTCGCTTGCCGCCTGCTCCAGCTCCGGCTGTTTCCATCGGTTGGAGTGGAGAGCTTGCCGCAGCGGAGAAAGCCCGTATAAGTTCCAGTCTCTGTCCGTGTCACGCTCAAAGTTTATCAAAAAAGTTCCCAGTGGGCGTGTCATATCACAAAGCACCTCTGCGTTTTGGCTCCCGTTCAGACGGAAGCGGATCTGCTGTTCTTCCCCAATCAAAATCCGCTCTTTCATTTTCTTCCTGTCCAGCGTCAGGACAAACAAAATCCTCTCAAAACATGGCTCATGCCGTATAAACTGATTCTCCATCCCTATCCCCTGCCTTTGTTTATGGTAATTATATAATTCAGTTATATCCGTTACACTCATGGTATCGCAGAATCATTGTTTTGTCAAGGATAGTACGCTATGATGATTGCGGTTGGTAATTTCGTACCGCACAGTACCTTGACAAGTGAATGACCGTCCAAAAGGGATATGACCGGCAGGAGAAGTGACGCATTCGGCGCACCAATGCAGGGAAACACCGCAGGAATGGGGCAGGAAAACGGCTTTTGGGGAGAACGGCAACAGGAAGCATTTTAACCTATTTGATTTATGGGAGGAACAGAATGAACGATAAAAAGAGATTGAACAGCTACGAGGATTTACCGCTGGTTCTGGATGTGGCGGACATTCAGCGGATTATGGGAATTTCAAGAGCGAGCGCCTATGAGCTGGTACACACACCCGGCTTTCCAGCGTTCCGCAGGGGCAGACTTATCAAGGTCAGCAAAATTGCTTTCTTTGAATGGATGGCAAAAGGCTCCGAAACCGTACCGGGAAGCGACAAATAAGCGTGAGGTATCATTCCCTGACTTGCAATACTGCCGCACTTTCCAAAGGGGCATACAGAGGGAAAAAAACTTAAAAATGATACCGAGACGCTACATCAAAACAGCCTATCTGCGTACATCAGATAGAAACGGAGAAAGGAGCCGGTTATGGCAAGAATGAGTAACAAGCGGCGGTTGGAATGGTCTTTCTTCTTAAATGACCGCAGCCGTATCACTTACAACGAACTGTGCCGGAAATGCCAGCACGAATGTAAACAGAGCTTCCGGGCGGTTGTGGTTGACTGCCCGAAGTATCTTTCCAAGCGTTCCAAGAAAAAGGACAAGACTGCCGGAAACGGCAAAATCCCTTAGGAACTAAGGGCGCACTTCTATACATAGTCTAAAGACCATGTATCGTGCGTCCTGCGGAGCTTACCTCTGCCGCTGATAAAATCAGCAATCCGAGGTCTGCGTTCGCTTCGCTCCGACAAGGTGGCTACACCCCCTTGCGCCGCTAAAGCGGCTATCCCCTGTGTACCCGCCGCAAAGAGAAATCCGCTCTGCGGTTTTCCCTTTTCATCGGGTTTTATAGAAGCACTGACACACGGACTGTCTGCGGATGGTCTTTCTTTATCTTATCAGCAAAGGATGTGAGAACATGGAAAAATCTTTGGAACAGTTGAAGCAGGAATATGAAAAAACCACTGTCCTGCTGGAACAGGAAAAACGGAAAATGCAGCGTTTGAAAAACCGGCAGGCGTATCTGGAAAGCGGTTCCCGGAAACAGAGGACGCACCGGCTGATTACCCGTGGGGCAGCTATTGAGAGCATTGCACCACAGACAAAGGAGCTATCCGAAGCGGAATTTTATTCCCTCATGGAAAGCATTTTGAATCTGCCGCAGGCGGAGCATTTCATCCGGTCTGCCACAGAGAACCACGCCCGTATTTCCGGGCAGGAGAAAGGCGGTGACTAAGGATAGCACTTTATCATTTTTCAATCGCACAGATCAAGCGCAGCGCCGGTCAGAGCGCCATTGCCAGCGCAGCCTATCGAGCCGGGGAGCGTCTTTACAGCAGCTACTATGGAGAAGTCAGCGACTACACCAAAAAGGGCGGCGTGATCGCTTCGGAAATCATGCTGCCGCCCCATGCGCCGGAAATATATCTTGACCGGGCGACCCTCTGGAATGCTGTGGAGAACTGCGAGAAACATCCAAAAGCACAGCTTGCCTATTCCTTTGATATTGCCATGCAGAATGAATTGACGCTGGAAGAAAACATGGAGCTGGCGAGGAAGTTCGTACAGGAGCAGTTTGTGACAAAAGGCATGATTGCCGACCTTGCTTTTCACAGCCCGGAGAAAGAGGACGGCGGCATCCCTAACCCGCATTTTCATGTGATGACAACCATGCGCCCTTTGAACCCGGATGGCACATGGGGACAAAAACAGCGTCGGGAATATCTTCTTGATGAAGATGGAAACCGAATCCGGGATAAAAACGGCGATTATATGTTTAACGCTGTCCATACAACAGACTGGCATGAGCCGGAAACGCTGGAACACTGGCGGGAGCAGTGGGCGGCTGCCGTTAATACAAAATTTGAGGAAAAAGGGCTGGATGTGCGTATCGACCACCGTTCCTATGTGCGGCAGGGGCTTGACCTGATACCTACTGTCCACGAGGGAGCTAATGTCCGGCAGATGGAAGCAAAGGGCATCCGCACCGAGAAAGGGGAACTGAACCGCTGGATTAAAGCCACCAACCGGCTCATGCAGGATGTGAGGAAGAAGATCAAAGCCCTGTTTGTCTGGATGGCAGAGGTAAAAGAAGAACTTTCCAAACCGCAGACACCGAGCCTTGCCGACCTGTTGATCGCTTATTACAACCAGCGCAACGCAGGGGCATGGAGCAATAAAGCCAGAACCGGAAACTTAAAGCAGTTTGCCGAAGCCGTCAATTATCTGACGGAAAACAAGCTGCTCACATTAGAGGATTTGCAGGAGCGTCTTTCCTCTGTCAACGAAGAATTTGAAGCGTTAAGCGACTCCATGAAAAAGAAATCTGCCCGGATAAAGGAATTGCAGGAATTGATACGGGAGGGCGAGAATTACCAGCGGCTAAAACCTGTTCATACGGAATTGAACAATATCAAGTTTAAGAAACAGAGGGAGAAATTTGAAACATCCCACGATGCGGAGTTACGGCTGTTTTATGCCGCCCGCCGTATTTTGAAAGAAAAACTGGACGGAAAACCCATTGCCCTGAAAGCATGGAAACAGGAATACGCACAGTTAAAAACAGAGTATGCCGAACTGTCTCCGCAGCACAAGCCACTCCGGGAGGAAGTCATACGGCTACGGCAGGTGCAGAACGCCGTAGATACCGCACTGCGCCGGAGGGAGCAGCCACAGGCAGTACAGAGAAAGAAACATGAGATGGAGCTATGATATAACCGGCAGCTTTACCGCTACCAGTATTTTTATGGAGGGAGCATTTGAATGTATTTGAAGCGGTGAAACAGTCTGTTACCACCCGGCAGGCTGCTTCATTCTATGGAATCCGGGTGGGGAGAAACGGCATGGTCTGCTGTCCATTCCACAATGACCGCACGCCCAGCATGAAAGTGGACAGCCGCTTTTACTGCTTCGGCTGCGGGGCTTCCGGGGATGTGATCGACTTTGCCGCTTTGCTGCATGGATTGGGGAAACGGGAAGCTGCGGTCAGGCTTGCGGAGGACTTCGGCGTTTCCTATGAGAAATCCGGCAATGCGCCGCCAGATAGGAAGCGTCACAACAGGTCACAGCCCCGACAAAAATCAGCGGAGCAGAGATTTCAGGAAACGGAACGGTATTGTTTCCGGGTGCTATGCGATTATCTGCGCCTGCTGGAGCATTGGAAAACAGCACACGCCCCACAGCCGCAGGATGCCATCTGGCATCCTCTTTTTGTGGAAGCGTTGCAGAGGATAAGCTACACAGAATACCTTTTGGATATTTTGTTATACGGAGAAATAGAAGAAAAAGCGGCATTGATCGCCGCACAGGGAAAGGAGGTGTTGCGGCTTGAACAGCGAATTTCAGAGCTTGCCGCCGGAAACGCAGGAAGCGGTCAAAAGGACGATGGACACAATGGAACCGGCGCAGACACCGGAAGAAATCCGGGAGACATTAGAGGGGACGCAGAAAGGCGGCGTGAAGAACAGCATCCGAAACTGCCTGACGGTGTTCCAGCGTGACCCTCTGTTTCGCGGGGCGCTGCGCCTGAACCTTTTGACGGAGCAGATTGACATTGTGAAGCCGCTGGGCTGGGAGCGCACCAGTACCACGCTGACCGACATGGACATGAACTACCTGCTTTTGTATCTGGAAGAAAATTACGGGCTTACCAGCGAGAAAAAGGTGCAGAGCGCCATCAAGATTGTTGCCAATGAAAACCGCTACCATCCAGTCAGGGATTACCTGAACAGCCTGCAATGGGACGGCACAGAGCGCATCCGTTACGCCCTGCATCACTTTCTGGGAGCCGATACGGACGAATACACCTATGAAGCCTTGAAACTGTTCCTGATGGGAGCCATCCGGCGGGTATTCAGACCGGGGAGCAAGTTTGAGGTCATGCTCTGTCTGGTTGGTGGTCAGGGAGCCGGGAAATCTACCTTTTTCCGGCTGCTGGCAGGCAGGGACGAATGGTTTTCAGACGATTTGAAAAAGCTGGACGATGAAAATGTGTACCGCAAGCTGCAAGGGCATTGGATTATCGAGATGTCGGAGATGATTGCCACAGCCAACGCCAAGAGTATTGAGGAAATCAAGTCATTCTTAAGCCGCCAGAAAGAAACCTACAAAGTGCCGTATGAGACACATCCGGCAGACCGGCTGCGGCAATGTGTATTTGGAGGGACGACCAACCGGCAGGACTTTTTGCCCCGTGACCGCACCGGCAACCGGCGCTTTCTCCCCGTGACGGTGTACCCGGAACGGGCGGAGGTTCACATACTGGACGATGAAGCGGCGGCGAGGGCGTATATCGAACAGATGTGGGCGGAAGCCATGACGGTTTATCGCAGTGGGAAGTATAAGCTGTCATTCAGCATGGAAATGAACCGATACCTGAACGCCCACCAGCAGGACTTTATGCAGGAAGACACACAGGCCGGCATGATCTACGCCTATTTGGAGGACTACACCGGCGACAGGGTATGTTCCAAGCAGCTTTATGAGGAAGCGCTGGGGAACTTAAATTCCCCGGCAGACTGGGAGACACGGGCAATCTGCGAGATTATGAATACCGGCATTGCGGGCGGCATCATACAGGGCTGGGTAGCCTACAAAAGCCCGAAGCGGTATAAGAAATACGGTTCTCAAAAAGGCTGGGAGCGTGTCAACCAAGCTCCGCCGGAGGGGGACGGTTTTCAGGAAATCACGGAAGAAGAAGCCCGGCAAATGGAACTTCCATTCTGAAAAGCCACCGGTTGACAGTTTGGTTGACGCTTTGGTTGACAGCCGGTTGACGGGGAAAAGCCTGATATTTGGGGCATTTCTCTCCTTTGTCAACCATGTCAACCAAGAAATCAAAGAAAAAGTAAAAAGTAATAATAGAGCGCCTATGGATTGTTTTCAAAGTCTTTTCTGCCGGTTGACACGGTTTGGTTGACACGGAGACAGTCTGCGGCTGTACACCTGTCTGACATTCCCTTGTCGGGCATATTTCATTTATGGAGGTAACTGCCTATGGCAAAAAGCAAAAACGAGAGCAATAACAAAAACAGCGGCACCCTGCTTACCGAAAAAGACGGCACCCAGTATTTTGTCATGGGGAAAGTCCGTATCAAGGTATCGGAGCATTTCGCACAGGATGGGAAGCCGCTTGACAGCCTGCTGGAAGATGTGATCCAGCACGCTGCCGCCGCTTCCTGAAAAAATACGGAATAACGACTGTCAATCAGCCCACGCTTATGATATACTTGTACCAGCGAGTATTGTATAAGCGTGGGTTGTTTCTTTTAGAAGGAGGATTTTTAACCGTGAAACAACCATACAATACAACGATTTATAACACTGCACTATATTTGAGATTGAGCCGTGACGATGAATTACAGGGGGAAAGCGGCAGTATCCAGACCCAGCGCATGATGCTTAGACAGTATGCCGCAGAGCATGGGCTGACCGTTGTAGACGAGTACATTGACGACGGATGGAGTGGGACAAATTTCGAGCGTCCAAGTTTCCAAAGGATGATTGATGACATCGAAGACGGGAAAATCAACTGCGTTGTCACAAAGGACTTATCCCGTCTGGGAAGAAACTATATCCTGACCGGTCAGTACACGGAAATCTATTTCCCCAGCAAGGGAGTACGCTACATTGCCATCAATGACAATGTGGACACCATCAACGGAGAAAGCGAGCTTGCACCGTTCTTAAACATCCTGAATGAAATGCACGCCCGACAGACCAGCAAAAAGGTCAAGGCTGCCATGCACACAAGATTTGCCAATGGCGCACACTATGGAGCCTATGCACCGCTGGGCTATGTAAAAGACCCGGACAAAAAAGGTCATCTTCTGATCGACCCGGAAACACGCTGGATTGTAGAGAAGATTTTTGACCTTGCTGTACACGGGCGTGGAGCCGCCAGCATTACACGGATTCTGGTGGAGGAAAAAGTACCTACCCCCGGCTGGCTGAACTATGAAAGATACGGGACTTTCGCCAATATCTACGCCGGTGCGCCCGCAGAAAAAGCCTATGCGTGGACGATAGCACAGGTCAAGAGCATTTTGAAAGAGGAAACCTACATCGGTCACAGCATTCACAACAAGCAGAGCAACATTTCATTCAAGAACAAGAAAAAGGTGCGGAAGCCGCAGGAAGAATGGTATCGTGTGGAAAATACCCACGAAGCCATCATTTCTGAAGAAGTGTTCCAAAAAGTTCAGGAGCTGATTGCAAGCAGACGCAGGAAACGCAGAAACGGTACGACACAGATTTTCGCAGGATTGATAAAATGTGCAGACTGCGGATGGTCTTTAGCCTATGGGGAAAACAAGCAGAATAAGAACCCATACGGGTACTACCATTGCAGCAAGAACGGGCAGGGATTACGCCAGTGTTCCATGCACTATATCCGCTATGATGTACTGTATGCCTATGTGCTTGCAAGACTGCAATACTGGTCTATGCTGGCACAGAAAGACGAGGACAAGCTGCTGAAACGCCTGCTCAATGCCAGCGACAGGGAAAGAAACTCTGCGAAGAAAAAGCAGGCTGCGGAGCTGAAAAAGGCAGAGAAGCGTAAAGCCGAGGTTGACGGGCTGTTTGCTAAAATGTATGAGGACTGGTCTGCCGGACGCATAACCGAGTATAACTTCAATATGCTGTCCGAGAAGTACCAGAACGAGCAAAAGGAGCTTGAAACAAAAATAAGACAGCTTCACGAAACGATGGAAGCCGCCGTACAGACCGCAGCGGATGCTGAAAAGTGGATTGCCCTGATGAAACAGTATGTCAACCCTGTGGAGCTGACCGCCGAACTTCTGAACACTCTAATTGAAAAAATAACCGTCCACGAAGCTGTCAAGGGCGAGGACGGAAGCCGTGAGCAGGAAGTAGAAATCTACTACCGCTTCATCGGCAAAATCGACTGACCTTTCTTTTTTACCCAACAATATCTTTAATTAAGGGAGACGGGCAGAGGATATCCGGACATAACCCTGATAGAACCGATAGCGCAGGCGCTGGGGATTTCCATGATAGAACTGCTGTCAGGCAGCAATATCGTGAATGAAAACCGCAATGCCAATATGCTGAGGACGAAATGGTATGTATGTCCGGTCTGCGGCAATGTGGTGAATGCCACGGGCGAAGCTGTGATAAGCTGCTGCGGTATCACGCTGCCGGCATTCGATATGGTCGAGGCGGATGCGGATCATCCGGTGAGCATAGAGCGGGTGGAGGACGAGTATTACGTGACGATAGATCATGAGATGACCAAGACGCACTATATATCGTTCATCGCTGCGCTGTCCGGCCAGGAGAACCATATCGTGAAGCTGTATCCGGAAGGGCCGGCAGAGGCGAGATTCAAGACGCGTCTGGTAAGGAAGATAATTTTTTACTGCAATCATCACGGCCTGTTCGAGGTCAGGGTAAAGTGACAGAAGCATGTATGCTTTTGGATAAATCAAAACGACAGAGATAAAAACGCAACGTGCGCCGCGACGGCGTGCCAGAGCCGGTAGGTAGCCCGGCCGTCCTGCGGATCGCAAGGAAGAGGAGATCGCAGGGTAAGTAACCTGCCCCTCCGGGTTGTCCGTTCTTTGTCCATTTCGATCAGTGAGGAGGGATAGTTATGGGCGATGTAAATGGCAGACTTACGGTGTATTTTGAGGATCCGTTCTGGGCAGGAGTGTTCGAACGTGTCTCGGAAGGAAAGCTTTCGGCGGCGAAGGTGACGTTCGGAGCGGAGCCGAGAGAGCAGGATGTATACGGATTCATCCTGGATCACTACTATGATCTGCAGTTCAGCCCGGCTGTAGCGGCAGCAGTGAAAAAGCCTGCGAAGAATCCGAAGCGGATACAGAGAGAAGTCAGTAAACAGCTTCGGGAAACCGGAATAGGTACGAAATCGCAGCAGGCCCTTAAACTGCAGCACGAGCAGAACAAACAGATGCGCAAGGCAAAGAGCCGCGATAAAAAGCGAGCAGAAGCCGAGCACAGGTTTGAACTGCGGCAGCAGAAGAAAAAGGCAAAGCACAGGGGACACTGACCCTCTGTGCGCTGATACGGAAAAAGTCTGGCCTTGTAAAGGTGCAGGCTTTTTCTGCGTGTGTGCCAGGCATGGCATAAGTCTTACGGGTGAAAGTCCCGTCACGGGTATTTACCGCCAAGTGTAGCGAACCACAAGCCGAAGACAACAATGT
>CABIWW010000009.1 GCA_902362435.1 Eubacteriaceae bacterium
AAAAAAAAACAACAGAGCATACCTTTTTGAGATATACTCTGTCTTGTTGTTTTAAGAAACGCCCGGTCCAATGTCGCTTAACTTAATGACATTGGTTACGTGCCGTTTTCTTTTTTAAGATCAATGGCGGCGGATGGTTATTAGAAAGGTATGCAGGGTATGCAGGAGAGAAATATAGTTGGAATAAAAAAGAAAATGAGAAAAATATTGTAAAATAATCGCAAGAATGATACAATGAAAACAGAGAAGCCTGAGACACGGTGGACGGAAGCTCCCTGGAAAGGGAGGTGATACTATGATTACATATGAAGCCCTGAGTGCATTCTGCACCGCCGGACTTTTGATAGTCGCAGTTATCGCCTTGTTGAAAGACAAGCATTAGTTTTTACAGGAAGTAAAAACTCCGTCCCAACCTCTATAATGTGACGGAGTAATTACTTCAAATCATTATGGGAGCAGCCGTTCATCGGCTTCTCTTTTCTAATAAAACTATACATCCCTGGCAGGTGTCTGTCAATACTTTTCAAGGTCTATATGATGGTTTGATAGAGCATATGGTTTGTGGTAATATTTTTCTTCAGACCTTTGCATACATACGATGAAAATAATAGATCTGCTGAGCAAAAATCAGGTGGATATTGCAAAGATGCAGCCTGCTCTTTTTGTTACATTTTACGAACTGATTGTTACTTATATGTGAACGGAGAGTTCGATTGTGATATAATAAGATGTCTAAATATAGCGACGGGATATAGAAAAATGTAGAGATAACGTTATATCACAGAGAAAGGAACGAGAAGATGGAGTGGATAAGGAAAAGGAAATTTAACAGAACGATAATCGCCGCTCTGCTGATGACCATGACAGTCTGGCTGTTGCCGGCAGGGCTCATGGCGGATAAGGCCGAGGCGGCGACCACATTGAAAAATCCGAGAATCGTTGAGGATTCATCAATGTATGCCGGGCAGAAGGTGACCTGGGACTGCGTATGGTTCGGCAGTTATCCTCAGTCAGAGGTGGTGTGCGAAACTGACAGTGATGCGATAGCAAACCTTGAGACAATGAACACTAACTTCGGTGTAGAGTATTCAAAGGTAAGTGAAAATATCTGGAACAGCATAGTGAATGCGAGTTATGACGGCAACGGTGATGCTAAAGTTGGGAGCACAAAGTACCGCAGGATAAAGAAGGGCGATGCGACATATGCGACTTACGGTGACAGCAACTATTATAAGTGGGGCGATGATACTGTTCGATATTTCAGATACGAACCGATCAAATGGCGAGTGCTGAACGTCAATGGGACAGATGCGTTCCTGCTGGCAGACAAAGCTCTTGATGACCAGTGCTATAACAATTCAAATACATCTATCACATGGGAAACATGCACAATTAGGAGCTGGCTCAATGGGTATGACAGCTCTTCTAACAGCTATGGCAGAGACTATACTAAATTCAATTTCATAAACACTGCATTCACATCAAGTGAACGCAGTGCGATAAAAACGACAGAAGTAGCAAACGATAACAATATAAGTTATGGTACAGCAGGCGGCAATGATACAAGTGATAAGGTATTCCTTTTATCGGAAAATGAAGTCTATAATTCTAATACAGCCTTTTCGTATGGTTTTACAAAAAGTGATTCAAAGTGTGATGAAGGTCGCAGATGTAAAAGCAGCACCTTTGCGAAGGCAATGGGTGTGTACAGTAGTATTATAGACAGTAGTACATACGCAGGGAACTGCTTTTGGTGGCTGCGTTCGCCTGGCTATGATACTGATATTGCCGCCGACGTCAGTAATGACGGCCACGTCGTCAGTGGTGGCGGCAGCAGTGTCAACTGTGATGTTTATGCCGTGCGTCCCGCTTTGCATCTTGACCTTTCATCATCTGATCTATATAGCTATGCAGGAACAGTATGCAGTGACGGAACTGTGAACGAAGAGGGCGGTGGTGTGGTGACACCGGACGATCCGGACAGTAATCAGGTCGACGGAACAGTCAGCGTACCATACATATCTTCATATGATAAGACTGACAGGTCTTTGTCCGTTAAATACAGAGACGGATTCTTTACAGCAGGAAACCAAAAATATGATATGGACTTAAGCAAGGTTTCTCTGGGACTTACAATGACCACGATGAAGCAGAAAAAGAGCGGAAGCAAATATGTGTGGGACGACAGCAATACAAAAAGTTTTCTGAAAAACACATTGAAATTCGACGAAGGATACAAGCCATACAACCAGAATAAATCGCTTACGGATACCTCTGATAAGGCTGCTTACGCCATCGCACATAAAAAAGTCTCGATAGATGGCAGTTATACTACGATCGTTGCCGTGGCAGTGAGAAGTGCGAACTATGGTGGCGAATGGTACAGCAACGGACAGGTCAGCGGTGGCAGTGACAGTAAACTCCATAAGGGATTTTCAGGTGCGGCAGCGGAAATATCAGACAGCGTGAAAGCGTATATGAGAGACAACGGGATCAGCAGTGATGCAAAGATATGGATCACAGGCTTCAGCAGGGGCGGTGCAGTTGCGAATCTCACAGGGAGGATGCTTGTGAACAGGTCGGCGGTGAAAGCGGAGAATATGTACTGCTACACATTCGCAGCCCCTCTGACTACGAAGAAGCTTTCCAGATCACAACTAGGTATATTCAACACAGTCAACAGCTTTGATATGATACCGGATGTCCCTATGAAATCATGGGGATTCGGCAGATATGGAGATAACTATTATCTTCCGAGTAAGATGAACAAAGGTTATGCCACACTGAAGAAGCAGGCTGACCAGAGCTTTAATGAGCTTACAGGGCAGAGCTATGGTGTTTACTGGAACCATCTGCTTTTTAAGGAAAAGCTTCTGGATTCTCTTAATGGTGCAGTAGGATATACGGAATCTTCATATGCAAAGAATTTTCAGGGCAATGTGTCCACACTCCTCGGTTCAACTATGGGAGACACTGGAAAGGATGCGGATACTGCAGGTTTACTGAATAGTCTGCTATGTGTAAATATGAAAAGCGTTAATACATCTGTTCTTGCTACGATCGGTACTGTCATACTTGGTATAACAAATGTAAAGGACCTGAGCAAGGGAAGGAACAGCAAACTTTTCAGACAGCACTGGCCGGAAGCATATATGGCATGGCTGCAGCAGGGAAAAGTATACAACAATCTGGGAACGAAGCTAATATCTGTGAAATGCCCTGTGGATGTATACGTATATGATAAGAGTGACGGCAGTCTGGTGGCAGAAATAAAGGATGAGGATTTCGAAAAATTCCAGGAGGAGAATCCGGATATGGCGTTGGAAGCTTATGTGGATGAAAACGGGCAGAAACAGGTGCTCGTACCGGGCGACGGCGATTATACCGTAAAGGTGGTCGCAAGAGAAGACGGCAAGATGAATTATGCGATCTCTGAATATGAAAACGAAGAACTCGTCCGCAAGACGAACTATACAGATGTGAAGATAAAGGAAAATGATGAATTCGAATGTTCACTTGAAGCCGTTTCGGAACCGCTGACAGAAGAATTCGAGCTGATCAAAAACGGAGATATGACGATCCCGCAGACTGAGCAGCTCACGGAAGATAATCTTGAAAGCATCGATATAGATGCTCAGGCAGAAGGAGATGGCGCAGTATTCGGAGGAGGCTCGTATACATCGGGAGACAGTGTTGTACTGAAGGCGGTAACATCCGATACGTCAGTATTCACCGGCTGGTATGAAAACGGAAAACTCATCAGTGAAGAAAGTGACTACGGATTCCTGGCTGAAAAAGACCGCACTATCGTCGGCAAATTCAAGACTGTAAAGGGTGATATTTTCGGCAGCGAAAGCATGATCAGGATCGCCGGCGACAATCGTTACGCTACTTCGACTGCCGCAGCCGATGCTTTGAAGAAGAGCCTCGCAGCCGACAAATTCGAGAACATCATCGTAGCAAGCGGTGCTGACTATCCGGACGCGCTGGCAGGCAGCTACCTTGCAAAGGTGAAAAACGCTCCTGTGATGCTGGTCGGCAAGGATGCGAATACCGAAGCTGATGTCAAGCAGTACATAAACAAGAACCTGAAGAAAAGCGGCACTGTATATCTGCTGGGCGGCACCGGTGTGGTGACTTCGAGGTTCGAAAAGAGTCTGGGAGATTTAAAGGTAGAACGACTCGGCGGTCAGACGAGATATGAGACCAATATAGCGATACTAAAAGCTGCAGGCGTGGATAAGGAAGATCTGCTCGTGTGCACAGGCGAGGGCTTTGCAGACAGTCTGTCGGCGTCAGCAGTCGGCAAACCGATACTGCTCGTAGCAGGCAGCGGTGTGGATGACACTCAGAAGAAATACTTAGGCAGCCTGAAGATAAAGGATATCTATCTGATAGGCGGAACAGGCGTAGTAAGCGATAAGACCGGAACGCAGCTGAAGAAGTATGATCAGGACGATAAGTGTGAGCGTGTAGCCGGACAGAACAGATACCTGACGTCGGTGGCGGTAGCGGAGGAGTTCTTCCCTAAAGGCAGTGACAGTACAGTACTGGCATATGCCATGAATTTCCCTGACGGCCTTGCAGGCGGACCGCTGGCGCTTTCCATAAAAGCTCCGCTGATACTGACAGACAACAGCGGATACAGCGATGCGGTGGCTTATGCAAAGAACGCAGGTATCAAGAAAGCTGTTGTTCTAGGTGGTCCGACGCTGATATCTGATGGCATAGTGAAAAACATAATCAAATAAATATGAAACAGAGAAGACGGCAGCTACGTGCCGTTTTCTTTTTTGCCTTATAGTGGGTGTCTGTCAATACTTTTCAAGGTCTATATGATGGTAATGGTTGCCTCTGGACGTTTGCGAACGTGCACTGCCTGCTCTTTTTGTTTGTGTATTCAATCCTCAGCTGATATAATATATTTTTAGAAGAGAAGAGCCGGAACAGAGTGAATAAGTTGTTGCAATATATATGGAGATATTAGCATGAGATCATCAGTACGAAAAGTGAGGAATGTTGTACTGCTGCTGGCAGCAGTATGTATGCTGCTGGCGGGTACAGAAGTATATGCGGTGGATAAAAGCAGCGATGAGCAGTCAGCGGCTGGGGAAAGCAGGCTGGCGAACAGCTGGAGATTCAAAGACGGCGAGCCGATCGATCCGGCAGATATAGACAGCAGAGACAGCGGAAACGGTGGTGCGATAAAACGGCGGAGTTCTGCGCAGATGCCCGATATCACGAGAAAAGGGATCGACGTCAGTGAATGGCAGTGGGATATAGACTGGGCGAAGGTCAAGGCGAGCGGAATAGAGTTCGCTATAATAAGGTGCGGATACGGCGAGAATCAGACAGACCAGGACGATGCTAAATTTCTCAGGAACGTCACGGAATGCGAAAGACTCGATATACCGTACGGTGTTTACATATATTCATATGCGACAGATACAGCGAGTGCTGCTGACGAAGCCGATCATGTGCTGAGACTGATAAAAGGGCACGATCTTTCCTATCCGGTGTATTTTGATATGGAGGACAAGAGCACCCTGCCGTACAGGGCGAATTTCGGTGCCATAGCATCGGCATTCTGCAGCAAGATATCTGCAGCAGGATATCCCGTAGGAGTATATGCGAACCTCAACTGGTGGAACAATTATCTGACTTCGCCGGTGTTTGACAACTGGTACAAGTGGGTGGCGCAGTACTACACGACATGCCAGTATCAGAAAGAGTATGCGATGTGGCAGTATTCATCGTCAGGAAGCGTCCCGGGGATAAACGGGCATGTGGACATGAACTATCTGATAGGATATCCGGATGACCACGGCAGGAACAATAATGCGGCGATCGATGAAGGCACATATACGATAAGCAGCAAGGCAGATCCTGAAAGAGTCATAAGCATAAAGGATGCATCGGTAAATAACAATGAGTCTGCACAGCTCGATGTGCTTTCCGGCGATGCTGCTTCAAACCAGAAGTTTGAGGTGATATCTGTCGGTGAGAAGCGATACAAGCTTCTTGCAGAGCATTCCGGCAAAGCGCTTGATGTCAGAAACAGCAATAACGAGCCGGGAGCAGAGATGCAGCAGTACGAATGGCATCAGGCAAGAGCTCAGATCTGGGAATTCACGGATGCAGGCGATGGCTACTACTATATAAAATCGAAGCTGGGGACGTATCTCAAGCAGGACGCTGCGGGAAGCAGCGTCCTGACAACTTCGGAGTTTTTTGATGATGATACACTCAAGTGGAAACTGGAACTCACCGGATCGGCAAATATCGATGATGGTATATACAATATAGTTTCTGCAGCAGACAATGATGCGGTGCTGGAGGTAAAAGACGGTGGTGTAGCAGACAGGGTCGCGGTACAGACCGGGAAATACAGCAACTGGATCTCGCAGCAGTATTCAGTGAAATATGTCGATAACGGATATTATCGTATAACAGCAGAACATTCGGGTAAAGTCTTCGATGTGGCGAGCGGTTCAAAAGATGCGGGTGCATCGCTGCAGCAGTACAGGGACAACGGTTCAAATGCGCAGCTGTGGAAATTCGTAGAGACCGGGGATGGACATTACTATCTCAAATCAAAGCTGGGGACGACGGTTACGTTATCGGATAAGAGCGGCGCAGTCAGCATGGAGATCATGGCTTTTGGAGAAGGGCAGAAATGGGAGCTGAAACCAGCTGAACTGACCGTGATCGAAGACGGAGTATATTCCCTGAGAAATAAAAGCAATACATCGAATGCGGCGATAGAAAATAACGGTAATGTAGAACTGGCTGGATATGAAAACTTCATCGAGCAGAAATACAGGATAGAGAAGCAGAAGGACGGATACTGCAGGATAGTTGACATGTCTTCAGGCAAAGTACTCAGTGCAGTGAACGGCTCCGGCTCGTCTGGAACACGTCTCAAGACATCAGACTGGAATGGAAGTGACGTGCAGCTCTGGCGTATCGCAGAGGATGTGAATGGCGGCTATCTGTTGAAGTCAAAGACCGGTGCATTTGCCGTACCGGGGTCTGTAAAGGCTGGAAGCGTCATATCGCTGGGCAGTTTCAATGGAAAAGCTGAACATAAATGGGTGTTCAAGACAGAAAAGCTGATTTACAGTGATAAATCGGCAAATGATGCGAGCGAAAATATCGGCAGGGTGTTCGGCAGCAATGCATCGGTTAGATATGCCGGCGCTGACAGGTACGACACTGCGATCCTGGCTGCCGATGCATTGAAGAAGAGCATGGACGTGAAGCAGTTCGAAAATATCATAATCGCATGTGGCAGCGATTATCCGGATGCGCTTTCAGGCAGCTGTCTGGCAGCAGAAAAGAATGCACCTATACTGCTTATAGATGATAGCTGCAAAGAAAAGATAGAACGCTATGTAGAAAAGAATCTTAAAAACGGTGGGACGGTATACCTGCTGGGCGGAGAAGGTGTTATCTCACGAGATATAGAAAAAAGTCTCAAGGCGCATGCTGTGGTGAAACGTCTTGCAGGAAAGGACAGGTATGGTACGAATATGGCAGTACTAAAGGAAGCGGACGTGACCGGTGAAACGCTGCTGGTATGTTCGGGACAGAGCTTTGCGGACAGCCTGTCAGTGTCTTCTACAGGGCTCCCGATACTTCTTGCCGCTGATACGATGACAGCTGCACAGAAGTCTTATATCTCTGATATAGCCACTGACAGATTTTATATGATTGGCGGCACAGGTGCCGTAAGCAGCAGTGTGGAAAGAACGTGCAAACTACAGGGGGACACTGTAAGGCTGGCGGGAAAGAACCGGTATACGACTTCGACAGCTGTAGCGAGAGCTTTTTACGGGGACTGGAGCAGCAGTGCGGTGCTCGCATATGCTCAGAATTTTCCTGACGGTCTTGCCGGAGGAACGCTGGCAATGTCACTGCAGGCGCCTGTCGTGCTGACAGATAACAGCAGCTTTAGCTATGCCGGATTTTACGGAACAGATGCAGGCTTGGAGAAAGCGGCAGTACTGGGCGGAGTGACTCTGATAAATGATGATGTAGTGAATAAGGTGATAAACTGATATGGATAGAAGCTTTATAAAAAAAATAGTACCTTTGATACTCATAATGCTTTTGCTTTCAGGCAGTGCAGCATTTGCAGCGGAGCCGATCGACGGATCAGGATCTTCGGCGGACAGTTCCGTCGAGGCAGATACTTCAGTGACTGCTGTGTCAGAGGAGCCTGAATATGACAGCGCAGTGAATCAGTTCTATGCAAACGGAAGCAGGATAAGCATTTCATATAATGACGAAGATAGCAGTAAGATCTCATGGAACTCAGCGGATGGCACAGCACATTCGGCCGTGGTCGCTTTTGATACAATAGTGTATGCAGGTGGTCGCAGCCATGAGTATGTCGGAGGATATATAGAGATGACCGGCGGCAGCGTCGATGTTATCGATCTTGGCGGAAAAGGTCAGCGTGTGGGGGCGTCTGAGTTTGTTATGAAAGGTGGAACTGTAGGCAGGCTGGAGCTGGGTAATTCCAATGTAAAGAAACTCGATATAAAAAAAGGTGAATTGAACTCGGTGGGAGCATCATCTGAAACTGTGATGACGGATGCTGAAGTTTTGTTCTTTGATAACATAGTGTCTGTTGATCAGATGCGAGATGCGGGATTCAGCGAAGGACAGCTCAGAGAATATGTATCAGTATGGTTGTATCTGGGCGAAAATGGTATTCTTGAACTGCCGGGGAGCAAGGGCAAATGGAAATATTCTCAGGAGTGGTACTATCTTGGGGCTGTGCCTGAAGGCGAGACCGTGAAAAGTTATGTGACTGATACCAAAGGTGCGGCTTACTACGAGACGCTCAGGAATCCAAAACCATATGACGGGTCCGGATTTTCGGGATGGTATGCCGATAAAAACAAAGATATAGAATGGGATATGGATACACGTGTGATATCGTTAGCAGAATGTCATGTCGAAGACGTAAAGCTGCAGGATGTGGAAGGCGAGACTTTTAAAGAGAAGACCCTGGATCTGTATGCCGGCTGGAATGTAAATTATAAGAGGATATATGGCAAAAACAGATATAATACTTCATATAAAGCAGCTGCGGAATTTATATCTCTGAAAGGAAAAAAGCAGGCGTCAGCAGCAATAATAGCGGATGGAAGCAATTATCCCGATGCCTTGTCAGGAAGTTACCTTGCAGGCGCGGCGGATGCGCCTATATTGCTGGTAGATAAAAAAACTGAAGATGACCTGGTGGCTCAGATATATTCCGACGTTAAGATAGATGGAGTGATATATATACTGGGAGGGACCGGAGCGGTTTCGAAAAACCTTGAAAAAGCACTGTCGGCGAATTACAGGGTCAAGCGTCTTGCGGGAGCAGATCGGTATGAAACAAATCTCAAGATCCTGAAAGAAGGCGACAGGCTGCTTGGGGATAAAAAGCTGCCGGTGATGATATGCACCGGCACGGGTTTTGCAGATTCATTATCAGCTTCAGCTACCGGGAATCCTGTGATGCTGGCAGGCAATAAGCTCACAGAGAGTCAGAAAGAGTATATTTCATCTCTGAAAGACAGAGATGCATATATAATTGGAGGAAACAGTATAGTTTCGAATGCGGTAAAAAAGGAATATGAAACTCTGGCAGGAGGGTCGGCAGAAAGGCTGTATGGAAAAGACAGATATGATACTTCTGTGAAAATAGCGGAACGTTTCTTCGAAGCACCATCATCTGCAGTACTGGTATGCGGTACTGATTTTCCTGATGGTTTGTCAGGAGGGCCTCTTGCGATGAGATCTTCTGCGCCGGTACTGCTTGCGGGCACAGGAGATATGACATCCATAAAAAACTATCTTAAAAAGAACGATGTGGAGATGGAGTATGTACTGGGAGGTCCGTCACTCATACCCGACAGCCTCATGATTCAGCTTGCAGGTACTGAAAGCCCGAGTGATAATATGACAGCAGGGGAACAGCCAGATATAAGAGAAACTGATATCGATGTCGATACAGTCACAAATTCAAAAAAGAAATCGACAAAGAAAAAGGCTGCCAGCATCGACGAGAGATTGAAGACATTAGATCTTGAGGGAATAAACAATGTGATGATAGTAGCGCATCCGGATGATGAAAATTTCTGGGGTGGCTCACACCTTCTGGAAGACGATTATCTTGTAGTTTGCATAACTAATGGGGATAATACTGTCAGAAAGAAAGAGTTTATGAACGCTGCAGAATACAGTGGTGATAAAGGTATGATACTTGAATATCCGGATGTAAAGAATGGCGTGAAAAGCAAATGGCAGGAGTGTCAGGATGATATTTATGCCGATCTGCAGACGGTCCTTGAGTATAAAGACTGGGATATCATAGCTACACATAATCCGGATGGTGAGTATGGTCATATACACCATAAGATAACAGACCGATTAGTGACTAAGATCTGCAGTGAAGATGGAAAAGAAGACAGGTTGTTCTATTTTGAAAAGTTTTTTGAAAAAAATGAGATCCCTCAGAATTTCAAGGGAAATGTGAGCAGCAGCACTTTGATGAAAAAACATGAAATGGCGACATTGTATACAAGTCAGTATAAAGGATATTCAAACAGCCTGATGCAGATGGAGCCGTATGAGTTCTGGATCAGGGCAGATCAATGGGATGAATGCAATAAAATGATGACAAGAGTCTATACTGATACTGAATATAAATAGGAATTTATTATAAGGAGGAAATTTCGTAATATGCAATTCAGAGATTTAAAACAGCAATATCAGGTGTTGAAAAAGGATATCGATGCGGCGATGATAGAGGTCGCAACCAACTGCAACTTTATCAATGGTCAGCAGGTCAAGGATCTGGAAAAAAAGCTGGCAGAATACGTTGGAGTCAGGCACTGTATAACGTGCGGCAACGGGACAGATGCACTTACGATGGCGATGATGGCCTGGGGATTCAAAGAAGGCGATGCGGTATTCGTACCGGATTTCACGTTCTTTTCATCGGGCGAGATAGTTTCGCATGCAGGCGCTACGCCGGTGTTCGTGGATGTCGATATGGATACGTTCAACATTTCAGCAGAGTCGCTGGAAAAGGCGGTAAAAAAGACGTTGGATGAAGGCATACTGAAACCGCAGGCTGTAGTGGCTGTCGATCTTTTCGGACTCCCCGCAGATTTTGCAGCAGTAAGAGCTGTGGCAGACAAATACGGACTCAAAGTGCTGGAGGACGGCGCTCAGGGCTTTGGTGGAAACATCGAAGGCAAGGTTGCGTGCAGCTTCGGAGACATAAGCACGACTTCATTCTTCCCTGCAAAGCCGCTTGGTTGCTACGGGGACGGAGGAGCGGTCTTCACTGATGATGACGAAATCGCAGCGCTCCTTGAATCTATCAGAGTACATGGCAAAGGCGAGATGAAATATGATAATGTCAGGATCGGACTGAATTCGAGACTTGATACGATCCAGGCAGCAGTTCTTGATGTAAAGCTCAGGGCATTCGACGATTATGAGCTGGTCGATATAAACAAGGCTGCTGACAGGTATACGGAAAAACTCTCGGCGCTTGGAGAAAAGGTGAAGACTCCTGTGATACCTGCAGGTTTTTACTCCAGCTGGGCGCAGTACACGATACAGCTCAGTGACAGGAAAACCAGAGACGATCTGCAGGCGGCGCTGAAAGCTGAAGGCATCCCTAGCATGGTATATTATCCGAAGCCTATGCACAGACAGGAAGCTTTTGCAGGACAGGCATATGATGATGCAGAGTTTCCGAACACACTGAAACTGTGTGATACAGTGCTTTCACTGCCGATGCATCCATATCTGACAGATGAGGATATTGATATGGTAGTCGATGTGATAAAAAAGTTTTTTGAATAAAATCAGAGAAGTAAATAAGCGGGTATCTTCGTTTGTGTGAAGATGCCCTTTTTTCCTGTTATGGTTTGTGATAAAATCCAGACATAGCAGACTGGGTTGAAATATTTGACATATCACGACAGGAGAAGTTTTACAAGTAAGAAAGGCAGAAATCTAATGGAAACAGTTTATACGAGTTCATGGTTGAACAGGCTGCATTTACTGAGCAGCAGGATACTGATGCCGCTGATGGCAGTATTGTTCATATGTACGAATACCGTGATCAATTTATGGATAGATGAACGGATGGAGACTATACAGAACATCATAGCAATACTGCTACTTCTGATAGTTGCATGCTATCTGTTATCAGCACCGAGAGAACGGCTGCGCCCCTGGATAAAAAGTAATATACTGGTGATCGCGTATTTCGTCGTAAGACTGATTTCGTTATGGCAATGCGGATTTGATTACAGTGTGATACGTACGATATGTTTTGAAATGTTTTTTCTTATAGGTATCTGTGGATTTACAGTGGACTCGAGGACAGGAAACCGATTCTATGTGAAATTTTTCATATGGTTCGAAGTGATAGCAACGGCTTTGTGTGCATTGATTTTTCTGCTGATGCCGCATCTGGGAGCAAACATGCAGCATGTGATCATTGAATTTTCATATTATGAAAAGGCAGAAAATGCAGCATTTTTCAGTAATGTAAATACTGCAGGGATAATGGCGGGCTTTTCGATAGTGCTGGCATTTATAATGTATCATAAAGATATGTTTGCAAAAAAGCTTATTATAGCATTTGGTATTTATAATATTTGTGCGCTTTTATATTTCGGTTCGAGGGCGGCAGAAGTTGGTATGGCAGCTGTTGTTTTATTTTTCGTGATAAAAAAGGTGTTTTCTGGAATCGATGCCAAGAAACTTACGATAGTAGCTCTATGTCTTATGGTTCTAACACTTGTCCCATTATATGCGATGATAGGGTATCATGAAAGCCAGGCGACACTCTCATACAGAGGTTTTGAACGAAAACTGGATAATGTCAGCACGGGGCGTTATTCGATATGGAAAGAATGTTACATAACGCAGAAAGATTCACTTCTTGTAGGTATGGGAAATCTGAAACTGGAGCAGGATGCAAGAAAGGAAATGGTAGCGGCAAACCATTGTGGAGAATACTGGTGGTATGAAATGGCAGCTGAACTCGGTCCGCACAATGGCTATATAAGCATGATATCCGGTGCAGGCTGGCTGGGACTGCTGCTGTTTATCGCAATTCTGATACAGCGAATCAGGCGTTCTAAAAATCTTGAAAAAGGCAACTGGTACCTGATGCTGGTGTTCATTTTTGCGATCAATTGCTTCGAGAGCCTGTTTATCCTGAACCGGTTCTTCGCATGTTTCTATATGTTCCTGATACTGGAGTCGGACTGGGAGAAGGAAGATGATGCAAACCAGATAGTTTTCAAGCTGTGATTTTATAAATATAACTATATTCATGTCAGTCGCACAGGAGCTGATTGAAAGGTATTGACAGACACCTGATGAAGCGGTATAGTTTTTATAGAAAAGAGAAGCCGATGAACGGCTGCTCCCATAATGTGTAGAGTAAATACTCCGTCACATCATAGGGTTGAGGACGGAGTTTTTACTTCCTGTAAAAACTAATGCTTGTCTTTAAACAAGGCAATAACTGCGACTATCAAAAGTCCGGCAGTGCAGAATGCACTCAGGGCTTCATATGTAATCATAGTATCACCTCCCTTTCCAGGGAACTTCCGTCCACCGTGTCTCAGGCTTCTCTGATTTCATTGTATCATTGCCGCAAAGTTTTTACAATATTTTTCTGTTTTTCTTTTTTATTCCATTTTATCATCGAATTTTTTGATTCCCGCCAGCTATTTACTGCAACTTTCAAATAACATATAATTAAAGAAAGTGCGGCGCAGGAAGACCGCACAGCTGGTATGATCGTACCGTTAATAAGACATCATGGAAGAGGAAGTGATATCGTGAAATGCAGCGGCACAGCGGAAGCTGCAAAAGGCAGAAGACTCAACGAAGACAGAGAACGTATAATAAAACTGTGCGATTCATGCAAGGACGACACAGGCTTCATATCATACAAAAAGTCCGTAGGACTCAGGGAAAAACTCGAATCGTATATGAACGATGTGGTGCGCGGTGAGCTTCTGGGGGAACTCAGATATCGCGACGCATTCGATATGACGAGTTTCATCATGGAAGAGATATGCAGGCTGAGTATCGATGATGCGGGAAGCATCACGGAGTCGCTGATGTACAGGTGCAAGTACACGATCCTTCATATAATTGACAAGAGCGGTGATGATGAGCTGACGAAAGATATTTTCGACTGGCTCGGCGGTATCGTGGAGCTGGAGGAAAAAGAATATGTGGACGACCAGATAAAATCACTCTGGCTGAAGGCCTTTAACAAAAAGGAGTATCTGAAGGTAAAGCTCGATACTGCGCTCCGTAAGGTCGATTCCTGTGCGGCAGCAGACGAAGATCCGGGAAAATGTCCGGGCCTTTCAGAATGGCTGCGTGCGTTTTTCCATATCGCCGGCAGGATGAAACTGAGCGATGCGGAAATAATGCCGGTGGCCGAAAAGTTCCGGGTGCTTCCGGCGGTCAGAAACTGCATGGTGGACAGGTATACTGACGGTGGACGTTACGAGGAAGCTGTAAAGGTGCTGCGCGAGAGCATGGAGCTTGAGGCGGATGATCCCGTCAAGGTGGCTTCGTACAGCAGACGTATAGTCGATATATATGAAGAGTCGGGGAATCGCCGGGGCATGAAGGAAGAACTCAAGGCTATCGTGCTCGTATATGACCGCGGAAGTCTGGAGGATTTCAGAAGACTAAAATCATGCTACAGCAGAGAACTGTGGAGAAAACTGCGCGATGGGATCCTGGACGAGCTGAAGGACGAACCGGGTATCGGCAGGCTTTACTGCGAGGAGGAGATGTTCGAAAAACTGATGGAATTCGTCGCAGCAGACGGCAGTATAGAGGTGCTGGATGAATTCAGACCCGTGCTCAAAAACAGGTACAGAGAAGAGATGCTGGCGCTTTACGAAAAGATCGTGCGTGAAAAGCTGGCGCATGCCAGGGCGCAGAGGCATTACAGGAGTATGACCGCCGTGATGAGGAGGATGAAAGACATACCCGGCGGAGATGTAGTGATAGAGGAACTCGACGAGGAATTCAGGATAAAATATCCGAACCACAAGAGTATGATAAATGAACTCGATATACTTTACAGAGAGAAGATAAAGCGTGGCGGTATCATCCTTTTAGACTGACATATACTCGCGCATACTTTTTAAGCATGTCTGCGTGCACTTTTTTATTTGCGCCATTTATGGTAAAATAATAATGTATGCGCAGAGGCAGAGAGCTCTGCGCATGTCGGACGTTAACAAAGAATCATATCACTGAGAAAGGTGGACTTATGATATACGGAGTAATCCTTGCGGGAGGCATAGGCAGCCGCATGGGGAACAAGGAAAAACCTAAGCAGTATATAAACATAGGCGGCAAGCCTATAATCCTGCACACAGTAGAAAAATTCTGCATGTGCAGCGAATTTGAAAAAATACTGATACTCTGTCCGGAGGACTGGATCGAGTACACGAAAAATCTGATAAAGAAGCACGTATCGGACACGGACCGCATCGAAGTGATCGAGGGCGGCGCGACGAGAAATGAAACGATCATGAACTCGATCGCGTACATAGACGACGTCGGTCATCTCGATGACGACACGGTCATCGTGACGCATGATGCCGTAAGGCCGTTCGTGACATACAGGATACTGAAAGCGAACATAGACGCTGCGCAGCGATATGGTGCATGCGATACGGTGATACCTGCAACGGATACGATAGTAGAGAGCAGGAACGGCAGCATCATATCAGATATACCGGACAGGTCGGTCCTCTATCAGGGCCAGACGCCGCAGAGCTTCAAGGCTGTGAAGCTGCGTGCGCTTTACGAGGACCTGACTGATGAGGAAAAAAACATACTGACGGATGCAGCCAAGATATTTGTGATCAGAGGAGAAGATGTATATCTTGTAAAGGGCGAGAATTCCAATATCAAGATAACATACCCGTACGACCTGACGGTAGCGGAAAGCCTGCTCCAGACGAAAGGTGAGTAAGATGCTCAATACGATTTACAGACTGGTGGAACCCAGAAAAATAGAAGTTGAATTCAATGAAATAGACACGAAAGCGGACAGCGTGATAGTCAGACCGACGCACCTTTCCATATGCAACGCGGATCAGCGATATTACCAGGGGACGAGAGCACCGGAAGTGCTGGCGAAGAAGCTGCCGATGGCGCTGATACACGAAGGGATCGGAGTGGTGGTGCACGACAGCAGAGGTGAGTTCGTACCGGGCGAGGCCGTGGTGATGATCCCGAACACACCTGTAGAGAGCGATCCGTTCATCGCGGAGAACTACCTGCGTTCCAGCAGATTCAGAGCGAGCGGCTTTGACGGATTCATGCAGGACAACGTGGCGATGGGCAGAGACCGCGTAGTCAGACTGCCGGATCATATCGACCGCGAAGTGGCGGCGTTCCTGGAGATAATCTCGGTGAGCAACCATGCAGTCGGCAGGTTCGACAGGTTTTCACACGGGAGAAAGGACCACATCGCAGTGTGGGGAGACGGCAACCTGGGATATATCACGTCGCTGTTCCTCAGATACAGATATCCGGATGCGAAGCTCTATATAATGGGAGTCAATCGCGACAAGCTCACGGGATTTTCATTTGCAGATGAGACTTTCGACGTGCGTGAGATCCCGGATGACATCGTGATAGATCACGCTTTCGAATGTGTAGGGGGGACAGGCGCGCCGAAGGCTATCGATCAGATCATCGATCATATCAGACCGGAGGCGACGATCGGCATCCTGGGTGTTTCGGAGAACCCTGTACCGGTCAATACCAGGATGATACTGGAAAAGGGTCTGCGCGTATTCGGCAGCAGCCGTTCCGGCAGGCAGGACTTCATCAGCACGATAGAGATGTTCACGGAGCATCCGGAAATGGTCGCGCTGATGAAAAACATAGTCGGTGACGTGGTGGACGTCAGGAGTATCGAAGACATGCACACCGCGTTTCAGAAAGATATAGCCAAGGCAGGCGGCAAGACGATAATGCTTTGGAATGTATGAGGATTCAAGAGGTAGTATGTGTAAAGTTTCTGTTATCGTACCAGTGTACAATGTTGAAGATTATATAAGGGACATGCTGGAGTCAGTGCAGCGTCAGTCGTTTGAGGACTTCGAAGTAGTGATAGTCAATGACGGCTCGACTGACGGCTCGCAGGCGATCATAGATGAGTTCTGTCGTGAAGACAACAGGTTCAGGTGTTTTGTAAAGGCTAACGGCGGCGTTGCCTCGGCACGCAACAAGGGACTGGACAAGGCTCGCGGCGAATACGTGGTGTTTTATGATCCTGACGACCTCATCCCTGAGGACAGCCTGGAAAAGATGTACGGCACCGCCGAAGCATCCGGTGCGGACATGGTGATAGGTGTGATGGAGGAAAAAAGCCTCGGAGAGTCGCTCATCTACATGCATTCGCAGAAGCTGGCAAAGCAGAAGAGGATAAGTCCTCTCGACCGTCACTTTTTCGGGGCGTGGTCGCTGTGCAACAAGATGTTCTCGCTGGATTTCCTGAAAAGGACAGGCATAAGAGTAGAAAAGATGTCGAACGCAGAAGACGGCGTCTTTACTTTCTGTGCGCTCAACCGCACGAAGAAGATAAGCGGCTGCGACACGATCGCGTACAATTATATAAAGCGCCCGTTCTGGCTGTCACCGTCCGCAACACAGATCATAAGCAGCAGATATCTTGACGGCCTGCTGGAGTCGCATGACAGGATACTTCAGGAGGCACAGCGGCTTGCGGACAGATATCTGAAGACTGCAGCTCAGAAGAGGGCATATCTCGAACCCCTGTACATACGCTTTATCGAGGGGGAAATGATAAACGGATATTACCGCGGCATATGGCGTGCTCAGGAAGACCTGACAGACAGGATGATGTACAGGACAAAGATGTATAAAGCGCACGTTTCAGACAAAGAGTGGGACAGACTGCTGAAGCGCCATGAGGATATAGATCTGGCAAAAGGATTCATGCAGCCTTCTGTCATGGCTGCGAAGCCTAAGGTTTCCATAATACTGACTGCAGGAGGTTCCGCGAAGAAGCTGGATATGATACTGGGGAGCATATACAATCAGCTGTTCCCGATGTTCGAGGTACTGGTGCCTGTCGAAACGTATGGCAAGATAGACAATATATACAGGAGAAAGGCCAATCTCAGGACCGTCGACAGCATAAACGGATCCTCTTTCGGATACGAAGCCATGAAATCGGCAAAGGGCGAATACGTGCTGGTTTTCAATGAATTTGCCATGTTCACGAAAAACTCGCTGAAGCAGATGGTGATGAAGCTGATGAAGAACAGCAGTCTGGATTTCGTATCGATGCTGATGAAGCGGTATGACGGTGAAAAATACGAACAGATCCCGTGCCTGAGCGCATCTTACGGATACACGAAAAGCGGAGCGACGAAAAACAGCAGACTGACGATGTATGACACGTTCCTTTCGAACAAGCTGTTCAGAAAAGATGTGATGTCCGACTTTGATTTCGGCAGCGACACGGTCAGGGCGGTGCACAAGCTGTACAGAACGCTCAATTTCATGAAGCTGCGAAAAGGCGTGATGATAACTGATATGTCGGAGGAGGACATCATGGCAAGGGCCGGATGTGATGTGAACAGATTTGCGATCAGAGCCGGATACCTCAGGAACGAGACCGTGCGAAAGATGACCGAAAGCCTGAAGCGACACATAACGAGAGAAGATATAGATAAATTCAGGAGAAGACTGGGAAGATAACATGAAGATCGTTTTTAAAGCCCTTCTGGGGATATTGAATTTGATATACGGCGTGATGAAGCTGTTTCCTGTAAAGGAAAGGATCACGTTCATAAGCCGTCAGAGCAATGAAAAGTCGGAGGATATGCTCCTTCTGGAGCGTGAGCTGAGGCGGCAGATGCCGGGAACCGAGCTGGTGTTCCTGTGCCGCAGGATCGACGGCGGGATAGGATCGAAGATAGGATACTGCTTCCACATACTGACGCAGATGAAATATATCGCGACATCAAAGGTCGTTGTGCTCGACTCGTACTGCATAAGCGTGAGCGCGCTCAGGCAGCGCAGATCTCTTGTGGTGATACAGATGTGGCACGCGCTCGGATCACTGAAAAAATTCGGGCTGAGCATAGTCGGTGAAGGCGAAGGCAGGGATGCGGATATCGCAGACGTCTTCGCGATGCACCGGAACTATACTCATGTGCTGACGAGCAGTCACGCGTGTGCTCCGAACTTTGCAGAGGCTTTCGGATATGACATGGATCACATGGTGGTGATGTCGCTGCCGAGAGTCGACAAGCTGACGAGCTGGGAGATCAAGGAGGACGCGCTGCGCAGGATATACAGCGAGTACCCTGACTTCAGGGACAAAAAGGTAGTCGTATATGCGCCGACGCTCCGTGTGGGACGAGACATATCTGCAGAGACTGCCGAGCTCGCGGCAGCCTTTTCCGCACCGGAATACATATTCGTGGTAAAGAAGCATCCGCTTACGGATATCGACTTCGAACACGGTGAAAACTGCATCATCGATGACCGTTTCACGACGCTCGAGATGCTTTTCGCTGCAGACTGCGTGATATGTGATTATTCGGCGGTGATATTCGAGGCTGCGATAATAGGAAAGCCGATGTTCTTCTATACGTTCGACTATGACACCTACGGAGTGAAACGGGACTTTTACATAGACTACAGAGCCGAGATGCCGGGACTCATGTCCCCCGATCCGCAGATGCTGGAGCGAGCCGTGGCGAACGACGACTGCGACCTCAGCCGCGTGCGGGCCTTTGCACATAAATATGTGGAAAACCAGGAGAACTGCACAAAGAAACTTGCGGCTTTCATAGAAGAGCAGTACAGGCAGTACGGCGACAAAAAGCTTGAAAAATAGAGCTTTTTGATATATCATAAAATTTGTGACAATTACAGCTGAGGCTGTTTTGATTAGCTTAAGGAGATGAATGGAAAGATGAATATGAATGTTTTTAAGGGAAGCGACAAGTATGTCGTTACCAATGAACTTATGAATGCAGTAAACGTATCTATCGCGCTGGAAAAGCCGCTCCTCATCAAGGGAGAACCGGGAACAGGCAAGACTATGCTGGCAGAGGCGATAGCGGACGCTCTCGATATGGAGCTGATAATCTGGGGTATCAAATCGACTACGAAGGCTCAGGAAGGTCTCTACGTGTACGATACAGTGCAGAGACTGTACGACAGCCAGTTCGGCGAAGGAAACGTAGGCGATATCAGCCAGTACATCAAGCTCGGAAAGCTCGGGGAAGCGTTCACTTCGGACAAGCAGGTCGTGCTCCTGATCGACGAGATCGACAAGGCTGACCTCGAATTCCCTAACGACCTCCTCTGGGAGCTCGACAAGATGGAGTTTTACATAAATGAAACCAAGGAAACTGTAAAGACAAAGTACAGACCTATTGTTATCATCACATCGAATGCAGAAAAGGAACTGCCTGACGCATTCCTCAGAAGATGTATCTTCCACTACATCGAATTCCCTACAAAGGAAAAGATGGAAGAGATCGTAAATGTGCACTTCGGAGATATCGACAGAAAGCTCAGCGAAAAGGCACTCGAGGCATTCTACGAGCTCAGAGGAATGGATGACCTGCAGAAGAAGCCGAGCACATCAGAGCTTCTTGACTGGATACAGGCGCTGATGATAAGTGGTGTGGACATCAATAACCTGAAGAAGGAAATGCCGTTCGTAGGCGTGCTTCTCAAGAAGAACCAGGATATCGATGTGATGCATGAAATAAATGAGAAAGGATACTCGCTTAAGAGATGGTAACGCTATGTTTTTAGAATTTTTTTACCTGCTTAGAGCAAAAGGTTTGGAAGTTTCTATAAACGAGTGGATGATACTTGTAGAGGCTCTTGACAAAGGGCTGGCGCATTCGTCTCTTATGGGATTTTACAATTTGTGCAGGAGCATCCTGATAAAGTCGGAATCCGAGTACGATAAGTTCGATGCTGTTTTTGCGGAGTACTTCAAGAACGTGCAGACGCCTGACGATCTGCCGCAGGAGTTCTGGGACTGGCTCGACGAGAGCGATCACGAAAGACCGCTTGACGACAAGGGCAAAGGCGATGAATTCCCTAAGGAGCTTGAAGAGCTGCTCGAGATGTTCGAGGAGCGTATCAAGGAGCAGAAGGAAAAGCACGACGGCGGATGCTACTGGATCGGTACGGGCGGAACATCGGTGATGGGCCGCGGCGGATTCCATACTACCGGCATCAGGACAGGCGGTCACAGCCGTCACAAGTCGGCGGTGCAGGTCGCAGGCGAGAGAAACTTCCAGGATTTCAGAGATGACAAGATCTTGGATATAAGACAGTTCCAGATGGCGTTCAGAAGGCTCAGACAGTATTCGTCGAGAGTCGAGGCGCAGGAGACGGAACTCAATATCGACAAGACGATAGACGAGACATGCGATAATGCAGGCATGCTCAAGATAGTATATGACAAGCCGAGGAAAAATACTGTAAAGCTGCTGCTGCTGATAGATTCGGACGGTTCCATGCTTCCGTACAGCAAGCTGTGCAACAGGCTTTTCCAGGCGGTGAGCCAGGCGAACCACTTCAAGGATCTGAAGATATACTATTTCCACAACTGTGTGTACGATCATCTGTACACGACGCCTTACTGCAAGAGAGGCGACTGGATCGAGACAAACTGGGTCCTCAGGAACCTGGACAGCGAGTACAAAGTCATCTTCGTAGGTGATGCGGCGATGGCGCCGTCAGAGCTTTTCAAGAAGGGCGGCAACTCGTACATCGGTCTGTGGAACGAAGAGCCGGGAATGGAATGGCTCTACAAATTCAAGACAAGATACAAGAAACAGATATGGCTCAATCCTATCGACAAGAGCACATGGGAATGGATATACGGCGCAAAGACGATAAATGCGATATCCGAGGTGTTCCCTATGTTCGAGCTTACTCTTGACGGTCTTGAAGCCGGCATCAAGAAACTTCTCGTTAAATAGCAGATATATGCAGGATATGTAAAAGCGCAGGCATGCAGAGTGTCTGCGTTTTTTGCTTGCTGTTTTCAGGAAAAGTTGCCCGCAGTTTTCAGGAAAACCGTATTGACAAAAGCGGAGGATAGTATATAATAAATAATTGGTAGCACCAATTTAAGGAAGGAGTATTGGGAATAGAGAAATACAGACATGAAATATGTGAAGCAATTTTTGATAATACTGGCGATCTCTCTTGCGGGAGAGATCCTGAAATATGTGCTGCCGCTGCCGATACCGGCGAGCATCTACGGGATGGCGATCCTGTTCACAGCTCTTATGACGGGGCTGATAAAGCTGGATGCAGTCCGGGATACGGGCAGGTTCCTGATCGAGATAATGCCGGTCATGTTCATTCCGGCAGGAGTGGGTCTGATGGAGAGCTGGGGCGCTCTCAAGCCTATCCTGCTGCCCGTTGCGATCATCACCGTCGTCACCAGCATCACCGCCATGGGGGCGACCGGACTGCTTTCGCAGTGCGTCATCAGAATTGGAAGGAAGCGAGGTGACGGCAATGAATGAGTTTCTGCAGGATTCGATGTTTGCGGGCGTTACGATCAGTCTGATAGCATATCTGATCGGAGTCATGCTGAAGAAAAAATTCAAGTCGGGGATCTTCAATCCTCTGCTTATTTCCATTGTCGTGTCGATCGCGATACTGGCGATAGGCAAAGTGGATTATGAAACATATAACGAAGGTGCAAAATATCTGAGCTGGCTGCTTACTCCGGCTACCGTGTGTCTGGCGATACCGCTGTATGAGCAGTGGAGCCTTTTGAAAAAGCATTACAAGGCGGTCATGCTGGGTCTTGCTGCAGGAACGGTGACGAGCCTCAGCACTGTGCTGGGACTGTCGCTGCTGTGCGGACTCAGTCATAAAGAGTATGTGACGCTGCTGCCGAAGTCCATCACTACAGCTATAGGCATGGGAGTTTCGGAGGAGCTGGGCGGATATGTGACGATCACCGTTGCAGTGATCATCATCACAGGCGTTTTCGGCAATATGTTCGGTGAACTGATATGCAAAATATTCCGGATAACGGAGCCTGTTTCAAAAGGTCTTGCATTCGGTGCATCTTCCCATGCGATCGGAACGGCAAAGGCCATAGAGATAGGCGAGATCGAAGGTGCCATGAGCAGTCTGGCGATAGCTGTATCCGGAGTGCTGACCGTTGTGCTGGCATCGCTTTATACTCATTTTCTCTGATCCTGTTATGATCCTGTGAGGAGGCGTACGTATGGGTAAATCTGAATCTATGGAATATGAAAAAGTCATAGACTATATAAATCAGCTGATCTGCAGCGGTGAGCTCGGTGTAGGATCGAAGCTGCCGACAGAGAGGTCGATCGCGGAAACACTGGGGATAGGAAGGAATTCCACGCGGGAAGCGCTCAGCATACTGCACGGTATGGGGATGATCCGCAGCGTGCAGGGTTCGGGCAATTATCTGACAGGCGATGCGCACCGCTCCATCCGTCAGATCTGTACGATGATGCTGGCTCTGGGAACTGTCACGAAAAGAGATGTCTGCGAATTCAGGCGAGTGATGGAAAAGTCGGCATGCATGCTTTTGGCTGCGAAGGATCTTGAGGCAGAAGACAGGCAGAAGTTCAGGGGGATCCTTGAAGATATGGAAAGTGCGGCAGACGAGCGGCAGGTGCTGCTGGATCGTGATTTTCACGCACTGCTTTTGCAGGCTACCGGAAATCCACTGATGACGACGATCCTTGATGCGGTGTCAGATGTGTATCAGGAATGGATCGATATCGTTATCAGCAGAGCAGGTGCAGATGAGAAAGCAAAGCTTCATGGATATCACAGAGGTATTGTTGACGGGATATCAGCAGGTGATATGGAAGGTACCGTAAGATGTGTAGATGGACACTATGATCTGATCGAGAAGCTTCTGGAAATATGAATAGTAAGAACAGGAAACCTCCGATCCTGAAATGTTATAAATAAATTGACAGACAGATAAAACGACAAACGTGACTTCGAGCGCCAGACGGCTGCCGGGAGTCACGTTTTGCTTAAGGAATGAAATCGTTATATGGGGGGGCAAGCGTATATGCGGTCTGCATATGGGGTTTTATATGCAGATCGCAGGCTGGATCAGATGTTCTGTTTGAGGCATGACTTGATGTCATCCTCTGCATTGCTGATCGGTCTGAGGCCGAATGTGTCGGTCATATACTGCAGCACATTAGGGCTGAGGAACGCCGGCAGTGTCGGGCCCAGATAGATGTTTTTAACGCCCAGGCTCAGCAGCGCCAGCAGCACGGCAACGGCTTTCTGTTCATACCATGATAAGATGAAGGAAAGCGGCAGGCTGTTGATATCGGTCTCGAACGCATCCGCCAGCGCCTCGGCGATCCGTACTGCGGAGTATGCGTCGTTGCACTGGCCGACATCGAGAAGTCTCGGCAGGCCCGCAGTCTCGCCGAAATCGAGCTTGTTGAAGCGGTATTTACCGCATGCAAGAGTCAGTATCAGGCAGTCGTCCGGAACGAGCTTTGCGAATTCAGTGAAGTAGTTGCGGCCAGGCCTTGCGCCGTCGCATCCTCCGATGAGGAAAAAGTGTCTGATCTTTCCTTCCCTGACTGAGCTGACGATGTGTTCGGCATGGCTGAGGACCGCCTCTCGGGCAAACCCGGTCATTATTTTCTTCGGTTCCTGATCCTCGCTGAAGCCGCCGAGCTGCAGCGCGTGTTCGATGATCTCGCTGAAATCCTTTGTTCCGTCCGCATTTTTGGGGATATATTTTATCCCGTCCCAGCCGACGACATTGGTGCTGTATATGCGGTCTTTATACGATTCTCTCGGACGCATCAGGCAGTTCGTTGTCATGAGTATGCACCCCGGCAGGTCATCGAACTCCTTCTGCTGATCCTGCCACGCGCCGCCGAAATTACCAACGAGATGCGAATACCTGTTGAGCTTTTCATATCCGTGGCCTGGCAGCATCTCGCCGTGGGTGTAGATGTTGACGCCCTTGCCTTCAGACTGCTCCAGCAGCATTTCCAGGTCTTTGAGATCATGGCCCGATACGATGATGAACGGCCCTTTGCGTACAGTCGTGTCGACCGTTCGCGGCGCAGGATCTGAGTATACAGATGTGTTTGCATCGTCGAGTGTCTTCATCACTTCAAAAGCAGCTTCTCCGGTGCGCATCGTCATCCGGATCAGTTCGTCCGCGCTGAGGCTGTCGTCGGTCGTCGCCTCCAGTGCCGTGATATAGAAGTCGTCGACCTGATTGCTGTAAAATCCGAGTTCGCGCGCCTGGTGTCCGTAGGCGCTGATCCCCTTGAGTCCGTAGACGATCGTCTGTCTCAGCGACCTGATGTCGGGATCGAGGTCACGTTCGTACATTATGCCTGCGATCTGCGATTCCTGCAGCATCTCGCTTTTTGACTCCGGCAGATCGAAAGTCGCGTGAGCTGTTTTTTCTGCCGCTTTGCAGATGGCTTCACTGTCGTCTGATGCCTTTGCTTCGGAACGCAGAGCTTCTTTTATTTGCTGCGATCTGTGCAAAAGCTCAATGTGTGCGTCTGCATCGAAGTTGACGTTCGTCAGAGTCGTAAAGAGCGCGCTTTCGATAAAGCTGACGATAGCTTTATTTATGTGTGATTGACCGTTATCGCCGCGGCTGGCGCAGCCCCTGCCTTTGCAGGTATCCTGGCCATTGTGTGAGCGCTGACCATAGTCAGCCAGTGCTTTTGCATAACAGCTGATCCCCTTGAGCTGAAATATCAGCAGGTCCTGAAGCGCTGCGATCTCAGGTGTTTTGCCGCAGACGCCCAGCTTCGTGCAGCCCTTTCCGCCTGCAGTCTGTTCGCACTGATAGCAGAACATTTCATAATTAAGGTCCATGTTATTGTCCATAGTTATACACTCCGTTTCTGTAGGTTTTGTTTTTTATTGATACTTTTGTTTAGTTTGCGCAGAACAGAGAGATAATATGAAAAGGAGCGCAGGTGGGTTTTGATCGTGGATTTTATGTAAAAGTATACAATTTTTTCGTGCAGATAATGGATTTTTTCATGCTGTTAGCGTACAATATACTAAAAATATGCGAGGAGATGGTTATATGGCTGGAAATACTACAAATATAAGTATAAGGATGGATTCTGAGCTCAAAGCACAGGCGGACGCTTTGTTTGCGGAACTTGGCATGAATTTGTCTACAGCGTTCAATATATTTGTTCGTCAGTCTATCAGAGAAGGAAGGATCCCTTTTGATATTTCATTGAATCAGCCGAACCGGGAAACGATCGCTGCAATGCTGGAAGCGGAAAGGAACACAAAGGACCGCTCTGTAAAGGGTTACAGCGATTTGAATGAGCTGTTCAAAGAACTGAAGTTATGAGTGAGGCGAAATATACAGTTAAATATACGTCCCAATGCGACAGTCCTTTTCTCATGCTAAAGCGCCAATAAATGAGCCGCCATGAAATCATCATGGCGGCTTTGTCATATACTGATAAAAATTTATACGATTATAATAAAGGCTGGCTTAGAAGTATCGGAACACTCCTTTTACCTTGCCGAGTATCTTGACATCTTTAACGATGATCGGGCTCATTGCGGAGTTTTCCGGCTGCAGTCTTATGTGATCGGCCTCCCGGTAAAATGTCTTGACTGTGGCCTCGCTTTCGAAGCCGTCGACCATTGCAACTACGATATCACCGTTGCGTGCTGTGTTCTGCTGCTCTACAAGGATGTAGTCGCCGTCCATGATGCCGGCTTCGATCATGCTTTCACCTCTGACGGTGAGCATGAAGTTCGGTCCGCTGCCGACGAAACGTGCAGGGATCGGAAAGCTGTCTTCGATGTTCTGTTCTGCGAGTATCGGCGTACCGGCTGCGATCCTGCCGACTACCGGAATATCGACTACTTCAGTCTGCGATACGCTGTTCTGTATATTTTTCTGTACTGATTCCGAAGTTTTATCGTGTACAGGATCCTGTCCGTTGTCCACGAGCATCAGTGCACGCGGTTTGGAAGGATCTTTTTTTATGTAGCCTTTGCTTACGAGACTTGCGATATCCTTGTGCGCCGTAGAAGTGGACTTGATATCAAGCGCCGAGCATATCTCACGCACAGTAGGAGGATAGCCTTTTTCTCTTATTTCTTTTCTCATATAATCCAGAATCTTCTGTTCGCGTTCTTTTAACATGTCTAAATCCTCCTCATGGACTAAAGGGCAGTTTTATATGAGAACATGATATCATAAAAAGAACAAAATGTAAACGTGTGTTTTCGGTAGCGGGTGAAAAAAGAACGGAAAAGAACATTCTTTTGCAGCTTTTACCGTCTTCACCACGATAATGTCGAGGACGGCCGCTTGGAACTTCGCTGTCACATATGCCGGCAGTTTTGTGCTGAACTGTGGCTGAGCCGATGTTTTTCCGATTTCAGCCGTAAATCATATAATTACAGAGTCGCATGGCGGAAAAATGGAAATGCAGGGGAATATCAGGCATCGTTGCTCGTTGTCAGCATGCTCTTGAGAAAGTGTTTTATCTGTCTTTCAGCTATATATCGGCTTTTCAAGGCTTCTATGGCTGAAAATTTCCATGAACATCCATTTGACGGTCGAGCCTCATTCGTTTTATTTGATAATTTTGGAATATTTCAGCCATACGGCAGGTGATAAAGGGTATTTATGGCTGAAATCGGTGCGACAGATTGCTGAAAACTGAGTGGCAGCTCACCGAAGCCGGCATGGCAGCTCACAGGAAAAGGGCGCGCCAGCTCATTTTAGTGAGTGGACATGCTTACAGTAAAGATGATATAATGGCAGGACTGATACAGGGGGTGCGGCATCGTTGTATGATATATGATGATAATTACGCAGAGTGCATTGGGATATATCAGGATCAAGGAGAACGAAAGAGCGAAACCATGATAAAGAAAAAAGCGATATTTGCAGTTATAACTATGATGATGCTGATCCTGGCGGCGGGATGCGGCTACACGTCAGACGAGGCGTGCATATGGTGCGGTGCGACGCCGACCAAAGCGATCAAAAGCGAGCTGGACGGGGAGACCGTGACGAATTACTATTGCGAGGAATGCTCGACGATGTGCCTTTTGTGCGGAGCAAAGGCTACTCAGCAGTTCACCAACGAATCCGGCGTCGATGTTTTCCTGTGCGACGACTGCGCAGCCGGCATGACGGAATAGCGTCTGCGCTTTGCATGAGAACGCCGGCGGCTTTGCATAACAAAAACATATTTAATTTACCTTGATAGTCCAATATGGAAGTGTTATTATATAGGTAGCGGAGCGATGTGCTCAAAACTGCTGATGATACATAGAGATTCGGGCAGAATAAGAAAAAAGAGAGGTAATCGATATGGAAATAATTAAAATAACAAAAGACAATTTTGAGAAAGAAGTAGTGGAGTCGTTAAAGCCGGTGCTCGTTGATTTCTGGGCGTCGTGGTGCGGCCCATGCATGATGCAGGGACCTGTGCTGGATGAGATGGCAGCAGAGTACGACAGCATCAGGATCGGCAAGATAAATGTAGACGAAGAACAGGCGCTGGCTATAAAATTCGGCGTGAGCAGCATTCCTACGCTCATACTCTTCAAAGACGGCCAGATCGATAAAAGGCTCGTCGGCCTCAGAACGAAAGAACAGCTGGCTGCGGAGCTCGGTCTGTAGAGAGTTGTAAAGGCGCACGCTGCCTACATGAGTGAGGCTTTTGCGCAAAGCGCAGGATCATGGATTCCCGGGCTGCATGCGAGATGCACGGGGATCTGCGGAATCTGCGGAAAAGGCTGCAGCGGAGCAAAAAATCCTTGCATGCGGCCGCTGCATATGATATAGTTATTCAGGTAGAAAGAAGAAGTTATCCGCTTCTCACCTCAAGGCGAAAGTTACTGGGGTCAATATTCAGCAGATTTTATCCTGTCTGTTTTCCGGTGCGGATCTGGCGGGATCGAAACTATTGTATAATTGAGGCGGATATACGTATCCGCCTTTTTCAATATGTTTTTTGGAGGTGTAAGACAATTAGCAGAGAAGCTATGATAAACGAAGAAATTCGTGCAAAGGAACTGAGAGTCATCGATACGGACGGTACCCAGATGGGGATCATGAGCAGACAGGAAGCTCTTGATATTTCTGAAGAAAAGAAACTTGACCTGGTTTGCATCTCACCGAAGGCAAACCCGCCGGTGTGCAAGATCCTGGATTACGGCAAGTATAAGTATGAACTTCAGAAGAAAGAAAAAGAAGCGAAGAAAAAGCAGAAGACTACTCAGGTGAAAGAGATAAGACTTTCGACATTCATCGAGGATCACGATATCATGGTAAAGGCAAAGACAGGATCGAAGTTCCTCAAAGACGGTGATAAGCTGAAAGTAAGCCTGAGGTTCAGAGGCAGAGAAAAGGATTATGTCGCAAGAGGCATGGAAGTTATGAACAAATTTGCCGAAGCCGTTTCGGATGTTGGTGATATCGACAGAAAGCCTAATTTCGAAGGCAGGAGCCTTACGATGATACTTACACCGAAGAGCGATAAATAAACTGAAGGAATAATTTATACAGGAGGAAAATATACCATGGCAAAGCAGAAAATGAAGTCTCACAGAGGCGCATCAAAAAGATTCAAAATAACAGGTTCAGGAAAAGTAAAGAGAAATAAAGCATACAAGAGCCACATCCTTACTAAGAAGAGCCAGAAGAGAAAGAGAGGCCTGAGAAAGGCAACAACTCTGACAAGCGCAGATCTTAAGAGAATAAAAGCAGTACTGAGCAAATAGTAGGGAGGTAGTAAAATGGCAAGAGTAAAAAAGGGTGTAAATGCACATAAGAGACATAAAAAAGTATTAAAGATGGCAAAAGGGTACTACGGCGCAAAGAGCAAGACTTTCAAAGCCGCTAAACCCGCAACTATGAGAGCTCTCCGTTCAGCTTACGTTGGAAGAAAGAACAAGAAGAGAGAATACAGAAAGTTATGGATCGCAAGAATCAACGCTGCTGCAAGAATGAACGACATATCATACAGCAGACTGATGGATGGACTCAAGAAGTCAAACATCGAGATCAACAGAAAGATGCTTTCAGAAATGGCTATCCACGATCCAGCTGCTTTCGCAAAGCTTTGTGAAACTGCAAAGAAAGCTATCTAGTGCCGTACGGCGTGAGAAAGCTCTAATAATACATGAAGTCGCAGAGACCGGAATTCCCGGTCTCTTTTTTTGCGCCCGCACCGCTTTCGACAAATTGTGGAGCGTGGAAAATATATAATCTTAATTGCCGCATCCGGATCATTTGGGATCTGCAGCATTCAGAGCGGCAGAAAAGAAGAGGTGCATGATGACGGTTTACGGAGACATCCTGTTTGCGGAGAATTTCATAATAGGCTGCGCATTGATATACATAACGGCAGAGGTTTTCGGCGCGGATCTCCACGGGCGTACTGCAAAGCTCAGACTCGCTGCCGGTGGGGTGATGTGCGGACTGTTTGCGATGCTGATATTCCTGCCGGTGAGGATGCCTCTCACTGTTGTGCTCGAAGCGGGGTTCGCGTTCGCAGTATCAGTGGTAGTGTTCGGCGTCAAAGGTGCATGGAAAAAAGCGCTGGTGCTGATACTGGTGACATATTTCATGGGCGGCGTCACGATGGGGCTGCTGCTCGTGACCGGAAACACCGGCATGTATGCAGCGACAGGCATTTACACGGGAGATATGAAAGCTGCGATGCTGGCTGTCTTCATATGCACAGGGACGTTTACGGCAAAACAGATCATCAGAACTGTTTCAAAAAAGAAGTTTTACAGCGAGCATGTCTTCGCTGTAAGGATCGTCAGCGGCGGCAGTATCGTGGAAACCAGAGGATTCTTTGACTCCGGCAATCAGCTAACAGACCCTGTCAGCGGCATGGCGGTCGCGGTGGCACAGGAAAGTCTGTGGGAGCGGCTGGAAAGCGCGGGTATAGTGACGCCGGAGCGGAGCAGGCTGATACCTTATGATGTGATAGGCGCACACGGTCTGCTGGAGGCTGTGCGTGTCGATGATGTGGAAAGTGCGGGAAAGCACCGGGGAAACACGATCATAGCGAGGGCAGGATGCGGATTCGGGCTGGCAGGCAGAGATCTGGAGGGATGCGAGCTGCTTCTTTCCCGGGAAATGCACAGCAGGTCTGCGGCGGCGCAAAGCGAGCTCGGGATGACAGGTGAGGAGCCTGCAGGTACAGGACAACAGAAGGGATGGGTAGGATGAGACTTATTGCATGGATCAGGGAAAAGCTTTTTAAAAAGAAAAACACAGTATTTTACATAGGCGGAAGCGATACACTGCCGCCGCCGCTGTCGGCAGAAGAAGAACGCGATGCGATACTGGGCGCGGTGAACGGCAGGAAAAAGGACAGAGACCTGCTTATAGAGCACAATCTCAGGCTGGTCGTTTACATAGCGAAAAAATTCGAGAGCACCGGAGTCAATGTCGAGGATCTGATATCCATAGGCACGATAGGACTGATAAAAGCGGTCAACACGTTCAAGGTTGAGAAGAACATAAAGCTGGCCACTTATGCATCAAGATGCATAGAAAACGAGATCCTGATGTACCTCAGACGGAACAACAAGATAAAGGGGGAGGTTTCCCTTGACGAGCCGCTGAATGTGGACTGGGACGGCAACGAGCTGCTGCTTTCCGATATACTGGGCACGGAAAACGATGAGGTTTACGGGCATCTCGAAGATGAAGTCAATAAAAATTTGCTTGTGCATGCGCTGAGGCAGCTGTCAGGACGAGAGCGGGAGATAGTGCAGATGCGCTTCGGGCTTGCCGGATGCCGCGAGCTGACCCAGAAAGAGGTAGCAGACAGGATGGGGATATCTCAGTCATATATATCCAGACTTGAAAAAAAGATAATAGGCAGACTACAAAAAGAAATAAAAAAATTGGGTTAAATTAACAAAAAAATATTGAAAAAACGGCCTTCCTGGTGTATCATAAGCTTTATGAATAAATATTCTGAGTGATTAATAAAAATTCAACACGAATACTTCATATAAATAGTATATTATACAAGCGGAGGCGATTATGAAATACAAAGTTTTTATCGACGGTGCAGAAGGCACTACAGGTCTGAAGATACACCAGTATTTTCAGAAGAGAGATGATATAGATCTCCTGAAGATAGATCAGGAAAAGCGCAAGGATCTCGATGAAAGGCTGAGCCTTATAAAGCAGGCGGACATTTCGTTCCTGTGCCTGCCTGATGCGGCAGCGAGAGAGATCGCGGCAGCAGCGCCGGCAGAGTGCAGGATACTCGATACTTCAACGGCGCACAGGACAGATCCGTCATGGGTGTACGGCATGCCTGAGCTTTGCGGGGGACAGAGAGAAAAGATCAAAAACAGCAACAGAGTGGCAGTTCCGGGATGTCATGCTACAGGTGTGATACTGCTGATAAAGCCGCTCCTCGAGGCAGGACTCGTTCCTGCAGACTATCCGTTCTGCGCATGCTCTCTCACGGGATACAGCGGCGGCGGCAAGAAGATGATCGCACAGTATGAAAGTCCTGAAAGACAGAGAGGCAATATGGGCGGACAGGATATACTCTGCAGTCCGAGACAGTACGGCATAGCACAGGCACACAAACATCTGCCTGAAATAATCGCAGCGACCGGGATAAGCAGTGCGCCTGCATTTTCTCCTATAGTGGCTGACTACTACAGCGGCATGGAGGTGACTGTACCGATCAAGGTCGACGGACTGACGAAAGCCGATGTAGAAAAGGCAGTTGCGGGATATTACAAGGATCAGCCGCTGGTAACAGTGAAGGATTCACTGGATGAGGGAGGATTCATCGCTGCAGGACAGCTGTCCGGAACGAACAGACTCGAGATAACGGTCGAAGGAAATGACGACAATATACTTCTGGTGGCTGTATATGACAATCTGGGCAAGGGAGCTTCAGGTGCAGCTATACAGAATATGAACATAATGCTGGGAATAGACGAGACAAAGGGGCTGATATAGATATGAAAAATACCGAGATAAGATATACAGGGGGAGGCGTGTGTGCGCCTTCCGGATTCAGAGCGGCAGGGACTGCATGCGGCATAAAAGGCACGATCGATAAAAAAGATCTGGCTCTGATAGTCAGCGATGTGATGTGCAGTGCTGCAGCCGTTTATACTACTAACAAGGTAAAAGGCGCACCGCTCAAGGTAACGAAAGATCACATAGCAGACGGAAAAGCGATCGCTGTGATATGCAACAGCGGCAATGCCAATACATGCGCTCCGGACGGGGAAGCCGTGGCTGAGAAGACATGCGAGATAACAGCGTCGAATATAGGTGCTGACAAAAACGATATCGTCGTATGTTCGACGGGAGTCATAGGCCAGCAGTTGCAGATGGAGCCGTTCGAAAGAGGCATACCGGAGCTTGCGAAGATCGCGGATTACAACGGATCGGCGTCGGCTGCAGAAGCCATCATGACGACTGATACGATACCTAAGGAAGTCGCAGTAGAGGTTTCCATAGGCGGGAAAACATGCAGGATAGGCGGCATCGCAAAGGGCAGCGGCATGATAAACCCTAACATGGCGACGATGCTTTCATTCATAACCACTGATGTGGATATCGCTCCTGAAGTGCTTGACAGCGTTCTGAAAGAAAATGTGAAGACGAGCTACAACCAGATCTGCGTGGACGGCGATACGTCGACGAACGACATGGTAGTGGTACTGGCAAACGGTCTTGCAGGAAACGACAGGATCACGGGCGAGGGAGAAGCTCTCGATGCATTCAGAGAAGCTCTTTCGGCAGTGACTGTATACCTTGCAAAGAAGCTGGCGAGAGACGGCGAGGGAGCGACCAAGCTCATCGAGTGCATCGTCAGCGGTGCGGCAGATGACGTGCAGGCTCAGGTGATAAGCAAGTCAGTCATAGCCTCAGATCTTCTCAAGGCTGCGATGTTCGGGGCAGACGCTAACTGGGGACGTGTCCTCTGTGCGATCGGATATGCGCCGGGAGAATTCAGCACAGATAACATCGATGTAGTGATGGAGTCTGCAAAGGGCAGCGTTTTCGTTTGTCAGGGCTCGAGACACAAGGAATACAGCGAAGAAAAGGCGTCGGAGATACTGGCGGAAGAGGAGATAACGATAAAGGTGGATATGCATCAGGGCAGCGGCAGTGCAGTCGCATGGGGATGCGATCTCACTTATGATTACGTTCAGATAAACGGAGACTACAGGAGTTAATGATGGTAAATCAGAAATATTTGGATAAAGCAGAGGTACTTATAGAAGCGCTGCCTTATATACAGCGTTTCAGCAAAAAAATAATTGTTGTAAAATACGGCGGCAGCGCTATGATAGATGAGGAGCTCAAGCAGGACGTCATCGAGGACGTTGTACTGCTCAAGCTGATAGGGTTCAAGCCTATCATCGTTCACGGCGGCGGCAAGGAGATCAGCCGATGGGTGGACAAGGTAGGGATGGACACTAAATTCGTGAACGGTCTGAGAGTCACGGATGCCGACACGATGGAGCTTGCGGAGATGGTACTCGCAAGGGTCAACAAGGAGCTGGTCGCAAAGATCCAGACTCTCGGCATAAAGGCTGCAGGCATAAGCGGCAAGGACGGCGGCCTCCTCACTGTAGAGAAGAAGTTCTCGGGAAGCGAGGATATAGGATTTGTCGGTGATGTGACCGAAGTGGACACGAAGATCCTGGAGGATCTTCTGGAGAAGGATTTCCTGCCTGTAGTGTTCCCTGTGGGAATGGACAAGGACGGCGTTACATACAATATCAATGCCGATGAAGCGGCAAGCTCGATAGCTACAGCGCTCAGGGCAGAGAAACTCGCATACCTTTCAGATGTGGAGGGCGTGAGACTCGATCCGGAAGACCCGGAATCCGTGATATCTGAGCTTTACACGAATGAAGCACAGGATCTGATCGAACAGGGTGTGATCTCGGGCGGCATGCTGCCTAAGATCGAAAACTGCATAGACGCTATCAACAAGGGTGTGTCAAGAGTGCATATAATGGACGGAAGGATACCGCACGGACTCCTCCTGGAGATATTTACGAACAAAGGTATAGGAACAGCGATCATCAAAGAAAACGAGGAGAAATACTGGAATGAATAGTAGTGAGATCAAGAAACTGGACAAGGAAAAAATAGTATCGACATACGGCAGATATGACCTGGTGGCAGAGAGCGGAAAAGGCGCTTGCTGCACATCGGCAGACGGCAAGAAATACATAGATTTTACAGCGGGAATAGGCGTGAATTCCCTCGGCTTCTGTGACGACGGATGGGTAGAGGCTGTGACTGCTCAGCTGAAAAAGCTGCAGCACGTGTCAAACCTGTTCTATACGGAGCCGCAGGTGAAGGTGGCAGACATGCTCACGTCGAGAACCGGACTGAAGAAAGTATTCTTTGGAAACTCCGGTGCGGAGGCGAATGAAGCGGCGATCAAGACTGCCAGAAAATACGGCACGGTGAACAAGGGCGAAAACGTGAACAAGATAATCACGCTCAACAATTCGTTCCACGGCAGGACTATGGCGACGATAACGGCTACGGGACAGGAGCATTACCACAAGTTCTTCACTCCTTTCGTAGGCGGATTCGACTACTGCGACGCGAATGATTCCGCTCAGCTCGAGAAACTGGCTGACGAGAATACATGTGCGATAATGATGGAAATGATACAGGGAGAGGGCGGAGTGCTCAATCTCGATGAGGACTTTGTAAAGGCGGCAGAGAGGATCTGCAGAGAAAAAGACATCCTGTTCATAGTCGATGAGGTGCAGACGGGTATCGGCAGAAGCGGCAAGCTGTTCGCGCACGAGCATTTCGGTGTGAAGCCTGATATCGTGACATTTGCAAAGGGTGTCGGCGGCGGTCTTCCTATCGGCGGTGCGATATTCAGCGAAAAATGCTGCGATGTGCTCAAGCCTGGCGATCACGGTACGACGTATGGCGGGAATCCTGTCGCATGTGCGGGTGCGGTCGAAGTGCTGACGAGAATGGATGACGCGTTCCTCAGGGAAGTGGAAGCCAAAGGCGAATATATAAAGGAAAAGCTGATGGCTATGCCTCAGGTCAAAGATGTGTCAGGAATGGGCCTGATGCTCGGAGTCGCAGTGGAAGGCAAAGAGGCTTCAAAGGTAGTCAGCGATGCGCTTGAGGCCGGTCTGATGATACTCACTGCAAAGGACAAAGTAAGACTTCTGCCTCCTCTTACGATAACATATGAGGAGATCGATGCGGGACTTGCTATCCTTGAAAAGGTGCTTGCATAATGCAGGTCATATGACGAAATATGATAAAAACGGCAGCGATGCTATGAGCGACATGCTCAGGGTGTCCTGCCGTTTTTTGTGAAGAAAAAACCACGGTTTGATATGCTGCATGCAGAATAAAAAAATGACGATCTGCACATAAATATATTACGACATCGAAGGTCGCTTAAAGGGGAGCGAAGGATATGCGAGGATAATTATTTATGGCCGGCAAGGTGGAAATCTGTGGTGTTAATACGGCGAGTCTGCCGCGGTACCGTGACCAGGAGATGCATGACATGCTCGTGGCGGTGAAAGCGGGAGACATGGAGGTCAGGGATGAATTCATAAAAGGCAATCTGAGACTGGTGCTCAGCGTGATACAGAAGTTTTCCGGACGAGGGGAAAACCCCGACGATCTGTTCCAGGTAGGATGTGTAGGGCTGATCAAGGCTCTCGACAATTTCGATATGTCGCATGGCGTGAAGTTCAGCACGTATGCGGTCCCGATGATAATCGGAGAGATACGGCGCTACCTGAGAGACAACAACAGCATAAGAGTTTCAAGATCGATGAGAGATCTGGCGTACAAGGCGCTTACGGCCAGGGAAAAGCTCGGGCGTGAGCTGCAGCGTGAGGCTACGGTAGATGAGATAGCGCGCGAGCTTGAAGTGAAAAAAGAAGATGTAGTGCTGGCACTTGATTCGATACAGGATCCTGTTTCACTGTTCGATCCCGTTTTCAACGATGACGGCGATCCCATATATGTGATGGATCAGATAAGGGATATGAAAAACACAGATGTGAAATGGATAGAAAATCTTTCGCTTTCGGAGGCGATGAAGAAACTGTCACCCAGGGAGCAGAACATCCTTACTATGAGATTCTTTGAGGGAAAGACGCAGATGGAGGTCGCGGATGAGATATCGATAAGTCAGGCGCAGGTATCGCGTCTTGAAAAGAACGCTCTGAATTATATGAAGAAATATGTCTGATATATCTGCTACGGAGGCGGGCGCACAGGTGAAAAGTTCATCACCTGTGCGTCCGTTTTGTCGTCATGGTAATACTGTTACCGAGGATGCATATAATGGTACATGAGAACGTATTACGCACAGAAAATGTTTGTAAAATGCGCAAAAGCGTTTTTGCAACAATTTGTGATTTTGTTGGTTGACATCGGATATCTATTAGCATATAATGAGTTATCTGAATTACTAGTAATTTTCAACAATTCGAAATTTCATACGCAATAATATAAAATTTAAAATATTTTAAAACTGTTCGAGAATGAAAATACGACTGATTCAGAGTGGCAATTATGTATCGAAGAAAAGGAGGGTGTTATGACAGACGAAAGAAAAGTTTCCGCTTCTAATGAAAAGAACGAACTGAAACGCGGTATCAAAGGCTGGCAGGTTGCATTCATCGGTATTGGTGGTGTAATCGGATCATGTTATTTCCTCGGGATAGGCGCCTGCCTCTCCAGCATGGGACCTGGCGTGCTGATCGCATTTATTGTGACTGGTATTATCGTTTACGGTACTATGATTTCTTATTCGGAACTGCTGGTAAACGTTCCTAGAACAGGATCGTTCGTGGCATATACCAGTGAGTTCCTGACTCCTACCATTTCGACCGGGTTCGGATGGGCATTCTGGTTCAACTGGGTATGCTATGTACCATCCGAAGCGATAGCGGTTTCGACCGTGCTCACATCGCTGATGGGAACAGACAGTGCAGTTACATATGTTTCTATCGCTCTCGGCGCAATGGCTGCAATAACTGTTATAAATCTCTGCGCAGTAGATATCTTCGCAAAGATCGAGGCAGGACTTGCTATCACTAAGGTAATAGTTATCATGATATTCGTTATCGCTGCATTTGGTATCTGGGTAGGTCTCTGGGGTCAGAGCAGCAGTTACACAGGTTTCCTGGCAGGTATTGTAAACTTCGGAGACGCTACTATGTCATTCGGTCAGAAGGTATTCCCTCTGGGTATCATGGCTGTACTGGTGAACATGACAGTAGTACTGGTAACTTTCCAGGGTACAGAGATCGTCGGTCTTGCGGCTGCAGAATCTCAGAATCCTGAGAAATCAGTACCTAAGGCATGCAAGAGTGTTACTTACCGTATCGCACTGCTTTACATACTGCCGCTGATCCTTGTTATACTCGTTTATCCATATGAGCTGGCAAGTGATGCAAATCCGGTATTTGCTGATATCATGAACTACTACGGCATAGAATGGCTTGGCTTCGTATTCTCGGCAGTAGTACTGGTTGCAGCATTCAGCTGTGCAAATACAGGCTTCTACGGAACAGTAAGATGCATGTTCGGGCTTTCGATCGAAGGTCTGGCACCTAAGTTCCTCAGCAAAGTAACTAAATCAGGAAACCCTAGAGCTGCAGTTCTCTGGACTCTGGGCTTCATGTGGATCGTACTTCTGTTAGGACTTATTTCACAGGTTACAGGATATCTCGAAGACCTGTATGTAAGCCTGCTGTCACTGTCAGGATTCACAGGAACTCTGGCATGGGTAGGAATCATCCTGTCGCATCTTTCTCTCAGAAGAAAGCTCAAGAGAAACGGATATGATCCTGAAACATGCCTGAAGGCAAGAGTAAAGAAAGGTCAGAGATGGATCCCTTACTTTGCAGTAATAGCACAGATCATATGCCTGATCATGCTGGTATTTGAAGATGTCCTCATCTTTGCGATCGCATGCGGAGCTATAGTTCTGCCGATGATCGGATATCAGATCGCAAAGAAGGCAGGCAAGATAAGAGATATATCAGAGCTTGCATCGACTAACGAGACTTCATTTGATGAATTGTTCCCGCCACTTAACAAAGATGGTAAATAGATGAATGTATAATAGATTGTGAAAGAATGGACGGAAGCAGATGCTTCCGTCTGTTTTTTTGGAAAAAATCACCTGATTTACAAAAAAGAATGATAAAATCGCCGGAGAAGGAGATCGATATGATATTAGAGAAGAATGAAAACTTCGTTATCAACGAATCTATGATACCGCCCGAGATGAGCGTCACCATAGACAATGCGAGAGAGCTCGCAAGGGAGTTCAGAGATCTCAGGATGAGATATCATGCGGCGATAAAAGAGATAAGCACCAAGCTCGAGGTCCTTGACAATGAGTTCAGTGTAAGGAATGATTACAATCCGATACATCATATGCAGTGCAGACTTAAAAGCATCGAGAGTATCGTGGATAAGATCGGCAGGAAAGGCTGGCCTATGGAAATGGAGTCGGTCTATAAAGTGATGGATTTTGCAGGGGTCAGAGTAGTATGCAATTACATAGACGATATCTACACGGTCGAGGAAAGTCTTTTGAGACAGGATGATATCAAGCTGCTTAAGCGCAAGGATTATATAAGGAACCCCAAGGAGAGCGGCTACAGGAGCCTGCATCTGCTGGTGGAAGTCCCTATATTCCTGTCGGACAGGACTTACAACATGCCTGTCGAGATACAGATACGCACGATCGCGATGGATACCTGGGCGAGTCTTGAACATGAGCTCAAATATAAGAGCAAAAAAGAAATGCCGGGGTATGTGGTGCAGGAACTGAAAAACTGTGCCAAGTCGATGGCAGATCTTGATGCGTCGATGGAACGTATACATAAAATGCTCTGATAAACCGGGCATCGATAATCTGAAATGGAGAGAAAATCAAATGAAAAGAAAAGCATTGAGAACATCAGCGTTGGTTTTATGTGTGATAATGGCTTTCTGCCTGTCATCGTGCGGTACTGAAGTATCATACGATGATTATGACCTTAGCAAGTATATAAAGGTCGGGGATTACAAGGGGATGGAAGTCGCATCGTACAGCATTTCCGTGACTGATGATGAAGTCGAGACTGCGATACAGAGTGCTCTGGATGAAGCAGCCACTGACAAGGAGCTTGATAAAGGGACTGCTATCGAGAATGGTGATGTTGTAAATATCGACTACACCGGAAAGCTGGACGGCAAGAAATTCGACGGAGGATCGGCAGAGGGGTATGATCTGACTATAGGCAGCGGAAGCTTCATAGACGGATTCGAATCGGGTCTGATCGGAAAGAAAGTCGGAGAAAAGACTGATCTTGAGCTGACGTTTCCGGAGGATTATTCCTCTGAGGATCTTCAGGGAAAAGATGTAGTGTTCACTGTCAAGATAAATTCGGCGACAAGAAAAGAAGTTCCTGTGCTGGATGAAGATTTCGTCAAGAATACCACGGAATTCGAGACTGTCGAGGAATACAGAGCGGATCTTGAGAAAAAGCTTTACGATGAAAAGGAACAGGAAGCGATAAACAATCAGAAGACGACACTATGGTCAAATCTACTGGAAAATGTGGAAGTCAAGAAATATCCGGAAAGAGAGCTCGATTACTATATACAGTTCAACAGCGATCAGATGGATACCATGGCAAAGGAATACGACATGACACGTGATGAACTGCTGGCTGCCTACGATTTCGGCGATGAGGACGAATTCGCGGCGACCAATGAAGACAGCAGCAAGCAGCGTGTGAAGCAGGAGATGCTGATCGAATATATCGCGCAGAAAGAGGAACTTGAATATACAGAAAAGGAAAAGGATGCGCTGATAAAGAACTACAAGAATGCAGGGTACGACGAGAAGACGATAAAGACACAGACCGGAAGGACCATGGACGAATATGTGGATATGGAGCTTCTTTACGGAAAGGTGCTGGATTTTCTGCTGGACAATGCTGTGATCACTGATGCTGCATCCGCAGAATAGCGAAAGGCCAGTGAATCAAAATTCGCTGCATGCCATGGCCGTGTGTGTTACGGCTGGATTTGCAGAATAGAAAATAGAAACTGTTTTGTATAAAATGTAAATATTTTAGTTGAAAAGAGCCGCGTGGTATGATAAACTTATAACATTAGTTTATTATCTGCCATGCGGCTGTTGTTATGTCACCGCATATGGCGGGAAAGGCTATGATTCTCTGGAGAGTCTCATAATGAGCGCCGAAGGTGTACGCATGCAGGGTCATATACTGTATGTAATCTCTCAGGCAAAAGGACAGAGCAGATAGTTTTTATATTATTTGTGTCCTCTCCGGAAGTCGATAAAAATATCGGCTTTTTTTATTATCTGGGAAATATCGAAAACGATATTTCCGTAATATCAACAAAAGTTTCATATGAAAATATGTGTGGCGAAGCCGCTTTTGTTATTGCACAGCTGAGAAGCTGAGCAGAAGATACTTTTTATTCAGGAGAAGGAGAAAGAAAATGGAAGCATTGACAAAGATTCTGGAGGCAATAGACGGAGTCGTCTGGGGAGTGCCTCTCATCGTACTGATCATGGGAACGGGTATATACCTGACCATCAGACTGGGTCTGCTGCAGTTCAGAAAACTCGGCAAGGCGCTGAAGTACATGGTGAAGAATGAAGAAGGAGCAAAAGGTGAGGTGACGAGCTTCGGTGCGCTCTGTACAGCGATGGCAGCGACTATCGGTACAGGAAATATCGTAGGTGTTGCGACTGCCGTTATGGCGGGAGGCCCGGGAGCACTGTTCTGGATGATAGTTGCAGCATGTCTCGGTATGGCAACGAAGTATTCCGAAGGACTGCTCGCTGTTAAGTTCCGTGAGGACAAAGGCGGAAGATTCCTTGGCGGACCTTTCAGATATATAGAACAGGGTATGGGGCCTGGATGGAAATGGCTCGCCAAGCTGTTCGCTATATTCGGCATAGGTGCCGGACTTCTTGGTATCGGAACGATAACTCAGGTAAACGGTATTGCATCTGCGGTAAAGAATGTTTTCGACCCTGAGGCACAGAACGTCGTACATTTATTTGGATCTGAGTATTCGATAGCGACTGTTATCACAGCGATCGTAGTGGCATTTTTCACAGCACTTGTAGTTATCGGCGGACTGAAGAGGATCGCAAGCGTTACTTCGATCGTAGTGCCGTTCATGGCTATCGCATATATCATAATATGCGTCGTGATACTGATATACAATATAGAAAAGCTGCCTTCAGCTGTAGTGATGATCGTTGAAAGTGCATTCGGGGCAAGAGCGATGGCAGGTGGAGCTCTCGGAGCGCTGCTGCTCGCTATGCAGAAGGGTGTCGCAAGAGGTATATTCTCGAATGAGGCAGGTCTGGGAAGCGCGCCTATCGCCGCTGCTGCAGCACAGACGCATGAGCCTGTAAGACAGGGTCTCGTATCGATGACAGGAACATTCATCGATACAGTCATCGTTTGTACTATGACAGGTCTTTCGATCATGGTAACAGGTGCATATGATTTCTCGACGGCAAACGGACTCGACGGCGTAGATGTAACTATATGGGCATTTTCGAACGGCCTTCCGTGGGCGGCAGGAGTCGGCTCAGTGATCCTGATGGTGTGCCTGGCTCTCTTCGCATTCACTACTATCCTCGGATGGGACTATTACAGCGAAAGATGCCTCGAATATCTGACAGGAGGCAAGATGGGAGTCGTAAAGGTTTACAGATGGTTCTACATACTGGCAGTACTGATCGGACCGTTCCTCACGTTATCGGCAGTATGGACTCTGGCGGATATCTTCAACGGACTGATGGCTATACCTAACCTGATAGCACTTGTTGCTCTGAGCGGCGTAATCGTTGCAGAAACGAAGAGCTACTTCAAGAGACTCGAAGCAGGTCATATAGACGGCTAGTTTCAGCAGGGTAGCCGATACGGATCACGATGGAGCATATCAGAGGGGTAGTCGCCGGATCAGCAGCAATAAAGAATTATACATCTGAAAATACATAACATAATATGATGAGAAACGATCGCAGGATGAACGCAAAGACATCCTGCGATTTTTATATATACAGGCATAGCACGTACACCTGCTGCATATAAATCTATAAACAACGGAAAAGGGAGGAGCAGATATGCTTAATACAGAAGATATAAGAAACAAAGAGGTCATCAATATCTATGACGGCAGGAGCATGGGATTCGTATGCGATATAGAGATAAACCTCAAGGAAGGACGTATAGACGGGATAGTGCTGCCGGGAGACAGGGGATTCATGAAACTGCTGGGACGCGGAGAGCCGAACGACTTTGTGATAAAGTGGAAACACGTGAAGACCATAGGAGACGACGTTATACTGGTAGATGTGCCGCCTGTAATAGATTAGCAGCTGAGATGGACATCACGATCAGCTGTGTGCTGAGACGATATCGCAGGTTTGGCAGTGCGAAAAGAAAAGAGTGCACTGCGCCTGAACAGTGCGCACCGGCGGAACCTGCAAAAAAATAAAGCCGTTTGCAGGCTTTGATCTTTTTTCATTAAACTGCCGGACATCTGCGGTATCTGATTTTATAGACAGTGTGTTTATGTGTGTTCTGTTCAATGCTCCTGATCAGCTGTTATTCCTGCTTCGGCGAGTTCTTTGTTCAGTTCTGCATCGCGTATCTTGTCGAGTTTGATATTTCTGAAATAAAGACAGATGTCTATCGTTATTTCAAGCATGTTCAATACATAAAATATGAAGCTGAGGTAAAACATGAATCCGTGATCGACTTCTGTGCAGGTCAGGATGATTTTTCTCGTAATACCGAATCCATATCCTATCCACAGAAAGACCTCGAAAAACAGGCTTTTTCCTTTAGCTGTACGTGATGTCCACGAACGATATATAGATAAAGGCCACGATAAGCCGAAACAGATTATCATCATAGCTTCTAAAAAATTCACCATAGTATTATTCCTCTCTGCGATCAATTGATCAAAAATTATCAGTGTTCTGTTGAACCAATAGTGATAACGGCATGTCTTTACAGATGTGGCAAGTGAACGCAAATCAGCCCGATGTGTTCGTACAAGTCGCAGTTATTCAGTTTTCAATGTTCGTACACCCTGATTGTATGGAGGATAATGTTCGTATATATTTTTTCTGAAAATCTGGATTTCAATCTGGATTTCAACTTTTGATACGAACTTCTTTCATTGACAAGAATATCACAAGACGATCGGCAGAGATAATTGATTATTCTGATGACGCCATCAGTTTTTCTAATGATTTCATATTTTCTGACAATACACATCAGACTCTGATGCGCTCCATGCTTCAAAATCATTTCAAATATCGGGATATGCCACTTTCTAAGCTATGTTCTTATGATCGGAATAAGTTAGACAAAAGACACAATATGTAGTATAATTATATAAAATTTTGAATGCTGATATGTCCGAAAAAGGAGGTCACAAAATGAGATGCCCTTATTGCGAAAACGAAGACAGCAAGGTAATCGACTCCAGACATACGGAAGATGGACGTGCTATAAGGAGACGAAGAGAATGTGAAGAGTGCGGCAGGCGATTCACGACTTATGAAAAAATAGAAGAAGTCATACTTATGGTGATAAAAAAGGATGGAAGCCGTCAGGCATTTGACAGGAACAAGCTCCTGAACGGCATAATAAGAGCATGTGAGAAGCGTCCCGTGTCCATCGCTGATATGGAGAAGATAGTAGATGACATCGAGAGAGGTCTCAACAACACGATGGAAAAGGAAGTCGAGAGCAGTCTGATAGGAGAGCTCGTTATGGAAAGACTCAGAGATCTGGATGAAGTGGCATACGTGCGCTTTGCATCGGTATACAGACAGTTCACAGACATAAACACATTCGTAGCGGAGATAGAAAAGCTGCTCACCAACAGAAAGAACAGCTGAGCGGAGAAAAGAGAAACGGCAGATATGGATAAATTGATCAGGATAGCAGTAGACGGGCCGAGCGGAGCAGGTAAAAGCACGATAGCAAAAGCTGTGGCAGCTGAGCTTGGCATAGATTATATAGATACCGGGGCGATGTACAGAGCTATAGGCTACAAGATGAAGCTCGAAGGCATAGAAGACGGCGGAGATGCGAGATTCGTACAGGTCCTCGACGATACGGACATAGACTTTGCCGACGGAGATATTATACTGGACGGCGAGACGGTCAATGATCTGATAAGGACTCCGGAAATGTCAGAACGTGCATCGCGTTTTTCGGCGATACCTGCGGTGCGCGCAAAACTCGTGGAGCTGCAGCGTGGCATGGGCATGAAAAAAAGCGTGATAATGGACGGCAGAGACATAGGCACCAACGTTCTTAAAGACGCGGAGTACAAATTTTTCCTGACAGCAACGGCAGAGGAAAGAGCAGAAAGACGTTATAAAGAACTGAAGGAAAAAGGGGAAAACATTTCTTTCGAAGAAGTTCTTGAGGATATAAAACAGAGAGACTACCGTGATATGACAAGAGAGCTGAATCCGCTGAAGAAAGCGGATGACGCGCTGGAAGTCGATACGACGGAACTTTCTATTGAAGAAGTGACAGACAGGATAGTAAAGGAGATCAGGTAATGGCTACAGTAAGACCTTTCAAGGCGGTGAGACCGGCACGGGAGCGCGTGCAGGATGTTATTTCACTGCCTTACGATGTGATGAACAGAAGTGAAGCGGCAGCGATGGCGGAAGGAAATCCGCACAGCTTTCTGCATATCTGCAGATCTGAGATAGATCTGCCGGATCAGGAGGATCCGTACGACGCATCGGTTTATCAGAAAGCGAAAGAAAATATAGCGAAATTCATAGAAGACGGAACGTTTATCGAAGACGACAGCCCGTGTCTTTACATATACAGAGAGATAATGGACGGCCGCGTGCAGACCGGTATAGTAGGATGCGTGGCAGTCGATGAATATCAGAACAACACGATCAGGAAACACGAATTCACGCGAGTGGAGAAGGAGCAGGACAGGATCAGGCATTTCGACGTGTGTGACACGAATACTGAGCCTGTGTTCCTCACATACAGAGACGACAAGAGGATCAGATCCATCGTGGAGGGCTTTGCGGAGAACAATGAGCCGGTATACGATGTGACTGCATCCGACGGGATACGACATATACTCTGGGTAGTGGACGACGAAGAGCTGATCGCAGGTATAACAGCGCTTTTCACAGAGATCCCTGCGCTTTACATAGCGGACGGCCACCATAGAAGTGCGTCGGCGTGCAAGGTCGGACTGAAAAGGCGCGATGAGAATCCGGACTATACGGGCGATGAGGAGTTCAATTTCTTCATGGCGGCGATATTCCCCGACAGCGATCTGAGGATATTCGACTACAACAGAGTGATAAAGGATCTCAATGGACTTTCGGAAGAAGAGTTTATCGAAAAGATAAAGGCTGCGGGCTTTGCGGTCGACGATATGGGTGAAGAGACGTATTATCCTGAAGCAAAGCATGTGTTCTCGATGTACCTCGGCGGAAAATGGTACAGGCTGACAGCCGACAGCAGTATCATACCGGATCATGTGATCGATTCGCTGGATGTTGCGATCCTGCAGAACAATATCTTCGAACCGGTGCTCGGCATCAGCGATCCGAGAACTGACAAGAGGATAGACTTCGTCGGAGGCATACGAGGTCTTGGCGAACTCAAAAGACGTGCAGAGAGCGATATGAAGGTCGCATTTGCGGTATATCCGGTAGACGTGACGGATCTTCTCAGGGTATCCGACAACGATATGGTGATGCCGCCTAAATCGACGTGGTTCGAGCCGAAGCTCGGCAGCGGACTGTTCATGCACCGCCTCAAATAAATATGATGATGTATACAGGCTCCTTTGCGTGGTAAAAATACATGCAGAGGAGTTTTTTTATGGACAGAATGGCGGGAAATCTGAAAAAAGTCATGTTGATAGCAGCGGTGCTGGCTGGGCTGCTCGTCTGCAGGCTGTTTTATATACAGATCACAGGAAACGGAGAGCTGGCGGCGGTGACCAGGATGCAGTCGATGATAGCTCTTGAGGGCGGCAACACGCGCGGCATCATTTACGACAGGAACGGATCACCTCTGGTAGCTGATGAAAAGCGTTTTGTCTATATAATAAATAAGAAAAAGATGGACAGTGAGGCTTTGCGTATCCTGGACCGTATCGGCGCACATGAGGTCATCAACGAGGAGAATGAGTATGCGGTCTACAGCTCTGAGTCGTATGAAAAATATGCAGGGCACAGGCTGATATCCGGATATGGAGCGTATATACTGCAGGCATCCGCGAGATACAGCGACGAGCAGACGGCAGTGCACCTCATAGGGTATGTGAACAGGAGCGATTCATCGGGCGCTGCAGGGCTTGAGCTGATGTATGACGATCAGCTGTCCGGCTTCAACCGCAGGATATATGCGGTCGCGGATGTAAAAGGCGGGATCCTTCCGGGAAGAGGGCTTGTGATCACGTCTGACAGTGAGAAGGACTCGTCTGTCATAAAAGGCATACGCACGACGGTGGACAAGGAGCTTCAGCAGGCCGTCGAGGAGATAATACAGAATGTGGAAAAGGACTGCGCGGTCGTCATTCTCGATGCTTCAGACGGGGGAGTCGCGGCTATGGCCTGTACGCCGTCTTTCGATCCCAATGATGTAGGCACGCATCTTGAAAGTGATGGCGATGAGCTTGTGAACAAGGCCACTCAGGGTGAGTATGCACCGGGGTCTGTTTTCAAGATCGCGGTCGCAGCCGCGGCACTGGAAAACGGTGTGGATATCGACTGCAGCTATGACTGTACGGGGTCGGTATCAGTAGGAGATCTGCAGGTGAAGTGCGAGACAGGTGGAGACGACGGGCATGGCAGCATAGGATTCGAGGATGCTTTTGCGCAGTCGTGCAACAGCTTCTTCATACAGCTGGGGCAGGAGATCGGCGCTGACGATATAATAGAGACGGCGCAGAAGCTTGGACTCGGAAAGAAAGCTCTGACAGGGTATCCTCAGGAAAGTGCAGGGCACCTGATGACTTCCGGAGAGCGGTCAGGAGATGCGATAGCCAATCTGTCGATCGGGCAGGGAGAAACTCTCGTCACGCCTCTGCAGGTGGCGCATATGACAGGGATCATAGCTTCCGGCGGCATAGACAGAGGCGTGCATATGCTGATGGAGGAAGAAGCCGGTAATGAACGCGTGATTTCCGGGAAAACTGCGGGAGCGATAGCCGCCATGATGGAAAAAACGACGGAGAGCGGAACAGGGAGCGGTCTGGATATGACAGCGCGTGACGGGAGCGCGGAGGCTGCGGTGAAAACGGGCACTGCGGAGTACAGCGACGGCGAAACTGTCAGGACCCACGGCTGGATCACAGGGTATGCTCCGTGTAGCGAGCCGGAATATGTGATAACCGTGTTCGTGGAAGACGGAGGGTCCGGATCGGCGTCAGCAGGGCCTGTATTTGAAAAGATACTGGAATATATGAGAAAATCAGGGAGCTACAGCAGTCCGGCGCTGGCGTGATGCGGTGCGATGCGACGCACTGCATGCGAGGCGGGGTCCGTACATGACATGTCAGGATTCCATCGCGCGCCGGAGCTTTTCCAGAGCCTTCTTTTCGATGCGCGAGACATATGATCTGCTTATCCCCAGATATGCGGCGACTTCGCGCTGTGTCCTCGGTGCGGTGCCGAGTATGCCGTAGCGATGTATTATGATCTGTTTTTCGCGGTCAGTCAGCACGCTGCCTAGTGCGTTGAGCATATCGCGAACCTGTATCCTGGTATTGATATCGTCTATGACGGCATCGGGATCTGTGCCCAGTATATCGTTCAGACTGATTTCGTTCCCGTCCTTATCGGTCCCTATCGGCAGATTTATGGAAACCTCAGAGGAAGTCTTCTTTGATGCTCTTATACTCATCAGGATCTCGTTTTCGATGCATCTGGCAGCATAAGTGGCAAGTCTGACAGACTTGCCGCTGCGGTAGGTGTTTACCGCTTTTATCAGCCCTATAGTGCCTGTAGAGATATAGTCGTCCATGCTCTGAGTGGCAGTGGCGTATTTTTTTGCAATGTGGGCAACGAGACGCAGATTGCGCTCGATAAGTATTTCTCTGGCCTGTTCATCGCCTTTTTCCCATAGTGAGATATAGTATTTTTCTTCTTTGTCGGTCAGTGGTTTCGGAAATGAAACACTCATTCTATGTATCCCCCTCTGTAGATGATCGTGAGCGGATAAAACGCTGCATCATCCGGTATTTCAGCGTATTACCAGAGTCTCGCACCAGTGTCGCTGGTGTTGCCGGCTTTGGTACTATATGCAGAAATCAGAGGGGAAGTGCCTGACCTCAGAAAAAGAGCATGCTCCTATTTGAGGAGGACAGGATCAGCTATTTTCTTTTGAATGAAAGACAGTCTGTACACTGATCAACGGTAGGGTCGCACTCGTGTGTTCCTACAGTGATGCAGTCCAGTGAACAGTAGTCAGCTGAATCACAGTGGTTCTGACATGTTCCTACTGTGCATTTGATGCTTTTGTTCATATCCATGATATTGACCTCCTGAAAAATGTTTTGCATTACTTATTATGCCCGCACGCGGTAAATTTATCGAAAAAATATTTAGAAAAACACGGTTTAAATGTAAAAATATGGTATAATAACACGAAGCACAGCAATGCATAATAAAAGGAGATAAAGGGAAAAATGAAGATCAGAAAACTTCCGGACAGCGAAAGGCCGAGAGAAAAGCTGCTGAGAGAAGGTAAAGAGCGGCTTTCCAATACAGAGATACTGGCGATAATAATAGGAAGCGGCACGGGCGGCAGGTCGGCGCTGGATCTGGCGTCAGAAGTGATATCGCTTGACAGCACGGGCATAAGATTCCTGGCGGGATGCAGGCCTGAAGAGCTGCAGCGCGTAAAAGGCATAGGAAGAGCCAAAGCGTGTGAGATCCTGGCAGCTGCAGAGCTTGGAAAACGCATCGCGACCAGACCGCATGAGGAGTGCACGCGCATAGAACGTTCTTCGGATATAGCCGAGCTGTTCATGGAGAAAATGAGATATCACAAGAAAGAGCATTTTGTGACGCTGCTGATAAATGTAAAAGGAGAGATAATCGAAGAGGCGGAGATTTCGGTAGGCGATCTGTGTTCAAGTACGACGCATCCGAGAGAAGTATTCGTGGATGCAGTCAGACGGAGCGCGGGCTCGGTCGCTTTCGTACATAATCATCCCAGCGGGGATCCGACGCCGAGCAGCGCCGATCTCGATACGACGAGACGGCTGATGCAGGCGGGAGAGATACTGGGGATCCCGGTGCTCGACCATATAGTGATAGGCGACGGATGCTATGTCAGCATGAGAGCGGAGGGGATGATGGACTGATCTTGCGACGAGGAGGCTTCAGTGAAAAGAGAAAAGAGATCGAAACATTCGCTGATGAGTATTTTCATGATATTTATGGGACTCGTACTGTCCGTGAGGCTTCTGGTGCTTACTTCAGTGCAGGCCGGAGAGTGGAAAAGCGCTGCGGAAGACATGTCGGTCAGAACAGTTTACGAGACGGCGCCAAGGGGTGATATACTCGACAGGAACGGGGTGGTGCTGGCGACGAGCAGACCGGTCTATTCGGTATGTGTGAGCCGTGCCGGTATGGATCGGGACGAGATGCTGGAAACGGCTGCCTCTGTGATGAGCGAGCTCGAGGAACTGGGCGAGGATCTGAACGTGACGATCGACGAAGTGCGGGACGCGGTATCGGATACGGGATATACGGCATATATGCCTGTAGTCATTGCGGAGGATGTTTCGGAAGAGGCGGCAGACAGCATACAGCGGCAGAGGATAAAGGGAGTGACTGTTTCCACTGAATATGTGAGAAGCTATCCGCAGGGATCGCTGGCATCGCATGTCCTCGGATATATGGGTCGTATCAGCTCTGATGAGGAAGAGGAATATGTGAACGAAAAAGGATACAGAAAGGATGCACTGATCGGGAAGGCAGGCATCGAAAGCCGCTATGAGGAAAAGCTCAGAGGGAGCGATTCGGTACAGCGGTTCCGGGTGGACTCATCCGGCAGAGTGACAGGGCTTATCAGCAGCAGTGAAGCGAAAAAAGGCGGCGATGTAAAGCTTACGATAGATTCGAGGCTGCAGAAGGTGACTGAGGATGCTCTGGAGCAGGCGGTCGCAAAAGCTGCAGAGGGAGGTACCTTCGAGAGCAGCTACGGGGATTATGCGATGACAACGGCAAAAAACGCAGCTTCAGGCGCGGCCGTGGCTATCGACGTGGAGACCGGCGAGGTGCTTGCCATGGCAAGCTTCCCGGACTATGATCCCAATGATTTTGCGGTATCTGTGTCAGAAGAGAAATGGGCGTCGCTCCAGCAGGAGAATCCGTACGATCCGATGAGCCCGTCGCCCATGTACAACACGGCCACGATGACAGCCGTGCAGCCCGGCTCTGCATTCAAGCCGGTGACCGCACTGGCTGCGATGAGCTGCGGGCTGGACGAGAAAAAATATCTGTATGATGACGGAGCCGTGACCCTGGGAGAGAGGACGTACGGCTGTTTTCTATGGAATGAAAAAAATGAAACGCACGGATACGTGAGCCTGCGGGAAGCCCTCAAGGTATCATGCAATTACTATTTTTTCGATATCGCTGCAGGAAAAGACTTTGCGTCGGGGACATCTCTCGACTACGACCGCAGGATAAGCAACGAGACGATAACCGATACTGCGAAGATGCTGGGACTCGGCAGAAAAACGGGTATAGAGATAGAAGAAAGTGCAGGAGTGCTGCCGTCTGCAGAGCTCAAAAAAGAAGGGGTGAAAAGCTCGCTGAGGAATTATCTGCTTGCGGAAGAAGAGACGTATTTTAAAAAGGATACGCTGAAGGACAGAAAGCAGACCAGAAAAAATATAGAAAAAATCGTAAAATGGGCAGATAAGGACTTGACTTTAGAGGAAATTATAGGCAAACTAACTAAAGAGAATTTTATCAGACAAGATAAAGCGGAGACACTGGCGTCTATATGTAAATTCACGTATTTCGATCAGATAAAGTGGACTTTAGGCGATACATTCAACATTTCGATCGGACAGGGGGACAATGCGTACACCACGCTTCAGATGGCAAGTTATATGTCGGCCCTGGCAAACGGCGGGGTAAGGAAACCTGTTACACTTACAGCTTCCCGGAAGCAGCAGAAGGATACGCGGGAGGCAGGAATCCCAGACAAGGCAGATATCAGTTATATAATCAGTGCGATGACAAGAGTCACCGGAGATAAGGATGGCTCGCTTTATCGAGCCTTTGCGTCTTTTCCCTATTCTGTTGCGGCGAAGACGGGCACTGCGCAGCGCGCCGGGAAAAAGAGTGTTGAAGATGAACGTGAGTATCTGAGAAAACATCTGCATCTGATAGCGCCTGACGTCACGATGAGTCAGGTGGAGGAGGAAGCTGAGCGTCTCATGACGGATTATCCGGATCTGTATGATAACGATGATACGGCGCTCAGGAGAGCAGTGATAAATAAAAGCCGGAATGAAATAAGCGCAGATGACATAGATCTTTACAAGGAAGGGTACGACAGCTTTGCATGGACAGTGGCGTTTGCGCCGGCGGAGGATCCGCAGATCGCGGTGGCGGTGATGCTGATCCAGGGCGGGGAGTCCTCGAATGCGGCTCCGGCAGTAAGAGAAATTATAGGAAAGTATGGAGAATATTCACAATGGGAAAAGTCATTTTAGTTTCATCAGGTAAAGGCGGCACGGGCAAAACTATGTTTTCCGTAAATCTGGGCGCGGTACTGGCGCAGCGGGAAAAGCGTGTCATACTGATAGACCTCGATATGGGACTGAGAAACATGGACATCTATCTGGGTATGGAAAACAAAGTCGTATACAACATAATGGATGTAGTCTCAGGGATCTGCCGCATCAAAAAAGCCATGATAAAAGTGGACGGTTTCGATACCCTTTACTTCATGGCGGCTTCGCCGAGACGCGACGACAGAGATATCACGCCTCTCCATATGGAAGTGCTGTGCAGCAAGCTGCGCAGATATTTCGACTACATAATAATCGACTGCCCGGCAGGCATCGGCGACATGCTGGATGTGGCGCTCAGACCTGCGGACCAGGTGGTGATCGTGACAGAGCCTGAAGCGGCATCCCTCAGAGATGCAGACGTCACAGAGAGATACATAAGAGAGAACGGCGTGACCAATACGGTCTTCATAATCAATAAAGTCAGAGTCGAGCTCATGAAAGCCGGCTTCGTGCCGGATCTGGCGACGATACTGAACATGTTCAAAAATCCCGTTGTCGGCATGATACAGGACGACGACAACATACACATTTCCACCAACAAGGGCATACCGATAGTGTGCAAGAAAGGCACATACATAGAAAAGAACTTTCAGGATATAGCGGACAAGATAACAGGGCTTATGTGAGCTCTGTTTTTTCTTGTAAAGGTGCAGTCTTCCGGAGTGCACGGCGGTCATGAGCACGTCACAGTTTCTGCCGGCAGCTCACGCTGAGAAGCAGCCCGACTCCCATCATCGCGGATATCAGAGATGAGCCGCCGCAGCTCACGAAAGGCAGCGTGATGCCGGTCACAGGCATCAGCCCCATGTTCATCGCGATATTTTCAAATGCCTGGAAAAAGAACATCCCGGCAAGCCCGGCAGCGATAAGAGTGCCCTGAAGATCCTCTGCGTATTTTGCGATCTTCAGCGTCTCGAAAAGAAAAAAAGCGAAAAGTCCTATGATCAGCATACCGCCGAAAAAGCCTGTTTCTTCCACGAAAGATGCGAATATAAAGTCGGACTCGGGGACCGGCAGGAAGCCGAGCGCGCCCTGAGTGCCTTGCATGAATCCTTTGCCGAACAGACCGCCCGAACCTGCGGCGACCTTTGCATTCCAGACCTGATAATTACCGGGAAGACTAAGATCCCCCGGTTTCAGGAATGCGTCTATCCGGTCTTTCTGGTATCCGGCCATAAAAAAATAGGCGATCGGTATCAGAGATACGAATACGAGCGCCAGCCTGCAGATGGTTCGCAGTTCCAGGCCGGAGCAGAATACCATGAAGATCCAGATGGCGCAGAACACACAGCCGCTGCCGAAATCCTCCTTTGTGACGATGAGTATGAACGGCATAGCGTAAAGCGCTGCTGCTGCCGCTCCGCGCGCCTTTGCAGGAGAATCTCCGCAGCGCGACAGGTATGAGGACATAAGTATGATAAAAAATATTTTCACCGGTTCGGACGGCTGGATCGTGATGAATCCCAGATCGATCCATGAACGCGAACCGTACAGCGATGTGCCGAGTCCGGGCACGTACACGGACAGCAGCAGTATCATGCTGAATATATATATGGGCTTCTCCAGGTCGGTAAAATATCTGTAGCCCGCGTATGTGATGACGGATACGAGTATCAGTCCGATCACGAGGGCTACAGACTGTATGATAACTTCCCTGGTGAGGAAGGTCTTGTCAGTGCGGCTGACGCTTGCTATCGCAGCGATGCCCGCAGCCGAGAGGGCGACAGGTGCGACAAGCACGAGACGGTTGCAGTGTCTGAATAACTGGGGAAATTTGTTCATCGATGCCCCCTCACTTTCCTTGACTACTAGGACAAAAAAGTCTATAATAATATTGTGTGCTTTTAATTAATTATTATTACTTCTTATATAACAAAATTGATATTTACAAGGAACTTTGAGTTGATTATAAAAACTTGAAAATCGAGAAGAAAAAGGAGGGTGATCAATGACGGAAATCGTTATAGCGGTTGTTGTTGGACTGGTGGCTCTTGTGATAGGGATACTGGTTGGATATATACTAAGAAAATCTATAGGCGAAAAGACTATCGGGAATGCTGAACAGAAAGCAAAGAACCTGATACTCGACGCAGAGAACAGGGCGGAAACGCTCAAAAAGGAAAAGATACTGGAGGCCAAGGAGGAAGCTCACAGGCACAGAAGTGATGCCGAGAAGGAGATAAGAGAAAGGCGAAATGAGATCCAGAAATCTGAGAGAAGACTCGTTCAGAAGGAGGAGTCGATAGACAGAAAACTTGAAAATATTGAGAAGAAAGAAGAAAGCATTACTAATAAAGAAAAAAGCATTACCAACAAGCAGCAGGAAATGGAGAGACTGCTGAAGAGGCAGCTCGAGGAGCTCGAGAAGATCTCCGGATACTCCATCGAACAGGCGAGGGAGATCATACTGCAGAAGGTAGAAAAGGAAGCACGAAGCGACGCGGCGCTTTTGTACAAGGATATCGAGAACAAGGCAAAGGAAGACGCAGAGAAAAAGGCGAAGGAGATAATCACCGGAGCCATCCAGAGATGTGCGGCGGATCACGTTGCGGAATCTACAGTCTCTGTTGTGCCGCTTCCTAACGATGAGATGAAGGGTCGTATCATCGGAAGAGAAGGCAGGAACATACGCGCCATCGAGACGCTCACAGGCATAGATCTGATAATAGACGACACGCCTGAAGCGGTGATTCTGTCGGGGTTCGATCCGGTAAGGAGAGAGATCGCCAGACTGTCGCTTGAAAAACTGATCGTTGACGGAAGGATACATCCGGCGAGGATCGAGGAAATGGTGCAGAAATCAGAAAAAGAAGTAAATGCTATAATCAAGGAGGAAGGCGAACAGGCTACATTCGAGGTAGGCATCCACAACCTTCATCCTGAACTGATAAAACTGCTGGGAAGACTGAAGTACAGAACGTCATACGGTCAGAACGTGCTCAAGCACTCTGTAGAGGTGGCGCATCTGGCAGGTCTGATGGCAGGCGAACTCGGACTGGATGTGACTCTTGCGAAGAGAGCGGGACTCCTGCATGACATAGGAAAGGCTCTCGACCACGAGCGTGAAGGCACACATGTGGATATTGGTATCGAAGTGCTGAGAAAGTACAAGGAGTCCGAAGCTGTGATCAATGGAATGGCTGCACACCACGGTGATTACGAGCCTAAGTCGATCGAAGCTGTACTTATCGCTGCGGCGGATGCACTTTCGGCAGCAAGACCTGGTGCAAGGCGTGAAACTCTCGAGTCGTATATCAAGAGACTGCAGAAGCTCGAAGAGATCGCAAACACTACCGAAGGCGTAGAGAGATCGTTTGCGATACAGGCGGGAAGAGAGATCAGGATCATCGCGAAACCTGATGAAGTAGGCGATGATGCGATAGCCCTGCTTGCAAGAGATATTTCGAAGAAGATCGAATCAGAGCTCGAATACCCTGGTCAGATCAAGGTCAATGTTGTCAGAGAGACGAGAGCAGTAGACTATGCGAAATAGATGATGACAAAGTCAGAATAAAAACGAACTGAGGCGGACTGGATCCGCCTCAGACTGTTATAGGAGAAATACATGATTTATTTGGATAACAGTGCGACAACGAGGCAGTATCCCGAGGTGACACGCGAGATGCTGCGGTATATGGACGAATTTTACGGCAATCCGTCGTCGCTATATCAGCTCGGTGTGGACAGTGAAAAGGCTGTAAAAAAGGCGCGTACCGCACTGCAGAAGGCGATCGGCATGGAAGACGGCAGGGTGTACTTTACATCAGGAGGTACAGAAGCTGACAATATGGCGATATTCGGAGCGGCCAGGGCGCTGAAGAGACGAGGGCGCAGGATCGTGACGACAGCGGTGGAGCATCCGGCAGTGCTGGAATGCTGCAAAGAGCTGGAAAAACAGGGCTTCGAGGTGATATATGTCGGTGTCGACCGGAACTGCAGACTCGATATCGATGCGCTGAGATCGGCTGTCAACGATGAAACTATCCTCGTATCTATGATGCATGTGAACAATGAAGCCGGAACGATAATGCCCGTAAACGAAGTCAAACAGATAATGAAAGAAAAGGATGCGCCCGGGATATTCCACTGTGACGCGGTACAGAGCTTCGGCAAACTGCAGCTTTGCAGTGATGCAGATGTGATATCGGTAAGCGGACACAAGATCCACGGGCCGAAAGGCACCGGAGCCATCTGCATAAGAGAAGGCGTGAACATACCGGCGTTCATATGCGGAGGCGGACAGGAGAGCGGCAAGCGATCAGGAACGGAGAATGTGCCTGCGATAGCGGGATTCGGTCTGGCGGCGGAGATGTCTGAGCACGGACGCCGTGAAAACAGTGCATCTATGGCGCAGATGAGACAGCGGCTGATATCGCAGCTGACGGCATCGCTTGATGACATAGTGATAAACAGTCCGGAAACGGCCGGGGAGAATGCCGGCGAGTGCTGCAGTTCACTGCTGAACATATCGTTTCTGGGAACGCGCGGTGAAGTGCTGCTGCACACGCTGGAGCAGGACGGAATATACGTGTCGACCGGGTCGGCATGCTCGTCCAACAAGAAGGGGCAGAGTCACGTGCTCAAGGCGATGGGGCTCAAAGACAAGGAAATAGAAGGAACGCTGAGATTCAGCTTCGGAAGGATGAATTCGATAGAAGAGATCGACATTGCAGCGGATAAAGTCGCTGCTGCGGTGAAACGCTTCCGCAGGCTGGGCAGCTTCAGATAGAAGAGACGTGAAAGCGCAGCCGGCCGGCCGGCCGCTAACGTGAGGATATCAATAGTAAAGGTGGTCAGATAAGTGAATAATGAACATATTTTTATAGTCAGATGCGGCGAAGTAGCACTGAAGGGAATGAATAAACCCTATTTCGAAAGGATGCTTGTTGAACGTATCAAGAAGCTTCTCAAAAAATTCGACGGCGTGAGCGTAAAGCGCCACGAAGGTCTTATCTTCGTGAGAGCAGACAAAAGCCTCGACAAGCAGGCGATAATAAAGGAGATCTCGAAGGTGTTCGGAGTAGCGTCCATCAGCCCTGCGGTGGAGTGCGAAAGCACGATGGAAGCTATCGGAAAGGCTGCAGTCGAGTACATGCTGGAGGCTATCGACGAGCGCGGTATCAAGACGTTCAAGGTGGAAGCGAAGAGAGCCGACAAGAACTTTCCTGTAAAGTCGCCGGATATCGGCAGGCTGATAGGCGCAGAAGTACTCAAGGGCTGCAAGGTGCTGAAAGTCGACGTACATCACCCGGACTGCCTGCTTTTCGTAGATGTGAGACGTGAAAAATCATATATATATCAGGACAAGATCGCAGGATTCGGCGGACTGCCGCTCGGAACGAACGGTAAGGGACTTTCGCTGCTTTCAGGAGGTATAGATTCGCCGGTCGCTACATGGATGATGGCAAAGCGCGGGATGATGATAGAAGCCGTGCATTTCCATTCATATCCGTATACGAGCCAGAGAGCGCAGGAAAAGGTCGAAGACCTGGCAGCAATCGTTGCCACTTACTGCGGCAGGTTCAAGATGCATGTGATAAACCTGCTGCCGATACAGGAGCAGATAGTGCAGAACTGTCCAGAAGAGGAAACGACGATACTCGTCAGACGTTTCATGATGAGGGTCGCTCAGAAGATCGCGGAGAATACAGGCTGCGGCATGCTGATAACGGGAGAAAACCTCGGTCAGGTGGCAAGCCAGACGGCAGAGGCGCTCGTTGTTACGGATTCATGCGTGACGATGCCGGTCATGAGACCGCTGATCGCGATGGACAAAGTCGACATCATGGACAAGGCTCAGGAGATAGGTACGTACGAAACGTCTATCCAGCCTTATGAAGACTGCTGCACAGTATTCCTGCCGAAGCACCCTGTGACAAAGCCTAAGCTCGACAGGATCCTTGCGTCGGAAAGCAGGCTTGACTGCGAGGCGCTCATAGATGCTGCGGTGGCCTCTGAAGAAATCATCGATATTTTTCCGCGATAGCCGACAAAATTAGTGGAAATCAGATATTTTCTCTTAAGGACAACCTCCTTATGCAAAGATTATAATTGTTGTATGATCTTTTGCATAAAGGAGGTTTTTTAGTGGAAGTGATTTTTAGGATTTCCGGAAAAGTGCTGATATCCTGCATCCGAGGAGATGTGGATCATCACAGTGCGCTGCCTCTCAGGCAGGCGATAGATAAATCGATGAAAGCTTTTGACTGCAGCGATCTTGTAATGGATTTCAGTGGTGTCGACTTTATGGACAGTTCGGGTATAGGGGTAGTGCTGGGACGCTATAAAAAGCTGCACAAAAACGGCCGCAGGGTGTGTATCGCGGGGTGCAGTGAATACGTGAGAAAGCTGCTGGATATGGCAGGCGTTTTTTCTCTCGTGCCCGAGGCTGCAGATTTTGATGCGGCAGTCGCACTGATAAACGGGCAGGAACAAATGAGCATGGAGGTTTGATGTATGAACAATGTGATGAAAACAGAGTTTAGCGCGCTTGCGGAAAACGAGGCCTTTGCCAGAGCCCTGGCGGCGGCTTTCGTGATGCCTCTGGATCCTACGGTCGAGGAGCTGACGGAGATAAAGACTGCAGTATCCGAAGCCGTGAGCAACAGTATCATACACGGATACAGAGACTGCGAGGACAGGACTGCGGCTAAGGTTTCCATGGAGTGTGCGATGTATGACGGCGGCAAAATCGTGATAACGGTCGAGGATCAGGGCATAGGGATAAAAGATGTGAAACAGGCGATGGAGCCGATGTTTTCCACGGGTGACAGTGAGGAACGATCGGGAATGGGATTCACTGTGATGGAGAGTTTTACCGACAAGCTGAAAGTGAGATCGGAAGAAGGCAGGGGGACTACCGTGATCATGATAAAATATCTGGATGTAGTAAGTGGCATATAAATACACTCCGGCAGCAAAAGAGGATACATACAGGCTTATTGCAAAGGCGCAGAGTGGCGACCGCGCGGCGCGCGAGCAGGTCGTCGCGCAGAATATAGGTCTTGTAAAGAATCTGGCTCTCAAGTACACGTCGGCATATTATGAGACGGAAGATCTCATACAGGTCGGTTTTGTCGGTCTCGTAAAGGCGATAGACCGGTTCGATCCGGAATTCGGCGTGATGTTTTCGACCTATGCGGTCCCCATGATATTAGGTGAGATAAAACGGTTTTTGAGAGATGACGGGAAGATAAAGCTGAGCCGGCAGCTGAAGACTGAAATGAGGAACCTGAAGGCTTTCCAGCAGGAATATTACAACAGATACGGGAAAAGCCCGAAGATCAGTTATCTTGCGCAGAAAATGGGCATTTCAAGGGAACGTGTTATGGAGGTGCTGGAAGCGATCGATTCGCTTTCGAGCATCGAAAGCCTGGATAATGAGCTGATACCGGAAGGCATGCATGGCGGGAACTACGTGGATGAGGAGCAGCAGAATGTGGAACTGCTGGATCTGAAAGCAGCTATCAGAGACCTGGCGGACAGGGAGCGTCAGATAATAGTGCTGCGATATTTTCGCGATATGACGCAGCAGCAGATCGCGTCCGTGCTGGGGATATCGCAGGTGCAGGTGTCAAGGATCGAGAAAAAAGTCCTCGGCCGCATGCGCGAAAAAATGCAGAAAATAGAGTGATATGCATGCAAATCAAAAACACTCACCTTTCGATGAGTGTTTTTGATTTGGCGCGCCATGAGGGACTTTCCCGTATGCTACGCATCCGGCCTTCTGCACATGCTACGCATGTTTGGAGACGCTGCTGTTCGAATGTCCATTGGACATTCTCTCTGATGCAGCAGCCCTTTCGGGTTCGAGTCCCTGCTCGTTTGACATATACACAAATAAAAATAGTTCCTCTTTCGAAGAACTATTTTTATTGGCGCGCCATGAGGGACTTTTCCGTATGCTGTGCATCCGGCCTCCTGCACATGCTTCGCATGTTTGGAGACGCTGCTGTTCTAATGTCCAGCGGACATTCTCACGACGCAGCGGCCCTTTCGGGTTCGAGTCCCTACTGATTTGATATGCTTGCAATAAAAATAGCTCTTCTGTCGAAGAACTATTTTATTGGCGCGCCATGAGGGACTCGAACCCCCAACCTTCGCATTCGTAGTGCGCGACTCTATCCAATTGAGCTAATGGCGCTTGCTAAATTAACAATAATGATTATACACTATTTGATTGTGCTGTGTCAAAGCATATTTCTGCTTTTTATCAGTTTATCACTCTCAGTGCCATGAATGGAGACCCGATCTTTTTTTGTTTTCTTGCAGGGCGATAAGTGTATGCTGGATATGAGAATGCACGTGAAATACGATAAACCTGACGTATCTGCTTTGTCCTAAGGAGTGCCTTTTTTTCCTGTGATGTGCTCTAAGTCGATGACAAATGTCGCGACATCATCCCAGGAAGACTGCATGTATTTACGGCCGCCTTCCCTGAAGCTGCTTGACTGGGCGTTCAGAAACGATGTGTATATCATTGAAGATGATTATGACAGCGAGCTTCGGTATCATACCGCACCGGTGTCGGGGGATATAAGCTGCTTTTGTTTGGATCCCTGGTGGGCACATATTTGTGTAGAAAAAGGATTTTTCGGGCGTGGATACACATCAGTATGATTTTTTGTGCAAATTAGAGTGAAAATGCTTTTTATCTACACAAGGATTTTGCCGTAAAAGCAAAAAATTACGATTTACAGGCGATTTTGCGGCAAAAATCACAATTTATGGAAAATCGTTGTGCATTATTTTTTTACCTTCACATTGATCTGCACTTTTTATAGATCGTTTGTGTATGATTATCGCTCATGCTCAAATCTTACACAACTGCGCAATAGCAATACGGATACTTCGGGAGAAGATAATTTTATGAGATCGGCCGATTGGCCATATAAATATTTTATGAACACAATGCTGCGAGAGCAGCCATACTCAAGTGGATTTCTCGGTTCTGATAAAGATGTTGATATGGAGAAGAACACTAAAAAATAAAAGTTTTTTGTGCATTCGCATAAAAAACACAAAACTATCATAAAAAATCGATGACAAACAGCAAGATTGGTGATACTATGTATATAAACAAGAACAAAAGTAGCAGAGAGAAAAGAGGGATATACTATGGAAAGTGCTACAAAAACTATTGCTAACGGAGTTGACTCGGTCAAAAAGACTATAAGAGAGTGCGCAGATATGATAAATGAACTGGTGCACATGGGTCAGCTGTAGCAGGATACTTGTGACAGTATAATAACGAAAGAAAAAACAAATATTAAATTATTTTTCGGCAGGTCAAAAGCCTGCCGTTTTTCATTGCGTGAAACCGGATAAAACTTCGTTTTTTAGTAAAACTTAAACCCGGGAGTCTCCGTGGTGAAGGCCTTTCCATAAAGTCAGAAAAAAGCCGCGATTTGAAAAAATACTGATTTTTTGCTATAATATATAAGGTGCATCGCCTGTAAGCGTTGCAAATGCAGGGCTGTGATGCATGGTTTTATCGCCTGTCATAATGTGGAAGAAGGTGTTTTGATGGATGACAGTAGGTTTTCAAGGGGCGATTATGTGGTATACGGTACCAGCGGGATCTGTATGATAGAAGATATCAGGCTGATGAAGTTTGCGATGGACAGTGAGAAGAGCACTTATTATGTGCTCAAACCTGAGAGCAGCGATTCGTCGGTCGTGTATGTTCCGGCAAAAAATGAAAAACTCATGAGCAAGATGCGTGAGGTGATGACTAAGGATGAGATAGATTCGCTTCTCCTCGGGATGAAAGACAAGGAGATCGGATGGGAAAAAGACAGACGTATACGTTCGGAGATTTTTCACGATATCCTGGTGAAAGGCGTCACTCAGAAGCTTTTGCTGATGATCCGCTGCTTATACATGAAAAAAAGGGAACTCATACCTTTAGGTAAAAAGCTGCCGACGACGGATGAAAATACGCTCAAGTCAGCGGAAAAGCTTGTCGAAGAGGAATTCTCGCATGTTCTGGGTATACCCGGGACTGAAGTGAGCGGATATATCAGGTCGCTGCTGAATGTTTCGGAGCATTAAGTAAATGCGCAGATCCTGCGGAAAAAACTGAGAAGATGTAAATGCAGGACGTTATGTGCCGGATGTTGTATCACGGTAGCCGTTGCTGCGGGCTGGCAGTTAAAGTATCCTTTTCTCAGGAGAGGGGGGAAGGATACATGGACAAGATCTCAGTTATATTGATTTCCGGTATAGTCGCACTTGTATTGACAAGTGCGATCATCATATACGATACGTGGGTATCTGATGATATCAGCACGATCAGCGCAGAGACACTGACGGAGGAGTCGCAGGATGAAGAACTGATTTTCGGCGATGATACCTCTGTCAGGAACAATTCTCTGAAAAAGCTGTGGATACGGGCAAAACCGGTTTTTGACGAAAACAGCGATCCTGATGCGTATACGATAATTTCGGCCGCTGTCGACTGCGGCAAATGGAGCATAGGTGCAGAAAACTGGTACTATTATGAGCGCCCGATAGAATTCGCGCAGGAGACAGAACCGCTTGTGGACAAACTCCTTTACAACGGCGAAGAGATATCAGCCGGAAGAGGAGGATTCAGGATAAAAGTCGAAGCGGTCGATGAAGAGTGGTTCGTGGCAAAGCCGGACAGCGGATCAGAAGCGTTTGAGTTTTTCGAGGAAAGCATGGCGATACCGGACGGTGAGCTGCTATGAGATATAAAAACGCATATTCCTGCGATTTGCATCAACGTGCGTAAAGAACAGTGAACTTTTACATGATGAGTCACCAACTTTTCTTGTTGACAAAAAAAGATAATTAGTATAAACTAACTAGTGAAGAAATATATTTTGCATTAAAGAAATTTTAAATGAGAGAAATATGTTTATGGAATATACTAGAACTCAGATGCGCAAGGAACTGATACTGCGCAAACTGAAGGACAAAGGATTCAGGATAACGAAACAGAGACTTATCCTGCTGGATATAATACTGAGTGAAAAGTGCACGTGCTGTAAAGAAATATACTACAGAGCGGTAGAGCAGGACCCGGGCATAGGAGTGTCCACGGTTTACAGGCTCGTGAATTCTCTGGAGGAGATAGGCGCGATAAGTCGCAGCGACATTTACAAGATAAGATGTGATTCCGATGGAGAAAGAGCTGCTGATTATACAGTGGAGCTCGACGACGGGACGTGCCGCAGTTTTTCAGAAAAATCGTTCAATGCGATACTGCTGGCAGGACTGAAAGCCGGCGGTTTTGTAAATGAACAGAAAATCGAAAAAGTATCATTGAGCAGCCAGGCCAGTGCAAGCTGAGCCGGCTGTTTTTACGTAGGAAATATCGCTTTCGATATTTTCGGAATATCAACAAAAGTTTCATATGAAAATATTTGGCGAAGCCACTTTTGCTCTATAAAGATCCCGTGCGTCCATAGGTTGGGCGTCTGCATACATTGAAAACAGCATGAAAAAATTGTCGAAAAATGAAAAAAAATATCAACAGTAAAAGATTAGAAAACTATAACCGGGGGGTGCGTGATATAATACGCTCATACAAAAGAGGTGCAATGACGGGAAAGGAGGCTCTTGAATGAAACAACACAAATTTTGGGCATGGGCGATGGTGACCTGCCTGGCAATGACGATCTATACCGGTTATAAACACAAATAGGAGGAATAAACTATGAAGGCTTTAAAGAAAGTTGATGCTAAAAAATCAGGAATTTTTGCAGCAGGAGTACTGTTTGGAACCGCAGGGATCAAGGTACTGACAAGCAAGGATGCTAAAAAAGTTTATACATGCTGTACAGCAGCAGTGCTCAGAGCTAAGGACTGCATCATGAACGTAGCAGCAAAGGCGCAGGACAACGCAGGTGATATATATGCGGAAGCGCAGCAGATAAATGAGAAGAGAGCGGAAGCTGAATGCGTATGCGGTGATGAATGCGGCTGCCAGGAAGCTGAAGCGGCAGCAGAGACTGCAGAATAGTAAATAAGCAGGAAAAACCGGCACCTGTGGGAAACCACAGGTGTTTTACAAGTGTGACAGAGAGAAAATGATATGAAATTTAGAATAAAACATGAAATAGAAGGACGTATCCGCATAGAAGCCGTGCAGAACAGGATGACCTTTGAACAGGCGGATACGCTGCAGTATTATCTTGACGATCTGCCGTTTGTAAAATCTGCAAGTGTGCAGGAGCGCACACAGAGTGTTACGGTCTGCTATGACGGCGACAGAGAACAGGTGCTGGAGGCACTCAAAGCTTTCAGCTACGAAGATGTAAAGGTGCCGGAAGCATATTTTCAGAGTTCAGGCAGAAAACTCAACCGGGAATACTGGGAGAAGCTCGTGAGCCATGTCACATGGCGAGGGATACAGGTGTTTTTCATACCGTATCCGATAAGAGGCATCATCACAGCTGTGAAATCCGTGAAGTACATAAAACTCGGCATCATGACTCTGGCTAAGAGAAAAATAGAAGTTCCAGTACTCGATGCGACGGCGATAGCAGTATCGATGATCCGCGGAGATCTCAAGACGGCAGGCAGCATAATGTTCCTGCTGGGTATAGGTGAGATACTCGAAGAGTGGACTCACAAGAAATCCGTTGACGATCTGGCAAGAAGCATGTCGCTCAATGTAGGGAACGTATGGCTCTGCCGCGATGGTGAGGAAGATATCATGGTCCCATCTTCAGATGTAGAAGAAGGCGACCTTGTCAGAGTTTATATGGGTACGGTAGTGCCTTTTGACGGTACTGTAGTAAGCGGAGAAGCTATGGTGAACCAGGCTTCGCTTACGGGTGAATCGCTCGCGGTAAGGAGAGCCGAGGGCGCATCTGTTTACGCGGGAACCATCATCGAAGAAGGAGAGCTTGTTATCCGTGTAAACGAAACGAGCGGCGGCAGCAAGTACGAGAAGATAGCTGCCATGATAGAAGAAACTGAAAAACTGAAGTCATCTGTTGAGGGAAAGGCAGCACATCTGGCTGACAAGCTGGTGCCGTACACGCTGCTGGGAACCGTACTCGTATGGGCTCTCACCAGAAATGTGACGAAGGCTCTTTCGGTGCTGATGGTCGATTTTTCGTGTGCGCTCAAGCTGGCGATGCCGATCTCTGTGCTTTCCGCGATGAGAGAAGCAGGAAACCACAATATCACTGTAAAGGGCGGCAAGTATATGGAAGCCATGGCTGAGGCTGATACCATAATATTCGACAAGACGGGAACTCTTACGAAAGCCAGACCTGTAGTTGCAGATGTCATTTCTTTCGGCGACAGAGAGCCGGATGAACTGCTTCGCATAGCTGCATGTCTTGAGGAGCATTTTCCTCATTCGATGGCGAAGGCGGTAGTCAATGCAGCGAAGGAGAAAGGCCTGGAGCACGAAGAGCTCCATTCGGATGTCGAGTATATAGTAGCGCACGGTATATCTACGATGATAAACGGCAAGAAGGCTATAATCGGAAGCTACCACTTCATATTCGATGATGAAGAGTGCATCGTCGATGAACGATTTGAAGGGCGCTTTGATTCGCTTTCATCAGAATACTCGCATCTTTACATGGCGATAGAAGGAAAGCTCGAAGCTGTCATCTGCATACATGATCCTCTTCGCGAAGAGGCTGCGGAGACCATCAGAAACCTGAAAGCCGCAGGCATAAAGAAAGTCGTTATGATGACGGGAGACAGCGACAAGACAGCCAGAGCGATAGCTGCGAAGGCAGGAGTGGATGAGTATTACGCTGAAGTCCTTCCTGAAGACAAAGCGAGATTTGTAGAGCAGGAAAAGCAGAACGGAAGCAAAGTGATAATGATCGGAGACGGTATCAACGATTCACCTGCGCTTTCAGCTGCGGACGTAGGCATCGCGATAAGCGACGGCGCCGAGATCGCAAGAGAGATCGCAGATATCACGATCGCTGCGGATGATCTTGGTGAGATAGTAGTGCTCAAGGAGCTCAGTGTCAAGCTGATGGAAAGGATACACAGGAACTACAGAAGGATCGTCGGCATCAACGGCGGGCTGATCCTGCTGGGAGTGAGCGGTGTCGTACAGCCTACGACGTCGGCTCTGATACATAACATTTCCACATTGGGGATAAGTCTCAAGAGCATGGAAAATCTGCTGTAATGCTGTTGCAGCACTTCTGCAGCGGCCTGTATGTCGTGCTGCATGCGTGGCGCCGGCTGCGGAGAGAATAAATAAGAAAAAATATGGATATATCCGGGATATACGTCCTGAGTGTCAGTGAGATCTGATACCGGCAGCGTATATTCCGGATATTTGTTTGTTGAGAAAATTGATCGTTTATGGATGTTGACAGTCCAAATGAGTTAGTGTATACTAATCGCATGAAGTTAGGAAAAACTAACCTAACGATGATCCGGATGATCCGGATGAAACGGCGCAGGTACAGTCGGGATTATCTCGAAGGTTACTGATGAAATGAGGTGCACTATGCTTGAAATGTCACTTATAAAGCACTGCTCTCCGACACTGGCTTCTCTTAAAACGGCGAATCTGTTCAGCTACAGCTATTCGACGGAAAGAGACCTGAGGAAGAGCATCAGATACTGGAATAAGCAGATGTCATGCAAAGGCATACGTCTTACGGTCATGAAAAAGAAAGATCATAGAGCGCTGATTTATGTGTGTCGTGTTTCGAAGCTTGAAAGTGTACTGGCAGGCGCAGACGTGGCAGCCTTCCTTAAAAAATACGGATATGACGGCATGGGTGTGGACGGCGCACTGAGACGTCTGAAAAAGAGACTGCGCAGTAGCGGGGAGTTCCCTCATGAGATCGGAATATTCCTGGGTTATCCGCTCGAGGATGTGACGGGCTTTATAGAGAACGAAGGAAAGGGGTTCGTTGAAGTAGGGTTCTGGAAGGTCTACGGAGATAAGGAAAATGCAGAAAAGACATTTTGCAAATACAGGAAATGCACGGATATATACACGCGTTTGTGGGAATGTGGAAAGAGTGTCTGGCAGCTCACAGTAGCGGCCTGATATAAATCAAGAAATCAAAAATACTAGGAGGTATAGAGTAAAATGAGTAAAGTAGCAGTAGTTTATTGGAGCGGTACAGGTAATACAAAAACTATGGCGGCGGCAGTCGCTGAAGGTGCAAGAGAAAAGGGCGCAGAAGTAAGCCTTCTGACAAGCGCAGAATTCAACGGAGATATGGTGGGAGACTATGACGCGATCGCTTTCGGATGCCCTTCGATGGGAGACGAAGTTCTGGAAGAAAGTGAATTCGAGCCTATGTTCGATACCTGCAAACCGAAACTCGGCGGCAAGAAGATCGCGCTGTTCGGATCATACGGCTGGGGAGACGGCGAATGGATGAGAAACTGGGATGAAGAATGCTCGAATCTCGGTGCAGATATGGCATGCGACTACGTGATCTGCAATGAAACACCTGATGATGACGGCATCGCAGACTGCAAAGCCCTCGGCGCTGCATTAGTTTAAAACAGTATATTTATAACCATACACAGCATTATGCCGGTGAGAGTCGGCAGCAGAAAGGCGCAGGCGGTCCATTTGAGGCTGCCTGTTTCTTTTTTTACCGTGAGACATGTGGTGCCGCACGGGAAGTGAAAAAGGCACAGTATCGCCACGCACAGGGCTGTCCGGAAGGTCCAGCCGCATCCTGCGAGTATGTCCTGGAGCTGTGATAGGCTGCTGTAGTCTGTCAGTACGCCTGACGACATGTAGCTCATCAGCATCACGGGTATCACGATCTCATTTGCGGGAAATCCGAGGATAAAAGCCATGACGATCACGCCGTCAACTCCGATGAGCCTGCCGAACGGATCGAGAAAATCCGTGCAGTGGTCGAGGATCGAAACGCTGCCGATCTTTATATTGGCGAGGATCCATATCACGATACCGAACGGTGCGGCGACGGCGATAGCTCTGCCGAGAACGAAGACTGTCCTGTCTCTGATGGATCGTATTATCACGCTGCCGGCCTTCGGCACTCTGTACGGAGGCAGTTCAAGTATGAATGAGGACGGTATCCCTTTCAATATCGTTGAGGAAAGCAGCTTTGACATCAGCAGAGTGACGATTATCCCGAGCAGTATGAAGCCTGTCAGAACGGCGCCGGCTGCCAGCGTGCGCACGGGTGAAGCGGCGGGTATGAAAAAGATCAGGATCATGGCCATCAGAGTTGGGAATCTGCCGTTGCAGGGGACAAAGCTGTTGGTGAGTATGGCGATGAGACGTTCTCTGGGTGATTCTATGATCCGGCAGCCTGTGACTCCGCAGGCATTGCATCCAAAACCCATGCACATCGTCAGCGACTGCTTTCCATGAGCGCCGCAACGCCTGAATGCTTCGTCGAGATTGAACGCGACTCTCGGCAGATAACCGAAGTCCTCCAGGAGGGTGAACAGCGGGAAAAAGATCGCCATAGGCGGAAGCATCACTGCGATCACCCAGGTGACAGTCTTGTAAAGGCCGTCCATCGTGACTGCCGTGAAAAGTCCAGGCATTTCTGCATTTGACATCATGAGCCGGAGCTTCGAGTCAAGCGCGCTGAAAAGCGCCGTCAGGGCTTCTGACGGGTAGTTCGCGCCGACCATGGTGATCCAGAAGATCAGCAGCAGGAGAAGAAGCATCACAGGGATGCCGGCTGTTTTTGACGTGAGTATCCTGTCTAGCTTACGGTCAAAGCTGCACGGTTCTTTTTTCCGGAAGCTCACGCACTGTCTGTAGATACTGCTTATGTCCACAGGATGGCTGCTGTCTGCGGGCCTTTCTGATGCAAAGCTGCCGGGGGCGAAGCTGTAAAGTACTTCGATGAGTTCGTCGAGCCCTTCTTCTGAGCGTGCGGATGCAGGGATTACGGGGATCCCGAGAAGCTCCTGCAGTTTTCCGATGTCGGGAATGATGCCTTTTTTTCGGGCTTCATCCATCAGGTTCACGCAAAGCACGGCGTCGTGTGTGATATCGAGGATGTCTTTTACGAGCAGGAGGTTCCGTTCCAGGCATGTGGCGTCGGCGACGATAAGTATTATGTCGGCTTTTCCGGATCTTATGTATTCGCCGGTCACGGCCTCGTCGGGCGACAGCGAGTCGAGGGAATATGCTCCGGGCAGATCGATGAAGTCAAAGGTGGCATCCTTGTATTTCATGTTCCCGGCTGCGTTCGTGACGGTTTTTCCGGGCCAGTTGCCGGTGTGCTGGTGCATTCCCGTGAGTGCGTTGAAAACAGTGCTTTTGCCCACGTTGGGGTTGCCGGCCAGCGCTATCGTTTTGTTTTTCATAAAAACACCTCCCTGGAAAGTATATGAAAGCTTTTGCAGAGAGGTGAATGTACGATGCCCCTGATCGGCTGAACTTTACATGTGCTGTTTGCGATGTCTGTTGAGTGTGGTTGAGTGTGGCGTGCCGGCCATGTTCGATGATCCGGGTCAGGATGTCTGTCGTATCAGTGATTATCGGCAGGCACCACGCTGATGTTTTCTGAGGTTTCCTTTCTGAGAGCTATGACTGTTCCCATGATCTCATAAGCGGAAAGTGTGCCGGCAGGGCTGCTGAAAAGTTTTTTTATCTTTGAACCGGGGAATATCCCGTACCCCCGAAGTCCGGAAACGGCGGATGATATATGATCAACGGAATGTATCATGTATTCGCTGTCATAAACTGCATCGGAAAGTGATATTATTGTGAAATTCATGGTTGACCTCCGCATGAAAATAGTGTAATATTATACGTGCTCGACTGTATATGAAATGTATTAAAAACTTATTAATAATATCATATAAAAAGTCTTGACAAGAAGTTCTTAAAATGATAAGATATTTCTCGCAGCGATTGAGAGTTTGCTGCAAGGTGTGGCGGTGTAGCTTAGTTGGCTAGAGCGTCCGGTTCATACCCGGAAGGTCGGTGGTTCGACTCCACTCGCCGCTACCATATTAATAAGGGCGCTTAGCTCAGCTGGGAGAGCACCTGCCTTACAAGCAGGGGGTCATAGGTTCGAGCCCTATAGCGCCCACCAAATGGTCCGGTAGTTCAGTTGGTTAGAATGCCAGCCTGTCACGCTGGAGGTCGACGGTTCGAGCCCGTTCCGGATCGCCAAATTTTATTGGGAGGCAACTCCCCTTGAGGCGACATAGCCAAGTGGTAAGGCAGAGGTCTGCAAAACCTTTATTCCCCGGTTCAAATCCGGGTGTCGCCTCCAAATCAAAAGAACAAATCCTTTGTTCATCATATGGTGGGTATAGTCAAGTGGTTAAGACAGCGGGTTGTGGCTCCGTTATGCGTGGGTTCGAATCCCACTATCCACCCCATTTGATCTTATAGATCAGGCTTACAATTGAATGTTGGGGTATCGCCAAGCGGTAAGGCAATGGATTCTGATTCCATCATGCGCAGGTTCGAATCCTGCTACCCTAGCCAATTAAAAGACTCGAAGCGAAAGCTTCGGGTCTTTTGCTGTTTCAAGGGGTCCAAGTGATTGCAACGTTTTCGGCGATTTTACGCCAGTGCATGTGAGTGCAGTCAGGTGCACTCAGTTGCCAATAAATACGGTTTATGTCCAACGCGGCTGGACATGGCGAGCCTGTGCGGAGTATGCATGAAGAAGATACTGAGGGAGCTGAAAGAAGCTGTGAAAGCAAACAAAGTACTCTCTTTTCTGAGTGGTGAGCATGAGAAAAGAGAATAAGGGTGATCTAATATATAGTCCGGTGCAAAAGCCGGATATTACATACTGGCAGCTTCTATGAAAAGAATGTATGTTCGATACATATACAGAACACAGGAGGAACAACAGATGAAAGAATCGATCATACGTGAACTTTACGAAGACTCATTATCAAGGTCAGAACTGATCATGCCGGAAGGGATCAGGTATCAGACCTGCAGTGAAAGAAAAGAAGAAGCAGAGCAGCAGCTCAAAGAAACGCTTTCAGCTCCACAAAGAGAACTCTTCGAAAAATTCCTGACAGCACAGCATGACGTTCGGAGCATAGAAGATGAGGAGACATACAGACAGGGGGTATCGCTGGGAGTAAGGATAACGGCAGAAGCATTTGTGGCAGAATAAATAGCGGATAGAAGAGCTTATTGTGATATAATATATACGATCCTGAATTTGCAGATATCGCTGGATGATACAAATGAGATGGGCGGATCATTCGAAAATATATTAGCCAAAAGTGAAAAACGATCAAATATGGACAATATCCGTTACTTCTTTAGAAGATGATTTTGTTCAGAGACAAGCAGATGAGGAGATAGAAAGTTTTTTAAAATCGGAGTGCATAGGGGGATTGAAGCTGTGATTCTTGGAGTAGTTCTCTGCATTAATAGAGAAAAGAGAATGAACAACATCGAGGACACACCGTGATTTAAGGAGAAAGATAATGAGAACATACGAAAATAAAGATGAATTAAAAAGAGAGATAAATAAAAGTTTTGAAAAATATATTTCTGAATTTGATGATATCCCGGAATCCTTAAAAGATGTAAGCGTTGAGGAAGTCGACAGGACTCCTGCAGAAAATCTTGCTTATCAGGTAGGCTGGACAACTTTAGTTCTTAAGTGGGAAGAAGATGAAAGAAACGGACTTCAAGTAAAAACGCCTTCAGATGATTTTAAATGGAATCAGCTTGGCGATTTATATCAATGGTTCAATGATATCTACGCTCATCTGTCTCTTCAGGAGCTGAAAGAAATATTGAATGATAATATCGATTCCATTTATGCAATGATCGATTCTCTGAGCGAGGAAGAATTATTCAAACCACATATGAGAAAATGGGCTGATGAAGCGACTAAAACAGCAGTCTGGGAAGTATATAAGTTCATTCATGTCAACACAGTTGCTCCTTTCGGAACATTTAGAACAAAAATCAGGAAATGGAAAAAGATCGCACTATAACTTACCGTTTGTGCGTTACATGAAGAATAATTTCAAAATGGGTTTCCAGGTATCTGATATATGGCTGCATCAATTTTGATTTGCCGGATCGGCGGATACCTGCGATGATCTTGATATCAAAGATCGTATCTTTTACAGGATCAAAGACGCCTCAAATGGGATCATTACAAAACCAGATATAATCAACATAATACAGGCTGGGAAATCAGTTCCTCAGCTTTTTTGTTTTTTGAACTTTTTATTTCACGGCGGCTGATTTAATGTATAATGAACATATCGAAAGCGAGTTGCTTTTGATAGAAAAGGAGGAGATATGAGAACAAAAGATCCTGAACTTATGAAACAGATCCTGGAATATATCGAGGACTATTACATCGATCACAATGCTTCTCCGTCAACGACACAGATAGCGGAGCAGATGGGGATCGCCAGAGGGACCGTACATAAATATCTTGTCGAGATGGACGAGCGAGGGATGCTTTCCTATCAGGGCAGGAATATCACGACAGAGAGGACGGAGAAGATGCATACATCGACTTTCAGGGCGGCAGTCGTGGGAGATATATCATGTGGTCTTCCCGATATCGCAGAAGAGCATATCGAAGAGTATGTATCTCTTCCGGAGTCAATGTTCGGAAGCGGCGAATTCTATATCTTTCGTATACGGGATGAGTCCATGATCGAAGCGGGTGTAGATCCCGGTGACCTGGTAGTGATCCGCAGGCAGGAGACTGCTGAGAATGGACAGATCGCAGTTGTGCTTGTAGATGAAGAAGCGACGATGAAGAGATTCTATATAGAGGATGACAGAGTAAGACTGCATCCTGAAAACAGTGAAATTGAAGATTTTTATGTGGATAACTGTATCATCCAGGGTGTTGCCGTAAAGGTGATAAAGGATTTGAGATAGAGCTTTTTTGAGTACAGGAGCAGATTTGCAGTGAACTTTAAAAACAACCGGAAGACAGTAAGCTGTCGGCAGCTAAGATGGCAGAAAAGTCAGGTGTTGCAGGGCGAAACATAAAAACCCTGATAAAATATAAAATCTAAAAGAATTTTGTTGACGGTGTGACGTTTCGGTGATAATATCAAGAAAACGGGAAACCTGAATTGCTTTTTGGGTTTCCGACGGGTTTTGTAAAGAAGAATACTTATATGGAAAATGATATGACGACAGAATTGAAAGAACGGATCATAGATGTTGCCATCGAGGAATTCACACTGATGGGACTTAAATTTACTATGAACGATATTGCCCGTAAACTGGGAATAAGCAAGAAAACGATATACACGATCTTTGACAGTAAACGGGATGTGCTTGTCGGGATAGCTGACAGATATTCTGACGATTTCAGGAGCATGCAGGAAGAGATCGAACGTAATCCGGATCTGGATGCTGAACAGAAATTCGAAAGGATCCTTCTGGCACTTCCTGAGAAGTATTACAATATCGGTCTCAATCGTATATATGAGCTTTCGTTCAAGTATCCTAGGCAGTACGACTATCTTATGGCATCAGTCAATATGGGATGGCAGATTGCAGAGAATTATCTCAGGGAAGGGATCAGGAACGGAGCGTTCGATGATGTTTCGATCCCGGTGTTCATGTCAATGGTCAAGGGCACAGTAAGCTGTTTTATGCGGACAAGTGTGCTATATGATAATGACATGACATATGAACAGGGAAAACTCGAAATGGTGAGAATACTGATGAAAGGAATAAAGTCAGATGAGTGAGGTTCGGATCATTGAAATCAAAGAAAGTGTTTTTGCAGATAACGACAGGTATGCTGATGAGTTGAGAAGCAGACTCAGAGCGGATAAGGTTTTTCTTATGAATCTCATGTCTTCGCCGGGATCTGGAAAGACGACGCTTTTGAAAGGAACGATAGGTTTGCTTAAGGACAGACTGAAGATCGGTGTGATGGAAGCTGATATCGACTCCGATGTTGATGCGAAAGCCATTGCAGAAACAGGAGTCAAGGCGATCCAGCTCCATACCGGCGGGATGTGCCACCTTGATGCTGAGATGACAAGGCAGGGTCTTAATGCACTTGGTACAGATGATCTTGATCTTGCGATCCTGGAGAATGTTGGCAATCTTGTATGTCCTGCAGAGTTTGATACAGGAGCTTCTGCTAATGTCATGATACTCTCTGTTCCTGAGGGTCATGACAAACCGCTTAAATATCCGCTGATGTTTGAAATATGCGATGCAGTGCTTATAAACAAGGTCGATGTGCTGCCATATTTTGATTTTGATATGGAGCTTGTAGAGGAATATATCCATATGAGAAATCCTGATGCGGTGATTTTTCCTGTTAGTGCCAGGACTGGCGAGGGAATGGATGCATGGACTGACTGGCTTGAGGACAGAGTCAATGATTGGAATGATAAATAGAGGAGGAGAGAATCATGAGCAGAGAACTGGACAGGGAGTTATTCCCGGACTATGAGTATCCTGAATATACGCCGGATCATAACGAACCGTTCCGTGAGCCGATCGCGAAGCTTGGTAAGCTGATCACTGACAGAGTTCCACAGAAGCTCGGGCTCAGGAAGATCACGAGAGATGACCCTGAATACTGGGGGCTTGCAAGTGTGCTTTCGGACGAGGAAGCTGAGCTCGCACTGAAGCTTGGAGTCAGAAAGCCTAAGACGCTTCCTGAAATCGTTGAGCTCAGTGGTCTTGGGGAAGCAAAGTGCGAAGCTATGCTTGAGGAGATGGCACGCAAGGGACTTCTCGAATATAACTGGGAGAACGACAGGCACGAGAAACAGTACGTTCTGCCGATGTACGTACCGGGCTGTGCGGAATTCTTTAACATGAATGCAGAGCTTCTCGACTCGAATCCTGAGATAGGTATCTTCTTTGAGCACATGTCGCGTCTGCCTCTTGGCAAGATCACACCTTTTGTACCGGAAGGCGGTGCAGGCATAGGGATGCATGTGATACCTGTCGAGAAGGCGATAGAGATGGAGAATGAGTCTGTCGATCTTGAGCATATATCATACTGGCTCGACAAGTACGAGGGAAAATACGCTGCGAGTCCATGTTCTTGCAGACGTTCAAGAATGAAGTTCGATGAGGGATGCGCAGACGATCCAGAAGGCTGGTGCATCGCTGTCGGTGACATGGCTGACTACGTAGTTGAGACACAGAAGGGCGGACGCTATATCACAAGGGAGGAAACACTGGAGATCCTGAAACAGGCAGAAGATAACGGATTCGTGCATCAGATCACAAATATCGACGGAAAGAACAAAATCTTTGCGATCTGTAACTGCAACGTGAATGTGTGCTATGCGCTTCGTACTTCGCAGCTTTTTAATACTCCTAATATGTCTCGTTCAGCATATATAGCGAAGGTCGACAAGAGCAGCTGTGTTGCCTGCGGAAAGTGCGTTGAGAGCTGCCCGGCCGGTGCTGTAAAGCTCGGACAGAAGCTTTGCGACAAGGAAGGCTGCGAGATCAGATATCCGAAGCATCCGCTTCCAGGCGATATGCCTTGGGGCGAGCACATGTGGACACACAATTATAGAGATGTGAACAGGATCAATTGCTACGACACGGGCACGGCTCCATGCAAGACTGCATGTCCTGCCCATATCGCAGTACAGGGCTACCTGCAGCTGGCCGGAGAGGGGCGTTACGATGAAGCCCTTGCTCTCATCAAGAAGGACAATCCGCTTCCTGCGGTATGTGGACATGTCTGTAACAGAAGATGTGAGGATGCGTGTACAAGAGGAACTATCGATGAAGCTGTTGCGATCGATGAGGTAAAAAGATTCATTGCGGAAAGAGATCTAAGTTTAGATACAAGATATATCCCTGAGCCGATCGTTCCATCGCTTCGCGGAGGTTTCGATGAAAAGATCGCTATCATAGGTGCGGGGCCGGCGGGTCTGAGCTGTGCGTATTTCCTTGCCATGACAGGATATAAGCCGACGATCTTTGAGAAAAATGACGAACCGGGCGGGATGCTTCGATACGGGATACCATCATATAAGCTCGAGAAAAAACTTCTGGATGCAGAGATCGATGTGATTCGCGAGATGGGTGTCGAGATAAAATGTGGTGTTGAGATCGGTAAGGAACTCACGATCGAAGAGCTTAGGGAGCAGGGCTACAAGGGCTTCTACATTGCGATCGGATGCCAGAAGGGAAGGATGCCGGGCGTTCCCGGACAGGATGCAGTTGGCGCTTACACAGCTGTTGATTTCCTTAGAGAGGCGAGTGAGCGTGAAGACTTTGATTTTGAGGGTGATGTTGTCGTTGTCGGTGGAGGAAATGTAGCTATCGATGCTGCAAGGGTAGGCAGCAGATGTACAGACAACAAAATTTCGATGTTCTGTCTCGAGCAGAGAGACGAGATGCCTGCAAGCAGGGACGAGATTTCGGAGGCTCTAGAGGAAGGGATCGAGCTGAACCCTGGCTGGGGAATGAAAGAGATCCTCGAGGAGAACGGACACGTTTCAGGCGTTGTATTCAAAAGGTGCATAAGAGTATTTAACGACGAAGGCGGATTCTCGCCGGAATACGATGAGAATGACACAGTAACAGTGTCGTGTCGCCACGTTGTTTTCTCAGTAGGACAGATGGCCGACTGGGGTGGGACCCTTGAGAACATGAACATCGAGCTTAAGCCTAATGGGAATGCGATGGCAAACAGGCTGACATATCAGACATCTGAGGCTGATATTTTCGTCGGAGGAGATATATATACAGGTCCGAAATTTGCGATCGATGCGATCGCAGCCGGAAGAGAGGGTGCGGTATCACTTCACAGATATGTACACGATCATTGTACTCTTACGATAGGGAGAAACCGTCGCGACTTTATAGAGCTAAACAAGGATAATATCAGAGTCGATACATATGATGACTCGAAGCGTCAGATCCCGCCGGGGGCGGATGCGGCAATGCAGGCAGAGACTTTCAGAGACCTGTCTCACAGTCTCACAGAGGAGCAGGTCAAGGCAGAGACTTCGAGATGCCTGTCATGCGGTGCATCGGTAGTCGATCCTAACAAATGCATAGGCTGTGGAGTCTGCACAACGAAATGCGTATTTGACGCGATCCACCTTAACAGAGAGCTCCCGGGCGCATCGGTAATGCACTCATCAGAGGAGAAGCTTAAATATATCCTTCCTAATATGCTTAAGCAGAACATCAAAGTCAAGTTCAGGAAAAAGCCAAGAGATTAGGTTTCGTAGAAAAGGAGAGTCATAATGCATGAGCTTGGAGTAACATTTCATATCCTGGATCACGTTGAGGGCGTCGCTGCTGCAAACAATGTGACCAGAGTCAGTAAAGTCGTGCTTGAGCTTGGTGAGGTCTCGACCGTGATCGGGTCATATCTTCACAGCTGCTGGAAGTGGGCTGCGTCCAAAAGACCACTTTTCGAAGACTGTGAACTTGAGGTGGAGAAGCTCTCGGCCATAACATTCTGTGAGAACTGCGGGAAGACCTATGGAACGGTGGAGTATGGAAAGATTTGTCCGTACTGTGGGAGTGAGAAGACATTTCTGCTGCAGGGCAATGAATTCAATATAAAAGAAATAGAGGTAGAATAGGAGGAAAAGTTATGTTTTTTGATATTTATGGAGAGACAGCCGGATGGCAGCTTCTGGGCTGGCTGATGGTATTTGTCGGTCTTGTTGTAATGAATGAGATCGCAAGACGCTCAAAGGCAGGCGGAATTGCGTGTTTTGTGGTATTGCCTGCTGCTCTGACAGTGTACTTCATCGCGATTTATATCGGCGCTGCCAAAGGTGCTGAATGGGCACTTGATAACGATACCTATGTACATATGAACAGCTGGTTCCATTATGCCAAGCTGTACGCTGCAACTGCAGGCTGCGTAGGCTTCATGATCCTCAAGTATCACTGGGGAAAGCTCGGTAAATCACATGCTTTCAAAGTATTCCCTTTTGTGATCGTAGCTATCAATATTCTGATCGCTGTTGCCTCTGACTTTGAGTCAGCAATCCGTGCAGGTTCACTTGCAGGCGGATGGTGGCTGTCATCAGAAGGTGTATGGCTTTATGGCGGATGGTGGAATGTCCTTAACGGGATAGCCGGGCTGTTCAACATATTCTGTATGACAGGCTGGTGGGGGATATACTCATCAAAGAACAGGCAGGATATGCTCTGGCCTGATATGATCTGGGTTTTTATACTGGCATATGATATATGGAACTTTGAGTACACATATCTCAATCTGCCGACACATTCATGGTACTGTGGTCTTGCACTTCTGCTCGCTCCGACTTTTGCTGCGGCACTGTGGAACAAGGGTGGATGGATCCAGAATCGTGCTAATACTCTGGCACTGTGGTGCATGTTTGCTCAGGTATTTCCGCTCTTCCAGGATGCAAGCAGATTCACGACTGTTACATCTGTATACGGTGAGGGCGGCATTGCTGCAGCAATGGGTGAAAGTATGCCTGTTGCAGCAGATCCGCTGGCACAGGGTCTTATCGCAGTTCTGTCGATAGCTGTAAATGTGTTCGCATTTGCATATATTCTCAGGAGAGCGAAGTCTCAGAACAAGAATCCTTGGAAGAATGAAATCTTTACGGATACCAGAGATTACATCGAGGCAATGGAACGTGCATAATGACTGATCTGATAACTTAAAAATGATGAATCAAGACAAAAGCTCCTGCCGGAAGCACAGATGCTGCTGCGGCAGGAGTTTTGTGTTTCAAGGGATCTCCATGATGGCAATGCTTCCGGACATGTACAATGCAGCCGGACATAAAAATATGAATGATACATAGCCGCATGATATGCATGAAGAATGATTCAATATAACAGGCAGAAATTCCAGAGTTTTTTATATTTAAATAAAAACGTTTATTTTTTGTTTGTTTTGATATAATAAAGATACCAAAACAGGAATGGAGGTTCAGCAGATAAAAGAGAACCCTTATTTTACAGAGGATTTTAATGAAAAGAGAGATAACGATATGTGTACAGCATCAACTTACAAAACAAAAGATTTTTATATAGGGAGAACTCTGGACTACGAGTTCTCTTACGGTGAGGAGGTGACCGTGACGCCTAGAAACTGCGAATTCGACTTCAGGCATGCAGGGAAGCTGGAGTCACACTACGCGATCATCGGGATGGCATTCGTTGCGGACGGATATCCTCTTTATTACGATGGAGTGAATGAAAAGGGCCTGGGAATGGCAGGGCTCAATTTTGTCGGCAATGCGGCATATGAAGATGCTGTTCCTGTCGGCGAGACCGATGATGTCCAGGTGGCGCAGTTTGAGTTTGTTCCGTGGATACTTGGTCAGTGCGGATCGGTCGCGGAGGCAAGAGTAAGGATTGCCGGAATGAGACTTACAGGCACACCGTTCAGCGATCAGTTTCCCCCGGCGCAGCTGCACTGGATGATAGCCGATAAGAATGAATGCATCGTGGTGGAATCCACGGAGGATGGACTGAATGTGTATGATGACCCTGTCGGAGTGCTCACGAACAACCCGCCGTTTCCTGTGCAGCTTTTTGCACTGAACAACTATGCAGGCGTTTCTCGAAAGCAGCCGGAAAATACCTTTGCAGGAACACTGAAGCTAGATGCATACAGCAGAGGAATGGGTGCGATGGGGATACCGGGAGATCTTTCGAGCCAGTCGAGATTCGTAAAGGCGGCATTCACTAAGCTGAGCTCGGTATCAGGAGACAGCGAAAAAGAGAGTGTGAGTCAGTTCTTTCATATCCTGGGGTCAGTCGACCAGCAGCGCGGATGCTGCGAAGTGGGCGACGGCAAATATGAGATAACCATATATACGTCGTGCTGCAACGCTGATAAAGGAATCTATTACTATACGACATACGATAATCATCAGATAACAGCAGTGGATATGCATGCGGAGGATCTGGATTCAGATCAGCTTATCCGATACCCGATAATAACAGACGGGGAAGTCAGATGGCATAATAAATGAAAGAGTAAAGCGGGACGGTTCATATGATCATACATATGAGAACGTCCCGCTTCGTTTTTCGCCATAGCACCGATATTCAATATTCAGCATATAGTCCCGCCGCCCACGACGGTGTCGCCGTCATAGAGGACGAGCGCCTGGCCTTTGGTCACTGCCCGTTGCGGTTCATCGAACTCAGCCTTTATAGTGTTCTCATCTGTCTGTACGGAGGCGTTATCGGCATATATGATGTTTTCAGCCTTTAGACCTTGCATAATTTTCTCCTTTGTGGTTAAATATATACAAAACATATGTGTTTAATAAGGTAAGAATAACAAGGAGCTGCACATGTGTCAAGGAATCATATGAAAGTTCGAGCTGACAGGGTTTTATTACCGATGTATCACGGGCATCATATACTTATTGCAGGTCACTATAAACTCATCAGCTTGATAAACTACTTTACATATAATATAATAGGGAATAGGAGGTGCTGTTATGAAAGTATCAACAAAAGGTCGCTATGCGCTCAGAGTCATGCTTGACCTGGCGATAAACAATACAGGTGAATATATTCCGCTTAAAGAAGTTTCGAGGAGACAGGGCATAACGCTCAAATATCTGGAGCAGATAATACCGCAGCTCAAAAAAGCCGGATTTCTCAGGAGCACGCGCGGAAACAGCGGCGGATACAGGCTGGCTAAGGAGCCTCGGGAGTACGTGGTAGGCGATATACTCCGCACGATGGAGGGAAGCCTGGCTCCGGTATCATGTCTTGAGGACGAGGAAAATCTGTGTGAGATGAGCGATGTGTGTACTACGCTCAGTTTCTGGCAGGGACTTGAGAAAGTGATAACCGACTATGTCGACAGTGTGACGCTTCAGGATCTGCTGGATCACCATAATTCCATGCTGGGCAGCGATTATTCGATATAGACCGGAAAGGACATTGCGCGGGCAGTGTTCTTTTTTTATGCTGTAAAGAAAAACAGTCACTGATCCCAGGGCTTTTTTTGAAAAAATCATGCCATCGTGCAAAGGGCGGGTTTTTGCGGTTGTAATTCAAATGCACGTCTGATAACATGATTTTAAGACTTGATATCAGATATGTCAGAAGGCGAGAAGAAGAGGAGTTCATATGAGAGAAATACTCGGATTGAAAAAGACAAACTGCAAGAGCTGTCACAAATGCATCAGAAACTGCGCTGTAAAGTCCATAAGATTCACAGCGGGACAGGCGCATATCGTGGAAGACGAATGCATACTGTGCGGGCGCTGTTTTGCCGTCTGTCCGCAGGATGCGAAAGTCATCGCAAGCGATATGGAAAAAGTCAGGATCATGCTGCAGACGGGCACCGTTTACGCGAGCATCGCTCCGTCTTTTGCAGCCAGCTACCCCGGAGTCGGCATAGATGCGCTGGAAGACGCGCTGAAAAAGCTGGGATTTGCGGGAGCGGAAGAGACTGCGGTAGGCGCTACCATAGTGAAAAAAGAATACGAGAGGATACTGGATGAGGAAAAGCCTAACATCCTCGTGTCTTCGTGCTGTTCCAGCATAAATCTGATGCTGAGAAAATATTATCCGGAGGCACTGTTCACGCTGGCGCCGGTGATCACGCCGATGCAGGCGCACTGCAGAGATATAAAGCGCAGACATCCTGAAGCGAAGACCGTTTTCATAGGGCCGTGCATTTCCAAGAAATCAGAGGCGGCAGAAGAGGATGCGGTAGATGCGGTCCTGATGTTCGACGAGTTCAACAGATGGCTCAGGGAAGAAGGGATAGAGCTCGGCAGGCGAGAGGATATCAGAAAAGGCGGTCGGGCGAGGGTGTTCCCGACTGCTGGGGGTATTATCGAGACGATGGATAAAAATCCGGAGTATACATATGTTGCCGTGGACGGAGTGAAAAAGTGCATGGACGTTCTCGACGAAATAAAGGAGGGAAGACTGCACAACTGCTTTATAGAAATGTCCGCGTGTGAGGGAAGCTGTGCAGACGGGCCGATTCTGGACAAGATGAAGAACACACCTGCGCAGAATTACCTGCAGGTCGTGCGTTATGCGGAAAAAGAGGATTTTGCAGTAGAAAAGTATGCGAAGGAAGAGATAGCAGCCGTTTACGAACCTTCCGAGCTTGAAGCGGAGCAGCCGTCAGAGGCGGAGATAAAAGCGATGCTTTTAAAGATGAACAAGCTGTCGAAGGAAGACGAGCTGAACTGCGGCTCATGCGGATACTGCACGTGCAGAGAAAAAGCCATCGCGATAATCCAGGGGAAAGCTGAGATCTCGATGTGCCTGCCGTACATGCTGAGCCAGATGGAAAATCTGTCTGATTCTGTAGTGGCGAATTTCCCGGATGCGATACTGGTGCTCAATGACGAGCTGGAGATCCAGAAGATCAATCCGAAGGCGAAGAAGATCCTGCGCATCCGTGATGAAAGTGATGTCATGGGTGAGCATATCGGCAGGCTGCTCGATCCGGAGCCGTTTGAAATGGTGATGCTCAAAAAGAAGGATCTCATGTATGAGCAGCTGTATCTAGCCGAGTACGAATGCTACGTGGAACAGACGATAATATACAACCGCGAGGGCCACCAGTTCATCTGCATTTTGTGCGATATAACTGCAGACATGGCGCTTAGAGAGAAGAAGCTTGCGAATCAGAACCAGGCGTTCGAGATCGCAAACGATATGGCGAAAAAGCAGCTCAAGATCGTTCAGAGCATCGCGTCGCTGCTGGGAGAGACGACTGCTGATACGCTTATCGCACTGGAGCACCTGAAGGAGACGATTGCTGATGATTGAGACGATTTATGCAGATATAGGATACGCGAGCCTGACAAAAGACGGTCAGATGATATGCGGTGACCATGTTGAAAAGGTGCAGTGCGAGGACGGGTCGATCGTGGCGGTGCTTGCCGACGGGCTCGGCAGCGGAGTGAAAGCCTGTATACTGTCGACGCTGACAGCGACGATAATCTCGAGGATGATCGCGGAAAATCTGCCGATCGCGAACTGCGTGAATGCTGTTGCCGAGGCGCTGCCTGTGTGCTCCGTCAGGCACCTGGCATACTCGACATTTACGGTGCTGCACATATCGACGTCAGGCATGCTCAGTATATTCCAGTACGACAATCCGTCGACGATACTGCTCAGAGACGGCGCCGAGGTTGAGATACCGTTTTCTTCGACCGTGATAGACGACAAGACGATAGAATCGGCGAAGATACAGCTTCAGAAGGATGACGTCGTGATCGCGATCAGCGACGGCGTGGAAAACGCAGGTGTTGCTTTCGGCGGAGCCAGCTATGAGAACAAGTGGGGCCGCGCTGCGATCGTCGACTATATGGAGCCTTTTAGCGTGGTAGGGTTTTCTGCGAAGACGATCAACACGATCCTGCTCGACGAGTGTTTCAAACGTTACGTGGCAGAGCCTGGCGACGATACGACAGCGCTGACGCTTTGCATAAAAGAACGGGAGCAGGTGAACGTCCTGGTAGGGCCGCCTGCAAATGTCGCAGACACGCACAAGATGATGTCGCTGTTCTTTTCTAAAAAGGGCAGACATGTGGTCTGCGGGGGAACTACGGCAAAGATCGCGGCAGACTATCTGGGAAAGAAGATCGTCGATGATCCTTACATACAGAACGATCCGGATATTCCGGCAATGGGAAAGATCGAAGGCGTGGATCTGACTACTGAAGGCGTGCTGACGCTGAGCAGGGTGCTGGAATACGCAGAAGATTACCTGCAGGACAACAGGACGTATGTGCAGTGGTGCTACAGCAGAGACAGTGCGTCGCTGATGGCGCGCATGCTGTTTGAAGAGGCGACAGATATCAATATTTTCGTGGGGAGTGCGGTCAACCCGGCTCACCAGGGAGCTGAAAAATCGATATCGTTCGCGACAAAAATGAAAATAATCAATGATCTGAAAGACCGGCTTGAAGATATGGGCAAGCAGGTCAGGAGTACTTATTTCTGAGTTTTGCAGGCAGGCTGTGCGGCATGGTTTATGCGCATGAGCCTGCCGTTTCTGTATTTTAGATGTCGGCGTGTAAAGCAGCCGCGTACTGCCTTTTACAAGGGTACGGGCAAGGTGCCGGAGGTGCGCCCCCACCCGGGGATAAAAGCGGATACCAAATAACTTTAAAAAATTTTAAAATACCTATTGACAGATCGGAAAAGAAGTGATATCTTAAATCCATACTAAACAGATAGGAATACACGAAAAACTGAAAAACGTTAAAATTCAGATGTTTCGCAGAAGGGAGGCGACATATTCAATGAGTATCAGTTTCATAGTGCATGTAAGGAGAGATGACCGAATGTGTCGCTGTTGAACACGAGTAAGTCTTTAAATCAAAACACAGAACATCCGGGAAAGACCCGGAACAGAAAACGAAATCTAACATCATTAAATAGAAAGAAAGAGGAAAATAAAATGGCAGATAGAAATTTAAAGTTTGAGACAAGACAGTTACACGTTGGACAGGAGCAGGCAGATCCTACAACAGATGCGAGAGCAGTTCCGATCTATGCGACAACATCTTACGTTTTCCATGATTCACAGCATGCGGCAGACCGCTTCGGTCTCAGAGACGCAGGCAACATATACGGCAGACTGACAAATCCTACGCAGGACATTTTCGAACAGAGGATCGCATCGCTCGAAGGCGGCGTTGCAGCACTGGCAACGGCATCCGGGGCAGCAGCGATCACTTACACGATACAGGCACTGGCAAGACAGGGAGAGCACATCGTAGCAGCGAAGACGATATACGGCGGTACTTACAACCTGCTGGCGCATACACTCGAACTTCAGGGGATCACGACTACATTCGTTGATCCGGCAGAAGACGGTGCGTTCGAAGCGGCAATACAGCCTAACACAAAAGCGATATTCATCGAGAGCTTAGGCAATCCGAACTCGAACATCATCGACATCGAAGCGCTGGCTGAGACTGCACACAAGCACAACATTCCGTTAGTTGTGGATTCGACATTCGCTACACCTTACCTGCTCAGACCGCTCGAACACGGCGCAGACATCGTAGTCCACTCGGCAACAAAGTTCATCGGAGGACATGGTACTGCGATCGGCGGTGTGATCATAGACGGAGGAAGCTTCGACTGGAAAGCATCAGGTGCATATCCTTGGATCTCAGAACCGAATCCTAGCTACCACGGAATCTCGTTCGCAGAAGCGGCAGGTCCTGCAGCATTCGTGACATACATCAGAGCTATCCTGCTCAGAGACACAGGAGCAACACTTTCACCGTTCCACGCATTCATCTTCCTGCAGGGACTTGAAACACTTTCACTCAGAGTTGAGAGACACGTTGAGAACGCACTGAAGATAGTACAGTTCCTCGACAAGCATCCGCAGGTAGAGGCAGTACACCATCCATCGCTCGAAAACGATCCTAGCCACGCTTTATATGAGAAGTACTTCCCTAACGGAGGCGGTTCGATATTCACATTCGAGATAAAGGGCGATGCGAAGACAGCTCAGAAATTCATAGATAATCTCGCTATATTCTCACTGCTTGCAAATGTTGCAGACGTGAAGTCGCTGGCTATCCACCCTGCAAGCACTACGCACTCGCAGCTGACAGGCGAGGAGCTCGAAGAGCAGGGAATCAAAGAGAACACTATCAGACTTTCGATAGGTATCGAACACATAGACGATCTTATCGCAGCACTTGAAGATGCATTTGAAGCTGTAAAGTAAGCGGGAACGCGAATAATGGAAAGAAGGTTGAACCAAAATGGCAAATATAAATAAAGGTATACTGAATCTTATAGGAAACACTCCACTCGTAGAGGTAACAAATATCGAGAAAAATCATGATCTGGACGCGACCGTTCTCGTGAAGCTGGAATATCTGAATCCGGCAGGCAGTGTAAAGGACAGGATTGCCAAGGCGATGATTGAAGGCGCTGAAGCAAAGGGCATCCTGAAGGAAGGTTCTGTGATAATCGAGCCGACATCGGGAAATACAGGTATCGGTCTGGCTGCGATCGCTACAGCCAAGGGGTATCGTGCGATACTCACGATGCCTGAGACGATGAGTGTGGAAAGAAGAAACATACTCAAGGCTTACGGTGCAGAGATCGTGCTGACAGAAGGCGCAAAAGGCATGAAAGGAGCTATTGCAAAGGCTGAGGAGCTTGCAAAAGAGATAGAAAACAGTTTCATCCCGGGACAGTTCGTAAATCCTGCAAACCCGAAGGTGCACAGAGAGACTACAGGTCCTGAGATCTGGAACGATACAGACGGCAAGGTGGACATCTTCGTTGCCGGAGTAGGTACAGGCGGCACGCTTACAGGAGTCGGCGAATATCTGAAGTCACAGAACCCTGATGTAAAGATCGTGGCTGTGGAACCGTCGACATCGCCGGTACTTTCCGAAGGAAAAGCCGGAGTGCACAAGATCCAGGGAATCGGAGCAGGTTTCGTACCTGATGTACTGAACACAGGTATCTACGATGAGATAATCAGGATCGATAACGACGATGCTTTCGATACAGGAAAAGAGATCGCAAGAACAGAAGGAATACTCGTAGGTATCTCATCCGGGGCAGCTCTGAATGCAGCGCTGCAGCTGGCAAAGCGTCCTGAGAACAAGGGGAAGACGATCGTTGCACTGCTTCCTGACAGCGGAGACAGATACTATACGACGCCGCTCTTTGGAGAATAGAGAATAAACGAGACAAGTAATACAGTCAACCTCAATAAATACAATATATAGTAACAATGGGCTGATCGCACCGGCAAAACATCCTCCGGTGCGGCCGGTCTTTTTTGTACAGATGCGATTGGTCTTTTTAGGGTGTGGAATTATCTTCGCAAACGTGGTACAATAAAAAAGCTTATTTGCGATGAATACGACATACGGAGGACAATATATGTTTAGATTTTATATCGCTTTATGGATCTCAAAAATAGTAGCGTTCATTTTCAAAAAGAGAGGAAACGAACGTGACGACTGGCCGGGCCTTCTGGCATACAAGATCTGCCCGCAGTTCCTGAAATATATAAACAAGCCCAAGCTTGTGATCGCGATAACGGGAACGAACGGCAAGACGACGACGTCAGCGCTGATCAACAACAAGCTGGTCGCAGACGGCTACAGAGTCAGCTTCAACGACTGGGGCGCGAACCTGCAGGCCGGATACGGTCTCAACCTGATGAGATGTGTGGACTTTCTCAACAGACCTGTCAAGATGGATGCTGCGGTGCTAGAGGCTGACGAGAAGACTCTCGATGATACGATGACTCTTATAGAGCCGCACTATATACTCGTGACGAACATCTGCAAGGACTCGCTTAGAAGAAACGGACACCCTGAATTCATTTTCGATCACGTGGAGAGGACATTCAATGTTCTCGGGGACAAGACTGTGGCGATCCTTAACGCGAACGACCCTATAAGCTCACAGCTTGCTGCACATTCAGGCGCCAGACGAGTGTTTTACGGTATGGCAGATATCGGAGCGGATCCGTTTGAGAATACTGTAAAAGATATATCGGTTTGTCCTGAATGTGGACATGATATACATTATCATTACAGACTTTACAGACATATCGGCGATTTTTACTGTGACTCATGTGATTTCAGGACACCTGATGCAAAATATTTTGCTGAGGCTGTCGATTATGACACTAAGGAAATGACAGTGCGGGAGGAAGGTGAGGCTACCGCATATCCTCTCATATCAGATACTGTGTTCAATGCGTTCAACGTGCTGTCATACATCGCGCTGATGAGAGAGCTGGGCTTTGCAAAACAGGAGCTCGTCGATTTCCTGAAGACTCAGCGCGTGACGAAGATAAGAGAAACGAGCGTGAAATTCAACGGTATAGAATATCTGACGTATGCGGCAAAGAGCCAGAATGTCAGCGCAGCGTCGACCGTGTTCGAATATATGGCAAAGGAACCGTCGATAAAGGAAGTAGTGCTGCTGCTCGACGAGGTGCAGGACAGGAATCACCCGTCGGAGACTGTGACATGGCTGTACGAGACGGACTATGAATTCCTGAACAGCCCTAATATAAAGAAGATAATAGTCGGCGGTCATATGTATCTCAACCATAAGCTGAGACTGCTGCTTGCCGGCATAGATGAGAGCAGGATCGTGTGCGTCGAGGATGAGGCTGACATAGTGGATCACGTTGACAGAAGCGGCATAGAAAAAGTGTATGTGCTGTTCGAGATAGACTATGTGACTAAAGCGAGAAACATGAGAGACAGGATCGTTGAGAGAGCAAAGGAGGAGGCGGCAAAATGAAAAAGGTAGAATTACTCTTTCCGGAACTCTGTAATATTTACGGGGAAAGCTACAATGTGGAATATCTGAGGCGGTGCAGCGACGAGATCGAAGTCATAAACACCAACCACATGGATACGCCGGCTTTCGTAAACGAGGATGTCGACATGATATATCTTGGATGCACGACGGAGAGGAAGCAGGAGCAGATCATAGGGATACTGAGTCAGTATCGCGACAGGATCATCGAACTGATCGATAAAGGCGTGATATTCCTGGCAACGGGCAATGCGGTCGAGATATTCGGAAATTATATCGAAGATGCAGGCAGGAAGATAGATGCTCTCGGTATATTCGATTTCTACTCTGTGAGATACATGAGAAGAGACCGTCACAACTCCCAGTTCATCGGCACATTTGATGATATCACGGTGCTGGGCCACAGAAGCCAGTTCTCGTTTGCCTACGGAGATTTTGATGATAATTTCATAGACATACAGAAGGGCATCGGTATGAATCCTGATACGAAAAAAGAAGGTGTCCGCAGAAACAACTTCTACGGGACTTACTCGCTCGGGCCTTTCCTGATACTCAACCCGCTGTTTGCAAAGAAGCTCATGAGGATCATGGGTATTGATGATACACTGTGCTTTGAGAAAGAGATCGTTGAAGCTTATGAGTACAGACTCACAGAGCTGAACAGAACGATGGAATGATATAGATGCAAATGAAAAAGCTGCCGTTATGCGTGATGCATGGCAGCTTTTATAATGTCGTTTTTTAGTTATATATCTAGTCCATCACGGATTCGAATATATGTCTGCAGCCTTTGTGGTCAGGATGATGCTCTGCGAACACGTAGAACACGTGACCCGGATATTCGTTGCCTTCGATCAGGCATGGGCCGTTTTCGGAAACTGCTATGTCCCAGCCTACATAACGAACCTGAGGAACGACGAGTGCAGCTTCGAGAGCCATTTCTTTTATCTTTTCCCACTGCGGCACCTTGAATCCGATTATCGATGTGTGTGTGATCGGGTGTATGTCGTATGCGATATTCTCACCGTCGACTGCAGGGTACATGAGAGTGCCCGTTTCCAGATCGACCGGCGTCAGCATGCCGCCGTTGCAGAAGTTGTCGACGATCCCGTCTCTTCCTATTCGCACGTATGCTGCCAGCAGAGTAGCCTTTCCGTCCTTGAGGAAAGTGATCGCTCTTATGGTGTTTACACTGCTTGGATTGAGAGCAGACATCTCTTCGACCTGTATGATACGCTCTTCTGCGAGGTACGGCATCTTGTCGAGGCTCGCATCGAATGATTCCATAGATGCCGGGAGCTTTGCGACTCCATCGCCGTGAGTACCGTCGACAGGCTTCAGGATGAAATCCTCCTTGCCCTTTATGAATTCCGCAAATTCGTCGCGCTGGTCTGCGCTTTTCACGAACAGCCAGTCACGGCCGAGGTATTTGCTGAATTTTTCATTGAAATCCACCTTGTTTATGAAATAGTGGACATAGTCGAAGTCGTTGTACTTTACGACGTACTGGTTGTTCACGCCTCTCGTCACGACGTCACGTCGTTCTTCCGCATTCAGCGTATCCATCCTCGCATTGAGGTAATCGATGTATCCGGCCTGATATTTCAGACCGCAGTATATGATATCGAAGAAAAGTGCCACGCTGTTTTTTCCTGACACCTTATGGACTTTTTTTACTGTATCGAACAGTTGCTTATAATTCATGCCGAATATACGGCCGATAAGAAATCTGAGCTTTTTCATATTGTATTTAACACTGCCTTCCTTTTTTTGAATTACCTATAATATTACCATAATTTATAAAAAAAACAAAGCATTTGAGTGTTTTGCACAAATTCAGGGAAGCGTTTCGGTAAATACTAGATACAGCGGCCTGGTTTGATATGGCATAAAAAGGTGAAACATGGTATAATATCCGGGTTGCAGATGGAGTGATATAAGACCTCCCCCTGCGGGGATAATCTCAATGTCAACATACGTTGACAAATAAATGAAACACCACAAGGGTGTAACCTTAATGTCAGCTTTCAGCTGACAAATAAATGAAACCCCCTGCGGGGATAACCTTAATGTCAGCTTTCAGCTGACAAATAAATGAAAGGATTCTTTATGGGAAAACTAAGATTTCTGGCTGCGTTATGGGCGGCCAAGCTTTCGATCGTGGCATTGAAGATCACGAGGCATAACGGTACTAATTTCCCGGGTGTGCTGGCGCTCAGGATATGCCCGGATTTTATGAAATATATAGGAAAGCCTGAAAAGGTGATAGCGGTGACCGGGACGAACGGCAAGACGACTGTCAGCAATATGATCGTCGATGCCTTCGCTCAGGAGGGGATATCAGCAGTAAACAACAGGATGGGCTCGAATATCAACAGCGGCATAGCTACAAGCCTCATACAGAACTGCGGACTGTCGGGAAAATGTAAAAAGTCTCTCGGGCTGTTCGAGATCGACGAGCGCTCAGCGAGAAGGATATTCCCGTATATGGAGCCGGAATACATGATCGTGACGAATCTGTCCAGAGACTCGATAATGAGAAACGGACATCCGGAATATATCTCGGATATACTGACGAAATACATGCCGAAGAAGACGAAGCTGATACTGAATGCGGACGATCTGCTCTGTTCAGGTGTTGCGCCTGACAATTACAGAGCGTATTTCGGAATCGAAAAAATGCCGGGCGATATAACAGAGTGCATAAATCTGATAAACGATATACAGATCTGCCCTGAATGTCACCACAAGCTCAAGTACGAATATCTCAGATACAGCCATATCGGCAAGGCATACTGTCCTGAGTGCGGCTTTACAGCTCCTGAATACGACTATGCGGGGTGCAATGTAGATCTGGAAAAGATGACGCTCGACATCAGAGACAGGAACGGCAAGGCGACGTACAGGCTGCTCAACGACAGCGCATACAACATATACAACGTCGTGTCGATGGTCGCGCTTTTCCTTGAAATGGGCTATTCTCGCGAAAAGGTGCAGTCTTTCCTCGAAAACATGAGTATAGTGGGAAGCCGTTATGATGAAGTAAAGGTCGGCGAATACACGATATGCAGGATGCTCGCGAAAGAGAAAAACGCATTCGCAAGCTCGAGAGTATTCGACTACATTTCGCATACGAAAGGAAAGAAAGAGATCATACTGATGAACTGCTGCCAGGGAGACGCGATACACTGGTCGGAAAACACCTGCTGGATGTACGACTGCGATTTTGAATTCCTGAACGATGAGAATATCGAAAACATCATCATCTGCGGGCCGAGAGTGAAGGACTACAGGCTGAGACTGCTCCTCGCAGGCGTTCCGGAGGAAAAGATCTCGTACACGGATGATGAGCTCGATACTCCGGACAAGCTGAAGCTGAACGGAGAGAGCTATATATATGTTCTTTACGGAACGGATTCGATCGCGCTGGGATCGAAGGTGGCAGCTAAAGTGAAGAAGACCATAGAGGAAAAAGGAGGAAAAAACAGATGAAAATAGAAGTCCTTTTCCCGGAAATATGCAATCTGTACGGTGAACTTGAGAATATAGGATATCTTAAAAAATCGATGCCGGATATCGAGGTCGTGGAGACGGCCATCACGGACGAACCGCTGTTTGTGACAGAGGAGCCGGATCTCATATACATGGGCACGATGACGGAAAGCGCACAGCTTCTCGTGATAGACAAGCTGTCAGCTTATATAGAGCGTATCGAAGAGCTCATAGGCCGCGGCGTGAATTTCCTGATCACCGGGAACGCGCTGGAGGTCTTTGGAAAGAGGATCGAGGATGTCGACGGCACAGTCGTTGAATGTATGGGTTTCTTTGACTTCGTGACTAAGAGAGATATGATGAACAGATACAATTCGCTGTATCTCGGAGAGTTCAAGGGGCAGACCGGTGATGTGGCTGCGATGATGAAGATAGTCGGCTACAAGAGCCAGTTCACTCATTCGTACTGGGAAGAAGGTAAGGTCAAGGCTGATCCGCTTTTCATCACGGACAGAGGTCCGGGACTGAATCCTGATATAAGCGGAGAAGGTATACATGCCAATAATTTTATGGCTACGTACGTCATAGGACCGCTGCTGGTGCTCAACCCGCCTTTTGCAAAATATGTGCTGAGGCAGTGCGGGGCAGCTGATCCGGAGCTGGCTTTTGAGGAAGCTGCAATGGATGCCTATGAGGCGAGAGTGGCCGAGTATTCAGACCCGGGAACAGGATTTTATTACTGATCCTGATGAGTCGGGACTGTTTAAGATAATGGAAACAGCGGCCGCATGTCAGCATATAGAGCGACAGTGCGGCCTCAGATATATACAGGCAGAAAAGGAAGGTGGATTTTATGCTTAAAAAGACTAAGATCGTATGTACTCTGGGACCTGCGAGCAAGGATGAAAAAACAATGAAGGCAATGCTGGAAGCGGGCATGAATGTGGCGCGGCTGAATTTTTCTCATGGAACGCATGAGGGCCACAGAAAGACCATCGAAACCTTCAGGAAAGTACGAGACGAACTCGGAGTGCCTGCTGCGGTACTTCTCGATACAAAGGGACCGGAAATAAGAGTCGGCGATTTTGAAAACGGCAGCGAGATGCTGGAGGCCGGCGACACGTTCGTTCTGACGTCAGAAAAATGTATGGGGACCGCACAGCGCGCAGACACCACCTACAAGGCGCTGCCGACACAGGTGGAAGCCGGGACGGTCATACTGATCGATGACGGCCGTATCAGAATGGAAGTGACGGACACTACGGATACAGACGTCATCTGCAGAGTGATCTCCGGCGGGAAGATCAGCAACAGAAAAGGCGTCAATATACCTAATAAATCGCTCGATCTCGAATACATCAGTGAAGCGGACAGAAGCGACATACTGTTCGGTATCGAGATGGACGTGGACTACGTGGCGGCGTCGTTCGTTCGAAGCGGCGATGACGTACGCGCGCTCAGGAAGCTGCTCAATGACAACGGCGGGGAAAAGATAAAGATCATTTCGAAGATAGAAAATACCGAAGGCATAGCGAACTTTGCAGAGATCCTGGATCTGTCCGATGGGATAATGGTGGCTCGCGGCGACATGGGCGTGGAAGTCGATTTTGAAAAGCTGCCCGGTATACAGAAGAAATTCATCAAGGAATGCTGCAGGGCAGGCAAGCCTGTAATAACGGCAACGCAGATGCTCGAGTCGATGACGACGAGCACGTCGCCTACGAGAGCGGAGATAACAGATGTGGCAAATGCGGTGTTCGACGGGACGTCGGCTGTGATGCTTTCGGGGGAAAGCGCTGCGGGGATGTTCCCGGTAGAGACTGTGCAGGCCATGGCAAAGATCGTCCACCAGGCGGAGATAGATGCTGAGGAAGTGAACCAGTACAAGTTCCTGGAAGTCGAATCGGATGAAAAGGATATCGCGAATGCGATAGGACATGCGGCGTGCACTACGGCAAAAGATATAAAGGCAAAGGCTATAATCGCGGTGACGACATCGGGATATACCGCTGAAATGATGTCGAAGTACAAGCCTGTCGAGAAGATAATCGCGGCTACCCCTGTAGAGAAGACTTATCATCAGCAGTCACTGACTCGCGGCGTCTTCCCGGTGCTTACGGATTTCAGCAGCGACTGGGATGCGCTGATGGTGGATGCTGCACGGGAAGCTGAGAAGTATGGATTCGTGGAAAAAGGCGATACCGTGGTTTTCAGCGCGGGAATGCCGCTGCAGGTATCAGGCACGACAAATCTTATCATGGTAAAGGTGATCGGATAGGCAGAAACAAAATAAAGACCCGGTGCGTTGATGCATCAGGTCTTTTTTGTCATCAGTTATAATTTTATACCCGGAAATACAGGGCACCTAGAGGTCAGCGGCAGCTGCATCTTCAACAGCTTTCTGAGCTAAAACTTTGTCGTATTCTGCGAATATGGCATCTCTGATCTTGTTCCTTGTTTCTGAAACAAGAGGATGGGCGATATCTCTGAAGTCTCCTTCTCCCATTTTTCTGCTGGGCATAGCAATGAACAGACCGTTCTGGCCCTCGATGATCTTGATATCGTGTACAACAAATTCATCGTCAAATGTAATCGAGACTACTGCCTTCATTTTACTTTCATCGTTGATTTTTCGGATTCTTACGTCAGTAATGTTCATGTGTAGTTACCGCCTTTCATGCCGTTGTATTATGTTTTGATTTTAACGATAGTATTATATAATAGAATAATCATATAAACAAGCATTATTTTAAAAAATCTGACAATTAGGAATTACCTCCACAAACTTGTTATTTTCATCTACATCTCCGAGATATACGATAGGAAAATAATCACTGACTTTTTTCTTCTCAGGTTTGGTGTTTACGATAGCTACCCCGATCCCCACGACTTCGATATCCACCTCTGACAGTATTTCGACGATGCCCTTTATGCTGCCGCCGCCGCGCATGAAGTCATCGATGATGAGCGCCTTGGAACCGGGGGCTGCAGCTCTTTTGGAAATAGACATTTTCTGAAGTCTTTCCGACGAGCCGGGAAAATAATTGATGCTGACCGTAGCACCTTCCGATATCTTCGTTTCTCTTCTGACAACTACGACGGGCAGGTTGAGAAGCTGTGCGGTCATGAATGCCACAGGGATGCCTTTCGTTTCTATCGTAGCAACATAGTTCGCTCCGGACTCTCTGAATTTTTTTGCAAAGATGCGCGCCATGTCTTTTACGATAGCAGGATCGTACATTATGTCTGAAGTATACAGGAAACCTCCGCCGAGGATGCGGCCGTCTTCCCTGAGCAGATCACAGAGATGCTGCTGCACTTCCGCAGCCCGTTCCGGCGAAATGTCCGGCACGTATTTGACTCCGCCTGCGGCGCCGGGTATCGTTTCGATATATCCGTAACCGGTAGCTTCGACAGCTTCCTTTGCAGCGCTGATATCCTCGCTGATGCTTGATTTTGCTGCAGAGAACCTGTCGCAGAAATATTTAAGATTAAAGACGCGCTCCGGTGATTCGGTCAGTATCTGGCAGATAGCTCCGACTCTGTGACTCCTTTTCATATACACCTCCAGAATGTGAACACACAAATAAAACGAACTATTATTGAAAATATAATAATATCATTCGCATTTGTTGTCAAATGTGTTTTTTTGCAAATAAGGCGCATTTTTAAAGCCAAATATGATATAATCGTTTTATCTATAACTGAGGAGGCGCAGGAATGATTAATTTGCCTGATTATAAGAAGATCCACTGCATCGGGATCGGTGGTATCGGACTATCTGCGATAGCGGAGATACTCCTGTCAAGAGGATATGAGGTTTCCGGATCAGATATGAGAGAAAGTGAAATGACAGAAAGGCTCATCGAACAGGGAGCCAGAATATATTTAGGCCATAGAGCGAAAAATGTAGACGATGTGGATCTCGTGATCTACTCTTCGGCGATAGGGAGGGACAATCCTGAACTTGCCAGAGCCGATGAACGCGGGATACCCGCGATAACGAGAGCACAGGCACTCGGAGTGCTGATGGACGAGTACAGGAACAGCATAGCTGTTTCGGGAACACACGGCAAGACTACAACGACTTCTATGGTTTCTTTGATTTTAAAGGAAGCACAGAAAGAGCCTACTATCCTGGTCGGTGGAAATCTCGCAGAGATAGACGGCAATGTTTATATAGGAGAGAACGAGTATTTCGTTACGGAAGCATGCGAGTACATGGACAGCTTCCTTAACCTCAAGCCGAAGATCGAGATAATCCTGAACATAGATTCAGACCATCTCGACTATTTCAAGGATGTCGAGCATATAGCAAGCTCTTTTGACAAGTTCGCGAAACTCGTGCCTTCGGACGGAGCGGTCATCGCATATGACGCAAACCCGTTTGTAAAGAGCGTGATCGAAGGACTTCCGAATGCCGTAACGTTCGGACTCGGCGAAAGCTGCGACTATTTTGCATCTGACATAGACTTTGACAATGAAGGCATGCCGAGATTCACAGTCAACCATGGAGGGAAGGAGCTGTGCCGCATAGCGCTGTCGGTACCGGGAGAACACAATGTGCTGAATGCGCTGTCTGCTTTTGCATGCGGGCATATCCTGGGTGTCGATGTTGACAGCATGGTCAGGACTCTCGAAAACTTCAACGGTATACAGAGACGTTTCGATGTTCTCGGCAAGACCGCGAACAATATAAAGATCATAGACGACTATGCTCATCATCCGACGGAGATAAAGGCTACGCTGTCAGCGGTGAAGAAGATGAAGCACAATCATATGTGGTGTCTGTTCCAGCCGCACACATATACGAGAACGATGGCGCTGCTGGATGACTTTGCGACTTCATTCACAGATGCGGACAAGGTCGTGCTCGCAGAGATATATGCGGCAAGAGAGAAGAACATATACAAGATAAGCTCGAAGAGCCTGATGAACAGGATAAAGGAAGAGGATCCGGCGAAGGACGTTTATTTCTTCAGCGACTTTGAGGAAATCGCGAACTTCGTATACAACAATGCGGAACCGGGAGATCTGGTCATAACGATGGGTGCCGGAGACATATATAAAGTCGGAGAGATGATCCTCGAAAAAGACAAGAGGTTTTAAGGAGAGAGCTTTATGGATATAAAAGAATACGAAAAACTTGAGAGACAGCGTATAAGCAGAAATCTGGACTATCTGGAAGCCGGCGTCAGGTTCATAGATATCAGGACCGCATATATAGAAGAAGGCGTGACGATAGGGGCCGGGACTGTGATATATCCCTGCGTAGTTATCGAAGGCGATGTGACGATCGGTGAAAACTGCACGATCGGACAGAACAGCAGGATAAAGGATTCCGTGATCGGAGACGACACGTCGATCCAGAGCTCTGTGATACTGGAAAGCAAAGTCGGCAGCGGTACTTCAGTGGGACCGTTTGCATATCTCAGACCGAACAGTGAAGTCGGAGACGGCTGCAAGGTGGGAGATTTCGTAGAGATAAAGAATTCAAAGCTTGGTGACGGCGCGAAAGCGGCGCACCTTACATATGTGGGAGATTCCGACGTCGGCGAGCGCGTGAATCTCGGATGCGGAGTCGTGTTCGTGAACTACGACGGAAGCAGAAAATACCGTTCAGTCGTCGAGGACGGAGCATTCATCGGCTGCAACGTGAACCTGGTTTCACCTGTGCACGTTGGAAAAGACGCATACATAGCGGCAGGCAGCACGATAACAGAAGACGTACCGGATGGTGCGCTTTACGTAGCCAGAGCCAAAGGCAGGACGCTGGAAGGCTGGGTAGAGAAAAAAGGCATCTTAAAAAAATAAACATCAGTTGAACAGAAAGTTGAGGTAGGAGAAACAAATGAAAAACAGTGCATTTTCAAACTACAAGGTATTTGCAGGCAACTCTCACTTGGAGCTTGCAGAAGAGATCACATCGATAATGGGAAAACCTCTTGGAAGAGCTACTGTAAACAAATTCAGTGACGGAGAGATATCTGTTAATCTGTGGGAATCGGTAAGAGGCGTTGACTGCTATATAGTACAGTCGACATGCGATCCGGTAAACGACAATCTCATGGAGCTTCTTATCATGATAGATGCAATGAAGCGCGCATCTGCAGGAAGGATCAATGCAGTTATCCCTTACTACGGATATGCGAGACAGGACAGAAAAGCAAAGGCCAGAGATCCGATCACAGCAAAGCTGGTTGCAAACCTTCTGATGGCGGCAGGTGCAGACAGAGTGCTGACTATGGATCTGCATGCAGCTCAGATACAGGGTTACTTCGACATCCCTGTGGATCACCTCGTAGGCATGCCTATACTGACTAAGCATTTCATGGAAGAAAACATGGACAACGTGGTAGTCGTTTCTCCTGACCACGGAAGCGTTACTAGAGCAAGAAACATGGCTCAGCCGCTCAATGCTCCTATCGCTATAGTTGACAAGAGAAGACCTGAGCCTAACAAGAGCGAGATAATGAACATCATCGGAGATATCGAAGGCAAGAACTGCATACTCGTCGATGATATGATAGATACAGCAGGAACTATAACGAATGCGGCAAATGCGCTCAAGGAAATGGGCGCTGCAAGCGTAAGAGCATGTGCTACACATGCAGTGCTTTCAGGCCCGGCAATAGAGAGGATAGAAAACTCGGCTATAGAAGAGCTGATCCTCCTCAACACACTGCCGATCCCTGAAGAAAAGAAGATAGAAAAGATGAAGATGCTTTCTGTTGCACCGCTGTTCGCAGAGGCGATGACAAGAGTATTTACAAACGATTCGATAAGCAAACTCTTCGACTAGTTTTATGCCGGAAGATGCGGCGGACAGATGAAAGGAACGGACGTTAATGTTTGTTATTGCAGGACTGGGGAATCCCGGAAAAAAATATGAAAATACGCGGCACAATATGGGGTTTCTCGTCGTGGACCGCATAGCTGAGAAATGCGGCATAAGTGTAAACAGGATGAAGCACAGGGCTCTGGTCGGAGAGGGAAGGATCTCCGGCCGGAAGGCCCTTCTTGTGAAGCCTCAGACCTACATGAACCTCAGCGGCGAATCGGTCAGAGAAGTAGTGGATTATTACGATGTGGATCTTGAAGACGTCATAGTGATATATGATGACTTCGATCTCGAGACAGGCTCGATACGCGTGAGGAAAAAAGGCAGCGCCGGAAGTCATAACGGAATGAAATCGGTGATCTCGCATCTCGGATCCGGAGATTTCCCGAGAGTGAGGATCGGCATCGGCAAGAGCGGCGGGCTCGACTGGAAGGATTTCGTGATAGGCAAGGTCGCAAGTCAGGAAAAGGACGTTATCGCGGAGGCTGTCGACAAGGCGGCAGACGCGGTGCTCTGCATACTTGAAAAGGGTATAGACAGAGCTATGAATGAATATAATGTAAAAGCAAAGGCGCCGGCACGCGACAAGGCGGAATAGGCGATGCGGGCGCCGGTGTGCGTTTATCAGTGTGAGGGATCAAGTGGCAGAAAAGGGAATGATCAACATTACAGGTGCAGCTGAAGGTTGCGTCGCACCGATCATATCAGATTTAATCAATGAGAAAAAAGGTCAGAGTCTTATTGTTGTTTCTACTTTTAACAGAGCGAAACGACTGGCAGCGGACCTTTCTTTTTTTAATACGCGCAATATCTACATACTGCCGCAGGAGGAAGAGACTTTCCTGCAGTATGAAGCGAGAAGCAATGATGATCTGCTGGAACGCATGAAAGTGCTGCGCGCTGTCACTGCAGGCGAGGAATGCATAGTGATCGCTCCCGTTACGGGTGCGGTGAAAAAGCTGCCGCCCAGAGAGATATTCGAAGAGAATGTACTCAGGCTGAAGCTCGGGGAAGACGCAGATCCCGAAGAGATAAAAAGGCGTCTGACTCTGATGGGATACGAGCGGGTCTCAATGATAGAAAGCCGCGGAGAATACAGCATCAGAGGCGGAATAATAGACATCTTCACGCCGGACAGTGACGATCCGTACAGAGTGGAGCTGTTCGACACGGAAGTAGACTCGATAAGGACATTCGACAGCCTCACGCAGCGCTCGATAGAGGCGCTCAGCGATATATCGGTATATCCGTGTTCTCATATAGCAAAGGATCACGAAGTGTTCGAGGCTGCCGGAAAGAGGATCACCAGAGCGTATGACAGGCGCATAAAGGCTCTCGAAAAGAAAGAGGGCAGCAGCGAGACCGTATACAACCTCAAACAGCGAAAGCAGCAGCTTCTGGAATACACGGAGAGCATGATAAACCTGCAGTACATGGAAAAGTTCATAAATTATTTTTATGACGAGACAATGTACATCTGGGACTACATGGACGATCCGCAGCTTTTCATAGACGATCCTGCCAGGATCCTCGAGACACTGGAGGCATATGAAAAAGAACGTGCGGACGATATAGACGCGATACTTGCGGCAGGCAGAGGCATCGGAGAGGATTTCGCATCGATGTCCGGCCAGGCCGATTATTTCAGGCTCTATGAAAAGGAAGGCTATATATTGACGCCGTTCGTCAGCACGATAAAAAAGGCGCCGTTCCTCAAAGAGCTGATAAATGTGGAATGCAGGCAGGCTCCTGTCTTCAACGGCAGGATGGATATCCTCAAAACCGAGCTGGAAAACTATGCTGCGCGAGGGTACACCGTTACGATCGTCTGTAGCAGCGACGAGCGGATGAAAAGCGTGCAGGAGTTCCTGACACATGAAAATCTGACAGGAAAGGCGTCGGTCAGAAAAGGTGTACTGACGGCAGGCATGGAGCTCTGTGACAGGAAAGAGTGCTATATCTGGGAAGGCGATATTTTCGGCGGCAGCCGCAGGAAGAAAAAACGCTCGAAACGCTCAGCAGGCTCTCAGATCAAGAGCTTCTCGGACGTGCAGGAAGGCGACTATGTAGTTCATGAAAGCCACGGTATCGGCAAGTTCATGGGCATAGAGCAGCTGGTCGTCCAGGGGGTGAAGAAGGATTACCTCAAAGTAAAGTATGCAGGTGAGGACTCGCTTTACATCCCGGTGGATCAGCTGGGGATGCTCCAGAAGTACGTCGGAGGAGATGGCGTGACGCCAAGACTGAACAAGCTTTCCGGCAGCGAGTGGAAGCAGACCAAGGCGAGAGCGCAGAAAGCCGTGAACGATATGGCTGAGGAACTGATACGCGTGTCGGCAGCGAGGATGAACGAAAAAGGCTATGCCTTCTCGGAGGATACGGTCTGGCAGCATGAATTCGAGGACAGCTTCCCGTATGCCGAGACCGATGACCAGCTCAGATGCGTGGATGAGATAAAAGGCGACATGGAAAAGGATTCGCCGATGGACAGACTGCTGTGCGGAGACGTCGGATTCGGCAAGACCGAAGTTGCCGCCAGGGCTCTTTTCAAATGCGTGGCTGACGGAAAACAGGCGGCGGTGCTCGTGCCGACGACGCTTCTGGCGAACCAGCACTACTACACGATGAAAGATCGCTTTGAAAAATTCCCGTTCAAGGTCGAGATGATGTCGAGGTTCAAGAGCGCAGCACAGCAGAAACGCATAATAGAAGGCCTTGAGAACGGCAGCGTCGACATGGTGATAGGAACGCACAGACTGCTGTCTGAAGATGTAAAGTTCAAGGATCTCGGTCTGCTGGTGATAGATGAGGAGCAGAGATTCGGCGTGAAGCACAAGGAAAGGCTCAAGCAGCTGAAGACTAATGTGGACGTGCTGACGCTGTCGGCTACCCCGATACCGAGGACGCTGCACATGTCTCTGTCAGGTGTTAAGGACATGAGCGTCATCGAGGAGCCGCCTGAAGACAGATATCCTGTCCAGACATATGTTATGGAGCAGGACGATTTCGTGATAAGAGAAGCGATAGAAAAGGAGCTGGCAAGAGGCGGTCAGGTATACGTGCTGTACAACCGCGTTGAGTCGATAAACCGTGTCGCCAGCGATATCGAAGCGCTGGTGCCGGATGCCGATGTAGTCGTCGGACATGGCAAGATGCGTGAAAAGCAGCTTGAGAATATAATAATAGATTTTTCGGAAGGCGAATACAATGTGCTGGTCGCAACGACGATCATAGAATCGGGGATAGATATACCGAACGTGAACACGATGATCGTGCTGGATGCAGACAGGTTCGGACTGGCGCAGCTCCATCAGCTGAGAGGCAGAGTGGGGCGTTCAGGCAGGATGGCGTATGCATATCTGATGTATACGAAAGACAGGAATCTGAGCGAGATCGCGGAAAAGCGCCTGCGTGCTATCAGGGAGTTCACGGAGTTCGGGTCCGGGTTCAGGATCGCGATGAAAGACCTCGAACTGCGCGGCGCCGGAAACATACTTGGCACAGAACAGTCCGGGCACATGCTCAGCATAGGGTATGAGCTCTACTGCAAGATGCTGGAAGAAGCCGTCGATGCTGCAAAAGGCAAGGAAACGCTGCCGCAGGCGGAAGAGACGGCGTTCAGTCTGGCGATACCGGCGGTGATACCGAAACGATATATAGAAAACGAAGTGCTGAGACTGCAGATGTACAAGAAGATAGCGATGATCGAAAGCGACGAGGACGAGGCGGAGATAGTCGATGAGCTTCTCGACAGATTCGGAGACATACCGAAGGATACCATGAACCTCGTCAAGATATCGAAGATAAGAGCGATGGCAGGCAGGCTGGGAGTGAAGGAAATAACCCAGCAGGGCTACAAGATCATTTTCGGACTGTGGGAAAACGTCAAGCTGACAGAGCCTGTCATGGCGGCACTTGTTGCGAAGTACGGTGCAAAGATGATGATAAACGGAGGCAAAGAGCCGTTCATACGGCTGACGATAAACAAAGAGGAGCCGGTGAAGGCGATAGAACAGTTCCTGCAGACCGCTGTGAACGAACAGAAGCCGAACTGAGTTTTCGTCAGGAAGGCCGCCCGGAATGCTCAGAACGATCGGAGCGCCGGAAGGCGGCAGAGATTGCAGACAGGAGGGATATGGAAATGGTAAAAGCAGTGATAACAGCACCAAGAGGCAGTATGGGGAGCCTGATAGTGCGCGCAGCTCATGACAGGGACGGTATAGAGATCGTCGGCGGTGTCGGCGCGCCGGGACGAGAGTATATCGGCACTGATATAGGACTTGCCGCAGGTCTCGGTACTGAGGCGGGAGCGCTGGTATACGATGACATAGAGAAGATAATAGGAGAATGCGACCTGGTGATAGACTTTTCGACAGTCGAGCTTTCGATGAAGGTGCTTGAAAGCTGCAGGTGGCATGGAAAGGCATTCATTTGCGGAACGACAGGCTTTACTGATGAGCAGACGAAGCAGATACTGGAAGCAGCGGAAGTCATACCGGTGATGAAAGCGTCAAATACTTCATACGTCGTGAATGTGATGAAAGAACTGCTGGGACAGGCTGCTGCAAAGCTGGGAGACAAGTGCAGGATAGAGATAATCGACATGCACAGCGAGACAAAGAAAGACGCACCGAGCGGCACGGCGATAGAGTTTGCGGAGGAGATGGCGGCAAAGTCGCCGGACAAGTCGTACGATGATATAACATTCCATTCGGTGAGAGCAGGCAACACGCCGAGCACGCATACGGTCATATTCGGATGTATGGGTGAAAAGCTGGAAATATCACACGATGCGTATGACTGGAACTGCTATGCCTCGGGAGCATGTGACGCTGCACTTTTCATGGAAGGAAAAGCACCGGGAAGCTATACGATGGAGGATGTTATCAGGTGAAACCGCCTGTGATATATGATACATAGAAAATGCAGGATATTCAGGAAGGAGGCGTGTAATGCCGGAGAAAAAAACAGCCGGGCAGCTGAGGCTGGAAGCCTTTGTAGAAAAGACACTGCGAGAAAACAACGAGGACCAGAAAGACCGGATAAACGGGATGATGCGATCAGAAGCAGCGGGCTGCTCATTCGAGGACCGCACGATAACATTTGCATTTCCTGTACAGCCGTGGCAGGCAAACCGCGTCGGCGATATGCACGGCGGAATGATATGCACGGCATTCGATCTGACGATAGCTGCGCTTGCCAGGTTTTATGCAGAAGAAAACTTTGCACCGACGATAAGTCTTGATGTAAAATATATACGTCCCGTAAAGGTAGGCGATACGCTCCTCGTGACGGCTAAGGCGATCGCGGCAGGCAGAAGGATAACCCAGCTGACGTGCGAGGCATACAGCGGGAGGACCGGAAAGCTGGCAGCATCGGGAGCTTCGGTGTATATGAACGTGGATACCTCGAAGGAGCACAGCTGAAAAGGCAGGCCCCGGCGGAACGGGAATGACATGCTGGTGTATATTTCAAAAAAAACGATGAATAATGTTGCATAAACATTTATAACAGTGTATAATTATTTACTGATGGCAGAAATGCTGTGGATCTAGTGTGTAAGGAGATAAGGCATAGGATTATGATTAAGACGATTGAAAAAATGGAAGGTTTGATCTACCTGGAAGACGGGACCGTGTTCAAGGGTCACGGATTCGGATTCAGGGGAACAGCTGTCGGAGAACTCGTATTCAATACATCGATGACAGGATATCAGAAAATACTCACTGACCCGTCGTACAAGGGCCAGATAATAAACATGACATATCCGCTGATCGGAAATTACGGCATAAGCAGGATCGATAACGAATCGGAGAAAGTGCACGCTTTCGGAGTTGTCGTAAAGGATCTGTGCGATGCGCCGTCGAACAGCAACAGCATAATGACGATAGATGAATGGCTCAGGAACATGGAGGTCCCGGGAGTGTTCGGAGTCGATACAAGACAGATAACCAAGAAGATAAGAAACAAGGGAACAGTCAAGTGCGTGATAAGCACAGAAGGCATCTCGATCAGCGAAGCTGCCAGGAGATGTGCGGAGGCAGAGCTCAGAGGCGACTGGATGAAAGAAGTCGGCGTCAAAGAGAAAGTAGAGCTGAAGAGCCTTGCAGACTCGGATGAAAAACCGTTCAGCGTCGCTGTGATGGACTTCGGTGTAAAGGGCAACATACTGACATGCCTGCGCGAAAGAAACTGCGACCTTACGATATATCCTTACGGAACATCGGCCGAGACTATACTGGCAGGAAAGCCGGACGGCATATTCCTGACGAACGGCCCCGGAGATCCGGAGGAAGCAGCAGAGGCCATAGAAGAAGTGAAGAAGCTGATCAGTGCGAATGAGGCACCTATGTTCGGCATATGCATGGGCCACCAGGTGCTCGCGCTCGCATTCGGAGGAAAGACATACAAACTCAAGTACGGACACCGCGGAGGCAACCACGGTGTGTTCGACAAGAATACGAAGCGCTCGTACATAACATCGCAGAACCACGGATTCGCCGTTCAGTATGAAAGCATAATCCTCAAGGGAATGGAGATCACACACCTCAATCTCAACGACGGAACGGTAGAGGGTATAGAGCACAGAGACCTGCCTGTATTTTCAGTGCAGTTCCACCCGGAAGCATCACCCGGACCAAACGATACGGGATATCTTTTCGATAAATTCATAAACATGATGAAAGGGGACAGAATCAATGCCTAAGAAGCCATATCTGAAAAAAATACTTATCATCGGTTCCGGCCCGATCGTTATAGGACAGGCTGCGGAATTCGACTATGCGGGAACTCAGGCATGCAAGGCCATCAGGGAAGAAGGCATAGAGACTATACTGGTAAACAGCAACCCTGCAACGATCATGACAGACAAGGGGATCGCAGACAAGGTCTACATGGAGCCGCTCACTGAAGAAGCTCTCGAACAGATCCTTGCAAAGGAGAGACCTGACGGCATACTGGCAGGATTCGGCGGACAGACAGGGCTGAACCTGGCTATGGAGCTGGAAAGCAAGGGCATCCTCGAAAAGTACGGCGTGGCTCTGCTGGGTGTAAATAAAGAAAGCATCAAAAGAGCAGAAGACAGAGAAGAATTCAAGACGCTGATGCAGGATATAGGCGAACCTATACCGAGCAGTGTCATTGCGACATCGATGGATGAATGCTATGATTTCGTTGAAAAAGAAGGATTCCCTGTTATCATAAGACCTGCGTATACGCTCGGTGGAACAGGCGGCGGTATCGCGGAAAACAAGAAGGAGCTGGAGCTTCTTTGCGTCAAGGGAATGGAAAACAGCGCGATCGGTCAGATCCTGCTCGAAAAGTCGGTTGCAGGCTGGAAGGAGATCGAGTATGAAGTCATCAGAGACAGCCGTGACAACTGCATCATAATATGCAGCATGGAAAACCTTGACCCTGTAGGAGTGCATACAGGCGACAGTATCGTAGTCGCACCTACCCAGACTCTCAGAGACGCTGAGTATCAGATGCTCAGAGATGCTTCGATAAAGATCATAAGAAACCTCGAGATCGAAGGCGGATGCAACGTGCAGTTCGCACTCGATCCTGACACGGGAAAATACATAGTAATAGAGGTAAACCCTCGAGTAAGCCGTTCGTCAGCACTCGCATCGAAGGCTGCAGGATATCCGATCGCAAAGATAGCAGCGAAGATCGCCATCGGATACAACCTGGACGAGCTCTCGAACTACGTTACACAGACGACGAGCGCGTGCTTTGAGCCTACGCTCGACTACGTTGTCGTAAAGTTCCCGAAATGGCCTTTCGACAAGTTCAGGACAGCATCGAGAAAGCTCGGCACACAGATGAAGGCTACGGGCGAGGTAATGTCCATAGACAGGACATTCGAGAGCGCGCTGCTCAAGGCGCTCACATCGATCGAGATCAAGTGCGACGGTCTGCACATACCGTTCGTTTCAGGTCTGAACGATGCTGACCTCGTGGAAAAGCTCAAGGCGTGCGATGACGAGAGGATATTCTGCATCGCGGAAGTCATGAGAAGAGAGCTGATGACAGTCGAGGATCTTTACAATCTGACGAAGATAGACAGATGGTTCCTCAACAAGATCAGAGGAATAATCGATCTGGAGAACAGACTGCAGACAGAGCCGCTGACCAAGGAAATGGTATACGAGGCAGAGTCGAGAGGCTTCACTGATACGGATATCATCACTCTTTCGGGAACGACAAGAGACGTTCTGCAGGATATACGAGTATATAACGATATCTATCCTGTATACAAGATGGTAGATACCTGTGGCGGAGAGTTCGATGCGCTGACGCCTTACTACTATTCATGCTACGATGAAGAGGATGAGAGCGTAAGGAGCCACGAGAAAAAGATACTGGTAATAGGTTCAGGTCCGATAAGGATAGGACAGGGTATCGAGTTCGACTACTGCTGCGTACAGGGCGTATGGGCCATCAAGGAACTCGGATACGAAGCGATAATCATGAACAACAACCCTGAGACAGTAAGTACCGACTTCGATACATCGGACAAGCTGTACTTCGAGTCGCTGCATATAGACAACGTTATGAACGTTATCAAGAGAGAGCGTCCTCAGGGAGTTATCATACAGTTCGGCGGACAGACATCGCTGAACCTCGCTGAAAAACTCAGCAGCCGAAGCATAAACATACTAGGAACATCATACAGCAATATTGACCTGGCTGAGGACAGAGAAAAATTCTGCGAACTCCTTGACGAGCTCGGCATAGCAGTGCCTGAAGGTGTTGCTGTAACGAGCGAGGAAGACGCATTCGCAGCAGTCAGAAAGCTCGGGTATCCGCTCGTGGTAAGACCGTCATATGTAATAGGCGGACGTGCTATGCAGGTCGTATACAACGATGTAGAGCTCAAGAGATATCTGAAGGAAGCCGTATCGCTTTCGACAGAGCATCCTGTTCTGATAGACCAGTATATCCAGGGCAAGGAGATCGAAGTCGATGCTATAGCAGACGGCGAAGACATCCTGATCCCGGGCATCATGGAGCACGTGGAAAGGGCAGGCGTACACTCCGGAGACAGTATTTCGGTATATCCGAACTATTCGCTTTCAGAGGAAGTGGAAAAGACTCTCGAAGACTACACGAAGAGGATCTCGAAGGCCCTCAATGTGGTGGGTCTTGTGAACATCCAGTACGCATATGACGGAAAGAAGATCTACGTCATAGAAGTGAACCCTAGAGCGTCGCGTACAGTGCCTATCCTGAGCAAGGTGACAAGAGTTCCTATGGTAAAGCTTGCAGTTGCAGCTATGCTGGGCCATAAGCTCAGAGACAGCGAATACGGCACAGGCCTTTACAAAAAGACTGAAGAGTACGCCGTAAAGGTTCCGGTGTTCTCGAGTGCAAAACTTACCGACATGGACATCGCTCTCGGACCTGAAATGAAGTCGACAGGCGAAGTGCTCGGAATAGACAAAGATCTGGACAAGGCGATCTACAAGGGTTTCCTCGGTGCAGGAATGAGCATACCGACGAACGGAAACGTTTTCGTGACGCTCAAGGAGTCTGAGCAGAACACATATACGGCAGACATCCTGAGGGACTATGCAGAGGCAGGATTCCGTCTCTATGCGACTGATGACACGATAGAATTCATCATGGCGCATGACATACCTGTAGAGCCGATGGATTACGATACGGCGCAGAAGTGGATCATGAACCATGACAGTGAGAGCGACGAGAAGATCGCTCTCGTAATAAACATTCCTGTAGTTGCGAACCGAAAGGAAAGAGAAAGCTTCCCGGTAAGACGAAAGGCTATCGAGAGAGGCATCTCGGTAATGACATGCATGGATACGGCGCGCGTGTTCCTGAAGGCTGTGAAGCTCAAGCAGCAGGATGCAGTGCTCGACTATGAACCGCTTGACTGATGCAGCAGGCCGACAGGATATCGGTGAAAAAACAATTTTCGAATTATACTGGAAATCAACATAATTCTCTGGTATTATTAATAAGTTACCAGCAGAAAAGGTAACAGCGTTAATTGGAGGAACATAACAATGATGATACTTTTCTTAGCACTGATATTCGGAATAATTGTTGCGGCACTTCTCGTGTTCTCGATCATAAGAAACAGGAATGCCGGTAAAAGCAAGATCGTCAATATATTGAAACTGGTAATCCTGGCTGAAGCGGTCGCATACATAGTCGTCTTTATCATAGTGATAATCAAGACGATGGCGGCGTGACGACGATTCGCATGACGTATCGGATTCAACTGCAAGATCGAATTTCGCTCAGCGCTGCAAAGCGCTGCAGCGAAATTTTTTGTGAGCAGAATGGATAGTGTATCATATATGGAAGGAGTTTGAAATGATAGCAGATAAAGTTCTCAAAAGTAATGTCATATATACCGGTGTAAGCAATGAAATAATCAGCGGAGGTGTTGCAGTCTCCGGAAACAGGATAATCGCTGTGGCCGGTGATGATGAGATAGACGGATATATAGGAAAAGATACTGAAGTATATGAATACAGGGATAAGCTGATAATGCCGGGGATCATAGACAATCATGTACATGTCACTATGGGCGCAATGATGCATGATAATGATCTGAGCCTGGAAGGTACGAAATCAGCAGAGGAATGTGCTGCGATGGTAAAAGATTATCTCGAAAAAAATCCGGAAACGAGTCTGCTGGTAGCCTCGGGCTGGATGGTCTCTGCATGGGACAACAATGAACTGCCGCGCAAGGAGATGCTGGACGAGATATCCACAGAGATCCCTATCTGTCTCAGTACAGCTGACGGATGGCTCTGCTGGGTAAATTCCAGGGCACTGGAGATGTTCGGATACACCAAAGAAAGCATAACTAAAGAAAAAGAGATTTACGTGAGGAAAGACGAAAATGGAGAGCTCACAGGTATGCTGTATCATATGGGTTCGGATCCTGTATTTTTCATGCTGCTCAATATAGACAAGACTCAGGCAAAGAAACTGATCAAGCATTCACTGGGGATATACAGCAGTTTCGGCATCACTGCTGCAGGAGATGTTTCAAATGAACTTGAGATAGAAAAAGAGCCCAAAGGTTTTGAACTTTACAGAGAAATGGAACAGGCAGGCGACCTGGACGTCAGGATGTACGTATATCCTTCGATAGGAAAGACGGGAGATTTCAGCCGTGCGAAGGAACTGATGGAGGAATACAGCGATGGCTATGTCATCATGCCGGGACTCAAAGCATATGGTGACGGAGTCATAGACGCTCATACGGGAGTACTCAATGCACCGTACAATGATAAGCCGGAAGATCCGGAGTTCAATGCTACACCGATATTCACACAGGAAGCCTTGAGCGATATCATAACAAAAGCCAATGCTGAAGGCTATCCGGTAAGGATACACTGCACAGGAGACGGAAGTACGAGAATGGCACTGAATGCATTCGAGGCTTCGATAAAAGCAAACGGCAGACATGGTCTCAGAAATGGTATAGAACATGTAGAACTCGTAGAAGATGAAGATTATCCGAGATTTGCAGAGCTTGATGTCATGGCAAACAAGCAGCCAGCACATTATTATCTCTGCACTGAGAAATTCATGCTGGATGCGCTTGGAGAGAGAAGATGGTTCAGGAGTCAGCCTCTGAAATCATTTTACGATGCCGGAGCAAAGGTGTCTCTCAGTACGGATTTTCCGATCGTTGAGATCGATCCGTTCCACAATATGTACGTAGCCGTTACAAGACTGGATCTTGAAGGCAATGAAATAGGCGCGGATATCAATGAAAAAATAGATATTTTTGATGCGCTCCATGGCTACACATATATGGGAGCATATGGCATGGGCGTTGAAGATAAAACAGGTTCGCTTGAACCTGGCAAGCTGGCTGATATAGCAGTCATAAACGGGAGGATTTTCGATGAGGAGCCGGAAAAGCTTCTTGACAGGAAAGCAGTCCTTACGATGATGGATGGACGTATAGTTTATGAAGACAGGCAGTAAGCATGTCAAAAATGATGATAGATGTCGCAGGCATTTTTAAGATGTTAATATGAATCACTGTTTTAAGAGAGGAGAAAGATTTTTTATGGAGTATGGAATTTTATGTGTGCTTCCGGTAATAACGATACTGGTTATCGCTGTTACTACGAAGCGTACGCTGTTTGCCATGACATGCGGGCTGGCAATGGCGGCAATGATCCTGGGGAAAGGCCCGAAAGGCTTTGCAGGTTCATTCTTCGACAACATTTATGCCGCATTCAGCAATGAATCGCTTCAGTGGCTGCTCATCGTTATCGCATTGTTCGGCATACTGATAATGTTGTATGAGAAGACAGGTGCAGTAACAGATTTCGGATACTGGGCGGGAAAATTTATCAAGACCAGGAAGACGGCTCTGTTCGGAACCTTTATCCTGGGTGTTGTGATATTCATTGATGACTATCTCAACAACCTGGCTGTAGGTACGACGATGAAAGGGATAACGGACAAGCTGGGTATACCAAGACAGCAGCTGGCATATGTAGTGAATACGGTGGCAGCTCCTGTGTGTCTGCTGATACCGCTCTCATCATGGGCTGTATATTTCGCAGCACTGATGGGAGATCAGGGTGTCGAGATCAACGGTTCTTCGATGGCTGCATATATCCATGGTCTGCCGCTGGCATTTTATGCGTGGTTCGCAGTCATCATATGTATCCTCCAGATCCTGGGTGTTATACCTAAGATCGGACCTATGAAGAAGGCATATGAAAGGTACGAGACGCTGGGAGATGTATTCCCTGAGGGAACTGATCCCGAGCTTGTTGAAAGTGCAAAGAATGAAAGCAGCGATCCGGAAGAAAACAGGAAAGCTCATCCGTGGAATTTCCTCATACCGCTGATCGTCATGATCATAGTGGCACTGCTGGCTGACGTTCTTATGGGATCAGCCGCAGGAGTTGCAGTAGCGTTCATACTTTATCTGATAGAGAAGAAAATGAGCTTCAAGGATCTGCTGACTGCATGCTTTGACGGTGTTATGTCGATGGGATTCGTGTTTGTTCTGTCAGTACTTGCTTTTTCGGTGCAGAATGCAAATATAGATCTTGGACTGGCAGATTATGTAATATCCATAACTGAACCTGTCATGAAAGGCGGGTTCCTGCCGGCAGTCGTATTCATCGTATGCGGTATATATGCTTATGCTACAGGATGCTTCTGGGATCTGGCTGCGATCATAATACCTATCGTTATACCTCTTGCAAATGCAATGGGTGTAGACCCGATCGTTACATCAGCTGCAGTATTCTCAGGCGCTGCATTCGGAAGCAATACATGCCTTTACGGCGACGGCGTCATCATGTGTGCACAGGGCTGTCAGATCAAGAGCCTCGACCTCATGACAACGACTCTGCCATATGCTTGTATGGCCGGAGTAGCGACTGTTATATGCTATCTGATAGTAGGATTCGCTATGTAATATCATGAATAAAGATCCCGCTTGGCACATTGTGATATGCTACGGTGATGCTGCAGCGGGATTTTTTGTGCGCGCAGTGCATATACAATGTAAAAGGTGCAGCGGTCTTTATCGATGACCGGTTGTGTGGTAAAATATCTGCATATACAAAACAGACGGTACGCCGCAAATCGTGCAGGCTGCCTGACTGCCATGGATCATAATGGCATGTATACCAGGAATAAAAAGGATGGTACGAAATTGAACGAGATAAGACATTCCGTAAAGTGGGTGGGATTCTGGATAGGGATGGCAGCGATATGTTGCGGCATCATATGGGCGATGCTGGGAAGCAAAAGCGGCCTTGAGTTCGCGGCGGGATATCTGATAGAGCTCAGCCTGAGCGTAGACAATCTGTTCGTGTTCATGTCGATATTCCTGTCGTTCGGCATACGCGAAAAGGTGCAGCACAGAGTCCTGAACTGGGGTATCATCGGAGCGATAGTACTGCGTTTTCTGTTCATATTCTTCGGACTGAAAATAGTCAATTCATTTTCATGGATACTTTACATATTCGGGGCGATACTGATAATAAACGGCATAAAGATGATGATCGGAAAGGAAGAAGAAAAAGATCCTTCGGACAGCAGGATAATAAAAGGCGTAAGCAGAGTCCTGCCGATGACGGATCATTTCGAGGGCGACAGGTTCATGGTGAAAAAGAACGGACGCCATCTGTTCACTCCGCTGTTCGCAGTGCTGTGTCTGGTCGAGTGCTCAGACATAATATTCGCGATAGATTCGGTACCGGCAGTGTTCTCGGTATCGACAAATCTGCTGATAGTGTATTCATCCAACATATTCGCGATACTGGGACTCAGACAGATGTACTTCGTGCTGGAGCATCTGCAGGAACGCTTTAGGTATGTAAAATACGGGGTCGGCATAATCCTGATGTTCACGGGAGTGAAGCTGGGTGCACTGATCTTCGATTTTAACATATCGACGACTGTATCGATCTGCGTGATCTTCTTTGTGATAGTGTTCAGCGTGATAATGTCCGTGATCATATCAGGAAAAGACGGGAAGAGATAGATCATATAGGCGGCAGGGACCGCAGCACTTATAAAGCTTATAAGCTGAAAAACAGGCATATCAAGCATAAAAAGCACAAAAAAATCCTGCATCCTGCAGGATCATAAGCAAAGGCGCAGCTGCAGCCTTTGCGTGGATATATGAATGATCAGAAACGGTCGCAGTAGTTCATCAGATTTCTCAGAAAACCTGACTGCGGCGGTTTTTTATTTCCCATGATGGTTGAATAATACACGATGGAAGCGTCAAAACTGTCTGCAGACGTCCTGATGATGGCGTACGAACCGTCGCTGCCGTCTCTCGGCTGTGTGAGACTGCCGGGATTGATGAAGCGTATGCCGTTGCTCTCATCGGTCATCGCTTTGTGAGTGTGCCCGAAAACCACGGCTCTGCAGTCGTTTTCCATAGCCTTGTACATGAGCCCGTTGAGCTGGTAGTTGACGTTTTCCATGTGGCCGTGCGTGAGCAGGATATTGCCGCATTCCACAGGGATCACCCTGAAGTCGGAACTGCTGTAACCGCCGTCGCAGTTGCCTTTCACGCCTATTACAGGAACGCCGAGCTCAGCCTGCAGCTTTTCCGCATCCGCGATGAAGTCGCCTGCGTGCAGGATCATATCTATATCCGTCAGCTTAGGCCATATATCGCGTACTTTATTGAGTTTTCCGTGCGTATCGCTGATTGCTAAAATTTTCATAAATAGAGTGTAACACAATTAAGTGTCATTGACTAGGCTGTAATTTTAAAGTAAAATGAAAAAAGAAAAAACAAGAAAGAAACGGTAAGATCATGTCAGAAAACAAGAATACTATAATAACAGACGGCCAGGATCTGGCAGAAAGAGCAGAAGAACTCAAAAAGTCAGGAGTGACAGACGTCACGGTCGTAGTGAATACTTTCAACTATACCAGATACAAGCAGTCGAACGACGGAAAGTCACTGGAACCTGTGATCGAAGGCATAAACAGCGCTGTCGGCAAAGGGCTGGGAATAAGGCTGAACGTCGGGATCAAAGAAGGATTCAATGATGATGAGATACTGGATTTCCTGCAGCTCACGTTCCAGCACAAATATGATATAGTTTTCCTTCCGACTATAAGCTATGATCTGATAAAGAGCAAGATGCCGGCTCTCAAGAAAATCGACAAAGATTTCGGTGACGTGGAAATGTACAAGTACCCGAGTGCGGTCGGCCGTATCGGATTTTTGAAGGAGTAGGAGCAGGCGTATGCATGAAAAGCTCAACAGCATGAGACGTGAACTGACGGAGATACTGAGAAGCGACAGGCTGCTCAAGTCCGCTGTCAGGGAAGTCAATAAAATGGATATGATAAAGGGCTCGCTGATAATCAGGAATTCCAGGCATGACAAGATCGCGATAGATGAGATACTCAAAGGAGAGCTGCAGCGTGACGTTCCGGTCGGGGATTATCTCTTCATCGAGAATTTCGGCAAAGTCATCAACGTTGCGTTCAACTGCCTTGAAATGGGCAACTACATAGACAAGTATTTTCTTATCAGCGCGTACAGGATACTGACTGAGGACGACAAGGGATATTTCAGGAAGACGAATCCGGTCGTTTATGCGTTCAACCATGTACCGGTGCACTGCCTCGATATCGAGGAGAAGCTCGATGCTGCGCTGCGCCGCGTGTACAGCCATGAAGCGGGGAACAATATCATACTCAAGGCGATGTACGTGCACAACAAGCTGATAGAGATATATCCGTTCAAGGAGTACAGCGGAGAGCTCGCGATATTCGCGATGAACTACTATCTGATGGAGAACGGGCTCGCGCCGGTGAATATGCCGATAGACCGCGACGACTATTTTTCGATCGTCGGTGAGTGTCTGAAAGGTCACAGGCAGGAGGAATTCTACAATTTCCTGTGCAGAGCCGTTTACGACAAGATGCAGGGCACGATAGACGCCTGCAGAGAATATCTCAAAAATCAGCAGCAGGCTGACTGAATATATGAATATTTAAGACCTTTTACCAGAAAAATAAGACTGGTAAAAGGTTTTTTTTATAAAATCCAAAAAAGAAAAGCAATAAAAAACAGTTGAAAATATTGTTTTTGGGGTATATAATGCAGTAATCTAGCTAAAGATTTTGAATTTTCGAAACTATTTACTGCAAAGGGGGTGCGAAATCTATGCTTGATGCAGAAATAACTCGAATAAGAGAGTGTGAGAGCAAAGCCGACGAACTTCAGCGAAAAGCTAAAAATGAATCAAAAAGGATCCTGGATGATGCAAGAATGGAGGCAGAACGGATCATTAAGGATGCTGAAGACAATGCGAGAAAAATACATGATCGTCTTGTCGATGAAGGACGGATAGAAGCTTCTGCCGCCTATGATTCGTATATGGATTCGATACGGCAGGAATGCGTTGCACTGGCAGATCAGGCAAAGCAGAGCGAAGATGAGGCAATTGAAATGATTGCAGAAAGGATAGTGGGAAGAAGTGTCGATCATTGATATGAAAAGAATAGCAGTGATAGGTCTCGACACTGTAAAGGAGGATCTCATATCTGATCTTATGGAAATCGGTGTTGTTGAAGTAACAGATACCGGTAATAGCATTTCGGAAAATGAAAGTGCGGATCATGCCTTGATAAAAGACGGCGCCGAGGAAAGAGTAAGCACACTCGATCTGCATATCAGCCGTGTTTCACAGGCTCTTGAAGTGATCGAAAGATACAGTGATGTGAAAAGCCCTTTGTTTTTCACAAGGCGGGTACTTAAAAAGGGTGAATTTGCAGAAATCATACAAAATCGCGCAGAAATAAGCCGGGATGTGAATACAGTGATGAAACTGCAAGATCGCCTGAACAGTTTCAGAGACGTGATCAACAAGCGCAATACTGAGCTTGCGGCTTTAGCTCCCTGGTCGGAATATGATGTGCCGATGGAAACAAGACAGACGGCATATACGGTCATAGAGCCGGGAACACTGCCTTCTGCGGCAGACATCGATCTGCTGATACAGAAAATTTATGAGAAAACGAAAGCGGTCGAAGTAAAAGAGATCAGCAGAGACAGTGACATGATCTATATAGTTGTGATAACGGTAAAAAGCTGCAGGGAAGATGTTCTTGAGATCCTGAGACGGAACGGATATACACAGGCAGGTTTCGATGGATTCAAAGGAACGGTGGCGGAGAATACAGAGCGTATCATGGCGGAGATATCGGAACATGAGAAAAAGATCACAGAAACGGAGCGCGAGATCGCAGCGTTTTACAGTAAGAAAAGCGGGATCGAATGTCTGCACGATGAACTGGTGATAGAAAGAGACCATGAGAAAATAAAGGGGCGTCTCCTGAAAACAAGAAGAACTTTCAGTTTTGAAGGCTGGGTGCCGGTGAACTGTATGGAGACAGTGGAAAAAGCCCTTGAGGAAAAAGAGTGCTGTTTTGTCAGCAGAGATCCGGAAGAGGGAGAAACGGTACCCGTGCTCATGCATAACAGCAGCATGGCATACCCGTTTGAAGCGATCACAGAAATGTACTCCCTTCCGGATTACAGAGGTGTGGATCCCACAAAGTATTTTGCGTTGTTTTATGCGATGTTTTTCGGGATAATGCTTAGCGATGCGGGATACGGTATAGTCATGGCGGTTGCCTGCTTCATCATATTAAAGAAATTCTCACTTGAAGGAATGACATATAAGATGATAAAGATGTTCTTTCTATGTGGATTGTCTACTGTATTCTGGGGTGCGCTTTTCGGAGGATGGTTCGGAGACTTTTTCCAGGTGGCGGCAAAAGTCATCTTCAATAAGGAGATCACGATAGAGCCGATCTGGTTCAACCCTATAGAAGATCCGACGAGGATGCTGATATGGTCTCTTGTATTTGGTGTGATACACCTGTTCCTGGGAATGGGTATACATGCAGCGATGCTGATAAAGAGAGGCCGCTGGAAAGATGCAGTGTTCGATGTCTTCTCGTGGTATATGGTGATACTGGGTGGTGTGATGTGGCTGGCAGGCGGCAGCATAAGCGCAGCTCTGGTGAAACCGGGCATGTACATCACTCTCGCAGGAGCAACGATACTGATTCTGACGGGAGGAAGAAACAAGAAAGGCATCGGAAAGATAACAGGAGGTCTCAGTTCGCTGTACAGTATCACGAGTTATGTTTCCGACATACTGTCATATTCCAGACTTCTGGCACTGGGCCTTGCCACCGGTGTTATAGCGAGTGTTGTAAATACTATGGGATCGCTTGCCGGAGGCGGGATTTGGGGGACGATAGTGCTGCTGATAGTATTTGTGGCAGGACATTCATTCAATATGGCAATAAATGCGCTGGGCGCATTTGTTCATTCGAGCAGGCTACAGTATATTGAGTTTTTTGGAAAGTTTTACGAGGATGGCGGTGAGGAGTTTGAGCCGCTGAAAAAAAATACAAAATATGTTCGGCTGATGAACGATACAGATGGAGGTAGAAAATGATTACTGGAAATGTATTTGCACTGATCGGTGCAGCGATAGCAGCTCTCGCAGGTATAGGAAGTGCTATGGGCGTAGGTATTGCAGGGCAGGCTGCGGCAGGTGTGCTGGCAGAAGACCCTAAAAAATTCGGAAAAACGCTTATTCTGCAGGCTTTGCCGGGTACTCAGGGTATTTACGGTCTCCTTATGGCATTTCTTATTTTCATAAGGATAGGGCTGCTGGGAGGCAGTATGATGGAACTCAGTGTATCACAGGGGCTTTATATACTTGCTTCAGGGATACCGATCGGAGCTGTAGGCATCTGGTCAGGTATTGCACAGGGAAAGACTGCGGCATCAGGTATAATGCTTCTTGGAAAGAGATCAGATCAGATGGCAAAAGGTATCATATATGCTGCAATGGTAGAGACGTATGCTATTTTCGCTCTCCTCATATCGATACTCATGCTGTTCAATCTTGGTATATAACTCGGCATTTAACAGATAAGGGTGTGACAAAATGGGTATAGATAACATTACATCGAAGATAATATGCGAAGCCGGACAGAAAGCAGATGATATCCTGACTAATGCACGGGTGGCCGGTGATGCGATCATAGCCGAAGCTGAGAACAAAGCTGACAGAATGCTGGAAACGGCAGAAAAAAACGGTCGTATCGAAAAAGAAAAGCTGATCGTCAGAAAAAAGAGTGTTGCATATATAGACGGCAGAAAGATGCTGCTCGAAAAAAAGCAGGAAATCATAAAATCGTGTTTTGACAGAGCAGTGGACAAGATAGTTTCGATGGAAAAGGAAGACTATATATCTTTTATTGCAGGTCTTGTTGAACAGACAGGCGAGACAGAAGGAAGTCTGATCCTGAATGATGCAGACAGAGAGAAAATAGGCCGGGACCTTATCAGACATCTGAATGAATATATAGACGGCGGGAACTTCGTGATGCACGACAAAACGAAAGCCATGCGGGGAGGTTTCATACTGGTCAAAGGTCCGGTGTCCATAAACTGTACGATAGAAAACCTGGTGGATGAGGCCAGGGAAGAGCTGACAGGGAAAGCAGCCGAGCAGCTGTTCAGATAAGGAGAGATTTATATGGCAGTGAGAAATTATGATGAATATGTATTTGCAGATGCATATATAACAAGCTTTGCAAAAAATCTCATGTCATGGAATGATATGATCAGGCTTGCTTCGTGCAAAAACCTGCAGAGTGCTGAAACTGTACTGCAGGAATTCGGATACAGAGAGTCCGAAGAACTTTCCGGCGGAGATATCGACGGCTTTATAAAGAGAGAACAGGAATCGCTTCATGACATGATATACAGCACGGTCCCGTCGCATGAAGAACTTGCAGTGTATTTCCTCCCGTCGGACTATCACAATGTGAAGGTGTGTCTTAAATCAGAATTCCTGGATATGGAGCCGCCGGAATATATGCTGATGGCGACCGGGCTTGAAAGCAGCAGGAAAACAGCAGGTATGATAAAGGAGAGAAATTACGCATTCATGCCGCCTGAAATGAAACAGGCGGTTGCCGAAGCTGCAGATCTCTTCGGACGCGGCGGAGATCCCCAGGAGATAGATATCATAATGGACAAGGCATGTTTCAGTCAGATCGCAGATGCAGCGGAAAAATCCGGAGATGATTTTCTCATCGGATTTGTCAGACTGCAGATAGATATAAACAATATCAAATCGTTTATGAGGCTCCGGCAGATAGGCAAAGCATGGCCTTTTTTCCAGAAAGTATTCCTGGAGCATGGAAACATAAGCAGCAGACTGCTGGTCGCAGCTTATGAAGAGCCATATACGCAGATAGCGGAAAAACTGGAACCTTATGGATTCAAAAATGTTATGGCAGAAGGCGGACGGAGCATTTCGGAGACGGGAGATTTCAGCATTTTTGAGAGATTGTGCGACAACTGCCTGATGGAATACTGCAGGAAAGCGAAATATGAGACTTTTGGCCCTGCTCCCATAGCAGGCTACCTGTATGGCAAAATGACGGAGTTAAGCAATCTGAGAGTGATATTGACAGGTATTTTTATTGGCTCCGGGCAGGAGCAGATAAATGAAAAGTTGAGGGATCCATATGTATAAGATAGGTGTTATAGGCGACAGGGAATCGGTGCTGGGCTTCAAAGCCATAGGTCTGGATGTGTTCCCGTGCAGCCGAAGCGAAGATGCCGAAAAAGTGCTTCACAGACTGGCAAAAGAAGGATATGCGATCATTTACATCACAGAAGTGCTGGCATCGGAAATGATAGAAGATATAGACAGATACAAGGAAGAAATGATACCGGCAGTGATCACGATCCCCGGAAAAGAAGGGTCGACCGGAGAAGGTATGAGAAGTGTCAGCAAGGCTGTTGAACGTGCTGTCGGAGCGGATATACTGTTTGGAGGTGAAAACAGATGAGGCATGGAAAAATCGTTAAGGTCTCAGGCCCGCTTGTGGTGGCATCAGGCATGGAAAATGCAGATATGTTCGATGTAGTGCGTGTAGGAGATCTGGGACTGATAGGCGAGATCATAGAGATGAGAGGCGGCAATGCTTCCATACAGGTTTATGAAGAAACCGCAGGTCTAGGACCGGGAGCTCCTGTTGTAACTACAGGTGCACAGCTTTCTGTAGAACTCGGACCCGGACTTATAGAAACGATGTATGACGGGATACAGCGTCCGCTGGAAGCGCTCAGGCAGAAAGCCGGACCGAACATCACGAGAGGGATAAGCGTACCGTCTCTGGACAGAGAAAGAAAATGGGAATTCGTTCCTGCTGTAAAAGCAGGAGATGTTCTGGAGGCCGGTGACATCATAGGAACGGTGCAGGAAACGGTGATCGTCGAGCATAAAATAATGGTCCCTTACGGGGTAAGCGGCACGGTAGAAAAGATCAGCGGAGGTCCGTTCACTGTTGAAGATGTTGTGTGTACAGTAAAAAAAGAGGATGGCACTCTGCATGATCTGACGATGATGCAGAAATGGCCGGTAAGAAAAGGCAGACCATATAAGGAAAAGCTCGTACCGGATATGCCTCTGATCACAGGGCAGCGTGTCATAGACACGATGTTCCCTATTGCAAAAGGCGGAGTTGCGGCAGTACCGGGTCCGTTCGGATCAGGAAAAACTGTTGTGCAGCATCAGCTGGCAAAATGGGCGGATGCAGATATAGTGGTATATATAGGTTGTGGCGAACGCGGGAATGAAATGACAGATGTACTTATGGAATTTCCTGAGCTGAAAGACCCGAGGTCTGGAGAATCACTGATGAAGCGTACCGTGCTCATAGCGAACACTTCAGACATGCCTGTTGCCGCAAGAGAAGCGTCTATCTATACAGGAATAACTATAGCAGAGTATTTCAGAGACATGGGTTATTCGGTAGCGCTTATGGCAGACTCGACTTCGCGATGGGCAGAAGCTCTTCGTGAAATGTCAGGACGTCTTGAGGAAATGCCGGGTGAAGAAGGATACCCTGCGTATCTTGGATCAAGACTTGCACAGTTTTATGAAAGAGCCGGAAGGACTGTCTCGCTGGGGAAAGAGGGACGTCTGGGCGCATTGTCCGCTATAGGTGCGGTATCGCCTCCGGGAGGTGATATTTCCGAGCCGGTCTCACAGGCTACATTGAGGATCGTAAAGGTATTCTGGTGTCTTGATGCATCCCTTGCATACAAGAGACATTTCCCGGCTATAAACTGGCTGCAGAGCTACTCTCTTTATGTGGACAGGCTGTCGGAGTGGTATGAGGAAAATGTGAGCAGAGAATTTACAAAACTGCGTTCTGATGCATTGCTGCTGCTTCAGGAAGAGGCGGAGTTGAATGAGATCGTGCAGCTGGTAGGTGTGGATGCGCTTTCTTTTGAAGACCGGATCAAGCTCGAAGCTTCAAAATCGATACGTGAAGACTACCTTCATCAGAATGCTTTTCATGATATAGACACATATGCATCTATGAACAAGCAGTACAAGATGCTCAAACTGATACTCAGTTACTACAGGCTGTCGCTGGAAGCTGTGGGAAACGGCGCACCTTTCGGACGTGTGGCATCTGTGCCGGTACGTGAAAGCATAGGTCGTTTCAAATATGTTGAAGAAGCCGGAGTCGATGAGGCGTATGAGAAGATAATGGATCATATGAAAAAGGAGATAGCAGCCCTGGTAAGCAAGGAGGATGAAGACGATGATTAAAGAATACAAGACGATATCAGAAGTTGCAGGTCCTCTGATGCTGGTTAGAGATGTGGAGGGCGTGACTTATGATGAGCTGGGAGAGATCGTGCTTCCGAACGGTGAGCTGCGACTCTGCAAAGTACTTGAGATAAACGGCAGGGACGCGCTCGTGCAGCTGTTTGAGAGTGCTGCAGGCATCAATCTGAAGGAATCGAGCGTAAGATTCCTTGGTAAAGGAACTCAGCTTTCGGTTTCATCTGAGATGCTGGGGCGTGTGTTTGACGGTATGGGTCGTGCCATCGATGGAGGGGCGGAGATAATCGCAGAGAAAAAACTCGACATAAACGGTCTGCCGATGAATCCTGCTGCGCGTGACTATCCTGCTGAATTCATACAGACGGGAGTATCCGCTATAGACGGACTTAACACACTGGTAAGAGGACAGAAACTTCCTATTTTTTCTGCTTCCGGTCTGCCGCATGCGGATCTTGCCGCACAGATAGCACGTCAGGCGAAGGTGCTTGGTGATGAGCATAACTTCGCTGTTGTCTTTGCAGCGATAGGTATAACATATGAGGAGGCTGACTTTTTCGCTTCTGATTTCAGAAGGACGGGCGCCATAGACAGAACCGTCATGTTCATGAATCTGGCAAATGACCCGGCTGTAGAGCGTATCGCGACACCACGTATGGCACTGACGGCAGCAGAGTATCTGGCGTTCGATCTCGATATGCATGTGCTGGTAATAATGACAGATATCACGAATTATGCGGAGGCACTGCGCGAGGTATCCGCAGCACGCAAGGAAGTCCCGGGAAGACGAGGTTATCCGGGGTATCTTTACACTGATCTGGCAACACTTTATGAAAGAGCAGGCAGGAAAAGAGGTCATGAAGGTTCTATAACTATGATACCGATACTGACTATGCCTGAAGAAGACAAGACACACCCGATACCGGATCTCACCGGATATATCACTGAAGGGCAGATCATCTTGTCGCGCGATCTTTACCGAAAAGGAGTACAGCCTCCGATAGATGTCCTGCCGTCACTTTCACGTCTGAAAGACAAAGGTATAGGTCAGGGAAAAACACGTGAAGATCATGCAGATACGATGAACCAGCTTTTTGCTGCTTATGCCAGAGGCAAAGAGTGTCTGGAACTGATGACTATACTGGGAGAGGCGGCTCTTACCGATATAGATCTTATGTATGCGAAGTTCAGTCAGGAGTTTGAAAAACAGTATGTATCACAGGGATACGAAAAAGAACGTACTGTGGAAGAAACACTTGATCTGGGCTGGGAGCTGCTCAGGATGCTGCCGAAGAGTGAACTGAAGCGAATAAAAGATGAACTGATACAGAAATATCTCGGGTAGGTGATGCACTATGGCAGAAAGAATGAATGTCAATCCTACGAGGATGATGCTGACTGCTCTAAAGAAAAGACTGAAGACTGCGGTGAGGGGCCACAAGCTTCTCAAAGATAAACGTGACGAGCTGATGAAAGAATTCCTTGAGCTGGCTCGTGAAAACGGGAGGCTGCGTCAGGAAGTGGAGAAGTCTCTTGAAAGGATATACAGGAACTTTTCGGTAGCGAGCGCGATGATGAGCCGTGAAGTCATGGAAGAATCGCTGATGTTTCCGAAACAGGGCGTCATACTTGATCTGGAAAAGAAAAACATAATGAGCGTCAATGTACCGAGATTCCCTTTTGAAACTATTGCAAAAGATCCGGCAGATATTCTGCCGTACGGTTTTGCAAGAACTTCGGGAGAGCTCGACAATGCAGTATATCAGCTCGCTGATATACTGCCCGCACTGCTGGAACTTGCGGAAAAGGAGAAAGCCACTGACTTGCTGGCGGCAGAGCTGGAAAAGACCAGACGCCGTGTCAATGCGCTGGAATATGTTATGATCCCGAGACTGGAAGCAACTATCAGGTATATCCAGATGAAGCTTGATGAAAATGAAAGGGGCAATCAGACAAGGCTGATGAAGGTAAAGGATATGATGCTTGAGGAAAATATCAGGCAGAAGCGTGAACGTGATAAAAGAGAAATGGAAGCCCTGGCAGAATAGATCATATCATTAAGGTTATCAGACCGTATGGAATATCGACGAAGCAAAATCCCGCCTGTGTTTATGTGCAGACGGGATTTAGTGTATGGCAGTCTGACTGCCGGTATATTATTTTCTGAGGATCATTTCTGTTTTTTTTTGCTGTCGATCTCGGCAAGCTGTGCAGCCACGCTTTCGAATGAAGTGGAGCCCTTTGACTTCTTTGCTTTGAGGCAGCTTCTGACAGCGATCTTTTCATAGATGTCGTCATCGAACTTGTCGGAGAATGATTTGAATTCATCCATCGACATCTCTTCGATCGCGATGCCTTTGTTGATGCAGTAGAGTACTATCTTACCGATGATCTCGTGGCAGTCTCTGAAAGGGATGCCCTTTGAAACGAGGTAGTCGGCTGCATCGGTAGCGTTCATGTAGCCGTATTTAGCAGCGCTTTCCATCTTCTCTTCGCGGACTTTCATCGTGAGTATCATCTCGGTGAAGATGCTCACTGATGCCTTGAGAGTGTCGATCGCATCGAATACCGGGATCTTGTCTTCCTGGAGGTCCTTGTTGTACGCGAGCGGCAGACCTTTGCATATAGTGAGAAGGCTCATCAGGTCGCCGTATACGCGGCCTGTTTTTCCTCTGATCAGTTCAGCCATATCAGGGTTCTTCTTCTGCGGCATGATGCTGCTGCCTGTCGAAAACGAGTCATCGATCTCGATGAAGCTGAATTCAACGGAGCTCCAGAGTATCAGCTCTTCGCAGAATCTGGAAAGGTGCATCATCGTGATGGCGCAGCAGTTTATGAATTCGATCGCGAAATCTCTGTCAGCCACGGCGTCCATACCGTTAGGAAGGACTTCAGCAAATCCGAGCTTTTCAGCGAGAAAATCTCTGTCGGTATCGTATGTAGTGCCTGCAAGGGCGCCGCTTCCGAGAGGGAGCCTGTCAACCCTTTTGAGGCAGTCGCTGAACCTTTCCCTGTCTCTTGAGAACATCTGATAGTATGCGAGCAGATGGTATGCCAGTGTCACTGGCTGTGCGCGCTGCAGATGTGTGTATCCCGGCATCACTGTATCAGTGTGTTCCTTTGCGAGCTTTTCAAGTGCGTCGAGGAGCTCGCTCAGCATATTGTCGACAGCTGCAGTCTCTTTTTTGAGGTAGAGTCTGATATCGACCGCGATCTGATCGTTTCGGCTTCTTGCTGTATGAAGCTTCTTGCCTGTATCGCCTATCCTCTCTGTCAGGATGGACTCTATATTCATGTGTATATCTTCTGATTCTATGGTGAATTCGACTTTGCCGGCTTCGATATCAGCGAGGATCTCCCTGAGTGTCTTTATGATCAGCTGTGATTCCTCGAGGGTGATGATCCCCTGTTTTCCCAGCATTTCAGCATGCGCGATGCTTCCTGTGATATCCTCACTGTACAGTCTCTGGTCGAATTCGATGGATGCATTGAATTCGTCTGCAGATGAAGTAGACGCTTTTGCGAATCGTCCTTTCCAAAGCTTCATATGTTACGGTTCCTCCTTTGATGTTCAGTCGCTGAATTGGATTGTTCTTTTGTAATGAAAGCCCTCTGCATAGTGCCGCACATGATATGCAACCTGTATGCAAAGGGTTTTCGGGGTATATCCTTGCGGATATGAAATGTTATAGTTACTTATTATTCGATAAAGTCTCCGCCTTTGAGGACCTTTCTTTCGAGAGCCTCGTGCTCCTTGGCTCCGCCTTCTACCGTCTGCTTCTGGATAGCACGTATCTTGAGCGGCAGTGAGAACAGGTTTATGAAGCCTTCGGAATCCTGCTGGTTGTAAACTTCGTCTTTACTGAATGTAGCGAATTCTTCGTTGTAAAGTGAATAAGGTGATTTCTTTGCGGCTACGTAAGGAACACCCTTGTAGAGCTTCATCTTTACTGTACCTGTAACTTCTTTCTGAGTCACGTCTACGAAAGCGCTGATCGCTTCTCTGAGCGGTGTGAACCAGAGTCCGTCATATACAAGCTGAGCGAATTTCTGTGAAACGATGTTCTTGTACTGAGTCGTGTCTCTGTCGAGGATGAGCTGTTCGAGTCCTGCGTGAGCTGCGAACAGGATAGTTCCTCCCGGAGTCTCGTATACGCCTCTGGACTTCATTCCAACGAGACGGTTTTCGATGATGTCGATAGTACCTACGCCGTTCTTGCTGCCCAGTTCATTGAGCTTTGTGAGGAGTGATATAGGATCCATCTTTTCGCCGTCGAGTGCTACAGGAACGCCCTGTTCGAAATCGATATCGACATAAGTAGGTTCATCAGGAGCATCTTCCGGTGCAACGCTGAGAACGTGGATCGTCTTCAGGTGCTCGTTCCATGGGTTTTCGAGCTCGCCGCCCTCATGGCTGATGTGCCAGATGTTCTCGTCGCGGCTGTATATTTTTTTAGTTGTCTGGCTGATAGGAATGTTGTGCGCCTTTGCATATTCTATCAGATCTTCTCTTGATGAGAAATCCCAGAATCTCCAAGGAGCTATGATCTTGATGGCAGGATTAAGTGCTTTGATAGTAGTTTCGAAACGAACCTGGTCGTTTCCTTTTCCTGTGCATCCGTGAGCGATGTAGAACGCCTCTTCCTTTTCAGCGATCTCTACGAGTTTCTTTGCCATCAGAGGTCTTGCCATGGAAGTTCCCAGCATGTACTGTCCTTCATAGATAGCGCCTGCCTTGAGAGTAGGCCATATGTAATCTGTGATGAATTCCTCTCTCAGGTCTACAGTGTATGCCTTGATAGCACCTGTAGCCAGCGCTTTCTTTTCGATCGCGTCAAAATCTTCGTTCTGTCCTGCATTGCAGCATACTGCGATAACGTCGTAATCGTAGTTTTCCTTGAGCCATGTCATGATAACTGATGTGTCGAGTCCGCCTGAGTATGCCAGTACAACTTTTTCCTTAGCCATTTTATGTTCCTCCTGAAAATTGATTTATATGTATTCGTTATTACTCAAATCATGAATAAAAATTAGTAACTGGTTATTATTATACATAAGAAATGCATAAATTCAACCCCAATAATGAAAAAATCGTAAATTTTTCTTCACAATTTAAAAATATGGAGACTTTGCATATAAATTATTGTAAAATAGAGCTGTAGAGGTGATCATATGAAAGTAAGTTTTGACGAAAAACACATAAAATGGGGCTTTACTGCATTCCTGGTGATTTTATGCAGTATTATTGTATTTTTTGCAATATACAGGATGTCAGACGTGAGCCATATAGTCAGCAAAGTCGTTTCGATACTTACTCCTTTTATATACGGGCTTATAATGGCATATCTGCTCTGTCCTGTGTACAATTTCACAGTGCGCAACGTATATGCGCTGTTAAAGCGTCCGAAGCGTGAGATACCAAAGGCTGCAGCCATTTCCAAGGCAGTAGGCACGATCGCGTCGCTCGTACTGCTTATGGTGATAATCGGCGGTATGCTGTGGATGATAATACCCGGTCTCATAGACAGCATCGTGAAGATCATCAGGCTCCTGCCTTCGAGCATGGAAAGTCTCAAGGACTGGCTCGATCTCAGGATGACGCGCATGCCGGGGCTCAAGGACATACTGGACGGATGGATAAACAATTTCACCGACAATGCCATCGCTTTCGTGACAGACAGGATCCTTCCGGAGTACGGAGCGATCGCGAGCAGCATATCGTCAGGCGTTATCGGCGTGATAAATGTAGTGAAGAACTTCTTCATCGGCATAATAATATGCGCATATTTTCTTAACAGCAAAGAGACGTTCGCAGCTCAGATGAAGAAGGTGATAATGTCTGTTTTCAGAAAGGAAACGGCTGACGAGATCCTCGAAGGAGCTCATTTCACGAACATGACTTTCGGCGGATTCATAAACGGCAAGATCATAGATTCGCTGATAATAGGCATACTGTGCTTCATTTTCATGTCGATATTCGGATGGGAATACACGCTGCTGATAAGCTGTATAATAGGTATAACCAACATAATACCGTTCTTCGGCCCGTTCATAGGAGCGATACCTTCGGCGCTGCTCCTGCTGATGGTGGATACGAGACAGTGTATATACTTTATAATATTCATACTGCTGCTGCAGCAGTTCGACGGCAATATCCTGGGACCAAAGATCCTTGGCGATTCGACAGGTCTGGCCAGCTTCTGGGTACTGTTCTCAGTGCTCGTGGGCGGCGGGATGTTCGGTTTCATCGGCATGGTGATAGGCATACCTGTATTCGCGATCATATACGCATATGTGACGAGAGCGGTCAACAGCAAGCTCAGGAAGCGTGGACTTTCAACGGATCTCAGTGAATACAGAGTCGAGACCTGCTTCATGAAGAGCGACAGGCCGAAGCGCAGCAGAAAAAAGAGAAAAGGCGGTAAAACGATATGAGTTTTGATGATATAAGGAAAGAACTCGGGGAAAGGATTCCCGGAGTATGTATAGAAGAGAATGTGCCGATGGCGCAGTATACATCATTTCGTGCAGGCGGAAAGGCGCGCATGATGGTGATCCCGGCGGATGCGGAGCAGCTCAGCGCAGTGCTTGGTGTGCTGTCGGGTTCCGGTGTGCAGTACATGGTGCTTGGAAACGGCACCAATATACTGGTGAAGGACAGTGGGTACGACGGTGTGATCGTGAAGATCGGAAGCGGCTTCGACTACGTGCGGCAGGAAGGCTGCAGACTCGTCTGCGGCAGCGGTACGCGCATGTCTGTCGCTGCAAAGGCCGCACTTGAGGGCGGTCTTTCCGGTTTTGAATTCGCATCGGGAATACCGGGCTTCACGGGAGGAGCCGTGTTCATGAATGCGGGCGCATACGGCGGAGAGATGAAAGATATACTCAGACGTGCGAAGATAGTTTCAAAGGACGGTTCGCGTGAGTTTTACATGGCGGCAGACGAGCTTGAGATGGGGTACAGACATACGAAGCTCCATGATACAGGCGATATAGTGACAGAAGTGGAATTTGTTCTGGAGGAGGGCAATCGCACTCAGATAAAAGCGAAGATGAGCGAGCTGATGGAAAAGAGAAATTCCAAGCAGCCTGTGAACTTCCCGAGCGCTGGCAGCTTTTTCAAAAGACCGGAAGGATATTTTGCCGGAAAGCTGATACAGGACGCAGGTCTCAAAGGGCTTTCTGTGGGTGGAGCTCAGGTCTCGGAGCTTCACAGCGGCTTTATAATAAACAGGGGTGGAGCGACAGCGACTGATATCCTGCAGCTCATGGAGATGATCCAGGCGAGAGTCTTTGACGAATTCGGAGTGAGACTTGAGACGGAGGTAAGGATAATTGGATAACAGGGAGAAAATATCAGACAGGTACAGGCTTGTCTACGATCTGCATACACATACGACGTATTCACACGGCAAAGGCTCTGTGGAGGACAATGTGAGAGAAGCCTTCAACAAGAACCTCGATTTTATTGCGATATCGGATCACGGTCCGGGACATCTGTTCTACGGGATCAACAGGAACGAGATCGTGAACATGCGCAATGACATAGAGCGGATGAACGTGAAATACCCTAAACTCAATGTGAAGATGAGCGTGGAGGCCAATATCATAAAGGGCGGCAACGGGCTCGATCTGACCCCTGAGGAGTTCGAGGAGTTTGACTTCGTGATAGCCGGATATCATTACGGTCTGTTCGGGTGTTACTGTATCAGGAACTGGCTGTGGAACAAGGGATTCAAGGCAGGCGAGGAAAAGCTCAGGAAAAAGAACACGGACATGGTGATCAGGGCGCTCCGCGAAAATGATATATCGATACTGACGCATCCCGGAGACAAGGGGCCGTTCGATATAAAGGCGATTGCAGAAGTGTGTGCGGAGACGGATACGCTGATGGAGATAAATACGTGGCACGGTCATATGACTGTTGACGAGATAAAGATCGCGGCGCAGGTAGAGGGTGTGAAATTCATAATCAGTAGCGATGCGCACACACCGGACAGAGTCGGAGACTTCGAGGAGGGCGTGCAGAGAGCGCTTGACGCGGGCCTGGATATAAGCAGGATAGTGAATATAGAGGAGATAAAATGAAAGCAGTGATCGTAACAGGGTTATCCGGAGCAGGAAAGACGCAGGCAATAGACTGTCTGGAGGATATGGGCTACTACTGCATAGACAATATGCCGCCGGCACTGATAAAAAGCTTTATAGACCTTACAGGGAAAGGGAAAGGCATAGACAAGGCCGCATTTGTGATAGATGTAAGGGGCGGCAGGCTTTTTGACGATCTCAAGGATTCGCTGGACGAGCTGCAGAAGGATGATATCGATTACAAGATACTGTATCTGGAAGCATCAGACCGTGTACTGCTGCGAAGATACAACGAGAGCAGGAGGCAGCATCCGCTTTCGGAGGGCGGTCCTGTCGCGGCGGGTCTGAAACTGGAGAGAGAACGTCTCGAAGTGCTGAGAAAAGAAGCGGACTACGTCATAGACACTTCGAACATGAAGACGGCGCAGCTCTGGGCGGAAATCAAGCATATGCTGACCTCGGGCGAAAATCAGAAGACTTTCATCATCAATATAATGTCGTTCGGGTACAAAAGAGGCACGCCGATGGCTGCCGACATGGTGTTCGACATGAGGTTCATACCGAATCCATATTATGTGAAATCGCTGAGACCGCTCACAGGCAACAACGCGAAGGTAAGCAGGTACGTTCTCAAGCACAAGGTCACGAACGATTTTCTCGACAAGGCGATGGACATGATCGAAATGCTGTTGCCTTTTTATATCAAGGAGGGAAAATACAGCCTGAACGTATGCATCGGGTGTACAGGCGGTCATCACAGATCTGTAGCGGTCGCCAACGAGCTGCACCGCAGATTGCAGGAAAACGGAAGAAGGACGACGCTGGAGCACAGAGATCTGTAGGAAACAGCGGCAGTTTATAACAGCAGACAGGCGCCTCTCTGAATTATTCGGAGAGGCTTTTACATAAGGAGCATTGGACCCGTGCAGGGCGCGGTGTTTGTACTGTGAAAAGGTGCAGATGATGATCTCGGCTCGTGATGCGGGTGCATGATGGATAAAGGAAAAAGTGGAGGAAACGGATGTCATTTTCATCTGAAACGAAAAATGAACTGGCGAGGATAGTGCCTGAGAAGAAGTGCTGTATGCTAGCGGAAATCGCAGGCTTCATGCGTATCGCAGGCAGCGTGCAGCTGGCAGGCGGCGGCAAATTCAAGATAATCATGACTACTTCGAACCCGGCAGTCGCCAGGCACTACAAAACGCTGATAAAGACTTACTTTTCAGTGGATCCGCTTGTCGGCATGGGGCAGGAGAAATCGCTGAAAAAAGGTCATGAGTACATGCTTTACATAGGGCCGGAGGAACTGAGCGAACAGATCCTGCGAGAGACCGGTATATTGATGGTAAAGGAAGGCATGAACTTCATCAGTGATGGTATCTACGACGGTCTGATAAGGACAAAGTGCTGCAGAAAGGCGTATCTGAGGGGCGCGTTTCTCGGCGGCGGCACGGTCAATAATCCAGAGAAGGAATATCATTTCGAGATAATGACCGGCACCGAGGTGCTGGCAAAGGAGATGCGAAAGCTGATCAACAGCTTCGTGGACATCAATGCGAAGATAACCGTGCGTAAAAAAGGTTATGGAGTATATCTGAAATCGGGCGAGCAGGTGCGTGACGTGATCGGGATCATGGGCGCATCGCAGCAGTTCTTCAATTTCGATCAGATCATGATGATGAAGGGACTGAAGTCGCAGACGTACAGGATAAACAACCTAGACAATGCCAACATAGACAAGGCGCTCAAGGCTGCCGAGCATCAGATCGAGTGCATCAACAGGATAAAGGAAAAGCGCGGACTGGATTTTCTCTCTGCAAAGCTCAGGGAGGCTGCTGAGATGAGGCTCGAAAACCCTGACGTCGGCATAGAAGAGCTCGGGAAGATGATGCGCCCGCCGCTTTCCAAATCGGGCATCAACAACAGGCTGCGCCGCATCGAAGAAATCGCAAAGGAGCTGTGATCGCTATGAGAAATGTTGAACTTGTAACTGTGAAGGAGTTTTTCGCGGAGCACAGCGAGCTGCAGGGCTACGGTATGCTGACGAGAAACGTTTCTGATATAAAGCACTGCAATGCGGGCATGTTCGGTGACGGTGTGCTCGGCACGCTGCTGGTACCGGACAGGAACGATCTGTCGTCGGCTGCGCTGAAATGCGGATTTTATCTCGACCGCGAGAGGCTGATGATAATCGATGATGACGGCGATGCTCAGAAAATGCTTGGAGACATAGTGAATACGGAGCATTTTGAGGACAGCGATCCGGCATTCGTGCTGTTCGAGATGATTGATTTTCTCGTGCGTGACGATCTTGTTTTTCTTGAGGAGTACGAGCGGAAGCTGGATGACATAGAGGATATGGTGACGGATGATGATGCGGAGATACCGGAGGATCTGAACGGGTTCGTGTCTCAGTACAGGAAGGATCTGCGTGAGCTGACAGGATATTACAAGCTGCTGGCGGATGCGATGGATGTGGTCGAGGCGTTTCTTGCAAAGATCGGAGATGAGAGGAATCAGCAGTTTTTCGCGTTTCTGGGCAACAAGGTGGACAGGCTCTATCACGAGGCTACGGGGATCGCGGAGTACGTGCTGCAGATCAGGGACATACATCAGTCGAAGATAAGCTCGCAGCAGAACAAGGTGATGCAGCTGCTTACGATCGTGACGACGATATTCATGCCGCTTACACTGATAACAGGCTGGTATGGTATGAACTTCAGGGAGATGCCGGAGCTTTATTTTAAATACGGATATGCGGCGGTCATCGTGATATCTGCGGTGACAGTTGTTATAGAGATAATATTTTTTAAGAAGAAAAAGTGGTTCTAGCCGCGCGGCGGCGTGAGGAAGCTGGAAAGGCTGCGGCATGCGGACAGACCGGGGGCAGTAAAAGTTAAGCTCGAAATGTGTGGCGACGTCTGGTTTGTTTTAACGCAGGAGATTTCTCGCAGAGAAATTGACGGGGCATATCAAAAATCTAACGCGGGTCAGAATGTGGCGGAGGCAGCTTTGCCGTATCCGTGAAATATCGCTTGCGATATTTCCTGCCGGAGAGGACAGGTTGGAAGGCCGATAAAAGTTATATCTGAAAATATGTGGCGACGCCGGCATTGTTTTAAGACAGGAAATTTCTCATAGAGAAATTGACGAAGCATCCCAGAAATCTGATGCATGTCAGAATGTGGCGGAGGCAGCTTTGCTGTATCCGTGAAATATCGCTTGCGATATTTCATGGCGGAGAGAAGGCGGGGATGCCAGTAAACGTTAAGCTTGAAAATATTGTGGCGACGCCACTTTTGTTTTGTGAAAAGGAAATAATATGGAAAAAGGAAATATAGTTGAAGTCAGGATCGAGGATATGAGCGGTGAGGGTCAGGGTATCGGAAAGACTGCCGGCGGGTTTGTGGTGTTCGTGCCGGGAGCTGTTGCAGGCGATGTCGTGCGTGCTGAGCTGACGAAGGTAAAGAAAAGCTACGGGTTCGCGCGACTGCTCGATGTGCTGGAGGAGTCGCCGGATCGTACAGATGAATTCGACTGTGAGTTTTTTGAAAACGGCTGCGGCGGCTGCCAGTTCGGCAGGCTGCGTTACGGCGCGCAGCTGGCGCTGAAGGAGAGTCAGGTGAGAAGCAGGCTGGAGCGTATAGCATGTCTGCAGGATCCTGTGATCAGGCCGATCATCGGGATGGATGATGAGGATAATGACGGCAGCGGGCCGTACAGATACAGAAACAAGGCGCAGTTCCCGGTAAGCACGGGCGGGATAATAACCCGAAAGGGAGGTATCGTGGAAAATCTCGGGGATCCGGCTGTCGGGTTCTTCCGTGCAAAGAGTCACGAGGTCGTCGACTGCGGGGACTGCTATCTGCAGTCGCTGCCTGCGATGGCAGCGGCGGATGCGCTCAGGCGTTTCATGGAGGAGGATCATATCACCGCGTGGGATCCCAAGTGGGAAAAGGGTCTGATCCGTCATCTGATAGTGAAAACGGGTTTTTACACGGGCGAGGTCATGGTCGTGATCGTGATAAACGGGAACGGTATCCCGAATGTGCAGAAGCTGGTCGAGATGCTGGATGATGCTATCTATGATGTCGGATATTCTCTGGAAAGTGTGGTCGTTAATATCAAGAAGGGCGAGGCCGGCGCCGGCGGCGGTGCAGGCGCGGGTGCCGGCGGAAAGAAGCGGGGCAGCAGGTCCGGTGGCGGGTCGAAGGCGGCG
>CABIWW010000010.1 GCA_902362435.1 Eubacteriaceae bacterium
GAAACATTCGGATATTTAACTCCTGACGAGTTCTACAGGCAGGGGAAAAACGAGGTTTGATACTCTACTTTTATGGGTGCACCTCAGTGTTTACCAAAAAGTCGATCCGATGGCATTGATTTTGGTATTTTTCTTATGGAAAGGCTCATTTTTCTTTTGATCTTTGCTAAAAAGGAGCAGCTTGGATTTGATTCTTGGTCAACAGGCTCGTTGAAAAGGCTCGTTTTACAGGAAAAATGCTAAAATGAAAAGTTCTGATGTGAAGTTTTGGTAATGGCAGCTGCTGTTGAACATGTCAAAGAAGCCTTTGCTTAGAGAGAATCAAGGATATATAGTAGAGGGCCATTGGATATATTTATCGTTTGAGTGCATTTTTCACCTGTACTGATGCCTGGAAAATGATTTCTTTTTCTTTCACAGTGCAGTCTTCTATGAGATCTCTGAAGTCTTTGTCGAATGCTTCATAGCTTGCTTCGATATTATCGTGCAGCAGGCTGTCGACCGTCGTGTGCAGAGCGTTCGCTATCTGTATCAGAGAAGGCAGGCTCACTTTGGTTTTGCCGCTTTCTATATGGCTCATATGAGATGTGGACAGATCACTCATTTCAGCAAGCTTTTCCTGAGTGATTTTTTGTCTTTTCCTAGCCTGTTTTATTCGATTGCCAATCGCCTTGTAATCCGGCTCGAATCCTGATCCCATAAGAACTCCTTCAAATAAATGAACTGTGTAAACATATTTTTGCAAAAGATCTGATAAAAAGATGCTCTAATTTTAATATTAAAAGCCGGGATTTATAATAGGGTGTACACACATAAATATTTATTTTTGTGTATATGGTAAAAATAACTTAAATACTCCAGGAATATCGTTAGACATTTGAATAAAAGACCAACGATAATGTGAGTCAGTAAATGGTAAAAATATAAATAATTAATACGGTACACCCCTGTATTTTTTTAGATGATGAGTACAGGCTGATAGTCGGTACGGTTGCAGGCGAAGCCAAAAGCAAATTTCAGCATTCATAATTCGACAAACGTTACATTTAAAATGAATACATTTACATAATGTACAATACAATGACAATTATATTGAAATGCTTAAATCCACAGCGTATAATTATTTATATGAACAAAAACATATAGAAATGTGCACACAGTACAATACTTAAAACGAATGTAATCATATGCTTATGCTGTTTTAAATAATTTTGGTGTTTACATTTTAGCAAACCAAACTTTTGAGATTAAAGTTTGATTACTAATTGCAGCCTGTAAATAAAAAGTAACAGGTTTAGGAAATGTGAAAAAGTTCAAGAAACGAGAAGCAGGGAGAGGCTGATTTATGCGTAAAATTTTAATTTGTTTGATGTCATTGATATTATGGGTTACTAGTTGCAGTTTTTGCTTTGGATTAGAAAATTCGAATGAAAAGTCAATTAGTTCTCCTAAAATAGTAGCTGTATTATATGATGATTCATCAAGTATGCATATAAAAAACAATCCAAGTTGGGCATATGCAAATTATGCAATGCAGACTTTTACAGGATTATTGAATCGAAATGATACACTGTTGCTTACATATATGAGCTCTTCTGATTCTGTTTTAAAAAGCAATGCAGATGGAGTCTTGTCATTATTTTCTTCTGACCGACAGGATACTGTTGATAAAATCAGAGGAAAAACAGAAAGTGGGGACGTGACTCCATTTGATGGGATTGATACTGTAGGAAATGCTTTAGCATCGACTGCAACCAATGATCCTAACACACAGTACTGGATGGTAATTTTGACCGATGGCGCATTTGAAAAAAAGCCTGGAGATACGAACACGGAAACGAGTTCTGCTGAGATTCAGGAAAAACTGGCGGAGTATCAGAAGAAAAAAATGCCAAATGGATCTAATATGAAGATCATTTACATGGCTATTGGAGATAAAGCGGTATTGCCGACAGAAACTCAGAACCTTATTGTAAAACATTCGAGCACAGTAGATATTGTAAATACATTGTCAGAAATCGCAGATCAGGTATCTGGAAGGTATCGGTTGCAAGACAGCGATTTTAAAATTAAAGAAGGAAATAAAATTGAGATTTCATCAAGTGTACCACTATTGAATATTCGAGTACTTACACAGAATACGGATGCTCAAGTCAAAAGCGTCAGTATAAAAGATGGGGAAAACTTAGAAAATTCAACAGTGCACATTGCAAGTCCTGACAATGTGAGCGGAAGAACAAAAGGACAAACATTATACGGAAATATAAGTACGATTACGTCTAAAGGAAACTATATTGAAGATGGAAAATATGAAATTACATTCGACAATACAATCAAAAAAGAAGATGTAGTTATTCTTTATGAAGCAGCGTTGGAGACAAAAATGACGATTACTCGAAATGGGAAAACCATCACGAATCCCAAGGTATTGAGGGAAGGTGATCTTCTCGATATTTCCTGTAAAGTCGTTAAAATGGGAACGAATAAAAGTATTGATTTAAAAAAATTGCCGGAAGGTATGTATCAGGGATTTTCATTAAACATTGATGAAAGTGGGCAGAATGTTGTTAATACTGAAGAATTTACATATAAGAATTATAAAGTAACAAAAAATGACACGACAATCACAGCTACAGCCAACCTTCAGGGCTTTGCACCGCTTACTAAAAGTGTTCAATTTGCCCCAAAGAGTCCTGTTGTTTATGATATCAAAGCACAGGACGGTGACTTGCAGTTATCATTGGGAAAGATTCGCAATTGCAAAGAGAGCTGCAACTTTATCGTTACAGGTGATGGACAACCTCTTTCAAAATCAGAGATAGAGACTCTCATTGATGATGATTCTATTCGGATCACACATGGCGGTGAGGAGACTGGGATTGCATATGATTATTCTATCGGTAAAAATGGTGTGATAAAGGTTACGCCTACAACATCCTGGCTGAATCACGCAGTTTTAGGTACCTTTACTATTCCAAGGGGGCAGTACGATGTTAAAGTTTCTTTGAATAAAAAGTTATCTGCAGAAGATCACTTCCAGGTAAACTTCTATAGTTCAAGGGAAATTTTATGGCGAATCATATTGCTGATTTTATTTCTTATTGCGCTACGTCTGACTGTATTTACGAAGCATTTTCCTTCTGGAAAATTAGAGCGGTATGAATACCGGATTGACAGCAGTGGAAAGCCTAATATACCGACTCGTGTGAAAGGGCCTATAAAGATAGGGTATTTTACGGATTTCTTTGGTCCTTTATATCGGACGGGTCCGCGGAAAAAGACTTTTGATAAGGACCGAAAAATAGTTCTTACCGCGAAAGGGCAGAGGCGGTTTGATTTAGACGTAAAGACAGAATTCAATACAGGTGCGGAAACTATTACACCAGATACTGCTCATAAATTGCTGGAGCGATATATGCGTCTGAAGGCAATGAAGGCTGCCCCGGGCCTTCTGAGCAAGAAAGATCCTACAGTAGTTAAGATGAAAAAGGATAAAGAAACATTTGTGGATCAAAGTATAGGAACGACGAAATTAGTTGAAAACTATAAATTCAAATAAGTGAAAGGATGTTTAATTATGGCAAATAAGATACCAACATTAATTATTGGAATTGGTGGAATGGGCTGCAATATTGTAGCAGAAACATTTAAATCCTTAGATGCAGAAGATAAAGAAACCATTGCTACAGTGTGTATGGATACCGATGCAAATGATCTGAAACGATATCAGGAACTTGGTGTTGATGCAGTTATTCAAACCAGTACAAATGATGTAGTGGGGGATATTTTAGCGAAACCTGAGAACAAGGGAATGACGGAATGGTTTCAGACGAATCCGTTATTGAATGAAAAAAGTATGCTGGAAGGCGCAGGGCAAATTCGACAATCCTCCAGACTGGCAATGCTCTCCTGTATAAATGCGAATAAATTCGGCGCATTGGAGCAGGCAATTGATAAATTAAATCGAGCGGGGACGTTATATCCGCAGAGTATGAAAACCTTTATCGTCGGATCCATTGCTGGAGGAACTGGTGCGGGAATGATGGTACAGTTGCCGTTTTATCTGAGGAAGCTTATTGGGGAGCAGACTGGGAAAAAGCATATTTTAATACGTGGATTATTCTTAACTCCCGATGTATGTGAAAGTGTTCAGGGATATAATCCGATAAAAATCGCATCCATTTATTCGAATGCGTATGCTTGTATCAAGGAGATTAATGCATGCAATGAAAATGCCTTTAGCAAGGCTTCTGATATTCCGATCGATATAGAATACTATGAAAAAGGACGGGCTGCGGATGGTGTAAAAACTAATATGATACCTTATGATTTCATCTTTTTGATTGGAAGAAATAATTTGAATGGCGGAATTTTGGGAAATGGTTATCTTACCAATTACTTTGATATGGCCAAGAATATTCTGAGAGCACAGCTGACACAGATTGGAGCCAGATTGTTTTCAGCGGAGGATAATCTTATCTTAGGCCATATTGATGCTCATGGAATGGATCGATATTGTGGTGCAGGTGCAGTGGAAGTTCGTTATCCATTGGATGCAATCAGTAAATATTGTGCATTGAGATGGGCAAAGGATATTATTCAAAATCAATGGGAAAAATTGGATCGTGTATATCTGGATAAAAAGCAGGCTGATAAAGAACAGCAGGTGAAAGATCCTTTTCATATTCCAGCGGATGAAGCTACAAGTTACGTTTCAACTTTTGAAGATCTGGCAAATCCAGAGACACAGAATCGCTTTTTTTCTCAGTTAAATGCTGAACTGAGTCTTGGATATGATATCAAAGAAATGAATGAGGATGGTTTTGAACGAAACATTTCATATAACAAGATACAGAAAGCGATAGATGCAATTGATCAGTTTATTGAGCAGTCTGCTAATACAGAAGCTATCACAAATGCGAAACTGGATTGTTATCATATGAATGCAGATAGCATCATTAATGCAGAAAATGGTGCTGTTATTTCCTATGAACTGGAAAAGGTGGAGAACTATAAGAAATTGATCATGATGAATCGATCAACTATTTATGCGGCATCAGAAAGAATTCTTTCCGTATCGCCGCGGATCAAGGGACACGCAGATGATCGTGATGCAGATCGTGATTATAATATCTTTAATTTAATAAAAGGATTACATCCGATTACAGCTCGATATGCTTTGTACAAAATCAAAAAAGAACTGCTTAATAAGCTGGAACGAGTATCTCCGGATTTATTTGAAACATCTCGCGGATTAAATCTTTTGCTTGAAAAAGATTTTGATGATGAGATGCCTGGTGTACAAACAGCAGAAGTGGTATATTTACAGCTTCGAAGAGAAACAGAAACAAATTTATTCCAGAAAGCAAAGGCTGCCTTTAAAAATAACAAAAATGAACTGGAGGAATTTGCGGATAAATTTATGCGGACTGTGCAGGAGCAAATCGATGTTTTAGAGCGTTATAATGTAGCAAATTACAGGGTGCGGGTATATCAGAGCCTTCTTGAAAAGATTGATGAATTGTTATTTACCTATAAAACATTCTTTGAATCTTTAAATAAAGTGGAGGATGAAATAAAGGAGAAGGTAATGATGCAAGAGGAAATGCATAAGTCTCAGGATAAGGGGATTCGTTATGTTTTTGCAGCTCCGATTTATAAAAAAGTTGCATATGAAATGGTTAAAAAATCAACTGATTTTAATGAGAATACGTTATCCGAAGATACCAAAATGCAGTTCACAGAAGATTTGTATGAGTTATTTGTGGATTTCTATTCTCAGAGCAGAGCTGTGTCTGCACAGGAAAAGGTACAATTGAAATCAGATATTATAGAAGCTAATGCTCCGCAGTTATTTAAAGAGTCGATTCAGAAAAGCCTGGAACATGAGATGAAATCAAATGCTGGGAAAATTTTGGATATCGGAGTATTGAGAGGGCTGGAGTATGAAATTCTGTATCAGCAGATCTCTGATCACAAAGATACTAAAAAACGTAAAGATACTAAAAATCGTGATGTAGATCCTGGTATGCTTAATCGTTTTATGCGTGGTATTGATACGTACTCTGAACAGGATATTAAAACGGACTTTGAAATTGAAATCATGAAAGTCATTGATAGAGCAGCGCCGTTTATTCGATTAGAAAATAATCCAAGAGAACAGTTGTTGTACTGGGGGGTCAATCCGGGTATCGTGCCAGTGGATGCAAATGGAGAACCAGATCGAGCAAGGATACAGGCTCGATTAGATGCAGGCTCTTTCAAAAGTACAGGAGTAATTGCGGATAGGGATTTTACTCGCAATGAATTGATTTGCTGCCGTTCTGTTTATGCAGCCAAAGTAGAAGAACTTACGCTTTTCAATAAAAACAGCGCTGCCAGAAAATATTATGACTATATCGTTGATCAGGCCATCAATGCACATGATGGAAGTGTTTTAACGCCGCATTTAGATAAACGCTGGTATAAAGAAGCGTATTTACCGGCTATTGACCCAAAGGAAGAGGCAGAAGAACGGGATGCCAGATATTTAGCGTTTGTGTTCTTGTTGCTTCTGGATCATACAGTGGAGCTGACAGAGTATGATGGGGTAAAACGATGGACTTACATAAATGATCTAATTCCATACAACATTAAGTTGGACGAGGACAATGCTCCAGGAAACTTAAAGGGCTTGTTACGAAGCATGAGTTATAATGCACAAATCAAGCGGGATATTATGGAGCGTGTCAGCAAAATTGAACAGAAAGAAATGGAAAACAGTTCTATTATCGAAGATGAGATTTTGAAGCATGAGATTATTCAGAAGTTTGTGGATATCGGTGATATTGCAAGTGAAGGGAATCCGGATATTCACACCATATTTGACTTTATAGTGATTTACTCAAATATCTTGAGTAAAGATAAGTCTCAGGAAATGAGGGAGGCTGTTAGAAGATATCTTCACAGATATGCTGACAAAATGGGAAATCGCCAGGAGCAGAGAGATAAACTTTACAAAGATATCGTTAGATATATTTTCGATAATTCAAATGATATCACGAGGGCAAATGCTGAAATCAAAGGCATTTTGCCGAACAAATCCCATTAACTGATGCAGTAGGAAGCAGGAGGGTATAAATGCATTCGTTTTTTATCAATATAGGAAATGCAGTAGACATGTCATTTTTTAAAATGTTTTTTTATGAAAAAGAAACAAAAGGACGGTTATCTATTTTGGAGGTCGATTGCATAGAAAACCTTTCCGATGAAATTCTCAACTTAAGGAAAATGATTCAACGAGAATCCATTGATTTAGCGGGAAGTGAAATTATCTTATGTGTGCCTAAAGATTGGGCACACATAGGATTTGAACAATGCTCAGATTTATATGTACGCCTGTGTGTATATTCGGCATTGAAGGAATTTATTCGTAAAAAGATATCATCTGTGCAGATTTTCAGTTTGAAGCGGGTTACCGATAATCCAGAAACTGCTTTTGAAAGCGAAAACAGTTTTCTATGGGAGCATGGTTATACTCGCAATATACAGGTGAAAACATTTCCTGAAAAAGTGCTGTTGGAGTCAAACCAGTTAGAACAATGTAAAATGGGCTCATTACTGTACGATGAAATATTTGCATCCAATATGGAAACTCAATTTTTGAAATGGCAAGAAAATAAAAAAGACGGCTCCTTGATAGAATTTTATGAAGAATCTTTTGGGCGGTTTAAAGCTGACTGTTTGGAAAACCCTGCTATAGAAACATATGAGCTGGAGGTGGATGTTCAAAATCGGAAAGCGTACACCAAGAGGATGTTAAAGTTTGTATCGTATTTGACAAGAGATCATTCACAAGAAGACCACAGCCCTCTGGATCGTAGATTTCAAGAATTTTGTAATTCGTTTGAGGAAAAATCTCTGGCACAAAAAATATTGAGATACCAAAAGAAATTACAAGAGAGTAAGCGAACCCTGGATCAGATGCAGCAAAGTAGCGAAGTACATTTAGAGGCGGTTAGAAGAGATGCAGTTACTGCCCTAGGAGATGAGACTTCAAAGAAATGGCAGTTTGATATTGATACATTTATAGAGGATGTGCTGAATTTACCAGAAGAATCAGAATGGGATGAAGAATATATTTTGGTTTTGAAAAAATTGGATTATTTTGATTCCAAACTGCAAAGTTATGGTGAAGCTGTTAAGAAAGAGTTTCATCAGCCGATTTCGCCAATGATCGAAAAGCAAGCTGCATACGACTATGCAAATTTGGAGCAGGCGGAATATGATTTGGATATAAAAAGTGAAGAGGCTGCGGAGAATATGCGTAATATTGGAATTCATAATAATGAGTCTTATCGTGCAAAACTTGAAATTGTAAATAAGATCTGTGCTATGAAAATTAAAATTAAGAAGATGAAGGAAAATTATCAGCATATATCTATGAAAGAGTTCTTGAAAGTTTGGGGGGCTTGTATGATGGCCGTTTGTATTCCATACAGTATTTCACAGATGTACATTTTTTCGGGACTGTTTAAAGGTAATTATTTTCCCGTTGTTTGTTTGATGATATTTGCAGTAAGTTTTTTTTCTGCAAAATTGATATTAACGGCTATTGCTAAATACAGCCTGTCAAAGGCTTATGATGATTTGCGGGATGAAGTAGAAAATTATGTGCAAAATTTGGAGAGTAGAAAACAGGATTTTACAAATTGTGTAAATGGCATGATAGAACTGGAAAATATAGAGAGAGCCAGACTTGCTCTTGATCTGGAAAAGAGAAGTCGTCAGGAATTTCGTGAACAAAAGGAATTTCATAAACAGGAAATATCAGATCACCTTAATGCTACGAATTATTTCAAAGAACTTATGACATTGGAATCCAACTATGCTTTGGGAGTTCGGTCTGAATATACATATGGACGTCCTTTAGAGCTGGGGAAAAGTGTAAAGGCAAATGAAATATACTGGATGGAAAGATAAGTAGAGGAACAATTGGTATGGTGTTGTATTTATTCTTAGTTGGAATATTGATGCTTGCGATTACAGGCACAATTATTCAGATAAGTAGATTTAATTTCAAAAAAGCAGAACGATATAAACAGCTTCCGTATGTAATATTTTCTATGATATACAGTGTTGTAATGGCATTTACATTTTCATTGCTGCTAATGATCATAGATCCATTTTTATCGTTAAAGTGGATAACCAATATCGTTTTAGCTGGTGTACCTGCAAAGAGTTATGGCGCTGCTTTTATGCTGCTTATCGTATTGCTGAGCAATGCAGTTTTTCTCTGGTTAGAAACTCTGGTTTTGAATATTGCGGAGAGATGTTCCAGAAACGGCATCAGTTATAGTTCATTTTTCTTAACAAGGAAGGCTGAGGATATCAGTAATTATTTTTATGAGTTTCATGATGATGCTGGTGAGATATATTTAAAAAAAGAAAGAATTGCAATGGTACAATGGCTGAATTATATTCGAAAAGCCATTCTTATGTTATTTTTTGCTATGATTATTGCAGCTTTTGTCTGCATTTATATTCCCGCAGTGATAAAAGGAGCCACGTTGCTAAAACTTTTAAAGAGCTTTTTTATTCTGATAATGGCAAGCTATATCGTTGTGACAGAGGCCTTTTACTATTTAGATGGATTCACAAAGAATGAACAAGCAACATCCTTTGAAAGTGATGATGTATCCTCTACCAGGGTAGGACGGTATGATAGCTTATTAAAACTTTATGTTGAAAAATTTGGAAGTGCAATTTTAAACAAAGACGATTACTGGCTGGAAAAGAGTCAGATTGAGAATGGGTTGTTTAATGACACTGCAGAGCAGATGGATCGAAGTAAAAACCGATCTGCTTTTGAGACTGTTATTAATTTTGCCAAAATAAGCAGGAGGATGCTTAACAGTAGTTACACGGAGGCAATTCTGAATTTAACAGAAGGAAGAAGCATCGCAGTTGGTGACTCGATTTTTGGAGAATTTAAAGCATATTTGACTGCATACTTAAATTATTTTCTGTCTTCTGGAGCAAAGGCTGTTATTATTACAGGAAGTAAAAAGAGGGAAGATAAGATTGCGAACAGTTTACTTCATGAGTTTAAGAAAGTAAATGATATTAACTCGATATGGAGAATTGGTACGTATGAACAGTACTGTAGAAATAATGGATATGATAAAGGCATAGATCTTCTTGTTTGTACAAGCGATGATCTGATTAAGATTGATGAAAACTTCTTTACAATGAATATTGGCTGTTTGGTTGTGGATGATCCTGAATGTACATACACGTCCTCGGCAGTATCTAAAAAATTAATACATAATAAAATTGGTGAAATTTCGAGAGTAAGAAAATTGCAGTATATATTCCTGTGCAATAATATAACGCGAAATTTAGAAGAAAATATAGAGACTACGATTGGAGAAAATATAAGTTCGTATCGAAATTTAATATCGGAAAAACGCACTTGTGTAATCCTTTGGAAAAAAGAACCGCAGGAAAAGTTACAGTATAAATTAGGAATAAAGGGATCATATATTGGAGCGGAGTATCCCATTGCTTTACTCGCTGCTAAAATGGGAGTATCTTCCATTGATGTGTGGTGTGATGAAGAAACTCCATACGTTACGTATTCAGAAGCGACTAATGATAATTTAGACTATTTGAAGTTGAATTTATTTCAAGATGCTTCTATTAATTTGAATACCATCGTGCATGTAAATGATATCAGCAGTTACGAGGAGAGTGGTCTTAAATTTCAAATTGTTTTTGATGAGCATTACAATTTGATAGCATTAGTGGAGAATTGGCTGAAATATGGTGGCAGCAGTGAAAGCATGATTCATGTAATCTCTAAACCATATATGTTACGTGACTATTTGGCGACAAATTTTTCCAAATTGATTATGAAGCCATCGGATATAAAACGTATTATGCCGAGTAATGGATGTGACGTGGCAAAGCAGTGTGTAATCCTCTTATTAAATTTATATGAAAGCAAGCATGGAAAAAAAAGCAGTGATATTATAAAAATGTGTGATGTATTTTATGGCAGAAGCTTTGGTGAAAATTCGATAGAAGAATGTCTGATTGAAATGCTTTATACCGTGTTGCCCGAAAAGAAAGTTTATTCGATTTATGATCATTTTACATTCGTAAAGTGTGAAGAGTTCGATAAAATTGCTGGACAGTGGAAATTTAATGGATATTATAATGTTAAATTAATTGATAAGGATATTTACATTAATATACATAAAAAGTATAATTTCCTGAAATTAAGATTTAGTGGATCAGGCCAATGGAAAACAACAGGTATACATAAAGAAGATGTTTATAATTACTATTTACCGGGGCAGATCCATTGCTTTGATGGTGAATTATATAGAATCAATCAAATAGCTGCAGATCAAGTGGAGGTAATGAAAACGGCTCCGAAAGATGTTCCTGAATATAGCAGCATAGCAACATATCAGGTTTTAAAATTCCAGGAGAAGCTTTTATATACAAATCACAATAAATATTCGGTATCGAGGATAAAAGCTGACTTTGATAAAACGATTTCGGGATATTATGAGTTTACAGATGGAATCGTATTTGGCATAAATAATGAATCTCAAATTGAGTCTTATTCGGAGATATTTTTGCCGAAGAGTTTGAGAGTGGAACGCCGAGATAAATATGGAATTAAATTAGAAATGGATATTCCTTGTGAAAATCCTGTTCGTGCGGAATTTTTGATTGTTGTTATGTTTAATGAAATCATAAAAACTTTATATCCCGGTAACTATAAGGATTTGATTGTTTGTAGTGCAGATACGGAGTTATACCGAAAAACGATTTCAAAGATTTCAGCTGAAGAACAGGCTCTTATTGGATTTGTGCCCGTTCTTGACTTCGTAACAGAGGTTTCATCGGTTAGAAAACCTACAATCTATGTTCTGGAGCAATCGTATCAGAGCAAGGAGATTTTGGCAGGATTGGAAGTAAAAGATCATATACAAAATATCTTTGACATTATGTATGAATATCTGGAATGGGAGTTGGCAAAAGACGGTCAAGAGGGAGCTTATTTGAAATATGGATTTGATTCATATCCACAGATCTTTGATACAGATGCAGTTATAACTTATTTAGGGGAAGTTAAGACTAGCAGAAAGTCAGTAGAAAGTGCAGATGGAATTATTTCACAGGAGTTAATGGATGGGGCAGAACGGTGTCCGTATTGCGGAAGGAAAATCTTTGCAGAACATGTAGAGACTACTGATGGAAAATATATGTGTGAACATTGTGCAAAACAAATTGTTGTACAAATGAACGAGGTGAATGATCTTTATCATACTGCGAAAAAGCTAATAGAGAAGCATTATAGAGTAAAGCTGCCGAAGATCCGTGGATTTAAATTTAAAGGAAGAGATGAAATTGTAAAAGCGGCGGGTGATTCTGCTGCATGTGGGTTCTATGATCTTAAAAAATCTGAAATCTGGGTGGAAAAGTATGCACCAAGAGTTTATATGATGTCAGTAATTATTCATGAGCTGACACATAGCTGGCAGAAACAGCATTTAGATATGGAACGCTGTTCTCTAGAACTTTTGGAGGGACATGCAACTTATGTGGAATTAGAAATGCTTCATGCTCTGGCAGAAGATTCTTATGCAAGAAACACTCTCGAAAAATTACCATATATTAACAATACGGAGGATAATCCGTATTATCAGGGATATCTGCTGCTGAAAAACGAGATGAAACAATATCCGAATAAAAACATTTTTCAAGTCGTGAAACTGTTAGAAGAGAGTGTAATACAATCGGTGAGTGCGGATGAATAATATCGGAAAAAAAGTAATTTCTGTCGTAGTTGCTATAGTAATTCTATTAATGCTTTGTGCTGGAATACATTTTGGTGTTACAGGAACTACAGAGGCAAGAATCAATAAAATCACACATAAGCATGATGGCGAAAATTATTATAATGGGATTGGAGGACGTGCGTCGGTAGAAGAAGAATTGGATTACATGATTCTGAAGTATACTGGGAACTTGCCGGATCCGGATCGCGGTATAGTTGACAGTGATACTGAGATGGATCCGAATCCGTCTGAGGTGGATGAAGATATTGGCGAAGATCTGGATAAATTGAAACAAGTTTTAGCCGATGAACTGAAATCTGTTCCAACAGGTATCGTTTTTCACGCATCAGATAAAATTACTGAGCAGCAGGTTTTTGACATTCTATCGGAAAATGCGGCTTATGCAAATGGCTATGATGGTATTTTATTAAAAAGTTTTCGATGCAGGAAAACTGCAATTGAAGATGGAAATGCAGAATTTCAATTACAAATCAATTATCAGAGAAATGTTGAAGAAGTGAAACAAATTAAAGCAAAGGTGGTTAAAGAAACTGATGCTGTTATGGACAAGTTAAAATTGGATGGTATGTCTGATTATGAAAAAGTAAAAGCAATTAATACATATCTGTGTGATACAGTGGAATATCCCGCACAGGAGCCTTATTCAGATGTAAGCCATACGGCGTATGGATCATTTGTAGAGCATTCAGCGGTATGTGATGGATACGCACGTGCAGCAGATATATTGTGTGAAGAAGCTGGTGTGAATTGTCAAATCGTTATAGGTGAAGTTCGTAACGGAGGTGGACATGCCTGGAATTTAGTTCAGTTAGATGGCCAATGGTATCAATGGGACGTTTGCTGGAATGATGGAGGAAGCAGTAGAAGAGAGTATTTTTTAGTCACGGATGCATTTATGGAAAAATCCAGGACATGGGATAAAACGGAGTTCCCGAAGTCTGCAACCCACTCATATTCCTATAATTAAAAGGACAGGAAAGTAATGATAAGAAAGATGCAGAGCTATTAAAGGATAGAAGAAGTGCAGAAACTTAAGAAGCATTAGGAAAGGCAATTAAAGGTATATCATATGGTACTTATATTTTTCGGAGTAGCAATAGTAATTTTATTGGTTACCATTTTATTAACAGTTAAAGAACGATTAAATGGGCAACGCATTATCAAGGTTTTGCTGGTAGGGTGTTCTTTGATGGTTGGCGTGCTGATTTTTCCGGCATATTGTATGGGCTATGGCGAAGCTGGCAGGGGAGATGCGTTGAGTAGCGGGATTTTCTCGTTCTTATATGTATTGAGAACTTTAGCAGGGCGTCAGCCATTAGGTATTACAGTGGATTATATACAGGATTACATGTATGTAAAATGGCTGTTATATGTACTATTTATTGCAGGGCCAGTCATTACAGCTGGATTTATAATCTCTTTTTTTGGAAGTTTCGTAGAAAATATCCGATTTCGTATGATGAGAAAAGCAGAAATACATGTTTTTTCGCAGTTAAATGAAGCTTCACTGTTATTGGCGGAGAGTATAAATGATAATAAATGTGGTTATGTATTCTGTAATTATAGCGGAAAGATTTCAGATTTAGATGAAAAAATCAGAAAGCGAATCAGGCAGATAAAAGGAGTGATTTTAAAAGGCACGGAAACAGAATTAAAGTTTCATTTAGATGTTCAGAAGATACATGTATATGAAATTGCAGAGAGCAGAACTGCTAACGAAAAGAATGCCTTGGCTTTCATGGAAAGATATAAAAAGGATCTACAGAAGAAGAGTGTCGAGGTTGCTGTTTTTGCTTCAGGTTCTACAACAGAAGTCATGTTCAATTCTGTTGAGAAAAAAAATTGCAGAATTCGCATTATTGATGAAGTGAAATATACCTGTTATAGCTTGCTGTTTGACTTTCCATTATATCATAATATCAACCGCAATAAGGTTTCTGTCCTGGTTGTGGGAGCCGGCACTACAGGAAAGGAAATGATAAAGGCAGTCAGCTGGTGTGGACAGATGCTGGATGCAGATCTTAAAATATCTGTAGTTGATCTGGATGCGGAACGAGCCAAAATGCAATTGTTAAAAGAATGTCCGGAAATATTTCTGGAAAACAAAATAGGCTTTTATCAGGCAGATGTTACAAGAAATGAGTTTAAAGAAGTCTTGGATCAGTATTGCAGGGATGCTACTTATATAGTGATAGCCTTGAAAGAGGATGATCTGAATATTGATACAGCAACTTATTTGAAAATGTATTATGAAGCGGTTGACTTTAGTAAAAAAGATATGCCTATGATTCATCTTAGGGTGAGGGATACTGTTAAAAATGAGCGAATTATGAGAGTTTACCAACAGGATGATTTTCACATAAATGCATTTGGAAGTATTGAAAAAGTATTTAGCCATAAGAATTTGATTCATTCTAATTTAGAAAAGATGGCGCTTGCTTCCCACTTTGCATACTACCAAGTGCTTGATAAATTGAAACATCAGGATGATCCGAGGATAAAGGCAGACATACAATATGCTAGAGATTCTTATAATTCGGAGGAGTATAATCAGAGATCATCTTTTGCTTCTGCATTGCACATTATATATAAAATGCATGATTGTGGTGTAGCTATTTCGTCAGGAACTCTTTTAAAAAGGGAGCATATCAAGCAATTGCGTGAAAAATTACAAGACTCCGGTTTACGAGACAGACTCGCACAGTTGGAACACAGAAGATGGAATGCTTTTATGCGATCAGAAGGATATAGTAAAGCTTCTATAGATGCTGTAGAACAGTATTTCAAATATACGAAAAAACCAAGTAATAAAGAGGCAAAATTGCACCCGGCTATCGTATCTTGGGAAGAACTGGATTTTGTGAGTTGTGAAGTGTCTAGAATTGAAAATAAGTCAGAAGATTATAAGGCTGTGGATTATTTCTTTATTGATCATATGTGTGAAATTTTAGAAGCAGCAATGGAAGAATAGGAGCGATATATTATGAATCTTAATAAGCAGAACTATGTGGATAATTTTTTTAAATTACTGAAAGTAAAAGCAGATATTTCAGAGGGTCATGATTATAAATCTTTTTTGAAGGGCGCCATTGATATGTTTTTAGAAAATGAAAACAAAGATACTGCGAATGAAGTATATAAAATCTTCCTTGATATTTATAGAATTAAAACTTCAAAAGGAACCTCTGTCCTGGATTTGTTAGATGCATTGAGTCAGTACGAAGAAAGCATGGGAGTCTTAAATAATAAACAGCGAGACCACTACATCCATTCAGTAAATGTTTTTTTACTGGGTTTGATGATTTATGCACAAAATGATAAATTCCGCCATTTGTTTGCAGAATCCCTGAAAAGAAAACACAGGAAGGAGTTGTTCAATACTGATGAAGAGTTTCTTTTCTGCTGGGGTATGACAGCATTATTTCATGATATTGGATATCCTGTTGAAATGGTTAATGCACAGTTACAACAATTTTTTAGTTATGTTATTAATGAAAAAGTGGGAATGCAAGAAGTTAGACCTTATATTGCATATAAGGATTTCGCAGCTTTGGATATGATTAAGAAACGTCCAGATCATGAATCGATTTTAGCTGATATTGCAGGTGCGCCGGATCAGGTGGATCCATATAGGCCAACAAATTTGATTGCATATAATATTGCCGGAATGTTTGGATTATCTTATGAACAGACACATATTGTGATGGATAGTTATCTGGATATTATGCAGAATAAAGGATTTATTGATCATGGATTTTACAGCGCCTTGATTGTTTTAAGATGGTATGGCGAGGCTGTTCAATACGCTACCTCAGAAATGAGTGATCTATTTACACAAATAGTTGATGCGGCAACAGCAATTTTTCTTCATAACGCATATAAGAAAACATTTCAGAATCCACCATTTGATTTGCCGGGAATTGACCCTGCAGCGGCTCCTATTAGTTTTCTGCTAATTTTATGCGATGAATTGCAAGAGTGGAATAGAAAAGCATATGGCAAGGTGATACGCACCTGCATACAGGTAGACGATATTTCAGAATTATACATTGATGATGCCTGTTTAAATTTACACTATATTGCAACGGAAGGGTATATGAATCCCGAGTTTATCCAAGGGAAAAAGGAGGGTGTGCAGAATACACTGCAGCTGGATAAAATTTTTTCAAAAGGAATCTTTTTATCAGCCACCGATTCTTCGGAACGGTATCTTAATGATATAAAGATTGCTCAACACCAAAGTACTCCAAGGATTATGATTGAGCATCTTGAGGAAATTGCTAAGGAAATACATGAGGATTACTGCAATAAGCAAGTAGAACGAAAAGGAGCGGACGCTGACATAACAGAATGGTCTCAGCTTACGGATTCTTTAAAGTATTCTAATATACGACAGGCAATGGGCATTGTACATAAGTTAGAACTGATGGGATGTTATCTGTCCGAAGATGGATACCCGGGAGATGAGATTAAAGAATTTGAGACATCTACAATAGAATTTCTGGCGCAAAAAGAGCATGATGACTGGGTAGAAGAACGGAGAAAAAATGGATGGTCGTACGGTGAGGTTAAGGATGTTGAACGGAAGTACTCTCCGTATATGATACCATATGGCCAGTTGACTGAAGATGTGAAAGAACTGGATCGCGATACGATTCGTAATATTATTCCAATTGTTAATCGCAGGGGGCTGCATGTATATAAGCCTTATCGCATAAATTCTTTCCCGGGCAGTAAAGATGAGAACGATTCTCTCTATGAAGAATTGGAATTAAAGATGAATATAAATACCGACTATATAGAGACAGTAATCAGAAATTATATTGCTTACATTCAGAAAGTTAAAGAGCACGGATTGAATGATTCGGAAAAGGAAAGCATTTGCGAATTATATGAGAAATTAATTAAGTTAGAGGAAAAAGGTGACTTTGAATGGGATGTGCGATACCTTTATGCTGAATTTTTGTTTGAAATGAAAGAAATTGATAAAGCTCTGCAGTTTGCAAGTGAATACACGAGTCACGCAGAAGAGTTTGATCAGGAAGACAATGTAGAAAAAGGAAGAGCTCTTATTACAAAAATTTATCGATCGGTGTAATGGTTTATGACAGTGGATGTTAAAGGAGAATGACTGTGTATATTGTGGATTTTTTTAAAAGAATGTTTAATAAAACTAATATACCGAGTATGCTGTATATTTTGTTAAATGTAGCGATTATAACAATTGCAGTTTTTTATTTTGTAAATTCTTCTGTGTCTGGGTCAATGAAGTTGTGGCAGGCTGCACTGATTGCACTAGGGGGATATATTGCGTGTATTCTCGTTGCATTGTCTCCATTCGGTGAATGGCTTTTAAGAAAAATAAATAAGTGTCATCGGGTAACGAAGGATAGAGATCCTAGAAATCTAGAGGCTATTTTTGTAGAAGTGTATCGTAATGCACGTGAATTGAATTCTTCAATTCCGAATGATGTGGGGCTATATGTAAAAGAAGATATAGAGCCAAATGCTTTCGCTTTAGGGCGTAAAACAGTATGTGTAACGACAGCGTTAATGGATCATTCGGATGAAGAAATCAAAGCAGCGATGTCCCATGAATTTGGACATTTAGCACATAAGGATACTGATCTGATTCTTGTTATTTCAGTAGGAAATTTGATTATTATGGGAATTGCACTGGTTATTAGACTGCTTATTCTTTTTATACAGCTATTGTTTTTGATCGCAGTTTTTTTAATCGGGCTTGTTATTGGAGATAGAGGTGCATTAACGACATTAGTAGCAGTTGTTTCGAGCTTTTTAGTCAATGTATTTGTAAACGGATTGATTTGGCTGTGGACACAGGTTGGAGTGTTGCTAGTAATGAAATCACATCGAGAAAATGAGTATCTGGCAGATGAGTTTGCTTTTAACCTGGGATATGGTGAGGCTCTTTGCAGGCTGCTTGATATGATTTCCATTCCGGGAAAGAAAAGTTTTTTTTCATGTTTGAAAAGCGCTCATCCAAAGACAGAAAAACGTATTGCCAGACTGAGGGAGCTGGGGGTAAAGTATTAAATTTATAAGATAAGAGTGAAGGTGCGTTATGGAAACTGTAGTAAGTACTGGATTACAATCAACTGTAACTATAGAAGAACAGCGGCAATTGGATGCCATTGAAAACGGGCTGGCCGTAGCAGATCGATTTATTAATAAAAATTATTTGTTGAATATGAATGAACAGAAAATTTTAGCGCTTAGTGAAGAAGACCAGCATGCTGGTGAGTTGCGTTTGCTGAAGTTAAATAAATTTATTTATGATAAAGATGAGAATATAAATGATAAATTGATCAGTGTTTACAGTGCGCTGGAAAACATCAACAGTACTGCATTTTTAATGGTTTGCGGAAAAAGAGAAGGCATATCTATTTATTTGGGGACCAGACTCAAGGGTAATGGGGCTTCCATTGCTAAGCAGGTTTTAGAGAAAAGCTTTTTGGGGAATTTCCCGGGGAGTGACTTGGAAAATATCAGGAGTGCGGGCATCTCTGAAATCATGAATGATGCTTTTGGAACTGAGAAAAAGGAAGTCGGGGGAAAAAAGCGTAACAATGTTTCTAGTGTTACTGTGATCCCATCTCTCCGTGGGGAAGGAAAACAGGGGTTTGTGCAAGGGCTTGAGAAATTCATAGATACGATGCAGGGGGAAAGCTATACAGCAATTTTAATTGCCAGACCGGCGGAGAAGAAGGAACTTGAATGGAAGAAGAGAGGATATGAGGAATTATACAGCGTGCTGTCTCCATTTATGAAAACAACTTTAGCTCATGGCGAAAATTACAGTAAAGCTGTTTCAAAAGGGATGTTTAAAAATTTTTCTGCTTCAATCAATAACAGTATTGCAAATACTACTGGGAAGAATTATGGTCAAAATCGCGGGATAAGCTTTGGCACGAATAAAGGCAATAATATTGGTTTGCCGGGAATGGGAATAAATCACGGAAAAAGCTGGGGAGAATCTCAAGGGTATTCATCTGGATATTCATGGTCAAAAGCAGTGACAGAAGGATCATCTGAATCTGAAGGATCGGGAACCAATTACGGTGAATCAGAAACCGCAGGGAATTCTCGCACCTTGACAGTTGAATTCCATAACAAATCCATTAGTTGTATTGGAGAGAAGATTGATGAAAATTTAAAACGTTTGAAAAATTGTGAAGCATATGGATTGTGGGAATGTGCAGCATATTTTGCAGCAGAAGATATTCAGACTTCTGTTGTTGCAGCCAATGCATATAAGGCATTGATGGCGGGTGATCATACAGGTGTAGAAAATTCATTTATTAACGTATGGAATGGTGACAAAGCACTGGATATTTTGGAATATATACGATATGGAATGCATCCAATGATTCAAACGGAAGCGATTGGAGATTTTCTTCCTCAAATCGTAACGCCGGGAAGCTATATCAGCGGAAAAGAGCTTCCTCTATTTATGGGGTTGCCTCAGAAATCTGTGACTGGTCTGAATGTAAGCCATATGGCAGAATTCGGGCGAAATATTTTTGTACAAAAGAAAATCTCCGGCCATAAAAGCTTTCGTGTGGGGCAGGTTTTTCATATGGGAAAAGTAGAAGCAACGCCCGTAGAGTTAGATATGAAAAGTTTTGCATCACACTGTTTTATTACAGGATCCACAGGTTGTGGAAAATCAAATACAGTGTACTGCCTGCTAGAGAAATTTATGAAAGAAAAGATTCCTTTTTTGGTAGTGGAACCGGCAAAAGGTGAGTATAAAAGCGTATTCGGCAGCGTAGAAGGAATTAACGTCCTTACTACAAATCCGTTGATCGGTCAGATGTTAAAATTGAATCCGTTCCGTTTTGCTTCAAACATTCATGTATTGGAGCATTTAGATCGTTTAATTGAAATTTTTAATAACTGCTGGGAAATGTATGCTGCAATGCCGGCTATTTTAAAGGATGCGATCGAACAGATCTATATAGATAAAGGATGGGATTTGTTACATTCGGTATATGTTAAGGATGGTCCGGTAGAATATCCTACATTCCATGATTTGATGGATACATTACCGCGGCTCATACAGCAGTCAGGATATTCATCGGAGACAAAGGGTGATTATATCGGTGCACTGGTGACACGTGTAAATTCTTTAACAAATGGCATTTCAGGACAAATATTTTGTGATACATATGACTTGTCTGATGAATTTATTTTTGATCAAAATACAATTGTAGACTTAAGCCGTGTGGGTTCGTCGGAAACAAAGTCTTTGATCATGGGGCTGCTGGTCTTGAAGCTTTCGGAATATCGTATGTCTCACGCTGAAGGAGCAAACCGTGAGTTGCAGCATATTACGGTATTAGAAGAAGCGCATAATCTGCTAAAACGAGTGCAGCCAAGTCAGGAAGGGAGTAATGTAGTGCAAAAATCTGTGGAAATGCTTTGCAGCAGTATCGCAGAAATGAGAACGTATGGAGAAGGATTTATAATCGTAGATCAATCTCCAACGGCAGTAGATAGTGCAGCTATAAAAAATACAAATACTAAAATTTTAATGCGATTGCCGGATAAAGAGGATGCAGATGTGGCAGGTAGTGCGGTTGGCTTGAAAGATGAACAAATAAAAGAACTTTCTAAGCTGCAAACAGGTGTTGCCGTATTGATGCAAAATAACTGGCTGGAAGCCGTTTTGACACAAATTGATCGATTTACAGAATCTTATGAAATGATGATTCAACCCGATTCATATGAAAAGTTGAGACTATTGAATTCAAAACTAATTATCGAATTGATGGATCAGTATGCAGATAATTGTGATGCGAAAACGGTGTGGCTGGAACGGGAACCACTAAAACAAATTGTAGAGGGAATGGATATCTCAAAGTGGAAAAAGAGAGAGTATTTATTGCAGATTATGGAGTTTGAAGAAAAAGTCCAACAAGATGCGTCCTTGCAAACATTTTGCATACTGCTTTTACATCTTTCCGGGGCAGAAGAACTTTTTAAAAATGAAGAGAGAAATTTATTAGATAAGATACAAAACAGAGAGTATATATATGCATGGCGAGATCATTTTGACAATGCATTAAGATCATATTTGGAACTGCCGGATAATTATATGCAAAATGTTATAGATAGCTTAATTCTTGCACAATGTATCAAAAATAAAACAGCAGTGTATGAAAAAATTTTTGAAATACTATTTGGAGAAGTGTAATTAAAAATGAGAGATTTAGAACTGAAAACAAATTTTTATAAAGGGATCAATACAGTTTCAATTGATGGAAATGCGATTGCTCATTTTAGTGCATTAAATAATTACACTGATACTTCATTCTTAGATTGGGCACATGAATTTTTTGCAACTGTGGAAGATGAATTAAATGATGAATTTACTATCACAGTCAGTGGGGAAGAACTCGAAATTCGTATGTTGCGTTTACTTGCAAATAACTGTGATGACTGTCATGGTATTGAGATCAAAGAGTACCCTTTGAATATGAGGACTGATGAAAGGTATAAAATACTCTCTAATATTGCAAAGAAATATAATGTATCTGTAGAGGTGTGCAAAGTATTCGTTAAAGTTTTTTCTTTTGATGAAAATATCTTGGGATTTGACTTTTTAGAAAATGTAAAGCTGGAGGAGGCGCAGGTATGCATTCTGGAAAATGAGGATGTTTTAAGTAATGTGATTAGCAATGCTAGTCGGGCGCAATTTATATTAGTTCTGGGAGAAGAAGAGCACCTGGAATGGAGTGGTGATAAGTATATATGGCATTTACCAATAGAAAATAAGCTTAAAGAATTAAACAGATTAGTTACATATTTAGGAGTTTTGCCGACTATTAAAAATATTCGAATGAAGATAGATAAAGTGATTCCTGATATGAAAACTGAGGAAATCAAAGCTGTTAATATGGCATTGGCAATAGATTCGATAGTAGACGTTGATTTGCCAGATGTCATGAATCTGAAAATGGGAACTCGATGTACTCCACAATATTCAGTGACACCAGACAATGGGGTGAAGCCATCCATACATATTACTTCAAGCAATATTGAAGTTGTTGATATTAGAGAGGGCAGCCTAATAACAGGACGTCGAGGAACAGCAACGGTAAGTTTTTATCAGGGAGCGGATAAGATACCATTTGCGAAGAAAAATATCAGGGTTTATCGAGACGATTCCGTTAGAGAAATTCATCTGAAAATACGGGATATGGTTATGCATATAGATCAGACACAGGAGATAAAGCTAATGACTGTTCCTTCAGATGCAGACAATCGAGATTCCGTTCAGTTGGAAGTTAGTGATGACAGTGTTTTGCATTTAGATTCTGACGGGAAGATTATGGCTGTCGGAGCAGGTGAATGTACGATTACAGCAAGGGTCGATCAGATTAGTACTAGTGCTGTTATTCATGTTTTGCCTCAGGCTTCAGAGATTGTAATTATTCCAAGTGAAATAGATTGTTATGTCAATGAATCTGTTGATGTGACAGTCAGAGTGCTGCCGGAAAATTGCTCTAATAAGACGTATGAATGGGATTCCAGTGACGAATCAGTAGCAGTAGTCATTTATGATCATGGCTTGGAAAAGATTCATGCAAAGCGAGTAAATGAAAATGGATGCGTTTTGACCTGCAGAACGGTTGAAGGTGAGTGTTCTGCCACATGTACTGTAAAAGTAAAAAGTACGTTAGATCGTGAAACACATGCATGGCTTAGTATTGCTGCAATTTCTTTTGTGTTTACATTTATTGCAGGGATTTTTAACTTAGGACCGATTTGCTCATTGCTTGCAGTGGCGGGCGCTTTGATAGGAGGCGCTATTGCCATTTTTAAAAATAGAAATGATATTAGCTGGGCGATATTATTGATGGCAGCATCTGTAGTATTGACATGGTTGCTTTGGTAGGAGGAATCTGTATGAAAATTGAACGGAATGTTGCAGATTTAGATAATGCGGTGGAGTCCTCTTGTAAAGTACAAGAAACAAATAATGAACAGGGCGGAGAATTTACAGGAGGAAAACTTCGCGATATGCTACATCGGGAAGTTTCTGCACAGCATATCCCAGAGAATAAAGTCGAGTGGGAAAACTCTGAGCAGAAGGGCAATTGTGCCTGCCGTGTTCGAAATGATGCAGCGCTAAAAATATATGATAAAAAGAATCAGGAATATCTCCATTGTACTGGGGCGGAGTTCAATCAAAGCATGGTGGAACGGTATGGTACGGATAAAGTAAATTATTTTTACAGAGAGGCGGATTTTCGGCCGTTTGAACATAATTTTGATTCACAGTCACTGAATGAGTTTTTGATCTCAACCGGCAGTGGGCGAAGATGCTCCGAAACAGGGAGTATTGACGGGCATGTCGAAGTTGAGCGTATGAGCGTAGATCGTGATATTAATTTTAAGAATGCAAATGAGAAAATTGCAGATGCACTGGGGATATTACCCAATGATGTACAAGCATATATGAAAGACAAAAATCTTACCTGGCATGAATGTGGTGACAGGAAGCATTTGGAGGCGATACCCAGTGATATTCATCAAGTGTTTTCGCATACGGGAGGAATTGGAACAGAAAAAGACTTTCAGGTGCTGCATAAGAGCCTTACAGAAGGGTCAAAATCAGGACCTCAGAGAATTATTTCAGTTAACGAACTGCCGGAAAATAATTTACGGTCAACTATTATGAAAGGACCTGATTATCAAAATATTAAAAAGAAAAATCAGAATTTAAAAAAACAAATGTTTTCGGGTCATGCAAAAAATTTTGAAAAAAAGCTTGAACTTAAGAATACTTTGGAACTTCCGGAGAAGAGGACTGATGCAGTTCGAGAGGGAAAAGGGGGAGAAACAAAGAATCCTCAGGAAATACTGAACTTGAGAATTTTGCAGCATAGGTTACCATCAGAAAAAAATGTGGAATGGGATGTTTCAGAAAAAAAAGGAAATTGTGATTGTCGTGTACGTGATGATGCAGTCCTGCATATTTTTGACAAAGCACAGGAAAAGGAAATAGCCTATACAGGAAAGGAATTCAAATATCATATGAAGGAAAAGTATGGCACTGATAAAGTTTCATACACCCATAGAGAAGCGGATCTCAGCCCTTTTGAACAAAACTTTGATCCTCAGGATATGAACAGATTCTTAAAAGAAAATGGGAAACGGCGAAAAACGCGTGCAGAAAAAAGCATAGATAGCAATATAACTCTGAAACGTTCTGATATAAGAATTTATGGTGGAATAGAGAATGCAGCAAATAATGCAATGGCAGAGCGAATGGGAATTCATCAGCAAGATGTTAAAGCTTATATGCAATCAAAAAATTTGACATGGCATGAAGGTGGAGACTGGAAAACTGTTCAGGCTGTTCCGAATGAAATTGAGCAGGTTTTCGCGGGAGAAAAATCAGGCTTGCAGTAGATGAAGAAGATAGATAAGCAGAACGCCTGGAAAATATATGACTGAAAGCCTGGCACAGGAATATATGTTACTGCTGAGGTTTCAGAAAGAAAACTGTTTAAAATTCAACAATCAGCAAACAAATTTATTATTGAAATCCAGGGAGGAATATCAATGGGTAGAATAGCAGAAAGAAATTACGACATTTTTATTGCATATCATGGTACATATGATTCAAATGGGAGTTGCAGTAAGGCTGAACAGTTGTGTGACTTTCTTGAATCAAAAGGGTATAGTGTATTTTTCTTTCCACGATATCCTGGAGATGCCTATAAGGCGAATTATCTGGCGGTAATGCAGTCTAAGACCTTCCTTTTGGTCTGTAATGATCATATTGCGCGCGATGAGGACGGTAAAATTAATAAGGTTGAGCATTATGATCTTTCTTATGAAATTGATGCTTTTTATGCATTGACTCAGACGCAGCATGATGTTTCAGTGCAGGACGCAAAAGTTTTAATGTATGGAAATGATCCGTTGGGGGCAGAAGCAGAATTGCACGAACTGTTTGCAAATAGACCTCATTTTAGGGCTGTTAAAGAAAAAGATGATGATATATTTCATGAAGTTTATGATTGGTTAAAAAATCGATTGCCAGCAATGTATTTGATTGATAATTTTAATCGACGCCACACTGGAATTTGGTATTCACGCGAGTATTTTGAACATCATATAGATGATATGAATCGATTTTTATCTGTGGATGAAAACGGGAATTATATAGTGAAAAAAATTACGATGTGTTGTTATACGGCAGGATCTATTTTAAATCCAGGGGCAGTTACGAATGTAAGTAGACGTACTGCAAGAAGATTAAGTGATGCAATTAATCTTCTTTTAAATGAAGATATTCATTTTAATTTAGAATTAATTATAACGGACCCTAATTCCAAAGCAGCAGGGGAAGCTATCACACATCAGAAAATTGGCAATATAAATAAGCATACATTTTACGACTCTTTACAAAAGTTGCATAAGTGCTTTGATTCAGATGCAGAGAATGGTATTTTTAGGGAGCGATGGAAGCAGGGCTTTATTTGTAAAGTAACTGATCTTTCTTTACCATATTCTATTCTTAAAGTGGAATATAAAGAAGGTTATACACATTTGAACCATATAAAAATAGATTTGTACTCACCTTTACTAGATGTAAATGCACATCACCGGACAATGATTATAGCAGATAAATATCAACATAATGAGTTTGAATTCTTTTCAAATCAATTGCGAGCTATTTCGGATCATTCAAATGATTATAATCCTAATATAGCGATCCAGGAAGAAAATGTGCATATTTTTACGAAAGAACAGATTTCCGAAAGTTTAAAACAGCAGTACAGACAGTACTTCACAGGGAGCCGTTTATTCGAAAGGGGTAATATAAGAAATAAATTCAGCTATTTAGAAACAGGCATGTCACATTATAAACAATTTAGTGTAGATACGCCGCATTATCATGAAACAACAGCAGAGCATTATATTATTTTACAGGGAGAACAGAAAATACTGGATTTAGGAAGCGGAAAACAATATATCGCTAGAAAAGGTGATTTTGTTTTTATCCCGCCGTGGACAAAACACTTTACGAAAAATAAAGCCGGTACAAAAATTTTCTTTGCAAAGGCTCCTGATGGGAAAGATAAAGTAGAAATCTATAAACTGCCTGAAAAAAATCATGTGGATTATGATGAATGGAAAAAATCATATGAAGTTGATTTTAGAAACTCTGATAAATAGAGTAAGTGGACATTATCTGTGCCAAATGATTGGCGAAAGGGATTTTAGATACTGGAATAAAAAAACTCGGATAAGAAATAAGAATTGTAGCATGAGTGGAGGAATGTGATTCATGAAACAGAATGGGAAGGAACGATGTTGATATGGGATATGCATTTATAAGCTATAGTTCAAAAGATCAGGAAAAAGCAAATGCGATAAGAAGCATTTTTTTGAATAATAATATTTCCTGCTGGATGGCGCCATATGACATACCTGCAGGAACAAAATACGCATTTGTTATAAATGATGCTATTAAAGATGCGGCTTGTCTTGTTTTGCTGTTTACCAATGCCTCACAGGAGTCCATTTTTGTAGAAAAAGAGGTTGAGCGTGCTGTGGCAAACGGAAAGCCTATAATTACAATGGAATTGGAGAGAGTTGTTTTAAACTCAGGATATCAGTTTTATCTGGGCAATCAGCAGATAATTGCAACACCCAAAATAAATGAAGATGATGAGAATTTTCAAAGAGCACTGCAGGGAATAGCTGCATTTACCGGTCGGACTGATACACTGAAGGAAAAAACACAGTTTTCGGCAGCAAACGAAACTGCCACCGTTCAAAACGCAGGGGGCAATAAAAAACATGAAACAGTGTCGAGGTGCAGTAATCCTAGAATTGTAGAAGATGCATCAATGAAATCTGGACAGAAGGTAACCTGGGACTGTATATGGTTCGGCAGCTATCCTCAGTCGGAGGTGCTGGGCGGAATGAGTAGTGGGAGGCGCGTTATTGAATTGGAATCAAGTGACGTATATGATAATCAGTATGCTGTTGTCAGCAGTGTGCTGTGGAAGAAAATAACCGGTGCAGCATACGACAGAAATGATGAGACTATTGTAGACGGAGTAAAATACAAACGTCTCAGTAAGACAGATGCAGTTTATGACACATCCGAAGGTAGCACCTATTATGAATGGGGTGATGATACCGTTCGGTATTTCAAGTATGAACCAATCAAATGGCGTGTACTTGATATTAATGGAACTAATGCTTTGCTGATTGCAGATAAGGCTTTGGATGACCAGAAATATAGTAACACAGATGCAAGTGTGACATGGGAGACATGTACCATGAGGAGCTGGCTCAATGGATATGACAGTTTGTACAATAGCAGTAGCAGGGATTATACTAATCTCAATTTTATAAACTATGCATTCACATCGAGCGAGCGTAGTGCAATAAAAACCACAGAAGTGGTAAATGATGACAATATAAGTTATGGTACAGAGGGCGGCAATAATACCAGCGATAAAATATTCCTTTTGTCGGAGAACGAGGTTTACAATTCAAGTACAGCTATTTCATATGGATTTGTCAAAAGTAGCAGTACATATGATGAGGCACGCAGATGCAAAAGCAGCACATATGTAAAGGCAATGGGAGCGTATGGTAGCAATTGTACTTGGTGGCTCCGGTCGCCTGGCGCCTCTAGCCATATTGCTGCTTACGTTGACTATGACGGCTACATTCATGACCGCTTTAATCCCTTTGCCTACGCTACGGATCTCGCCGTGCGTCCCGCTTTGCATCTTGATCTCTCATACTCTGACCTATACAGCTACGCAGGGACGGTCAGCAGTGATGGGAGTGAAGATAATTTATAAAAAAGCAATAAAACTAGTAATAAGAGTTTTCAAAATCAGTTAGAGAAATACACGAAGGAGAATGTAATGGATAAGAATAAGATGAAACATGAGAAACTTGAAGTAATGCCTGCTCTGAAGAGTCCTAGGATCGTAGAAGATGCATCAATCGATTCAGGACAGAGAGTGACCTGGGACTGCATATGGTTCGGAAATTACCCTCAGTCCGAAGTTGTATGCGAAACAGATACCTTGCGTATTAATGAACTGAACGACAGTGATTATGATAAACAGTATGTTACTGTCAGCAGTGCGCAGTGGAATAAGATAATCGGTGCCGCATATGACGAGAGCGGTGATGCTGTTGTGGATGGTATTAAGTACAGACGTTTAAGAACGGTTGACATCAATGGTTTGGAAGATGGAGACAACAATTGTATTGGAGATGGTAAAGATACTGACCAGTATTTCATGTACGAGCCCATTAAATGGCGCATACTGAATGTCAATGGGAATGATGCTTTGTTGTTGTCGGAAAAGGCTGTAGACGCTCAGCGCTATCACATGACAAGAGAAAGTGTGACATGGGAGACATGCACCATGAGGAGCTGGCTTAATGGATATGACAGCTCTTTCAATGGCAATGCTGAGGATTATACAAAACTGAATTTTATAAACCATGCATTCACATCCGGCGAATGTAGTGCGATAAAAACTACAAAAGTGATTAATGATACTGATCATACCGGGGATAAGATATTTCTGCTATCGGAAAATGAAGTTTGCAACTCTGATACAGCCGTTTCATACGGGTTTGAAGAGTTCTGCGATACATCTTATGCCCGCGCCTGTGAAGGCAGTGCATTCGTAACAGCAATGTATGGTGATGAAGAGGACTTTGGCGTAGGGTATTACTGGTGGTGGCTCCGTTCACAGGGCATTACTGATCATACTGCATTTGTCAATTATGACGGAGGTGTATATGATGCGTTTTATGTCGACTGTAGTGGCGTTGCAATACGACCTGCTTTGCATCTTGATCTGTCGTGTTCTGATTTCTACAGCTATGCGGGTACCGTATGCAATTTTTGGAGTGAAGATAATTTGTAAAAAGCTAATCAGGAATATAATGGCTAAATGCTTGACACAGAAAGGAGTCTTTATGTCAGAAAATAAGTATAATCCGATTCCGGTCGATACTTCAGATGTTGTTCTTCCGGAAGAATTACTGTCACTTACTGAGAAGATTGCAGAAAATGTCCATGATGTTTGGGCGGTCGGGCGCATTGCAGAAGGATGGACATATGGTCCGGTTAAGGATATTGAAAAGAAAACTACTCCACAGATGGTAGCCTACAATGAGTTGCCTGAGGATGAAAAAGAGTACGATCGCAACACAGCATTGGAAACATTGAAACTTATTGTAAAGCTTGGGTATGAGATAAGAAAATCTTATTAGCTACGGGTGTGAAATAGATGTTTTACGAGAGCTTTCTTTGCATGGATTTGATTGTAGATGAATAAAGCAGAATGGGAAGGAACGATGTTGATATGGGATATGCATTTATAAGCTATAGTTCAAAAGATCAGGAAAAAGCAAATGCGATAAGAAGCATTTTTTTAAATAATGATATTTCCTGCTGGATGGCGCCATATGACATACCTGCAGGAACAAAATACGCATATGTTATAAATGATGCCATTAAAGATGCGGCTTGTCTTGTTTTGCTGTTTACCAATGCCTCACAGGAGTCTATTTTTGTGGAAAAAGAGGTTGAGCGTGCTGTGGCAAATGGAAAGCCTATAATTACAATGGAATTGGAGAGAGTTGTTTTAAACTCAGGATATCAGTTCTATCTGGGTAACCAGCAGATAATCGCAACACCCAAAATAAACGAAGATGATGAGAATTTCCAAAGAGCACTGCAGGGAATAGCTGCATTTACCGGTCGAACTGATACACTGAAGAAAAAAACACAGCTTTCGGCAGCAAATGAAACTGCCACTGTTCAAAATGCAGGGGGCAATAAAAAAACTGAAACAGTGTCGAGGTACAGTAATCCTAGAATTGTAGAAGATGCATCAATGGAATCTGGACAGAAGGTAACCTGGGACTGTATATGGTTCGGCAGTTATCCTCAGTCAGAGGTTGTATGTGAAACGAATACCAGGCGTATCAGTGAATTGGAATCAAATGATAATCTGTATGCTGTTGTCAGCAGTGTGCTGTGGAAAAAAATAACCTGTGCAGTATATGACAGAAATGGGGATGCTATTGTAGACGGAGTGAAATACAAGCGTCTCAGTAAGACAGATGCAGCTTCTGAAATAGTCATACCAGGAATCAACAGCTATTATGAATGGGGTGATGATACCGTTCGGTATTTCAAGTATGAACCAATCAAATGGCGTGTGCTTGATGTTAATGGAACTGATGCTTTTCTGCTGGCAGACAAATCTCTTGATGACCAACGATATAACACTTCAAGGACATCTGTCAAATGGGAAAAAAGCACGATGAGGAGCTGGCTCAACGGGTATTATTCTTACGTGAACACGTATGGAACAGATTACAGCAACAAAAACTTCATAAATGTGGCATTTATATCAAGTGAGCGCAATGCAATAAAAACCACAGAAGTGGTAAATGATGACAATATAAATCTTGGTACTGAGGGCTGCAATAACACCCGCGATAAAATATTCCTTTTGTCTGAGAACGAGGTTTACAACTCAGGTAGAGCTATTTCATATGGATTTGTCAAAAGTAGTAGTACGCATGATGAGGCACGCAGATGTAAAAGTAGCACATATGCGAGGGCAATGGGAGCGTATGGCAACAACTGTACTTGGTGGCTCCGGTCGCCGGGCTGGCATAGTATGGATGCTGTCTATGTTCGTTTTGACGGACACGTCCACTATACTGGTAGTTTTGTTTACAATGGTACTTATGCCGTGCGTCCCGCTTTGCATCTTGATCTCTCATACTCTGACCTATACAGCTACGCAGGCACGGTCAGCAGTGATGGGAGTGAAGATAATTTATAAAAAAGAAGGAGAAACAGATGTTGTATATAACTTGTTATTGGATTTCAATGCTTGTATTTATTAGTGGCATTGTTGCTACACTTCTTTCAAGATATAGAGTCCGAAATGTAAGATTCAAATCCCTGAATATACTTATAGTGAGCGTATTTATATCGGCATCAACTCTTTTTATACCGATTTATTCACGAATCTTTCAGGGAGATTCATTATCGTGGATTAAAACTTTTCTGATATCTATACATAATGCAATCAGACTGTTTATTGTCGATGGTGAGTTCGATATCATAGATAATAATATCACTGGCAATGTGGGTGGCATAGCCGCTCCGTATACAATACTGGCAGCAGTTATTTTTGTTCTGGCGCCGCTATTGACATTCAGTGCAGCGTTGTCTCTTATAAAAAATGCACATGCATATATATCGTATTTTTTCTCATATTTTAGAGATATATATGTATTTTCAGAACTGAATGATGAATCAATAGTTCTTGCAGAAAGTGTTATAGAAAAAGATCCCAGAGCTAGAATAATTTATACTGACGTTTTTGAAAAGAATGAAGAGATATCATATGAATTAGTGCAGAAAGCAAGAGAAATGCGAAGTATTTTGTTCAAGAAAGATATTGGACTGGTCAATTATTGGAGACACAGCAGGAAAAATATGATTGCTTTCTTTGCCATAGGTTATGATGAAACAGAAAATATACGTCAGGCTATGAGTCTTATAAACGAGTTTCGAAATAGGGAGAATACAGAGCTGTATGTCTTTACAACAAAACGTGAAGGAGAGCTTTTACTGGCGGATATGGATAAAGGAAAGGTAAAAGTTCGGAGGATCAATGGATGCAGGTCGCTTATAAACGAGTACCTGTATGAATATGGGAAGAAATATATATTTGATTCTGCGATATCCAGCAGGGGCAGAGATAAGAATATCCATATACTAATCGCCGGATTAGGAGGGTATGGAAAAGAAATGTTAAAGGCTTTGACTTGGTTTTGTCAGATGGAGGGATATCATGTATACATAGATGCTTTTGACAAGGATAAATCTGCAGAAGACAGAATAGCGGCAGAGTGTCCTGAACTGCTTAGTAAAAAATACAATGGCAAGCGTATTAAAGGAGAGGCGGAGTACAATATAAATATTCATTCCGGTGTAGATATATATACGGGAACATTTGATAAAAAAGTTAAAAATATAAACTGTCCCACTTTTATATTTATTGCTTTGGGAGACGATAGTGAGAATGTGAATGCCTCTGTTCGTTTAAGGATTTTAATGTTGCAGAAATTCAATGAAAAACCTCATATTACGACAGTAGTAAAAAACAGCGTTATCAGTAGCAGGCTGGAAAATGTCAAGCATTACAAGGGAGAAAAATATAAAATCCAGTTTATAGGAGCATTAAATAAAATGTACTCAATTGATTCAGTAAAGACAACAGATCTGGAGAAGAAAGCTTTGGGAATACATATGAATGGTGAGTGGTATCAAGGAAATGAAGAAGATGATACGAGCTATGGTGCGGAAAAGAATAAACAGAAGAAAAAAGAGTTCAGTGAGTATGAATATTATTATAATTCTTCTATATCCACAGCAATACATAATGAGCTAAAAAAAAATATATTAGATATCATAGATGATCAGGGACGGTTGAAACCTGATAAAGAAGAACTGGTTGCTGAGCTTGAGCATCGTAGGTGGAATGCATATATGCGTACAGAGGGATTCATTTATTCACCATACCGTAATGATTTAGGTAAAATGCATAACGACCTTAAAAGTTATGACGAATTATCAGAAGAAGAAATACCAAAGGATCGGGCGGCAGTAGCTGGAAGCTGTGAAAAACAATAACATTAAAAAATTGTTTATGCAATCCAATAGAACTGTGATAATAAAGTAATGCACTAAACGTGGAAAGGAGTCTAGGGTGACAAATACTGCTGTAAATATGGAGAAGAAATATAGGATTTTTATCAGCTACAGAGGTGAGTCTCAAGGGGAAGGAAACACTATAGGGAAAAAGTTTGCGGGAAAGCTATATGATTATTTAATCTCGGATCCTTTTTTTGAAGAAAAGTATGGAAATGTCTATTTTTCACCGGAGGAGGAGATAGCAGAAAATTATAAAATGACTATTCCGAGGGTGATGGAACATGTGGAATGTTTTGTTATTCCTTTGAATAAAACATTCTTCAGCGATTTTAGGCGGCAGGGAAAACATTCAATCACATATATGGAAATTACAGAAGCTCTAAAAAATCCTTATATGCATTTTGTAGTAGTAGAGCTTGAAAGTTTTGATAAACAAGCTGAACTTGAAAAGATAAGGAATATAAACTTATGTTTTAAAAAAGATGCAGATAGATTAATCCACTGTAAGCTGATCAAATACGATAAAAATAATGAACAGAAAACAGTGCAGCTTGTTGGTGAACAGCTGATAAAAAATAATTATCGTATACGTTCTGTGAAGGAATTTATGAAAGCTCCAAATGTTAGACTTGAATTCAAGCGAGATACAGAAAGTCTGACAGATTATCCCTTTTATGAAAGAATGTATGATGTAAAAAAAGTGATGCTGATGAATTTTGCGGCAACAAGTTTTCTTGTAGGAAGTTCGGTGGCCAGAGTATATAATTCAGGCAGATATTTTACCAAAGGCTTTCAGTCTCGCTTATTATCCGGAGATGTGCAGATTGAAGCTGTTTTGACTAATCCATATTCAGCAGCGGCAATAGATGCAGAATTATATAAGATGTATCCCAGTGGTATGTCAGTTGATAGAAGTGAGATTATAATCAGAAATCTTAACAAGTTTTATGATTTGAAGAAAGTGGATACACTGGGGACGCAAATGAATGTTTATCTGACTGATATTGCGTTGCCGTACGGAATGATGATTACAGAGCATGAGAATCCCGAGAATAACCACATGAAAATAGATCTGTATGCACCTTTGCCGGGAGAAGATAAATATAGGCCATCATTTTATCTGATGGAAAATAATCCTGAAACAAAAGAGCTTTATTCTTTCTTTAAGTTCAACTTTTTCAGAATTGCTCAGGAAAATTCTTATATGTATCAGGGACATCCAGACGTAAGTTGGCTGTCAGATAAAAGGATAATACACAGGGCACAAATAACAAAAGATGTACTGCCGCATACACGAGATGCTTTTTCATTATGTATTCAAAATAAAGCGACTATAGAAGTTGACCTTATTGTTTTAAAAGATCATAAAATTGTTGTGGGGCGAAAAGAGCAACTTGCGGAATGGATGGGCTGCAGAGAAGGTGAAGTATCTAACATGACATGGTTGGAGCTTAGAGAGAAAATAGAGTCAAAAGGATACATTTCGGCAAGGCAGATTATGTTTCTTAATGAATTTCTAGATTACATTCATGGACGTATACCAGTTCTTCTGGAAGTTAAATCAGATGATTATGAAGAGACTAGTAAGCAGAATGTCGGGCTTGTAAATCGTTTGGTAGAGATTGTGCAGAAATATATACGACAACATATTTCTATAAACTCTAGCGGGAGAATAGCAATTCATTCAGCCAATTCATGTATTTTGAAAATGATAAGGAAAAAGAATTGCATGATTCCGATTGGACAGATATCTCTGGATTTTTCAAAAGGTAGATATAGTGGGGTTCCAAGCGAAGTCAAAAAACATCACAAAGAAAAGAAATATTTTGATGACGTTATCCCGGACTTCATGACATATGCTATAGAGGATGTGGAAAATGAAGAAATAGAGGCCGAATGTAAAAAGCATGGAATTCCTTTGATTGGGTGGACTGTTAAAGACAAGAATATGCAGCAGTATGCAGAAAGATTCTGTAACAATATTATCATAGAAGGAGCGGAATCCTATATATAAGATTACTTCGAAGGAGGCAGAACAATGAACAAGAAAACATCTATTGATAGTGTTGATGTAAACAAGGGGAATTATGTTTTTATTAGCTATAGTTCAGTAAATCAGCAGATGGCGGACTCGGTTCGTCTTTTGCTTAAGGAAAATAACATTTCCTGCTGGATGGCACCATATGATATTCCGGCAGGCAGCAGATATGCATATGTGATCAATGATGCATTAGAGAATTGTTCATGCGTACTGCTGTTACTTACAAATGCATCACAGCTGTCTCAATTTGTCGAGAGAGAAATAGAAAGAGCAATTACATATAAAAAACCGATACTTCCAATGCAGTTAGAAGACCTGAAGTTAAATTCAGGGTTCAAGTTTTATATTGGCAGCAGTCAAATTGTTGCTGTTCCGGAAATCCGTGCCGATGTACCGGAATTTATTCGGATTCTTGCGGGTATAAAAGAGTTACTTGGATGTTCAGATTGCGGCTATGCCGGGACAGTTTGCAGTGATGTGCGACAAAACGAAGATGTTATAATGGCCAGGGAAAATCAAGAACGGCAAGCACTAGACAAAACAGATGATATAAGGAGTCTTCTTGAACTTATAGATGTAAATAAAGTTCAAAAATCAGTGCAGAGTCCGATTACAGAAGCAAAGGTTGGAGATATCGTTGATTTTGGAGAATTACCGAAGCGGGTCGATGCAATAGATTCGGATGAAGCGGTCAAAATGAAATGGATAGTAATTGATGTAAAGAAAGGCGTCGCATTGCTGTTATTGGAGTCATCAGCAAAGGTAGGAGTTTATGAAGGCATAGATGAATGGCTGAAAACTGAGTTTATGAAGCGCTTTACTGCACTGGAGAAAAATTTCATTGTATCGAAAAATGGGAGTGAAAACAGTATGGATAGATATCCGTTTTTACTGACTGTGAATGAAGCTCGTGAATATTCGAATCAATGTGCTCAAATTAAAACAGGTGTGACAAAAGGTCTTGGAAAGTATGCTTGGTGGTTATGTCAGGACAAGCGTTATCCAAGAAATTATCCTTTTGTATCTAAATCAGGCATAATTAAAGAAAGCGGATTGGATGGCAGGCAATCTAATATCGCAGTGAGGCCTGCGGTATATGTTAAGATGAAATAGTATATTTGAATAAAAATTGCAAAAAGGAAACGTGTGATAAATAATTTTTGAATTATCACACAAGGTGTAATATGTTACCTAAATATATAGGGTAAGATAAAGAATTAAAGGAAAAAGAAAAAATGGAAAAAACAAAAGATGTATTAGACAAATTAGAACGTGCGAAGATGTATATTTTGGGATCAGGATTTGATAACGAAACGCGAGTACATGGCATAGGCCTGCTGATGGAACTTGTAGAGCAGGGCGATGATGAAGCATTGTTTTTGACAGGCAAACTTGTACTAGAAGGAATTATTAATTTAAAAGAAGGCTTTGATAGGGAAGAGACTGGAATGAACTTTCTTTTTGAATCTGCAAGTATGGGAAATATGAATGCTAAATTGATGTTGAATCAGATTTGCTACTATAGGTATCAAAAGAATATTCCGTTGAATACAAAAAATGTAAATGAAGGTCCGCTGGTTGATTTTGAAGGGAAGCAGATCATAATAAATCGTACAGGGATACGTACGCCGGTAGATGCTGTACTGACCTATAAAGATGGTATGAATTATCTGCACCTTTCTTTGAATCCGATTTTTATACACTTGGATGATTCTGTAGAAGATGAGAAAAAGTTTGAAAAGAGTGTGTTAGACGGATTCAGACAATGGGCGGGCATGTATGAAGTTTTTGGCGGTCAGAAATTAGCTGTTGAAATTGAGATAACAGATAAGAACAATGCTTATGACAATGTTTATATATTCTCGATTAGTGATGACACTGTTGATATTGCATCAAAGCTAAGTTCTAAAAAAGGCAAAAATTTACTGGATAACTCAGAAGGTTTTGCATTTACAGGTGCTAGAAAATGGTCGGTAACTTCTCGAAAGGCTATTTATATACGTAACCGAGATGTAAGATTAAATGACTATGATGAAATACAGGATATTGCAAAACATGAGTTTGGTCATGTTTTGGGTCTGGGTGATTTATATGCGTATGACAGCCTTGATTTAAATGGCATAGATAAAGGGAGATATAGTGAAATCGATGCATATCATGTTTCTGGCAAAACATATAATCTTGTAATGTGCAATCACCATGGTGTGATAAGCAATAATGATGTCGAAATGGTTGTATTGTCATTTAGTGAAAATAAAATACAGGAATATCAGAAAAACGGAAAGTTTAAGGAAATATCAAAGGCGCTGGGGAATGGAAACTGATGATGCAAATGGAAGGAGAAAGTATTTGAATGGATCAAGACTGCTGGCTTTTGCAGTCTCGACCAGGCTGAAAACAGTTGCTGTCATATTATCTACAAAAATAAAGCGACAAAATATTACGAAAATTATAAACAAATGATTATTTACAATATATTTTTTTATGGTATATTAATATATAAAATATAGTGCTGCGTATCGAAAAGGCTTTCCGGTACAGCATCAAAAAACATGGAAATTCCGGAAGAAGCCGGTGTTGAAAAGCGAGGAATGATATAAAGTAATAAAAAGTATTTGGCAGGTGATGTAAATGGATAGAGGATTGGAAAAAAACTTAGTTCAAGGATGTACGGATATTCAACAGGTAAAAACATTGTTTGGGTTTTCTGATAAAGAAACGGAAATGTTGAAAAAAATACAGGAAATGTATCCGATGTTTGTAAATCCGTATTATTTTTCTTTGATAGACATAGATGATGAAGCAGATCCTATACGAAAGCTCTGCATACCTTCGGTGGAAGAGTTAGATACCGTTGGAAGCTTTGACACCAGTGGTGAAAAGGATAATACGGTTTTACCGGGACTGCAGCATAAGTATAAAGCAACGGCGCTGATATTGTCTAATAACCGATGTGCGATGTATTGCAGGCATTGTTTCAGGCGAAGAATGGTAGGGATATCGGAAAAAGAAACTTCAAAAGAACTTAAAGCTATCGTTGACTATCTCAATGAGCATACGGAAATATCAAATGTCTTGATCAGTGGCGGTGATGCTTTTATGAACAGCAATGAACTCATAGAGGAATATCTTAAGGAACTTAGTGCCATACCTCACCTGGATCTGATACGGTTTGGGACCAGAATACCGGTTGTATTCCCGCAGAGAATAACAGCAGATCTGGAACTCAGAGATATTTTATGTAAATATAATAAGAAAAAGATAATAAACATAGTGACACAATTCAATCATCCACGAGAAATCACTCAACAGTCCGCGGAAGCAGTCGAGCAACTGTTAGATATAAATATACTGGTCAAGAACCAGACAGTGCTTCTTAAAGGAATAAATGATGACAGCTATATTCTGGGTAATCTGATAAAGAAGCTTACAGCTATAGGCGTGATCCCTTATTATGTTTTCCAGTGTCGCCCGGTGACAGGTGTCATGAATCATTTTCAGATACCATTGAGAAAAGGATATGAGATCACTGAGGCTGCAAAAAATATGCAGAGCGGGATGGGAAAATGTTTTCGCTTTGTTATGTCGCACATTACAGGAAAGATAGAAATCCTGGGAGCATTAAATGAAAATAATATGATTTTCAAATATCATCAGACTAAAGATGAAGAAAATCAAGGACGCATTTTCGTTCAGCAGATCAATGAAAATCAATGCTGGCTATAAGTCCATGCTCGGTTTGACCATCTTAATTGATGACATTTGCGCTAGCCTGCTATGGTAAGATCAAAATACCATAGCAGGCTATTTGATTTGGCGCTTATCGGCGCTTGCATTTTTTTGAGGTTGCGTCTGCTATATTTAGTTTATCGCTTCACCGTCAACATACAGTGTATATCCGTTGAAGTCGATGTTGCTGTAGTCTGTGTCAGCGTCGTCAAGGCTAGTAACATAGCTGTCGCCGGTGAGCTTGATCTTGGATTTCTTGTCGAGCGTCAGCTTTATCGATTTGCCGCTGTTGTCGCCGTTGATCGTTCCTTCGTAGTATGAGCCGGATTTCATGGTCATATCGAGAGTCGAGATCGAGTCGCTCACGATTTTGCCAGTGGCCTTCTGCTTTGTCATCACTAGGGTGACGTCACCGTCGTTTGATCCCGAATTTCCCCATGAATCGGCCTGGGCTCTGAGGAAGTTGCCTTCGCTGTCTGTGTTCTTTATAGTGTTGTTTTCCAGGTTGATAGTCGCTGTCGTGTTTGTCACGTACAGCGTGTAGCCTTTTTTCGTCGTTATCTTGCTGTCTGCTGCCGTGAATTCCGCATTGCCGTCGGCGGCATCGCCGCTCATCGACTGGTAGAGGAATATATTCTTGTAAGTAGTCGACTGTCCGTTCAGTTCAGTGTTGCTGTCCGTGAGAGTGCAGTCGTTCAAAGTAACCGAGTTCTTTCCTTCGATCACGATGCCCTCGGAAGCCTTTGCGACGAGCTTGGCATTGCTTACGATGATGTCGGCCGTGGAATATACGGAAGGGGGAGCCGATACCTGTAGTCGTGTAAGTGCCGCCGCCTGTCGTCATGATGCCGCCTGCATTATCACCTGTAGTCGTGATCTCAGAATCGCTTATCGTGACTGATGTGCCGTCGCCGGAAGAATTGTTGGTAGTCGCAGAGCCTCCGTAGCTGAATACTCCGTTGGCGCCGCTGGCATCGGTAGTTATCTTCATATTTTTGAGCGTCAGGGCAGCGCCGTCTTTTGCAGTGATGCCGGAGTTATTGCCGTAGAAGTTGCTGGTGTCGCCTTCGTCTGAATCACCGGTCTTGGTTATCGTCGTATCGGAAAGCTGTGCAGTGATGCTGCCTGTTGCGAGGACTGCGTTCTCGTCTGAGTTTTCCGAGCTATATGTCTCGACTTTTATGGTTTCGTCTGATGTTATCTCTTTTACTGCCGAATATGATGCAGTACCTGCTGACTGGCCGCCGGGGCCTCCCATCTGACCGGTCTCCGCTGCGCTGCTTATGAATACGCTGCCTGTTATGCCGCTGCATGAGAATGTGAATGCTGATGCCAGCAGTACTGCTGACAGTATGAATATCGTTATCTTATCTCTGTTCATAGCTAGCTCCTTTATTGATTTCTTTCCTCCTCGTGTCATTATCAGATACATCACTCCGGCGGCGAGGATGATGCCTTCAGCGCCGAAAACGAAGTAGTATCCGATCGGCAGTGCCGATGATGATCCTGAAGCGTTCATGTCAGGAGGTGTTCCGCCTTGGCCGTTCTGATCACCCTGACCATTCTGATCGCTTGCGTTCTGGTCGTTCTGAGCATCGCCTCCGGGCTGACCGCTCTGTGGATCGTTGCTCTGCTGGTTTCCGGACGGCTGACTGCTGCCTTCTGATGACTGTGTCATGATCGTGTCAGGACCGCTGATCACATGGGACTGAGCATATTTCATCGTGAAAAACGCACAGCCGCACATCGCCGCGATCAGCAGCACGGCCAGCGTGTTTTTTATATACCGTTTAGCGAATAATCTTTTCATATCGTTTGAACTCCTTTCTCATTAGAACTTCGTGTCTGTTTTCTTTCATCGCAGAGCATGATAACTTTTCTTCCTTAAATGAACATTAAACGCGAAAACTTTTTTGCAAAAATGTTAAAATAGGCTGTATTTAAGGTTGATTTAATAAATGTAAGTTATTTTTATCACGGTGATTATTATGCGTATTTTGATTGTAGAAGATGAAAAGAATCTGGCTGATGTGACAGCCGCAAAACTCAAAAAGGAAAATTTCACGACAGATGTCTGCTATGACGGAGACGAGGGTCTTTACAATGCGATGACCGGCATATACGATCTTATAATACTCGATGTGATGCTGCCGGGGAAAAACGGGTTCGAGATACTGAGAGAGATAAGGAAAGCAAAGATCGCGAGCAAGGTGATAATGTTGACTGCGAGGTCGATGCTGGAGGACAAGCTCAACGGTCTCGAACACGGCGCGAACGACTACATCACCAAGCCTTTCCATATGGATGAGCTGATGGCGAGAGTAAACATACAGCTCCGCGACCCTTCTGAATTCAAAAACAGCGATCGTCTGGAGTACGGGGACCTGCAGCTCGATACGGCGAAGTCGAAGCTCAGATGCGAAAAGACAGGCGATGAGGAAAAGATATTCGAGCGTTTTTATCGTGCAGATGAATCGAGGAACAGGAGCGAAGGCAGGTTCGGTCTCGGCCTTGCGATAGCGAAGAATATAGTGGAAAGTCACGGCGGGCAGATAAGTGCGGCTTCCGCTGACGGGAAGACCGTGTTCAGGGTTGCGTTCAGGGCGTAACGATTTGACGCAGATGTCTATAAATGTGCAGCAATAATATGCAATGAAAAACGGACTGCGGAGCGGAGATCTTTATCTGATCTTCCGTATGCAGTCCGTTGTTTTTATAAAAGTCTCAAATCTGCAAAAGCCTCAAGCGTTCTCCGGGCAGGTGCTGCAGCTGTCATAGGCAGGACGCGCAGCGGCTTGCGGCGTGTTAAGTGCTCAGGCCTAGCTGCAGCTGATTAGTCGTCCATGTCCTTGAGGAGCTGTTCTGCGATCTGGATAGCGTTTGTTGCAGCGCCCTTTCTGATGTTGTCTGCAACTACCCAGATGTTGAGTCCGTTGTCAACTGAGAAGTCTCTTCTGATACGGCCGATGTAAACTTCGTCTGTACCTGCAGCGTCTCTTGCGAGAGGGTATACATCGTGTTCGATGTCATCCTGAACTACGATTCCAGGCGAGTTCTTGAACAGTTCGAAGATGTCTTCGAGCTCGAACGGCTTCTCCAGTTCGATGTTGATGGATTCGCTGTGTGAATCGAATACCGGCACACGAACTGTAGTTGCAGTTACTCTGATATTGTCATCGCCGAGGATCTTGTGAGTCTCGTTGATCATTTTCATTTCTTCTTTTGTATATCCGTTGTCTGTGAACACATCGATATGAGGCAGACAGTTTCCTGCGATAGGATGTGCGTAAGCCTGAAGCTCATCCTCTTTTCCTGCAAGACCGTTCTTCAGATCATTGATGCCCTTTACACCTGAGCCTGAAACAGCCTGATAAGTCGAGTAAACGACTCTCTTGATGCCGTATTTGTCCTGGAGAGGTTTCAGAGCTACCATAGCCTGGATAGTCGAGCAGTTAGGGTTTGCGATGATCCCCTTGTTCCATTTGATATCTTCAGGGTTTACTTCAGGGACTACGAGAGGAACTTCCTTGTCCATTCTCCACTGGCTGCTGTTGTCTACAACGGTAACGCCTTTGGCTGCTGCGATAGGTGCGAATTTTTCACTTGTTGAGCCACCGGCTGAGAAAAGTGCGATGTCGATCGGCTTGTCGAATGAATGCTCTGTAAGCTCTTCGACTGTGTATTCTTTCCCCTTGAAGGTCAGCTTTTTGCCTGCTGATTTAGCAGATGCCATCATGTAAATGTTCTCGAAAGGGAAATCTCTCTCTTCCAGAACCTTTAAAAATGTGGAACCGACTACTCCGGTAGCTCCCACGACTGCAATATTGGGTTTTCTCTTCATAATAATTGTGACCTCCTAAATGTATTGTTGATTTTTATTATATTCTGTATAATTATTCTATGCATATGCATCGGATGATGATCGCGTCATAATGCGTGCAACATATGCTTTATCAACGATTATACTACCTCAGGCACCCCTGTGTAAAGGGATAAGAAGGGATTTCTTATAATTAATACTTTAACAAAAAACATAAAAATGTTCGGATTTTTAGTTGAAAACCACAAAAAATGCGCATAGGCCTTGTGTAAAGATGCAGTGCTTCGGTGTGCGAAGGAGTGGTGGTAATACGGATTGTGTGACAGTGTTTTACAATGTTGCTCCGTATCATGCTGCGATGCCGCTTGGCATCATGCTGCACACAAAAAACACATATTAATTGCGGAAGGGATATGTTATAATAAACACTTAGATGATATGCGGCGTTGCCGCAAGGAAGTGTTTATTGAAACAGACTGCGACGAGCTTGTCTGTTATAATAAATAACACTTGGATAATAAGCGGCGTTGCCGCAGGGAAGTGTTTATTGAAACAGATGGATCGGGCGGATCGGCCGGGGCGTCTGCTTCAGTATGCACTTGGATCATTTTAAAGTACAATTTCAGGGAGGAACTAAACATGACTTACATTCAGGCGGTGATTCTGGGACTGGCACAGGGGCTTTCGGAGTTTTTACCTATCAGCAGCTCGGGACATCTGGCGCTTCTGCAGTACTTTTTCGGCATAAATGCGGATAATGTGCTTCCTTTTGCAGTGCTTCTGCATTTCGGTACTCTGGTATCGGTCTTCATAGTTTACTGGAAGGACATCGTTGATCTGATAAAAGAGCTCGGAGCAGTGATAAAGGATATTTTTACAGGAAAAGGACTCAGGATAAATGCCAATCCGACGAGACGTCTCGGCTTCATGATAATCGTCGCTACGATACCGACGGCAGTGATAGGTCTGCTGTTCAATGATCTGTTCAATGCGATGTATCTTTCACTCGTAGCGATCGGCATAGGTCTGCTAATTACAGGTACGATACTCGTGATCGCCGAAAGGATGGGAAAGAGCAATAAAACTGTAAAAGAAATGAAGTTCAGACACGCTTTGTTCGTGGGATTCATGCAGGGTGTTGCGATATGCCCGGGAGTTTCCAGATCGGGATCGACTCTTTTCGGAGGTCTGATATCGGGTCTCAACAGGGAATTCGCAGTTAAATTCGCATTTCTCATATCGATCCCGTCGATACTCGGTTCAGTGATACTTGAAGCGCCCGATGCGTTCAGAGAAGGACTGGACATATCACTCGTAGGTCCGGTCATCGCAGGTGTGGTAGTTGCTGCCATTTCAGGTCTGTTTGCGATCAAAGCGATGATAAAGCTTGTTTCGAACAAAAACCTGATCGGATTTTCGATATATACATGGGCTCTGGGTATAGCAGTTATAGTCTATGCGCTTATATTCGCCTAGAAGATAAAATCACTTGTTTACAGAGGTAAAAGGATGACTGAAAAAAAACGACAGCAGAAGAGATCTACGTCCGGGGGGACAAAAAGCAGGAGCAGCTCATCATCCTCAAAGACATCGGCTGCCGGCAGGAAGAAGGCTGCGGAGGCAGATGAACGGAGGATCGACAGCAGAGTGAGGGATGAGATAGTATCCATCATTCTGATCGCTGTAGGTATTTTCTTCATCATAGCGTTCCAGACTTCGGCGGCAGGAGCAATAGGGATGTCGCTGTCGCACTTTTTCAAAGGTCTGTTTGGATTTGCCGCATACATACTGCCGTATTATTTTATAATATACGGCATTTTGCTGTTTATGAGAAAGACCATACATGTAGGCATAAAATCTGCAGTTTTGCTGCTGATCATCTTTCTGATGATATCGCTGATCAATTCGGGAAGGTTCATAGATGAAAGCGTGATAAATCAGAATTTCTGGAACATGGCGGTCTATTACAACAACGGCATGGCGCTGGATGACGGCGGAGTGTTCGGTATGATGGTAGGCAAGACCATCGTGATGCTCACAGGCCTTCCGGGGCTTTACATATTCGCAGTAGTAGTCGTGATAATATGTCTGCTTCTCCTCATGAACACGCCGGTATCCCGGTTTTTCGAAAAAGCCAGGGAAAAGAAGGCGAAACATGATGAGTCTAAGCAGGAGCGTGCGGCAGCCAGGAGAAAGGAAAAACCTCAGGTTTCATATCCTGAAGTCCATGAGCCGGAGTATGAAGGCGCAGGCTTTGCAGCTGCGGGACCTGCCGCAGGATATGCGGCGGATAACATGCAGGGATATATCCCGATGCCGGATGCGCACAGCGGGAGAGTGAGCGCGAGACAGAAAAAGATACTGGGATATATGCAAGATGACGATCTGGCTTCGGGCAGGAACGGAGCAGAGCAGGAGCTCGACTTTTCACTTGGAGAAAACAGGGAGAAAAAGAAGCGTCGAAAGAAGGCTGCTGAAGAAGCAGGAACAGATATGCCTGCACAGGAAAGAAACACATCTGTACATACTGCACATGTGGCAGAAGATGCATTCGATACAGGTGCAGCAGCGGGCGGTGAAGCGGAGACAGAAGGCTTCGGCAGTCCGATAATAGTCGGCGGATTTTCTCCTAAAAAAATGGAAGAAAAGCTTTCGAAGGCCGAAGCTGCAAAGAGCATGCTCAAAGAAGGCGATTTCAATGTGACGACGACGTCGGAAAGCTACAGATTTCCGCCGATAGACCTTTTGAACAAGGCGAAGCGGTCGAAGGGAAACGCCGCAGAGGAAGAAAACATCCTCAGAGCGAAGGCGATGAAGCTGGAAGACACACTGCACAGTTTCAATATAGATGCACAGGTCACCAATGTCACACAGGGTCCTACGGTAACAAGATATGAGGTACACCCTAACAGCGGTGTAAAGGTCAAAGGCATAAAAAACCTTGCAGATGATATCGCACTCAACATGGAGGCAAAGAGCATCAGGATAGAAGCGCCGATACCAGGAAAACCGGCAGTCGGCATAGAGATAGAAAACGACAGGATCAACATGGTGACTGCCAGAGAGATCATCGATTCTGCAGCATTCAAGAAATCAGAGTCGAAGATAACGTTTGCAGTAGGAAAGGACATCGCGGGGAAGGCTATAGTCGCAGATCTTAAGACGATGCCGCACATGCTGATCGCAGGTTCTACAGGGTCCGGAAAGAGCGTGTGCATAAACACGATAATAGCAAGCTTCCTTTACAAGGCAAGACCTGATGAAGTCAAGCTCGTTCTCGTCGACCCCAAGGTCGTGGAGCTTGCAAACTACAACGGCATACCTCATCTGCTGATACCGGTCGTGACGGAGCCGTCAAAGGCCGCCGCCGCACTGAACTGGGCTGTCGCAGAGATGGATGACAGATACAAGAAATTCGCGGCAGAGGGAGTCCGCGAGCTGACCGGCTACAACAAGGCGATGAAGGCAAAGGGCGATGACGAAAGCGTGATGCCTCAGATCGTCATCATAATAGACGAGCTGGCTGACCTGATGATGGCAGCGCCGTCACAGGTAGAGGAGTCTATCTGCAGGCTTGCGCAGAAAGCGAGAGCCGCAGGCATGCATCTGATCGTGGCTACGCAGAGACCGTCGGTAGACGTAATAACGGGAGTCATAAAAGCCAACATACCGTCGCGAATAGCCTTTGCAGTATCATCACAGGTCGACTCGAGGACGATACTGGACATGTCGGGAGCCGAAAAGCTCGTGGGAAAAGGCGATATGCTGTTCAATCCGCTCGGCAGCGGCAAGCCGATAAGAGTCCAGGGCGCATTCATTTCGGATGATGAAGTCAACAGCATCATCGATTTTGTGAAAGCGCAGAATGAGGAGACAAGATATTCGGATAACGTTCTCGACTCAATAGAGCGTGCCAATGTCCCTGACGCAGAGAAGGGAAACAGAGATCTTGAAGATGAGCTGCTTCCTGATGCGATAGAGCTTGTCGTGCAGGCGCAGCAGGCATCCGTGTCGATGCTGCAGAGACGGTTCAGGATAGGCTACAACAGAGCCGCCAGGATAATCGACATGATGGAAGACAGGCAGATCGTCGGTCCGTCAGACGGGAGCAGACCGAGACAGGTGCTGATCACAGAAGCGGATCTAATAAATATGAAAGAAAGTACAGAGGATATAGAGAAAGAATGAAATTATACATAGAAACGATGGGATGTCCGAAAAATTTCAATGATTCGGAGAGCATAGGAGGAATATGGGAATCGACCGGGATGTCGCTGACAGACGACCCTGCCGAAGCAGACGCGATCCTTGTGAATACGTGCGGCTTTATAAACGACGCGAAGCAGGAGTCGATAGGCTGCATTTTCGACATGGCGAGATTCATAGATGAATCCGCGAAGCAGGCGCCGGATCACGAGAAAAAGATACTGATAGTTTCAGGATGTCTTTCGCAGCGATACGGAAAAGAGCTGGCCGACGAGATGCCAGAGGTCGACATTTTCCTCGGGGTCAATGATTATGAAAAGCTGCCGCAGCTTGTGAAGGAGTACAGGAAAGGCAAGCGTCTGCAGGCTTTCAGCTGCCAGCCGGATGCATTCTACGAATTTTCCGCAAGAAAGATAAAGGACAACCCTTATTCAATGACGCTGAGGATAGCCGAAGGCTGCAACAACTGCTGCGCATACTGCGTGATACCGCAGATAAGGGGTGCATACAGGAGCAGACCGATGGAGAATATAATAGAAGAAGCTGAGCTGCTGGCGTCAAAGGGCTGCAGAGAGATCATACTGATCGCTCAGGACGTGACAGAATACGGTACGGATATCTACGGCAGACTGATGCTCCCGGAGCTGCTCAGAAAGCTCTGCAGGGTCGACGGCATAAGATGGATCAGGCTAATGTACTGCTACGAGGACAAGATCACCGATGAACTGATAGAAGTGATGGCGTCCGAAGAAAAGATCTGCGATTACATCGATATACCGCTGCAGCATGTGTCTGACGGAGTGCTGAGCGCGATGAACAGACATTCGACTACGGAAAGCATAAAGGATACGCTTGGCAGACTGCGTACAGTGATGCCGGACATCCACATAAGGACGACGCTCATCACGGGATTCCCGGGAGAGACTGAGGAAGAGTTTGAAGAGCTCCTGGAATTCGTCGAGGAAACGAGGTTCGAGAGACTTGGCGTATTTGCATATTCACGCGAGGAAGGGACTGTTGCGGGAGATATGGAAAATCAGATAGATGAAGACGTCAAGGCGATGCGCGCAGATGCGATAATGCGCAGACAGCTCGACATTTCCAGGGAAATAAACGAGTCCAAAGTCGGAGATACTATGACAGTGATGGTGGACGGCACGGATGAAGACGGCGCATATCTCGGCAGGACGGTATATGACGCTCCGGAGATCGACAACACGGTGATTTTTACAGCAGATGAAGAACTTGTGCCGGGAGACATGGTGCAGGTAAAGATAACAGACGCATTCGACTATGATCTTGTAGGAAAGATGGAGGGATAATATGAATTTGCCTAATAAACTTACGATGGGAAGAATTTTCGCGATACCGGTGTTCATCATCGTGTTTCTGCTCGGCTACAGGTACGCGGCGACGGTGATCTTCATACTCGCGGCGCTGACCGATATGCTGGACGGACATATCGCGAGAAAACACAATCTCGTGACTAATTTCGGAAAGCTGATGGATCCGCTGGCGGACAAGCTGCTGGTGATGTCGGCGCTGATATGTCTGGTGCAGATCGGAGATGTGGCAGGCTGGATGGTAGTCGTGATACTCGGAAGAGAATTCATCATCACAGGCATGAGACAGGTGGCTGCGGCACAGGGAATAGTCATCGCAGCCGGGATAACAGGAAAGATCAAGACCATAACGCAGATGATCGCGATACCTCTGCTGCTGCTCGACAACTGGCCGTTCAGCATGCTGAGCTTCAATCTGCCGATGGATACGATATTCCTCTGGATAGCCCTCGTGATGACGGTAGTATCAGGGACTGAATACATAATCAAGAACAAGAAACTGTTTTCTATGTAGGTTTTCAATTCAGGAAAAACAACAAATGCAGGAAAACACAGGAAAGAAGGAATGAGATATGAAAACTGCGATCCTGAGTATCGGTACAGAACTGCTTTTCGGGCAGATAACGAATACTAATACAGTGTATCTTTCACAGCAGCTGAACATGCTGGGCTTTGACGTGATGTACCACTATACGGTGGGAGACAATCCCGAAAGAGTCGAGGACATGATCAAGCTGGCACTCAAAGACTGCGACATGGTGATCACTACTGGCGGTCTCGGACCGACGCAGGATGATCTCACCAAGGAAGTCGTGTGCAAGGTGATGAAAGACGAGCTCGTGAAAAACGAAGACGAGATGAACTCTCTCACTGAATATTTCAGGAATGCCGGCAAGGACATGACCGAGAACAACAGGAAACAGGCATACCTGCCGTCACGTGCGGTCGTTTTCCATAATGAAAACGGCACAGCGCCGGGTTTCTGTGCTGAAAATGAGGGAAAGTACGTGATCTGCATGCCGGGGCCTCCGTCTGAAATGAAGCCGATGTTCGAGAACAGCGTAAAGCCGTTCATACAGTCGCTTTCCAGCGAGGTCATCTATTACAGGATGGCAAGGGTATTCGGCATAGGCGAGTCGCGCCTGGAGACTGATCTTCTCGATCTGATCGACGGACAGACAGATCCTACGCTGGCCACTTATGCAAAGGAGGGCGAGTGTTCGCTCAGAGTGGCTTCCAAGAGGAAGACCGAGGCTGAGGCTGAAAAGGCTGTCAACGACATGCTAGAGAAGGTAAAGGAGCGCGTCGGAGAGTATATATACAGCTGTGACGATGAAGAACTGGTACAGGTAGTGTGCAGGAAGCTGATGGATCGCGGTCTGACGCTTTCGTCGGCAGAATCGTGCACGGGAGGCTTGTTCGCTGCTGCGGTCACGGACATCCCGGGAATATCTCAGGTGTTCCAGCGCGGGCTGGTGACATACAGCAATCAGGCCAAGATGGACGAGCTGGGCGTGAAAGCGGAGACTCTGGAAAAGTACGGTGCTGTCAGCGAAGAGACTGCGCTTGAAATGGTCGAAGGTCTCAGGAAAGCAAGCGGCAGCGATATATGCATATCCGTTACTGGCATCGCAGGTCCTGGCGGTGGTAGCGCGAAAAAGCCTGTAGGACTGATATATATAGGTTTCATGTACGGTGATAAGAAACTGTGCAGGAAGCTGAGTACGGGCGATGACGACAGGAGCTGGAACCGCAGGTATACACTGCTCAGCATGCTCGATATGATAAACAGGAATATTTGATCACATTTAATGTATTGTAAAATATTGACAAAATACGGCGCTTGATGTAAAATTATTCCATGACATCGGAGCTTCAGGGCGGGACGGTAAAATGTTCATTCCGGTGAGTTTTATGCATCGGAAAAATTGTCTTGACCTTGGAGCAAAAGTAGGGTATCATGGTTTAAGAACAAATGTTCTTGATTGGAGGAAATCGGATGGCAGCTAAAAACAACGAAACTAAAAACATGAAGACGGCCAGCAAAGAGGATAGAGATAAAGCGCTCAATGAAGCTCTGGCCCAGATACAGAAGCAGTTTGGAAAGGGTGCTGTTATGAAGCTCGGCGATGACAGCGCCAGAATGAATATAGAAGCTATATCTACAGGTTCGATGAGCCTTGACCTTGCAACAGGTATCGGAGGAGTCCCGAAGGGCAGGATCATAGAGGTGTTCGGACCGGAATCATCAGGTAAGACTACTCTTACCTTACATATCATCGCAGAAGCCCAGAAACAGGGCGGAAGAGCGGCATTCATCGATGCGGAGCATGCACTGGATCCGGAATATGCGAGAAATCTCGGAGTCGATGTGGACGAACTTCTCGTTTCACAGCCGGATTACGGTGAACAGGCTCTCGAGATCGCAGAGATGCTCGTCAGGAGCGGCGCTGTGGAGATCGTGGTAGTCGATTCGGTAGCGGCTCTCGTTCCGAAACATGAGATAGACGGTGCGATGGGAGATGCGACAGTCGGTCTGCAGGCTCGTCTGATGTCGCAGGCCCTCAGAAAGCTCGCGGGAGTCATCAACAAGACGAATACTACTATAATCTTCATAAACCAGCTCAGAGAAAAGATCGGAGTGATGTTCGGAAACCCTGAGACGACTACAGGCGGACGCGCTCTCAAGTTCTTCTCATCGATGCGTATAGATGTGAGAAAGGTCGAGAGCATCAAATCGGGCGATCAGATACTGGGAAGCAGGACGAGAGCGAAGATCGTAAAGAACAAGGTGGCGCCTCCGTTCAAGCAGGCGGAATTCGATATCATGTACGGCAAGGGCATCTCGAAATCCGGGGATGTGCTCGACTGTGCAGTAGATGCGAAGATCATAGAGAAAGCCGGATCATGGTACAGCTTTGACGGCAACAGGATCGGACAGGGAAGAGAGAACGTCAAGAAGTATCTTGAAGAGAATCCTGATGTGCTTGATCAGGTCGAAGGACTGCTGCTCGATACGCTCAAGGCCGACAAGGATAAAAAAGATGAAGAACCGGTACAGGATATACCGGATGCATTGGAAGATGAATTCTTCATCGACGAGGATGGAGTCATCATCGAATAACTCCGGTTCCGCAAAGCTGCTGAGGCAAGTCGAAACGTATTTGAAATGCAGCAGCAGAACGAATAAAAACATGTGCAAAATACAGTAAATTTACTTTACATTGAAGCTGAAATATAGTAATATATATGAATGTAAGCCGCTCGAAGAGGGTTTTTTGAAATGCAGTTTGATATTCAAGATAAAACTGCTACCTGGTTAGGCGAGACTGGATAGAGGAGGTAAGAATTATAATGTACGCAATTATCGAAACAGGCGGAAAGCAGTACAGAGTCAAGAACGGTGATCAGATCGCTGTTGAAAAGCTCAGCAATGTAGAAGACGGATCAAAGGTAGTATTTGACAAGGTGCTGGTAGTAGGTGAAGGTGCTGATGTAAAAGTAGGTGCTCCTTATGTCGAAGGTTCTGTAGTAGAGGGAAAAGCTATCGAAACAGGCAAAGGCAAGAAGGTGATCATCTTCAAGTACAAGGCAAAGAAAGACTACAGAAAGAAGCAGGGTCACAGACAGCCGTATACACTCGTAGAGATCACTTCGATCGATGGTGATACTACAGTGGCTGCAAAACCTGAAGCTGCAGAAGAAGCAAAAGCTGCTAAGAAGCCGTCCTTAAAATCTATGAGAAAAGCAGAACTTATAGAATTTGCTAAGGAAAACAACATCGAAATCGATGAAAAAGCTACTAATGCGGTAATGATCGAAACTATCGAAGCTGCATTAAAATAGTAAAAGCAAAGTATTTAAGAATTTAACTGATATTGATATAGCGAGGAGGTGTCTGGTCGATGGCAAGTAAGAAAGGTGTAGGTAGCTCGAAGAACGGTCGTGATAGTGAGTCGAAACGTTTAGGCGTTAAGACAGGCGACGGTCAGTTTGTAAGTGCCGGAAGCATTTTAGTTAGACAGAGAGGAACTAAGTTCCACCCTGGCAACAATGTAGGAAAAGGCGGAGACGATACATTATTTGCAATGATTGACGGAGCTGTCAAGTTTGAAAGATATGACAAAACCAGAAAGCAAGTAAGCGTATATCCAAAAGAAGCATAAACAGATTGTTTTGAGAGCCCCTATTTTATAGGGGCTTTACTTTTTTGATAAAGGAGGTTCCATGTTTGTAGACAGAGCCAGAATTTTTATAAAGTCAGGAAAAGGCGGAGATGGTGCTGTTTCTTTCAGAAGAGAGCCATTCGTGCCGGAAGGCGGACCTGACGGCGGAGACGGAGGAAAAGGCGGAGACGTTATTTTCCAGGCAGATGAAAATCTCAGAACTCTGATGGATTTTCGATATAAAAGAAAATATGAGGCGGAAAACGGTCAGAATGGAATGAAGAAAAAGAGATACGGCAAGAACGGCCAGGATCTCGTGATAAAAGTTCCTGTCGGCACAGTTGTGATAGACGAAGCGTCGGGACTTGTGATGCAGGACCTGACGGAGAACGGCCAGTCCTTTGTCGCTGCGAAAGGCGGTAAAGGCGGGAAGGGCAACGTGAAGTACACGACGTCCACCAGACAGGCGCCGAACTTTGCGGAAGCCGGCGGATTTGCAAAAGAACGCGAGATAATACTCGAAATGAAGCTGATAGCAGATGTAGGGCTGGTAGGATTCCCTAATGTCGGCAAATCGACACTGCTGTCTGTTTCCACGAGTGCAAAGCCTAAGATAGCGAATTACCACTTCACGACGATAGCTCCGAACCTCGGGGTCGTGCAGATATATGACACGAGCTTCGTGATGGCGGACATAGCAGGGATAATAGAAGGCGCGCATCAGGGCGCGGGACTCGGCCACAAATTCCTGAAACATATAGAGAGAACGAAAGTCCTCATACACGTTGTGGACGTTTCAGGGAGCGAGGGACGCGATCCGATAGAGGATTTTGACAAGATAAACAGAGAGCTTGAACAGTACAGTCCGAGACTGATGAAGAAACCGCAGATCGTGGCGGCAAACAAGATAGATCTCATCAGCGAAGATGATCCGAAATACCTTGAGTTCAAAGAATACGTCGAGTCAAAGGGATACAAGGTATTCCCGATGTCGGCGCCGATAAACATCGGTGTGAAAGAGGTCCTGGCAGAAGCTGCGGACAAGCTGCAGAAGCTTCTGGAAGAACCTCAGGAAGATGACGGTTATGAGATGTTCGACTTCGAGGCTGATGAATATGATCCTGACTACAGGACGGTTTCAGTCGAATTCGACGGCAGGAACTATATACTGAGCGGAAAACAGCTCGAAAAGATATTCAATTCCACGAACTTTACAGATTCGGGATCGGTAAGATATCTCTACAGGTATATAGAAAAGAGCGGCGCACTTGACAAGATGAAAGAACTCGGCATCGAGGACGGTGATACGATAAAGATAAAGGATTTTGAACTCGAGTATCTGGATGAGGAGTATCTCGATCAGTTCTAGGGTTTAATAGGCAGCAGAGTCTTAGGCAGCAGGATCCTGAGAAACAGTATCCTAAAAAGCAGGATCCCGGGAAAAAGACTGACGGGCTGCCCTTAAAAATCCAAAACAGCAGAGAGCAAAGAAGACGTATACGGATAAAACGTCTTCTTTTTTTGCACCTTTCAAATATAGATAGTATATGGAGGTGCAGATATGGAACGAAAGACACTTAAGAGGACCGTCATCGCGCTGTTTGTTCTGGCGGTCGTATTTTTTTCGGGAAACACACGCGCAGCTATGCAGGAAAAAGACACGGCAGCGGCCGGCAGTATGATCAGCGCCGTGTGCAGCGGAGAAGGCCTGCATGCTGCAGCTGTAAAGTGCAGGGATCTGGCGGCTTCGCTGACTGAGCGTGTGATCGAGACGGCGGGGTACATAGCAGGCGGGACATCATACGGAGAGCCGATAGATGAAGAATTTTCCGGTGACAGCACATCGGTATATGCAGTTGCCGGAGGAGAGGTCACGTCAGTCGGTGAGAACGAGGAGATCGGCAAATACATAAAGATCACCCATGGAGAAAAAGGCGAAAGCCTTTACGGGAATCTGAGCACGACAGGAGTGAAAGTGCCATCCAGAGTAAAAAAAGGTCAGATCATAGGCACATATGAGAAGTCTGACGAAAAACAGTTCTATTATTCATTTAGGGAATTTGAATGAGTTGCGGTATATGGTATAATGGACGCATGCGCGCTGTAACAGTTGACAAGCACTGACGCGCGGCAAGGAGGCAATTGATGAAACACCCTACAAGAGAAGAATGCGAAGAGCTTCTGGAAAAATACGGCACACCGGAACATGTGAGGAACCACTGCCGCGAGGTGGCACGCACTGCGTTCGTGATAGCGTCCGCACTCAATGAAAAAGGATATGACCTTGATCTTGAGCTGATACTGGCTGCAGGGCTTTTACACGATATATCGAGAGTCGAAGACAGACACTGGGACGTAGGTGCGGATATCATGGAAAAGCTCGGATATAAGGAAGAGAGCTGCATAATCCGCGTACATATGAGATACTCTCCGTTTTCACCTGTAGCTGAAGTGACAGAGACCGATATGGTCTGCCTGGGCGACCGCCTTGTAAAAGAAGGCACATACGTCGGACTCGATTCCAGGATAGAATATATAATCGATAAAGCAAAGAGAAACGGCAAGGAAGAAGCTATCCCGATCATACTGGAGAAAAAAGAAGACACTAAACGTTTTCTCGATGAAATCAGATCCGTAATAGGTATGACGGTGGATGAGCTGATGATGAACAACGAAAAACAGGAGAACTGATCGAATGACAATAGATAAAGAACTGCACAAGCTGCTCAGGCGCGTTGAGAAACCGGCGAGGTACATCGGAGGAGAAGTCAACTCCGTGATCAAAGATCCGGCTGACGTTTCAGTACGCGTAGGCTTTGCGTTTCCGGACACATACGAGATAGGCATGTCATATCTCGGCATGCAGATCCTTTACAATATACTGAATAAAAACGACGACATATACTGCGAAAGAGTGTTTGCACCGGCGGATGACATGGAGCAGCTGATGCGGGAAAACGGCAGGGAGCTGTTCACGCTGGAGACTCTGACTCCGATAAGGGAGATGGATATAGTCGGCTTCACTCTTCAGTACGAGCTTTGCTACACGAACATACTGAATATGCTCGAGCTGGGAGGCATACCGGTCAGAAGCGACCAGAGAGGGGAAGGATACCCCGTGATAGTTGCAGGGGGGCCATGCGCATACAATCCTGAACCTCTGGCTGACTTCATAGATCTGTTCATGATCGGCGACGGTGAGGAGCTGTTTGAAAAAGTGTGTATCGCCAGACGGGACTCGGCTTCAAAAAAAGAATTCCTTGAAACGGTGTCGCAGTTTGACGGAGTCTATATACCGGGCTTTTACGAGCCGGAGTACAATGAAGACGGCACCATCGGGAATATACGCAAGCTCAATGACAAGGCCCCGGACAGAGTGAGGAGAGCTCTGATCAGCGACCTTGAAAAAGCGGATTTTCCGGTAAAAAATATCGTACCGTTCATAGAGACGGTGCACGACAGATCTGTCGTCGAGACTTTCAGAGGCTGCACAAGAGGCTGCAGATTCTGCCAGGCGGGCATGATATACAGGCCGGTAAGAGAACGTAAAAAAGAGACGATAGAGCGCATCGCAGAGGAGCAGCTGGCGAACACCGGACACGACGAGCTGTCGCTGCTGTCGCTTTCGACCAGCGATTATTCGAGATTCGAGGATCTCGCTACAGAGCTAATGGAAATGTGCGCGGCGCAGAACGTCGCATTGTCGCTTCCGTCGCTCAGACTCGATTCGTTTTCGTTCAAGGTGCTGGATGAGATACAGGGATACAGGAAATCCGGACTCACCTTCGCACCGGAGGCGGGAAGTCAGCGTCTCAGGAATATAATCAACAAGAATATAACGGAAGAGAACATATACGGTGCGGTCGAACAGGCTGTCGAGCTCGGATGGAATCACATAAAGCTGTATTTCATGGACGGGCTGCCGGGCGAAACGTATGAGGATCTTGACGGGATCGGCGAGATCGCTCGTAACATCATGGATATAAACTACAGGCTGAGAGGCAGACAGGGCGGCAGGTTCAGAGTGACCATAAGCGTTTCGAACTTCGTGCCGAAGCCGCACACCCCGTTCCAATGGGCAGCGCAGGATACACCTGAGATGTTCAGGGACAAGCATGTTTACCTCACGAAAAAACTCAAGATAAAAGGTGTGACGTTCAATTATCACGAGACGAACACCAGCAATCTGGAGGCTGTTTTCGCAAGAGGCGACAGGCGGGTGGGCAGAGTGCTCGAGGCAGCTCACAGGCTGGGATGCAGATTCGACGGATGGACAGAGCATTTCAAAGCCGAGCTGTGGCAGAAGGCTTTCGAGGAGACCGGCATAGATCCCGATTTTTACTGCTACAGGGAGAGAAGCTATGATGAGATCCTTCCGTGGGATATAGTGGATCCGCTGGTCACCAAAGAGTTTTTTATCAGAGAAAACGAAAAGGCAAAGAAAGAGCTGGTCACTCCTGACTGCAGGCTGGGATGCGCAGGCTGCGGGATGAACAGGTTTACAGAGTGTTTCAAAGGCGCGGAGTTTGATGCTCCGGGATCTGCAAAGCGGCAGCCGTCAGAAGATCCGCAGGTGAAGCAGCCGTCAGAAGGACAGTCATCAGAGGTGCAGCTGTCAGATCAGCAGTCGTGCGGGGAGGTGTCAGATGTATAAATACGCAGTGGGATTTTCGAAGACAGGCACGATATGCTATACGTCGCATCTAGATATCATGAGGCTTTTCAACCGTGTCATCAAACGTGCAGGCATAAAGCTGGCGTATTCGCATGGATTCAATCCTCATCCGAAAATGGTGTTCGCTCAGCCGCTGTCACTGGGATACACGGGTCTTAACGAGTATATCGAAATAGAGACTACAGAGGATCACGAGCCTGGATATATAGCGGAAAAACTGTCGGAGCTCATGCCGCCGGGACTTGATATAAAAGGCTGCGAGCGTATGGCGGAAGGCAGGAAAACGCTTGCTGCGATGACAGTTGCAGCCGAGTACATGATAGAGATACCGCTTGCAGAGCCTGTAGACATGAGCGATGGAGAGATCGCAGAGCTTTACATGAGTCAGGACAGGATCATCACGCTGAAAAAGCAGAAGAAGAAAAAAGTCCCTGTAGAGATCGATATAAAGCCGATGATAAGGCAGCTACAGGTTTCACAGCAGGACGGACTGATCGTGATAGACACGGTGCTCGATTCGGGAAGTATCTCCAACCTCAGTCCGGAGCTTCTGATAAAGACATTCACGGAAAGGCTGGGCATAGATACTGACAGGAGCGAGATGGACGTGACGCGAAAACAGATATTTTTCGAGTAATGTGGTTCAGTGTCGAGGCGATGGTAAAAACAGGAAAAAGTAATTGACAAAAACTTCCAACCACTGTAAAATGTTCAGTGAAAGGGGGCTTGTTCAGTGAAAAAGATAATTGAGTATATCGGTGACAGAGAAAAACTTGCAGGTTTTGTAAAAGAACACAGAGATATGCTGATAAGAGCGGTGCTGGTCGCTTGCGCGATCACTGCTGCTCTTTTTGTTTTTGCATCGCCGGACGATGATGAAAAGAAAACCGATGCGGTTAAGGAAAGCACGGTCGCTGTTGAAAGCGAGACGGCGAAGATCCTCGTGGACATCGGGGGCGAGGTGGTATCGCCGATGGTAGTCGAGCTCGATGAAGGGAGCCGGGTCGGCGATGCGATAGAGGCTGCTGGAGGTGTCACGGAGAATGCGGATCTCACGGATATAAACCGGGCGGCATTCGTTGAAGACGGAGAGAAGATATACATACCGCCTGCTGCGGTCGACGGAACGGGAGAAGATGAAGATGCGTCTTCATCGGGACAGCAGGTAAGCAGGGGAGACGGCAGGATAAATATAAACACCGCCGATTCCGCACAGCTGCAGGAGCTTGACGGCATAGGACCTGCCACGGCACAGAAGATAATAGACTACAGAAAAGAAAACGGCAGATTTTCATCGATAGAAGACATCAAGAACGTTTCGGGGATAGGGGACAAGAGCTTTGAAAAGATAAAAGACAGGATAAAAGTCTGAGGTCCCGGGATTTCCGGATAACGGGACAATGCTTAAACGAAAAATGCGCAGGGTGCACATACAGAAAAGCGCAGTCCGGACAGTGTCGCCCGGCTGCGCTGTATCGTCTTGCTATATGGAATCCAGGTGCTTTTTCAGACAGTCGATAGTCTCCTGGCTTATGTGATGCTCTATCTTGCAGGCATCCTCGAGTGCAGTCTCTTTGGAAACACCGATCTTCATGAACAGCGTGCTGAGAAGCTGATGCCTTTCATAGATAGATTCGGCGATCTCCTGACCGGACTCCGTAAGGTGTACGTGATTGTCGTCATCTCTGGTGATGAAACCGTTCGTTTCGAGCTGCTTGAGAGCGATGCTCACGCTCGGCTTGGAAAATCCGAGATAGTTGACGATGTCTATAGCCCGCACGGTCCCTTTTTTCTGCTTCAATATAAGTATTGATTCCAGATAGTTTTCAGCAGATTCTAATACTTTCAATTTATCCTCCTAATCGTTTTTATTTGTTTTTCTTTTTTACAGTATGTCGTTTTTGCAATGTGCCGTTCTATTTTATGGCAGCTTCGAGAGCCAGTTTCATCATGTCTGTGAATGAGTTCTGACGTTCTTCGGCAGTGGCCTTTTCGCCTGTCACGAAGTGATCGCTTATAGTCATCACAGCCAGCGCGTTCACATCGTTGTACGCAGCGTTCATGTAAAGCGCAGCGGCTTCCATTTCAACGGCCATCACGCCCATAGAAGCCCATTTTTTCCACCAGTCTTCCTTGAGTTCATAAAAGACGTCGCATGAAACGATGTTTCCCGCCTTGAACGGTATGTCGAGCTCCTCGGAAGCTTTGCCGAGCTTTGTCAGCAGCTCGTAGCTTGCGCATGGTGAATACGATCCCGGTACGTCGAACGCATGGATGTAGTTGGAGTCTGTCGATGCGGCCATGCCGACAACGATGTCTTTTACTTTGATGTCCTTGTGGAAAGCGCCTGCAGTTCCTATCCTGATCAGATTTTCCACACCGTATTCAGTGATGAGTTCCCATGAATATATACCCATCGACGGCATGCCCATGCCTGTTCCCTGTACTGACACGGGAACGCCCTTGTATGTTCCTGTGAATCCCAGCATACCGCGTATCTCATTGTAGCATCTGACATTTTCAAGATAATTCTCAGCTATGAATTTCGCGCGGAGCGGATCGCCCGGAAGAAGCACTGATGAAGCGATGTCGTTCTTGTTTGCAGCATTTATATGTGTGCTCATAAAAGCATTCTCCTTTGATATCATTATGGATTTATTATAACACAAGTATATCACATTTGCGGAGTTTATAAAACAGTTATGTCTTGAGAAGATTTATCTGTAACAGTCCGCTGTAAGGCAGTACCTGAGCGGAGTCGAGCTTTCCGTGTCCAGCAGTGCGGCGGCGCCTGATGCGAAGGTGACCTGCGGGTATGTGTGGCCGAATCGGAGATTCGAGATCACAGGTATGCCGCACGGCATGAGTATATCGCGAAAAAGTTCGTCCAGGGCGGACTGTTCATGTGCGATCCCGCAGTCCGGCGGACAGTCTTCGAACGAGCCAAGGACGATCCCGGCACAGTTTTCGAATTTGCCAGCAAGAATCAGAGACGTGAGCATCCGGTCGATCTTGTAAAGCGGCTCGCCTACATCTTCGAGAAATACGAGTCTGCCGCGGGTATCGGGTTCGAACGGAGTCCCGAGCAGAGCTGTCATTATGGAAAGGCTGCCGCCGGTTATCTGTCCGCATGCTTTCCCGGGGTTCAGTATATTTATTGGAATGCCGGGAGGATCATGCAAAGGGCTGCAGTCAGGCTGTCCGAATATATGGTTTTTGAGCGAGCCTAGCGTGAAGCAGTCCATGGCTTCGTAATCTGCGGCCGGCATCGGTGCGTGGAACGTGACGATGCGGCATTTCTCGTTAAGGAATATATGCATGGCGGTGATGTCGCTGAAACCTGCGAATACTTTGGGATGCTTCATGATCGTTTCGCAGTCGAGCAGACGGAGTATCCTCATGGAGCCGTATCCGCCGCGAACGCAGAATATGCCTCTTATGTCGTCTGACCGGAACGCATCGTTGATGTCCTTTGCGCGCTGCTCATCAGTGCCTGACAGGTAGCCGAGACTTTCGCGGCACCCCGGCATCACCACAGGATCCAGACCGATACTTCTAAGCGAGCGGACTGCAGTATCCAGCGCGTCCGGTGAAACCGGAGATGCAGGCGCTGCGAGCGCGACTCTGTCTCCGGGAACAAGCGGGTGAGGGAAGATAAGGTTTTTCATGACCTACCTCGTTTCATTTTACTGATTCTGTTCAGGGATGATCGATGCTGCGTGGAAAAGCGCGGGTACTGGAATGTTTTACATAAGAACAAAAGTGGCTTAGCCACGTATTTTCATATGAGACTTTTGTTGATATTCCGGAAATATCGAGAGCGATATTTCCTGCATAAGAACAAAAGTGGCTTAGCCACATATTTTCATATGAGACTTTTGTTGATGTTCCGGAAATATCGAAAGCGATATTTCCTGCATAATAAAAAAAGATGGGAGACACATCCATCTTTTTCTTTTGCTCATTGCTGTGCATTTAACTTATGCACTGGTGGGGACGGGTGAGACTTAGGCGTTAGCCTTGTTGAATCTCTTTGCTAATCTTGATACTTTTCTTGAAGCTGCTTTTTTGTGGATAGTGTGCTTTGCAGCAGCCTGCATAAGCTTTTTCTCTGCTAAAGCGAGTTTTTCCTTAGCTGTATCCATATCGCCTGCTTCGATAGCTGCATCAAATGACTTTAAGACTGCCTTCAGATGATTCTTGATCCTTCTGTTTCTTGCTGTCTTCTTGTCGATTACACGGATTCTTTTCTTTGCGGATTTAATATTTGCCATTTTAAATTACCCCACTTTCTTGATTAATATAGCTAAAATTCGCATCTATTAGTATATATGAATAAAAGCATCTTTTCAAGGGGAAAATCCTATAAAACCGCAAAACAGCGGGAAAAGAGGCAAAAGGAGAGACATATGAAATACAGGACGGATCTTGCACTGGAAATGAAGGAAATGATCGATGAAGAAAACGCAGAGCGCGAAGCTTCAGGTGTGATCGACGGGATCGTCATCGATGAGATCGACCGTGGAAACGGAGTGAAGGTAACGAGGATAGAGATCACGAACGAGTCGGGCGCCAGGCGGATGGAAAAGCCCGTTGGAAATTATATCACGATAGAGGCTGAAGGCATAATCGAAGAGACCGAAGACATCAAGGAAAAAGTAGAGAACGTGCTTGCGGAGGAGCTCAGCCGGCTGATAAGATTTCACTACTACCTCAACGTGCTCGTCGCAGGGCTGGGAAACAGCGCAGTGACTCCTGATTCGCTCGGACCGCAGACGGCGTCCAGGATAAGAGTAACGAACCATCTGTTCGAAATGTTCGGAGCGGACGGCGATGATGAGATGGCCAGAGTCAGCTGCATAGCCCCGGGAGTGACAGCTGTCACAGGCATGGAGACGGCGGAGCTTGTGAAAAAGACCGCAGAGCTCGTCGAGCCGGAAGTGATAATAGTGATAGACTCGCTGGCGGCGCGTGACATAAAGCGTCTGAGCACGACGATACAGATAACGGATACAGGGATATCGCCGGGAGCCGGCATGGGAAACAGACGGACGGGCATAAACAGTGAGACGTCAGGTGCAAAAGTCGTCGCCATAGGCGTGCCTACGGTAATAGACGTCACCACGGTGATAAGGGACGCGCTGGCAGGCGGCCCGGGCAGCACGGGTACGGAGGAGACCGAGGCTTATATAAAGGAGCACGAAGCGCAGATGATCGTGACATCTACGGACATAGACACGATCATAAAAGATTTTTCGGACATAATATCAAATGGAATAAATAAAACACTGCACCCCGGCATATATTCGTAAAAGAAACTTCAGGAGGACAACTATGGAAAAGAAAAACAGGATGCTCTTTCTTGTCGCGGCAGTGGTGTTCATATGCTCTACTGCGTTTTTTCTTAAAACAGATCCTGCCTCTGCGCTCAGATCGGCGTGGATAGACGAAAAAAAGCTGGGAGAGATATGCATCGGGCAGGTCACGAGAGTGACGGATGCCGGCGAGGGAGAGCTTTCCGCAGAAAAAAACGCGGGGAAAGACACGGCGGGCAGAGATGACGCCGGAAGCGGCGATAAAAGCAGTGAAGAGAAGAACGACACGGACGGCAGTAAAAAATCAGGTGACGAGAACATCGTCGTGACAGGCGATCCGCTCGTGATAATATATCATACGCACAGTACAGAATCATATATGCCGTACAGTGAGAGCAACTATCACCGGGAGGAAGAGGAAGGCACGGTGCGTGACGTCGGGAACGTGCTTGAGACGGAACTCAAGAAAAAAGGTATAAATGTCATACACGACAGGACTTTACATGACAGACCGTCGTACAACGAATCGTACAGCCGGTCGCTCGAGACGGTGCAGGCGCTCACTGCAAAATACCCGAAGGCTGTGTATGTGATAGACCTTCACAGAGACGCGGCGGCAGCCTCGGCCACAGAGGGGAAGTACCTGGAGATAGATGGAAAGCGGGTCGCAAAGTTCAGCATGGTAGTGGGACAGCAGAATGACAACTACACGGAGCTTTACGCATTTGCAAAAAAAGTGAGCGAGAGATCAGAGGCGCTGCACAAAGGCTACGGCGGCGCGATCATAGAACAGAACTACAGATATAATGAATTCGTGAGCGACAGGGCGCTGCTGCTGGAGATAGGCAACAACAAGAACACTATAGAGGAGACAAGGCTATGCGCGAAATATTTTGCGGAAGTGCTTGCGGGCATAATAAAGGAGGAACAGCAGTAGGAAAGGAGGACGGACAGGATGAAAAAGACCATCGTGGAGATGCTGCTCGTGTTCGTGATTTTTTTCATGGGAACTGCGGGCGTGCTGATACTTGATAATATATGTATGGAAACGACCGGTGCGGGAGGAAAATTAGTTTTGCATGTTGATAATTAGACATTTTTCCAGTAAAATACAAGATATAAATCAACAGTTTGAGAGGCAGAAATGAAAGATTATCAGAAGTATATAAGAAATTTTAGCATAATAGCGCACATAGACCACGGAAAATCTACGCTCGCGGACAGGATCATAGAGAAGACAGGTCTCGTTTCGAAACGTGAGATGAGGGAACAGTTCTTGGACAATATGGAGCTTGAGAGAGAAAGAGGCATCACGATCAAGCTGCAGACCACGCGTCTGATCTTCAATTCCAGAGACGGAAATGAATACGTGTTCAATCTCATAGATACTCCGGGACATGTCGACTTCACGTATGAGGTGTCGCGAAGTCTGGCGGCGTGCGAGGGCGCGGTGCTCGTGGTGGATGCGACGCAGGGCGTGGAGGCTCAGACTCTGGCCAACGTGTATCTGGCGATGGATGAAGACCTGGAGATAATGCCGATACTCAACAAGATAGACCTGCCGTCCGCAAGACCCGACGAGGTCAAGCAGGAGATAGAGGACGTGATAGGCGTGGAGGCTCAGGACGCTCCGCTGGTTTCGGCAAAGGAGGGGACCGGTATAGAGGAGCTGCTGGAAAAGATCGTCACTGACATACCTGCGCCTGAGGGAGACGAGCACGGCAAGCTGAAAGCTCTTATATTCGACTCGTACTACGACAATTACAAGGGAGTCGTGATATATACGAGGGTGTTCGACGGAACTGTGAAGGAAGGCGACACGATAAGGCTGATGAATGCCGGCAAGGAGTACGAGGTCACAGAGGTCGGCGTGTATTCGCCGGGGCCTGTGGAATGCAGAACTCTGAGAGCGGGCGAGGTAGGATACATATGCGCGAGCATAAAACAGGTGTCCGACGCCAGAGTCGGTGATACGATCACACTGGCGGACGATCCTACGGAAGAGCCGCTTCCGGGATACAAGAAGGTGCAGCCGATGGTGTACTGTGGTATCTATCCGGCTGAGGGAGAAAAATACGAGAACGTCAAGGATGCACTGGAAAAGCTGCAGGTAAATGACGCAGCTTTCCACTTTGAGCCCGAGACGTCTACAGCGCTGGGATTCGGATTCAGATGCGGGTTCCTGGGGCTGCTGCACATGGAGATCATCGTGGAAAGGCTGGAGCGTGAATTCGATCTGGCTGTCGTGACGACGTCTCCGAGCGTTATATACAAGGTAGTTATGACCGACGGCAGCATCCAGATGGTGCAGAACCCGTCGAACCTGCCGGACGCTGTGCTGATAGACCATATAGAAGAACCGATGGTGAAGGCTGACATAATGGTACCTAAGGAATACGTGGGCAACATAATGGAGATATGCCAGGAGAGACGAGGCAGGATGCTCCATATGGAATACATCACCGAAAACAGAGTGAACCTGCACTACGATATGCCGCTCAATGAGGTGATATACGATTTCTTCGATGCACTGAAGTCGAAGACCAGGGGATACGGATCGCTCGATTACGAATTCACGAGATACGAGCCGTCAAAGGTGGTCAAGCTCGACATACTGCTCAACAAGGAGATGGTCGACGCATTTTCCATGATCGTGCACGAGTCAAAGGCCTATGCGAGGGGACGATTCGTGTGCTCCAAGCTGAAAGAGATAATACCTATGCATCAGTTCGAGGTGCCTATACAGGCTTCGATCGGACAGAAGGTCATCGCGAGAGAGACTGTCAGAGCATACAGGAAGGACGTAATAGCCAAGTGCTACGGAGGAGACATATCGAGAAAGAAAAAGCTGCTTGAGAAACAGAAGGAAGGAAAGAAGCGAATGCGGCAGTTCGGTACCGTGGAGGTACCGCAGGAAGCGTTTACTGCGGTGTTGAAATATGACGACAACAAATAAACTGGGGATATATCTTCATATACCGTTTTGTGCGAGAAAATGCAGATACTGTGATTTTCTGTCGTTCAGCTGTAGCAGCAGTAAAGTCTTTTCGGAATACACAAAGGCTCTGATCCGCGAGATCAGGATCAGGTCCGACAGCTGGCGATATCGCGAGGTGGACAGCATATATATAGGAGGCGGCACGCCGTCTCTTTTTTCGGAGTGGGACATGGGCCGGATCGTGGACTGCCTGAAAGACAATTTCAATGTGGCGCATGATGCGGAAATAACCATAGAAGCGAATCCTGCGACACTTTCCGATGAAAAGATGGAGCGTTATCTCCGAAAGGGCATCAACAGGCTGAGCATAGGCGTCCAGTCTTTTGACAATCACATGCTGGACGTGCTCGGCAGGATACATAACAAGAACGATGCGTTTTACGCTTTTCAGAGAGCCAGGAAGGCGGGCTTCGACAATATAAACCTGGATCTGATGTTCGCGATACCGGGGCAGACCATGAAAATGTGGAAAGATACGGTGAGGCAGTGCATTTTCCTGAAACCGTCGCACATATCTCTGTACAGCCTGCAGATCGAGGAAGGCACCGAGTTTTACAAGATGATATATGAAAGAGGCGAGCTCGAGCCTGTGCCGGAGATCACGGACCGCGAGATGTATCATGCAGCGCTCAGGATGATGAAAGCTGCGGGCTACGAACGGTATGAGATATCGAACTGCGCGCTGCCGGGGTTCCGAAGCCGTCACAATACCAAGTACTGGTCATACGACGAGTATCTGGGGCTCGGTCTTGGTGCAAGCTCGTTCGTGGACGGCGCCAGACTGAAAAATCACGACAAGATGTACGATTATATAAGAGATCTCAATCAGAACAAGGCGCCTGTGGACGAGGAGAGCACCGAAGTCTACAAGCCTCGTGAAGAGATGGGGATATTCGTGTTCACAGGACTGAGAAAAGCCGAAGGGATAAGTCTTGAAGAATTCAGACAGACATTCCGCGAGGATTTTTTCAGCATTTATGACAGAGACATACTAAATAGATATAAAGGATTGCTGATCCTGAACGGGGACAGGCTGTACCTCACAGAAAGAGGCGTGGACATTTCCAACAGGATCATGATGGAGTTTATCTGATGAAAAAGAAATACATAATGGCGCTCGATCAGGGTACGACGAGTGCGAGATGCATACTTTACGACAGGCAGGGCAGGCAGATCAGCGTTGCTCAGAAGGAATTCAGACAGATATATCCGCACGAAGGATGGGTCGAGCACGATCCGATGGATATATGGTCGACTCAGATCGGAGTCGCTCAGGAGGCGCTGCTCAAGACTGACGCTACATATGAAGATATAGATTCCATAGGGATAACGAATCAGCGCGAGACCACGATAGTGTGGGACAGAGTGACCGGCGAGCCTGTGTACAACGCCATAGTCTGGCAGTGCAGGAGGACGTCGGAGTTCTGTGACGAGCTCAAATCGAGAGGACTTGAGGACTTTTTCAGGAAAAAGACAGGACTTCTGATAGACCCGTATTTTTCCGCGACGAAGCTGAAGTGGATACTGGAGAATGTCGATGGCGCATATGAGCGTGCGAGGAACGGCGAGCTGCTTTTCGGCACGATAGAGACGTGGCTGATATGGAGACTTACCGGCGGAAAGGTCCATGTGACTGACTATTCGAATGCATCGAGAACGATGATGTTCAATATACATACGCTTAAATGGGACGAGGAGATACTCGCGGAGCTGGATATCCCGGCGTGTATGCTTCCCGAGCCGTGCCCTTCCAGCATGGTATTCGGTGAAAGCAGCCCTCTGATATTCGGAGGCCCTGTAAAAATAGCAGGTGCGGCCGGAGATCAGCAGTCTGCGCTTTTCGGACAGGCCTGCTTCAAGGAGGGAGAGGCAAAGAACACATACGGCACCGGCGGATTCATGCTGGTGAATACGGGAGAGACTCCTGTCGAGTCGAGAAACGGCCTGCTGACGACCATAGCCTGGGGGCTTGACGGCAAAGTGTGCTATGCGCTGGAAGGCTCGGTATTCGTTTCGGGCGCTACGATACAGTGGTTGCGCGATGAGGTGAGGATACTCGACAATGCGGCGGAGTCTGAAAAAATAGCCAGATCCGTCGATGATACGGCAGGTGCATACATCGTGCCGGCCTTCACGGGGCTGGGAGCTCCGTACTGGGATCCGTACGCCAGAGGCGCGCTGATGGGACTGACCCGCGGTGTGAACAAAAATCATATAGTCAGGGCCGCGCTCGAGTCGATGGCCTACCAGACATATGATCTGATGAACTCGATGACAGAGGATATGGGATATGAGATAAAGACGTTCAAGGTGGACGGCGGGGCGTGTGCGAATGATTTTCTGCTGGAATTCCAGTCGGATATCATAAACATGCCGCTTTACAGACCGGAATGCATAGAGACCACATCGCTGGGTGCAGCGTATCTGGCGGGCCTTGCGACCGGCTACTGGAAAAACACAGACGATATCATCTCTAACTGGCAGATAAACAATATATTCAGACCTGATATGGATGAAGAAAGGAGACAAACGCTCATCGACGGATGGCACAGAGCTGTAAAGTGCACTCTCGGATGGGCGAAATAATGATTTATGGATATTCAGACATTTTTTGATTCACTTGCAGGACAGCTCACGGTGGCGGGCGTCATAGTGATACTGTTCGCTGCGATACTTTATTCCGGAAAGGGCAAACCTACGGATACCAAGGCTCTTGCGATTTCCGCGCTTCTAGTGGCGCTTTCGCTGATACTCAATCAGCTCGTAATATTCAGGATGCCTCAGGGAGGCAGCATAACAGTGTTCTCTATGGTACCGATAGTGCTGTGCGCATATTTCTTCGGTGTGAGGAGAGGTCTTCTGGCCGGGATGTGCGTAGGACTGATATCACTGATATTCAATCCGTACGTGATACATCCGATACAGCTGCTGCTTGATTATCCGCTGGCATTCGGCTCCCTGGCGCTGGGAGGCATATTCGCCGCGAAGAAAAACGGACTGATCAAAGGCTACATATTCGGTATATTCTGCCGTTACATATGCGCCGTGCTTTCAGGTGTGATATTCTTCGGGGAATATGCTCCGGAAGGATTCAATGCATTCACATGGTCTATCTGGTACAATTTCACGTACGTTGCCGTGGAGGGAGCGATATCTGTGGCTCTGCTGTGCATACCGCAGGTGAAGCACATGTTCGAGCGTCTCAGGGCCTCGCTCGGCTGACAGATCATTTTTTAGATATCACGATGAGCAGTGTGCCGTCATCCATAGAGATGGCGGCATTTTTATTATCTGAAAATTCATTGCTGACGCCGAGCGGAAAATCGCTTGTCAGAATGTGATTAGTCAGCTCATATTTTGCATCCTTTATGCACAATCCTGTGGTTTTTGGGGTGAGTGAAAATACTGAAAAATAACTATTGGCCGCGAATGGGATTATAAAGTTGCTGTCTTTTTTTGAATCCAGTATGAAGCATTCATTCATTCCGTCGAGCATGACGAGCTTTTCAAAGTACATGTCATAGTGAAAAAGCAGCTGCAGATTTGCAACAGTGTGGTCAAGACGGCCGCCCATGCCTCCTATTATTTCCAATTCAGTAAATTCTGACTCGACGGCTGTCTTGATCGCGAGTTCGAGGTCCGTAAAATCCTTTTCTGGCTTAAACCTTTTGATTTCAATATCTCCGGGAAGTGCCCCGCTGATCGAATCAAAATCTCCGAGAATCAGATCTGGCCGAATTCCCTGAACCGTTGCAATATCATAGCCTCCGTCCGTGCAAATAACATAATCTTCAGAATTTACCCTGCTATTTATGTCGATCTCGTTTTCGATGAATGATGTGATGATAAATGCCTTGCTCATTTTCAAAAATTACCTCCGTTTTTTGATGTTATTGATAATTATAACCTCTTGAAAAAGCCGAAAGCAAGATATATAATAGCACTGTAACAACGGTTAATGAGAGGTGACATTATGGAAGAACGAATCAGAAAAGTGCTGAAGGAGAAAGTCGATCCGGTTCTGGCCGCGCATTACGGCGGAGCTATCCTTACCGACTACAGAGACGGTGTGGCTATGGTCAGACTTACAGGCTCATGTGCTTCATGTCCGTCAGCCCAGTCCACTATCGAAGAAGTAGTGAAGGCTATTGTTACAGAAAACATACCGGAGATAAAGGACGTCGTACTCGACGATTCGATCAGTGAAGACCTGCTCGATATGGCAAGGAAAATTTTACACAAAGAAAATCATTGATTTTTTCCGAAGTGTTTTGTAAAATCGTTAATGATTTCTCAGTAAGCAATCAAGCGTACGGAGAAATTAAATATAACCAAAGGAGTGATTTTAATATGTTAATGACAGGAGAACAGTATATTGAAAGCTTGAGAAAAATGAAGACGAGAGTCTACATGTTTGGAGAAGAGGTAAAAGATTGGGTGGATCATCCTATCATCAGACCTTCAATCAACTGCGTGGCAGTAACTTATGATCTGGCACAGGATCCTGAGTATGCTGACCTGATGACTGCCAAGTCAAGCCTTACAGGCGAAACTATCAACAGATTCGCACACCTGCACCAGAGCACAGAAGACTTAAAGAAAAAGGTTAAGATGCAGAGACTTTGCGGACAGAAAACAGCTTCATGCTTCCAGAGATGCGTAGGTATGGATGCTTTTAATGCTGTCTTCTCCACAACATATGAGACAGATAAAAAATATGGTACTAACTACCATGAAAACTTCAAGAAGTTCCTCGAAATGGTTCAGAAGAACGACTACGTTGTAGACGGCGCAATGACTGACCCTAAGGGTGACAGAGGACTCGCTCCAAGTGCACAGAAAGATCCGGACTTATTCGTACATATCGTTGAAAGAAGAGAAGACGGTATCGTAGTAAGAGGTGCTAAGGCTCACCAGACTGGTACTATCAACTCACACTGGCACATCGTAATGCCTACACAGGCAATGAAGGAAGCTGACAAAGACTTCGCAGTATCATTTGCATGTCCTACAGACGCTGAAGGAATGTACATGATCTACGGAAGACAGTCATGCGACACTAGAAAATTAGAAGAAGGCGCTGATGTGGATCTCGGAAACAAGCAGTTCGGAGGACAGGAAGCATTAGTAGTATTTGATAACGTATTCATCCCTAACGAATATATCTTCCTCGCTGGAGAATATGATTTCGCAGGAATGATGGTAGAAAGATTCGCAGGATATCACAGACAGTCATACGGCGGATGCAAAGTAGGTGTTGGTGACGTTCTTATCGGAGCTGCTGCTCTGGCTGCTGAATACAATGGCGCTCAGAAAGCATCACACATCAAGGATAAGCTCATCGAAATGATCCACCTGAACGAAACTCTGTACTGCTGCGGTATCGCTTGCTCATCAGAAGGTCACCCTACACTCGCAGGAAACTACGAGATCGACTTACTGTTAGCAAACGTTTGTAAGCAGAACGTAACTAGATTCCCTTACGACATCACAAGATTAGCTGAAGATATCGCAGGCGGACTCATGGTTACAATGCCTTCAGAAAAAGACTTCAAGTCAGATGTAAAGGTTGGAAGCAACGGAGAGACTATTGGCGAGATCTGCAACAAGTTCTTCGCAGCAGCTCCTTCATGCACAACAGAAGAGAGAATGAGAATATTAAGATTCATCGAAAACATCTGCTTAGGATCTTCAGCTGTAGGATACAGAACAGAATCACTGCACGGCGCTGGTTCCCCACAGGCTCAGAGAATCATGATCGCAAGACAGGGAAATCTCGAAGGCAAGAAAGAATTAGCTAAGGCTATCGCAGGAATTAAATAGTTAAGTCTTGGATTTAACAGTTAATCTGTATTAGAAAAATTTGAGGCCGCTTTGTAGCCCAAAGCGGCCTCTTTTTTCAAATTACTTAAGACATTCGGATCGGTAATAATGATAAAAAAGATAAAATGCGGCGTGAGATTCTGCGGTGGATGCAACCCCAGATTCGATCGCGGCAAAGCTTTGAAAGAAATAGAGCAGGATGTAAAAAACATGGATTTTACCCATGCAATCGAAGGTGAACTGTACGATGTGCTGCTGGTCATAGGCGGATGCGCCAACTGCTGTGCGGCATACGGCCACTTTGATGTTAAGGGTGAAGTATATAAGATCTGGGATTACGATCAGGTCGAAACTGTAAAAAAAGAACTTATGGAAGAAGTAAGTAAAGGAACGGAGGAGTTTAAGTAAAATGGACTGGAAAAAAACTTACGAAAGCAGAAAAATGTCTGCTGATGAAGCCGTAAAGCTTATCAAATCAGGCGACAATGTAGTATTTGCACACGCTGTTGCAGAGCCTGTAGCTCTCGTTGATGCTATGGTTGCCAATAAAAATTTATACAAGGATATCACAGTATCTCACATGGTAACGCTCGGCAAGGGCGAATACGCAAAGAAAGAGAACAGTGACGTATTCAGATATGAAGGATGGTTCACTTCACCTTCAGTAAGAAATTCTATTTCAGAAGGACACGGAGATTTCATCCCTGTATTTTTCCATGAGATCCCAAGTCTTATCAGAAGAGACATCTTACATGTAGACGTTGCAATGGTTACAGTAACACCGCCGGATGAACACGGCTACTGCAATGTCGGCGTATCCTCCGACTACACTATGCAGGCTGTAAAATCTGCAAGAGTAGTGCTGGCTGAAGTAAACGATCAGGTTCCTACTGTATTCGGAAACACTTACATCCATGTAGATGAAATAGATGCTTTTGTTGAATACAATCGTCCGCTTCCTGAGAGCAAGCCTGCAAAGATCGGACCTGTTGAAGAAGCTATCGGTAAAAACTGCGCTTCACTGATCAACGACGGAGATACTCTGCAGCTCGGTATCGGAGCTATTCCTGATGCTGTACTGGCTCAGCTGGGAGAGAAGAAGCACCTTGGTATCCACTCGGAAATGATCGCAGACGGAGTTGTTGACCTCTTCGAAAAGGGCGCTATCGACTGCTCACAGAAGGGTATCGACGAAGGAAAGATGGTCGTTACATTCCTTATGGGAACTAAGAAGCTGTACGACTGGTGCGACAAGAACCCTATGGTAGAGCTCAGAGAAGTAGACTATGTAAACCACCCTATGACAGTATGCAACTTAAAGAACCTCGTATGCATCAACGCATGCGTACAGATCGACTTCATGGGACAGATAGTATCAGAGTGTATCGGTACTAAGCAGATCTCAGGCGTAGGCGGTCAGGTAGACTTCATCAGAGGCGCATCGATGGCAAAAGACGGAAATGCAAGAGCTATCATAGCAATGCCTTCCGTAACAGTTAAGAAAGACGGCTCAAAGATATCCAAGATCGTTCCGTTCATCGATCATGGTGCTGCAGTTACTACATCAAGATGCGACGCTGACTATGTAGTTACTGAATACGGTATCGCTAAGCTCAAGGGTACAAACCTTAAGGACAGAGCAAGACAGCTGATCAACATAGCTCACCCTGACTTCAGAGAAGAGCTGAAAGAGCAGTTCAAGGAAAGATTCAACGCAGAATTCTAGTTCGTGCGCTGACGGATATCTGTTAAAATAAATCGAACTATCTGAGAAGAGTCTGTCCGCGCTGACGGCGGGCAGGCTCAGGCTCATTAAGGTTAATCATTAAGTTATAGTCGAGTTTAAGAAAAGAGGTAAAATTATGCAAGCATTAAGAGTAGTTCCTACAATCCATTACTTTGACACATTCAAAGATTTCAATGAAGAATTCAAACTGGGAAAAGGCGATATTCTCGTAACTAATCAGTGGATGTATGATCCGTATGTAAAACCGCTTGGTATCGATATGCCTGTTATCTACCAGGAAAAATACGGCGCTGGCGAGCCAACAGATGAAATGATGGACGCTATGAAGGCTGAAATGGATAAGTATGAATATGACAGAATCATCGCTTTCGGCGGCGGTACTATCGTTGACTGCTGTAAAGTATTAGCATGTGACATCCCTGACAAAGTAGCTGATCTCTACACAGGAAAAGTAGCTCCTAAGAGAGTAAAGAAGCTTGTTGTTGTACCTACTACATGCGGTACAGGTTCAGAAGTAACTAACGTTGCTGTAGCATCTATCCCGTCACTCAACCTCAAGAAGGGTATCGCTGACGAAGAAACTTATGCTGACATCGCTGTACTTATTCCTGAATCACTTCAGGGTCTGCCTGATAAAGTATTCGCTACTTCATCAGTAGACGCTCTTATCCACGCAGTAGAATCATTCCTTTCACCTAAAGCATCACCTTTCACAGAAATGTACTCAGTGAAGGCTATCGAAATGATCATGAACGGATACAAAGAGATCATCGCAGCAGGTGGAAATACAGCTGAAAACAGAAAGCCTCATCTTAAAGACTTCTGCCTGGCAGCTAACTATGCCGGAATCGCATTCGGTAATGCAGGCTGCGGTGCAGTTCACGCTTTATCATATGCTCACGGCGGAGCATTCCACATCGCTCACGGTGAAGCTAACTTCATCTGCTTCACAGAAGTATTCAAGATGTACATGAGAAAGCAGCCTAAGGGCAAGATCGAGCTCGCTAACAAGCTGTTTGCTGACGTATTAGGATGCGATCCTGCAGATGTATATCCTGCACTGGATGAATTCTTAGGAAAGATCCTCGAGAAGAAGCCGCTCCACGAATACGGCATGACAAAGGATCAGGTTGCTGAATTTGCTAAGTCAACTGTTGACAACCAGCAGAGACTGCTCGCAAACAACTATGTTCCACTTACAGAAGAAGAGATCGCAGAGATCTTCGAAAACCTGTATTAATAAGAACAGACTTTTGCCGGCCTGCAGAATACCGCAGGCCGGTATTTTTGTGCAAAGAAAAGCCTCTCCTCCGGTCAGGCGCCGGGAACACTGTCGAAGCCTGCAGCATTTTTACCAGACTTTACAGTGATCTGCACGCCGGCAAAGGCAGCTCTACAGACTGTAAAAGTTTGCCATGCTCGTAGCATTGCCTTTTCGTCATGTTTGTGGTAGTATATAGTGATGATTTCATTGAATTTATAAAAAGAGAGGTATGAAATGCAGCAGAATATGATAGATCAGAATATAATAATAACAGAGCCCAGCAGAAACCTCAGAGCACTGGGACGCAATGCACTTACAGGCAAATGGAAGATAGCGATAATGGCATCGGCAGTATGTACGCTGTGCCTTTCGGTACCGCCTGCTATACTTGATGAACTGTTCGGAGTGAACGTCGCTGAGCTTTACTACAATACATTTACCGGCGGATACTACAACTACAATTCGATGTACGACAGCATGCCTGACTATTCATCGCTGAGCAGTATCTATCTGCTTCTCGTGACCGGATCATTCACTCTGGGACTTACGATATTTTTCCTGGCTCTGTTCAGAAAACACGAGGTAGGCGTCAGCGATGTGTTTCTCGGATTTGAGCGTTTCGGAAAGGCTCTCGGTCTTTTCCTTTTCCAGAGTCTGTTCATCGCATTATGGACTATGCTGTTCATAGTGCCGGGAATAATCGCAGCTATAAGATACAGCCAGGCTTTCTATGTGCTTGTCGATGACCCTGAAAAGAGCATCCGGGAGTGCATGAACGAAAGCAAGCGAATGATGCGCGGAAACAAAGCAAAGAGCTTCTGTCTGTCGCTGTCGTTCATAGGATGGATCATTCTTTCGGGCATACCGTCATGGATCCTGGAATCGGTAGCAGGTATAATCGGTCTTCCTGTATTTGCCCAGACGATCGTATCAATAGTGGGTTCGCTGTTCATGGTTCCTGTGATCGTATATATGAACTCGACATTTGCAGGATTTTACGAGATACTTGCAGGTCATCTGATAAAAGAAACGGAGCCGGCTCCTATAGAACCTGAGGCAGTACATTTTGCAGCAGAAGAACACCATTACGACGATGTGGCAGCGGAAAAAACGGTTTATGGTCAGGGAACTGATGTAGCAGCTCAGCAGTTACAGGCAGCTCCTTACGATCAGACACAGCAGCCTCAGATGCAGGATCAGCCGCATCCGGCAGCTTCTGGAGCAGCTGGATATAATGAAGTGCAGAGCGGAGGAAACAGCGGCCACAAAGTGGATGTTTCATCGATCTTCTCGGAAAACGGAAATAAGGATCCGCAGGGGGCGCCAGGCGCACCGGCTGATGAAGATCACGGCGGCAGCGATATCAGGTAATCTGCTGATATCACAGCATAATAACGCATAATAAAAAGACAGCATGAGAGATTTTGTCGTGCTCTCTGTCAGTACAGGCAGGGGGCACATCTTTTCTATGCTGTCTTTTGTTTTTTACATTATCTATCGCTATTTTTTTATAAATGCATCCTTTAACCAGGAATCCGAAGCAAGCTCAGGCCTGATATGGTATTCGTGATCGGCAGGCGCTGCGTCCTGCTGAGTGGTTTCCGCTTCAGTCGGGATCGCGTCCTGCTGCGGGGATTCTTCAGTATGAGCTGTTACTGCGTCCTGCTGAAAAGCTTCGGTCAGTTCTGGTTCTGTATCATGTGTCAGATCCTCGTGATGTGACGGTCCCGCGTGTTCTTCGAAAGCAGCTACCTGATGAAGCTCGGCTTCCTGCCATATCTGATTTTCATGAGTGTCTGGTCCAGCCTGTCTGGGTATGTCAGGGATGTCTGTCTCCGGCTGTGCAGGAATCTCGGCTATGCCGGCATCGGGTCGGGCAGCTTCATCTGTATGTACGGCGTCAGCCGGAGCGGTGTAATACGGATTGTTTTCCGGATGTTCATCGACGTCTGCAGGCTCGGAGTCTGCAGCTTTGCGCGATGTGCCGCTCAGGAACAGGATGATGAAAGCACATGCGGCAAAGAGTATGCCGAAGCCGAAATATATCGACGAGGCTGAAACCACATACTGCATTACCTTGTCTGCCGGGACGGCTGACATCCCTGTATAGGTGTTCACGTAGCTGAGCGAATATCTGACCATGTAGATACCGTAGATCAGAGATACTGCGGAAAACAGGAAAAGTATCACGGAGATCACGATCCCGGATTTTTTCCGCTTCATTTTGTTGTTCATAGGCTGTTCCTCACTTTATAAAAATAAACTTCCGCGTGCCGCAAAGCCTCCGGCATTCACACTCCGTATGCTGTCCCGCATATTATGAATGAGCGGAAAAGGAGGTTTTTATGGACGGCAGAGTAAGAAATCTGTATCCGGGAGGCAACACTCCCGATGGATTCTATTCCTATTATAACTATATATTACCACAAAGGGAAGCAGAAAAAATATTTTGCATAAAAGGCGGCCCGGGCACGGGCAAATCAACGCTTATGAAGAATATCGCGCAGCATTTCATAAAGAAGGGAGAAGACGTGGATCTCATGTGGTGTTCCTCAGATCCGTCTTCTCTTGACGGCGTACTTATAAGAAACCGCAACATCGCTGTCGTAGACGGCACAGCGCCGCATGTGGTAGATCCGAAAAACCCGGGAGCGGTCGATGAGATAGTGAACCTGGGCGATCACTGGGACGAAGACGAGCTGAAGAAGTATCGCGGCGAGATCGTGGAGTGCAGCAGCCATATAAGTGAATTTTTCGGGTATGCATACGGATATCTGAAGTGTGCACAGCAGCAGCAGATATTCATGGGAAATATGCTTGACAGGCTGATACCGCACGACAGGATCAGAGAGCTGAAAAACCGGCTGAAGCTTAATCTTGATGCGGTGACAGTGCTCAAGAGGGCCGAAGGAAAGGCAAAGCGCGACGATGCGCTGGGCAGATACGACTACTGCGGCAGGGTGAAGAGATTTTTCGCGGGAGCGATAACACCTGCAGGGATCAAGAGCAATATCACTTCGGTCGCAAACGGCGCAGGCAGGGTGATAGTACTGGATGTGCCTGTCGGGTTCCGTACCGGCAGACTGCTGAGGCCTGTAGCAGAACGGCTCGCGGACGCCGGACTGGATGTCGAGGAATACTACTGCCCGATGTTTCCGGAGGAGAGACTGGAGCATATCGTGTGTCCGGGCGCTGATATCGCGATCGTTACGAGCAATGATTTCCACACTGTAGGTGCTGATGATTTTGACGGCAGGGTCAGTGTCATAAAGGCTGCACCTGATAAAGATGCGTGGCATGATGAGATGCCGGAGGATATTTTCCGCGATCTCAGGGAGTCGTCGAGAGCGCTGATGATAAAGGCTGTGGAAATGCTGAGAAAAGCGAAGGAGCAGCATGACGTACTGGAAGGGTACTATATATCAGGCATGGACTTTTCGGCAGCTGATGCGATCTGCGAGAAGCTGACAGATAAAATAGAAAATGCAGCGTCGGGCAAGGGTAGTAAAAATACGAACTAGGAAAAAAATTGCTTCATAAACAGGAATTTTTTTTCTTGATGAACTTTATTTCCGGTGGAAAAATACCAGAATAAAAAATAAAAAACAGGAAGAATAAAAAATATGTATTTTTTTCGGCAAAGAAAAACGTTGGAATTTCAATGTTCTTGGGATGTTGAATAAAAAAATACAAAAGTTTTTCGCGAATCGTGCCAGATTGGCACGGAACTTGTTTTATATATAGGCAAATACAGTCAAGCAGCTGAATTAAGATTTCCTGCATCAATCACGCATGTAAATCAAATGCGACTTGAAGCATTCCTGTTAAACGGTGTGAAGACTGTATTCGTGGGGTTTGATTATGCTGAGTATAGGCCTGTACTGCCGCCTGCACAAGGAGCGTTAGTGATCCGTCTCCAATGAAGGATAACAATGCATTCTGGCAAAGGGCAGGCAGGCACTGCAGACTATAAGTATGATCAATAAGAGAGGCCTGCATTACAGATGCAGAGAAGGATACTATGATGTATTACAGACAACAGCGACAATCGCCATGGCAATCGGTGAAGTCGTGTTTACACGGATGGCAAAGGCATCGTGGCTGTTGCATCTGCAGAGCCTGCAGGTCAAACCTGAAAATTAAATCAGAGTCCAATTTCATCCCTTTTAATAAATTCTCGAAACGGTAAAGTGGCGCTAGCCACTTTATTGTTTTTTTTGTACAATGTATAATGGATGTATCAAGATCCAAGTTTAGTGACAGGTGAGGTTTTATTATGGAAAAAAAGAGAAACCTCCTCAGCAAGGTACTGGGAAGAACAGACATAATAGCTATAGGGTTCGGCACGATGGTAGGCTGGAGCTGGGTGATGATGGGACCGATATGGGTGAACGAAGCGGGACTGGTCGGTGCGATAGCCGCATTCATCATAGGCGGTGCGATCATACTCACGATAGGGCTGACATATGGAGAGCTTACAGCTGCACTTCCTCTTGCAGGAGGAGAATTCGTATTCGCCTACAGGGCTATGGGAAACCGGGCTGCGTGGATAGTAGGCTGGATCATGTCCATGGCGTATATAGGTGTGGCGGCCTGGGAGGGCATCGCGCTGGCAACGGCGATGAACTACATGTTCCCTCTTCCTCAGGTGGGCCTGTTGTGGGAGGTGGCAGGATATCAGGTACACATGTCATGGGCACTTGTAGGTATGCTGGGCGCAGTGATCATCACTCTCCTGAATTTTTTCGGAGTCAGGCCGGCTGTACTGTTCCAGGTGATGGCGACGGCGGCGATGATGATAATCGTTCTTTTCATATTTTTTGGCGGTGCAGTATTCGGGAGTGTTGACAATATCGGTGATATGTTCGGATCGTATGGAGGCTTTTCATATGTATTCCTGATGGTGCCGGCGATGCTGATAGGCTTTGACGTCATACCGCAGTCTTCCGAGGAAATGAACATAGAGCCCAGGTATATAGGCAAGATGATACTGGTATGCATCATAGTGAGCATAATATGGTATATCTTGCTGATAACAGGAGTTTCACTTGCGGCTCCTGTGGAGATCAGAGGTTCCGGAGTGATACCTATGGCTGATGTGGCTTCGTACATGTTCAACGGGGATATTTTTTCGGTGATAATTATAGTCGGCGGTATCTTCGGCATACTCACGTCGTGGAACGGCTTTTTCATAGGAGCGACTAGGCTGCTGTTTTCCATGGGCAGAGCCGGGATGCTTCCTGCTGTGTTTGGCAGACTCCATAAAAAATACAGGACGCCTTATGTGGCGATCTTCCTAATTGGGGCAGTGTGTGTGACAGCTCCGCTTCTGGGAATGAATGCACTGGTATGGTTCATGGACACCAGCACATTTTGTGCGCTGATTTCGTATATACTTGTGATAATATCGTTCATAATGCTTAAGAAAAACGAGCCGGAACTGCCGAGGCCATTCAACATAAAAGGAGGAGCAAAGACAGGCATATTCATTCTGGCGATAACTGCAGTCTATCTGGGACTTTACATAAATGCAAACGTCAATCTGTCCGGTGTGAGCCCGGAATTCGTGATAACTGCAGCATGGATGCTGCTCGGATTCGTGATGGTGAAGATGCTGAACAGAAGACGAAAGCCTGTGAGCAGAGAAGAACGGGAGCTTCTGATATTCGGTGAGAAATTCGCCAGAAAGGGAGTGCGAAATGAAAAATAAGATTCTGCAGCATACTTTCCTGATAATCATAATACTGTGTATAGCTGCGATCTGCATATGGGGAGTCAAGAAGAACAGCATAAACATAAATGCTCAGGAGCATTCGAAAATAGAGCTGAACAAGCGTGAGCAGGCGTATATAAAAAGCCATGACGGTATATACATATATGTCGATGAAAACCTGCGGTATCTGATGGGCGACGGTGACGACGGATTCCTGCAGGAATACGTTAAAAATGTTTTCGGTGACGCGGGAACTGATGTGATCCTGACGACTGACGAGGGTTCTGCAGACTGCATGATGGTGGTCGTGACCGATGAGATCCATGCTGATCGTGACATCAGCTACACTTCCGCGCTGTTTCAGCTGGAAGGCACTCTTTTCCTGCGCGACGGAGCAGAATGGTCAGAAGATCCTGACGGTGTAGCGATGAGCGGACGTACTAAAGAAGGCAAAGAAAAAATAAAATATGACGGTAAGAAAATAGATTTCAGCTATGAAGATACCGCTGAAGAAACTGTTGCAGCTGCAAGAGAGAAGGAAGCGGATTTCATACTTGGAGATCTCAGCGCTATAAAAGACGCACTGGGCGGTGACAATGACTACAGTGCGCTTGACCACGCGATATATACGGAAAATGTCTGCATCATCACCGATGAGGGGGACACAGCGGCCTACGGCATACTTGACAAGTGCGTGAATGCAGCGGACAGACATGTCATTTCCTACAGAGCGAGCCAGCGCTGGCTTGACGGAAACGGGCCTGTCTACATGAAAAACAGGAATGAAGATATCTATCTGCTGATACTGGTGATATTCACTGCAGTGCTCGTCGTCTTCTTTATCTATTATCATGCTGACAAGAATCTGTACGATGAGCTGAATCTGAGGATGCAGAAGCTGACAGAAAGCAAAAATGAGCTCAAGACTACATTCAACGGAGTCAACTACTATATGGCGGAGCTCGATCTTGAAGGCGGAATACAGGATATAAACCGGGCGTTTTACAATGCGATACAGGCTGATATCGTAGGCAGGAAGATCTGGAGTGTACTCGATCTCGACGGTGAGAACAGGCAGAAGCTCGAGGATGCTGTAGAGGCGGCTGTAAACGGGCAAAATCATAAAAAGATCGATATCAGCATGCGGCGCAAAGTGCTGGATATCGATATCTTCCCTATAGAGAGCGCATCGGGTTCGGTGGACAAGCTGCTGTTCATGGGCGAGGATGTGACCAACAAGGTGATGGCGGAAAGGCAGCTGCTGCAGGACAATAAGATGATAGCGGTGGGTCAGCTGGCGGCCGGCGTCGCGCATGAGATAAGGAATCCTCTGGGTATAATAAGGAATTACTGCTATGTGCTCAAGAACATGAATGACAATGCAGAGGTAAAGGACAAGGCGATAGAGCATATAGAAAAGGCGGTCGACAATTCAGGCGCGATAATCAACAACCTGCTGAACTTTTCAAGAGCGTCATCAAAAGAAGGTGAGACTATCGATATCGAGGAGCATATCAGATCACTGACGTCGCTCAACCGCAACATCCTGAAAAAGAAAAATATCAATCTGGATATAATATGCAGTGAGTCCGTAAGAACGTTCATACAGGTGGAGTCTCTGGATATGATCCTGATAAATCTGATACAGAATGCCACGGATGCGATGAAAGAAAATGGCAATCTGACGATAAAAGTGTTAAAATATGATGAGACATTCGAGATAGATGTACAGGACACAGGGACCGGTATAGAGGAGGATATCCTGCAGGAGATATTCAATCCGTTCTTCACGACAAAGGGAAACAACAAAGGAAACGGACTGGGACTTTATATCGTATATAATGAGACCGACAAGCTCAACGGGAAGATCGAGGTCCAGAGCAGGGTCGGCGAGGGTTCTGTATTCAGGCTTAATCTGCCTCTCAGGGACAGTTAAGGAAAAGTTAAGGGATGGAGGTCGCAATGGTCAAGGAGAATTTGAGAATACTTGTAGTGGATGATGAAAAGGATTACTGTGAGGTCCTGAAGATGATCCTGGAAAACAACGGGTATGTAGTGGAGACGTGCTTCAACGGGAAAGAGGCACTCGACATACTCGAAGAGCGCAGTTTCGACGTCGTGGTATCGGATCTGAGCATGCCGGTGATGGACGGCTTCGAGCTTCTGAAAAACATCAAGGAGCGCGAATACGATACAGAGGTGCTGATACTGACTGCATTCGGCACTATAGAAAAGGCAGTCGAGACGATGAAAAACGGCGCATATTCGTACGTCACGAAGGGAAGCGATCCTGAGGAGCTTCTGATCGAAGTGCGAAAGATAAGGGATATGCGGGCTGCGGCGATGAAAAACCGCGTGCTCGAAGAACAGGTCAGAGGCGGATATATGCTGCAGAGCCAGAATCCTCAGTACAGACAGATGCTGATGATGGCAGAGAGAGCTGCGGCAAGCGAAGCGAACATACTGATACTCGGCGAGTCCGGCGCGGGAAAGGAAGTGCTGGCCACCTTCATACATGAAAAGAGCAACAGGAAAAATGCCAGCCTGCTGGATCTCAACTGTCAGGCGCTGTCCGATTCGATACTGGAATCCGAGCTCTTCGGACATGAAAAGGGTGCGTTTACGGGAGCGAACCAGAGGCGGATCGGACTGTTCGAGGCGGCTCACGGCGGGACGCTGTTTCTCGATGAGATCGGCGGAGTGTCGATGAACCTGCAGGCAAAGCTGCTCAAAGCCATAGAGAACAAGATGATCTACAGGATGGGGAGCAATACGCCGATAACTGTCGATTTCAGGCTGATAACGGCAACGAACAGGAACCTCAAGGAGGACATGGACAAGGAGCTGTTCAGAGGAGACCTGTTCTACAGGATCAGTACTATAGTGCTGGAGATACCGCCGCTCAGAGAAAGGCCGGAGGACATACCGCTCTTCATAGACTACTTCATGGAGAAGTACGCCAGGGAGATGAAAAAGACGAACATAGAGATGAGCGACAAGGTGAGAAATCTGCTCGTAAACTACGATTACCCGGGCAATGTCAGAGAGCTCAAGAACATAGTGGAAAGGTGCATGGTGCTGTCGGAGCACGGGGAGGTGCGCGAGGAGTATCTGCCGTCGGATATGCTTTCGGAAAGGCCTGTCAGGACTGCCACGAACATTTTCGAGACGGACTACACGGAATCACTCAAGGAGTACAGGAGCAAGGCCGAGAAGATCTATATAGAGGAGCTGCTGTCTAGGTATCCTAACGATCTGAACAAGGTCGCAGAGATCCTCTCGATATCCAGAAGACAGCTTTTCAACAAGCTGGTGGAATTCGGGCTCAAATAGACGGGTGACGGGCATACGTCATCCGCAGCGCGCACAGCGTGCCGCACGCGTCAGACGATCCGTGCATGCCGGAAAACAGACAGCTGCAGCTTTACAAAAAAGAAAAAAGCGGCTTTGCCGCATAAAAAAATCAGAAAAAACCACAGAGCCGGAGCATGATGAAGGTTCTGTTTTTTGTGTCCGCGATGAAGTGTATAAACAGGGGAAAAATGACAATAATACATTTGAGGTGAAGTGTATTATGTTTAGAGATACGAGAAAAAAAGCGCTTCGAAACAGGATAATCTATTGCGCGATAGGGATACTTATCATGGCTTTCGGAGTATGGCTCAATTATCAGAGCGACAGCAGCGACAGTGCGGATGAAGCGGCGGTGAAGACTGCGGAGATCAAGAAGGCGGACGAAAGCGGCAGCGATAAAAAGGACAGCGCTTCGAAGCAGCAGACAGGCACGAAGGAGGAGCCGAAGACATATCTAATAAAAGAAGTTGACGGAGTGGTCAAAGTTTTTGTATGTGATGAAGACGGCAGGAAGGAGCTGTATCTGATCACGTCGATACCGTTCGATCTGCTTTCGGAAAGCGATCAGCAGCTTTTTGTCGACGGGGTCACGATGGAGACGGAGGAAGATCTCGGGGAATTCCTGCAGAACTTTGACAGTTAGGGGGCTTTTGATGAAACAGTTTGCCAGAAAGGGTGCGCTCGTGCTGGGCGGACTTCTTCTTTCGATCATCCTGATAGGACAGATCTTCCCGGGAGAGGACAGCACGGCGGCGGCTCCGGTGGTCGCTGAAAAGGTGCTCGTCCCGGGAGGACAGTCTGTGGGCGTCAAAATGGACGTCAGAGGTGTGCTTATAGTCGGTCTTGAGGAAATCGAGGGCGAGGACGGAACGAAGATGAATCCGGGGCTTCTGAGCGGACTGCAGATAGGTGATATCATCATGACGGTGAACGGGACCGAGGTGTATCGCGCGGACGAGGTCCAGGAGCTGATAAACGAGGCGAAGGGCACTGTCAGGCTCAGGATAAAGAGAAATGAGGAGACTTTGAGCGTCGACATAGATCCGGTGAAATCGAAAAAAGACGGCGTCTACAGGCTGGGTATATGGGTGAAGGACAAAACGGCAGGCATAGGCACGCTTACGTATTACGATCCTGCCGATTCTTCTTTCGGCGCTCTGGGGCACGGGATCGCCGACCCTGAAACGGGTGCTGTGCTTTCTGTCGAAACCGGCCAGCTGCTACAGTCTCAGGTGCAGGAGGTGCGGGAAGGAAAGAGCGGAGAGCCCGGGGAGATAAAGGGCATATTCTATCATTCCGACGATCCGCTGGGAAGTCTTGTAAAGAACAGCAGCTACGGTGTGTTCGGCACTGCGTATCATCCGATAGAAAACCCGATATACACGCAGCCTGTCGCGGTGGGAACGAAGGAGCAGGCTGAACTCGGGAAGGCGTATATCCTGTCTACTCTTTCGAACAATGAGATAAAGCGTTTTGAGATAGAGATCGAAAAGATCGAAAAGCAGGATACTCCGTCGGATAAGAGCATGGTGATAAGAGTGACCGACAGGGAGCTTCTCGAGGAGACCGGGGGCATAGTCCAGGGAATGAGCGGCAGTCCGATAATACAAAACGACAGGATAATCGGAGCTGTTACGCATGTTTTCGTGAATGATCCGCAGCGAGGTTACGGGATATTTATCGAGTGGATGCTGAATGAGTCAGCTTTTGTCGAAAAGTAAAGCAAATTGTATTCATGATACCGTTGATAATTTACATGGTTTGTCTGAAAATGGAAATATAGCAGTGAATAAGTGAAGTACAGCTGCAAGCAGTAACAACCAGGAGGATATGAAAATGAAAAGAATTAAAATCGGTATCGCTGACGACAACAGGGAGTTTTGTGAGATCCTTACGGATTACTTCAGGGACAAGGAAGATATTGATTTGGCTTTCGTTTCTCATGATGGTATAAAAACAGTAGAAAATATCAAAATACATCAGCCGGAGATCCTTATACTCGATATGGTCATGCCCCATCTTGACGGACTGGGCGTTTTGGAAACGATCAACAACCTTGAACTTGAAAAATACCCGAGAACTATCGTTTTATCCGCAGTGGGACAGGAGCCTATAACGCAGAAGGCCATTGGCCTCGGAGCAGAATACTACATAGTTAAGCCGTTCAATCTCGACATACTCATGAAGAGGATAAATCAGCTGTCGGGAGTCGAGGACAAGGGCGAGAGCAAGATGCAGTATGCGCGTGCGATACTCACGGGACAGAAGGATGAGGAAAACAGGAATCTTGAAATAGACATAACGAATATAATACATGAGATAGGCGTTCCTGCGCATATAAAGGGATATCATTATCTGAGAGACGCTATAATAATGGTCGTGGAGGATATAGACCTGCTGGGAGCAGTGACAAAAGAGCTTTATCCTGCCATCGCGAAAGCAAACAACACGACTCCGAGCAGAGTCGAGAGAGCTATCCGACATGCCATCGAAGTCGCATGGAACAGAGGAAAGCTTGAAACGATAGACGCCCTGTTCGGCTACACGGTACAGAACGACAAGGGCAAGCCGACCAATTCGGAATTCATCGCGATCATAGCTGACAAGCTCAGGATAGAAAGACGTGCCAGCTGACATCAGTCAGCCGGCATGCTTTTTCTGTCGAAAACCAGCCGCTTCAGGAGCACGCCTGCGATGCCGGCTGCAGCGGCAAAGCACATCCAGCCCAGGCCGAACGAGCTGAGCGGCATCTCAGATATGAAACCGAGATTTATGATGCCGCTGCTGTGCAGTATTTCCAGAAGGCTTCCTCCCATAGCGCCGAACACTGCGAATTTCACAGTGAAGTCAGATACCCATCTGTCGAACATGGCGAGGATTATCAGCGTCAGAGCTCCCGGATATATGAGGCTGAGCACAGGAGCTGCCAGCATGACGATCTTGTCTATACCGAAGTTGGCGATGACTGCACTGAAGACGCATATGACGATGACGAGCAGCTTATAGCTCAGCTTTCTGCCTGAAAGCGTGCAGAAGTAGTCAGCGCTCGCACTGACGAGTGCGACAGCGGTGGTCAGGCAGGCAAGCGTCACGATGATGCCGAGAAGTATCACTCCCGTGCGGCCCATCAGTGCTTCCGTGATATTCAGTATCAGTTCCGAACGGTTGATCCTGAGATTGTAGATATCAGAGACGGTTGCGCCGAGGTACGTCAGACCGCCGTAAACTATCAGGAGCAGCAGCGCCGCTATGATGCCGGCGTTGCGGACCATCCTGGATTTTATACGGCTCTCGGTGTAGCCTTTTTCGGTAACCGTCTTCACTATTATGATCCCGAAGATCATCGCAGCGAGCACGTCCATGGTCTGGTAACCTGCGTTTATGCCTGATACTATCACGTTGTCCATCATAGACTCTGCCGATATCTCACCTGCAGGATTTACGACTCCGTAGATTATCAGTATGAGAAGTCCTGCAAACAGCGCCGGCGTCAGGAATTTGCCGAGTATATCGACTACTGCGGACTCACGCAGCGTGAGTACCAGCACTATGAGAAAAAATACAGATGTCGATACGGCTGCCGGTATACTGCCGGAGAGCGGCTGGGCGAACATCTCATGCACGGTCGCACCTGTACGCGGAAGCGCTATGCACGGCCCGATGCACAGTATGATCGCAGAGACCATTATCTTTCCAGGAACTGTCCCTATCTTTCCGGTCAGCCTTGATATCTCACCTTCATTTCGGAGAAGAGCGAATATCGCGATCAGCGACAGCCCGATATCAGCCATGTAGTAACATATGAATCCCGGCACCCATTCAGGGCCGGCGCCCATTCCAAGATAAGGCGGGAATATGATGTTTCCTGCGCCGAAAAACATTGAAAAAAGAGCAAGTCCTATAATTATCATGTTTTTAAAGTCGCGTTTCATTTTTTCAGTCCTTTCGATATGCACACGTAAGCATTATGCTATCATATAAACGGGGGAAAAGCAACCGCCCGGCGAACGTCCGGCATCATTCGGCTGTCCGGCATCATTCGGCGTACATCCGGCGAACGTCTTTATTTTGACATTTCTTTGTGATAATATTATTTACGGAAAAACAGCGGTGCATCCGCAGAGGATGCATCGGTCAGGACAGGAGAAACACAGTTATATGAAGCGGTATATTTCATTACATATGATAAGGATGGAGCACCTGAACCATCATGCGAATCTCTATGCCGGCAGAGGCATCGAGTGGATGGTGGAGTCGGCGTTCATGGCAGCGTGCCTGACGCACGGCGACAAGAACGGGCTGCTCTACAAGAACATGCACAGATTTGATTTCAGCAGGTCGGTCGAACCGGGAGACATAGTGAGATACGAAAGCACGGTAGTGCGTGCAGGCAGGACGAGCCTGACGGTCCATGTGGATCTGAAAAACGAACAGACCGGAGATCTTTATGCGGAGGGCTATGCGACATTCGTGACGATCGATCCGGAGACAAAGGCGCCGAAGCCTCACGGCATCGCGCTGGATGAAACGGATGATGAAGAGGAGATGTCATGGCGAAAGGAAGCGGATGCTTTCTTTTAAGCGTGGATCCTGGCTTGGATCTGAGCATGAAGCACATGAAGCGGTGTGAGAAAGAGACAGAACGGAGAAGATGATGAAAAACAAAATACTCGTGATAGGAAAGGAAGGCAGGCTTGCCCGATATACAGCAGATAAAAAGAAGCTGGATGATTACGATATATCTTACGTTCCAGTCGGAGCGACAGCCGGGCAGCTTCTGGATGCCGGAAAAGACGCATCGTACGTTATCGTCGATGCGATCGGGAACGTGCCGGGAGATGTGATAAGGCAGATGCCTGAGCTTAAACTGATACACTCTGAAGGCGTAGGTTATCAGGGCGTGGATATCGATGCGGCCGATGAAAGAGGCATATACGTTTGCAACTGCAAGGGAATGAATGCGGCTGCCGTAGCGGAGCAGGCTGTGCTTCTGATGCTGGGGCTGCTCAGAGATGTTGCCGGCGGAGACCGCAGCGTCAGAGCCGGAGAGCAGATCGCGGTAAAAGAGGCGTACATGATGGCCGGAGATCTCAGGGAGCTCGGTGAATGCAGAGTGGGACTTATAGGTCTCGGGGATATAGGAAAGGCGACGGCCGGTCTGCTTTCAGCGTTCGGTGCCGAGGTCATCTATCACAAACCGCACAGGCTTGCAGAGGCTGATGAAAAGCTATACGGCGTCAGATACATGGAGCTCGACGAGCTGCTGGCGTGCTCGGACATAGTGAGTCTGCATCTGCCGGTCAACGGATCTACGAGATACATGGCAGACAGTGCGTTTTTCGCAAAGATGAAGGACAGCGCATATCTGATAAACACGTCGCGAGGCGAGCTGGTGAACAGCCAGGATATGGTGAAGGCTCTGGAAAACGGCGAGATCGCAGGAGCGGGTCTCGATACCATAGACGGAGAGCCTGTAGCTGCTGACAACGATCTGCTGACGATTTCCGAAGAGGCAGGCAGAAAGCTGCTGCTCAGCTGTCATATCGGAGGGATAACAGGAGCGTCGTTCAGGCGCGGATACGACATGATCTGGTCGGATATAGAGAAGGTGAGAGCCGGAGAAAAGCCGGACAATATCGTCAATCATCCGGAACTGATGGAGCATAAGTGAAAACGAAGTAAACGCGAAAACAGCGAAAATAAAGAGCTGATGAAAAATGATGACGAAGGAGACACAGCAGGAGACATGACAGAGATGACGGAAATAACGGTGAGAAAATACAGAAGTGAAGATGTGAAAGCGATGAATGAGATCTGGAACGAGGTCGTCGAGGACGGTATCGCTTTTCCGCAGGAGGAATGCCTCGACGAGACATCAGGCATGGAGTTTTTCGCAGGCCAGACATACTGTGCGGTCGCGGAAGACAGCCGGACGGGCGAACTGCTGGGGCTTTACATACTGCATCCGAACAATGTCGGCAGATGCGGACATATAAGCAATGCGAGCTATGCAGTGGCATCGCGTGCCAGAGGGATGCACATAGGCGAGAGGCTGGTGACTGACTGTATGCGCCAGGCAAAGCTGCACGGATTTTCGATAATACAGTTCAATGCGGTCGTGGCGACGAATCTCGCGGCAAGACATCTCTATGAGCGCCTCGGTTTCAGGCAGTTAGGCAAGATCCCGGGCGGCTTCCGCATGAAAAACGGGGAGTACGAGGACATCTGCCCTTATTACATAGAAGTGTGAGAGCATGCATATATGCATCGCGTGCCATGCCGTATGTAAAGGCGCAGCGTCATGCAAAGATCAGGGCATTCTAAAGGCCGGCGCTTCAGAACGCCGGCCTGGCTTAACGAATGATGCTATCGTTCACCGCGTATGCATCCTGCACTCAGCAGCATGTCGTCGGCGGGTAATCACTGCAGCCGCAGTCGCAGTCTCCAGGTGCCGGAGGGCGGTGCTGATCGCACCCCTGGTTCGCAGAGCAGCCGCTCTGCTCACCCTGAGGGCCGAAGGCAGCAGCGCTGCTGTCATTTCTCTCAGGAAACAGACCAGGGCATGTCACGACGCCTGAAACGTTTTCCTGCAGAGGAGCTTCAGCGAATCCTGTCGACAGGACGCAGAGCTGTACAGGCACCGTGATCTTCTTCTCGACAGTGATGCAGATCGTGACGATGAGATTTGCAGATATCTCGCCGTTAGGACCCATGCACAGGTCGCGCGTCGCATTGTTCGTAGCCATCCTGCAGCTGAATCCGGCATTCGAAAGCTCCGTGAGACGAGGCATGAATGCGGAGTTCGATGTGCTAGGCATGCAGAGCTCGAAGAAATTGGTAAGTACGAGAGGGCAGGAAGGATTTGCTATGTTGACTTCGGAACAGAGCGTCATCGTGCTTTCACGGCCGCAGCTGTCGCAGATCGCAAGATCGATGTAGATGATGATGTTGCCCCAGATCTTGACATTCTGTGTGCCGAAGATCGGTGTGCCGCCTCCGGTCGAATCGCATTCGCTCGTGTCTGCGAACAGTATCTTCTCGGAAGGGACTCCGTCCGGGCCGACAGTCTCGACAACGCTGTTGCACTCGTTCACGAAATATGCGCCGGAGATACCGGTCTCCATGTCGAGTGTCAGATTGCTGCGGTCCGATGCCTTTGAAGGATCGAAGACCTTTTTGCAGCGGATATCGAGTATCCTGCTGACGGAGCATCCCGGCGGGATCGCAGGTGTGAATTTGAGATTCTGTACAGTCTTCATTCCCTGCATATGGAACCTTACGGCGTCATACACGCTCTGTACGTATATCGGAGTAGCGGTGACGTCATCGAGATTCCCGCTGAAGCTGCAGAGATCGTTGGCTTTGCAGCAGGAATCCCCTGAAGCATTGTTTTGCGGTGTGCAGAAACAGTTCATATTTTACCTCCTTGAATGGTGATTTTAATGTGTTTTTTGTTCAATGGCAGTATATGAAAACAGATGTTTTTGTGTTACAATACATTTTGTATTTAGAAGAAAGGCAGCGTTGATATGGTAAAAACAGTAAAATTAAAATGCGGTACAACGTTAATAATGGACAAGACCGACTACGTTCAGTCGGCAGCCCTGGGCATCTGGGTAAGAACAGGCGCCGCAGATGAAAACGACAGTGTTTCAGGAGTGTCACACTATATCGAACATATGATGTTCAAAGGGACGGACAATCGAACGGCTAAGGAGATCGCGTCTGATGTCGACAAGATCGGAGGCATGTTCAACGCTTTCACGGGAAAGGAAGCGACATGCTACTACATCAAGACGCTGTCATCCAATATATATGCGGGAGCTGAGATCCTGCTCGATATGCTGACAGGTTCGCGCTTCGACCAGGAGGAGATGGACAAGGAGAGAAAGGTCATCTGTGAAGAGATAAAGATGGTCAAGGACAGTCCGGACGACGACGTGTACGATACGATATCGGAGCTCGTGGCAAGCGGCAATCCGCTGGGCAGGAGCATACTCGGCACACCTGAGAGCCTCGCGGGGATCGACCGTGCAAAGCTCACTGCGTATTACAGCGAAAAGTATGCGAGAGACAGCATCGTGATAGCAGTTGCGGGCAATTTCGACGAGGAAAGGATTGCAGAGCTTTTTGAAAGCAGGCTGACTTCGCTCAGAGAGAAGAAAGTGACGCAGGACTTCACGCTGAAGCCTTACAGACAGAGCTTCGACGTAAAGGTGAGGGATATCGAACAGACTCATATCTGCCTTGCGACGCCGGGCATTTCCATGGCGGACGACAAGTACTACGCGTTCGTGCTGATGAACAGCATATTCGGAGGAAGTATGAGTTCGAGACTTTTCCAGAATATAAGAGAAGAAAAGGGTCTGGCTTACACAGTCTGCTCAATGAACGTGTTCTCCAGCTATACGGGCTTTTTCAGCATATATGCCGGAGTGGCGCATGACAAGGCGGAAGCTACTCTCGATGCGGTCAGACATGAGCTCGAGATGCTCAAAAAAGACGGAGTCACTGCCGAAGAGCTGTCTATGGCGAAGGAGCAGGTAAAGAGCTCATATATCTTCGGACTTGAGAACATCAACAGCAGGATGTTTTCGATAGGAAAGAACAAGCTGCTTCTTGACAGGGTGTACTCTCCTGAAGAAGTGCTGAGCGAATTCGACAAGGTGACGCAAGATGATATAAAGCAGGCTGCGGAGATGATCGGCGACTACTCGTCGTACTGCGCAGCGTCTGTTACAGGAACGGATTTTGACCTCGAAAGGCTGATAAAACGATGAAGATAAAGGTAAAGACACTGTCAGGAGAGCTGCCCCGATATGAGACAGAAGGCTCGGCAGGCATGGATATCAGGGCGTACATCGATGAACCGGTCGAGATACTGCCGGGGCGCCGGGCGCTGATACCGACGGGGCTTTTCATGGAGATACCTGCGGGATTCGAAGTGCAGATACGTGCGCGCAGCGGACTTGCCGTGAAACACGGCATAGGGCTGACCAACGGCATAGGCACTATAGACAGCGACTATCGCGGAGAGATCAGAGTCTCGCTGATAAACTGGGGAGATGAAGCTTTCATCGTCAGAAACGGTGACAGGATAGCGCAGATGGTCGTGGCCAGATATGAGAAGGCCGACCTGGAGAAAGCAGAGGTGCTTTCCGAAACGGAGCGCGGTGAAGGCGGCTTCGGACATACAGGCGTATAAATATGGAAATAACGGCGGCTCCGGACATCAGACAAAGATCTGGTATCCGGAGCCGTCTGATAATATTCAGAACAAAATCCGCTCTGCGCCATACTATAATGTTGAGGTGGTGCATATGACAGATTTTCAGATGCTTGAGCATATACAGAGAATGATAAAAGAGATGCCGAGACCACGGCTGCTGTTTCGCAAAGGGCTGACCGTCCGCGGATTTTTCAGGCCCTACATGTCCTTCGCGGATCATACACAGGCAGAGATCTTCAGCAGCACGGATGAGGTCACTCCGGTCACGGTCAGGTTCGCATCGATGTTCGGGCAGAAGGGGACGGCTGACACTGTCCGGAATATAAAAGGAATGAGCGTCAAATTCCATGGCAGCGAAGAGTACGACATGGTCTGTCAGAGCATACCTGTATTTTTCATCGATGAAAAGCAGAAGCTGCCGGATCTCATAAGGGCGTTCACACGCAGTGAGCACTGTGACGGCCTGAACAGCAGAAGGTTCTGGGAGTTTGTCGCGGAAAATCCGGAGTCTCTGCACTGCGCGCTGAGGCTGTTTTCGTACGAAGGCATCGCTGGAACGTTTATAAACGTAAAATGGTTTTCTGTAAACACAACTGTCTGGGAAAACGCTTCAGGTGAAAAGTGCTTCGTGAGGTACCGATGGATCCCGTCATGCCCTGCAGCAGGCAGTGGAGAGGATGTAACGGCATCGCGGGAAAAGGTGAACGACCGGATAACCGCTGAATTCATGGCTGGATTCGACTGTGACACGGCATTCAAAGAGCTGGCTTCCGACATTTCAGCAGGCCGCTTCCCGTCCTTCGATCTTTATGTGCAGATGATACCCGAAGATGAGTTCGACCCGGAGGAGCATCCGAAGCACACTGCAGAATGGGACGAAGAAACAGCGCAGTTTGTCCTGGCAGGTGTGATGCGCATCACAGGGCTCACTGATGATCGTGAAAACATACAGGATCTGACGAGCTTCATACCCGGCAGACCGGTAAAAGGCATAGAGCTTTACAGAGACGGCCTCGAAGAGATCATGGATTTCCTGTACAGGACAGAGGCCATGGAAAGGGGGAGCTCATATTGAAGGAAATGCTGCAGGCGAGCAGCTTTTACAGAGCGATGACTGCCGCGCAGCGTCAGGATCTCGAGGAGGCGGTAGCAGAGGATATCTTTTTTCTCGACAGCAGACTGCAGGAAAGGATCACGGCGCTGATCAGCGAGGCAGACGTGCAGCTGGCGGAAAACATAAGGCGCAGAAACGACTTTACAACATAGCCTGCCGGATAGTATTATATATACTGGAAAAGCAGGATCTGAGAGGGCTCATGCACGCGCCGGACATCGATGGTATGCGCGGGAGCCTGTGATAAAACCGGAGGTAAAATGGTCACCAGAGAAGTCTTTGAAAAGAGAGAATTTGAATATCTGTCGCCGTATGCTGCAAAGGCTGCGGAGAGCAGAGGAAGGAAGCTGCCTGAGGAGAAGTGCAGCATCAGGACCGACTATCAGCGCGACAGAGACAGGATAGTGCATTCCAAGGCATTCAGGAGGCTCATGCACAAAACGCAGGTGTTCCTGGCACCGGAGGGAGACCATTACAGGACGAGGCTCACACATACGATAGAGGTATCACAGATCGCCAGGACCATCGCAAGAGGCGCAGGACTCAATGAGGATCTTACCGAAGCTATAGCGATGGGGCACGATCTCGGGCACACGCCGTTCGGACACAGCGGTGAAGCCGTGCTCAACGAGATATATCCGGGAGGCTTCAGGCACAACGTGCAGAGTCTCAGAGTCGTCGATGTGCTGGAGTCGGGAAGCAGCAGGAGAGGCATGAACCTGACGTTCGAAGTGCGTGACGGGATACTGAATCATACAGGGAGCACGATGCCTGTGACAGCTGAGGGGCAGGTCGTGAAGACGAGCGACCGCATAGCGTATATCAATCACGATATAGACGATGCTATCAGAAGCGGCATCATCACTGCGGAGGATCTGCCGAAGGAAAGCATAGCCGTGCTCGGAGACACGCATAAGAAGCGTATAGACACTCTCGTGAGAGATATGATCGAAAACAGCAGCGGAAGGCCTACGGCGCAGCTCAGCGAGGAACGCTACCAGGCTATGGATGAGCTGCGGACCTACATGTTCAGGAACGTGTATCACAATGATAAAGTAAAGCGCGCGGAAGACGTGAGCCAGGTCAGGAACATCATCGTGTCGCTGTACCAGTATTTCCTGGAAGATCCCGACAGACTGCCGGACGATCTCCGTGCGATGCGCGGCAGCTTCCCGGATGCGGAGCTCGCCAAGGACCACATCGCAGGCATGACAGACAGATATGCGATAAACCTCTATGAAGAACTGTTCGTTGCAAAGGGCTGGAGATAGGCAGGCGGAGGCTTTGCAAAAGACTCGCGCTGCGGGATATCCGAAAGCGCAGGGCAGCGCGCAGCGCAGAAAGAAGCACGGTAAATAAAACAAAAAAATATAAAAATAAAAAAAGGAAAGTGCTGATTCCTGTCGTAAATAATATTATGCATCGCAGTTTTCAAGAGGGGCAAAAGTGAGTAGTAATAATGTAAATATAGCAGATGAGATAAAAAGCAGGTGTAACATTGTCGATGTTATAGGCAGAGTCGTTTCGTTAAAGAAAACGGGGAATAATTACAAAGGTATCTGTCCTTTCCACAATGAAAAAACACCTTCTTTTATTGTATCGGAAACAAAACAGATATTCACGTGTTTCGGCTGCGGAGCGACGGGAGATGTCATCGAATTTGTAAAGCGCTACTACAACCTCGATTTCAAGGGGGCTGTGGAGATGCTGGCAAAGGAGTACGGCATCAGCCTTGAAGGCGCTTTCGGCGGAAGCAGGGACAAGGAGGAGCTTTACGAGATAAACCGTCAGGCGGCCCGGTTTTATTACAGGGCGCTGCGTCAGCACAGCAATCCGGGATATACATATATGAAAAACAGAGGTATCTCGGAGGAGATACTCAACAGGTTCGGTATAGGATATGCTGACGACAGATGGGACAGTCTGTACACTTTTCTGAAGGAAAAAGGATTTTCGGAAGACAGGATGCTTGAGCTCGGTCTCGTATCGAAATCGAGGAAAGACGGCAGGTACTACGACAAGTTCCGCGGCAGGGTGATCTTCCCGATACAGAACACGGGAGGAAAGGTCATCGGTTTCGGAGGCCGCATAATAGGAGACGGAGAGCCGAAGTATCTCAATTCGCAGGAGTCCCCGGTCTTCAGGAAGAAGTACAACCTCTACGGTCTGAATATGTCAGGCGCAGAGGCGAGAAAGGAAGACGCCATCGTCCTGGTGGAAGGGTACATGGATGTCGTTTCGCTCTATCAGAGCGGAGTGCGGAACGTTTCTGCATCACTGGGAACGGCGCTTACCGAGAATCAGGCAAGGCTGATCAGGCGGTACACGAAAAATGTGATACTTTCCTATGACGCCGACCAGGCGGGACAGAACGCGGCCATGCGCGGACTGGACATACTCTACAGAGAAGACTGCAGAGCAAAGGTGTTAAAAGTCACAGAGGGCAAGGATCCCGATGAGTTCGTGAAGAAGAACGGGCGCAGGGCTTTCCAGGAGCTGATAGAAAACGCACTGCCGTACGGAGACTTCAAGCTCGGCTTCGTAAAGGCGAAGTACGATCTGTCAGATGAACAGCAGAGGGTCGATTTCATCAGAGATGCGGTGGACGTACTGCGCGGGATGAAGCCTGTGGAAGCCGATATCTACATAAAAAAGCTTGCCGAGGAAACAGGTGTTTCGGAAGGGGCTATAAGATTCGAGTATTCAGGCAATAATAGTCAGGAAAAGGTGCCGCCGGGCGGCGAGCATCATTTCAGGGACGACGACCGGGCAGCAGAGACGGCTGTGGAAATGCCGGCTGCAGAGAAAAACCTGCTGAAGCTGATGATCACGGATCCTGTCTACATCGACCTGCCGGAAGATGTGAGGGATATCGTATTCAGGAGCGAACAGGGAAAAAGTATATACGAAAATATATTGCAAATCTGCGACGGCAGGCATATACTTGATATCAATGCGCTTAAGGACAGGCTCGATGAGGAGTGCGCCGTCTGTCTTGCGGAAATAGAGGCGGAGATAATATCTCCAGGCACCGAGCGGTCCGTCTTTGACGAATGCATCGCACAGATAAGGAAGAAAGAACTCAAAAAGCAGGAAGAAGAGATCCTCGTACGCCTTTCCATGGCAGATGAGGAAGAAAACCACGAAGAAATAATAAGGCTTACACAGCAGCTTATAGAAATACAGAAAAAAATAAAGAAGTGAGGGGCACGGAATGGCTGATACAAAAGACGTAAAAAAGAAAAAGACAAAGAAGGTAAACACTGAAAAAGCAGGCGCTAAGGCCGAGCCTGTGCAGAACAGCGAATTTGCAGAAAACGAAGTGCTTGACGAGGAAACGAAAGCGCAGATCATAAAGGATCTGACAGAAAAAGCCTCATCAAAGAAGAAAAAGTCACTTTCATACACAGACGTTTCGAACAGGCTCGGAGACATGGAGCTCGACAAGGATCAGATGGAAGAGATCTACGAACTTCTGATGAGCAAGGGCGTCGAGGTCGATATGGAAAACGAGCCTGACGATATCGATCTGCTGGAGCTCGAGGATGAAGAAGTGGACGATCCGGAAGTCGATGCGGTGATAGCCGAGAATCCGGATGCGAAGGAGATAGATCTCGAGGCGACGATCTCAAAGAACATCGCTGTCGACGACCCTGTCAGGATGTACCTGAAGGAGATCGGAAAGGTGCCGCTCCTCACTGCGCAGGAGGAGATCGACCTTGCCAAGAGGATGGAGCAGGGCGACGAGTATGCGAAGCAGAAGCTCTGCGAGGCAAACCTCAGACTGGTAGTAAGTATCGCCAAGAAGTATGTCGGAAGAGGCATGCTGTTCCTCGATCTGATACAGGAAGGAAACCTCGGTCTGATAAAGGCCGTTGACAAATTCGACTGGACGAAGGGATACAAGTTCAGTACCTATGCTACATGGTGGATCAGACAGGCGATCACCAGATCTATAGCTGACCAGGCGAGGACGATAAGGATCCCTGTGCACATGGTCGAAACTATAAACAAGCTGATAAGAGTCTCAAGACAGCTGCTCCAGGAAGAAGGCAGAGAGCCGACCCCTGACGAGATCGCTGCAGAGATGGGCATATCTGTAGAAAAGGTAAGAGAGATACTCAAGATCTCCCAGGAGCCTGTTTCACTGGAAACTCCTATCGGAGAGGAAGAGGACAGCCATCTCGGAGACTTCATACCGGACGACGATGCGCCGGCACCTGCAGAAGCTGCAGCGTTTTCCATGCTCAAAGAGCAGCTGGTCGACGTGCTGGGAACTCTCACAGAGAGAGAGCAGAAGGTGCTGAAGCTCAGATTCGGTCTCGAAGACGGAAGAGCCAGGACGCTCGAGGAAGTCGGAAAGAAATTCGACGTTACCCGAGAGAGGATCAGACAGATCGAGGCGAAGGCTCTCAGGAAGCTGAGACATCCGACCAGAAGCAAGAAACTCAAGGACTACCTGGAATAGAAACATGACAGAATTAAGTATAAGACTGCAGAAAATAGCAGACAGGATAAATGAAGGTGAAACCATGGCTGATATCGGCACAGACCATGGTTTTTTGCCTATATATCTGATAGAAAACGACATATCGCCGTCGGTGATAATGACTGACGTCAGCCGGCCGTCTCTGATGAAAGGCTCGGATAATCTCGACATGCTGGGTGCAGACAGAAAGCGTGCGGATTTCAGAGTGGGCGACGGTATATCCGTACTGGAGCGCGGCGAAACGGATACAGTAGTGATAGCGGGAATGGGCGGCATGCTCATAAGAGATATAATGAGCATCGACATGGAGCACACATGCTCTTTCAGAAAATACATACTGCAGCCGAGAACCAGGCAGGGGCACCTCAGGAAGTGGCTCCTCGAGAACGGGTTCACGATAATCCATGAGGATCTGGTCGAGGAGGGGCGGTTCATACCTGAGATAATAACAGCGCTCAGTCCGCAGGCGGACGACGTTTTTACTAATGATGCCAGTGTGGATGTGGCTTGTATGGATGGTGTGCAGGCAGATGGCGTCCATATGGGTGATGCGCGTATGAATGACGTTTGTATCACCGGATCAGCGACGGATGACGTGCATAATGCCGGATCGGAAACGTATGGCGTGCATACCGCAGCCGGAGACGTCACGGACGACGGCAGGCTTTGCATAAGAGGCGTATCGTTCGCATCGGAAGAGGACACCGGCGAGGACATCATATATCGTGTGCCGCCGTGGATCACACAGGCGACAGGTCCGGTAGAGGAATTTATTGCCAGGAACATCGAAAATGAGAAGAAAAGGCTCGAAAATGTGATGCTGGCAAAGGAGCGCGATATCGCGCAGGAAGACAGGATATGCAGAGGGATAGCTTATCTGAAGCGTTTGCTGGAGGAATACGGAAATGGAAGATAGGAAAAAAGGTATAATAACAGTTGCGGATGTGACTGAACTGATCGAGGACGCAGTGCCGGTATCACTGCAGGAGTCGTGGGACAACAGCGGACTGCTGATCGGATTTCCGGAGAAGCATGTTAAAAAAGTCATAACATGTCTTGAAATAACGGAGGCCGTGGCAGACGAGGCGGTCGCTGCAGGTGCAGACATGATAGTATCGCACCATCCGCTGATCTTCAGCGGCATCAGAAAGCTCAGCTACGACAGCAGTGAGGACAGAGCTGTGATGAAGCTGGTTTCGAACGGTATATCGGTGTATTCATGTCATACGCCTTTTGACAAGGTCAGGGGCGGCAATAATGATATCATCGCGGAAAGGCTTGGGCTTTCGTCCGTGAAAAACCTCAGGGGCGATGACGTTGTTTCACCGTCAAAGATGGCAGAAAACCGCGACGAGGCGGATATAGGAAGGACCGGCAGATTCAGGAAGCCTTTGACTTATGTGCAGGCTATAGAGCTTGCTGCGAACCAGCTGAACATGAGTATCAGGCAGCTTCGCGCATGCGGCGATCTGAATACGGAGATAACATCGGTCGGGATATGCACCGGAGCCGGAGCGGATATGGCTGAAATGGCTGTGGATGCAGGATGTCAGCTCTTCATAACGGGCGACGTGAAGTATCATGAGGCGCAGGCTGCTGCTGCACGAGGCATCTGCCTTCTGGACGCGGGGCATTACGGAACGGAAAAATTCTTTGCCCAGGCGATGCGGGAGCTGCTGGAGAAGAAGCTCGCCGGGAAAGCGGAAGTCGTGGAGTCTGCTGTGAACATCGATCCGTTCAATATACTGTAGATGATGGTACGGATGCGGCGCGGAATGTGTTGCGGAATTTATCGCAGTCCATAGGCGCCAGGCTGGCAGTATGCATTGCAAGCTGTAGGCGCAGGCCGGCGGATGCGGTGACGGTGTGATTGCAAAATGCCGGGTGTATCGCAAGTGCTGGAAGCCGGTATTGAAAACCGGCTGGTGACGGGTGGCATTCAGCGCAAGGTCTGAGCAGAAGCAGATGTACTGCTTTACAAAAAAAGCTTTATATGGTATAAATATTAAAGTCATATTTTGGGTAAGACAGATGATCGCGTGCATCTTCGGGATGTATGAGGAAAGTCCGGGCTCCACAGGGCATGGATGCCGGATAACGTCCGGCGTAGGTAACTATAGGGAAAGTGCAACAGAAACACACCGCCGAAACGGGTCATGCCGTGGCAAGGTTGAAATTGTGAGGTAAGAGCTCACAGGGAAATATGGTAACATATCTCCCGTGTAAACCCCATCCGGAGCAAGACCAAATAGGACATGGAAAGCGGCGGCCCGTCGCTGTCCGGGAGGTAGGTCGCATGAGCCTGGTGGCAACATCAGGCCAAGATAGATGATCGTCTGATACAGAACCCGGCTTACAGTCTTGCCCAATGTATTTTCAATGACCGGAGAGATTGTTTGAAGTATTTATCACTTTTTTTGTATAATGATTGCACAAAAAATTATGGAAATTCCTAAAAAATTTCCGAAAAATACTTGCAATAACCTGAATATGTAGTATAATAAAAGGGTCGCTTGGATATGCGGATATGGCGGAATTGGCAGACGCGCACGGTTCAGGTCCGTGTGAGGGTTACTTCATGGGGGTTCGAATCCCTTTATCCGCACCAAATAAAAAGCCCGAAGCAATATGCTTCGGGCTTTTTATTTGGTCAGCTTTAGCGAAAGATCAGGTTATCCCAGCAGATTTAATGTAAAGGTGCTGATAATGATGACTATCAGCGATATGTAGCCGATCCTGGTCAGTTTCTGCTTATAATAAAGATATCCAACCACAGAGGTCACGACAATACCTACTGCACCCCAGGTCGCGTATGCGATACCCAGATCGATATCCGTCAGTGCGAATCCGAACAAAGCATAGCTGATGGTGTACCCTAAAAGGCAGATAAGTGTCGGTTTGGGATTTGTGAAACCATGTGTGGCTGTCACAAATGAGGCCGCGATTACTTCCGCTATGATGGAAAGTGCCAGTAAAATATAAGCTGCTAACATGATGTACTCTCCTTCCTGTCGTGCTTATCTGTGCTTTTTATTGCTGTTTCAGAATCTGCAGAGCTGGTTTCAGAACCAGATGCTTCTTTTACAGGCGTTCCCCACATATTCATGGTAAATGTAGCTGCCGCCAGTACGATTATCGATATCCAGCCAACGGTGGAAAGAGGCTGATGAAATAAAAAAAATCCCAGCAGTGTGCACACCAGTGCGCCGACTACACTCCAGGTGGCATAAGCGACAGGCAGGTTAATGATGTGGAGCACTTTGGAAAATATGAAAAAGGAAAACAGTATGGTTATAATAGCTCCGATCCCCAGAAGTTTGTTTTCATAGCCACTGGATGCGGTCAGCATGGCATCACCGATGATCTCGATAATGATGGAAATCGCCAGGATAATATAAGCCATTTGTTTTGACACATTTAACATTTTATTTTACCTCCTTCGCCGCAGACATGAGATGACTGTGATGCATGCAAAACCGTACATTCTTTATGCAACAAGTATTTTATACACCATGCCCTTGTGTCAATGTCAAGTAAGATCCCCTCTTAGAATATGGAAAAAACAGGAGATTCAGCTGTCCGCAGTTTATGGGTCACGGCAGGATTCCCGAGCTTCTGCAAGCTTTGAAGTGGTTATTCCGGCATAAAACCGCCGGCATAAAATCTTCAGATGTTTCTGATTTTTTTCTGGACATTCCCTTTAAGGTATAGTCTATAATCAGTTTAATAAATTTTCTGATATGAGGAAATATTTTAAAATATCCGGGTGTTTGTGCAGAATCAGAATCACCTGGAAGAGGAAGAAAGGGGAGATGATAACAACAGGCAGCAGCAATGCTGTACTGCAGAATTGCATAAGAGAAAAGTTACTGTGATAACTATACAAATTACAGGAGAGGTATATTTTATGAAGAAAAAAATGATAGCTGGTATTCTGGCTCTGATTATGGCGGTAACACCATTCGTATCCTTGCCGGCCATATCCTATGCAGCCAGTGGAACTTGCGGCGTTCAGCAAGGGGCTACCAAGATTTTTGAAGGAATGGCAACAGATGCTGAAGATATCACCATTTGGAATGATAAGATGGCGGTTTCTTTTGCAGTCGGTTCCAACAACTACTGGAATATGACAAAGGGAAGTATTCTGGATATCTGTGCGATCGATTCAGAAGGGAACTGGGGGCCGGATCTGGTCAATGACGTGGAGCTTCTGATGGATTTCTGGACTGCTACAGGAGAATACAACGGGACAGATCTGCGAAACGACGTTAATGTCACATCGGAGGTATCATCGGACAAAAATACTGTCACGGTTACGTCGAAGTACCGCTACTGGGTGGCGGATCCCAACAAGGACGGCATCAATGATGATGCACTGCCTCTTAACGTGACACAGGTCTATACCCTGAAAGCCGGTGACAGTCACCTTACCATGGAGACCACGGTAGAAAATCCAAATAAGGGTATCGACTACGGAAACAAGGCCTTAAATGAATCAGCTGCCGGTAAAAGCAGCACGGGAATGTTCTCAGGCTATTCCATAAGCACTAACGCAGCCAATATGTTCGGCCCTTACGGATATTATCCGGACACCAAGGCTACCGGGATCGCTATCGGAAACAATGAGAACGTAAAGGAATATTTCGGGAAATTCGTCACAACGTACAAGGATGATTACGCCGTATCTCTGATCATGGACGGCTCCGACGCCTACAAAGGCTCTTCCGGCTACAAGGATCTTTACATCAACCAGGTTCTTGAGGCCGGGAAATCCTACACTTTCAAGGGGGAAGTTCTCGTAGAAACCTCCAATTCCACAGCGTCCGTGCTGGATCGCGTCTATGCGCGCGACAAGATCGAAGATGACGATACGGCGATGGTCCGCGGAACTGTAAAAGATGAAAACGGCAAGCCTGTCGAAGGCGTGAATGTGATCGTTAAAAAAGACGGTAAGTACATGTGCACGAAAAAATCCGGTTCAGTAAACGGCGCTGAGGTCGATACACCAAAGACTGTCGAACAGCCGATGGTATGGGCGATCACCGACAAGAACGGGGAGTATTCTTTCAAACTGCCGAAGACCAAAAACAGCTTTGACGGGGATGGTACTTACAGATATAAGCTGAAGCTGGAAGCAGCCGGGTACACATCCCAGACTACGGAGGAGTTTACACTCAAGAGCGATAAAACACAGAACTTTACCATCAAGACAGGTGCACCTGTCAAATTGAGCGCCAAGGATCAGAATGGAAATGCGATCCCGTTCCGGGTAGAGATCTCAGGCGTGACCTATGAGAACAAATGCGCCGGGATCAGTACATATTTCAGTAATTCCGCAGCCAGGGAAACAGCTGTGGAATTCAATCTGACTCAGGCAGACGATGTGACCTTTACCGCTTCATACGGCAAGGACTTTGAATCCAATGCCGTACCGTTCAATACGAACGTGACTGCAGGCGGCGTTGAACACACCTTTGTCATCGATGAACTGATCGATCCGAAGACATCCGGCTGGGTATCCATGGACAACCATCAGCACTCGGACTACGGCGATGGAGCAACGCCTCCGAAGGATCTGTTCAATGCACAGATCGCCGCGAAGCTCCATTACAATCTCGTTTCGGACCACGATACGCGGATCAATAATATTCTGATGAAGAACTTCTCCGACAAGTTCGGAAGACCGTACATCTCCAATATGGAAGTTTCTCCGGGATGGGGACACTGGGGTGTTCTCAACGTTGATTTCAGCGAAAAAGAAACAGGCAACATAGTCAACGCTTCTACAGCAACACCGCCTGAGATCATCAAAGCCGGACATGATGCCAATGCTCTGGTTATCGTACATCATCCGTATTCCGACTACGGATTCCTGCACAATCAGGACAGCGTTGCCGGCGGCCATGCGGAAGGCTGGAAGGATTTCGATCTCATCGAACTGCAATCAACTATATCATCCGATGGGAAGACACTGGACACACTGGAAGAACTCACTGCAGAAAATTATGAGAACATCAGTCTGGACAAGCTCAGCAGCACCATTGCAAGTGCCGGGATCTCTCAGATGGATGCAAAAGCTCTCGTAACTGCATTTGCGTTCTGGAATGCCGGAGAAAAGAAATATCTGAGCGCAGGCTCCGACCAGCATCAGGCGACTAATACGGCACTGTATCCGGGAATCATCAGGCAATATGCAAAAGTCGGAAAAAACAGCGAAGAAGCAGGCAGTGCAGATACGAAGGCTTACCTCGCAGCGCTGAAGGACGGACGTTCATATGTTACTATGGGACCGCTCTTCTTTACTTATGATGGAGAGTCATTTGGAGACACCATCTCGGCAGACAGGAAAGCACTGAAGATTGACGCAATGGCAGTTAATGGTCTGGAAAAAGTTGTTCTTTACCGAAATGGCGTGAAAGCGGAAACAAAAGAGCTGGCGGGGAGTAAAGACAAGCAGACGCTTGAATTCACGATCGATTCCGGAAAAGATGCGAAGTGGTACAGCTACGTTGCGATCGACAGCAACGGTAACTATGCGGTTTCAAATCCGATTTGGGTGAAAGCCGGAGGCGGTACGGAAGAACAGGATCCTGCGGTAAAACCGACGGATAATGGTAAGCCGGGCTCTGCTGACAAACCAAAGACATCTGCTGCGGATACCGGGGACAACACAAATCTTCTGCTGCTGATCCTTCTGATGACAGCTGCAGCCGGCGGTTCAGTGGCTCTGATCCTTCGCAGCAGGAAAAATAAAGGATCGAAAGTATAAAGCAATGAGTTTAATTGCGGCGTGGCAAGTAAAGTTTAAATGAGCTGCAGAATCAATATAATCAAGATAGCATCAATAGAATAAGACAGCTTAGCCGGAGATTCGTTTTTTGACTCTCCGGCTTTTCATGGAACAGAAAGGTTTCCAAAGTCAGTTTTTCATGAAACATCACAGGCGCCAGAGCCATGACGATGACGGGACCGCAGTAGTATCCGAGAGATGCGATGCTGACGCCGATCCGTCGATACGCTTCAAAGAGAAACAGCCAGCTTATTCCCATGGAATACCCTGATAAAGTTAAAAATACAAGAGATTTTCGGTGTTTCAAAAACAATGGTAGTGCTTCCGAAAGACCACCCCCTGGCGCATGCGGACACCTTTCCGGTGAAGTCTTTGCAGGATGATCCTTTTATCATGCTGGAAAAAGGAACTAAAACAGAAATCACGGAGAACTATCAAAAAAACGGACTGATACCAAAGCCCAAGTACACCACTTTTGATGACTATGCGGTTCTGTCCATGGTGGAGAATGGTGGAGAAAGGGCTGGGGATCGCCATTTTGCCAAAGCTGATTTTACAGAGGATCGCATATGATGTGATGGTAAAGCCTCTGGATGTGGACGCGTATCGGACGATCGGAGTAGCTATGAAAAACAAGAAAGAATTGTCTCTGGCCGCTCGGCGTTTTCTGGAATATCTGGACTTTCGGGATCTGAATATCTGAAAAATCAAAAAATATAGTTTTGACTGTTTCCTTTTGCAGAAAAAACGGGTATAATAAAATTAATAGATAAAAATTATCCAGTATAGGGGGGTACAAAACATGACAACTAATGTTACGAATACGATTATCAATATAGGTGCTAACGATCATGATGTGGATCTTTTCGAAGGTCAGTATATCGTTCCCAATGGCATGGCATACAATTCATATGCGATCATCGACGACAAGATCGCCATCATGGACACGATAGACAAGAAGAAAACCGAGGAATGGCTTGCCAATATAGATGCTGCTCTGAGCGGCAGAAAGCTTGATTATCTTGCTGTTCCGCCGGCTATGTTCGCAACCAGGCAGGGAAGTTATAATTCGACCGGAGGCAGGAAGCCGGACTATCTCATCATCCAGCACATGGAGCCGGATCACTCGGCATCCATCAAGGCGTTCCTGGAAAAATACGGTGATGTCACAGTTGTCGGCAACAAGAAGACCTTCAAGATGATCCGCCAGTTTTTCCCGGGGATGGAACTAAAAAACACTTTGGAGGTAGAAAACGGAGATACTCTAGACCTTGGAAACCATCAGCTTACGTTTGTGTTTGCTCCGATGGTACACTGGCCGGAAGTAATGATGACGTATGAATCTTCGGAGAAGATCCTCTTTGCAGCTGACGGATTCGGCAAATTCGGCGCCCTTGACGCTGAGGAAGACTGGGCCTGCGAAGCCAGAAGATACTACATCGGTATCGTAGGTAAATACGGAGCCCAGGTGCAAAGTATACTCAAAAAAGCTGCAGGACTGGATATCGAGAAGATCTGTCCGCTTCACGGACCTGTTCTGACGGAAAATCTGGGATATTACATCAATCTGTATGATACATGGTCCAGCTATGAACCTGAAACCGATGGTGTATGCATTTGCTATACATCGGTATATGGCAACACGAAGAAAGCCGTAGAACTTCTGGTGTCGGAGCTTGAACGTAAAGGTGTGCCTGTGGGAGCGGTCAACGATCTAGCAAGATGTGATATGGCAGAAGCGGTCGAAGATGCGTTCCGATACGACAAGCTGGTACTGGCTACCACGACGTATAATTCCGAGATCTTCCCGTTCATGCGCTATTTTATCGATCAGCTAAAGGAAAGAAATTTCCAAAAAAGAACAGTAGCCTTTATTGAAAATGGATCCTGGGCTCCTGTTGCCAACAAGATCATGAAGGCTGATTTCGAAGACATGAAGCATATGACCATAGCGAAGAACAACGTGACGATCCTGTCCGCTCTCAATGAGGAAAGCACGGCACAGATAGATGCACTGGCCGACGAACTGTCAAAGGGATATCTGCCGGTAAGCGCGAAGACGCAGGCAGAATTGGATCCAACCGCACTTTTCAAGATCGGATATGGTCTGTATGTCGTTACGTGCAATGACGGGAAAAAGGACAATGGTCTCATAGTCAACACGGTGACACAGGTGAGTGATAATCCTAACAGGATCGCGGTGAACGTGAACAAAGCTAATTATTCCTGCGAAGTCATAAAAAATACGGGCAGACTGAATGTTTCTGTCCTTTCGGAAGACGCCACGTTCAAGATCTTTGAACACTTCGGATTCCAGTCGGGTAAAAATGTGGATAAATTTGCCGGTTATGAGCATCAGGCGAAAGCGGTCAACGGACTGCCGTATCTGACAAAGCATGCCAATGCATATATTTCCGGAAACGTAACGGGAATGGTAGATCTGGGAACCCATATCATGTTCATCTGTGAAGTGACGGAGAGCGTCAAGCTTTCTGATATCGAAACGATGACGTACACGTACTATCAGAACAATGTGAAACCAAAGCCGGAAACCGATAAAAAGGGCTGGGTATGTGATATCTGCGGATATATATACGAAGGCGAGGACCTGCCGGAAGATTTTATCTGTCCGCTTTGTAAACATGGTGCAGCAGATTTCTCGAAGCTCGAATAAGGCTTTTGCAGAGGGTGTGATACATGTGACCGGATCATAATATTGAGCGGTATAAGTTTTTCGGAACAGAAACAGTTTTATCGAAAAATTTAGTTTGATTTTTTTCAAAAGATATGGTACATTGAATCAAAACTGAGACTTTTTTGATATTTATTACTGAAAAAAGGCTTACAGTAAGGATTGAAAATGAAAGTTTTATTGATCAATGGCAGCCCGCATCAGTTCGGGTGTACGTATACTGCACTGAAAGAAGTGGCAGATTCGCTCAACAGGAACGATATCACTACGGAGATCTATCATATCGGTGCGGTTCCTATCAGAGGATGCGTAGGATGCGGCAGCTGTTTCACCACGGGCAAGTGTGTGTTCGACAATGACGGAGTCAATGAGATTTCCGGTCGGCTAGTGGAATTTGACGGGATCGTCGTAGGATCACCGGTGTATTATGCCGGAGCGTCCGGACAGCTCTGCTGCTTTATGGACAGATTGTTTTACAGTAATTACCAAAGCGGCAGAATGGAGGGCAAGATCGCAGCGGCAGTTGTCTCTTGCAGAAGGGGCGGTGCCAGCACAGCATTTGACCGAATCAACAAATATTTTATGATCAACAAGATGACCGTTGCAACATCACAGTACTGGAATCAGGTACACGGCAATTCACCTGAGGAAGTCAGACAGGATAAAGAGGGTATGCAGACTATGCGCACGCTGGGAGAGAGCATAGCGTACTCTATCCGCAATAAGTATGCAGGGCTGCGCGAGTGTGTGAAGCAGCCGGAATATGAAAAACCGGTTATGACTAACTTTATTCGTCAAAAGTAGGTGATATCATGCAGAACGGAATCGATCTGAAACAATTCTATCAGGAACTGGATGCATTGTATAAAAAAAAGAACAGTGCCGAGACCATCAGATATCTGGAAAACTGTTTACGGGAGGCAGAAACAAAACATGACTCCTCCGGGATCGTTGCAGTATGCAACGAGCTGGGAGGTGTTTGTCGTGCCATGGGTCAGACTGATCGAGCGAAGGAACTGTACCATACGGTGCTGACAAATTTAGAACACATGGGTCTGACTCATTCTGAGCATTATGCGACAGCATTGATCAATACGGGAGATGTGTATGTCAATTCCAGAGAACTTGAGGAAGCTCTTCGTTATTTTCTGAAAGCCAGAGATTTGCTTGTAGAGCGCGGGCTTGCGGGCGATTACCGGATGGCGGCGCTGTGCAACAACATAAGTATGGTCTATCGCGATACCGGAGAAATGGAGAAGGCAGAACAGGCGCTGGATACTGCATTCCGCATAATAAAAGACATTCCAAAATGCTGGGGAGAACTGGCAACTACGTATACCAATCTGGGAGAACTGCAGGTCCGGCAGAATAAGCTGGAGATGGCGAAGGAAAGCTTTGAAGAGGCATGTCGGTTATTTGAGGCCGGAGGCGGCGGTAATGTCCATTATTCTGCTGCATGTGCCGGACTGGGACAGGTTTTTTATCTTAAAGGGCAGATAAGCGAGGCTGTTCACTGGTATGAAAAGGCACTGACGCTGATGGAGCGTGACTTCGGCAGAACGGAATATTATAGTGCACTGGCAGACTGCGTTATGAAATTGAGAGGTATGAAACTATGAAAGGTATGGAACTTTCCAGGGCATATTTTGAGGAATATGGAAAACCTTTGATCGATACCCGACTGCTGCAGTACCGTCCCTATATTGCCGCAGGGCTTGTGGGGGAGGGCTCTGAATGTCTGGGGTTTGATGATGATATTTCCACTGATCACGATTTCGGACCTGCATTCTGTATCTGGGTGCCGGAGTGGCTTTACCAGCAGGCAGGCGCTGAGCTCAAAAGCGCATATGACAGTTTGCCGGCAGAATATCATGGATACAGGAGAATTCCTTCGGCACAGGGCGGCGGCAGAGTAGGCGTGATCTCTGCAGAGGGATTTTACCGTAAGTTCACTGGGATGTCCAAAGCACCGCAGGACAACATGGAGTGGTTTCGGATACCGGAACGTTTTTTAGCAACGGTGACCAGCGGAGAAGTTTTTGTGGATTATCTCGGGATGTTTTCACAGATCCGGGCAGCTTTAAAAGCGTTTTATCCGGAAGACGTGCTGAAAAAAAAATTAGCAGCGAGATGCGCTGTCATGGCACAGGCAGGACAATATAATTACGGCAGATGTATGAAGCGCGGGGATAGTCAGGCGGCTTATCTGGCTTGCGGAGAATTTATCAGAACAGCAATGTCTGCAGTCTATCTGCTCAATGAAGCATATATGCCGTACTACAAATGGGTTTTCAAAGGCGCAGCGCGTTTTAATATTTTGAAGGATGCCGTGCAGCTTATTACGGAGCTGACACAGATTGTGGACCGACCGGAAAATGCAGGGTATAAAATGCAAGTGATCGAGAAAGTATGTATCAGTGTAGGCAATGAGCTGAATCGCAGAGGGTTTACTCGGAGTACAGATGCGTTTTTGCAGGTGCATGGGGAAGAACTGATGCGAAGTATTCATGATGCTCGCCTTAAAAACCTGCATATCATGGCGGATTTTGATTGACAGCATATGCTGTTTCGATATTGGAAATTCTGAAATGTATATTTGAGAAAAGGTGGGTGCGTACGATATGAGATTTATAAACGATAAATTCAAGCGCAGGGACGGCCATAAGGATGAACTGATAAACAGGATCATTGATATGGAATGGAGCATGTTTGATCAAGTGGTCAATATAGGCGGACGTGCACCCTGCCAGGACGATGAATGGACTTTCTATGTGATGCGTTTCAGTCAGTTTGCGGCTTTTGATGATGCGACGCTGCAAAGTTATGAGCAGGATCTTCTGGAAATACAGGCAGCAGGACGTAATATAATCACAGAGAAGTATGGGTACATGATGGAGTATACGGATCAGGTTTATTTTGACCGTGAGATAAAATCTGCACTTCCGCAGATCTCATCTGAAAAGAACGCGATGGTGGACTGTATTGTCAATAAGCTCATGGATTTTGAAAAAGTGTTCGCCGAGCGGTATCCGATACTTGGCAGCAGGAGCAGACCGCTGCAGGGTACGAAGACAGGCGGTGTGTCGTTTCACATATATACGATCGGTGAGCTGAAAACGTATTCGCTGCGGACACTGGAACTGTACTATCGTCACATTGCGGGGATCGATCCGGCAGATGAATTGCATAACCCGTCTTTTGTGATCCACAGGATCATGACGAGATTTTACGGGTACGGATCCATGGATGATGCAGAAGCAAGGATCCTGAGAAAGAGATAGCCCGGCGCCAGGGTCGGCAGAGCATGAGCAGCAGTCAGGAATCAAAGGTGGCAGGTTTGATGAAAGATACAAATTACTCGAAAATACCGCATGATCTGTATTCCATCGGAGAAGTCAGCAGAATCTGTAATATATCAAAAAAGGCACTCCGCTTTTATGACAAGATCAATATTATTTCACCGGACTATATCTGCGAGGAAAACAAGTATCGGTATTACAGCAGAGAGACACTGCTTCTGGTTCCTGTTATTAAATATTTCAAGCAGATGGGATTTAAACTGGAGGAAATGAAGGAATTCCTGGAAAGTGATACCTACGAAGTGCAGGAACGGGGCTTTCTCAAAAAGATAGATGAACTGAGACAGCAGAGAGAAGATATCAATGTCGCCTATACATCCGTCTCTGACTGGTACAATCTGGTTATGGAGGCAGAAAGCGTATTGGAGAACAAGGCAACAGAAGTTTCACTCAAATATATAGTGATGCAATCTATGTGCTATATGGAACAGACTTTTGAGCATAACTATATGGAATCTATCATCAATATCGACTGGACTAACTACCTGGAGGAAATCGGACATGCAATTACGGGTCCGGTATGTATATGTTTCCCTGATATAGCGGAGAAACTGGAGGGAAAGCCTACCAAAGCTTTTGTGTTCCAGCGAGGAGCAAGGGAGATTGATGATAGCAAAACTATGAGTTTTGGCGGGAAGATGATGCTTTCGACATATCATATCGGTTCTCATGATGCCATCAACGAAGCGTACTACAGGATATTTCGCTGGGCGAAGATCCACGGTTACAAATGTGGAAATACTTCTATTGAGAGATATGTTACGGATTACTGGACCATCCGAAAATCCAGTGATTTTGTTACCGAGATTTATGTGGATATTGAAAAATAACTTAGGCAGTTTCTTTATATGGGTTGTCCCGGATAAATATACTGATTTTACAGTCGGCAAAAGGTTCCCCTTAGGGGCAATATCTGATCATATATCGTTTTAAAAAAGAAAAAAATCAGAAGAAGAAAGAAAAGGAGAGTTTTTTCGAAAAAAGAATTTTAGAAAAAACTCTTTTTTATTGGAATTGCAAGGAGTGTGAAGATTTTGAAAATAAGAAAAATCCGTATAGTTTCTTATCGAATAAAAGTTTTACTGTTTTTTTATATCAATGTTTGATTGAAAAGTGACTAAAAAGCAGTGTAGCTTAAGTGTTTTTTTGGATTGACATTCCTCATAGGAGTATAGGCTAAAATAATAATATAAATACTGGGCACTGAGGTACTGATTATTACCATGCAAAGAGTCATAGAAACAGAAGTATAGGCGTATACCGGGCTGCTTGTCTATACGGTTTTACTTTTAGATGATTCTGCTGATCTTTGGTAACGATATAATTTTTTATAGAGTTATATATTTTTAATTGCAAATATTCGTTTAAAAAGGAGGTGTATTATGAGCGATAGTGCAATGACTATGTCAAACAATGCTCTGGCGGCAAAGCAGGTACAGGAGAAATCCTACCGTAAAAAGGGGATTTTTATCGCACTGATGTCAGGTTTTCTGTATGGTGGATATACAGCGTTCCTGACACAGGGCATGGCATCCGGAATCTGGGTTGATTATTATGGTGGAACAGGGGTGGCAGCAGGTCTTTCTGCATTCGCACTTGTTTACACACTGTCTGCAGTAGGTGCAGCAGTAAACGATATCTGTTCTGCAGTATGGTCTCTGATCTATGCAGCGATAATCGGAAGACTGGGTGACTTCACAAGATCTATCAACACGAAGCCGGGCAGGATCCTGATCCTTGCAGCGATCATAGGCGGGCCTTTAGCTTCCACAGCATATGTAATAGGTCTGCAGATGGCTGGATCCATCATCGTTCCGATCGCGGCGCTGAACGCAGCAATCGGCGCGATCATAGGAAGGATCATTTACAAGCAGAAGCTTAGCGGCGGCATGATCCTCGGTATCGTGATCTGCTTCACAGCAGCTGTAATCATCGGTCTGTTCGGATATGGCATTCCGAAAGACGGACTCGCAGGTATCTTCGGAAACATGAGCGGTGAAGCTGTTATCGGTATCATCGCGGCATTCTGTGCAGCATTAGGCTGGGGTATCGAAGGTGCTGTAGGCGGATATGCGTGCTGCATGGTCGATACAGAAATCGCGATCTGTATCCGTCAGTGCACATCCGGTATCGTAAACGCTGTCATCCTGTGTTCCCTGCTGGCTATGATCGGCGGAGACGGGATCGGTTCAGGACTGGTTCTGGTAGGACATGCACTGGCTGACGGACCATCCATCTGGATGTTCATCGTTGCAGGTATTTTTGCATCCTGGTCCTTCAAGTTCTGGTACAAGGGTGCTTCCATGTGCGGTGCTGCTTTAGGTATGGGCTGCAATGGTACATACGCATTCTGGGGACCGTTGTACTGCCTCGTTGTATGCGGATTTATTTTCGGCGGAGAAGGATGGAATATCGCATGGCCAGGCTGGGTAGGAGCTATCACCATGGTAATCGGTATCTTCGTTCTCGCTATTTCGCAGCAGAAGGCAACAGAGAAGGAGGCGTAGGAACATGAGACCATTATTCTTTTCAGTACTGAAGTACTTTACAGACGGTAAAGAAGCATGCAGAGCTGACGTACAGGATGCTCTCAGAGCACAGTACGGCAATTTCAAGGCATTTAAGGATCACGCTATGGACGAAGCTCTGATGACAGCGTGTTCCAACGGACTGATCGACGAAAGCCGTTATGAGCTGGACAAGGATGGCAAACTGGTGATCTACTACAAGTCCAGCCAGGAAGGCATCGATACGATCAACAAGTACATCAAGGACTAATTTAAAATCAGTGTTATGCAGTATCCGAAAAAGGGTGTTTCATCCTTTTTCGGTTTACTTGCTAAAAAAGCCCGGCACTGCCGCCGCAAAGAAAACGGGACGGCAGGTGTCAAAGATTTTCAGGAAAGGAGATTCTTGTTATGGCAAGATATTATGCAGACCAGGCACTGGGTATGCTGGAAACTATCGGCATGGTACCTGCACTGGAAGCATGTGACAAGATGCTCAAGGCAGCAGAAGTAGAACTGTTATCTTATGAAAACGTAGGATCTACTCTGGTAACGATGTTCATCAAGGGAGATGTTGCTGCAGTAAAGTCTTCGATCAAGGCAGGTGCAGAAGCTGCAGAAGCTATCGGTAAATTGACAGCGACCGATGTCATTCCAAGACCGATCCGTCCGATCGGGGATGTAGTATCCATCTATGATGTAGATACTCAGTGTGACGAAGAACTGCTGGAACCCGGCGCGATCAGAACAGAAGCTCTGGGCATGATCGAAACTTTCGGTATCGTATACTGCATTGAAGCAGCCGATGCAATGTGCAAGGCAGCTGATGTAGAAATGATCGGTTTTGAAAATACCGCATCCGGATATATCTCGGTGCTGGTAGAAGGAGATGTCGGAGCATGCAAGACTGCAGTAGAAGCCGGCATCAAAGCAGTAGAAGCGATCGGACATGAGGTTTACAGTTCCACGGTGATCGCAAGACCGCACGAGGGACTGAAGAAGATCACCTGTCAGTATTCGCTGGATAAGCTGCTTCCGTATCCGGCAGAATAAAAAATCCGGATATGATGACGAACTTATAGAGAAAAGGAGAGATGCAAATGAAAGTGAATATCATTGATAACGATTTGCTATCGATCCAGGAAGCTCGTATCTTGACTGAAAATGCATATGAAGCGCAGCAGAAACTGGCAACCTTCCCGCAGGAAAAGCTGGACGAGATCGTCGAGACTATGGCACAGGCGGCTTCGTCTCACGCGAAGGAACTGGCAGTGATGTCTGCAGAGGAAACGGATTACGGCAAGTGGCAGGACAAATTCATCAAGAACAGGTTTGCCTGTGAATACCTGCCGGCTCATCTGCGAAATATGCGGTGCGTAGGCGTTATCCGCACGGACCGGGAAAAACAGATCATGGATGTAGGAGTGCCAAAGGGTGTTTTAGTAAGCCTTTGCCCGGCGACAAGTCCTGTTTCCACGACCATATACACAGCGTTGATCGCCGTCAAGTCCGGCAATGGCGTTTTGTTTTCGCCGCATCCAAGAGCACAGAAATCCATTTCCAGAGTGCTGGACATTCTGATCCAGGCAGCCGAAGGCTGCGGACTCCCGGAAGGGGCGCTGGCATACCTTCATACCGTGACAAAAGCGGGCACGAAGGAACTGATGGAACATAAATGGACTTCCATGATCATGAACACAGGAGTTCCGGGCATGCTGGAAGATGCATATGGTTCCGGAAAACCGGTGATCTATGGAGGAACAGGTAACGGACCGGCGTTCATCGAGCGAACGGCCGATATCCATCAGGCAGTCCATGATATCATAGCAAGCAAGACATTTGACAATGGCGTCGTGTCGGCAGCGGAACAGTCCGTTGTCGTGGACAGCTGCATTGCATCAGAGGTAAGACTCGAATTTGAAGCAAGCGGAGCTTACTTCATGACAGAAGAAGAAGCAGAGCGTCTCGGAAAGCTCTTTTACTTTAAAGATGGCAGTGCCAATCCGGAAATGGCCGGAAAGACAGCAGAAGATCTGGCTCGCTGGGCTGATATCGATGTTCCGGCCGGGACGAAAGTACTGCTGGCAGAGCAGAAGTATGTATCGGAAAACAATCCGTACTCGAAAGAAAAACTTTGTCCGGTCCTCTCATATTTCATCGAGGATGATTGGATGCATGCCTGCGAGAAATGTATCGAACTTCTGTTATCAGAGCGCCAGGGACATACGCTGGTGATCCACTCTAAGGATCCTGACGTGATCCATCAGTTTGCGATCAAAAAACCGGTAGGAAGAATGCTGGTCAACACTCCGGCCGTATACGGCAGTATGGGAGCGACTACGAATCTGTTCCCGGCCATGACCCTGGGAAGCGGTTCTGCAGGACAGGGCATCACCTCAGATAACGTATCTCCGATGAATCTCATCTATGTGAGAAAAGTCGGATACGGTGTCCGCCGGATCGAAGATCTTGGCATGGGCACGCCGGCCGATGCATATGGGTGCAGAGGTGTAGCAGGAGATGAGGACAGTCTCAGAAAACTGCAGCGGCTGCTGGAAGACGCACTGGCAAGTATCAATAATTAGTTATAGCTGATTCGTTTCGATAGAGAAAGAGAGGTAATAGATTTGGATATTCGTGAATTTTCAAATAAAATTGCAGAAGCAACGAAAAACATGTCTGATGAAGAACGAACTTCTCTGATGAAAATGTTTGAATCCGTTTCTGGAGACATTTCCACAGTAACACCGGCACAGTCTCAGCCGGCACCTGCTCCTGCAGGAAGCCATGAGCATCCGGCTTACTACTCATCCATCGCTGCGGCAACTACTCAGGTCGACGAAGATGGAGTTCCGGTAGGACCGACAGAGCGTCTGGTAAGACTGAAAGAGAATTTCTTAAAGCAGGTTCCGTCCATTACGACTCACAGGGCGCGTGCGGTAACGAAGATCACCAAGGAAAACCCTGGTATGCCGAAGATCGAACTTCGTGCAAAGTGTTTCCGTTACTGCTGTGAAACAGCTCCTCTGGTGATTCAGGACAACGAGCTGATCGTCGGAGCACCGAACGGCGCACCGCGTGCAGGTGCGTTTTCTCCTGATATCGCCTGGAGATGGATGGTGGATGAAATCGACACTATCGGCAGCCGTCCGCAGGATCCGTTCTACATCGCTGATGAAGACAAGAGAGTCATGAGAGATGAACTGTTCCCGTTCTGGGAAGGCAAATCCGTTGACGAATACTGCGAAAGCCAGTATCGTGAAGCAGGCGTATGGGAACTGTCCGGAGAATCATTCGTTTCCGACTGTTCTTACCACGCATTAAACGGCGGCGGAGACTCCAACCCTGGATATGACGTGATCCTGATGAAGAAGGGCATGATCGACATCCAGAACGAAGCCAAGGAACACCTGGCAATGCTGGACTACGAAAACCCGGACGATCTGGACAAGATCTATTTCTACAAATCCGTTATTGACACGACAGAAGGTGTTATGGCTTATGCACGCCGTATGTCTCAGTATGCTGCTGAGCTGGCTGCAAAGGAAACAAATCCGAAGAGAAAAGAAGAACTGCTGAAGATCTCTGAAGTCAATGCCAGAGTACCGGCTCACAAACCGGAGACTTTCTGGGAAGCGATCCAGGCTGTATGGACCATCGAGTCACTGCTGCCGGTAGAAGAAAACCAGACCGGCATGTCCATCGGTCGTGTCGACCAGTACATGTACCCTTACTACAAGGCTGATCTGGACGCCGGACGCATGAACAACTTCCTGGCATTCGAACTGGCTGGATGTATGCTGATCAAGATGTCAGAAATGATGTGGATCACAAGTGAAGGCGGTTCAAAGTTCTTCGCAGGATATCAGCCGTTCGTAAACATGTGCGTAGGCGGTCTGACTCGTGACGGCAGAGATGCCACGAACGAACTGACTTACCTGCTGATGGATGCTGTAAGACACGTAAAGATCTATCAGCCATCCCTGGCATGCCGTATCAACAACAAATCGCCTCAGAAATACATGAAGAAGATCGTAGACGTAGTTCGTTCCGGTATGGGATTCCCTGCATGCCACTTCGACGATACTCACATCAAGATGATGCTGGCAAAGGGCGTTTCCATCGAAGATGCGAGAGACTACTGCCTGATGGGATGCGTAGAACCGCAGAAAGCAGGAAGACTGTATCAGTGGACTTCCACTTCTTATACTCAGTGGCCGATCTGTATCGAACTGGTACTGAACCACGGTGTTCCGCTCTGGTACGGCAAGCAGGTCACTCCGGATATGGGAGACCTTGATCAGTATCAGACGTATGAACAGTTTGATGCAGCTGTTAAGGAACAGATCAGGTACGTTACCAAGTGGACTGCTGTAGCAACAGTGATATCACAGCGTGTACACAGAGACCTGGCGCCGAAGCCACTGATGTCCATCATGTACGAAGGATGTATGGAAAAGGGCAGGGACGTATCTGCAGGCGGTGCGATGTACAACTTCGGACCTGGTGTTGTATGGTCCGGTCTGGCAACTTATGCTGACGCCATGGCAGCCATCAGGAAACTGGTATTCGATGACAGAAAATACACACTGAAGCAGCTGAATGAAGCTCTGAAGGCTGACTTCGAAGGATATGATCAGATCAAGGCAGACTGCCTGGCTGCTCCGAAATATGGTAATGATGACGATTATGCAGACATGATCGCAGCAGACCTGATCAACTTTACAGAGATGGAACACAGAAAGTACAAGACTCTGTACTCCGTACTGAGTCATGGTACACTCTCCATTTCCAACAATACCCCGTTTGGACAGCTGACCGGTGCATCTGCAGGCGGACGCAGGGCATGGACACCGTTATCCGACGGTATCAGCCCGACGCAGGGTGCTGACTTCAACGGCCCTACAGCGATCATCAAGTCCGTGGCAAAACTGTCCAACGACAACATGAACATTGGTATGGTACACAACTTCAAGCTGATGGCGGGACTGCTGGATACACCGGAAGGTGAAAACGGCATCATCACACTGCTGCGTACAGCATGTGCATTCGGAAACGGTGAAATGCAGTTCAACTACATGGACAACAATACGCTGATCGATGCACAGAAGCATCCTGAAAACTACAAGGATCTGGTTGTCCGCGTAGCAGGTTACAGTGCATTCTTTACAGAATTATGCAAGGATGTACAGGATGAGATCATCAGCAGAACTATGCTGACCAAGTTCTAAATCAGCATTTGATCCACAGACGGGAGAATAAAATGGGCGATAATAACGTAATCGAAAGAAAAGCGTTCATATTCAACAAGCAGAAATACAATATGTATGATGGACCGGGCGTAAGAACTTTGGTTTTCTTTAAAGGATGTCCACTTCGCTGCAAGTGGTGTTCGAATCCGGAGGGACTGGAACGGAAATATCAGATCATGTTTAAACCGACAATGTGTGTGAGCTGCGGCTCGTGCGTTCCCGTTTGTCCACAGAAGATACACAGTATATCCTCTTCAGGAGAGCATATCATCGATCGCAGCATCGACTGCATCGGATGCGGTCAGTGCGTGGAAGCCTGCATTCCGGATGCTTTGAAGGTGTCCGGAGAGCAGGTTCCGATCTCAGAACTCCTCGAGTATGTAGAGCAGGACAGAGCGTTTTACGATCAGTCCGGCGGCGGAGTGACTTTAGGCGGCGGCGAAGTAACTGCCCAGCCGGAAGCAGCCATCAATCTGCTGCAGGCATGCAAACAGGAAGGTCTGCATACGGCTATCGAGACATGCGGATATACGAAAAAGGAAACGATCCTTCGCTTTGCGGAATATGTCGATCTTTTCCTCTTCGATCTGAAGCACATCGATCCGGAAAGACACTTCGAACTTACAGGAGTTCGCAACGAGATGATCCTTGAAAATCTGGAAGAGCTGATCATGAAGAGAAATCATGTAAAGGTTCGGATGCCTATGCTCAAGGGGATAAATGACAGCGAAGCTGAAATCAGAGGAGTCATAGAATTCCTCAAACCATTTAGAAATTTCAAGAATTTTGAAGGTATCGATCTTCTTCCGTATCACAAGCTTGGCGTAAATAAATACGTGCAGCTGGGCATGGACTACCCGATCAAGGGAGATCCAAGTCTGGATGATGCGGATCTGGATCGGATCGAAGGCTGGATCAGGGAATACGATTTCCCGGTTTCCGTTATCAGACATTAAACAGCAGGAAAGGTGATGCAAAATGGGAATCATGAATGAAAAAACGATGGAACGAATCATACAGGAGTCGGTTCCGGGCAAACAGGTGACCATCGCACATGTGATCGCATCGCCGATGTTCGATATATACGAACGTCTGGGCATCGATGACAAGGGGGCCATCGGTATCCTGACACTGTCACCATATGAGACAGCCATAATTGCTGCTGATATCGCAACGAAGAAAGCGGATGTGGAAATCGGATTTCTCGATCGTTTTACAGGGTCAGTCGTGATCTCCGGCGATGTGCAGAGTGTGGAGACGGCATTGAAAGCCGTGACCGATACTCTCTGCAATGAACTGGACTTTACGACAGTACCGATCACAAGAACATGAGAAAAAAGCGAATCATGGTGATAGGACCTAAGGGATGTGGTAAAACGACCCTTGTCAATTACATCAACGACTACGACGGTCCGTTGCGAAGGACACAGGATACGATATACGGCAGGGAAACGATCGACGTTCCCAGTGCGTATATCGAGAACGCCTGGATGTACAAGCATATGATCGCACTGGCGCAGGATGCCTGGTGCATACTGCTTCTTCTGGATCAGTCCAGAACAGCGGAGGTCTATTCTCACGGTTTTGCACTTGCGTTCCACTGTCCGGTGATCGGTGTCATAAGCAAATGTGATCTGATGCCGGAGAACAGAGAGATCTGCGAGCGCCAGCTGGAAAAGACGGGTGTGCGGCAGCCGTATTTTGCAGTAAGTGTGCCGGAGGGTACAGGCGTTGAGGAATTGAAACGTTATTTACTAGAGTTAAAAGAAAGGAAAGGGCTAACATGAAGTTCATAACAGAAGAAGACTTAAGAGACTTATATAAAAAACAGCCCTTTACGGATTACAATCTGAAGGAGGGAGAACGGCTGACGCCGGGGGCCAGACAGTTTCTGATAGACCGGGGCATCGATATGTATGACCGCAATGACCCGATGGCTGTGCTCGACGCACAGAAGAAGGAAAAGGCAAAAGCGGCTCAGGCAGCTAAGACGGAATCCTCTTCCGGATGCAGGAATGGGAAAAAGCTTTGCAGCAGGATGAAAGCGCTGCAGTCTCTTTTTCTTCTGACAGCAAGAGACCTGCTGGATACGGATCTGTGCCTTTCTCAGCAGCTGACGGGACTCTCCCGGCAGTTTGCAGCACTTGGCAGCGTGTCCGAGGGCAAATGTGAGGCGACGGAACTGGTATGCAATGCATGCTCCGGGATGAACGGGGAAAACTTTTCCAGAGACATCGGCGACTGTTTTGAGATCACTGAGTTTCACATGCAGATGCCAAAAGGCAGAGAAATGCTCTTGCTGGACAGACTGCGCAGCGAACTGGAATGTTTCAGTCTCGATGCACAGGAACTGATCGCAGATGAGAAGCTGTGTCAGACTCTGGAAGCCAGACTAAACGAGATCATCAATACGATATCGCAGATGATATGCGGCGCGATGGGAGGTAAAGAATGTCAGAGAAAAGCGTAACGTTCGAATACTGTGACAAGATGGTAGAAGACTTTGAAAGGGTGATCGAACATCCTGTCCGCGAAAAATCTTCTGTGTACTATACAGGAGTCGATCTGGGAACAGCATGTGTAGTTATCGCAGTTCTGGATGAAAATAAAAGGCCGGTAGCAGGTGCATATCGTTATGCGGATGTAGTCCGGGACGGCATGGTAGTGGATTATATCGGTGCCGTTCAGATCGTAAGAGAACTGAAGGAGCAGATCGAAGAACAGCTGGATACGGAGCTGATATATGCGGCAGGAGCGATCCCGCCGGGAACGGATCTTCTGGACTCGGGTGCAGTAAGGAATGTTATCCAGGGAGCCGGATTCGAATGTACGAATCTTCTGGACGAGTCTACGGCTGCCAATCAGGTGCTTCAGATGAAAAACGGAGCTGTAGTGGATATCGGTGGCGGTACGACGGGGATTTCCATCTTAAAGGATGGAGAAGTAGTGTACATTGCAGATGAACCTACAGGCGGAACTCATTTTTCACTGGTGATCGCAGGAGCATACAGGAAGCCTTTCCAGGAAGCGGAAGTTTTCAAGAGAGACGAATCCAATCACAAGGAACTGGCGCCGGTCATCAAGCCGGTGGTAGACAAGGTTTCTTCGATCATCAGCAATCACATCGAGGGACATCAGGTAGATGAGATCTCACTGGTAGGCGGTACATGCTGCTTTACAGGGATCGAAGATATGATCGAGAAAGAAACAGGGGTACATACCCATAAACCACACAATCCGATGTTTGTAACCCCGCTCGGCATTGCACTGAGCTGCAGGCAGGAAGAGATGTAGACAGGAGGCGCTGACATGGAAATCAGAATCATAAAATCACCATCACCGGGCACTGTGGATATCCTGATGCGCCGAAAAGGATCTTTGAAATCAGAGGTTCCGCCGCTGACAGACGCCATTGGTCTGGTACAGGGCAGGATGATCGAAATGGTCGTCGCTGCGGATATCGCAGAAAAAGCTGTCGGCGTAACCGTAGAGGATATTCGGGGAAGCTGCCCGCAGAATATGATACTGCTGGCGATCTTCGGTGATACAGCGTCTGTAGAGTCGGCACTTGCACAGATCAAACAGGAAGCGGAAGGAGGAAGCAAGTACTTATGATTACAGCTAGATTAACGAACCATATCTGGTCCACAAGAAAAGCAGAATCCCTCAACGGCCTGAAACTGATGCAGGCTGAGATCATCGGAGGCGGTACGGATACGGGCAGGAAGATCATCGTTGTTGACATCATCAGCGCAGGAATCGGCGACAGAGTTGTCGTAACGACCGGTTCTTCTGCCAGAAGAATGCTGGGCGATGACAATATGCCTGTCGATGCCGTCGTCGTCGGGATAATCGACGAAGATTGTGAATTTGAATGATGAAGTGAGGTATGAGGATGAATCTTTTAGATCAGATAAAAGATGCCGGAATCATTGGTGCGGGTGGAGCAGGTTTTCCTACCCATGCAAAACTCACATCAGAGGCAGAATACATACTGATGAACGGAGCGGAATGTGAACCGCTGCTGCGTGTTGACCAGCAGCTGATGGCAATTTACCCGGATGAGATCATCAGGGGTTTTGCAGAAGCCGGAAGACTGGTAAGCGCGAAAAAAGCGATCATCGGTATCAAGAGTAAACATGGAGAAGTCATCGAACTTCTTAAAGAACGGATCAAAACTCTTCAGCTGGATGGATACGTGGAGATAGGAGAACTTCCTGACATATATCCTGCAGGTGACGAGCAGGTGCTGGTATACCAGCTGACCGGAAGAGTCGTTCCGGAAACAGGGATCCCGATCATGGTAGGATGTGTTGTAGTCAACTCGGAGACAGCACTTAATATCTACAAGGCTTCCCGGGGGATTCCGGTAACGGAGAAGTACATCACTGTAACAGGCGATGTACCGAACCGGGTGACGGTAAAGGTCCCTGTCGGAACACCGGTCATAGATGTGCTGAAACTTTCGGGGATCGAAGATTTCACCGACTATGCAGTTATCGACGGCGGTCCTATGATGGGACCTGTGATGACTGATATCGGCGGATTCATCACGAAGAAGAACAAAGGCTTCGTGATCCTGAAGAAAAGCCATTTCCTGATCCGTAGGAAATCGGTCACGATGGAACAGGCGAGAAGAGTCAACAAAGCGACTTGCGAACAGTGCCGGATGTGCACAGACATGTGTCCGCGCTATCTTCTGGGACACAACATGCAGCCGCATAAGATGATGAGAGTTCTCAACTATAAGATCGATGACCTGGAAGGACAGAAAACTGCACAGCTCTGCTGTCAGTGCAATATGTGCGAACTTTTCGCCTGTCCGGCAGGTCTCCATCCTAAGATGGCGAACCTGTACTTTAAAGAAAAACTGGCAGAACAGAAGATCAAATACAAGCCGGAAAAGACGGAGTTCGAACCGCGTCCGATTCGTCCGTACCGTCTGGTTCCGAGCAAGCGGCTGATCGCAAGGATGGGACTTCGTGATTTCGATCTCCCGGCGCCGATGACGGACGTGGAGTTCTCACCGGCAGTGATCCGCATTTCCACAAGACAGCATGTGGGCGCACCGGCCGCTCCGGCAGTAAGTGTCGGGCAGCAGGTGCAGGCCGGACAGATGATCGGGCAGATACCGGAAGGCAGCCTTGGAGCTGCGATCCATACGAGTATCAGCGGCACGGTCAGCGAAGTAACGGCAGACTATATTGAGATAAGGAGGAATTAAGATGCAAAGAGCAATAGGAATGGTTGAATTCAACAGCATCGCCAGAGGCATTTACGCTGCTGACCAGATGGTCAAGATTTCTGAAGTGGAGATCGTAACGGCAGCATCTGCATGCCCGGGCAAGTACATCGCCATCGTTCACGGTGATGTGGCAGCCGTTGAAGATTCTGTCCGCATCGGTGAACGGATGGCGGAGGAGTTCTTTGTAGATTCCATCGTAATTCCTAATGTAGATCCCGGAGTGTTCCCGGCGATCACAGGAGCAACGATGCCGGACCGCATACAGGCGATCGGGATCATGGAATCTTTCTCCCTGGCAACAATGATCATCTGTGCAGATCAGATTTTAAAAGCAGCAGAGCTGCAGGCGATCGAACTTCGTCTTGGTAACGGACTGGGCGGCAAGGCATACTTCACCTATACCGGTGATGTGGCAGCAGTCAGGGCCGGAACTGATGCAGGCGAAGCCATCGCACAGGAGAAGGGTCTTCTGGTAAATTCGGAAGTCATCCCTTCGCCGTCAGAACTGTTAGTACCATCCCTTCTGTAGGATGTGTATTATCATAGATAATAATTTATTACTTGAAGCAGTGCGATAGATGAAAGGATGTGGACACATGAAACGACTGATTTGTGCAAAGGAAGTTGAAGCTTGTGCACAGCAGGGTCATAAAGTAATGTACATCGACGCAGACACGCTTATTACGCCATCCGCAAAGGATGCTGCAGCGGTAGCTGATATCGAATTCAAGATCGGCGAACCGCAGGCAGGATGCTGCAGCGCACAGCCGTGTGAAGCAGCACCGGCTACGGCACAGGATGCACACGCATGCGCTCCGGCAGCAGATGGAATCGACAGCGAGCTGATCTACAAGGCGCTCAAGACGCTGATGGATAAAGGCATGCTGGGAAGCGTAATGAGTTCCATCGGTCAGGACGTTCCTTATGTATCCGAAAGTGACGGAAACGGGTTTGTAAAGCTGGTTCGCAGCAATACAGCCAAGTGGGAACCGCTGGATACAGGAAATCCTGCAGACAAAGTATTTTACAATGAACTGATCGGTGCAGATGATGGATCGGCAATGAATGCCGGATTCATGACGATTGAAAACTGCAGCTTCCCTTGGGATGTTGCTTGTCAGGAAATCTATTACGTCGTAGACGGTACGTTAACGGTGGAAAAGGACGGTAGGATCTTTACCGGAAATCCGGGAGACTGCCTGTTCTTCCAGAATGGTGCCAAGCTTGCCTTTGGTTCACCGGACAAGGTAACTGTATTTTATGCAACTCACTAATCACGAATAAGGAGGTCAGCTAATGGAAGCATTAGGTATGATAGAAACATATGGACTGGTTCCTGCTATCGAAGCAGCTGATGCCATGCTGAAAGCGGCAGAAGTAAAACTTCTGGAAAGAACTTTCGTCAAGGGCGGCCTGGTTACTGTTACAGTAACAGGCGACGTAGCAGCCGTAAAGGCATCCGTTGATGCCGGTGCTGCCGCAGCAGCAAGACTGGGTGAACGCTCCCTGGTAACACAGCACGTGATCCCAAGACCGCATGTTGAGGTTGGCGAAACCATCGTAAATCCGATCCCGCTCATCGAACGTTCGGAACACGAACATGAAGACGATGATGATGTGGAAGAGGCCGGTCCCAGATAAAGAGGAACCCGAATCAGATTCAGAGCTGACAGAAGAGGAAGCAACACAACCGGAGCAGCCGGAAGAACCTGCTGAGCATGCAGCAGAAAACGCAGCTGCAGAAGAACCTGCAGCGGGAGAAGCGGGAGAAGCTTTGCAGCACGTAATGGAAGAATCCGAATTCACAAAGGAATGTGTAGATCGTCTGGCAGAAGAAAACGGAGCAGAAAAAGCCCTGGCTGAAGTCGGTAAATGCAGAGTCGTGAAACTGAGAAATCTGGCTAGAGAATACGACGGCCTCCGGATCGCCGGAAGAGAGATCTCCAAGGCAAACAAGGCGACCCTTCTGGAAGAACTGAAGAAATATTATAGCAAAGAAAACTAGAGAGAATGCAAAGTTAAAAAAGGAGGTGCCATAATATGCAGAATATTGATTATGATTTACGATCTGTACAGGAAGTTCGCGATCTGGCAAGACTGGGTCAGATCGCAACAGAAAAGATCGCAAACTATACAGAAGATCAGATCGATAAAATCATACGTAATATGGTTCGCGTTGCTGAAGAAAATGCTGTTTCACTGGCACAGATGGCAGTAGAAGAAACAGGCTTCGGTAAAGTGGCAGATAAAACTTATAAGAATCACATGGCCTCGACGTTACTGTACGATGCCATCAAGGACATGAAGACGATCGGGATCATAAGTGAAGATCCGGTCAGCAGAACTATGGATGTAGCTGATCCGGTCGGTCTGCTGATGGGCATCGTGCCTTCCACGAATCCTACATCCACAGCGATCTTCAAGTCTATCATCGCGATCAAGGCCAGAAACGCTATCGTATTTTCACCGCATCCATCTGCTGCAAAGTGCACACTGAAGGCAGCTGCTCTGATGCGCGATGCTGCAGTGGAGGCCGGAGCACCGGAAAATATCATCGGATGCATTTCCATGCCTTCCATGCCGGCGACAGATGAACTGATGCACAGCAAGGAAGTCAAGATGATCATCGCAACAGGTGGTCCCGGAATGGTAAAGGCTGCTTACAGCGCCGGTAAGCCGGCACTGGGTGTAGGCGCCGGAAATTCCCCGGCATACATCGAAAGAACATCTAACGTACAGCAGGCTGTGACAAATATCATAGCAAGCAAGACATTTGACTATGGGACGATATGTGCATCCGAACAGTCTATCATCTGTGAGGAATGCAACAAGGACGCAGTAATTGCGGAATTGAAAAAACAGGGGGCTTACTTCATGAGCCCGGAAGAAACAGACAAAGTCTGCAAGCTTCTGTTCAAGGCAGGCGGTCATGCCATGAATGCCAAATTTGTAGGAAGGTCACCGATACATATTGCAAATGCGGCCGGGATCCATGTTCCGGAGAACACGACCGTACTGATAGGACCTCAGGGCGGAGTTGGCGATGGATATCCGCTTTCCTATGAAAAGCTGACCAGCGTACTGGCCTTTTATGTGGTAAATGACTGGCACGAGGCATGCGAGCTGAGTATTGAACTTTTACAGAATGGCATCGGACATACCATGAGTCTGCATACGGAAAACAGGAACATCGTGCTGGAGTTCACGAGAAAGCCGGCATCCAGGATCCTGGTCAACACAGGCAGCAGTATGGGCGGCACAGGTGCCAGCACTGGCCTGCTCCCATCATTTACACTTGGATGCGGAACATGGGGAGGCAGCTCGGTATCCGAAAATGTCAGCCCGCTGCACCTGGTCAACATCAAAAAAGTTGCTTACGGAATCAAAAACTGTGCTACTCTGGCAGCAGACGATCCGACATTCAATCATCCGGAACTGACTCAACTGAATGCAGTTTCGGGATCAGACGCAAATACCGGATCATCTCCGGTAAACTCCGCAGCGATTGCGCCATGCGCAGTTTCTGCAGTATGCGGAACAGCGGATCCTGTGCCGGCATATGCATCTCCGGCTAACTGCGGATCTACGTCAGCTTACCTTTCACCGGCTGACTACCAGAACAACAGCGGCATTTCCTACGGCGTAGGATGCAACAGCTGCTGCAGCAATGCAGATGCACCTGCAGCAAGTGATCAGCCGATCGATGCAAATCAGCTCAACGACATGATAAATGCGCTGGTAAATGCAATGAAGGGAGAATAAGATGGCAAGCAAGGAATACGAAGCAGTCCTGAAAGTGCTGTTAGAAGCGGTACAGTCCGTAAACGGTGCAGGACAGCAGGCTCCGGAGGGCATTCCGGTAGGTGTTTCCAACCGCCATATACATCTTTCACAGGCTGACCTTGATACTCTGTTCGGAGCAGGGTATCAGCTGACGCCGATCAAAGATCTGTCACAGCCGGGACAGTTCGCCTGTAAGGAAACAGTGACGATCTGCGGACCGAAAGGTGCGATCGAAAAGATCCGCGTATTAGGACCTGTTCGCAGCAAGACACAGATCGAGATCCTGACAGGAGACGGTTTCAAGCTGGGAGTCAAGGCTCCGGCAAGATTGTCCGGAGATCTGGCGGGAACACCGGGAATCACGATCATCGGTCCTAAGGGATCGGTACAGACGACAGAAGGTCTGATCGTGGCACAAAGACATATCCACATGCTTCCGCACGAAGCGGCAGCTCACGGCGTGCATGACGGACAGATCGTCAGTATCCAGGTAGACGGCCCGAGAGGCGGAACGCTGGCAAACGTTGCGATCCGTGCTACGGACACATCGGCTCTGGAATGTCATGTGGATACAGAAGAAGCCAATGCGATGAACATGAGTTCATCTACAAGGATCAAAATCATTAAGTAAATCAAAAATACGTAAAGTTTTAAATGAAATGTTTTTTTAGGAGGAAATTAAAATGACTAAGAACGAAGCATTAGGAATGATCGAAACAAAGGGTTTAATTGGTTCTATCGAAGCTGCAGATGCTATGGTAAAGGCTGCAAACGTATACCTCATCGGTAAGGAATTCGTAGGCGGCGGACTGGTAACTGTAATGGTCAGAGGAGATGTAGGCGCTGTAAAGGCTGCTACAGATGCAGGTGCAGCTGCTGCTCAGAGAGTCGGCGAACTGCTGTCCGTACACGTGATTCCTCGTCCGCACGTAGAAGTAGAAGAGATCCTGCCGCAGAAAAACAATAAATAATAGAATGCAGATTTTAAATTACTGAGCTGGTTTACAAGGGGCGTCGCATCAACGATTTGATCGTGAGGGCGATGCCCCTTTTTACTGGCAGAGCAGTCATATCATGCATATGCAGCAGTGGCTCCGGAAATCGGATCCATATTATATCTATATCATTCGAGCTGCGAAGTACAGTGAGGACATCTGGTGGCCTTTACCGATATCTCGCTTCTGCAGTAAGGACATTCCTTTGTCTCGGGCTCAGCTTCAGGCTTTTTGGATCTTCCCAGGGTCCCGGCGGTATTCAGCGTCTTTACGAGAACGAAAAGTGCAAATGCTACGATAAGGAAATTTATCACTGCCATGATGAATGCGCCGTATCTGAGGTCGACTCCTGCGATATTTACAGACAGATCGTTGAAGTCGACTTTTACAAGGAGACCGATAAGCGGTGAAAGGATATCGTCTACGAGCGAAGTAACGATCGCTGTAAATGCGGCACCTATTATGATGCCGACTGCCATGTCGATGACATTGCCCTTCATGGCGAAAGTCTTGAATTCATTTAAAAACTTTTTCATAATGATTTTGCACTCCTTTTTACTTGATCTAAAATTTAAGATAAAAATGCTCAATAAAACATATTTTAACATCGATCGACATAATTGTAAAACTCCTCGTATAACGGTGACAGTGTCAAGTTTCTGTAGGTTAAAAGATCGGAGACTGCCTCCCAGTATCCCATACTCTCAATAACCCGTATTTCCATATATCAG
>CABIWW010000011.1 GCA_902362435.1 Eubacteriaceae bacterium
CACATGAAACATTCGGATATTTAACTCCTGACGAGTTCTACAGGCAGGGGAAAAACGAGGTTTGATACTCTACTTTTATGGGTGCACCTCAAAACTTATTCCGTGCTAGAGTTCGGGCGCATCAATTACGAGAATGTAGCATATTTCAATTTTGAAACTAACCCGAAATTGAACAGGACTTTTGAAGAAAACATCAGCCCGGATTATTTGATACCGATTCTGTCCCATATTTCAGGGCAGACAATAGTAAAGGAAAAAACTCTGATCATATTTGATGAAGTGCAGCTTTGCGAACGGGCATTGACCTCATTGAAGTATTTCTGTGAAGACGCACCGGATTACCATATAATAGTGGCTGGAAACCTGCTGGGAGTAGCAGTCAACCGGGCGAAATTTTCATTTCCTGTCGGCAAAGTAGATATGAAAACTATGTATCCTATGGATATGGAAGAATTTATGATCGCAATGGGAGAAGAAAAGCTGGCAACGAAGGTCAGACAGTGTTTTGAAACAAATACAGCAATGCCGTCAGCTTTGCATGATGCGGCGATGCAGCTTTATCGACAGTACCTTGTTGTAGGCGGTATGCCGGAATGTGTGCTGCAGTTTGCACAGACAAGAGACTATATTCTTATACGTAATACTCAGGATACGATACTTGCAAGTTATCTCAATGATATGAGTAAATATAATAATTTGAATGAAATCAAGAAGACGAGGCTTGCATATGATAATATAACTGTTCAGCTTTCAAAAAAGAATACTCGATTCCAGTACAAGCTGATCAAGAAAGGGGGCAGAGCTTCTGAGTTTGAAAACGCTATCGAATGGCTCTGCCTTTCAGGGATAGTATCGCAGGTTTACCGTATAGAGCAGATAAAGAAACCTCTGGAAAATTATCGCGATATTGATGCCTTTAAGATCTATGTATCAGATTTGGGGCTGCTTTGCGCTAAAAAAGATCTGGTGGCGAATGATATTTTGTATATGGCAGAGGAACTGAATGACTTCAAGGGTGGTATGGCTGAAAATTATGTTAATGTACAGCTTTCTATTAACGGATATCATACTTATTACTGGGAATCTGCCCGTGGAGCAGAGATAGATTTTGTTATACAGCGGAATGAACAGCTTATACCGATCGAGGTAAAGTCTGCAGACAATACCAGGGCAAAGAGTTTAAAAGTTTACATGGAGACCTACGATCCGGAATATGCCATAAAACTCTCTGCTAAAAATTTTGCATTTGAAGATAATAAAAAGACAGTTCCACTATATGCAGCGTTTTGCATATAAAGTTCAACATGAAATCGTGGTAGTGCTTAAAAATTATCCTTGACAAATCCTCTACAGGTTCTATAATTAAAACAAGAATAATTCTAAAGAAGGCGATTTGATGACAAAGAACGGGAAGCTGATACTGGAGATCGTTCATGGATCTTCAGAGCATCCTACAGCTGAACAGATTTTCATGAAAGCACGAGAAAAGTCACCCGGAATAGCTCTGGCGACGGTTTATAATAACCTAAACTCGCTTGTCAGTGAAAAGCTGGTTCGCAGGATAAGGCTGAAGGGAAGTCCGGACAGGTATGACAGGACCGCGCGCCACGACCATATGATATGCGAGCGGTGCGGCAAGATATCAGACGTGCACCTTGACGATCTGGGACAGGAGCTCGAGCGCGAAACAGGCGTGAAGGTCATATCATACGATCTGAATATCCATTATCTGTGCGATGAGTGCAGGAAGAACGGTCAGAATTGAACGACGGTGGATGGGAGATCATCGGAAAATCAGTGAAACACACGATGCGGTCATCGGTGCCGCAGCATCCGTATCGTGATGAGTTAAAAAGGAGCGGCACAGAAAAGAGGAAGAGATGAACAAGTACGCAGGCACACAGACAGAAAAGAATTTGATGGAGGCATTTGCAGGGGAATCACAGGCGAGAAACAAGTATACATACTTTTCGTCAGTTGCAAAGAAAGAAGGATATGAACAGATCGCGGCACTGTTTTTAAAGACTGCAGACAATGAAAAAGAACATGCAAAGATGTGGTTCAAGGAGCTTGAAGGCATAGGAAACACAGCGCAGAATCTTGAAGCCGCAGCAGAAGGTGAAAACTACGAATGGACAGACATGTATGAAGGCTTTGCAAAGACTGCAGAGGAAGAAGGCTTCCCTCAGCTGGCAGCAAAATTCAGACTCGTCGGAGCGATCGAAAAGCATCACGAAGAACGCTACAGAGCGCTTCTCAATAACGTGGAGACAGCAGCTGTATTCGAAAAGAGCGAGATCAAGGTATGGGAATGCCGCAACTGCGGACACATCGTTGTAGGAACAAAAGCTCCAGAAGTATGTCCTACATGCAACCATCCGAAGAGCTATTTTGAGATACACGCAGAAAACTATTAAGAGTCGGCATCAGCATGATGCAAACGTGATACAGTTATCCGGGAACAGGTCAGGCTGCATGCAGGGCCTGTTTTTCTGTTTTGAGCTGTTGACAGCAATGGAGAAGAGACGGTTATGAGTGAGATAAGGAACGTTACACATATAGATAATGTCAGGCTGAGTGATGACGGCAGCTCGGTGATCATACTCGATCAGAGCAGGCTGCCGATGCATACCGAGTATATTGAGATAAACAAACCGGCAGAGATGTACGATGCGATTTTTCATCTGAAGGTCAGAGGTGCACCGGCGATCGGCATATTTGCAGCATACTGCATGGCGGTTATTGCAAAGAAGGCAGCCGGTCGGCAGGCAGACCGTGAAAGTGCAGCAGAAGGAAATGTGCAGCTTTTTACAAAAAAACTAAGAGAGTACGGCGAATATATAAAGTCTTCAAGGCCTACGGCCGTCAACCTTGCATGGGCGGTGGACAGGACTCTGGCGGCAGCCGGAAGCGCAGAGAACGGCACGACCGCAGATATCGCGGAGGCTGTGAAAAACGAGGCGCTCAGCATACACCGCGAGGATATCGAGATGTGCAGGGCGATTTCCGAATATGGCCTCACGGTCATAAGGAACGGCGACGGGATACTGACTCACTGCAATGCGGGACCGCTCGCAACATCGAGGTACGGGACAGCGCTGGGACCGCTGCTGCTCGGAGCGGAGCGGGGAATGGAGTTCAGGGTATTTGCGGATGAGACGAGACCTCTGCTGCAGGGTGCAAGACTGACTTCATACGAACTTCAGAAAGCCGGCATAGATGTGACACTTATCTGTGATAACATGGCGTCAGCTGTGATGAAAAACGGATGGGTGCAGGCATGTTTTGTCGGCTGTGACAGAGTTGCCGCAAACGGTGACACGGCGAATAAGATAGGCACATCGGGAGTGGCGATACTTGCAAAGCACTACGGGATACCGTTTTACGTGCTCGGTCCGACGTCGACCATCGACCTGGACTGCCAGTCGGGAGCGGATATACCTATAGAGCTGCGTGCGCCGGAAGAGATAAAAGAAAAATTTTACAGCGAACCGGTGGCTTTGGATGAGATCAAGTGCTACAATCCGGCATTCGATGTCACGGACAGCAGTCTGATAACGGGGATAATCACGGAAAAGGGCATCTGCAGGCCGCCGTTTGCCGAAAGTCTCAGGAGAGCGGTAGAAAGCGCTCGTGAAGATAAAGACAGAGATTTTTAACAGGGAGTGTGAAGGGTAATGTGGTTTTTGATACTGCTTGGGATAGTGTATCTTGCGGTGAACTTTTTTCTGTGGCACAGAGTGGTAAGACTGCTCAGGCATGTGCACGGTTTTTTCGGGGAAAAATGGGTAGTGTGCGTTTTTACGGTGATATATCTGTTTTTTCTCAACAGCGTATGGCTGTGGATGTTGTTTGACGATCAGAAATGGATATCGGCGTTCAAGTATATAAATAATATCTGGATAGGAATATTCGTGTATTCGCTTATTTTCATGGCGGTGGCGGAGCTTGTGACGTTCGTTCTCTGGGCTCTGAAGAAAATGCGCAGGGGTTATGCCGGATACCGTAAATATATCGTGACCAGAGGTGCGATAGTCGTGTCGCTCGTGATCGGATTCAGCGTTTACGGCGTCATACACTATCACAAGATAAGCGTGACTGATTACGATGTGGATATAGACAAGTCCACACAGGCGGGAGAGTCGATGAAAGTCGTGCTTGTTGCGGACACTCATCTCGGATATTCCGTGGGCGAAGACATGATGAAGCAGATGGTGGACAGGATAAATGCGCAGGATCCCGATCTCGTAGTGTTTGCAGGCGATATCGTCGACAATGACTACTTCGCTATGACGGATCCGGATGGGATAGCGAAGACCCTGTCCGGGATAAGATCGAAGTACGGAGTCTACGGGGTCTATGGCAACCATGATGTAGAAGAAAATCTGATAGGCGGATTTACGATATCTATAGGCAAAAAAGTCCGGGTGCAGCCTGAAGTGGACGAATTTGCAGAAAAGGCGTGCATCACGATCCTTCAGGATGAAAGCACTGTCGTTGCGGGAGACATAACGCTCATAGGCAGGTGCGACGCCACGAAGACGAACAGCGACAGTCCGCGAGCTTCGATCGCAGAGCTCACGTCGGAGGCAGACCGCAGCAAGCCTGTGATATGCGTAGACCATCAGCCTTCGGAGCTTCAGGAAAAGGCGGATGCCGGTGTCGATCTCGACCTTTGCGGGCATACTCACGACGGACAGATTTTCCCGGGGAATCTGACGATAAACCTGTTCTGGGACAACGCATACGGACTCCTGAAGGTCGATGATATGTACTCGATCGTGACATCAGGAGTCGGAGTATGGGGGCCGGCCATGAGAGTCGGGACTGACAGTGAGATCGCTGTCGTGAACGTGAATTTCAGATAGTGCAGAAGGTATGATGCATATAATGCGGAGATCACGGTCAGTGTGGGAGTATGAGCGGTGTGCTGAATCCGGTGCAGCGAATCCCGCACACCGGATTCAGCACGGCGGCATAGACTGGAATATTATCAGGTCTTCGCCGATGATCACGATACTGCTCCAAGGCAGTTCGCATATGTCATCAGGGCTTCTGCTGAAAAAACCGGTGCTTTCCAGAGACGGGACGAGCACCGATTTTATTTTGCCCGTCTTTTTTTCAAATATCATTTCGGCATCCCATAACTGACCATAGCTTCTTCCTGTCGAGACATCGACTATCTCTTTGTTTCCGATTTCACTTAATCGCATAATTGACTCCTTTAATACAGATAATATTAAAGATATTAAACAGAACAGGAGAATATGAAGTGAAAGAAGAGAAAACCGAAAAAAAGACTCCGGATCAGGAGGATATCACGAAAAGCCTGATAACCGATCTGGGACTTCTGACGACCGGGACTGATTTTGACAGCGATATACAGTATATAAATATAATCGGCAGCATCGAGGGACACACCGTGCTCCCGGCAGACAACAAGGCTACGAAGTACGAACATCTGATACCTCAGCTTATCGCAGTGGAGGAGAACCCGAAGCTCAAGGGTCTTCTGGTGATACTGAACACGGTCGGAGGTGACGTCGAGGCAGGACTGGCACTCGCGGAAATGATCTCGACACTGTCAAAGCCGACAGTGTCGCTCGTGCTGGGTGGAGGACACAGTATAGGCATACCGCTTGCGACAGCGGCGGATCATTCGTTTATAGCAAAATCCGCGACGATGACACTGCACCCCATCAGGACAGCGGGGATCGTGATAACATCGGAGACTACCTTCGATTATATGCGCAAGACGCAGGAGCGGGTGATCGATTTTATAGAAGAACACTCGGATGCGGAGCGTGACAAGATCGTATCACTGATGAACAGCAACGATAATATGTCGAACGATGTCGGCACGGTACTTTTTGGAAGTGAAGCCGTAGAGACAGGGATAATCGATGAAGTAGGCGGAGTATCGCAGGCCATACGACAGCTGAGACGCATGATAGGCGAGATGCAGGAGTAAGCGGGACCTGTTGCGATGTTCGATGCGAGGGAAGGTGCAGCTGTGGAGCATATCAAAAAAACAGCAAAAGTACAGATGCATGCATTGACAAGATTTTCCACATGATATAAAATACAGATAGGTAAAAAATTCCATTAACAAATGTGGCAGCAATTATCGAAAGGAGCATGATGGAGAATCTTTCACTGGTGATAGTAACGGATGACAGAGAATACGGCAGAGCGCTGGGACAGGCACTGCTGCAGCTGTGCAGCGGCATGATGATAAGGATATTCCGCAAGGAAGAGTTCTTTTTGAGGCGGCGTGAGTATGAAAACAGTGGAGAAAGTGCGGTCTTTCTCAGCTCGGCAGACATGATACTCTGGGACGGCCCGGAAGCGGAAGTATCATACGGCGGCAGGATAATACTGCTGACAGAGAAGCCGTCGATGGCTGTCAGCGATCACGTGGAAAAGCGGTTCTGTTTATACAAGTACAGTCAGGCTCAGAGCATAGCAGCGGCACTTTTTGATATATACAGTGATCTTACAGGGAATCATACCGTTAATGTAAAGCGGCAGCAGGTACGCATGCTGGCATTTTCCTCATGCTGCGGAGGTTCGGGATGCACGGTCGCGGCTATGGCTGCGGCTCAGGAGCTGTGCAGGTTCAGGGGCAGGAGAGTGCTGTATCTGTCATTCGAGGAGACTGAGTCTACAGGCGATTTCATGAATGTGTCGCCGGGCGTGAAAGGTATCGGTGTGTATCTTTATCATCTGTTCAAAGCCAGGGATACAGGTCTGCGTGTGCCGCAGGGCTCCGGCAGTGAGAAGAACTGCCCGCCTGTAGAGAGCTATACGATCCACGATGATTTCGGGGTCGAGACTTTTGCTCCGGCGGCCGGGAGAAATCCGCTCAGAGAGCTTTCGGAAGATGAACTCGATATCTTCACAGCATCGGTGATAGACAGCGGAAGGTATGATGTGATCGTGATGGATATAGGATCGGGTCTGTCTGCAGTGGATCTGGCGTGCCTGGGGATGGCAGAGAAGATCTGCTTTGTGAACAGGTCTGCGGGCAGTACGAGCAGAGAAGAACGTTATCTGCAGCATCTTATATTCAGCTGCGGGGAGAGTGTGATCGAGAAAATGATCAAAGTAGAGAATATGGTATCTTACGACCGTGAGGAAGATCCTCGCGACAGAGCAGATACAGCGATGCTGGATACGGAAGTATACCTCAGCAGGAGCAGCACATTCCTGCAGGGCGGGGAGATAAAACGCATATTTCTCGATGGCAGATTCGGACAGGATATAAAACTGCTCGCAGAAAAACTTGTGGAATTTTAAAAGATATATTGACAAATTTGCGTATGAGTACTAACATTATAGAAGAACTTAATAAAAAATCTTCAGGGCAGGGTGAGATTCCCGACCGGCGGTAAAGTCCGCGAGTGCGAGAGCACATGATTTGGTGAGATTCCAAAACCGACAGTATAGTCTGGATGGAAGAAGATATGTCATATGTGGCTGCGATAAGCAGTTGCAGTATTTTTGAAACCACAGGCTCTGAAACATATCGTTTCAGAGTTTTTTTCGGCAGAGGCAGGAGTGTGCAGTACCGCAATACGGTATGCATGCACGGCATATGTGCGATGCAGTGCAGCAGCTCGGCTTTGCGAGACGGTTTTTAAAAAGCCTGACAGAATACGACTTCACCCTGGAGAAACGATCCGGGGTGTTTTTATTTGAGAAAAACACAGCGACATGGAGGACAGACACTGATGACAGATGAGATGAAAGACAGAAAATACATGGAGCTTGCACTGGAGCTGGCACTGAAAGGCTGCGGCAAGGTCGATCCGAACCCGCTGGTCGGTGCGGTGATAGTGAAAGACGGCGAGATCATCGGCAGAGGATATCATACAGAATACGGGAAGCTGCATGCGGAGCGTGAAGCGCTGGCAGACTGCGGCAGTTCACCTGAGGGAGCAGTGATGTACGTGACGCTGGAGCCGTGCTGTCACCAAGGCAAGCAGCCACCCTGCACAGATGCTGTGATAGACGCGGGCATAAGGCGTGTGGTGATCGGTTCAGCCGACCCGAATCCGCTGGTGGCGGGAAAAGGCGTCGAAATACTGAAGGCACACGGCATAGAAGTCGTCGAAGGCTTTATGAGAGAAGAGTGCGATGCGATAAATCCTGCGTTTTTCCGATTCATAAAGACGGGAATGCCGTATGTGGTGATGAAATACGCGATGACGATGGATGGAAAGATCGCCACGCGCACAGGAGCTTCGAAATGGATAACATCGGAAGCGGCGAGAAAACGCGTACATGAAGACAGGAACAGGTACATGGCGATAATGGCAGGCATAGGGACAGTGCTCAAAGACGATCCGCTGCTGACATGCAGGATACCGGGGGGCAGAGATCCGGTGAGAGTGATATGCGATACACACCTGCGGATACCGGTGGATTCACAGATCGTGCAGACTGCGAAAAAATACCGGACACTGATAGCCACGGCACAGACCGGTGGCGGCGAAAACAGTGCCGGCAGATGCGGTGAATGTAAATACATCGAAGATAAATGCAGCGCCCTGACTGAAAAAGGATGTGAGATACTTTACATACCGGTGAAAAACGGTCATATCGATCTTGAACAGCTGATGAAAAAGCTGGGAGAACAGAAAATAAGCAGTGTGCTGCTTGAGGGCGGAGGCACACTCAACTGGTCGGCACTGGGAGCCGGCATAGTCGACAGACTGCAGGTTTACATAGCTCCGAAAATCTTCGGAGGAAAAGATGCGCCGTCTCCGGTAGGCGGTGCAGGTGTAGGGATGCCGGCAGAGGCATTTCTGACAGAAAAACCGAAGGTGACGTTCATTGGAGAGGACATACTTATAGAGAGCGAGGTGAAAAGGTGTTCACGGGAATAGTTGAAGAAACAGGAACAGTGAAACAGATAAGACGCGGCGCAGCTTCTGCAGTGCTGACTGTGGCGGCAGACAGGGTACTGACAGATGTGGCGCTCGGAGACAGTATCGCAGTGAATGGTGTGTGTCTTACGGTGACGGAGTTCTCGCGGAACGAATTCAGTGCCGATGTGATGCACGAGACTCTTGACCGGTCATCGCTGGGAGCATTGAAAGCCGGGAGTACGGTGAATCTCGAGAGAGCGATGAAGGCTGACGGCAGGTTCGGCGGACACATCGTTTCCGGGCATATAGACGGTACGGGAACGGTGTCGGACATCAGAAAAGATGACAATGCCGTGTGGTACAGGATCAGAGCGTCGGGTTCGATCCTCAGGTACATCGTGGAAAAAGGCTCGATCGCGATCGACGGGATAAGCCTGACGGTGGCGGCACTGGACGGCGACTCGTTCAGTGTGTCGGTGATACCGCATACCGCGGCGAACACCACGCTTTCATCAAAGAAAAAAGGCGATACGGTGAATCTTGAAAACGATATCATAGGCAAGTATGTGGAAAGGCTGATGCAGCCCGGCGCCGGAGTTTACGGTGCAAAGGGGCACGGTGCCGTCAGTCCGGGAACTTCCGGAAAAGCACAGAGCGGCGGCATCACGGAGTCGTTCCTCATCGAAAACGGATTTTAGACAGAAACGGGGGTTTTAAATATGAATACATTCAATACTATCGAGGAAGCACTTCAGGATCTTCGCAACGGCAGAGTGATCCTGGTGACGGATGATGAAGACAGAGAAAATGAAGGTGATATGATCTGCGCGGCTGAGTTCGCGACGACGGAGAATGTCAACCTGATGGCAAGCGTGGCAAAGGGGCTCATATGCATGCCGATGAGCGAGGAATTCTGCAGGAAGCTGCAGATCCCGCAGATGGTCAGCGAAAACACTGACAACCACGAGACAGCGTTCACCGTATCTATAGACCATGTTGAAACGACTACAGGTATATCGGCGGCAGAGCGAGGGTTTACAGCGAGAGCGTGCACAGATGACGATGCAAAGCCGCAGGATTTCAGACGTCCGGGACATATGTTCCCGCTCAAGGCGAAGAGGAACGGAGTCCTCGAAAGGAACGGTCACACAGAGGCAACGGTCGATCTTCTGAGGCTTGCAGGACTGAAGCAGTGCGGGCTCTGCTGCGAGATCATGAAGGATGACGGCACGATGATGAGAAAGAGCGAGCTGTTCGAGCTGGCCGAAAAGTACGATATGAAATTCATCACTATCAAGATGCTGCAGGACTACAGGAAAAAGCATGAAAAACTGGTGCAGCGTGAGGCGGTAGTGAACATGCCTACGAAATACGGTGATTTCAAGGCTTACGGATATGTCAACAAACTCAATGGAGAGCACCATGTGGCACTTGTGAAAGGTGATATAGGCGACGGTAAAGATCTGCTCTGCAGAGTGCATTCGGAATGCCTTACAGGTGATGCGTTCGGTTCGATGAGATGCGACTGCGGACAGCAGCTGGCTTCAGCGATGATGCAGGTGGAAAAAGAAGGGCGCGGCATAGTGCTTTACATGAGACAGGAAGGGCGCGGCATAGGACTGATAAACAAGCTCAAGGCATACGAGCTGCAGGACAGAGGCATGGATACTCTTGACGCGAACCTGGCACTGGGATTCCCGGGAGACATGCGTGAGTATTTCATAGGAGCGCAGATACTCAAGGATCTGGGAGCAAAGGAACTCAGACTTCTTACGAACAATCCGGACAAGGTGTACCAGCTTTCGGATTTCGGCATGGAGATCGTTGAGCGCGTGCCTATACAGATGGATGCGAACGAGATAGACCTGAAATACCTGAAGACGAAGCAGAAGAGAATGGGGCATCTGCTGAATTACTAGGAAACAGTGTTCGGAGGGTCCGGGTCTGCTCAGATACAGCGCAGCAGTGTGCGGCACAGGTTCGGAACCGGAGGACATTTAATAGATCGTGTATATGATAATCAAATCAAAAGGAGAACATAAAATGAAAGTATATGAAGGAAAACTTGTATCGGATAAGATCAGAGTAGGTATAATCGCAGCCAGGTTCAATGAGTTCATCACATCGAAGCTGCTGTCGGGAGCGCTTGATACGCTGAAGAGACATGATGTGGCAGAAGACGATATCGAGATCGCATGGGTGCCGGGTGCTTTTGAGATACCGCTCATCGCATCGAAGATGGCATCAAGCGGCAAATATGACGCAGTGATATGTCTCGGTGCGGTTATAAGAGGGAACACGTCACATTACGATTACGTGTGCAGTGAAGTCTCAAAAGGTATCGCGCAGGTATCGCTTGCCAGCGGGATCCCTGTTATGTTTGGCGTGCTTACCACAGAAAATATCGAGCAGGCGATCGAAAGAGCGGGAACAAAGGCCGGCAACAAGGGATCAGACTGTGCAGCCGGTGCGATCGAGATGGTCAATCTTATGCGTGAGATACAGTAGACAGTGATATTTTCATGTGGTAATGCAGCCTGGTATAATGTAGAATAAGAGGTATAAGAAGGAGGTGGCAGTTATGGCAGAATTGAACAGGCATGAAAAGACCGGCGCAGTACTGGTCGTGATTCTTGTTCTGTGTGCTGTGATATGCCGCCTCCTTTCCCGTTTTGATGTTGTGGATGATGGATTTAATTATTTATGTTCGCTGTTGAGGGCGGGAATTTATATTGGGATCATCATCACGTGGGGTATTTCTGTGCGTAGGCGTGTGCTCAACCGTTCTGCCCGCAGATATCTGATGTCAATAGCAGCTCTGCTGTTGTTCTGGTTCGTGATAAGAACATGTAAATTTTTATTTCTGGAAGGAATGCCCGCACTGCAGTATTACTGCTGGTACGGTTATTACATACCTATGATACTTATTCCTCTGATGGGGGTCTATCTTGCCATCTGCCTGGGAAGACCGGAGGAATACATTCTGCCGGCTCCCTTAAAGGCGCTTATGATCCCGGCGATTGTTTTTATCTTACTGATCATTACTAATAATTTTCATCAAAAAGTATTTGATTTTCCGTTTGGAATGGAAGCTGCTGATTCCATTTATGTACATAAGCCGCTTTATTTCGTGTGTCTGGGCTGGATACTCGCAGAAGTGATCGCATTCCTGATCCTGCTTTTAGTGCGAAGTCATGTGCCGGGCAAAAGAAAAAGGATCTGGGCGCCGGTGATACCTGCAGGTGCAGCATTTTTATACGTAACAGGATATCTTATGGGGATACAGCCTCTTTACCTGATCGCAGGTGATATGACAGCTGTTTTTACTCTGATCATGCTGGCTGTCTGCGAGGCCTGTATCCGCAGCAGACTTATCCCGTCCAATACGAGATACAGTGAATTGTTCCATGCCTCGACGATAGGGGCACAGATCGTAGATGAATCTTATAACAGATATCTTGCATCGGATAATGCAAAGGAGTTTTCTAAAGAACTGATGCGCTGCACGGAGAAAGGTCCTGTCGAATTGGGAAACGAGAGGCTGTCCGGAGCCCCTGTCACCGGAGGACATGTCCTGTGGGTCGAGAACATTTCCATGGTGCAGGATGTACTGGAAAAACTGAAGCGGATCAGCTCTCGCCTTTCTGAAAACAACAATATCCTCAAAGCGGAGGTAGAGCTAAAGGAAAAGCAGGCACAGGCTGATGAACACATGCGTATTTATGATAAAATAACAGAAGAAGTGGCGCCGCAGCTTTGGAAAATAGAAACGCTGCTGGGACTCTCGGATGATCATATGAAAATGATAGAAAATCTGAGCCTTATCTGTGTGATAAGCTCCTATATCAAACGGCGTGGCAATCTGATCCTTCTTGGAGAGGAAGCCAGTTTTTTTCCGGCGCAGGAGCTTGAATACTGCCTTCGGGAGTCCATGGAAAATCTCCGGCTCTGCAGAGTAGCAGTATCTCTTTCTTGCAGGTGTCAGGGAATACTGCCAAAGGATTCTGCCATGGCAGCATATGATTTTTTTGAAATGATCATGGAAGCCGCACTTCCGACGATGAATGCGATCCTGGTCAATCTTGCAGTGGAATCCGAAACCGTTGAGATGACATTTTCTATATCGTGTGACCTGTCATCCATAGCGCTGGACAGAGAGTTTCTGGCACACCATGATGCAGCAGCGATAATATCAAGACAGGAAGACGATGTACACATCACATTCCTTTTGCCGAAAGGAGGTGCTGTGAAATGAGGTCGATATTTTCACTTTCAGATGCAGGACATTCTCTGCTGCTGATACTGATGTTCCTCACCTGGTGCTTTCAGATGTTTGTATGCTGCATGGGATACTTTTCCAAGGCAAAATGGATACACTGCAGAATCTTGTTCGTGCTGGCGGCTCCGACCCTTTTACTGCTGAGTTTTCTGACAGCAGGCATTGCCAGACAGACTGCTGATGAACCGATGTGGACGATCACGCGAAAGCTGATGGATATCCCGGCAGCAGCGGTATTCGTATTTATCGCTCTTGTTTCAGGATATACGTGCTGGATCATGTGGCATGAATGGAGATACAGAAAGGTCAACATCACGAGAGCGTCTGTCAGAGAAGGTGCGGACCTGATGCCGATGGGCCTTTGTTTTTTTAAGGGGAACGGACAGCTGATAATGGTGAACTTAAAGATGGAGAAACTCAGTCATCTGTTATGTGGAGAGGCTTTACAGAATGGAGAAAGCTTCTGGCAGACTATTTCTCAGGGCGATCTGGAATCCGGAGCACAAAGAAGCAGGGTCATGGATGTTCCGGCGGTGATACTGCCAGATAAAAAGGCATGGATCTTTGACAGGCAGGTGATTTACGTGGATGGTGAGGAAATCGTCCAGGTGACAGCAATGGATGCAACGGAGCTTTACGATCTGAGCAACAAGCTGAAACAGGAGAATTCCGTGTTGCGCAGCATGAATGCAAGACTTAAAGTGTACAGTCGCAGGGTGGATGATCTTGCGAGAATGCAGCAGAGGCTTGCCATGAAAATCCAGATCCATGATTCCATCGGACAGAATCTTATGATGACGCGACATTATCTGCTTCAGGAAGCACAGGGAGCTTCGAATCAGGATCCTGCGCTTATTCTGCAGAACTGGCAGCACACGATTGCTCTGCTTCGCCGTGAAGTGGAGCCTGATAAATCGAAGGGAGTTGTTCAATATCTTATAGATGCGGCAGAATCAGCAGGTGTGGAAGTTTTGCTGCAGGGAGAATTGCCGCAGGAGAGCAGAGCGGTGGAACTCATAACAGCCGCAGGTGCAGAGGCATTGACCAATGCAGTTCGCCATGCCGATGCCAAACAGCTCAGGATGAAAGTTTCCCAGACTGATCTGGTATGCAGTGTTGTCTTCACTAATGATGGCAGACGACCGGAGAAGCCTTTGCAGGAAGGAGGAGGACTTACGGGACTCCGCAGACGTATCGAGGGAGAAGGCGGCACTATGACAGTCAGCGCCGATCCGGAATTTTCACTGACAGTCACGATCCCTAAGGAAGGAAAGGTGAATGTGATATGACAATAAATGTACTTATCGTTGAAGACGATCCTATGGCACGGAAACTCTTTGAAATCATACTGAAAAACAGCGGACGATATCATCTTGAAGCATCTATCGAAAGTGCCTCACTGGCAGAGTTTTACTGCATGACCAGTCCTGTTGACCTGATACTTATGGATGTATGCACGGCGCTGCATGCCAGTGGTCTTGATGCAGCGGCCAGGGTAAAGGAAAAGTATCCGCAGATCAAGATCATCATAGTCACAAGCCAGCCGGAGTGTGATTTTATTGACCGGGCAAGGCTGGGCGGTGTGGACAGCTTCTGGTACAAGGATCCGTCTGAGGACATACTGCTTGAGATCATGGACAGGACCATGGCTGGAGAGTCGATCTACCCGGATACGACTCCGATGCTTAAGCTGGGGATGGCCAGCAGTGTGGAATTCACGCCGAGGGAGCTAGAGGTTCTGCGGGAGCTTACCAGCGGCGATACGGATGACATCATAGCGGAGCGCCTTCATCTGTCGGTACATACTGTAAAGAAGCATATCAAAAACATGTTCCAGAAAACCGGATTCACATCAAGGACGCAGCTGGCAGTCATGGCAAGGGAAAGCGGGCTGGTGATCAGGGGATTTTAACAACACAGGAGGAGACATCTCTTTGACTGTAAGGTCGGGAGGTGTTTTTATTTTTTGAAAAGTACTCTTTTGAGTGATGTGTCATGACAGCAGAATTGTTAAAATATTTTTAAATAAAGCATAATTGGTTATTTCCCATAAGATCGAAGAATTATTTTAAGAGAAGGAGAAGGGCAATGAAAAAATTAGTTACTGTAATACTTTCGCTGATGCTGGTGTTTGCTTTTACAGCATGTGGAGGAGACGGTGGTTCCGGAGACAGTAAAAGTGCAAAATCCGATCCAAATGTAATGCAGATAGGAGATTATACGGCAGAATACAAAGGTTATGAGATCGTAAAAGACTCTGACGGGGATGATGCTATCGTAGTGACCTGGAATTTTACCAATAATGGAGAAGATGCGAAGTCATTCACATGGGCGTTCAACTATACGCTGTTCCAGGATGGTGTAGAGCTGGGATACAGCACGGTATTTGTCGGTGATTCTTATGATGCTATGGATGAGAATCTGATGACTGATATCAAGCCGGGAAATTCTCTGGAAGTAAAGTCTACAAACAAGCTGAGCAACCTTGAAAGTCCTGTAGAAGTAGAGTTTTCAGATATTTTTGACGAAGAAACAGACTCGATGGAAATCGATATCACAAAATAAGTCTGTATGATCAAACGGAGGTGGGTCTATGAAGAAGAAGATTATGATCGCGTTAGCGGTCCTGGTAATGTGTTTTGCTTTTGTTTCATGCGGCAAAAGTATGGCGGACAGTCCGTATCTGGGAACATGGAAGGCTGTCAGCGCAAGTTACAGCGGCATGGACATGTCGGTAGAGAGTATCCTTGGCGGTGAAATGACATTCGAACTGAAGGATAACGGCAAGTGTGTCCTTAATGTTGCAGGTGATGAGGAGACAGGTAAATGGTCTGAGAATGAAGATGGTTTTAACGTAGAAGACCAGTTTGATTTCAAGGTAGACGGTGATGTGGCAACTATGGATTACAGCGGGGTGACTATAACCCTGGAAAAACAGTAGTATATATTTTTCTTATTAGCCATAAATCGTCTTGGTGACGGTTTATGGCTGTTTTTATAGTATCGCTGCCTGCGCGCCGGGTATTCGGCGGGGTGCAGTAAATCAGGAAGGAGCAGAATATGGGGCTTATTAAAGCAGCAGCAGGTGCTGCAGGCGGAATGATGGCGGATCAGTGGAAGGAGTTTTTCGTATGTGATGCCATCGACGATGATGTGCTGGTGGTCAAGGGAAGCAAACAGGCGTCAGGAAGATCATCGAATACGAAAGGCGAATCAAATGTTATCTCCGACGGATCAGCCGTTTCCGTTGCTGACGGACAATGTATGATGATCGTTGAGCAGGGTCAGGTCATAGAACTTTCGGCAGAACCCGGGCTATTTATTTACAGGAACGACCTCTCGCCGTCCATATTCGCAGGGAACCTGAAGGACGGTCTTATGGGAGCTGCAAAAGATGCCTGGGAGCGTTTTAAATTCGGAGGCGGTTCGGGAAAAGACCAGAGAGTCTATTATTTCAACACCAAGGAGCTGCTTGGAAACAAATACGGCACGGTCAATCCGATCCCGTTCAAAGTAATGATCGATCCCACTATCAACAGATTTCTGGGGATCTCGGTCCGCTGCAACGGAGAGTATTCGTACAGGATCGTAAATCCGATGCTGTTTTATACGAATGTCTGCGGTAACGTGCAGAACGAATACAACAGAGAGGAAATCGACAGCCAGTTGAAATCAGAGCTTCTGACAGCACTGCAGCCGGCACTTGCGAGAATATCTACAAAGGGGATAGATTACAGCGAGATCCCGCTTTACACGAAGGATATCACGGAAGCACTCAACGAGGAACTGTCTTCTCAGTGGGCAGAAAAAAGAGGTCTGCAGGTCGTTTCGTTCGGCGTCAATTCCATCTCTGTTTCAGACGAAGACAAGCTGAAGATCCAGAATATGCAGCAGGCTATATTCATGTCGGATCCGAGCATGGCCGCAGGAAATTTAGCATCAGCACAGGCAGATGCTATGCGTACAGCAGCCGGCAATGAAAACGGTGCAATGATGGGATTCATGGGCATGGGCATGGCAGCTCAGGCAGGTGGAATGAATGCAGGCGATCTGTTCCAGATGGGACAGCAGCGGGCTCAGGCAGCGGCAGCACAGCAGCCACAGCAGCCGGCACAGCAGCCTCCGGCAGGAGGGGCGGCTCCTGCATCATCAGCAGCAGGAAGCTGGACCTGCAAGTGCGGGACAACAGCCACCGGCAAATTCTGTCCGGAATGCGGCAGCCCTAAGCCGGCAGAGCCACAGGGATGGACCTGCAGCTGCGGCGCAGTGAACAAAGGTAAATTCTGTTCAGAATGCGGCGCGAAGAAACCGGAGGGAGCCCCGCTCTATAAGTGTGACAAGTGCGGCTGGGAACCGGAAGATCCGACAAAGCCTCCGAAATTCTGTCCGGAGTGCGGTGATATTTTTGATGAAAATGATGTGAAATAGGAGGAGTGAGCCATGGGACTTTTTGATAAAAAATTCTGCGATGTATGCGGAGAAAAGATCGGTATGCTGGGAAACCGTAAACTGGAGGATGGCAATCTCTGCAAGGACTGTGCGAAGAAGCTTTCTCCGTGGTTTGACGACAGAAGGCACAGTACACTGGAGGAGATCAAAAATCAGCTTCAGATGCGTGAGGAAAACCGCAGGCTGGTAAGTTCCTTCCATCCAGGCAGGGTCATTCGATCGGACAGATACAACCTGTACATAGATGAAAGACAGCAGATGTTCACCGCTTCGGTAAACCTTGACAGGGAAGATAATCCGGATATTATTTCCCTGAGCCAGATCACCGGATGTAATCTGGATGTGAATGAAACGCGTACGGAGGAATACCGCACGGATCGTGACGGAGAGAGAGAAAGCTACGATCCGCCGCGGTACAGTTATTCGTATGATTACTACTTTTATATCTACCTGAATCATCCGTATATACGTGAAATGAAGCTGCGTCTCAATTCTATGGATCTTTCCGAGGACGATCGCAACCGTCGTCATGATGTTGAGAGAGCCGGACAGGAAATGATGAGTTATCTGCAGAATGTGACTGGATGCATGGCCGGCGGAATGGGCATGAATCAGGGCATGGGCATGCAGCCGGGAATGGGTATGAACAATCAGGGCATGGGCATGCAGTCCGGAATGGGTATGAACAGCCAGGGCATGGGAATGCAGTCCGGAATGGGTATGAACAGCCAGGGCATGGGAATGCAGCCGGGAATGGGCATGAACAGCCAGGGCATGGGAATGCAGCCGGGAATGGGCATGAACAGCCAGGGCATGGGAATGCAGCCGGGAATGGGCATGAACAATCAGGGCATGGGAATGCAGCCGGGAATGGGCATGAACAGCCAGGGCATGGGAATGCAGCCGGGAATGGGCATGAACAATCAGGGCATGAACAGCCAGCCGGGCATGGGCATGAACCCGAATATGCCGCAGAATATGAATGTGCAGAGCTGTATGGGAGCTGCTGCCGGAGCCGCTGCAGGTGCTGCCGGAGCAGGCTTTGCAGGAAGTACTGCTGATGGTCCATGGGTCTGCCAGTCGTGTGGAGCAACCAATACCGGCAGATTTTGTGAAAGCTGTGGCAGCCCGAGAAAGTAGAATCGAGAACTGACGAAGTGAAGAAGGAGGTTCTTATGAAAAGGAAAATACTGGCAGCCGTTCTCGCGCTTGCAATGTGTTTTGCATTTGCAGGATGCGGCGGAGATGGCGGCGATAAAGACAAAACCAAAGAAAAGCCAAAAGTGACATCCATTACAGGCAGCTGGGAGTGTGAGGACATAGAAGTTACCGATAATGGTGAGAAGGTCAGTAAGGATACGATCAAGATCATGTTCGGCAAGGATTTTTCCAGTGTTCTTAAGCTTGCTGTTTATGGTGACGGGTCAGCGGACATCAGTATGATGGGAGATGAGGGTGCCGCTTCATGGACCGAAACGAAAGACAATGAGTACAAACTTTCTTATACCGGTTCTGAGTCGGAAGGTGCTGAGAATATGACAGCGAAGATGGATGGTGACAAACTGGTCGTAACTATGAAAGATACTTATCTGTCTGACGGCAAGGAACAGGGCATGGAGATGAGATTCACGATGAAGTACCTCGGAAAGAAATCCAAGCTTATCGAAGGATGGGACGTAACGCTTGATGACGATGAAGTCTATGCGATGAGCAATGCCATGGTAGGAGGATCCTGTGTTGAAGCAGACGGAATGCTGTACGGGGATTACGGCGGCAAGGAATGGGGCAAAGGCGCCTTTACAGCTGCCAGGATCAAGGATGGCAAACTGGAAGACAAGACTGTCATTGCCGAGAATACTAAAGTCAGATGTCTGTCCGTATATGACGGAGATGTTTACGGAACTCTCGACAATGAGAAGATCATAAAAGTAAAAGCCGGGGAGACCAAGGCCGAAACTCTTTATACGGGAGCCTGCGACTATATGCAGGTGACGAAAAACGGCATTTATTTCACCGATGAAAACAATCAGTACTGCAAGGTGGATCTTGATGGGAAAAACAAGGAAACTGTACTGGGTAAGGAAGTGTTTTACCCATATCAGGTCAGCTCAGAGTTCCTGATATACCAGGATGATGCCGACGGGGAAACGCTTCATGTGTATAACATGAAAGACGGCAGCGACACGAAGATATCAGATATCATTTCATATGAACCGATGCTTCGTGGGGACTACATCTACTTCTATACGCCTGGAAACGGGGAAGATATGCAGTTCATGTGTCGTGTAGATATGTATTCAGGCAAACTGGACAAGGCTGAGAGGGCGGCTATCGTGTATGACTATTATGTGACACCGGACTATATCGCAGCTGCAAAGGGCGGATTTGTCAAAATCGAGTTCGATGAATGGGATACTTTTTCAAATACAAGCAGTGCAGGAACCAAGGCCTATCCGGTCTACAGCAACGGGAAGACATGGATCTCGAAAGCCTATGGAGAAACATTTATGGGTTCGAAAAAATTCAGCACAGATGATGGAAAAAGCATAGGATATACGTATGTGAAGGAAGAATAGGAGGCTTTTATGTCGAATCAAATGGAATATAAATGCCCGGCATGCGGAGGGGCGCTTGCCTTTGACTCAGCAAGCCAGCAGCTGAAATGCCCGTTCTGCGACAGTGTTTACGAGCTGGACCGGTTTGAGCAGCAGCCCGGTTCTGCACCGCAGGCTCAGCCGGGCGAACAGGATGCATCCGGTGGTATGAACTGGAATGAGGATCCCGGCAGTGGATGGGCTGCAGGCGAAACAGATGATATAAGTGTTTTCTCCTGTAATTCGTGCGGTGGGGAGATCGTATGTGAAGATACGACCGCTTCTGCAACCTGCCCTTACTGTGGAAATCCGGTAGTGTTCAAGGGAAAGCTTTCCGGCATGTTAAAGCCGGACTGCATCATACCGTTCAAGCTTGATAAAAACCAGGCAAAAGAAGCGTTGAAGCGGCATGTTGACCGTAAAAAGCTTGTGCCGGCTCTTTTCAAAGATAAAAATCATATCGATGAGATCAAGGGTGTGTACGTTCCTTTCTGGCTGTTTGATGCGCAGATAGCAGCAAATATCAGCTACAAGGGAGAACGGACACGTACATGGAGCGATGCGGAGTACAAGTATATCGAACATAATTATTACAGGATATACCGGGCGGGATATGTGGCATTCGACCAGGTCCCGGTGGATGGATCTAAAAAGATGGCAGATGATCTGATGGAATCCATCGAACCGTTTGACTTCTCAGAGGCGGTGGATTTCAAAACGGCTTATCTGGCCGGATTCATGGCAGATAAATACGATGTGGATGCGGAAACAAGCATCAAGACTGCTAATGCGCGTATCCGATGGAGCACGGAGGATGCTTTCCAGAGCACGGTGCAGGGATTTACAGGCGTGACTGCAGAAGAATCCTACATAAATCTGCAAAATGGTGTTGCCAGATATGCTCTTTATCCTGTCTGGCTGCTCAACACAAAGTGGAACGGGAACGACTATATCTTTGCCATGAACGGGCAAACCGGGAAATTTGTTGGAGATCTTCCGTTGGATCAAAAAGCCTACTGGAGGAATTTCGCTATCCTGGGAGGTATATTCAGTATAGCTGCAAGTGTTCTGGCCTTTCTGGCAGACTACATGCTTTTCTAGGAGGTGGCAGAGATGAAAAATAAAGCAATCACGATCATAATGGCTCTGCTGCTGACACTGGGGTTAGCTGCGGGTTCAAGTTTTGCTGCAGAGAAAACGTCATATTTTATGGATGATGCATCCATCGTTTCTTCGGAAACCCAGAAGGAAATCGATTCACGCCTTGCTGATATCTCGAAGGCACAGAACTGTGGCGTGTATCTTATGACTACAGATGATTTTCAGGGGATGACTCCACAGGAGTTCGCAGATTTCGTATATGATGAAAACGGCATGGGGTATGGATCTTCTCACGACGGTATTATTCTGGTCTTGAATTACGATTCAGGCGACTGGGCCATCAGTACGACGGGAAGCGGCATCGATATCTTTACGGATGCAGGACAGGAATATCTTATGGAGAAGGTCACTAAAGACCTCCGAGAGGACCCTCCTGCAGCGTTTTCTGTATATGCTGACCAGTGTGAAGATTTCATAATACAGGCGGCAAACGGGAAACCGTACGATGTCGGCAATATGCCGAAAGACTTTAATCTGTTGATCGATATCCCTATCGGTATCGTGATCGGACTTCTGATCGCATATGCCATAGTAAAAAGACAGAAGGATGCTTTAAAAAGCGTGCATCGCAGGGTAACGGCCAGGGAATACATGAGACCGGGAAGTCTTAAGCTGACAGCCCAGGATGAGCAGTATCTGTACAACACAGTAGATCGTATTAAGAAAGAAACTTCATCTTCGTCCGGCGGCAGCAGCGGCGGCAGTACGACACACGTAAGTTCGTCAGGAACGACCCATGGAGGCTCTTCCGGAAAGTTTTAGAGGTGCAGCATATGACAGATGTAAAAAAAGTTATCGCTTTGAACCGTCTTCGTGCACAGATGCTGGACGAAGAGATTTCTCCGGCGCAGAAACAATACTATCTGGAACTGGCGCAGTGGCTTGAAAATCAGAATATACAGACTGCAGAGGAAGCAACGGAAAGCATCAAAAATACACCTTATTACGACGGGGCTGCTCTGGCAAAAGAGCTGGACGGGATCCACCTCAGGATACGTGCGGCACGCGAACTGGGGTATGAAGATGTGGAGAAGATCCATCTGCAGCGACGTGAAAAGCTTCTTTCAAAGGGGCTGCAGGCATATGCTTTTTCACAGGAATGGATAGACGATTACAACAGGGCGCAGGAGGCATCGGTCCGGTATATGGAGCGAAAGGAAGTCTTCGGACGTATCTTCCGGGCTTACATCCGCATCTGTGGAAGCCCGCAGCGGGAGCACCGTCTGGAAGCGGTCAGGGATCTGAAGGCGGCTCTTTCTGATCTGGAACAGATGGGTGTAACATTTGAAGAACTGGTGCATCAGAAAGCATACAGGCAGCTGACAATGACCACCGAAGAAGGGATGGCGCGTTTTATCGCTTTTGTCGAAGAATTCAGGAAAACGGGAACGGCCGCAGGTGCAGTGGATCTGAATCATTTAAAGGAAGAACAGGAAAGGATCGGTCGCTGGGCCAAGGAACATGCTGCACAGCTGATCGCTGTGGGAAAACAGGAACAGTGGGATCGTGCCAGCTGTATCGCTGTACCGTCTGATGATCCGATGGGGTATGATTTTATCGCCATGAAGGAGGTGAAGGTCTGATGGATATGATTTGGCAGGCAACTCTGGACGGGTATGTGAAGCTGCTCTATGACAATGATCCCCAGGGGCCTTTGCTGGAAAGCATCCGCGATTTCGAAAAACGATTCTGCCAGGTTGCAGAGGAAAACACCGGCAACACGGATGTGGCAGGGGTGCTGAGCCGTACAGGGCTTCAGGATGAATATAACCGGCTGTACATGGCATCTATCAACAGAAACAATGACTACAGTGCCGTTTCGGCGGAGGATCAGCCGCAGGTATTCGATTATCAGAAAGAACAGCGGCTGCCTACTGTTCATGAGTTTTTAAATAACTACAGACTTGTGTATGAGGAAATAAGACCGAATGCCAGAGAAGCAACAAACAAGGCCTATGAAAAGCTGTTCGAAGTGGAGAATCGAACGGATGATCTGATCGAAGCACAGATGATCATAGAACGGGAGAAGCTGATCCTGAATACGGTGATCGCAGATTACAAGGAACTGGCTGAGGACTTTCTCAAGGCAGCAGATCCAAATTATGAGATCACATCTTCTGTTGTAAAGCTGTCGGCAGGAGCCTACGCTTCCGCAAACAGCCTTGATGAGATCACTTATATGGGCGAGATCGCCCGAGGCAAAGCTGATGATCTGGCGGTCCAGAATCTTGTAAAAGTAGAGCTGATGGTGCAGTTCATGTCGTTGATATACGCCTGGGAGCATACGAAGCGAAAGGTCCGGGAGGGAGGTCCCCGCATCGGAGAATTCGCACAGGCCATGGTCGTGACTCGCGAGAAGACACGATCCTGCTACAGATTTATGAGCCGTGACATGGGGATAGACTTCGATAAAATGGAAAGCACTCCATTTTATCGTATCATGCTCTTGAACCCTAAAGGGCTTGATGAACTGTGGCGTATCAAAAAGGTAATGCATCCGGATAATATCAAGGCGTCGAAGTACGTTCTTTTCGAAGAGATCCTGACGGACCGGAGCCTGGAGGATATCCTGCTCTCTCCGCAGAAGCAGCCGTATCACGAGCCGGTCGATACGATCCACGATGATCCGGGACTGGATGACGAGTACCTGGCTATTGCTGCAGAGCTCAACAAGGATATCCCGTATTTTCGCAGAAACAGGACCGATGCTGAGCTTCGTGAGCAGCGAAAGGCTGCAAAGGATGGCTTTTCGTCAGAAAAGCTTTTGCAGAACATGAAGCAGCTGAATCAAAAGCTTTCTCAGGGAGCAGGCGGAGTGCCTGCAGGGACGACGGGAGGATTTACCGGTGGTCTAAAAAACATGAGTCCGGATATGAAGAAGTCATTTGGAAAGAGTGCTGCGAAAGGCGCAGCGGCTACGGCTGCAAAAGAAGTGGGGCGCGGTCTTTTGCGAGGGCTTTTCCGAAAATAAGAGTCTTTGACATACTTCAGATCTGTCCGGAAGATGAAGAGTCAGTGACATATCAGCTGGAACAGACAGCTTTCAGCTGGATGTATATAAATCGTTAAAGAAATAAGAGAACAAGAGGTGATGAAATGAAAAAGAAATTACTGATGATAGTTATGGCAATGGTCCTGTGCTTCGCACTGGCAGCCTGCGGAGGCGGCGGCGACAAGGAAAAGGACGACGGCATCGATCCGAATGCAACTGTTACCAAGGAGCAGTATGATGAGCTGAGCGACAGCAAGTGGTATGAGATGTCTCCGGAAGAAATGGAACAGTTCCTGGGCGTAAAGTATGTTGAAGATGAAGAGTCTACCAAGGACTGGGGAGATGGATACCTGGTAGTCGACTTCCCGGGTCCGGATGATGATTCCCGTCTTCACGTGCTGTTTAAAGATGAAGAAGGGGACGGCAACATGACCGCAACCAGCATGAGTCCGACTGGTCAGCTGATTGGTGACTGATGAAGCTGCAGCGGAGACAGCATTTATAGTATCTTAATTTAGAAGCGCAAAAGGCGGGGCTGTATGGGATCATATGGCTCCGCTTTTTCAAAAGGAAAAGGAGGGACATATGAGAGGTGAATTCAGGGCGCTGACCATTATGGTCACGGCATTTGTAATGATATTTGTGTTCGCCGGATGTGGCGACTCTGCGAAATCTGTCAGGGGAGAAACCTTTGACGGCGGAAACATAGAAGTTTTCGTTCCTGAGGGCTGGAAAGCCTTTCACGGTGCGGATACCTTCGGTGATTATGATGAAGGGTATGATCCCAATGTAGTAAGCATCGGCAAAGGGGCAGACAGCGAGCTGGATTTGTTCAGCAAACCGATGATGCATATTACATATTCCGGAAAGAACAGAACTCTAAGCATGCCGTCTAAGGAACTGTACAAGGACGGAAAAGATATCGAGGATATCAGGACAGACGCTCATACATGGAGGGGATATACTGCAACGAGCGTAGGATATCCGATCGCAGTACTGTTCACAGAAGACGGTGATGAACAGATCCAGGTGGCAGTCACACTGGAAAACGGTGATGAGAAAATAAGCCTGGAGGATGCGGATGTGCTGGCGATACTGGAAGGGATCAAGGTAAAAAAATAGACTGCCGGACAGTGCATTATTGATTAAGTATGATTTAAAATAACAGACTGGTGAAAAACCTGTATCTTTTTTAACATAACCTTAACATAAGCTTAACGTTACTCCCCTTTTTTTAATATAGCTTTAACAATATAATTTGATTTAGAGGATCGAACGAAAGTATATTACCTTTTTTCGGGAATGCTGTTGATAGGGGGAAAAATGAATACAGAAATACTTAAAATAGTACTGCAGCTGCTTGGAGGTCTGGCACTGTTCATCTACGGGATGAACTTCATGAGTGACGGTCTGCAGAAAGCCGCCGGCGACAAGATGAAAAGCATCCTGTCACTTCTTACGAGGAATGTCTTTATCGGAGTGCTGGCAGGAGCCGCAGCGACAGCCGTGCTGCAGAGCAGCGGAGCTGTGACCGTGATGGTCATAGGTTTTGTATCGGCGAAGCTGATGAATCTGAAACAGGCGATAAGCATAATAATGGGAGCAAATATCGGTACGTGTATAACGGCGCAGCTCGTTGCATTTCAGATCGGGGATTATTCCTGGGCATTCGTCATCGTCGGATTCATAATGTACTTTTTCCTGCCTAAATATGAAAAGGTCAGGGATTTCGGACAGGCTATATTCGCATTCGGAATACTGTTCTCAGGTCTTAATATCATGGCGGCGGCCATGGAGCCTCTGGCACAGAGTCCTGTATTTTCTGATCTGATGCTGAAAGTTTCAGACGTACCGGTGCTGGGTATCATAGTCGGAGCAGTGATGACTACCATAGTACAGAGCAGCTCTGCCTCCATCGCGGTCCTTCAGAATCTGGCTGCGACTGCGGGACCTGACGGTGTAACGAGTATCATAGGTCTGGCGGGAGCGATACCGATACTGTTCGGGACCAATATCGGTTCGACCACTACTGCGCTGCTGGCATCGATAGGCGGCACGGTAAACGCCAAGAGGACAGCGATCTCGCATACGATATTCAATGTCGTGGGGACACTGATATTTATATGGTTCACACCGTATATCGCGGATTTTGTGATGATGATATCACCGAGCGGAGACGAGCTGAACGTGATATCGAGGCAGATAGCGAATGCGCATATGTGCTTCAATATAGCGACCACTATAGTCTTCCTGCCGCTTATAAATGTGCTGGTCAAGGTCGTTACGAAGATCGTTCCGGGAGACGATCAGGAAAAGAGCCCGATGGAGACAGTATATCTGGACTACAACGTGCTGGAGCAGCCGTTTGCAGCTATTTACCTTGCAACTAAGGAACTGGCAAGAATGGCTGAGATGACAGCTGCGATGATCGTTGAGACAAAGAAGGCATTTCTGGGCAACGATCTTGAAACCGCTCACAAGGTAATAGAGACAGACCTTATAATAAACAACCTCAGGGACAAGATCGTAAAATATCTTTCATCGATATTCCCTGTTGAAACTGTTACGGAACACCAGTCCGTAACGATATCAGGACTGATGCATGTGGCGTCTGATATAGAGCATATAGGTGACAACTGCAAGGATATAGCAAATTTTGCAGTGGACAAGATAACTAAGGGATACAGCTTTTCGGATTCCGCATGTGCAGAGATATATCAGTGCTTTGATCATGGGAGCAAGATGGTCAGCGATTCGATAGAGGCGCTGAATACGGGCAATACTCTTCTGGCAAGGCATGTAAAGGAACAGCAGGAGGAAATGGCGGACATGGAGGAACACCTCAGGGAAAAGCATATGAGGCGTCTGAACAAGAAACAGTGTTCTCCTGAGTTTTCCGTAGTGTATACGGACATCGTCAATGATCTGAAGAAGATAGGCGATAACTGCGACAATATCGCCAATGCAGTGCTCAAGGACATAAACTTCAGAGCTATAAAAGATGATGGCGAGAAACATTCGTGACAAAGTGCCGATCGCTTACAGTGTGCAGACGGGATAAAAAAACAGAAAAAGCGTATAGCAGACATATATGATAAAACGGCAGCCGGACGAGGCTGCCGTTTTACGCATGCTTTACATTGAATGTCTGAGCCTTTACATAAAATTAACGACGAGTTAACTTACAGAAGCTTTCCGCCTCACCGATATGAATCTAATATTTAATGCAGAGAAAACAATAGTAGATAAATACTGTTTACAGGTGAGGTGTAGAACAATGAACAATGAAACTGTACAGATGATAATAACGCTGCTCGGCGGGCTGGCGCTGTTTATCTTCGGAATGAATTTTATGAGTGATGGCCTGCAGCGGTCTGCAGGTGACAAAATGAGGAACATCCTGGCGATGCTTACGAGAAACCCTGTTATGGGGGCGTTAGCCGGTGCGCTGGTCACCGCCGTGCTGCAGAGCAGCAGTGCGACAACCGTAATGGTGATCGGATTCGTCAGCGCAGGACTGATGAAGCTGCCGCAGGCGATAAGTGTTGTACTGGGTGCGAATATCGGAACGACTATCACAGCTCAGCTGATAGCATTCGATATAGGCGACTATGCATGGCTGTTCGTGGCGACAGGATTCATAATGTACTTCTTCTTCAAAAAGAAAGAATTGATTTCATACATAGGACAGACTGTATTCGGGTTCGGGGTCCTGTTCGTGGGAATAAATATAATGAGTGACACGATGAAACCGCTGGCGGCTTCACAGGTGTTCGTCGATCTGATGATGCAGGTGCATGATATACCTGTACTCGGCGTGCTGCTGGGAACATGCATGACTGTCGTTGTACAGAGCAGCTCAGCGACTATAGCTGTCCTGCAGAATCTGGCGTCTACAGCAGGACCTGATGGCGTAACGAGCATAATAGGCCTGCAGGGAGCGCTGCCGATACTGTTCGGAGACAATATAGGAACGACGATCACAGCGGTGCTTGCATCGATAGGAGCGTCGGTGACGGCAAAGAGGACTGCGGCAGCACACGTTATATTCAATCTTACGGGAACTCTGCTGTTCATCTGGTTCATACCTTACTATGCAAAGTTCATACAGTTCATATCGCCGTCAGGTGCTGAGGTCGATGTGATATCAAGGCAGATCGCGAATGCGCATCTCTGCTTCAATCTGTTCAATACCATATGGTTCCTGCCGCTTATAGGCGTTCTTGTAAAGGTCGTTACCAAGATCGTTCCGGGCAAAGAGCTGGACAGACTGCCGTCGGACCCTGTATATCTTGATAATAATGTGCTGGAACAGCCGTTCGCTGCGATCCATCTGGCTGTACTTGAGCTTGTGAGACTCGGCAAAATGACGTTCAGCATGATCGTCGATTCACAGAAGGCATTCATAGAAAACGACAGTGAAGCAGTGAAGAGAGTCATGGAGACTGAAGATACTGTCGATGAACTTCAGGGAAAGATACTGAATTACCTTTCGGCTATGGTGTCAAATGACAGCAATACAGAGGAGCAGGGACTGGAGATATCTCACCTGATGCACATTGCAGCGGATATAGAGCATATAGGAGATCACTGCAGGAACATTGCAGAATTTGCAGATGAGAAAATAAAGAAGTCATACGAATTCTCCGATGAGGCATATTCTGAAATATACAGCTGTTTCGATCTGGCAAAGCGTATGGCCGATGACAGTGTGACTGCGCTTGAAAAGGACAGCAGGGATATAGCAGAGGGAGTGACCCGACTTGAAAAGAGCATGAACGCAAGAGAGAAAGAGCTGAGGGCACATCACATGGTAAGATTGACGCAGAAGAAATGTTCTCCTGAATTCACCGTGATATACACAGACGTGATACATGATATAGAGAAGATCGGCGATTACTGCACGAATATTGCAGACGCGGTGATAACAAATACAAATTTCAATGCAGTGAAGTCTAAAGTTGAGTAAAGCAGGAAAAAATGTTATAATAACATAAAAGTAGCATATTTCTAACAAAGACCTGGGAGATATTCATTTATGAAGAAAATTCTTATCATAGAAGATGAACCGAATATACGTGAGCTGATACTTTACAATCTGAAGACAAACGGTTATGACGGTATCGCTTCTGAGGACGGGATAATGGGCATAACTATGGTACACAGGGAAAAGCCCGACCTGATCCTTCTGGATATAATGCTTCCGGGAAAGACAGGGTATGAAATATGCAGAGAGCTGAGAGACGAAGGCAATAATACGCCTATAATAATGATCACGGCCAAGACTGAAGAGGTCGACAAGGTTATGGGACTTGAATACGGCGCCGATGATTACATATCAAAGCCGTTCGGTATACGTGAGCTGATGGCCAGAATTAAGGCAGTGCTCAGAAGGTATGAGGCTACTGCAGATCTTGGCGGCTCGAGCGATACAGTGATATCGGTCGGAGATCTTAGCATAAACGTGGAGTGCCATGAAGTGAAGATCAGAGACCGCAGCATCGATCTTACGCTGAAAGAATTCGAGCTGCTGCGCTATCTGGTGGAAAACAGAGGCCACGTGTTTACAAGGGATCAGCTGCTTAACAGCGTATGGGGAATAGACTATGCAGGGGAGACGAGGACTGTGGATGTCCATATACGTCACCTGCGCCAGAAGCTTTCGGACGGCGACAACGATGAGCAGTATATAGAGACTATCCGGGGAAAAGGTTATAAGGTGAAATGAAAAACAGATTTTTAGCGCTGATATTCGAGGCGGCGTCGATAAATTTCCTGGCGATATTTTTTACATGGAAGCTGTATATAGTACCGGGCGCTAACAGCGCTCATGCCGATATACTGAGCATTGCCGGAGGCAGCATAAGTGTGCTTTCCGCAGTATACGTAGCAGTCATGGCGGCAGTGGCTGTCCAGGGATACTTCTGGATAGTGAAGCCGTATTCACTGAAACTCAGGCAGATGGAGAAAGCCATGGAGGAAAGCAAAACGGCAGAGGCGATAAGAAAGGAGTTCGTGGCAAATGTGAGTCATGAGCTGAAGACTCCGCTGACATCTATTTCCGGTTTTATCGAGACACTGCAGGACGGCGCAGCTGAAGACCCGGAGATAAGGACTAAATTCATAGATATAATAGCTATCGAGACGGCACGTCTGAAGCGACTGATACAGGATCTTCTGGTGCTGTCAGACATAGAAAACAAGCGCAGCACGGAACACGACATGTTCAATGTGAGCGAGGCTGTTGCCGATACGCTGGAGACGCTCGATCCCATAGCGGAGAAAAAGGATATAGAGATAATAACCGATATGGATAGATCGGCGGAGATCAGCGGATCAGTCGACCGGTTCAGACAGATGATAGTGAATCTCGTCGAAAACGCTATAAAGTATTCGGATGAACACAGCCATGTCTGGGTGAAGGTCTATAATGAAAATGACAAAACAGTAGTGAGTGTCAGAGACGAGGGCATAGGTATTGCGCCGGAGCATCATGACAGGCTGTTTGAACGCTTTTACAGAGTAGATAAATCAAGGTCCAAGAAAGCCGGAGGCACAGGTCTCGGCTTATCTATCGTAAAGCATATAGCGGTTCTTTTCGGAGCGGCTTTAAAGGTAGAGAGTCAGGTCGGCAAGGGGACTGAGTTCTTTGTGATATTTGACAGAGAGGAGACAGATATTTCTTAACATACAGAAGGGAGGAGTTCTTTGCATCTTGACAATCTGATTTCAGATCTGGCCCTGATCCTGATCGTGGCAGGAATAGTAACTCTTATATTCAGGAAAATAAAGCTGCCTGTAGTTTTAGGCTATATCGTTGCCGGCTTTCTGATAAGCCCGCATTTTTCATACATGCCTACAGTTGTGGAGGTCGCAGATATAGAAGTCTGGGCCAACATAGGTGTAGTCTTTCTTATGTTCGGACTTGGACTGGAATTCAGCTTTAAAAAGCTGGCAACAGTCGGAGGCAGCGCGGTGATAGTGGCAATGACGGTCATGCTGTCGATGATATTCATCGGTGCAGGTGTCGGATATATGCTTGGATGGGCGAAGATGGACTGCATCTTTCTCGGAGGGATGCTGTCGATGTCATCGACGATGATAATACTCAAAGCATACGAGGAGTACGATCTGAAGGAAAGACGTTTCGCGCAGCTGGTGCTCAGCACGCTCGTGATAGAAGACATTGCGGGTATATTCATGATGATAATACTGTCGACTATCTCGGTCAGTCAGGCGGCATCCGGGGTGGCGACATTCAAAGAGATAGGACTTCTGCTGATGTATCTTGTAATATGGCTGATACTCGGCATATACCTGATACCGAGCTTTCTCAACAAGGTATCCAAGCTGATGAACGACGAGCTGATGGTGATCGTGTCGCTGGCGATATGCCTTGGCATGGTGGTGATAGCGGATTTCATCGGGTTTTCAGAGGCGCTGGGCGCATTCATGGCAGGGTCGATCCTGGCAGGAACGGTGCGTGCAGGCTATATAGAAAGGCTCACGAAACCTATCAAGGATCTTTTCGGCGCGGTATTTTTCGTGTCTGTGGGAATGATGATACAGCCGGAGCTGCTCGTGAAATATATAGGACCTATCCTGATAATAACTGTTGCGACGATACTGGGTCAGATGATATTCTCGACGATCGGCATACTTCTTTCCGGTCAGTCGCTGCACACGGCGATAAGAGGAGGCTTCAGTATGGTTCAGATAGGAGAATTCTCTTTTATCATCGCTACACTGGGATCGAGTCTGGGAGTGATCAGTGACTTCCTATATCCGGTCGTAGTGTGTGTATCCGTGATCACGACGTTCACGACACCTCTGTTCATCAAGAATTCAGCAAGTGTGTATAAATTCCTCGATGAAAAGCTGCCGGATAAGCTGTGGGTATTCATCAAGAAAAACACTTCAGAAGACCGGAGTAACAAGGATAAGGATGAAGACTGGTCGAAATACATCAAGAAGGTGTTGTCCAGGACGCTCATCTGTTCGGTAGTCATGTATATAATATACTGGTTAGGCATACAGGAGCTGAAGCCGCTTGTAGACACGTATGTATCTTCGGAGATATTTGCCGATCTGATAACTGCGGTAGTGACATGCGGCGTGATGATCCCGTTTATAAGCATGATGCATGGAACGAACGATGCGCTGTTCATAAAGCTGTGGCTCAAGCAGAGATCCAACAAGCTTCCGCTGCTCACGCTCAAGACGGTCAGGATACTGATAGCTGCATGCTTTGTAACTCTGGTGCTCAGAAAGATATATCACATACCGTTCGTGATACTGCTTCTTCTGTCAGCAGCAGCAGTAGTACTGCTTATCAGATCGGATTATTTAAAAGGCGTGACGATAAACATGGAGCTCCGTTTCATGGAAAATTTCTCGGAGCGCACTCTTGCCAAGCAGAAGCGAGAAAGAGGCAGAGACGAGAAGTACAGCTGGCTGAACGAAGAACTGCTGGTTGCTGAATTTCAGGTGACCGATACAGTTGAAAACAAGACGATCTACGACTTTACAAAGAGCAGAGCCTTCAGAGTAACTATAATAAAGATCATAAGAGGTGACAAGTATATCAATCTGCCGACTCCTGATGAAGTAGTACTCGAGGGAGATATACTTCACATGATGGGCACAAGTGCGGAAATCGACGCCTGCACGATACTGCTGGAAAAAGATGAGTGTATCGAATACACGGACAGGGACGACATAACTCTCAAGGATTATATTTACGGGCAGACTTTCTATGGAATAGCGCCTGAAAAGCAGCTGATATGCTGTCCGATCAATGTGAGCCAGGGTTCGGAGTTCAGCAGGAAATCAATAAAGAATTCCCATATGCGCGACAAGTACAGAGGTACGATCATAGGTATTGAGCGTGGCAACCTCACTATACTGAATGTGGATATCGATACGATCATACAGCCGGGTGATCTGATATGGACGCTCGGCGGCAAACAGATGGCGGATCTGCTGATAAAAGGCAATGTTCTCGACAGTGTATAAGCGCATAACTGAGGCGTTTCGACAGAAAAATCAATTAAAAATACCAACCGGGCCTATATGACAGGCAGGTTGGTATTTGTTATTTTTGCAAGTATCAGTCAAATCAGTCAAGCTGATTTTGGTGCCGCAGTACATCTGCTTTATGGCGGTGCGTATGGTTTGAGACCGCATCCAAAGGATCCAGCTCAGGTATCAGTTCGACGACGATATCCTCGTATTCACCTTTGAGTCTGGAGACGATCGCATCATGTGCCTCTTTCAGCTCTGAAATGCTGATAAGGTCGTTTTCCTGAGTCACATATATATCTATCCATACCTTTCTGCCGGTCTTCACTACATCCAGAAAATCTATCTGAAAGCCGAACCTGTCCAGGATCTCTCCTGAGATCGAACGTATCTTTTCGATGCTCTCCTTTTTAGGTGCAGCCAGTATGATGCTCCTGACAGCATCCCATATCATGACGATCGGTTCTTTAGCAAGTATAACGGCCATTACCGCAGCGATCACAGGGTCTATATACGGGCATATCCATGAAACAGACGTCTGCTGGAGCACCAGCTGTATCAGGAACGCCAGTCCGACTCCGCCTGTGCTGTACGCATCGAGCTTCCATATATAAAGCTCAGCATTCACTGTAGGTGATGAAAAATGTTTGTTCATATGTCTGAGCACGAAGAACATCGCGATACATGAAACCGATATGAACAGCTCGAATGCTGCCACTGCGCCGGCGTTTACAAGATGGCCGCCGCCTGTGATGAGCTTGATGCTGTCTGCCAGAAGCTGTATGTCAAGAAACAGCAGGAGTCCGCATTTTATGACTATGAATAGCGATTCCACCTGCGAAAACCCGTACGGCCATTTTTCCGTTACAGGTTTGTAAAGCTTCGGGATCAGGATCATGAACGGCCCCAGCATGGCCAGGTCCACCAGGTCATAGATACAATCCATCAGGACTGCCTGAGAATGTGTGAGAACAGCAGCCGCTACCTCCGACAGGAGAAACAGGGTGCTGCCGACAAAAGATAGTCTTAAAATTTTCTTTTCTGATTTTAGATGCTGATTTCTGTTAATATTATGTGATGCTATACTGTCATCCACAATTTCACTCCTTCCATTGATTTGTCAGTTTAAAAATGGAGTCATACTGCAAAAGTGCAGTTTTTCTCTTTTTATAATTATACAACACATTCAAAGTACTATTTTGCTGTTTTTTATGATAAATACGACCGAGATGATCCGGAGCTTTCAAAACAAGCATGATGAGCTATTAGGATTGACTTTTTACAGGGAAGTAGGGTAAAATCAAATTATGACTAAGGAGTGAAAATTATGACTTTTTTGATAAGCAGTGTGTATACTTTTTTATATGTAGCAGTCATAATAATGGGCGGCATCACGATGACGCTTATGCTGATCCTCAACATAAGAGAAAAGGACAGAAAGCACAGAGCTGTTTTTCTTTTCGTATGTTCGATATTTATATTTATGATACTCGATTTCATAACGTATTATTTTATGTCGGAGTTCGCATCAGGCAGCGTCGTGTTCGCGCTTATCACGCTGTCAGATACGTTTTTCTGCATACTTACAACAGCGTGGGTATATGCGCTTATAGTCCTTATAAATGCTGAAAAGACGATAAATGTAAAGCAGGTCTGCATCATATCGGCTGTATACCTTGTGCTTTCACAGATACTTTCGATCTTTGAGGGGCGATATGACACTTATGCGCTGCATATGGAGCATGTCTCGGGGAAGGTGATCCTTCAGGCTCTCAACACGGGGTACGTGTGTTTTATAATAGCAGTGAGCATAAGGTGCATATATATGCTGATGAAAAAATACCGGAAAAGCAGGTATCGCACGCTTACGCTTGTGATGGCGCTTCTTCTGGTCGGATATATGCTGTGGATCGTATACTGGGATTACAGCACCTGGTACAAATCAGAGGAGAATCTGATGGAAATATACGGAGGTGACCCGCTGATCCTGATGTATGCGATATTCAATGCGGCGTCGATATACTATTTTTACAAGAAGGATCCGCTGAAGATACGATCTGCGCAGGTGGCTACGGATGAAGCGGTCGGGATCATCTCGGACCGGTATGAGCTCTCCGGAAGAGAAAGGGAAGTGCTGCTCCTTCTGAACAGAGGACTCAGCAATCCTCAGATAGCAGCTGAGCTTTCAATATCCGAGAATACCGTGAAACGCCACGTCAACAATATCTTCCGAAAAACGGAGACTCAGAGCAGACATGAAATAATCGTGAAAGTCTCGAATCTTAAATAAACTGATATGCAGATATCCATATGCCCGGCTTGCCGGGTATTTTTTGTACCATAAAAGTGCAGCAGTCCGCAAAAGTATGACGCATATGGAACTGCGGACTTTTGCATGAGGCGGCCGGACGTGCCGTTCAGGTGCAGTTCTTTGTATAAAAATGATCTTTTGGTTCCAAAAACATGAATAACACCATTGTGCTATTGCAAAAAATTCAGAAATTACAGTAAAATCATGACATGAAAGGCAGACGACAGGCGGTGCAGCTGCCGGAAATGCTTTGAAGAGGAGGTGGAACTTAAGCGTATATGCTGCAAACAGGAATCATATCATATTTTTAAACAGGAGAAAGTAAATGGAACAGAGACTAACGATGAACGGTGTTGCCGGATTGAAAAAATATGACGTCAAAGTTACCGGCATAGTATTCATGCTTTACTGTCTGGTAGGTGCAGGTGCATTCGGTATAGAGGAGATGATACCGGAAGCAGGTCCGGGGATGACTCTGATACTGCTGATAACATTTCCGATCGTATGGGCTTACCCTATAAGCAATCTTGTGGCTGAGTGCGGTGCGGTGCTCCCGTCGGAAGGCGGAGTGTACGTCTGGGTCAGAGAAGCCTTCGGAGAGTTCTGGGGATTCCAGGCGGGCTGGTGGGGAACGGTGTCTACATATATAGCGAACGGGACATATGTGTCGCTCGTTGCAGGGTATGTGAGTCAGCTGATACCGATGTCGCCGCTGGCGGATCAGGTGCTGAAGATAGGAATGGTGCTGATATTTACAGTGATAAACCTGCTTGGCATAAAAGAAGTGGAAAAAGTCAGCACGACGCTTTCCGTAATGATACTGCTGGCATTCATGCTCGTTGCGGCAGTCGGATTCATCAACTGGGAAACAAATCCGATGATGCCGGTGATACCACCTGACTACAACATACTCGACGGGCTGAGCGGCGGGATCTGCATCTGTGTATGGATGTACTGCGGTTATGAATGTATCTCTAACATGGCAGGAGAAGTGAAGAATCCTCAGGTCATACCTAAGGGACTGCTGATAGCGATGCCTCTCGTGGCGCTGACATATATACTGCCAACGCTGGGAGGTCTGGCATGCATGCCTGAAGGCTCGTGGATGAACTGGTCGACAGAGGGCGGATTCGGCAGTGACAATGTGGGCTATGCCACGATACTGACGACACATCTCGGCTCGGTATGGGGATATATATTCCTGGTGATAGCGATAATTTCACAGTGCGCGATATTCAACACGTATCTGGCTTCGGGATCGAGAGGATTTTTCGTGCTGGCTGATGACCGTCTGTGCCCTCAGTTCCTTGTTAAGGTAAGCAAGAATAGAGGCGTTCCTTATGTAGGTATATTATCGCTTGCAGTCGTTACAGTGATACTGGCGCAGTCGGATTTCACGACACTCGTGAATATTGAAGTAGTGTTCATACTTGCGCTTTACATAATACTGTCGGTCGCAGTTATAAAGCTGAGAAAATTATATCCTGTAGAGGAGCGAAGAGCCAGAGGACTTTACGTGATGCCTGGAGGAAAGGCAGGGCTGGCATTTTTCGCAGGGATGCCGATACTGATAGCGGTGATAGCGCTTCTCGTGAACGGAACTGATTATCTGTTCGTAGGACTTGTGGCTACAGCTACAGGCCCGGTGGTATATCTGATCGTGAAGCGTATATACGGCGGGATGTACAATATGGATCCGCAGAAGCATCCGATCAACCGCAGGACGAAGCTGGCGTTCGGAGATACGCTGAGGATAGGTGTATATATGATGGTGACAGGCGCATTTGCATTCATCGGGCAGCTGTGGCTCAGATGGTACGAAGTTGAATATGGCGAATGGAGCGCAGATGACTATGATATGTTCGGAGAGTATATACCTGATATCCTGAACATCCTGAAATGGGGCGGACTGATCCTGGCGGCGGCAGGAATAGTGCTGGCGCTGGTAAGCAGAGTCATTGAGAAAGATGAGTATAGGAAGAATGGCTGAAAGGAGAAATGAAATGGGTAAGAAGATCTTAGTATTGGGGACGGGAGCACAGGGCTCTACGGTTGCACAGAGGATGGACGAAGAACCTAATGTGGAAAAAATCATATGCGCAGATGCAGATCATAAAGCTGTTGATGAGCTTGTAAAGATCCTTAAAAAGGCTGAAGGAAGATATGTGGATGCGAATGATACCGAAAGCATCATAAAGGCAGCAGAAGGCGTAGACCTTATAGTCAATGCGCTTCCTATCAGATTTGCCCCTAATGTACTGGATGCAGCTCTCGCAGTGAAGGCGAACTATCAGGATTTTGCGGCAACAGACGTGCTGGATGAATGGTGGCCTAAGTGTGTTGAGATCATGTATGATGAATATGGAAAGAAATTCGCAGATATCGGGAAGCTGGCGATAATAGGTACTGGCTCGGCGCCGGGAATGATGTGTGTTGCGACTAAGAGCAGCATGAGATATCTTGATACATGTGATGATATCCTGATGATGGTATACGAGGGTGTTGAAGCGAAGAGATTCCTGCCATTCTGGTGGTCACCGTTTACTGCACTTTCAGATATGACAGATCCTACATTTGCACTTAAGGACGGGGTTCTGGTAGAGACAGAACCGCATTCGCTGCCGGTGACAAGGCACTTTAAGGGATGTGAAAAAGAAGTTACTCTGGTGGAGCATGCACATGATGAGACTGTGTACATGGGACTTAACAAGGATACGCACTTCAAGGGAGCGAAGAATATAAACTTCAAATACGGAGGAGTGGGCATAGAGTTTTCGACACCGCTTTATAGAGCCGGACTCCTGAAAAGAGAAGAAGAGACTTATAAAGGACATACATTTATACCGTTTGATGTGATCGTGTCACACCTTCCGCCTGCACCTAAGTATCATGACGAGATCAAGGAGATACTGGATGAAGGCCTTGTGAAGGATGAAGGAGCTTTTGTAGTAGAAGCGACAGGAACAAAGGATGGAAAGAAGGTAATGGTGGAGACATATCTCTATGCTCCGGGCTGCGAAGAATCGTTTGCCAGAGCGGGCATCACCGGAGAGCAGTATCTGACAGGACAGTGCGGATCGCTGTTCACGAAGATGTTCGTAAACGACGATTACGACCAGACAGGGCTGCTTTCATCAGATATGCTTACGTACGAGGAATGCGACAAGTACATAGCCTATGCGGCTGCACTCGATATAACTCTGGAGACAGAAGTCAGAGCACTGTAAAAATCCGGTCTTCGGGTGCTGTAAGCGCACTGTAAAAATTTCATATCTTCGCCGGTTGCAAAAATATTCCCGAAGTGATATTATTGGAAGGACTGGTTTAAGACCCTTAAATCGTTTGTATTTAAGGGTTTTTTATGCTAAAAAATATTTTAGGACTAATTGGAGGAAAAAATGAATTATGAAATCGTTGCCTTTATAGTTTACTTTCTGGTAGTTCTGGCTATCGGAATCGTATTCTTTATAAAGGGCAAAGGAACCGGGGAAAAGGAATATTTCCTGGGAGGAAGAAGCATGGGACCGTGGGTGACAGCGCTTTCCGCACAGGCTTCGGATATGTCGGCATGGCTTCTGATGGGACTTCCGGGAAGTATCCTGGCTTTTGGATTCGGTCAGATGTGGATCGGAATAGGTCTTGGACTCGGAACCATAGCGAACTGGATATTTGTAGCAAAGAGACTCAGGAAATTCTCGAGAGCTTCAAATGACGCTATAACGCTGCCGCAGTATCTGTCGAACAGGTTCGCATCGTCGAGTCCTGCGCTGCAGATAATCTGTGCAGTGATATTCTTCGTATGCTTCACGATATACGTTGCATCAAGCTTCGTTGCCGGTACATCGGTGTTCACTACCGTGTTCCCGGGATTGTCGGATCGTGCTGCTATGACTATATTCGCACTGATAATACTGGTATATACATTCCTTGGCGGCTTCAAGGCCGTTTGCTGGACTGACTTTTTCCAGGGATTCCTGATGCTGTTCGCGCTGCTGGCAGTGCCGATCGTTGCAGTGGTTACGCTTGATATGGACACTTCCGCGCTCGGAACTGTGTACACATATACTGACGCAGTGAGCGGCAAGGTGGTAGAGTGTGCATTCGGAACCGGCGTGTTCGATGCAAGTATCAATGATATACTGTCGGGGCTGGCGTGGGGGCTCGGCTACTTCGGTATGCCTCACATCCTCGTTAGATTCATGTCGATAGAAAAGCCGTCGATGATAAAGAAGAGTGCTACGGTGGCGATAATCTGGGTAATACTGTCTCTTACTGCTACATGTCTCATCGCATACTTCGGAAGAATGGTGCTGGCAGAAGAGCTGCTCACTACGGGATCGCAGAAGATGGTGTTCATCGCATTCATCAGAAAGATGTTCCCTGGACTGATCGCAGGCTTCCTGCTGTCGGCGATAATCGCAGCATCGATGTCGACTGCCGACTCGCAGCTGCTCGTAGCATCAAGTTCGTTCACTTCGGATATATACAAGCCTATATTCAGAAAGGATGCTTCGGATAAGGAGATCCTCTGGGTAGGCCGTATCATCGTGCTCATCGTTGCGGTAATCGCATATTTCATCGCGTCGAGCAAGGGATCCGGTGCACAGGCTATAATGGATATGGTGGAAAACGCATGGGGCGGCTTCGGTTCGGCATTCGGACCTGTAGTCCTGCTGTCGCTGTTCTGGAGACGATTCACATACAGAGGTGCAGTTGCAGGTGTTATAGGCGGTGCGGCTGTCGATGTGCTCTGGTATGTATTCCTTTCGGATTCGACAGGAATATACGAACTGCTTCCGGGCTTCATCGCAGGACTGATTGTCGCAGTGATCGCTTCACTGATCGACAAGAAGCCGTCAGATGCTGTCACGGCAATCTATGACAGGGCGACAGACAAGAGCTTAGACGATTAGTACATATCCGCAAGGATAATGGAGGAACCAAAATGACTAATTTTTATGTTACATACAGTTTTTCGGATGAAAATACACGCAGAAAGTTCTATGAAGAGGTAAAGGCAGAAAAAATAGGTGAAAAAACGAGAGTTGAAGACGGATGTATAAGATATGCGTTCTTCTTCGATGCCGATCGCGATGACAGAATGTTCCTCTGGGAGCAGTGGGAAAGCAGGGATGCGCAGAAGAAACATCTGCAGCAGCCGCATTTTGCGACGCTTTCAGAGCTGAAGGCAAAATACGTGCTCGATACGGAGATACTGGTGGAAGACCAGTACAGCAAATAGATGAGTATAAAACTGGTCGCAGTCGATATGGACGGGACGCTTCTCAGCAGTGCGAATGAAGTTCCGGAGGATTTCATACCGTGGGTGCACAGCCATCCGGATATCAGGACTGTGATCGCAAGCGGCAGACAGTATTTTACGCTGGAGCACGATTTCAGGGAAGCCGTCGACAGTCTGATATTCATCGCTGAGAACGGCGCGCTGGTGTTCGAACACGGAGAGATGATCTACAGAGATGTGATGGAAGAGCAGGACATAATAAAGTGCCTTGATATCATCGCTGGCATACCTCATGCTCATCCGATACTGTGCGGTGCAGAGTCCGCATATCTCGTGGAAAGTGCAGACGGCGGCAAAAACGGCGCTTTGCTTTACTATAAGAGGCATGCTTTCGTCAAGAATATGGAAGCGCTCAAAGAGATGGTACATCGGGATTCGATAGTAAAAATCGCGATATACTTTGACATAGATGCAGCCGAAAAGTCATCTGAAGTGTTCAGCGGCATCGGAAAGCATCTCAGCGCAGTGGTATCCGGGAGCAACTGGCTCGACATTTCAAATGCATCTGTCGATAAGGGGAACGCTATAAGGCAGATCCAGGAAAGATACGGGATAACAGCGGAAGAATCGATGGCTTTCGGCGATTATCTCAATGATCTCGGGATGATGCATGCGTGCGGTGAGAGCTACTGCATGAAAAACGGTCATCCGGAGGTGATGAAGGCGGCGCGCCATACGGCGGAATCGAATGATGACGACGGCGTGATGAAGGTGCTCAGAACGCTGTGAGGGATCAGCACGGCATATATTACAGAAATCAAAAAGCTTGTATCTCATGAAATGCAGGGATACAAGCTTTTTCTTTCTATGAGCTCTTTTCTGTACGATGAAGTATCGCGCTATCTGTTCTTGAATTCAGCGTCTCTTCTCTCGAGGAAAGCTTTCATTCCTTCGATCCTGTCTTCTGAGCAGAACGGAACGGTGAACGCTTCGCTTTCAAGTGCGACAGCTGTAGGCACGTCAAGCATAGCGCCCTTGTTGATGATGTTCTTTGCAGTCTTTATCGCGATAGGAGCCTTGCTCATGATAGTTCTGGCGATCTCTTCGCATGCAGGGATGAGTTCGTCCGGAGCAGTGACCTTTTCGACGAGGCCGAGTCGGTGAGCTTCTTCAGCGCCGATCAGCTCAGCTGTCATGATCAGGTATTTTGCCATGCCTTTGCCGATGAGTCTCTGGAGCCTCTGAGTACCGCCGAAACCAGGTATGATACCGAGGTTGACTTCAGGCTGTCCGAATTTTGCTTTTTCGGAAGCGATGCGGATATCGCAGGCCATCGCGAGCTCGCATCCGCCGCCGAGTGCGAAACCGTTGACTGCCGCGATGACAGGTTTATCGATAGCTTCGATAAGATCCATGACGCCGGCACCGTATTTTATCATATCATGGCCTTCTACACCTGTGAGCTGTGACATCTGGGCGATGTCGGCTCCTGCAACGAACGCTTTGCCGTTACCGGTGAGGATAGCCACTTTTACTTCAGGATCGTCATTGACCTGTTCGAACACAGAATGCAGTTCTTTGAGCACTGTCATCGATATCGCATTGAGCGCTTCCGGTCTGTCGATCGTGATGTAGCCGATGTTGTTTTTTACTTCATACTTAAGAGTCTCAAACATGATTTTTTACTCCTTTCCTGATGTATGCAGAATACACATTTTTTAACTTTAACGATAACCTGTTAACATATTAGTACGCGGAATTCAGCATGTCAATAATTTAAAAAATTCTTTCAATTATTAGTAGACAATATTCAGAAAAGCCACTATAATATATACTAAATGCGGCTTGACACAAGTTGTTATTTGACCTAAAATAAATAAGTGATTGTAAGCAAAATTTAAATGGAGAGTTTAGGAGGATAAACAATGGACTTTAAATTATCAAAGACACATTTGCTTCAGCAGGAAATGTATCGCAGATTTGCAGAAAATGAAGTTAAACCATTGGCAGAAGAAATGGATGAAACAGAAGTTTACAGCATGGAACTGCTTGCAAAGATGCAGAAATACGGACTTATGGGTATTCCTTACGCAAGAGAATACGGCGGAGTAGGCGGCGACTACCTCAGTTATGCACTGTGCATGGAAGAAGTATCAAAGGTTGACGGAAGTACTGGTATCACTATTTCAGTACATACTTCACTCTGCTGCTCATGCATCGACGGTTTCGGTACAGAAGAGCAGAAGCAGAAATTCTTAAGACCGCTCATCGACGGATCAAAGTCAGGATGCTACGGACTTACTGAGCCAAATGCAGGATCAGACGCAGCAGGACAGCAGACACAGGCTGTATATGACGAAGCTACAGATGAGTACATCATCAACGGTGGTAAGATCTTTACAACAAACTCAGGTTTTGCAGATACATGCATCGTTTTCGCTTTAACTGACAAGACTATCGGAACAAAGGGTATCTCAGCATTCATCGTACCTCTCAAGGATGACGAAGGCAACAGAACTCCTGGAGTTACAGTAAGTGAAAACATCAAGAGAATGGGTATCAGAGCAGCTTCAAACTGCGAAGTTTCATACGAAAACGTAAGAGTACCTGCAGCTAACAGACTTGGTAAAGAAGGACAGGGCTTCAAGATCGCTATGAAGGCTCTCGACGGCGGAAGAATCGGTATCGCTGCACAGGCAGTAGGTCTTGCACAGGGGGCATTAAACGAAGCTCTCGCTTACGTTAAGGAAAGAAAGCAGTTCGGAAGACCGATCGCAGCATTCCAGACAACTCAGTTCAAATTAGCTGACATGCAGACTAAGATCGACGCAGCAAGACTCCTCACATGGAGAGCAGCATGCACTAAGGATGCTGGCGAAAACTACGGTCCTGCAGCTGCAATGGCTAAGTTATTCGCTTCAGACGTAGCTAACCAGGTGTGCAGAGAAGCTGTACAGCTCATGGGCGGATACGGCTACTGCAGAGAATATCCTGTAGAAAGAGCATTAAGAGATGCTAAGATCACAGAGATATATGAAGGAACATCAGAAGTTATGAAGATGGTAATTTCAGGATCAATGAAAATAAAGTAGTAGTGTGAAGGGAGAAATTAACAATGAAAATAGTAGTGTGCATAAAGCAGGTTCCGGACACAAACGAAGTAAAACTGGATCCTAAAACTAACAGACTGATCAGAGATGGTGTTCCTAGCATCATCAACCATGACGATAAATCAGGTATAGAAGCAGCGCTTCAGCTTAAGGAAAAAGTAGGCGGAACTGTTACAGTTGTCTGCATGGGACCTCCACAGGCTGACGTAGCATTAAGAGAAGCTCTTGCAATGGGATGCGACGATGCATACCTGCTTTCAGCAAGAGAATTCGGCGGTTCAGATACTTGCGCAACAGCAATCATCATCTCAACTGCACTGAAGAAGATCGGATACGATCTCGTAATCACAGGAAGACAGGCTATCGACGGAGATACTGCTCAGGTAGGTCCGCAGATCGCTGAAAACCTCGGAATCCCACAGGTTTCATATGCAGAAGAAATCGACGTTAACGGAGATGTAGTAACGGTAAGAAGACAGTACGAAGACAGACATCACATGATCGACGTTAAGACTCCTTGCCTCATCACTGCACTGCAGGAATTAGCTGAGCCAAGATACATGCACGCTGGCGGCGTTATCGATGCTTATGCAAAAGATATCACTGTATGGGGCTTTGATGACTTAAAAGACGGTTTAAACCCAGACTTCATCGGACTTAATGGATCACCTACAAAGGTTGTAACTTCATTCGGTAAGATGGCTAAGGGTGCAGGAACTAAGTTAGATGTTAGCCCTGACGAAGCCGTTGCTGCAATCATAGCTAAGATGGAAGAAAAGCATATTATTTAGTTGGGAGGATTCGTAAAAATGAGCAAAGATTTATATGTAATAGCAGAGCAGAGAGATGGCAACATTGCCAAGGTAACTCTGGAGCTTCTCGGTGAAGCAACGATATTGGCTGCTGATCTTAAGGAAAAAGTTTACGCAGTCCTCATGGGAAACAATGTTAAAGACAGAGCACAGGAACTCATCGAAGCTGGAGCTGACGGTGTAATCGTAGTAGAAGATCCTATGCTCGAGGAATACGTGACTGAGCCTTATGCAAAGGCATTAACAGCAGTTATCAAGAACTATGACCCTAACATCGTACTGTTCGGAGCAACTTCGATCGGTAGAGACCTCGCTCCAAGAGTAGCAGCAAGAGTTCACACTGGACTGACTGCTGACTGTACTCACCTGGACATCGACATGAACAAGTACTTCGATTTCTTACATGCAACTTCAACTGCAGATACAGATTCGATCGCTAAGAGACTTGGCATGGACGACGTTACATTAAAGATGACAAGACCTGCATTCGGCGGTAACGTAATGGCAACGATCAGATGCGCTGATTACAGACCTCAGATGGCAACAGTAAGACCTGGAGTAATGAAGAAGATCGCTCCTGTTGCCGGCAAGCAGGGAACTGTTGAGGAGTTCAAGGTAGACTTCACTCCTGAAGACATGAACGTAACTATCAAGGAAGTAGTTAAAGATACTAAGAAAGCTGTTGATATCACAGAAGCTAAGGTTCTGGTATCAGGCGGAAGAGGTATCGGTTCACCTGAGTTCTTCGGCGAATTAAAGAAGGTTGCTGACTTACTCGGCGGAGAAATCTCATCATCAAGAGCAAACGTTGATGCAGGATGGATCGAAAGAGACAGACAGGTTGGTCAGACTGGTAAGACAGTTAGACCTGAACTGTACATGGCTTGCGGTATCTCAGGTGCTATCCAGCACATCGCAGGTATGGAAAACTCAGAGTGCGTAATCGCAATCAACAAGAACGATACAGCTGCTATCTTCGAAGTATCTGATTTAGGAATCGTTGGTGACGTAAAAGTTATCATCCCTAAGCTCGCAGAAGCTCTCGAAAAGTACAAGGCAGAAAACAACTAGTCTGCACTGTGGCAGTATAATAATCTGAATGACAAGAAGGTTGTGTTCCGGCATTATGCCGGACACAGCCTCTTTTCTTGTAACTAAACCAAGGAGGGTGAATACAAGTGATACATGAAATAGCTCCGCATTTTCTCGACAATTCATTTGCAAAGGCAAACATGGCTCGAGTCGGATCTGATTCTGTATTTTTTACATTCAGAGGAGGAAAAGTCCTCGTGTGCAATGAGAATGGCAGACTGAGCCTGCCGGTGATAGGGCAGCTGCAGGGCGAAGCCAGCGAGATTGCTGATCAGGCAGTTTATGCTTTCTCAGTCGATGAGTCACCGATGTTCCTGATTCCGGGAAAAGCTATGGCAGACAGGATCCCGGAAGGAAGTCCCGAGGGAATGGAATACGTCGATATACGTGAACTGTATGACAGGCATGAGAGATGGCCGGCGCTTGCAGCAGTTACTGCCAGACATCTGGATCACTGGTATGGAGAACACCGGTACTGCGGCTGCTGCGGAAGTGTTATGGAGCATTCCGATAAGGAACGTGCGATGATATGCCCTGAATGCCGGAATATCCAGTATCCGCGTATTTCCCCGGTGATAATGGCTGCTATAACAGACGGAGACAGACTGCTCGTCACGAGATATGCAGGAAGACCGTATAAAGGACTGGCGCTGATCGCGGGCTTTGTGGAGATAGGCGAATCGGTCGAAGGTGCTCTGCAGCGTGAAGTGATGGAGGAAGTCGGGTTGAAGGTGAAAGATCTGAAATATTTCGGCAGTCAGCCGTGGGGATTTTCTGATTCACTGATCACGGGATTCTTCGCATCGCTCGATGGCAGTGATGTTGTCACAGTTGATCGCAGCGAGCTTTCAGAAGCAGTATGGATGCATAGAGATGAGATCCCGCAGATGAAAAACGATATGAGCATCACGGCAGTGATGATAGAAGCGTTCAGGAAGGGTGAGATATAGGTCTGTAAGAACTTTGATCCATATAGGTCAAATTTCAGACTGGATTTAGGTTGCAGTGTGACATGTATTCAGCTGTCGACAGCGCTGGTGGTGATCATTGCAGTGCTTTAGTTTAAAAATGATGGGCGCCGCTATAAAGATTTATGATCATTATAGCGGCGCCCTGTTTTCGTGGATTATCGCTGATATACTTGGAGACGTTTTACTTTTCTTCATCTACAAATTCAAACAAGTCCTCAACGGTCACATGGAATACTTTCGCAATAGACATAGCCAATTTAAGGGAGGGATTATATCTGCCGTTTTCAAGATGAACGATCGTTTCTCGTCTTGTACCGACAAGCTCCGCAAGTTCGCTCTGCTTATAACCTGCCTGCTCACGATATTCTTTGATTTTAGTTACGAGCACTATTTTAAACCCCCTTTATATCCATATAGCAGAATAGGATAGTTCTTATAATTGACATCAGTACCAGTGTGCCGACCAGCATATATCCGATCACTTCCGGGGATACTGTAAATCTTAAAATAGCGGACAGAAATCCGATACAGACGATTAATACCGTTACGATCTTGTAGCAGATCGAATCGCAACGTTTTAGATTTGCAGCCGCCATTTCATCTGTGATCTCTTTCTTGTATTTTTTTTCACGTATAGCCAGGAAACAGAAAAAACAAAAAGCAAATATTGCAACGCAGTTTTGTATAGAGGAAAAATAATTTTCCCAGCTGTTTCTGGCCCAGCACCAGTAATATGCTGCAATACAAATTGTCAGCACGATACGTGCACCAACAAGCTCTCTTAATGTTACCTTTTTATTCATGATTCTCTCCTTGATGTTACATATTTCGCACTTGCGATGTTATAAATATATCACTTGAATATGAGAAGGTCAACACTAAAAGTGATATATTTATAACATTTTTTTCTGAAATCGTGTTGAGGATATCTAACAGGGGTATTATTATTTCAAAAATCATATCAGGCATTGCGGCTGGAAAAATAAAAAACGGCAGTATTCCTGCTGTCAAATCAGGAGATACTGCCGTTTTCGATTCTTTGAGATTTTTTAAATTCCTACAGATCTTCGCACATCTCTGCGACTTTGAGCATGATGGCACATTCGATCCTCTTTTTATGGAGCTGGCACCCCATGTCATACACGCCTGTTATCGAACCCGTCGTGTGATATGCGTTAGCAGCGCAGCCGCCGCTGCAGTAGAGTTTGGCGAAGCAGTCGGCGCATTCGCTGTGCGAATATACATTGCAGCCTTTGAATTCATCGCATACCGATGCGTTCGTGATGCCGTCGTAGATATTTCCGAGCAGAAACTTCTCGTCTCCGACGAACTGATGACATGGATACAGGTCGCCTGCCGGAGTAACAGCGACGTATTCAGTGCCGACGCCGCAGCCGGAGATACGCTTGACGATGCACGGCCCGCCTGTCAGATCTATCATATAGTGATAGAATGTAAAATCGCGGCCTTTGCCTTCACGTTTGCGATCGAGCATCTCACATGCCAGTCGCTCATACTCGGAAAGCAGCTTAGGTATATCGGATTCCTGAAGCGCATAAGGCGCATCTGCAGGCGCAACTACAGGCTCGATGGACAGCTCCTTGAAGCCGAGATCAGCCATGTGCAGTATATCGTCTGCAAAATCCGTATTATAGTGAGTGTACGTGCCGCGCACGTAGTAGTTCTGCTGGTTTCTTGAGTCAGCGAGCTTCTTGAAAGCAGGCAGGATCATATCGTACGTGCCCTCGTTTCCGTGAGTCCTTCTGACCTTGTCGTTTATATTTTTCCTGCCGTCCAGACTTATCACGACATTGCTCATTTCTCTGTTGGCGAATTCGATCACCTCGTCGTCGAGGAGCATACCGTTGGTCGTAAGCGTAAAGCGGAAATTCTTGTCGTGTATCTTTTCCTGAGAACGGCCATATGCAACGAGCTGCTTGACGACGTCGAAGTTGAGCAGCGGTTCGCCGCCGAAGAAATCGACTTCGAGATTGCGTCGCGTGCCTGAGTTTTCGATCAGCCAGTCAAGTGCGCGCTTACCGACTTCGTAGCTCATGATAGCCTGCTCGCCGTGATATTCACCTTTGCCTGCAAAGCAGTATTCACATGTCATATTGCACGCGTGTGCAACATGGAGACAGATCGCCTTGACTACGGACTGACGTTCCTTGAACAGGCCGGCCTGTCCGGAGAACAGGTCTTTTGTAAAGAGCTGGTGGTCTTTTTTCAGCGTCTCTATATCGTCGAGGATCTCCTGTACGTCAGCCTCTGATATGTCGTAGCGCTGACTGATCGTCGAGATTATCTCTTCTGCGGGTGTGTTCTCGTAAAGCGCGATCGCATCGTAAGCCGCATCATCTACAGTATGTATGCAGCCGCTTTCCGAATCCAGCACGATATTGTAGCCGTTTAATTTATATTGATGAACCATGTATATCCTATATTCCTTTCCAAATCAAACAGAATGTACGGGGATTACCCCGGTCACAAGAAAATAGCTGCATCCGGATCCCAGATGCAGCAATCGATATCAGTATGTCACAGTATCCTGAAACGAACTTCTAGTTCTTGCATTTTTCGCACTGCTGGTTAGCAACGCTGCATGAAGTCTTGCTTGCGGACTGACATGAAGTCTGGCATTCTCCGCAGCCCCCTGTCTTAGCAGATTTTTCGAGATCGCGTGATACTAAAGTCTTGATTCTTTTCACTTGTGGTTCCACCTTTCTGTTAAATGTTGTAATATTACTGCATAACATGATATCATATTTTCAACGGATTGTAAAGCATGGGAAAGTCTGATAATATATGGATATGAAGAACAAAAAAGAACTGAGAAAAGAAATACTTGATATAAGAAGCTCGCTCAGCGACGATGATGTAAAGCTGCATTCCGAGGCGATATGCAGCAGGCTGCAGGACACTGAACAGTACAGACGTGCAGAAAACGTGTGCCTTTACATGCCTATAAGGAACGAGGTGGATGTGACTCTGATAATGGAAAGGGCGCGGGCTGACGGCAAGACCGTCTGGCTGCCCAGGGTCAGAGATGGAGTTATGCATTTTCATCTGTATGGTGAGGAAACCGCACTCATCAGCGGGGCTTTCGGTATACGGGAGCCCGATTCGGAAAATGTGCTGGTGCCGGGAGGCGAGACGCTCGTGGTTATGCCGGGCGCGGTTTTTTCGGAAAAACGTGACAGGATCGGATACGGCGGCGGGTACTATGACAGGTTCCTTGAAAAATACGGAGAATGTATGACTGCGGCAGTGTGCTATGATTTTCAGATAACGGATGGTGTCCCTGCAGAGGAACATGACATCAGGCCGGTGCTGGTCGTGAGTGAAAAAAGGGTGATAGAGTGACGGAGGACGGGATGCGATGAAAGAAAAATATATAAAGGAAGTTCTGGAAAAAGTAAAGGACGGTGGTCTGGCAGTGGACGATGCGTATGAGCAGCTGCGTGATCTGCCGTTCAAGGATATAGGTTTTGCCAATGTGGATAATCACAGAGCAGTGAGGACGGGATTCCCTGAAGTGGTGTTCTGTCAGGGAAAGACACCGCGGCAGATCGCGCAGATCATGGCTGAGCTTGTGAAAAACGGCGGCAATATCATGGGAACGAGAGCGACCGCGGAAGATTATAAGGCGGTGAAGGAACTGCTCAGCGATGCGGAATACTATGAGACTGCACGTATCATAGCGGTCAGGGATATGGAATCTGACGGTGAGGAGACTATGGAGCAGAGACGGTCGGTCGCGGTGATAACGGCCGGAACTGCTGACATACCGGTAGCTGAGGAAGCTGCAGTGACAGCCGGGATGCTGGGCAACAGAGTGGACAGGATATACGATGTGGGCGTTGCAGGTATACACAGGCTGTTCGACAAGCTCGACAGGATAAGGGCTGCAGATGTCGTGATCGTCATAGCAGGTATGGAAGGCGCTCTGGCAAGCGTTGTCGGAGGTCTCGTGGACGTGCCGGTCATAGCAGTGCCGACGAGCATAGGGTACGGCGCGAATCTCGGAGGACTTTCAGCTCTACTTTCGATGCTCAACAGCTGTGCCAACGGAGTCGGAGTCGTCAATATCGACAATGGTTTCGGAGCGGCATACCTGGCTTCTGTGATAAACAGAAAACGCTGAATGTGGATCTGCTGATGAGCATCTTGAAAAAAGGAGCTTGTGCATGATGGACGTGGCGAATACCAAGACTGGGTTCCGGCATCTGGTATTTTGGTAAAAATTGCAGTTTTATGACCTGTATGAGAAGGTAAAATACCAAGAATCCATGATCGACACTCAAGCTTTGGTAAAATGACATCGAGAAATCGCTAGAATGACAGGAAAAATTACCAAAGACAATTAGGCTGAGTCGATATTCTGGTAAATGACGATTTTTTTCAATGTGATATTCGGGCAAAAATGCTAAAAAGCATGATCTGGAATAATATTTTTGGTAATCGTTCATAACTGTTGTGTAGGTAACCGCTGACCGTCGATAACAGGCGGGTGGCAGATACATAAACTTTAAGATTATCTAGATGAGTGCGAGCGGTCTGCTGGTGAAAAAGCCCGTGCCTAGGGTGAGAAGATCGGTGAAGCCATAGGACGTTCTGAGGGCGGTATTGAGATCGCCGGAAAGATGTTAGCCAGATGTTAGCCAAAGGAATAGATCGCGATATTATATATAGAAGTCACCGGAATATCAGAGGATGATCTCAGAAAACTATAATGCGACTCACTTTAATAAAAGTAAAACTCCGTCCGTGATTTCAATATCGTGGCGGTTTTTTCTTTTGGTCGATTATGTGAATGACCGTTTATCGGCTTTTTCTAAGGATTCTTTTGAATTTAGACTGGACATAACAGCATGCAGAGTGTATACTGTTATTACAGTAATCAAGTAACACTTTAATGTGATAAAGCAAAGGGGGAGCGAATATGAAATACAATCTCAGACCTGATGAACGAGCCACGCTGGAGCTCAGAGGACTTTTCGAGAAATTCGGATATAAAAAATACAAGATAAGCAAATTCGAGGAATACTCGCTTTATGCGACGAACAGGAACTTTCTGATAGGCGACAAGGTGCTGACCTTTACAGACCTTGACGGAAGACTGCTGGCGATGAAGCCGGACGTGACGCTCAGCGTCATCAACAATACGGGCGCGACGAGAGAGAAAAGCGAGAAGCTTTACTACATAGAGAACGTTTACAGAGAAAACCGCGAGAACCACTGCTTCAAGGAGATCAACCAGATGGGTCTCGAATATATGGGAAGGATAGACAGATACAGTATACTCGAGGTGATAGCGCTTGCAGCCAAGTCGCTCAAGACGATCGATCCCGACTATCTGCTCGAGATATCGCAGATGCACTACACGATAGATTTCATCGATTCGCTGGGACTTGATGAAAACATCTGCAGAGAACTGCTGGAGCACATCAGACAGAAAAATGTGACGGGTATAAACAAGATCATAGAGACCGCCGGGATCGACGGCAGGAACGCCGAGATCCTCAGCGGAATACCATTTCTTTACGGTGAGATGAGCAAAACGCTGAAAAAGGCGAGAACCATGGCGGTGAACGAAAAAATGGAAAAGGATCTCGATGAACTGCAGGAATACTGCAGCGCGCTCAAGAGCCTTGGATACGCGAAAAATATACAGATCGACCTTTCCATGATAAACGACATGGAATACTACAACGGCATAGTGTTCAGGGGTTACATAAGAAATCTGCCGGGCTGCGTGCTGGCCGGAGGTCAGTACGACAAGGCTATGCAGCTGTTCGGAAAGGATGCAGGCGCTGTGGGTTTCGCGATCTATCTCGACGAGCTCACAAAGGGCAGGATGCCGGCTTCGGAATACGATGTCGACGCGCTGCTGATCTACGACGCAGAAACACCTGCAGCTGACGTTTTCAAAGCGGTGAAGAGCCTGCAGAAGGAAGGCCTGACGGTCAGAGCGGAGACGGAGGCACCTGCGTGCCTCAGATACAGAGAGAAATACATTCTTGAAAACGGTGAGACAAAGAAGGAGGAGATATAAATGCTGAATATAGCGCTGCCTAAAGGACGTCTCGGAGATCAGGTATACGATATGCTTGCATCGGCCGGATATGACTGCCCGGGATATTATGAACAGAACAGGAAACTCGTTTTCGAGAGTCCGGAGAAAAACGTAAGATATCTTCTCGTAAAGCCGAGCGACGTTGCGATCTATGTCGAGCACAGGGCTGCAGACGTCGGTATCGTGGGCAAGGATATACTTCTAGAGAACAAATCAGACGTTTATGAGCTGCTCGACCTCGATATAGGAAAGTGCAGGATGGCTGTCGCTGCGCCGGACGGATACATAGAAGACCCTGACAGGACGCTGCGCGTGGCTACGAAGTACGTGAACATCGCGAAGAATTTCTATGGCGGCAGGAACAGAGATATAGAGATAATAAAGCTGAACGGAAGCATCGAGCTGGCTCCGATACTTGGTCTTTCGGACGTGATCGTCGATATCGTGGAGACCGGTAATACGCTCAGGGAGAACCATCTGAGCGTGATCGAGGAGTTCGAGAACATCAGCGCGAGGTTCATCGCGAACAAGACGAGCTTCAAATTCGAAAATGAGATGATAACGGACATGCTTCAGAAGCTGGGAGAACAGGTGAAATGAGCAGATTTTTAAATGAAAAATTCCAGACTCTCGAGCCGTACACGCCGGGCGAACAGCCTAAGGTGCTCGGGAAACTGATAAAACTCAATACGAACGAGAATCCTTACGAGCCGGCGCCGTCGGTCGTAAAGGTGATAAACGAGGCGGAAGTGAACAGGCTGAAGCTTTATTCGGAACCGGCGGCATCGCAGTTCACAGACGCTGTTGCGGAATATTACGGTATCGGAAAGGATCAGGTGATCGCAGGGAACGGCTCGGATGAGATACTCGCATTCATATTCATGGCGTTCCAGGGCAGGACCGGCAGGGTATACTATCCTGAGATAAGCTACAGCTTTTATCCGGTATACTGCGATATCTTCAGGGCTGAGAGCGTGAAAGTGCCGCTCGCGGAGGATTTTTCCATAAGACCGGAGGACTATTACGACGCGGACGGAACGATCGTGATCACTAATCCTAATGCGCCGACAGGGATGGCACTGACGCTCGATCAGATCGAGGCGATACTTAAGCATAACATAGACAACCTGGTCGTGATAGACGAGGCGTACGTTGATTTCGGAGCGCAGAGCGCGGTGAGCCTGATAGACAGCTACGACAACCTGATGATCGTGCAGACCCTTTCCAAGTCGAGGAGCCTTGCAGGCGCGAGAGTGGGCTTTGCGATGGCAAACAGCGGGCTGATAGCAGATATGAACAGGATAAAGTTCAGCTTCAATCCGTACAACCTAAACCGCCTCTCGATCCTTGCGGGAGCCGAGGCGATGAAGGATACCGCATATTTTGAAAAGACGAGAAAGCTGATAATGGACACCAGAGAAGCTTTCGTTGCGGACATGAAAAAACTGGGATTCCGCGTGCTTCCTTCGAGTGCGAACTTCGTGTTCGCTTCCGGCGATCGTATTTCCGGCGAAGAATATTTCACAAAGCTCAAAAAATATAATATAATAGTAAGGCATTTCAAAGATGAAAAGATCAGAGATTTTGTCAGAATAACGATAGGCACGCCTGAAGAAATGAAAGCGCTTGTCAGAGCTACGGAGGAGATCCTCGGATAGTGCGTGCAGAAGGAGAAGCGTAATGAGAAGAAAAAAGATCGTCAGAGACACGAAAGAGACAAAGATAGTGCTCGCACTGGAGATAGACGGAAGCGGCGCATATGAGATAAACACGGGATGCGGGTTCCTGGATCATATGCTGGAGCTGTTCACCAGACACGGCAGATTCGATATAGCTGTCGACTGCAACGGCGACACGCATGTCGACTACCATCACACCGTGGAGGACATCGGCATCGCGATGGGAAGAGCTTTCAGAGAGGCGCTCGGAGACAAGCGGGGCATCTACAGGTACGGGAGCATGCTGCTGCCTATGGACGAGGCGCTCGTGCTTTGCGCGGTAGATATAAGCGGCCGCAGCTGCGTCAATTTCGATGTGCAGATACCTACTCAGAAGGTCGGAGATTTTGACACTGAGCTGGTGAAGGAATTCATCGAGGCGCTGGCGCGGGAGATGGGTCTGACGATACACGTGAAGATGCTGGCAGGCGAGAATTCACATCACATAATAGAAGCTGTATTCAAGGGAATGGGGCGCGCGCTCAGACAGGCATGCGCGGTCGAGGACGAATACGCGGATGAGATACCTTCGACAAAAGGAGTGTTGTAGATGATAGCGGTAATAGATTACGGAGTAGGGAACCTGTTCTCCCTCACAGCTTCGCTGAAATATCTCGGAGCTGAAACGGTAGTGACGAACAGGAGCGAAGATATAGAAAAGGCCGACAGGATCATACTGCCGGGCGTAGGGGCATTCGAGGATGCTGCAGCAAAGCTCAGAGCCACAGGTCTCGTGGATACGATCATGAAAGAGACCGCAGCGGGCAAGCCGCTGCTGGGGATATGTCTCGGCATGCAGCTGCTTTTTGAGGAAAGCCATGAGTACGGAGTGCACAAGGGTTTAGGTCTCATAAAGGGCACAGTGGCGTCTATAGATGAGGATCTGAAGAAGCAGGGCATAACTGATCTCAAGGTTCCTCACATAGGCTGGAATGCTCTGGACTTCAAGGAGGACGAGCCGCTTTTCAAGTATATAAAGCAGGGCGACTGCGTGTACTACGTGCACAGCTTCTACGGCAGAGACTGCGAGGAGAGCACGATAGCGACTTCGATGTATGGCATAAAGATCACGGGAGCTGTAAGAAACGGCAGCGTTTACGGAACGCAGTTCCACCCGGAGAAGAGCGGAGACGTCGGACTCAACATACTTAGAGCATTTATGGAGGTGTAGGCGGATATGAAGATTTTTCCTGCAATAGATTTGAGAGACGGTAAGGTGGTCAGGCTTTTTCAGGGCGACTACGATCAGATGACCGTTTACAGCGATGATCCTGTGGAGATCGCATCATCATTCAAGGCAGCGGGCGCCGGCAACCTGCATCTCGTCGACCTCGACGGTGCGAAGGACGGAAAGCTCGTTAACTACGACTCGATAAAGAAGATCACAGAAAATGTGGATATGTTCGTCGAAGTCGGAGGCGGTATCAGGGACGAGGAACGCATCAGGCAGTATCTCGAGATCGGAGTCGGCAGAGTGATACTGGGGACTGTTGCGGTAAAAGATCCGGAGTTCCTGGAGGAAATGATCGCAAAATACGGCGACAGGATAGCTGTAGGCGTGGATTCGAAAGACGGATACGTCGCAGTTAACGGCTGGAAAGAGGTGACCGACAGAGAAAGCTTCGAGTTCTGCAGATATCTGCAGAAGATCGGAGTGAAGACCGTGATATACACTGATATCTCCAGAGACGGCAGCCTGGAGGGGACTAATATGGAAGCCTACAGGAAGCTCGCCAAGATCGAGAACCTGGATATCGTGGCGTCGGGCGGCATCAGCTTTTACGAGGAGATAGAGCAGCTGAGGGATGTCGTTTCGGCAGCGATCCTCGGCAAGGCGATATACAGCGGCAAGCTGGATCTGGCAAAGGCAGTGGAACTTGCTGAATAGAGATGGGAGAAGCGAAACATGATCACTAAGAGAATCATACCTTGTCTCGACGTAAGAAACGGCAGGGTTGTAAAAGGCAAGAATTTCGAAGGCATACAGGATGTTTCGGATCCTGTGGAAATGGCGAAGTTCTACAACAGAGAAGGCGCCGATGAGCTGGTGTTCTATGACATAACAGCCAGCGTGGAAGAGCGCGGGCTCTTTACAGATATACTCACGAAAGTGGCGTCAGAGATATTCATACCGCTGACAGTGGGCGGCGGCATAAATACTCTGGACGATTTTGACAGAGTGCTCAAGTGCGGAGCTGACAAGGTCAGCGTGAACAGCGGCGCGATCCGTGATCCGCAGATAATAGAAAAGGCTGCGAAGAAATACGGAGATCAGTGCGTCGTGCTGAGCATGGACATAAAGCGCGTGGACGGCAGCTTCAGGCTCTTTGCAAAGGGCGGACGTGAGAACACAGGCATAGATGCGCTGCAGTGGGCGGTCGACGGAGTGAACAGCGGAGCGGGAGAGCTCGTTGTGAACAGCATCGATACCGACGGAGTCAAGCAGGGCTTCGATCTGGAGCTGCTCGATGAGATCGCGGCGAGAGTCAATGTGCCGATAATAGCGTCGGGCGGAGCGGGAAAGATGGAAGACTTTTCAGAGCTCTTCAGACATAAAGGCATGGACGCGGGACTGGCTGCGAGCATTTTCCACTACAAGGAAATAAAGATAGCAGATCTTAAAAAATATCTCAGAAATGAAGGCGTGGAGGTCAGATTGTAATATGGATATAGAAAAACTCAGATTTGATGAAAAGGGACTGATCCCTGCAGTGGTGCAGGATCACTATACGAAGCAGGTCCTGACGGTGGCGTACATGAACCGAGAATCTCTCGAGATCACGATGAAAGAAGGTTATACGTGCTTTTACAGCAGGAGCAGACAGGAGCTGTGGAGAAAAGGCGAGACGAGCGGCAACACTCAGAAGGTCGTATCGATCACATCCGACTGTGACAGAGATGCGCTTGTGATAGAAGTGATAAAGAACGGACCTGCGTGTCACACAGGAGAAGAAAGCTGTTTCTTCAACCTCGAATACATCGGCGAGGGAATGACGCCGTTTTCATACGAAGGTCTGTACAAGATGATCGAAGGCAGGAAGACTCAGCCGAAGGAAGGCAGCTACACTACATACCTGTTTGAGAAGGGCATGGACAAGATCCTCAAGAAGGTCGGCGAGGAATCGACAGAAGTCATCATCGCAGGCGCGAAGAACGACAAAGAAGAGACGATATACGAAGTTGCTGATCTGGCGTACCATCTTATGGTGATGATGGTGGAACAGGGCATAACCCTGCAGGACGTCACGGCAGAACTGACGAAGAGACATGTCATAGACCACAAGGTGAAGCAGGAGAGAATGAAATAGCTGTCGGATTCCCACGGCAGATCTGACAAATATACATGTTACATATCACAAGGTGAAGCGATAAAAATTGAAATAATTTGTCGAATCATGTCAGAGTGTAAAATATTTTAGTGCAATGTGGCACAGGATGTCGACTAAAACCCCCTGTATAAATCCGGTTTTGAATATAAAATATGTATTGGAATCAATTATAGTTTTGAACAAAGCTGATGTTTGGGGATACATATGAAGAATGAAGCAGAAAGAGCAAATATGGCAAAGACCGAATTTCTTTCAAACATGTCACATGAAATAAGGACGCCTTTGAATGTGATAGTAGGCATGTGCGACATCGCAAGACATCATATAGACGACAGGGAGAAAGTCGCGGAGTGCCTTTACAAAATAAGTGTGGCCGGGGATCTTATCACCGAAATGGTCAATAAGGTCCTGGACATAAACAGGATAGAGCAGGGAAAGCTGACACTTCACGAGAAGCAGTTCGATATAGGAGACCTCATGGTCGAACTGAACGATATGCTGGAACCTATGGCTGTTGAAAAGAGCATAGTTTTCAGGGTATCTGACAAGGAGGTGATGAACCGCTGTATAATCGGAGATTACAGCCGTGTGATACAGATCATGATAAATCTGGGTACCAATGCGATAAAGTATACTCCGCACGGCGGTTTTGTCGAGGTCAGAGTGTGCGAAAAGGAAAATCCGGACCCTGATGCGGTAACGTACGAGTTCCTGTGCAGAGACAACGGTATAGGGATGTCTCCGGAACTGCTGGAGCATGTTTTCGAACCGTTTGTCAGAGGAGAAGAAGCGGCGGCGAAGGGCATCCTCGGATCCGGTCTCGGCATGTCGATAGTGAAAAAGATCACGGACGCGCTTGGCGGAGAGATACATATAAGCAGTATGGAGGGTGCCGGCACGTGTGTGACGGCTGAACTCGAGTTCAAGGTTGCAGAAGGCAGCAAGAAGATAGATAACATAGAGGAATTCAGGCAGCAGGCAAGGATGAAGCTCAGGGAAAAGAAAATCGTTCTTGTGGCTGAAGACAGACTGGACAACCGCGAGATACTCGTTACATATCTGGAAGAGCTCGGCTACGAAACGCGGACTGCCGACAACGGAGAAACGGCAGTAGACATGTTCATGGATTCGGAAGAGGGATTTTACAAAGCTATACTGATGGATATCGAAATGCCTGTGCTGAACGGATATCAGGCTACTATGATGATACGCGGACTCAACCGTACGGATCGTGATGTACCTGTGATCGCAATGACAGCAAACGTATTCGCAGATGATAAGGCAGAGGCTGACAAGGTCGGGATGAACGATTATGTCACCAAGCCGCTTAAAAGAGAAAAGCTGCTGGATGTCCTGAAGACATGGATAGACGACAGAAAATAGAAAAGATGAGAAGACAGGCTGTACCTGCCGGATGGCCGCGAACGCATCACGGTCTGCGGGGACAGTCTGTTTTTTGTGCCATTGATTGTAGCACAGCGCAGTGATTTGTGTTATACTATGCATGATATGATTTATTAGACTGCCCGGTGATAGTATGGGCTTTATTAGGAGTTGATTATGAAGGCAAAATATAAGCGAGTGCTGCTTAAGATCAGCGGAGAAGCCTTAGCGGGCGATGATCATTTCGGGATCAATGAAGACATGCTGAAAAAAGTAGCCCTTCAGGTAAAAGAAGTAACAGAGATGGGCGTACAGGTCGCAGTAGTAGTCGGAGGCGGCAACTTCTGGCGCGGCAGGACCAGCAAGAGCATGGACAGAGCTACAGCGGACTATATGGGAATGCTGGCTACGGTGATGAATGCTATGGCGCTGCAGGATTCTTTTGAAGCGGAAGGCATACCTACGAGAGTGCAGTCCGCGATAGAGATGCGTGAGGTCGCTGAACCGTACGTGAGAAGAAAAGCCATCAGCCACCTCGATCACGGCAAAGTCGTGATATTCGGTGCAGGCACGGGGAATCCGTTCTTCTCGACAGATACGACAGCCGCTCTAAGAGCAGCTGAGATAGACGCGGAAGTGATACTGCTCGCGAAGAAAGTCGACGCTGTATATTCAGATGATCCGGAGACGAATCCGGATGCAGTGAAGTTCGATTCGCTCACACATCGCGAAGTGCTCGAGAAGGACCTGAAAGTAATGGATTCCACAGCTGCATCGCTTTGCAGAGACAACAACATCGCCATCCACGTGTTCGCACTGGCTGACGAGGGAAATGTCATGAAAGCGGTATGCGGCGAAAAAATAGGAACGATCGTTAAATAAAATTGGAGGAAAGAAAATGAGTGATTTTGACTTAAAGAACCTGGAAGCCAAAATTGAAAAAAGTTTGAACGTACTGAAAGAAGAAATGGGAACAGTAAGAGCAGGCCGTGCCAATGCAGCGCTGGTCGACAAAGTGATGGTGGAATACTATGGAACACCTACACCGCTCAAGGCTCTCGCTAACATATCGGTCCCTGAACCTAGAACTCTGCTGATATCACCTTTCGATCCGAAGAGCATCCCTGAGATCGAAAAGGGAATAAATGCGGCAAACATAGGTATCACACCTGCAAACGACGGTAAAGTGGTAAGACTTCAGATCCCTCAGGTAACAGAGGAGAGAAGAAAGGAACTCACAAAGGTAGTGAAGAAGCTCGGTGAGGATGACAAGGTAGCTGTAAGAAACCTCAGAAGAGAAGCCAACGACAAGGTAAAGAAGATGGAGAAAGCCGGCGACTTTACAGAGGACGATGCAAAGAGCACTCTTGACGAGATCCAGAAGATCATCGACAAGGCTGTAAAAGACATCGATGCTATCGTTGAAGCAAAAGAAAAGGAAATCATGGAAGTGTAAAGGCGGCGCGCGGTGCAGATGCATGCGCAGACAGCTTTTAGCTTTTAAGTATAATGAAGAGAGACAATAGATGTGGCCGAACAGTCACATCTATTTGCAAATTTTTACGAAAAACAGGAAACATACGGGATTTTTAGATATGCTTGACAGAGAAAGAATGCCTCAGCACGTTGCGATAATCATGGACGGCAACGGCAGATGGGCAAAGAAAAGAGGACTGCCGAGACTGGCAGGACACAATGCCGGAATGAAGGCGATGAAAAAAATAGTGGATCATTCGGACAAGCTGGGGATAAAATATCTTACTGTGTACGCTTTTTCCACGGAAAACTGGAAACGCTCGGTAGCAGAGGTGTCCGGGATATTCAAGCTGCTGGTGACGTACGTGAACAGCGATCTCAGAGAGCTGGTGGAGAACAACGTGCGTGTAAGAGTGCTCGGAGATTATACGAAGCTGCCGGCAGACGCGGTGAAAAGTCTTGAGCGCACGCTGAAGGACACGGAGAACAATACGGGACTCCAGTTCAACATCGCGCTGAATTACGGCGGCAGAGACGAGATAAGGAGAGCTGTGCAGGCGATCAGCGAGAAAGTGCAGTGCGGGGAGCTCGCGCCGGAGGATATCACGGACGAGATGATATCCGATGAACTGACGACCGGAAAGCTGCATGCAGACGTTCCGGATCCTGAGCTCATCATAAGGACGAGCGGAGAACTGCGCCTTTCCAATTTCCTGCTGTGGCAGAGCGCGTACAGCGAGCTTGTTTTTCCTCAGGTGATGTGGCCTGACTTTACTCCTGAAGAGTATGAAAAGGCTATCGCCGACTATCAGAGCAGAGAACGAAGATTCGGAGGTAGATAGGATATGAAAACCAGAGTTTTATCGGGACTGGTGATGGTCCCGCTACTGGCGATACTGTACTTTGGAGGGTATGTGCTGTTCGCGGCATGCCTTTGTATAGGGCTTATGGGAGTAAGAGAGTTTTATAACGGATTCCATGCGATAGGTGTAAAGCCGAGCTATCCCGTGGCATGCGTGGCGGCTGTAGCGCTTTATGCTGTGGAGCTTTTCGGCGGGGATCACAGGGAATGGTACATGCTGTGGTTCTTCGGAGTCGTTCTGGCGAGCCTGCTGTACCTCTTTAAGATAGAGGAGAGGAAGCTCGAGGATGCGATGGCGACGATCACCGGCATATTTTATGTCGTGTTCTTTTCGTTCCATGTGACGCTAGTCGACAGGACTGACTACAGCCTCATGGTATGGCTGATAGTCATCACGGCATTCGGGACCGATATCATGGCGTATTTCAGCGGATACCTTCTCGGAAAACACAAGCTGTGCCCGAAGATAAGCCCTAAAAAGACTATCGAGGGATCGATCGGCGGCATACTCGGAAGCGTTATACTGAGCGGACTGTTTGGCTGGTTCTTCATGCCGGACGTGCTGGTGCACTGTCTGGTTATAGGTGTGCTCGGCGGCACAGTTTCACAGTTCGGAGACCTTACAGCGTCTATATTCAAGAGAAAGATGGGTATCAAGGACTACGGCAATCTGATCCCGGGACACGGCGGCATACTCGACAGATTCGACAGCGTGCTGTTCACAGGTCCTATGGTTTATTACTACATAGTGCTTGTGATGGGATACATGGCGTAAAACAGCGCCTGCCCGGTATTGATGTGTTTATTGCAGAGGCGGACTTTTTATGAAAAGGATTTCGATTTTGGGCAGTACGGGTTCGATAGGGACCCAGTGCCTTGATGTTATATCAGGAAACAGAGACAGATTTTCTGTAGCGGCGCTTTCGTGCTCGAAGAGCATAGAGCTGCTGTGCAGGCAGATAGAGGAGCTTTCTCCGGCTGCCGTATGCGTGGCCGAGGAGGCGGATGCGGCTGAGCTTTCGAAAAAGTACAGCGGCATCGAGTTTTTCCACGGGGACGAGGGACTCAGGGCGATCGCAGCGATGGAGGACTGTGATATGGTCGTCAATTCCCTTATGGGGATGCGGGGACTGGAGCCTACGATGGCTGCGATAGAAGCCGGAAAGGACATAGCATTTGCCAACAAGGAAACGCTTGTGGTAGGCGGTCAGCTCGTGATGGATGCTGTAAAGCGCAGAGGAGTGAAGCTGCTGCCGGTGGACAGCGAGCACAGTGCGGTTTTTCAGTGTATCCAGGGGAGCGCAGGCAATGAGATCAGAAGACTGATATTAACAGCGTCAGGAGGTCCGTTCAGAGGATACAGTGCGGAACAGCTAAAAAGCGTGACGCTGGAGCAGGCTCTGGCGCATCCGAACTGGTCCATGGGAAAGAAGATAACGGTGGATTCGGCCACGATGATGAACAAAGGCCTTGAGGTGATCGAGGCAAAGTGGCTGTTCGATATACCTGCAGAAAAGATACAGATCGTCGTGCACCCGCAGAGCATACTGCATTCTGCTGTCGAATACTGCGACGGCAGCGTGATAGGGCAGATGGGACTGCCGGACATGAGAGTGCCTATCGCGTACGCGCTCTCATATCCTGAGCGCATGGAAATGACGTCATCGATGAAGAGTCTTGATTTCTTTTCGCTCAAAGACGGCATGACATTCTATCCTGCAGACGCGGAGGTCTTCAGGACGATAGGGCTTGCATACGAGGCATGCAGGATCGGCGGAAGCTATCCTGTAGCGCTGAACGGTGCGAACGAGGTGCTCGTCGACATGTTCCTGAAAGGAAAGATAAGATTCACGGATATCCAGGATACGCTCGTGAAAGTGATGGAGGAGCACAGACCGGTGCAGGATCTCGATATAGAAGGGATACTGGAGGAAGACTCAAGAATAAGAGAGAAAATGAGGAATATGTTTTAGCAGGAGGATGATTTATGACTGTGATATATGCGATTCTGATTTTCTGCGTTCTCATATTTGTCCATGAGTTCGGGCATTTTGCTGCTGCAAAGGCCTGCGGGATCAAGGTAAACGAGTTCGCGATAGGAATGGGGCCTGCGTTTTTCAAGAAACAGAAAGGCGAGACTCAGTATTCGCTGAGGATATTCCCGATCGGCGGATTCTGCGCGATGGAAGGTGAGGACGAGGATTCAGAGGACGAGAGAGCCTTTAACAATAAACCGGCATGGCAGAGAGCCATCGTGCTTGCGGCAGGGGCATTCATGAACCTGGTCACTGCGGTAGTGCTGATGATCATAATAGCATGCTGGTCGGGACAGGCGACAACGGTGATCGATCAGGTACTCGATGATTCGCCGGCATATGAGGCCGGGATACAGGCAGGAGATGAGATAACAGCTGTTGACGGAAAGAAAACAGACAGCTGGAACGATATACTGACAGCGATCGGCGGCAAGAAAGACGAAGCGGTCGAGATAACACTGCTTAGAGACGGCAGTGAGCTTTCGATCACCGCGGCAGCCGAATATGATGAGGAATCAGGAAGAGCGAAGATCGGGATAAAGCCGGAGATAAGACACAATGTCATAGCCGGGTTCGGCACCGGGGTGAAAAACACCGGACGGATGACGGTTATGATGTATGACACGATCAGACAGCTGATAACAGGCGACGTGTCAGTCAAGGAACTCAGCGGACCTGTAGGTATAGTGTACGCGGTGAACGATACGGCGAAGGCCGGAGTCATTTATGTCGTATATCTGTCAGCGCTGCTCAGCCTGAACCTTGCGATAATGAACATGCTGCCGCTGCCGGCGCTTGACGGCGGACGTCTGCTGTTCCTGCTGATACGCAAGATCACAGGAAAGCGTGTTACAGATGAAATGGAAGGAAGGATACATTTCATCGGCATCGTGCTGCTGATGCTCCTGATGGTCTTCGTGACGTGGAACGACATAGTGAAATTCATAGTTCCGCTGTTTTCGTAGTGTCGGCAGTGCAGGTAAAACCATCACCGGCGGCGTGTGGAAGCAGCAGATGGTGCTGAAGTGATGACCCGGTCGATCACCCGGTCACGATCCGGCAGGATCGGTTTATAAGGAAGGTGCAGCATGAAAAAGAGTGTATTTTGCGGCGGTGTCAGGATCGGAGGAGGAAGTCCGGTCTCGATACAGTCGATGACGAATACGTCGACATCTGATGTCGATGCAAGTGTAGATCAGATAAAGCGGCTCGAGGATGCCGGCTGCGAGATAGTGAGACTTGCTGTCCCGGACGAGGATGCAGCTGACGCTTTTGCCGAGATCAGGCGCAAAGCGCAGGTGCCTCTCGTTGCCGACATACATTTTGACTACAGGCTCGCGCTCAGAGCGATAGATGCGGGCGCTGACAAGATCAGGATCAACCCCGGCAATATCGGATCTGAAGAAAACGTGAGACAGGTAGTGGAAAAGGCGAAGAAAGCCGGGATACCGATAAGAGTGGGAGTGAATTCCGGTTCACTGGAAAAAGATATACTCGAGCATTACGGCAGAGTCACAGCAGAGGGACTTGCCGAAAGCGCGCTCAGAAACGTGGCGCTGCTGGAAAAATACGATTTCGACGATATCGTGATATCTCTTAAATCTTCTGACGTGAAGATGAATTTCGACGCGTACAGGATCGTCGATGAAAGATCGCCATATCCTTTGCATATCGGAGTCACAGAAGCCGGCACTGTCGGAAGAGGTAAAGTAAAGTCAGCTGCAGGAATAGGTGCGCTGCTGCTTTGCGGGATAGGAGACACGATGCGCGTGTCGCTGACTGCCGATCCGGTCGAAGAAGTGATCTTTGCAAAAGAGCTGCTGGCGGCGACCGGCATAAGAAAGGACCGCATAGAGATAGTTTCGTGTCCGACATGCGGGCGTACCGAAGTAGATCTTCAGGTCATAGCCGGAGAGATAGAGAGACGTGTGGAGCTGCTCCAGGACAGAGGCGTCAGGGATCTCAAGATCGCAGTGATGGGCTGTGCGGTGAACGGACCGGGAGAAGCTAAAGGTGCGGATATAGGCGTCGCATGTGGAAAAGGCAAGGGCGTGATCTTTGCAGGCGGCAGCATACTGAAGACAGTCAGCGAAGAAGAGATAGCGGACGAGATAATAAAACTGGCGGAGGAATATGAAAAAAATACTGGAAGAATCGATTGACTTTTCCAAGATAGGAAACTATAAAAAAGAAGATATAAGGTTTGAGATGAAAAAAGCTGTGATCTCCAGCGAAACAGGAAGGCTGTCGCTGGAATCGGAGCTTAATTTTGTGCTACCGTACGAATCGGTCGACAGGTTCAGGCGGTCGCTGCAGGGCAGGATGCCGGACATAAAAGGCATAGATCTCAGTATTTCATATAAGGATCTGATACAGAAGCCTGAGGAGGCGATCGGTCCGTACATAGGGCACATGATAGCTCTCGTAAACGGCAGATATGCGCATGTCACCAAGACGATATACACGGACAGGTGGGAGCTCGAGGATGACAGGCTCACAGTGTATGCACTGGGTCAGATGTCTGTAGATGTGCTCAACAAGGAAGTGGCAGACAAATTCCGCAGGCTGCTGAAAAGAGACCTCGATATGGATCTGGAGGTCAGGTTCGAGAACAATACGCAGGAATACAAGTCTGTCGGCAGGAAGATGGAGGAAAAGGAACGCACCGTCTACGAGGAGCACAAGGAGATCGCGGCGGCCAGGAAGAGCAGCAGACCGGAAAAACCTGCGGCGTCTTCCGGAGACGGAGGCTTTGGCGGCGGTTTTCCTGCAAATGGCGCGGCAGGCAATGGCGGCAAGCCGTTCAGAGGCAGGAGGCGCAATGTCTATGTGCCTGTGAAGGGCAACCTGATAATGGGTGAGCCGGTTGCCGACAGAGCTATACCGATAGGAGAAGTGACTTCAGAGAGCGGCAATGTCGTGATAGAGGGAGAGCTGTTCAACAAGGACTGCAGGACGACCAAGAATGACAGCAAGCTCGCCAGCCTTTTCGTCACGGACAAGCGCACGAGCATATGCGTCAAGGCGTTCGTGCTCAACGAGAAGTGGGATGATATAGAGAAGCATCTCAAGGACGGCGACGGAGTCCGCATACAGGGAATGGCCCAGTGGGACAGATTCGACAACTGCGTGACTATCATGGCCGACAGCATAGAAAAGGTTGCGAAGAAGCAGCGAAAGGACACTTATCCTGAGAAACGCGTAGAGCTGCATGCGCATACGAAGATGAGCGCGATGGACGGTCTCAACGAGGTCGCGGATCTCGTAAAGACTGCAGCCGCGTGGGGGCAGCCGGCAGTTGCGATCACCGACCATGGTGTGGTGCAGAGCTTCCCTGACGCCGCCAAGACGGCGAAGAAGCTCGCCGGCGACAAGGAAAATCCTGTGAACATCAAGATAATATACGGTATGGAAGGATATGTGTTCGACGATGCCGACTGTCACAATGAAGACGGCACGATAGAGTACAAGAAAAAAACGACGAACCACATAATCCTGATCGCGAGGACACAGGAGGGCCTGAAGAATATCTACAAGCTCGTTTCGTACTCGCACCTGCAGTATTTTTACAAGAGGCCGAGACTGCCGAAATCCGTGATCGAGCAGCACAGAGAGGGGCTGATAATCGGCTCGGCATGTGAAGCTGGAGAAGTGTATCGCGCGGTCACAGCAGGAAAGAGCCAGGAAGAGCTCGAAAAGGTCGCGTCGTTTTACGACTACCTGGAGATACAGCCGCTCATCAACAACCAGTTCATGATAGATCAGGGAATGGTCAAAGGTCAGGAGGAGCTGCGTGAACACAACAGGACGATAGTCGCACTGGCAGATAAGATGGGAAAGCCGGTCGTTGCGACCACTGATGCTCACTACAAGGAGCCTGAGGCAGCGATATACAGGAATATCCTGATGGCGGGCATGGGCTTCAAGGACGCCGAAAACGGGCAGGGCCTTTATCTGAGGACCACCGATGAGATGATGGAGGAATTCAGCTATCTGGGCGAAGAGACCGCCAGGAGAGTAGTGATAGAGAACACGAACAAGATCGCGGATATGGTGGACGACGGCATCATGCCGGTGCCCAAGGGCAAGTTCCCGCCGAAGATCGACGGCGCTGAGGAGACTCTCAGGCAGACCTGCATGGAAAAGGCGCACAGCATCTATGGTGACCCGCTGCCGCCGGAGATCGGACAGAGACTCGAAAAGGAGCTTTCGTCGATCATTGACAACGGATACGCGGTCATGTACGTGTCAGCACAGATGCTGGTGAACAAGTCGATGCAGGACGGATATCTGGTCGGGTCACGAGGTTCGGTAGGGTCCTCGTTTGCGGCCACGATGGCGGGCATCACAGAGGTAAATCCGCTGGAGCCGCATTATATCTGTCCTAACTGCAAGAAGCTGATATGGGGAGATATGCAGCAGTACGACTGCGGTATAGACATGCCGGAGATGGACTGCCCGGACTGCGGCACGCCGATGAACAGAGACGGCTATACGATACCGTTCGCGACGTTCCTGGGATTCGACGGAGACAAGGAGCCTGATATCGACCTGAACTTTGCAGGGGAATACCAGGCGACTGCTCACAAGTACGTAGGTGAGATCTTCGGAGAAGAAAACGTGTTCAAGGCCGGTACCGTAGGTACTGTAAAGGACAAGACGGCATACGGATACGTGATGAAGTTTGCGGAGGAGTTCAATCGTCCGATAAACAAGTTCGAGGCGGATCGTCTGACGAAGGGATGCACCGGAGTCAAGCGTACGACGGGACAGCATCCGGGAGGCATAATCATAGTGCCTGACGACCATGAGATATATGAGTTCTGCCCTGTGCAGCACCCTGCGAATGACGTGAAGAGTGATATCATCACGACACATTTCGACTACCATAAGATAGATGAGAACCTGCTCAAGCTGGATATACTGGGGCACAACATACCGTCCATGATACGTCAGCTGCAGGATATGACAGGCATAGATCCGATGAAGGCCGATCTGACGGACAGAAAGGTACTGTCGATATTCAACGGCATAGAGGCGCTGGATATCAAGGATCCGGACTACAAATTCACACATGGGAGCTACGCTATCCCTGAATTCGGCACGGGCTTCGTTCGCCAGATGCTCGACGATACGAAACCGGACAAGTTCGCGGATCTCGTGCGTATTTCGGGATTCTCGCACGGAACGGACGTATGGCTGAACAATGCGCAGGACTATATACGAAGCGGAACTGCTACGATGAGAGAAGTTATCTCGACCCGAGACGACATCATGAACTATCTGATACTCAAGGGCATCGAGAACAAGACTTCGTTCCAGATCATGGAGGACGTGCGTAAAAACAGGCCGCTCAAAGAGGAACAGCTCAAGGTCATGAAAGAGCACGGCGTTCCCGACTGGTACATAGATTCGTGCATAAAGATCCAGTACATGTTCCCGCGTGCTCATGCGGTGGCATATGTGATGATGTCGTTCCGAATGGCATGGTACAAGGTATACTACCCAGTGGAATTCTATGCGACTTACTTTTCGAGTACGGTGGCGAATTTCGATACGGATACGATACTGAGAGGACCAAAGGCGTGCCTGGACAGGATCGACGCGATCGTCGCGATGGGCAACAACGCTTCTGCAAAGGAGCAGGATGACATACTGATCCTAGAGGTCGCATACGAGATGTACGCGAGAGGCTACGAGTTCGAACCGGCAAGACTGGGAATCTCGGACAGCCTGCATTTTCTGGCACATGATGGAAAGGTGCTGCTGCCGTTCGTTGCCATCGACGGAATGGGTGAGAACGCAGCGAAGACTCTCGTAGAGGAGTACAACAGGAGGCCGTACGAGACAGTTGAGGAAGTCAGCGACAGAGGCAAGGTCAACAAGTCGGCCATCGACGCTCTGCGCCAGCACGGCGTGCTTGACGGACTGCCGGAGACGGCGCAGATAAGTCTGTTCGGGTAGGCATTGCAGAGCTTCAGCCATACATAAAAAACTGCTGTACCGGATCGTGAGAGATCAGGCACAGCAGTTTTGTCTATACACTGCATCCGTATGAGAGATTGTTTTCTTTGATGTATTCCTTGCCCCAGTCGCACATGGCATTGAGCACTGGGAACAGACTCTTTCCGAACTCTGTGAGAGTATATTCTGTCCTCGGCGGGACTTCCGGGTAGATCTTTTTATTTATCAGTCCGTCACTTTCCAGTTCCTTGAGCTGCTGTGAAAGGACTTTGTCGGTGGCATTCGGCGCCAGCCTGTGGATCTCGCTGTAGCGCATAGGGCCGTATATGAGATTCCAGAGTATCACCGGTTTGTATTTTCCGCCCATGAGTTTTACTGTAGCTTCGACCGGGCAGATAAATGTAACTTGGCAATCTTCTTTCATTAGTTCGTTCCTTTCCTTTTGGTTAGTACCTGTCATATTGGTTAGTATCTGTTTAAAAAGTGCGTTCTTGTTTGAAGCTTTTATTATAGTATAATTATGTTAAGGTCAAATTTCAAGTGGTTAAACAAACCGCACTTATAAATTACAGCTTATGATAAGAACAGAGAAAGGAGTGGTCAGGGTTAGATGCAAAGCGCAGACGGTCAGAGACCGGCACTTTTGCATAACGTTATGGCAGCGGCATCGATATGAGTGTCGCGAATATCAAAATAGCCTTTTATGGTATTTGTGGATTTACCATAGAAGGCTATATTTTTGTCTTACTTTCTGTATCGTATCGCTGATCGTCGAATGATCGAGCACAGTTATATATGATAGATATAGTCGCTTTTTCGCGGCGACTGCTTTCCCATTCCTGAAGCGGCGTATGTGCCTGCCTCGCATATCCTGTCTATGATTTCCTGTGGTATCATGTCAGGCTTGTAGCTTCTGACGCTGCGTCTGGTTTCTATTGATTTTATTATTTCGTTCATAGTATCGCCTTCTTTCTGAAATATTCTGCTGATATTATAGTCCCTTGAATGCAAAAGTACAAGCAGATGGCAACGCAATCATACTATATTGTCAGCTGGAGCGTGTTAAACTCCTGTTTACATAAATTTAACATAGCTTTTACTGCTTTCGGATTGACTAGGTCAGGCCCTTTTGTTATACTTCGCAATAATACCATTTGAGAGGAGGGGAAATTTAACATGGATGAAAGCGATAGTGATTCTGAAGCGAACCGATTCAATAGGATTTTAATTCATATATCGCAAGGCATGGACTATGTATTCAGAATATAGGCCATGTTTTTGGTTGCTTTTAAGCAAGTGTGATATTTAGTTGATTTTATTGTAGAAAGGTTTTATTTATGAGTACATCGATTTATATTCTTTTATTAGTACAGATTATTTTAATTGCATTGAATGCGATTTTTGCAAGTGCAGAGATTGCTGTTTTATCAATGAATGAAACAAAGTTAGAACGAATGGCAGAACAAGGTGATAGTCGGGCAAAGCGATTAGTACGATTAACACAAGAGCCGGCACGATTTCTTGCGACGATTCAGGTGGCGATCACATTGTCAGGATTTTTGGGAAGTGCTTTTGCAGCGGATAATTTCTCAGAACCTTTAGTTGACTGGGTTGCTGGAATGGGCGTGGATATTCCACGTTCTACTTTAGATACTGTAGCTGTTATATTGATTACATTGATTTTATCATATTTCACGTTGGTCTTTGGTGAATTAGTTCCGAAGCGGATCGCAATGAAAAAATCTGATGAGCTGGCAATGGGGGTTTCGGGACTGGTTACGGGAATCTCTATATTCTTTAAGCCGATCGTATCATTTCTCTCGATCTCAACAAATGCTGTCTTGAAGATTTTTGGCATCGATCCAAATGAAACAGAAGACCGGGTAAGTGAAGAAGAAATACGTATGCTTGTTGATGCGGGAAGTGAAAAAGGAACAATAGATCATCAGGAAAAAGAATTTATTCAAAATGTTTTTGAATTCAATGATGTTATGGCTGGTACGATTGCTACACATCGAACAGATGTTACAATATTATGGATGTCTGATGATGTGAAGGAGTGGGATGAAACGATCCACAATACACGACATACACTTTATCCCGTTTGTGGAGATTCGATAGATCGTGTTATTGGTATTTTAAATGCAAAAGACTATTTTAGATTAAAAGAAAAAAATAAGGATACGGTCATTGATTCTGCGATTTCTGCACCTTACTTTGTTATGGAAACTACAAAAGCAGATGTGCTTTTTAAAAATATGAAACAGTCGAAGCAATCTATGGCGATCGTATTAGATGAATATGGTGGAGTGGTCGGAATAGTGACACTTATTGATTTATTAGAAGAAATAGTTGGCGATTTAAATGATATCGGACCGGTATCACCGGAAGAAACTGTTGTAAGAATAAGTGATAATAAATGGGAAGTGAAAGGAAATATACGATTAAGTGATATTGAAGACGCTACAGGTGTTACATTTGCAGCAGAAGACTGTGACACATTTACCGGATTTCTATTTCAAAAATTCAGTATGGTACCAAAGGATGGAGCTGCAAAAATAGAATTAGAAATAGAAAATATGCATATAATCATCGATAAAATAAAAGAGCATCAAGTTGAACATGCAATCATAGAAATCATAGAATAAAAAACTATGAAATCGCATTTGTAATTAAAAAAGTGATCATCATTACCTTATGTTATAAAAACAGAATAGAAAGTGACTTAAACGACTTATCTTGAATCGGAATGACTTCAAATAAGTCGTTTTGTATATAGGTGACTTGGATGGAACGACCTGAAAAGCTATTTTCCTCAAACGGGTAAAAACTTTCAGAACATTGAAAACAGTGGCTTTGGTGAGTTCTTATAGAAAACTGCAGAAATCTGGCATAGTGCTTGCTCTATATAAATGCAAAGGATGAGGTCATGACTTAAGCTTTTAAAAGCAGAGGAAAGGAGAAGAGAATGCCAGATTTAAAAGAGATAAAAGAGTTTATTATTGAATGGAATGAAGTTAACACAGCGGATTATTATGAAGCTTCAGACCAAATATGGGAAAACCCGGAACTGTCCATGCAGGAATATAAATCATCACAAACATTGATTAATCTGCTTGAAAAAGCAGGCTTTGAAGTGGAAAAAGCTGTTGCTGGCATGCCTACGGCATTTATTGCCAGCTATGGCAGCGGAAAACCTGTTATAGGAATCAATTGCGAATATGATGCCCTTCCGGGACTTTCTCAGGATAGAGAAAAGCTTGAAAAAGCACCGGTAAAACAGGGCGCTCCCGGACAGGGATGTGGACATAACCTGCTTGGAACTGCCGGTGTGAAAGCTGCAACTGCAATTAAAGAGGTCATAGAAAAATTCAAACTGCCGGGTACTGTGAAAGTTATAGGTGCTCCTGCAGAGGAGTTGTGTCTGGGAAAGCCTTTTCTTGGCAAGGCCGGATACCTGTCAGGTTACGATGCATTTCTTGACTGGCACCCCTGGAATTATACGAAGGTAAATTATGATAGTTGTCAGGCATACATGAGTGTAAAATATCATTTTACAGGCAGAACATGCCATGGCAATTCTCCATGGCATGGCAGAAGTGCACTGGATGCGGCTATGCTGCAGGGACATGCAGTGGAAATCATGAGAGAGCACATGTATCCGGGATGCCCACCAGATGCAGCGAACACGATAAATTATACATTTGTCACCACAGGACCTGAATTTCCAAGCGTGGTTCCGGATTATACGACTGCATGGTATATAGGAAGGTTTATTACTACAGAGGACATGGAAAAAGCGCTCGAAAGAATAACAAAGTGTGCGGAGGCAGCCGCAATGGCAACGGAGACAGAAGTTGAGAGAGAACTTGTTACAGCGACACATCATAAAATCCCCAACAGAGTGTTGGCAGAGTGCATGTATAGCAATATGGTGCAGGTGGGCGCTCCTGACTTTTCATCAGAAGAACACAAAAAAGCCAAAGCTATACAACGTGAACTGGGACAGCCTGAAACCGGTATGCCAACAGAGATAGAACCGTTTGAGGGTGGCTACACGGTTCTGTGCGATACACCTGAATACAGCTGGAATGCACCTTATGCAACGGCTTGGATAGCTATGGGGATGAAGGACTGCGGATGGCACCATTGGGGAGTAACAAGATGCGCAGGAGATACCATGGGACAGAAGAGTATGGACTGCGCCGCAAAGGTTATTTCAATGACTGCAGCAGATCTTTTGTACTCTCCGGAAATCCTGGCAAAAGCACATGCGGAATGGATGGAAAGAATGGAAGGAAAACAATATCAAAGTCTGCTTTTTGATGATATGGAGCCGCCCGTTAACCTGAACAAAGATACGATGTACAAATACAGATAAACTGTATACAATGTAAATACAAGACAACATGCTGGTTTGTGTATGATGATGATCAGGTTCGGAAGTGTAAATGCTGTCATGTTTTTCAGGAAGGGGGTAGGGATTATTGAATATGCAAGACGATTTCTACAGGGAGCTTATAAACAAACTGGAAGACTATAAAAGTGCTTTGAAGAATGTAGGCTTTGCCGCATATGAGTTGTCGCGGATAAAAATGCCAGAAGATGAAAAAGAACTGCTGGATGCACTTGATGTCATAATAAACTCAAGTATTGAATTGAATTATATTCTTGATGAAGCTCCCAACAGTTTCGTTGTAAGTGATGAAAATGCCATCTGCATCAGAGTGAATAAGGCTTTTGAAAAAATGGTAAAAATTTCACAAAAGGATATAGTCGGAGCCAATATGGAGGAAATGCATGAAAAAGAAATATTCAGGCCATCGGTATGCTGGCTGACATTGAAGGCAAGAGCACCGGTTTCTGTTCTGCAGGAAATCAAGGATATAAAAAACATGGTTGTAACAGGGGTTCCTGTTTTTGATAAGGAAGGAAATCTATTCAGAGTGTTTACCAATGCCGTAAAAGCGGACGAGGTGGAAGCAATAAACGAATATATAACAAAACTTCAGACACCGGAAGACGTCAAACAGAAAAAAATAATTGCCCGCAGTGCCTCTATGCAAAGCATTCTAAAGCTGGCGGATATTGTAAAAAACACTGACTCAAATATTCTGATAACTGGAGAAACCGGTACAGGAAAAAATGTAATTGCATCTTATATACATGAAACAAGTATAAGGGGCGCTCAAAAGATGATAAGTGTAAATTGCGGAGCTATCCCTGAAAAGCTTCTTGAATCTGAACTGTTTGGGTATGAGAAAGGTGCATTTACAGGAGCTGACAGGAAAGGTAAAAAAGGTCTTGTAGAAGCAAGTGCAGGAGGGACCCTCTTCTTGGATGAAATATCTGAATTGCCATTGTTTCTTCAGGTCAAGCTTCTGAATTTCCTGCAAACAAAAAAAATCACCAGAGTGGGCGGAATAACAGAGCTTAGTGTTGATACTCGAGTAATTGCTGCGAGTAACAAACGACTAGATAAAGAGGTAAAAAAAGGAACCTTCCGGCAGGATCTTTATTATAGATTAAACGTAATACCTATACACATACCATCTCTTGAAGAACGTAGAGACGACATTGTGGAAATGGCGGAATATTTTCTGGATTTTTACAGCAACAAGTATGGAAAAGAAATAAATTTGACCGAAGAAATAAAGGAATTCATAACAAACACCAAATGGCCGGGAAATGTCAGGGAATTAGAAAATTACATTGAGCGTCTTGTTATAACCAATGACATTAACCTGTGCATAAATCTGAGTAAAGATGATATGCTTCTGAATAACGATCATGAATTTTCTATTAAAAGGATTCCCGACGAGAAAGAACGAATTATTGCGTTATACGAAAAGCACCGAAGCAGTTACAAGGTTGCAGAAGAACTGGGTATAAGCCAGTCAACTGCATACAGAAAAATACGAAAATATATGAATGACTCAAAATGAATGATTTGAGTTAGAAAGCGACTTGAACGATTCGACAGAAAAAACTGATTTTTTACATAAACTGCGCCCGTGCTTAAATTTCAATGATTCAAAGAATTACTGTCTTCTATGCTCTTTGGCATAAAAGTTGCGTTTTATTTGAGTAGCAGTTGTTGATATTGACTGCGGCTGTTTTAAAACCCTTAAGGATTTCGAAATCGCAATTTATTATTTCATGTGGGATAAGAGAAAGGAGTGAAACGGTATATGAAAATAAACGAGAAAAGGCTTGAAGAACGAATGAATCGTATCAACAGTATTGCAGTTACAGCAGAATCCGGTATGATGCGGCTTGCCTTGACAGATGCTGATAAGGAAGCTCGGGATCTGATAGTATCATGGCTTGAAGAAGCCGGAATGGAAGTAAAGATTGATGACATGGGATCTGTTTACGGGATTTTAAAAGGAACCAATCCTGATGCAAAGCCGATTTGTGTTGGGTCTCATGCTGACACACAGCCTAACGGTGGTAAATATGATGGCTTATTCGGCGTAATGGCAGGGCTTGAAGCTATTATTTCAATAAAAGAGAGCGGCAAAAGAGTTGAAAGCAGCCTTATACTTGTAGATTGGACAAACGAGGAGGGTGCGAGATTCGTTCCGCCTATGCTGGCAAGCGGAGTGGTTTCCGGCAAATTTGATTCTCAATGGGTATATGACAAAGAAGACGTTGATGGAATAAGGTATGAAGATGAGCTGATACGTATAGGTTATAAAGGGCAGAAAGAAAACAGGCTAAAGGGCATAAAAGCTTACTTTGAACCGCATATCGAGCAGGGACCGGTACTGGATGCCGAAGGAAAAAATTTTGGTGTTGTAACAGGTGCGTTAGGGATAACAGGCCTTGATGTTACCATAAAGGGTGAGGCAAATCACGCAGGGACAACGCCTATGAGCCACAGGAAAGATCCGGCCGCCGCAGCAGCAGAGGCAATATCTGCAATAAGGCAGAACTGTATTGATTTCGGAGACCCTGCTGTTCTGACGGTGGGAGTTATAAATGCAAGGCCTGCCAGCAAAAACATCGTACCGGGAGAAGTGTATTTCAGTGTGGATCTAAGATATCATACTGATGAAGGGATGACGGAACTTGAAGAACAGACAAAACAGATTATTATGGAGATATGCAGCAAATATATCGTGTCAGTTGACATTGCGCGGTATTGGAGAGCAGATCCAGCATCTTTCAATGAATCGATAATATCCTGTGTCGAAGATGCGGCTCGTGAAAACAACATGAACTATATCAGAATTATCTCAGGTGCCGGACATGATGCTGTTTTTATCAACGAAGTCATGCCGACAGGTATGTTATTTGTGCCAAGCATAAAAGGTATGAGTCATTGCCCGCAGGAAGATACGCGCTGGGAAGATATTGTTAAAGGAGTAGAGATAACAGCAGACGTTCTGCTTAAACTAGATAAAGCAGATGTCTGAGATGCTTGATATTAAGTGATTTTGTTTTTGCTTAAATCATTACAGATGGTTGTTTTAATCAAGTTGAGAGGAGGTAAGTTTATGCATACTACAGTTTTCATCTCATTGATAGTAATTGTCGTGCTGGTAATTGCATTTATTCTTGCAGGGGCATATCTGAGAAAAGTAGCAGTTACCGCAGATGATTTTCTGCTTGCCGGGAGAGGTGCACCTTTCTGGCTTATGGCAACGGCTTTTCTTGGTGGTTATGTAGGCGGCGCAAGTGTTTCCGGATATGTAGGGTACGGTTATCAGGATGGTATTTCACAGATGTGGGCATCACTGTTTGTAGTAACCGGCAGTGTTGTGTTTATATTACTGTTTGCTCGCAGACTGAATTATTTTGGACGAACAACCAAAGCCGTTACAATCTCGGATTTCATATGCGCAAGATATGGCGAGGTAATGCGTCTGCCTGTAGGTATAGTAGCACTGATGAGACCGGCAATTCTGACCGGCATGCAGTTTTTAGCTATATCTACAGCAATGACTGTTGTTTTTGGAACCAGCATAAGGTTTGGGGTTTTGAGTTCTTCTCTGATAATACTCCTGTATCTGATAACCGCAGGTCAGTATTCGGCACTGGTCACTCAATGGTTCCAGGCGATTTTACAATCAATAGGTATATTGCTGTTCACACTGGTAGCAATAAAAACTATAGGAGAGCCTACCGAGGTAACAAAAGCTTTTTATACGGTACTGCCTGAAGGATTTACAAATTTTTTCAATCTGCCATTCTCAGTATTCAGCACATATCTGCTGACACTCGGATTGTTTTATCTTGCTGATCCATGGATGTACATGTGGGCATATGTAGGAAAAACCCCAAAAGTAAGCTCTAATGGCATGCTGGCAGTTCTTGGCGGTTCATATTACAATGTTCTGCCGTTCCTGGGAGGAATGGCAATTCTCACAGGTGCACTAAAGGGTGTATTTTCAGTTCCTGAAGGTCTTGCAGGTGACAGTATGTATACATGGTTCACTCTTGAGTTTTCGGGAACATTTATAGGCGTTTTGGTTCTTGCAGGACTGCTTATGACTATAATTTCATGCGGCTCTTCATTTGCTATGAATGGAGTAACTATAATAACGAGGGATATCTATAACAAAGCTATAAATAAGAATGCCACGGATAAACAGGTGCTCCGGGCCAGCAGGGTATCCGTACTGATAGTTGTAGGTATCGGTATAGCCAGTGCATTGTGGCTGCCGATCCTTGTTCCGCTGTGGGTACTCGCACAGGCAATTGTTTTGTCAGGACTGTTTGCTACGTCAATGAGCGCCTGGTTCTGGAAACGTTCTACAACTGCGGGCGCAATGGCATCTACTGTTGGCGGAGCAGCAGCTGCATTTTTGTGGGCCGTGTATGCATGGATAAGTGAGGGAAGCCCTGGAGCATTGATTGGAGGATTTCATGCTGTTCATGTGGGTTTTATAACATCCATACCATTGATGATCATTGTAAGTCTGTGCACTAAACCGGATTATGATCGGGCGGAGATAACCAGTTGGAAACGCCTTGGAAGAGAAATGTATTCATCTACGGATCTTCCGGAGTCAGAGCGGAATTTCGGAAAAGGGTTCTATGGATATCTGGGTGCTGATACAAGTGGGTGGAAAACTTTCTGGGTATGTTTAACTATTATTTTCGGAGCTCATTATATTCTGTCATTTGCCTATGCGAATATGCATGTAGGCATTGCAATGACATGGGTATCAATAGTTGTAGGAACTCTCATGATTTTTATGATGGCTGTTTTAGGTGGAAAGGATATAGTCGGACTGTTTAAAACGACAGCCAAGAGCAGAAAGCAGGAATAATAAAAGTAAAGTTATCCTGTGATCTGTCAGGAAGTCCGGACGGGTAGAGCAGTTTCGCTGAATTAAATTCTGAATGAAATTGCAAATATCCCTTGAAATTTCAATATCCATATGCTATCCTTATAAAGGTATAACTAATGAACTTAGTAAGAGTGGGTGAAACGCCCACTCTTTACTTTTGTAAACAGGAGAAAACCTGTTGTATTATAAAATCGAAAGAGAGATTTTTATGGCGAAAAAGAAAATAACCGATACAGTAGAAGAACTTCTTGCCGGATTTCTGAAAGACGAAGACTATGAGCTTTACAACTGCGAGTATATAAAGGAAGGCAGAGACTGGTTCCTGCGCGTTTATATCGACAAGACGGCTCCGGATGAATATGTTGGTACGGAGGATTGTGAAAAGGTCAGCAGGTTCCTGAGCGAAAAGCTGGATGAGGAGGATCTGATAGAACAGAACTACTATCTCGAGGTTTCCTCACCCGGCATGGACAGACCGCTGATAAAGCGCGAGCATTACGAAAGATACACAGGAAGTGAAGTCGAGATAAAGCTTTACAAGGGAAAAGACGGAACGAAAAACATACAGGGCGTGCTGGACAGCATAGACGGAGATTCAGTAACGGTCACAGATCACAGCGGCAAGGTGTGGGAGCTTCAGTTGTCGGAGATAGCCAAGGCGAACCTGGCTGTTATTTTCTAATTAGGAGGGTATGAAAAATGAATAAAGAGTTTATAGCTGCTATAGATGACCTGGTAAAAGAACGAGGCATTTCAAAGGATGTTCTGATCGAGGCTATAGAATCAGCACTTGTTTCAGCATATAAAAAGAATTACGGAACATCACAGAACGTCAGAGTCAATATCGACAGAGAGACCGGAGATGTAGACGTGCTGATGAGAAGAGACGTAGTGGATGAAGTCGAGGACGAATTCACAGAGATATCACTCGAAGATGCGCTGGAGATCGATCCGAGATATCAGGCGGGTGATGTAGTCGAATATCAGGTGACGCCTAAGGACTTCGGCCGTATAGCTGCGCAGACAGCCAAGCAGGTCGTGGTGCAGAGGATCAGAGAAGCCGAGAGAGGCATGATCTTCGACAACTACATCAGCAGACAGGGAGACCTGATAACAGGTGTAGTGCAGAGGATAAGCAATGATACGATATTCGTGAACATGGGAAACACCGAAGGTATCCTGGTCGCAGGAGAGCGAGCTTCAGGTGAAAGATACAAGGTCAACGACAGGATAAAGGCATACATCATGGATGTGCGCAAGAGCACGAAAGGACCTCAGATCTTTCTTTCAAGGACTCATCCGGGATTCGTTGAGAGACTGTTCGAACTGGAAGTGCCTGAAATAGAGGACGGTACAGTACAGATAAAGAGCATCGCCAGGGAAGCTGGATCGAGAACCAAGATCGCGGTATACACCGAGGATGAGAATGTGGATCCTGTAGGCGCATGTGTCGGAACCGGCGGATCGAGAGTAAAGAACGTCGTTGACGAGCTCTTCGGAGAGAAGATAGACATCACGACATGGGACGAGGATCCGAAGATCCTGATCAAGAACGTTCTCAGTCCGGCAAAGGTCGAGGAAGTCATTATAGATGAAGAAGAAAAGACTGCAACTGTAGTAGTTCCGGATTATCAGCTTTCTCTCGCTATCGGCAAGTCAGGCCAGAACGTGAGACTCGCGGCAAGGCTCTGCGGCTGGAAGATAGACATCAAGAGCCATAGTCAGTACTTCGGAGATCCGGAGGATGAGGAACTGCTCGAGGATGAATACATGGAAGACGATATCGAGTATGTAGACGACGAGGACGGCATCGAATATATCGACGATGATGAAGACGAGATAGAGTATATCGATGACGAGGACGATCAGGATATGAACGAAGAGATCACGGAGATCCCTGAAGATATCGAAGACATGGAGGATATCGGGGATGACGGAGAGATCACAGAAACTGCTGAAGACAGGGGCGATGAGATTGAAGACTAAGAAGGTGCCTATGCGAAGATGCGTAGGATGTATGGAATCGAAGCCCAAGAGCAGCCTGATAAGGATAGCCTGCTATGAAGGAAAGGTAAGCATAGATCCTGCAGGCAAGGCAAAGGGAAGAGGCGTTTACGTCTGCCCGGACATGGAGTGCATGGCCAAGGCGAAGAAAAAGCGCGCTTTCCAGAGGAACTTCGGAGTGGAGATATCCGACGACGATATGGATGCTGTATTCAGGGAGCTCGAGAACTATGAGAAGTAAGGTCGAAAGCTATCTCGGGTTTGCAAAGAAATCAGGTAATCTTATGTCAGGAAGCAATACATGCATTTTCGGCATGGCAAAGGGCAAGGTAAAGCTCGTGATCCTGGCAGATGACATCTCTGAAAACAGCGAGAAGAAAATGATGAAAGAAATCAGAAAGCACGGTGTCGCATATGTCAGATACGGCAGCAGCGACGAGCTTTCCCATGCTGTAGGAACATCGGGAAGAAGCGTGTTCGCCGTGTGTGATGATAACTTTTCTAAAGTTATTCTGAATGAGATAAACAGGGATTTATAATAAAGGAGGAAGTGCGTATGAAAATAAAGGAGCTGGCATCAGAACTCAGCCTGACCGGCAAGGAAGTGCTTGAAAAAGCAAAGACTATGGGAATAGAAGTGTCAGGCATAAATGATGAGCTGTCAGATATCGATACGACAGCAGTAAGAAACACCATCATGAAAAGCGGGACTCACGCCGAGACGAAGGTGGTAAGAGTGAGAACGAAAAAATCCGACAGCGAGAAGAAGGATGGTGAACCCAAGGTAACTGTAAAAGCCGCCAAGATCAAGCTTCCGGAAGTCAAGAAAGCGGCAAAGACCACTGCAAAGTCCTCCGCAAAGACAGTTGCTGCAAAACCGCCGGTAGGAAAGCCGATCGTTTCCAAAGAGGTAGAAGGCAGGATGAAGCCGCCTGAAGGGAAACCGGTAGCAAAGGCAGCGGTAGAGGAAAGACTCGTAAAGGAAGAAAAAAAGCAGGCTGAGAAACCTGTTCAGGAAGAAAAGAAGCCGGAGGTAAAGGCGGCAGAGCATCAGAAGCCTGCAGAGAACGCAGCAAAGGCAGAAAAGCCTGAACCTAAGAAGCCGGAAGCTCCGAGAAGACAGAGCAGACTCAAGGTCATCAAGAGAGCAGAGGACGTAAAGCGCGAGGAAGAAGAAGCTGCTGCAAAGCGCGAAGCTGCAAGAAAAGAAGCGGAGAAGCGTGAAGCGGAGCGAAAGACAGCGCAGAAGGCTGACGACAGAAAGCGAAGGAGCGACCGCGGCGACAGAAACGACAGAAGTGAAAGAGGCGACAGGAAGCAGGGCGACAGAAGATCGAACGACAGGAGACAAGGCGGCAAGCCTCAGGACAGGAAGAACGATCGAGGCGAGCGCCAGGAAAGACCTCAGCGCACTGCGCCTAGAAAAGACGAAGGCGTCGATGTAATGGCAACAAAACCGGGTTCTCAGAGTACAAAGAAGAAGAACAAGGACAAGGACAAGGAGCACGACAAGTTCTCAAAGCTCGAACGCGGAGGCAACGGCAAGAAGTCTATGAAATCTCAGCCGAGATCCCTTGAAAAGCAGGTAAGGAACAAGAAGCACAACAAGCCGAAGACTGCACCGGAGCCGGAGATTGAGGAAGTTGAACTTCCGGTAGGCACAGTCATGATAAACGTGCCGATCACAGTTGCAGGTTTTGCAGAACAGACTAAGACGACGGTTTCACAGATAATCATGACTCTGATGAAGATGGGCGTTATGGCGAACATCAACCAGAATCTCGACGAAGACACAGTAGTTCTCCTCGCGGAGGAAATGGGTATACAGATCGCGGTAGGCAGAGTGCAGGAGGAAGCTCAGGAAGAGGGAATCGAAGATTTTGAGGACAAGGAAGAAGATCTCAAGCCTAGAGCACCGATCATCACCGTTATGGGTCACGTAGACCACGGTAAGACGTCACTCCTGGATGCTATAAGAAAGACAAACGTTACGGCGCAGGAGTCAGGCGGTATCACACAGCACATTGGTGCGTCGGAAGTAGAAATAAACGGACAGAAGATCGTGTTCCTGGATACGCCGGGACATGAGGCTTTCACAGCGATGAGAGCAAGAGGAGCGCACGCTACTGATATCGCGGTGCTCGTAGTTGCCGCAGATGACAGTGTAAAGCCGCAGACGCTCGAATCCATCAGCCATGCAAAGGCTGCAGGTGTTCCTATGATCGTTGCCATCAACAAGATCGACAAGCCGGGAGCAAATCCTGATCTCGTAAAGTCAGACCTGGCAAACAACGGTGTACTGGTAGAAGACTGGGGCGGAGACGTTATCAGCGTGCCTGTATCTGCAAAGACAGGTGAGGGTATCGTGAATCTGCTCGAGATGATACTTCTTCAGGCAGAAGTGCTCGAGCTCAAGGCAAACCCTGACAGACTGGCTCTCGGTACAGTACTCGAAGCTCGCCTTGACAAGGCAAAGGGTCCTGTGGCAAGTCTGCTGGTACTCAACGGCACGCTTAAGACGGGTATGAGTATTGTCGCAGGAACATGCTCAGGAAAGATCAGGCTGATGACGAACCACAAGGGTGAAAAGCTCAGAGTAGCAGGACCGGCTACAGCAGTAGAGATCCTGGGTCTCACAGAAGTGCCGCATGCAGGTGACGTGTTCAATGCTGTAAAGGACGACAGGCTTGCGAGAGAGATCGCAGAGAACAGACAGCTCAAGCTGAGAGAAGAAGTGCTCGCGAGAAATTCAAGCACTACACTGGAGGAACTCTTCAGTCAGATACAGGAAGGCGAAGTAAAGGAGCTCAACCTTATCATCAAGGGAGACGTTCAGGGTTCTGTAGGAGCCATCGTATCATCGCTTGAAAAGCTTTCGAACGACAAGGTGAGAGTAAAGATCGTACACACAGGTGTAGGTACGGTCAATGAATCGGATATAATGCTGGCAGGCACGTCGGATTCGATAATAATCGGATTCAATGTAAGACCGAGTGCGGCAGTGAGCGCTATCGCAGAGCGTGAAGGCGTACAGATCAGAACATACAGAGTAATCTACGACATCATCGATGATGTAGAGAATGCTATGAAGGGTATGCTCGATCCTGAATTCAAGGAAGTCATCCTGGGAACAGTAGAGATAAGAGATACGTTCAAGGTACCTGGAGTCGGCATCGTAGGCGGAGCTTATGTAACTGACGGCAAGGTAGTCCGCAACGAACAGATACGTCTTGTAAGAGACGGCATAGTGATCCACGAAGGAAAGATATCGTCACTCAAGAGATTCAAGGACGACGCAAGAGAAGTCACTCAGGGCTACGAATGCGGTATCGGCATAGAAAACTACAATGATATCAAGGAAGGCGATGTCATAGAGTGCTTCACTATGGAAGAAATAGATAGAAAATAGGAGGCCGGTATGGGCAAAGGATACAGACAGGGCAGACTTGGAGAAGAGATCAGGAAGATAATCAGCTCGATGCTCCTGAGAGAACTCAAGGATCCCAGATTATCAGCGATGATAAGCATAACGGCAGTTGAGGTCACAAGTGACGGGAGCTACGCTACGGTGTATCTCTCCGTCCTGGGGCAGGATCCTTCGAGCGAGACTGCAAAGGAGCAGCAGCAGGATACTCTTGATGCGCTCAACAATGCCAAGGGCTTCATCCGCAGAGAGATCGGACATCAGATAAAGCTCAGACATGTGCCTGATCTGGTGTTCAAGATCGACAGGTCGATGGAATACGGCAGGCATATATCGAAGATCATCGATGAGCTGGACATCGATCACAGCGATGACGAAGGAAATTCACTATGATAAGCAATTCTTCACTGCGCGAAATGGGAAATCTGCTGAGATCGGCAGAGTCTATAGTTATTTTCCCTCACGAGAGCCCTGACGGAGACGCTCTGGGCTCGTGTGCGGCGCTTTGCCGCGCTCTTAGAAATGAGGGGAAGGACGCATGGGTGCTGCTTGACGAGGAGATCAGAGGCTATCTCGAATTCATGGATACGGAATACTGTACGACAGACATAGACTGCGTGAGCATGCCGGATATCTGCATATGTGTCGACTGCAGTGAGGAAAATCGCTTCAGCGGCCGTGCGGAAAAGTTCAGAGAAGGAAAGACAAAGCTCTGCATAGACCATCACGTCACGGCAGGCAGCTTCGGTGATTTTTACTATATCGACGGCGGTGAAGCCGCGACTGCGCAGATAATATATAAACTCCTGCGTGAAATGGATATCGAGATAGAAAAGACCATCGCAGAGTCACTTTACGTGGGAATAAGCACAGACACCGGCAGTTTCAGACATTCCAATACGACTGCCGAGACACATATGATAGCTTCGCAGCTGTTCGGCTGCGGCATCGATCATCAGAAGCTGGTGATAAACCTTTATAACAGCGTCAGCTACAAGCAGACGAGAATGGAAAGCGCGATACTCGAGAAGATGGAGCTGATCGCAGACGGAAAGGCGGCAGTTTCATATGTCACCTCGGCGATGCTCGAGGCGGAAAGTGCAGAGCTCGGGGACTGCGAGGCTGTGATCGACCGTCTCAGAGATATAAAGGGAGTCGAGATCGCTGCCTTTCTCAAGGAGAAAAACGGTGCGGTAAAGGTCAGCATGCGTGCGAAATCGTACGGACGTGTCGACAGCATCGCTGTGAAATACGGCGGGGGCGGTCATGTAAAGGCTGCAGGCTGCACTCTCGATATGCCTATGGACGAAGCGCTGGCACTCATAAAAAGCGAGCTAGAAGATTACTGGAATGATATATAACTAATTTGATTGGAGAACCTGATGAAAGACGGCATACTGATTTTGAACAAGCCTCAGGACTGGACTTCTCACGACTGTGTCGCTGTGTGCCGCAGAGTGACGGGCGTGAAAAAGGTCGGTCACGGAGGAACTCTTGATCCTATGGCAGAAGGGCTGCTGCCTGTTTTTATAGGAAAAGCCACGAAGATAATGGAATATCTGGATCTTGACTACAAGACGTACAGATGCACTGCAAAGCTCGGCATCACGACCGACACGCAGGACGTCTGGGGCGAGGTGCTCGAAGAGAAAAGCCCTGCAGGTGTTACAGAATCTGAGATAATGGAAAAGCTGCAGGCTTTCCGCGGCAGGATCACTCAGCTGCCTCCGAAATATTCGGCTGTACGCATAAACGGCAAGCGGCTTTACGAATATGCGAGAGACGGTGAAGAAGTGGAGATAAGACCGCGAGATGTAGAGATAAAAGAACTGGCGGTGACAGACATAGACATGGATGAGCATACGGTGACATTCGATGTGACGTGCTCAAAGGGCACTTACATAAGGACGATATGCAGCGATCTGGGAGATGCTCTCGGATGCGGCGGAGCCATGCAGTCATTGAGCAGGACGGAAAGCGGAGCCTTTACACTGGAGAATGCAGTGACACCGTACGAGCTCAAGAACATGACGCCTGAAGATATAGAGGAACGCCTGCTGGACATCGATCTGCCGCTTTCTCACCTGGGAAAGGCTGAGATGGCGCCCGACAGGACGAAGTATTTCTGCAACGGCAACAGTATAAGATGGAAGCAGGTCAGAGTGCTGAGAAAGCCTGCGGAGTACGAGCATGAGAAATACAACAGCAGAGGCAGGAAATACAGTGAGCTTTACGGTGTCTACGAGTCAGGCACGGGGAATTTTCTGGGAGTCGGCTATTACAGCCGGAAAGAAAATGCTATGAAGGCAGACAAGATATTTGCGGATATATGATTTAAGAGGCGATAGATATGAAGATTTTTAATTCACTTGACGAGATCAAAGGCATAGAGCCTACGGTCATAGCACTTGGAAATTTTGACGGCGTCCATAAAGGGCATCAGCAGATAATAGAGAGAACGGTCAAGAGCGCCGAGGCGGCAGGCCTGAAGAGCGCGGTGTTCACGTTTTCGAATCATACGAGGACTCTGCTGAAAAATCTTCCTGCGGTGAAAAATATTTTATATCCTGAGGAAAAGGCTGAGATCATGGAGAGCATGGGCATAGATTACCTGTTCAACATACCTTTTACCAAGGATATACTGACTATGTCACCTGAGGCTTTTGTGAAGGATATCCTCGTGGACAGATTCAGGATAAGGGAGGCCTACTGCGGTTTCAATTACAGTTTTGGATACAAGGCTATGGGAACACCGGAAGTGCTGATGCATGAAGGTCTGAAGCACGGATTCGGCATCCACGTACAGGAGCCGTATATGATCGATGGGGTGGTTGTGAGCAGCACGTATATAAGGCAGCTTATCGCCGATGGCAAGATGGAGGAGTGCACTAAGTTCATGGGCAGGATGTATTCGATCGGCGGAGAGGTGGTAGTAGGCAACAAGCTTGGAAGGACCATCGGGTTCCCGACGTCGAACATAATGCTCGACGAGACTATGGCGGCTCCGCCTAACGGAGTGTACGTGACATTCTGCACTTATAACGGGATCAGGTATCCCAGCATCACGAATGTAGGAGTGAAGCCTACTGTCGGCACTTACAACAAGAACATCGAGACGCATATATTCAATTTTGACAAGGAACTGTACGGAAAGCAGATCCGCGTGGAGTTTGTAAAACGCATGCGCGAGGAGAGAAAATTCGCAAGTGTCGAGGAACTGAGCAAGCGTATAGAGCACGACTGCATCATGGCGAAGGCATACCATCGCGAACACGGTTCGCTGTAAGCTTTTGATGGCGACAAAGCCGGCAGAACTTTAAGCATAAAAAACATTGGAAAAAACATAAAAAATACTGGCATTTTGAAATAAAAGTAATATAATATATATTAGCACAGAGCGGGATGTGGCTCAGCTTGGTAGAGCGTTGCGTTCGGGACGCAAAGGCCGCAGGTTCGAATCCTGTCATCCCGACCAGTATGAACGAAAAACCCTTTGAAATTTCAACGTTTCAGAGGGTTTTTTGATGCGGTTTGTTCTATGGGAAAGTGTGCGATTCTATTGGATTTTATGGGTGTTTCTTGTGCAAAAGTAGTTAAAAAGTAGTTAAATTTTTGAGCCATCATTTGATCCTTTGTGGTTTTTTCTTTGGTCTAACGACGGTAAGTTTATTTTTGGTTTCGCGATGGATGCCAGGCAGTTTATTTATAGCTTCGATTTGCACATCCTGTTTTACAAGAGCGTAATGTTTGGCAGTGACTTCGATTGATTTGTGTCCCATGAGTTTAGATGCCACCTCAAGCGGCACGCCTGCCCGGCACAGCTCAGTGCAGAATGTTGCCCGGTAGGTGTGGGGGCTTTTCTCTGGAACGCCGATTCTATCGTAATATCGGTTCAGTGATCTGCGTACGTTGCCGTACTCCAAGAGTTCTCCCGAGTCGCTGGTGAACACAAATTCCGTTTTGTATTTGTTGCGTCTGGCTTCAGTCTCGAATCGCTCCTTATGGACCAGCAGTGCCTTTTCCAGTTCCGGGTGGATCGGAATTTTTCTGTAGGAATCGTGTTTTGGCAGAACGATATCACCTTGATAATATTGCCGGTCGACATGCACGAAACCAGACCTGATATCGCTGTATTTTAGCCCCAGACATTCTGATATACGAAGACCGCAGTAATTCATCAGAAACATCATAAAACGCAGTCTGTGCCTGCCGGAGCTCGTGAGAATGGTATGGATTTCGCTTGGCTCCCATACTATTATCTCATCTTTTTTCCTGTTGTCGTACTTCTCCGGCATGGTTACCGCACTGAGGACGTTTCCGGACACTTTATTCAGTGTGAGCCATTTATAAAATGCCGACATCCATTTATTTATCGATTTTAAATTTTGTTTTGATACGGGAAGCCACATATAGAAGTCCTGTATCGTTTTTGCGTCCACTTCGCAGATTGGGATAGAAGTGATCCATGAATCTTTTATGTGTACCCGGTAGCTTTGCTCGTATCTGCGCTTTGTTCCTTTTGCATAAGTGCTGTTCATGAAGACTTCGTAAGTATATTCTTCCGCGTATTCCCCAAAGGTTTTAAGCTGCGCTTCGGTTGCGGCGCGCTCCTTTTCATACTTTTTTCGTAACTGTTCATCCTGGTATGCTCGGAACTGCTTCTCAGCATCTCCCTTGCTAGTACCATAAAACTGTTTCTTTATGGCGATTTTTTTCCCATCCTTAAATTCATGTCCGATGGTTCGAGTTATTTTAAAATATCCGTATTCTTTGTCGCCACTTTTGATTGCAATGTTCTTTTTGGTTGCCATATGCTCCTCCTTTGATTTTGGGTATAAAAAATACACCTGTACAGGTGCGAAGGACTTATGATATAATCAAATTGGTGGTAAGCTATATCGTGTCCTAGGCACTGTATGGCAAAGTCGTCCTCTGCTGCTGTGCGGCGAGGGCGCATTTTTTATTTATATTCTCTACATGCTTTTTCGAGTGCTATGAAGTCACAGCAGCGCTTAGCAAGTTTAGAATCTGGGTTTTTTGTGCATTTTGCATATAATTTCCGTGCTTTTTCTTTCAGCGTCCTTTCTGCGGCATCTATGAGCGCTTTTTCTTTTTGTAGCAAATATATGTAATTAGTTCGTTCCGTAGCATCGGCGAAAAGTCTGAAATCGTCGATCGTATTGTATTTTAACTGCACAGCATATTTCTCAGGAACGGGAATCATATTGTTTATGTTGATCACTGCATACAATTGTCCCGTATGCGCATCTACAAGTTTGTGAAAATCGATGGAATTATTCATTCTATTGTGCTTTTCCTTGGGTGATGACACAGGAACATAATAGTTTATTCCATTTATATCTAAAAGGATGCCTATGTGGAGCTTTAAGCGATCTCCATATTCTACATAACCAACTTTCGGATCTGTTTCGGATAAATGCTTTACATAATCTTTATCTACTACATACCAATTCATAAATCTCTCCTAAAAATAAAACAGGATGGAAGAATCCATCCTGTACTTTTAAACGATTGTTTTAATTGGACAATCTAACCGCTTTTAAACGATTGTTTTAATTGGACAATCTAACCGCTTACACATTCATTGTATTCTTGCCGCAATGATCGGCGAACAGAACTTAATCTGTGATATTATTATATGCGATGGACTTCAAAAAATCAATATTATTTATTAAGTTTTTTTCTATTCCGTACTGTTCCTTGCTATTCTATTCTGTATACCTTTCTTTTGATCTCAACCACGACTCCTGTAATGCTCGCAAGGTTATTTGTTGTATTTTCTATACATGCCGTAGCAGCAACCGGCGCCTATTGCGGCGGTTATGCCGATACCGTACATCATATCTTCTGAGCTTTCTTCTTTATTGACTGAGTGTTCTTCTAAGGTGTCATATTTTCTTTGTAATTCTATATATTCCGATTCTCTGACCATGCCATACTCACTTGGGTCTCTGTCAACGCAGTCAACCACATAGTCATGGAGCTCGGTTTCGGTCATGGTGTACACTTCCCCTGACGAATCGTTTGAGGCGTAAGAAACCGCCGACGTTGAGCTTGAGTTGTCATCATAAGGACAGATTCCATTCTCGTGTAAATGAGGTCCGTATCCATGATGATAATGATAGCTTCCTAGGCCGCTCACGTTATTATAGTCGTGATGTCCACCATTTGAATCGGTTCCACCACTGTGAGCAAAAGCAACTGTCGGAATGAATAGAACGAACAAAATCAAAGGAATGTACTTCTTCATAACTTCTTCTCCTATCTAAATCTCAATTCGATAATTTCTCTCTACAATCCATAATACGTTTCAATCCGGAATAAATGGTGACATTATCATAGCTATCCCGGACATATGGAGTGCGGCAAATAATATATTTATCGGAAATGCAAACCATGGAAGTTTTTCTGTGACGTCATCAAAATCGCAAGAGGTTGCCATTTCTTTTCTGGACCGACCTTTTGGCTGACAAGCAATTGCGAAAAATGCTGCAATCAACCCTAGAATACAATAAAGAACGAATCCGTCTAGTAAAAGCAGAACAAATGTTGCGTAAACTACATTGTCTAAACTCATGTGTAAATGCCCGTAAAATGCACTTCTGCTTACAATTATTACCGTCCAAGACAGTGTTATCAAGAAAAAGAGCGTAAGCAGAATCCTTTCCTTTGTACGCATATTCATATTTTTCCCTATCTAAATCTCAACTCTATAATTTCTCTTGGCAATCCGTAATACATTGCCCATTCATCAATGGTATACTCCCAATGCTCTTGCAAATCTGCATCGGTGATTATAAGTTCCACAGCAAACTTATTCGCTTCTATTTCGTATCTGTCCATAGAAAAGAAAGTCGATTGCAAGAATGGAGCATTGTGTTTAGGGTGCATGATGAGATGCCCTATCTCGTGCGCCAACACGAATTTTTCAGTCCAGTCCGAAAGACTATCGCTCAGGAATACCTGTTTCACACGGCGCGTGTTATAACAGAATCCTCGCGTATTGCCTAAATCCATCCTGTGAACGATTATACCGAGCGCATTGGCAAGTTCATATGGATTGAGCGTTTTGTGCTGTTTGAACAGCCGCTTTATATGTAATTTAATATCCATCTGTTCGCACGCTCCTTGGTGTGATTACTCCCTATACTTTTTGGGCGTATACCGTTTCTTTGCTTCAAGAATGGCAGTTCTTTCAGCCACTTCTATAGCGGCGAGAATAGCTTCTTGCGATTCTTCGTCTAGCGGCTCGCCGTCGTACATGAGTCCAGTGCCGGTTGATAGCTGATTCTTTATAGCCTCAATGGCATTCTTTATATCTCTTTCATCTTTCTTGGTGAGCTTCGGCTGCCAGTCTTTTTTTCCAGTCATTATATAATTTGCATCGACACCAAAATATTTTGCAAACAACTGAATCTTATCAGATCGTGGGATCCTGTCGCCCCTTAACCATGTTGCATATGTGCTTTGTGCAATTCCAACTTCCTTACATAATTGTGTGACATTTTTCTTTTTTGCTTTTCGCAAAGCTTCTATACGTTGCAATATCTCGTTCATAGTTCCCTCACATAAAAAATCGCAAACACAATAAAAAATCATTGACATTATCGCAAATGCGATTTATAATGAAGATACAAAAACGCGAAAGCGATAAAACAGTAGCGTCGTATTTAATTTACTCTTTAAACAAGCTCATAGTATCACAAATGCGATATGGTGTCAATCGCAAATGCGTTTGAAATAAAGCGAAGATGAAAGAGAGGAGATGAGAAAGTGAAAAAGGAGTTCAACGAAGAATGGGATGCGCAAAGAGATTTGCTCTTTGGGAAAGAAAAAGCCGCCGAACTGCGGAAAAGGCAAGAACGACGGGAGACGATGCAGCTTATAGCAGGGATAGCATTTGTGATATCAGGTTTGGCACTTTTAATAATGCTGATTGCAATGCCTCAGTAAACAACAGAGAGACGATAACGGCGAGGAATGAACCGATTTTTATAATCCATTCGAGCGCGCATATCTTCATATCATGCTTGTATCGGACGAACGACGATAAATTTCGCAGTGATATTAGCATTGTGGGGTATTGGGAGGCATCGCAGTAAACGTACCCTTTGCATCCGAGGATATCTAAGGCGATGAGCATTTTATCGTTATCAGCATCAAGGTCTCGTATAAGGGCATCAAGAGTTATTGTGTTAGGAAATCCAACGTTGTTAATTTGTTTCATAACTTTATATTTGAGAAACATAATGACCTCATTTCTGCCGTTTAGGCACTACAAATTATACCACAAAAACGATAAGACGAGGAGGTGAAGAATGTACAAGAAAATAGAGAAGCTAATGCAAGAGAAAGGCTTGACTCAGTGGGCTCTTGCGAAAGAGACCGGCATTCCGCAGAGTTGCCTTTCCGACTGGAAGACAGGAAGGAGCAAGCCGAAGTTAGACAAGCTGAAAATCCTGTCAGATTACTTTGGTGTAACGATCGAGTATTTCTTGGACGATGAGCAGATGTATTAGGAATCAAGGTCACTACCTTGATTAATAGAAGTAAGGATTAAGGAGGTGAAAACATGGGAGAAGCGAAAACAGCGGCATTAGTTGTATCAGCTGCAGAGGCGGCAAGGCTTTTAAAGACTGACAATAACGTCATACATAAAAAGTTGGAGAGCGGTGAGCTCAAAGCATACCGCGAGGGAACGAATTGGAAGATCCCGCTTGATTTGTTAAAGTCCACGGTCGAAGGCTGGGCGATAGAAGAATCCAAAGAGCGAAAGCGGATTTACGAATCTAAGAAATAACAATTGAATATCACGCCCTGTACCGGGCGGCTGCGCAATCGATGTGTTTTCTAAGTTGAATTGCCTCCTAATTTGAATGATATACAAGCGGCCGTCCAGTAAAGGGCGTGATGGACAAGGAGAAGAAAATGAAAAAGGTATTTAACACAATTATAGTCGGAGCTTTGATGGCACTGCCGATGCTGATGATCTTCTCGCTCTGGGCGAGAGACGGGATGCCGTACTAGGAGGCGGGCATGGAGATAACTAAACAGACGAGGAGAGAGTCATACATATCAAGGCCTGTTACGAGGGCGGCGGACATCTTGGAGTTTATGAGCGACAAGGAGTACACGGCGAGACAGATCGCGTACGGAATGGGATTCACGGATCTGAATGCTGTGAAGCCACGCTTAACAGAGTTAAAAGCTGCCGGGCTGGTAGAGGTTACCGGCAAGGCGTACGACGAAACGACGAAAAGAAAAGTTGCAGTCTGGAAGGCTGCAGAAAGGAAAGAAAGATGATTAAAGTTGACAAGAACAAAATTGAATTTAAAGGTATACTTCCGCTGATTGAAGCTGAGTTTACGAGCATGGTAAAAGAGCTGTTTGAGAAAGTGTATAAAGATGCGTTCGGCGAACATGCGGAAGAAAAAATAAGGCGGGACTTTGAACGTGGCCTTATGAGTGAGGAAGAAATGGAAAAGGACCTAAAAAACGAAACTATGGAGCTGATAATCCGCCTCGCTAAAGAGAGTGTCGAAGATAGTGCAGACGATGGCATCGAGGACAATGACGAGGACAACTCAGAAGATGCGAACAGCAAAACTAAGACTATGGAAGATGTAATAGACGACGCTGTTGACGATTTAGTTTTAGTGATTATCGAGCAAATAAAAAAAGATGTTCCGCATTCAGAATCGTAATTCTGGCGGAACACACAAAATAAACCAACTAAAGGATATCACAGAAAGGATAGAAAAACAATGATAATCGTAAGGCTCAAGGTCGGATACAGCGAAACAGAATTTAACTGCGCGACCGCAGAAGAGTTTGAAGAAACTGCGAAGTTACTCATAAAATTCCATAAAGCATTCGAGGTATCTTACGAAGGTGAGGACGAAGCTGATGAATGAGTGTAACAGATGCAGAAAGATATTCGAAAGTCCTGTAGAACGCTTCGAAGCAGATACGGGCTATCACGAAAGGACGTGCCCGTACTGCGGCGATGATGATATATCAGAAGCACATGAGTGCCCTATATGTCATACGAACTATACTTCCGAGGATTTCTGCCAAGAGTGCTATGACACAGTGAATCAGGCGCTCACGGAACTGAAAGAAAAACTCGGAGCGACACAGGAAGATTTCGAGGATATCATATCCAACAATTTTGGCTGGTAAGGAGAAGAAATGAAAGAACTGATAAATATACAGTCGGAGCTGAAAGCACCTAAGGGTCAGTACAACAGTTTCGGAAAATACAACTATCGCAGTGCCGAGGACATTCTGGAAGCGGTGAAACCGCTTTGCCATAAAAATAACTGCATCCTGACACTGTCAGACACGTTGGAAAACATCGGCGAACGGTATTACATAAAAGCTACCGCGACTATTACAAACGGAACGGAGACCGTATCTGTCTGCGCATATGCCAGAGAAGACGAGACGAAGAAGGGGATGGATGGAAGTCAGATTACAGGAGCGGCATCCAGTTATGCCAGAAAATACGCTCTGAATGGTCTGTTCTGTATCGACGATACGAAAGATGCTGACACGAACGAGTACAGGGAACGTCAGGAAAAGCCGCAACGCTCAGCACCGAAAATGACGAAAGACGAGCTGATGGACAAAGTAGTTGCCTTGTGTGATGCGAAGCGCATGAAAGTCAGCGACGTTTGTAAAATGGCGAAAGTCAGCGAGCTTGCAGAAATGGACGAGTTAAGGCTTGAAGCGTGTATCGAATGGATAATGAAAAGATAGGAGTAAATCATGAGTACAGCAATAGAGAAGTTCGAAAGAAAGAACATGGCGGCGTTCGAAACGCTTTCATTCATACAGGGACAGCGAAAGGCTTTGGAGCAGCAGGAAAAGGAAATAAAGGAAATGCTGCTGCAGGGCATGAAGAAGCACGGTATAGCTTCAATAGACAACGATATCGTGAGGATCAATTACATTCCGGAGTCCGAAAGCGTGTCGCTTGATACAAAGAAATGGAGAGCAGAAGATCCGGATTCATACCACGAGATAGAACAGGCATACAACAAGAGAACGAGAAAATCTGAGTATATAAGGATCACGGTCAAATGATTACGAACACTGATAGAAGCGGCTGGTTCGGCGGTTCCGATTCCTCGATGGTCGTTTCGAAAAATCGCAGCACGAAGACGTTCAAACAGTGGTGGGCGGTGAAGATGGGAGAACAGGAGCCTGATTTTAAAGGCTCCGTCTACACCGACGCAGGCAACAAGTACGAGCACTTGATTTTGAGCTCTGTCAGCGAGGAAATGAACCTTGACAGGCAAATAGTCATTGACAAGCTTAAACTCCGTGTAAATTACGATGGAGACCTCAGAGGCACTATATACGAGGTAAAGACTCACAAGGCAGAAAAGGAATTTGAGGTGTCGAAGCAGTACTGGCGGCAGGCGCAGGTGGAAATGTACGCATACAAAGAAAGCTACGATGATTTCAAGCAGCTGTACATAGTATCATATCCGCTTTATCCAGACGAGTATTACACGGAGCAGGAGATAGTGGTGGACCCGTCGAGGATAAAATTCACTCCGATAAAATATGACAAGCATTTTATCAAAGACGAATATCTGCCGGAGCTCAAATATCTGGCAAGGTGCCTGAGGAAAGGAAGAATGCCAACATGAAAAGTATAATGCAGGACAAGAAAGAATGCTTCATCACAGGTGCGACAAAAGGATTGCATAAGCATCATATCTTCGGAGCCTACAACCGTGACAATTCGGAAAAGTATGGTTTGTGGGTGTGGCTTCGATGGGACAGGCATATCGAAAACAGCATGCACAGCACACCGCACAATGATAAAGATGTTGATGCGTATCTAAAAAGGCTAGGGCAGAAGAAGTTCGAGGAAACACACAGCCGAGACGAATTTATACGAATATTCGGGAGGAATTATTTATGATAATCGACAAGATAGACAGCCGCCCCTGCTGGGGCGAGGGTGCAGAAATAATACTCCATACGAACGATATGAACGCTGTAAAAGCTTTGATGGATAAATACGTTGAGGGCAAGGAATACGTCGCTGAAATCAAAAGAAAAAGGGCAAAACGAAGCCTTGATGCGAATGCCTACTGCTGGGTATTGTGCAAGAAGATTGCGGATGTCCTGAGGAGCACAGATACAGAGATCTATCAGCACTGCATAAGGAGCTATGGAGTCAGTGATATCAGACCGGTGAAGAAAGAAGTTGCTGAGGATTTGTGTGCGATGTGGGATAAACAAGGACTTGGAAATTCGCACACTGTCATCGGCGATTCAAAAACGGAAGGATATGTAAATATAAAGTTCTTCTGGGGAAGCAGCAATTATAACACAGCTGATATGTCAAGGCTGATAGACGGGATAATTTCTGACTGTCACGAGCTCGATATAGAGACGATGACTCCGAGTGAGCTTTCGAGGCTTAAAGCGGCATGGGGCGGTGATTAATATGGCGGATACATATATAAAACTTTTTCGGAAAGCTACCGAAAATGATCTGTTCAACGAGAAGCCATTTGACCGCTGGCATGCGTTTGAATGGCTGCTGCTGAAAGCATGCAGGTTCGAAAAAACGGAGGTGATAAAAGGACAGGTCGTGAAGTTGGAAACGGGTCAGCTGATCGTGAGTTTGAGGAAGCTTGCCGAGACATTCGGCTGGAGCAGAGGAAAGCTAGAGCGTTTTTGCACCATGCTTGAAAGCATGCAGATGGCGTCGTTTGACCGAGCCACCTACGGAGCCAGTGTCGGTACCATCGTAACCATTGAAAATTACAGCAGATACCAAGAGGGGCGAGCCACCAGTGAAGCCACCTATGAGACCACTAACAGTACCAGTGACAGGACCACTAACAGGACCACTAACAGGACCACTGACAGTACCAGTATAAAGAAAGAAAAGAAAGACAAGAAAGATAAGAATAATATATATAATAGCGCGCGCACGCGCGTATCACACGGCGACGGTGTTTCTAAATTTACAAAGCCGACGCTTCAGGAAGTGAAAGCCTACTGCATCGAGCGTAAAAACGATGTCGACCCAGAGAGGTTTATAGACTTTTATGAGTCTAACGGATGGATGGTCGGAAAAAACAAAATGAAAGATTGGCGGGCAGCAGTACGGAACTGGGAACGCAATAGAGCGAGCAAGTCCGCAGAGAAAATACAGCAAGAAGGGAGGCTGGACTGGATCGATGAACTTTGATGAATTTAAGAGACTGGTCAAAGGCATGAAGGCGGTTTACACATCGCAAAGCTTCTTACCGGATGCGAACAGCGTGAAAATCTGGTACGAGCTTTTGAAAGACATGCCATACGAGATAGCGAATGTGTCTATACAAAAGCACATGGCAACAAACAAGTTTCCGCCGACGGTCGCGGAAATACGATCCGGAGCCGCAGAGATAACGAGCAAACCTCGTGACTGGTCGGATGGCTGGGAAAGCTTTCGTAAAGCAGTAGGCAGATTCGGATATTACAGGCGAGGAGAAGCGTTCGCAAGCATGGACGAAATCACAAGGAAAGTGGTGAAGCGTCTGGGATGGAAAGAACTGTGCATGAGTGAGAATATCATGCAAGATCGGGCGAATTTCCGAATGGTCTACGAGCAGGAGCAAAGTAAGGCGAAAGAGATGCTCGCGCTTCCGGAAAGCCTGAAGCGAAATCTGGCCAGACTTCAAGAGGGAAAACGCAAGGACATCGAGGGCGTGCAGCGACTGGTGGAGAGTGACGATGAATAATAACTTGGTTGCTCTAGGCATGAAGGCGGAATCATTAGGGATATATGCAGTCGAGAGCAAGGATCCGCGCATCGTGTATTTTTATAACGATGGTGAATATGCTATCTGCACAAAAGGGTTCGTATGGCGGTTTTCAGAAGAAGAGGCCGAGGAGATTGCAGAGGGGTTCAGAGGGGTCACGAAGAGCACTGTGCTGAAAGAACTGCGGGAGATAATTGAGGATGTTAAATATCTCAGAAAAACAGGAGTGAGGACATGATAGAGTGCATAAAGTGCGCAGAGAGACATCCTGCATGTCAGGATAGTTGCAAAAGATTTCTAGAGGATAAAGCTCAGCGCAACGAAAAGGCGGAGCGGATACGGAAGGCGAAAGCGAGTGATAAGCTCGCAAGCGATGTCGCAATAAGTTTATACAACGAAAGAAGACGGAAGGCGAATCGCTAGGGGGACGTATGAATAGCAGAAATAAAGGTGCGGCAGGCGAACGCGAACTAGCGGCAGTGCTGCGAGAATACGGATTCGATGCCAGGCGCGGTCAGCAATATTGCGGAGCAAACGGAGACGCAGATGTGGTCGGGCTTCCGGGCGTACATATCGAATGCAAACGAGTAGAAAAGCTCAATATAGACAATGCCATAGAACAGGCGATCAGTGATAGCAAAAATGATGAAATGCCGGCGGTATTTCATCGAAAAAACCGTAAAAAATGGCTTGTAACAATAAGTTTGGAAGATTTCATGAAGTTATACAAGGAGAAGGGAAATGAAAGCATACAAAGGGTTTAATAACAAACTACAGTGCAGAGAATTTCAGTACAAGGTAGGGGAAACCTACGAGGAAGAAAAAGCGGAATTATGCAACTGCGGATTCCACGCATGCGAAGCGCCGCTAGATGTTTTCGGTTATTATCCGCCTGCGGACAGTAGATACTGCGAGGTTGAATTAGAGGATGTGAGTGAAAAAACATCTGACGATAGCAAAAGGTGTGCAAGAAAAATCAGTATCGGAGCGGAAATTGGAATAAAGGGAATAGTTGAAGCTGGCGTGAAATTTATCATGGACAAGGTCGACTGGAACGGCGCGAAAGAATCAAATACGGGTTACGGAAGCGCCGCGACAAATACGGGCGACAGAAGCGCCGCGACAAATACGGGTTACGGAAGCGCCGCGACAAATACGGGTTACGGAAGCGCCGCGACAAATACGGGCGACAGAAGCGCCGCGACAAATACGGGCGACGGAAGCGCCGCGACAAATACGGGTTACGGAAGCGCCGCGACAAATACGGGCGACAGAAGCGCCGCGATTGTAGAGGGTAAGGAATCAATTGCAATCGCTACAGGAATTGAAGGAAAGGCAAAGGGTGCGTTAGGATGCTTTATTGTTCTTGCCGAGTGGTGCAAGGATGGAAATTATGAGTGGCACATTAAAGATGTAAAGTCTGCTGTAGTGGACGGAGAAACAATCAAAGCAAACACGTTCTATATGTTGAAAGATGGAGAATTTACGGAGGTAGAATAATGGTTCACAACACGGGAGATAAATTTGTAATTGAAATCGGTGAAGTTATTGAAAGACACGGTGAGCCGCGATTGTATAAGATAGCGGGCTTCAATGCTTTGGTATTTGATGAGTTTGGGTTGAACAAGCTTGGAAAGCTCACGAACGGGGTGGATGCGTTCTCGTACGGCAAAGGTTTTATTGATGGAGCGAATACAGAAAGAAACAGAATAAGACGAGCAATCGAAAAGATTGACAGAGAGGAGAAATAATGAACTCGGTAGTACTGATTGGAAGATTGACCAAGGATCCTGAGGTTAGATATACAACAGGGCAGGAACCAATGGCCATTGCAACATTCTCGGTGGCGGTAGACAGGCCGGTAAGATCCGGGCAAGAAAAGAAAACAGATTTTCCTAGAGTTACGGTGCTTGGCCGTCAGGCGGAAAACTGCGAGAGATATCTGGCAAAAGGTAGACTTGTCGGCATCCAGGGCAGAATACAGACAGGCAGTTATACCAATAAAGACGGCGCTACAGTATATACAACGGATGTAGTGGCTAACAGAGTAGAATTTCTGGAATGGGGAAATAAGGAATCCCAGAATAGCGGGCACGATCATCAACAAGACGGTGTGCCGAGCGGGTTTGCAGCATTAGACGATGACATACCATTCTGATATCACGGACGATGGTTGGAGCGCATTGTGCATAGCGATTTTGTGTTATCTTTCGCCTGACGAAGCGTTTGAACGGCTTGCGGGCGGTGCGAGCTGTTTGAGAAAGAAGACGGGGTGATAGAATGACGAACAGAGAATACATGATAGGCTTGTTGTCAAGTTCAGGCTTTGTGGATGATGGCGGAGCGTCGTATGAAGCTATGGTCTATTACAACGTAAACTGCCCTTATTACGCTGGTGACGAGAGAGGGCATTGTAGCGCAGATGGGAAAATAAGCAGGAAAAATTGTTTTCCCTGCAAAGAGGAGTGGCTTGATAGTGAAGTTGATGAATGAGGTAAAAAATGAGAACGGAACATCCATGTGATATATGCAAACACGATGATTGCCCATATGATTGCGTATGGAATACATTTTGTACGAAAAAGTACGAATGTACTGAATACGATTGTTTTCTGAATTACGAGGGTAGTTGTAATGGTAGTTTTTACGATGTGTGCCAATTGTGTACAGACTTAACGGAAAAAGAGGAGATTGATGAATGATGATACAAGATAGCGGAAACAGACGAGAATACGAGAGTGGTGCAGTCAGAGACATTCAGGAAGGCAAAGGTAGATGCGATCTGATGCCTTTGGACGTTGTAATAAATTGGTTGCAATATACAGAATTGATAGACAGTCGCGAACTGGACATTCTTTCATGTATTGAACAGTACAGAAACGGAGAAAACACTTATCTGCTGTACAAAGCACTTGACCTGTTTGCCTGTGCTACTGATTATGCAACCGCTGTAGATGTGATTCTCGAAGTATCTAAACACTTCGAGGAAGGGGCAAAAAAATACGGAGAAGATAACTGGAAAAAAGGAATACCTGAATCGAGTTATATAGACAGCGCAGTCAGACATTATCTCAAGTGGCTGAGGGATGATGACGATGAGCGACATGATAGAGCGTTCGTTTGGAATATCATGTGCCTGATCTGGACGCATGAGCATATCACGAACAAGCAGGGGATGCCGGAAATGGCGATTCGCTGCGTTGAAACGGATTGTTATTTCAATGATGATTATTGCTTTTGTACGTCGCATAATGAATCATGCAATCCGGCACGCGGGAAAGAATGCGCCGGATATAGCGCAGACTGAGAGGTGGCAATATGCAGAGGGCGAAGATCAAGAAGAAAAAGATACAGCTAACAGCGTCGGAATTGAACAAGCTAAAGCGCGAGGTCACCAAGAATGCGACAGATAAAGCCTGCTTGATACTGCTTGCGGCTGTCGCTGATGAGCTGAGTATTGACGACGATCAGCTGTGCAATATAATGTCACGCACTGACAGATATGCTTCGTATGTAAGCAATCATATAGCCAAGATGGAAGATATCAGAGAGACGATACAGAAGAAGACAGGGATATTACTGAAAGGGTGGAGCGATGAATAGATACATAGGGTTCGATGTTATAAAATTTCTAAAGGAATCCAGAGGATGGGAAGAGGAAAAGAAAAAACTGCAAGAAGAACTTGACAGTATAACGGAGATTCAGGGGAAGGATAACTCACCCGTGCGATCAAGGCGCATCAATGATACGGTGTCAAGTGTGGCGGCCGCAAGAGAACGGATCCAGAATGATATTGACCGCATAGAATATTACGAACATGCGTTGGATTTCGCAATGCGATACATCACAGAGGCTGAAAAAGAAGTGATAGAGCTGTTTTTCTTCGGCAGAGGGTATATATCTGCACGTGTGGATAAATTTAGCTTTGAACATGCGATATGCCGCTCTGACGTGTACAGCCTTAGGAGGCAGGCTATTGACCACCTATCCAGAATCATAACAAGGAGATTTTTATAGTACAAAACGACAGTAACCAAGGCGGTTGCTGTCGTTTTGTAATTTAGGTATGTTTGAGACGTGATCTGCAAACGCATGTATCGTTATCCCCGTGCCCTTCATCATACCACAGTATATTGAAGACTCTGCCGGTCATGTAGCCATATAGCCTTTGTTTGCCTGATAAACTCAGGGAGATAAGCGACTCGGCCTCTATGTACTTAGAAACTAATCTGTCTTGCGCTGCTTTGTTTAAATCTTTCAGGTCCAGTGAGTGATTTTGCTTCTTGCTTCCGACAAGTATTTCGCTCCACTTTTGTGTTTCAAGTCCCCTTAGTTTCGGCAATATCTCAGTCCAAATAAGGTCGCCTAAATGATCTTGTGAAAACGCCCATTTCTCAGTATCAGCGTTTGAAAATGTCCATGCCGGTGTCTGGGAATAATATTGCTCAGGGTCACCGCCCTGAGCAATATGTTGTCCTTTTGGGTTTGCTTTTTGCCTGATCTTCTTTTCTCTTTTAGATCCCGCCATAATACATCGCCATGCTTTCTTTTGTTATTACATTACTACATCCGGCACCTAACGGTACGCCTTTCCTTGCATTGATCCAAGGATCCTCCATGTGTGTTAATTGGCTTAACCATTGCGCATCATGTTTGCCATAGTAATCAAGTATTTTGTCGATTGTGTCTTTCTGGTCATCAGAGAGATCCCCGTCACCTCCGCTCTCGTCGTTGGCACTTACGGAATACTCCCCTTGAGTCTTGAAAAATAATTCAGGGCAAACGGGTCCGTTCGCCCAAGCTTGAAAATCTTCATTAAATAAAGGCTGTTCACCCCATACAAGCGACCATGCCTGGGCATAGTAGCAAAGCTTTTGAAGCTTCATCGTAGACATGGGACCTGACTGCTCAAGAATATATTTTGCTGTGTCAAATACATTTGCCATGACAAAACCTCCCTCCGTTGTTTTATTGTCTCCATATATTTTTACTATAACATGTATTTGTATTGGCTGAAAGTGATAAATTAAAACTAAGGTTTAAAATATTGTCTCAATCTCGTTGTAATCATCATCCAAACGAAATAGGTTAAAAACGGAGTGACCGTATTCTTCTAATTTCCACATTTCAGACAGTGCTTCGTCATCGCTGTTTGCTAAGATGATTTCAAAATTATCATCCTCAATCTCAACTCTGTAAGTGTTCATAGCTTGTACCTCCTGGGGGCTTTATGCCCCCACTGTTTCGATTGTGTAATAAAAGTTTGTGCTGTAATAGTCAACCATGCTGTTACTTTCGTCGTATCTGTACGCTGCAACGATGCCATTGATTGCTTCGAGCTTTGTCAAAAACTCCGGCGAGTATACAGTGTAGTTGCTGCAGTGGTAGTTATTTATCTGGATACCTTTGCGCGAGCGTTCCCACTCGTACTTTGCAACTGCTTCTCTGACGGTTTTCTGATGTGCACTGTCCATCTCATAGTATTTACTAACATCAATGGTATTCGCTCCATCGTAGACCCAAGCGCCCTTTACTTTGTAACTTTCTGCGAACTCCGCAAGGTCCGTCATATCTTCATCGTGGATCTTTACCTTTACTAGGATTGACTGACCGCCGGAGTAGGTCCTGCATGATACCGTTGCTCCCTTGATCCCAGCGGCTTTAATATCCTGTCGGATCGCTTTCGACAGGTCCGCACCATACAGTGATTTATTGGACTTGCTGCCATAAACGGCACCGCCGCCCATGTACCCATCAGTAACAACCGTCGCTTCATCGTGCCCCTGAATGGCTGCGATCAGTTCGGACTCGCTGGCAAATCCATACCAGCAAGCCTTTTTGCCGTTCCATCTCATATTTAAACCCTTGAGTGCATCCCGCACTTCAAACGGCGGGATTGCATCAAAGTATACTTCGTGTGAATTGTATTTTGCGTTTTCTCTAATTTCGTATGTCATGGTTTTTCTCCTCTCTTATGCAAGTGCTTCGATTTCGATGGCTTCGACCTGTTCCCAAGTGAACCCGAAGCCTTTGACGAGTCTGTCGGCTTTTTCTGCCGAATAAATGCTGCATTCCATTGTTGGATGGCTGGCGAACATCTGCACCGATGTTATGTATGCGTTTACGGCCTGTTCCCTGAGGAAGTGGTCAACTTCCTCTTTGCTGCGGAAACCGTTTGCAGATTCTTTTTCGATGTAATAGCCTTTGTATTTCATTTCGTACCTCCTTATTTACCGCCGGGAGCTATGCTCCGGCTCTCTGTGATGCTAGCACCATTTACTCATGTATGCGTCTTCCTGTTTCTCAGTTATGCGCCCTTCTATAAATGCGATCCTGTCATTGATTTCTTTAGTCTCGGTTGTCTGCCCATTGAAGTAAGTCATTGCTTTGAGCTGTTCCAGCTGTTCAGTTGTCAGTGTGTTGATGTCGATTGTTATGTTATGTGCTTTCATGGTGTGCCTCCTATCTCCTCAATCCTACTTGCTCGAGAACTCTTGTTATAACGTCAATCTCCATCTGCCCCCATGCGTTATTTGCCAACGTGTCTGCAAGGTAGTCGAGGTTGATATCCTGCAGTTCACTTTCTTTGATAGCGATTACTTCGCCGTTTCCTTCAACGTACTTGATCGCGTCCGCTTTTGTGAAAGCTGGAACAGTGATCTTGTAGCAGTCTCTGCCGTCGTCCAGATATACCGTATAAACTGTCATGTTATTCTTTTTCATTGTGTTTTCTCCTTTCGTTGTTCTTTGTACACTATTGAGTGTACAAAAGAGAAAAGAGGGCTTAATTACCCTCGAAAATCTCCCGGAGCCATTCGCGGTTGTTTATGCCTTTTTTCTTCGCTTCCTCTAAGCTTTTGATTATGTCTGCATCTTCGTTGATTCGTAAAGCGATATTCACTTTCTTGTATGTCTTTGCATCATATTTAGCGTTTGCCTCGGCTCTTGCTGGGGTGTATTCTCTTTTTCCCATTGAATCACCTCCCGGCGTGTGTTATAATCTATATAACAAAAGGCGAGCCGTTGAAAATGGCTAACCGCAAGGGTTATAGAATAACCGCCCGGTTTGAAGTGTGTGGGCGGTTATTTCTTTATATTCAGTATTCCAACTATCACTAACCCAAAGGTCAAGATAATCATTAATTCTTCATATGTAGAAATGTTACCACCTCCTGTATATGCGATTCAGGTTTTACACTGTAACTGCAGGTATATCGGATGTGGTTAACCACCATCGAACTTCACGCCTTTTGTTGTCTTATTCATTCATCGTTTTGTCGGGTCTTGCCCGCCGGAGTTAATGCCAATTTCTCGCGTCCGGTGATCTCTGTATTCGCTTTTTCCTTTGCTGTGACTTAATCTTACACCTGTGTACTGTTGAGTGTCAAGAACTTTTTGCAGATTTGTTTTGTATTTATTTTCGTACAAGTCTGCAAACGTTGGAATATCAACAAAAATAAACAATTTATTATGGAGAAATGATATAATTATATCGTGGAAAAAGTCAAAAGGCATATTATCATTTCTTTTCTTTTCTTGAATCAAGAAGACTGTCAGCGATGGCGGTCTTCTTTCATTTACAAAGGGGGTGAGGGCATGGCATTAAATCAATATGACAGAGGAAGCAAGAACAACGGGCCGAACGCCCACAAGAAAGGGAACCGGACACCGGGGCAGCCGCGAAACGGGGCAGGACTGGCGGAGATCAGCCGCATGGAGTCGGCGCGCATTGCAAAATATAACGAGATAGCAGAGAAGCAACGCAGGGCGAAGAAATATAAACAGGAAGATCTGGCAGGGGCAATGGATCGGATTCAGGACTACATAATAGAACAGACCGATGCAGAAAAGCCGCTGACAATATCGGGAATGATTCGGGCGGCGGGCATCAGCAAAGCAACATGGTATGAAATGCTTCGGGGTGACTATGATTACAGACTATATGAATACTGTGATATGCATGATATAGATATAAATACCATAGATAGAACAACAACTACAGTCGTAACTGATGGCGAAGGTAACAGAATAGCGCTTATTACGTGGTCAGAGGCACTGCAAAAAGCCGTCCTAGCGGTAGAGGAACAGACCGAAGAACGGCTGTATTCCAAGGGTCGAGTGGGTGATATCTTCAGCTTGAAAGCACTGCACGGATGGCAGGAAGACCAAGCGCCGCAGACGGTAAATCAAACACTTGTAATTGCTACAGAAGAACAGGCGCGCAAGGCTATAGATCTGTTGAAATAGAAACATTTCCGTTAATGCAAATTATCGGAATAGTTAACGAAACGCCTGAATACGTTGAAAACACTGAGGTTGAAGCTGTTTTGAAGCGGATGTGCGGTTGCGTGGTATACATTGCACGCATGAATAATATACAATACGATGTATATACATACGCAAAAGGTGCAATTATTCCCGAAGAAATACAATGCTTGTTGCATAACCAATGCATAACACACCGGCCCGCACCTGCTACGGGTGGGAAGTGATGGCGTAGGGTGTGGGGTGTGAGTGGCTTTGATCCGCTTTCCTATTTCCGTACAGGTCGAAGCGTGAAGCGGTGCCCCAGAGCGGCGGGGCATACAGTGGAGTATTGGATGTGGGGGAGTATCTCGCATACACACCCCAATAAAAAACATCCAATTTCCAGACACCTTGCCAAAATTTTTTAGAATATAAAAAAGGAGTTGAAACAGGCTCCTTTTTAATTACCTCGAAATCGAGGCAGTATATGGCGGTGTAGCTCAGTTGGGAGAGCGGAGGGTCTGGTCTATGTGGGATCTTCATGGTCGGTGGTTCGAGTCCGCCCGCTGCCGAATAATTTGAACGTGAAAGTATAGCTTAGGGATATAGGTGAAGTCATGGCAACAGCACAAGAGGCGTATTTGCAGAACGTACAAGCCAATTACAGGTTTTTCTGCTATCACGCACACAACAATGGGAGAAGCGACGATGATTTGCTGTGGCAGCCAAGCAGATTCCACAGGTTCTTGTGTGATAAAGCGCAGGAGTTTGTAGAAAAGCCGACAGATAAGGCATATGAGATACTGATTTTGAATACGCCGCCCCAGCACGGTAAATCAACAACCATAACAGCGACATTTCCGGCATGGTATCTGATGAAAAATCCAGACAGCAAAGTCATCGTGACATCATACGGTGATAGTTTGGCGCAGAGATTTGGAAAGCAGAATCTTGACAAGGTGAAAGAACATGGCAAGATCTTCGGGGTCTCACTCGACAGGAAAAAAGCGAATGCAACGGAGTTTCGTATAGCAAAGCATACAGGAGTCATGATATCTGCAGGATATGGCTCAGGCTTAACTGGAAACCCTGCCGATTTGATAATAATAGACGACCCTGTAAAAAATAGAGCCGAAGCTGATTCGGAGACTGACAGAAATAAAAAGTGGGCTGATTATATTGATTCGATTGAGTCGCGTATATCAGCAGGCGGAAAAATAATCTTGATAATGACTCGTTGGCATGAAGATGACCTTGCGGGCAGGCTGATGGAACACTATGAGGATCGAACGACAGTGATAAACCTTCCGTGCGAGGCGGAAGAAAATGATCCTTTAGGGCGCAAGATAGGTGAGGCATTGTGTCCGGAAATCGGCAAAGGCGATGCGTGGCTTGCGGACTTTAAAGCTTCACATATGACTGAAGAAGGCATGCGCTCATGGAACGCATTGTATCAAGGACATCCATCGGCTCGTGAGGGCAATATGCTCAAACGAGAGTGGTGGCAGTATTACAACAGGTCAGATTATGACGAGGGAAAATTAACTTTTGACAATATGTTGCTGTCGGTGGATGCAACGTTTAAGGACGGAGAAAAGAATGACTATGTAGCTATGGAAGTATGGGGGAAAAAGGGCCCGCGGCTTTATCTTGTGGACCTTGTGAATGAACACTTGAACTTTCCTGACACGATACGAAAGATACGCATAGTCAAGGCAATATATCCGGAAATGTTTATCACGCTTATAGAAGATAAGGCAAACGGTACAGGAATCATCCAGATGCTAAAGAAAGATGTCATGGGAATCATACCGGTGACGCCGGATGCATCAAAAGAGGCCAGGGTAAATGCCGTTGCGCCGGTGATAGAAGCGGGCAATGTATATTTGCCGCGAGACAAAGGGTTTACATTTAAGTTTGTAGACCAGTGCGCATCGTTTCCGAACGGAAAGCACGACGATATGGTTGATAGCATGACACAGGCAGTGTCGAGGCTTGCTTTTAGTCGTGCCGTGCGAAAAATGGAGCGCAAGGCAAAGCGAGGAGACAAATATTTTTCATTACCGAAGCGCAGGAAAACGGGAAGAGGTGAAAAAATCAATGTTATATGATGTGATTTTTGTAATATTGGGGCTTTATGCAGTGTTTAGTCCCGTCGTCGTTGTGTATGGCATAAAACTCGGGTACAGACTTGCAAGTGAAGGGGAAAGTGTAAGCAAGGAGCCTGTTTTTTCTCTTCCGAAGCGGAAAAAGAAACCCAGGATGCCGGATGAAATGAGGAACGATTTAACGATACTTCAGAATATAGCAACTTATGACGGAACATCAAACGGTCAGAGGAAGATAAATGAGTAATAAATTTTGGGAAAGATACGAAAAAGGTCTCGATTACATTCAGAAGAAGCGGCTCATAGATAGAACGAATAAAAATTGGAACTTTTATTCGGGAAAACAGTGGGACGGCATAGAAAGCGGTAGTGAAGAACTGCCGTTTTTAAATTTCATAAAGCCGACAATTAAACATAAGGTATCGACGGTATCACAGAACAACATGGTGGCAAACTACTCGGATGCAGAGGGCAGGGAAGAACTGGCAGAGTTTTATGATAAATGCAATACACTGTTTTCCGCATGCTGGGAAAGAGCTAATGAAGATCTTGAATTGTGGTCCACAATGAAAGAAGCGGCTGTTACAGGTGATGGGATACAGTATTTCGGGACTGCCGATGTCGGCGACATGCAGAGATTGCCGAACACATCAGTTTTTTACGGAGATGAGTCACAGCCTAATATACAGCTGCAGCCATACGTGATAATACAGGAGCGTTTGGCTGTTGGAAAAATCAAAGCGATTGCGGAAGAAAATGGTTTGTCGAAAGAAGAAATCGATCAGATAGTTCCGGATCGGGAAACTGAGCACATGGTCGGGAATCGTGATGAAGTGGAAGACAGCAGCACTTCAGATGAATCAAAAGCGACATGCATAATACACCTCGAGAAAAAAGACGGGATAGTTCATGTTGCGAGAGCTACAAAAACGGTAGTATTTCAGCCTGAGAAAGCGATCAGAGTGATAAATTCGGATGGTTCAGACGGTAGAGGTATGACGTTATATCCTTTATTGAAAATATCGTGGGAGGATTTTCCTAACTCGGCAAGAGGGCTATCAGAAGTCGAACAGCTCATACCGAATCAGCTTGAAATAAATAAAACGCTTGCCCGACGAAGCATGATAATAAAACTCACCGCATATCCAAGGATAGCGTACGACGGAACAGTTATAGCAAACCCAGAAGATCTGGAAAAGGTCGGTGCTCCGATAGAAATGCAGTCCGGAGGAGTGCAGAGCGTGAATCAGGCGATCGCCTATCTCAATCCGGCACAAAGTAATTCTGACCCGAAGAATTATGCAGACGATTTATTGAGCATATCTCAGGAGTTATCAGGAAGTGGTGAAACTGCGATGGGTAATATAAATCCAAACAGGGTTGCCGCGTCGGCGATCATTGCCATAAGAGATCAGGCTGCACTGCCTTTGAATGAACAGGTTGCCAAGATGAAAACGTTTGTCGAGGATATGGCAAGGTTGTGGATAGAGATATGGGCTGTATACAACCCTAACGGACTTGATGTGCTTGTGGAGAGGATCGATGAAAAGACGGGCGAAAAGCACAAGGTTCTTGAAAAAATAACCAAGAAAGAGATCGATGAGATGCGTCCGGATATAAGGGTTGATACGTCACAGGACAATCCATGGACGAAAGAGGCAGAGCAAAACTGGCTTGATAATGTTCTTGAAAAAGGGCATATCCAGTTTGATGAATATATTGAGGCATCGCCAGAACATGGTATCGTGCCGAAGAATAAAATGCAGGCGATATTAGATGAGCGTAAAGCTGAGCAAAGACGTCAAATGGAACTAGAAGGAAATATGTTAAAGCAAACCGAAGGAGATGCTATGGCGCAAGCCACAGCAGCATGGGAGGCACAAGATGGTAACAGTGGACAGGCGATGTAGTGCTTGCAATGGAGAGATGTTCTTGGATCATGTCAGAACACAAGGTAAAGAAACGATTTTATATTACTCTTGTATGAATCCAAGCTGCAGGGAGCATGGCAAAGCGTACTCGTTGCTGGGCGAAGAAGAACAATCACAAATAAAGCCAAAAGAGCAGGCGATATAGCCTGTTTTTTTATAGAAAGGAGATTCTAAATGGGATTTGAAACAAGCGTAGAAATGACGGAAGTCGCTGAACCGTCGACTGAAAGCGCAGAAAATCAGGAAGTCGCTGAACCTGAGCAGACATCGCAGGAGACCACGGAAGGTGGAAAGACAGAAGCAGACGCCGCTTTTGCAGAAATGCGCAGAGCAAAACAAGAAGCTGAAAGAGAGCGAGATGAAGCTCAACGCGCATTGGCTGAAAAAGAGGCGAATGAAGCTGCCAAGCGCAGTGTTTTTAAAAACATTGCAGGAAGCGAGAACGCAGATGTAGACGCACTCGCTGAAGCTTTGGGAGTAGATGCTGACGATGTTATGGCTAGCATAAATGCCGAGCAGGAAGCTGCCAGAAGAAATTCCGAGATGGAAAGTCTCAGAAAACAGGTAGCGGACTTATCGGCAGAAAAGCAGGTGAACGAAAACATTAAGGAGCTGCAGGAACTCGATCCGTCGATTAAAGACGTAAATGACCTGGGCAAAGAGTTTGTTGATTATGTAAGCAAGGGGCTTACGGTGAAACAAGCGTATTTTGCCATCAAGGGAGAGGAAATCGCTACAAAAGCGACGCCTCCGCAGCCCATAGGCAAGGTGAATAACCAGCCGCCTGAAAAGGATTTCTTTACTGAAGCAGAAGTAGATGCCATGACAGAGGAGCAGCAAAGAGCTAATGCAAAGAAAATCTTGGACTCGATGCCAAGATGGAAGTAAGGAGTAATAAATGGGCACACAGAAATTTAAGCCTATAGTATGGGCAACACAGTTCCAGGAAGACCTCGATTTAGCGTGCGTCTTCAAGGAAAACACTAATAGCGAATATGAAGGTCTTGCAAAAGAACCGGGAGATTCGGTCAAGATCCTTGGTATCGGAAAGCCAACGGTTCGTACATGGAGTGACGGTAAGCTTCATGCGTTAGATACAGCAGAAGATGTGGAAGATATTTCAATGACTATGCCGGTCAATCAGGTTGCGGATTTCAACTTTAAAGTCGGTGATCTGGACAAAGCACAGAGTGCAGGCAAAGGGTCTATTTTGTCAGCATACATGTCTGAAGCAAAAGATGTTGTAGCCGAAAAGATGGATGGCTTCATTGCAGCTTTCGCCAAAGACAAGAATGTAAAGGTTGCTGAAACGGCTTCGTCAGCACTTACAAAGGACACCATTCTTGATTTCATGGATAAAGGGCTTTTAACGCTTTTGAAAAACAATGTATCAAGAAATACGGAAATAACTCTTACGGCTCCACCTTGGTTCATCATGATGGTAAAGCAGGCATACGTACATCTTGATACCAACAACTCAGAGATGATGAAAAACGGTAGGGTTGGAAAATATGGCGGGATGATCCTGAAAGAGTCAAACAACGTGTACAATGACGGAACGCATGACTACATTCAGGTGAAAACGAACAGGGCGATTTCCTTTGTAAATCCGCATGTACATATGGAGCCATACAGACCGGAAGGCTACTTTGCAGATGCCGTAAAGGGCTATGCTATTTACGATGGCAAAGTAACAAGGCCGAAAGAAATCGTTACCCTGAAAGCGAAATAAGGAGGAATAGAAGATGGCAGATAAGACTGTAACTGTAAATAGAACTGCAAAGCCTAATTCACCGGTGAAAATAACACCGGTGACAGCGGCTGCAAATGATATATTCGTTGTACCGTGCGATTTTAAGGACGAGCATACCATGTTCATAGCGACTGCGGAAACTGCGACGAGCATTGTGATTCAGGCGGGAGATGGGTATGCAGCTGTGAACCCGGAAACGATTTCCGTACCGGTTGGCACGAGCGTATTTACCGTAGATTCTGCAAGGTTTAAGTATCTGACAGGAACTAATAAGGGTAAAATGCTTATAAAGGCAAGCGGAGCTGTAGACCTGTCGGTCGTAGAAGCGAGAGTATAAGGATGGGAGGGGACTTTCCCCTCCTTTTTCAAATGAGGTACAACTTATGAACTATGGGGAATTAAAGGAACAGATACGCGACTTAGGCTTTGCCGAAGATGAAGAACTCGACGAGTTTGGTGATGTTGTGCCTAATGGCATAAACAGAGCAATAACAGAGATAAATCTAACAGTAGTTCCCAATGTTGGCACATACATTATTGAGCAGGACGGTACGGAAGACGGAATTTTGTATTACGATATGGACGAACTTACTGCTGATGATGTAGGCAGATTCTTAGAGTTTGCTGACATACCTGTAATGGTTGGCGATGGCGAATATAAGCGATTCAACGATTTCGAAATTGAGAACGATAAAATTCTCGTAATCGACGGAAGTATAAAAGGACGGTTCAAGATTTTCTACAAGAAAGCCCATACGCCTTTTACCGTGGAGACCTCGGATGATACAGAGCTTGAGTTGCCCCTGAAAGCGCATCACCTTGTACCGCTTCTGGCAAGCTATTACATATGGCTCGAAGACGAAAAGACGAAAGCTGTAGATTATTATAATCAGTACGACAAACTCGTGCAGGAAATAAAATCAAACGCAGCGAAGCCTAGGGCAAGAATATTGTCAGGAGGGATGTAGATGGCACTGCAAACGCCTGCGGAACAAAAGGTATACACATCAGTGTACACGAATTTTAAAGGAGTAGATTTCACAAATGATCCGACACAAGTGTTCAAGAGGCGAAGCCCTGATGCCCTGAATATGATACCGGATGACGGAGGCACGCCATATAAACGTACCGGATGGAGGGTCGAGTATAGTCCTAAAACACAGGCACAGGAAAAAGAGATAAGAGATATGTGGTCGTTTGATTATGCAGACGAATCACATTTGATATACACAAAAGGCAATGGCGTGTACAACGCTTTTGGAGGTAATGAAATTCCGCTAATCACACTAGACGGTGATACTTCAAACGTGGTGGGTGTCTTTTTTAATGCTGTTTCGGGAGGTGCATTTTACATTCTGGCTGATAGTGTTCTTCGAGAGTATACGGTCAAAGTGTCAAACGAGGAAAAGGAGTTTTACTTCAAGGAAGTACAAACATATGTGCCGACGACTCTTATCGGTAGAAGTCCAGCCGGCGGAGGAACTGTATATGAAAATGTAAATCTTTTGACGAGAAAGAGGAAAGAATCATTTCTTGGCGACGAAAGCTCTACAGACTTCTATACATCGGCTCCGATCGCAAGCGGCTCAGAAACGGTGAAAGTAAAGAATAGCTCGGGCGACTATGAAATTCTTGAAAAAGGAACTGGATATACGATCGACTATACTGTCGGTAAAGTATCGTTCTCGGCAGCAAAGCCGCCAGTCGTTGCAGGAGAAGACAATGTCCTGATAGAGTACACGGCAACAGGGACGAGTCCTGCAGCGGAACAATTGAAACGCTGCACTGTTGCTTCGGTTTATAACGGAAAAGTTTTCTTGAGCGGTGCATCAGGAACATATAAGTCGTATGTGTGGTATTCGGCGTTTGAAGATGCAACGTATTTTCCTGACTTGAGTTACTTCGTTGTGGGCGATGATTTCACCTCCATAATGGGGCTTATAGATCTGGGGGAGTATCTCGGCATAGTGAAGGAATCAAACCCTGCGAGCAGTACTATCTTTCTGGCGTACGCATTGACGTTCGATGAAAACTCAACGTATGCGGTAAGGCAGTCGATAACTGGCGTGGGTGCAGTTTCGAAGAAGTCGTTTAACTCACTGAATGGTGAGCAGATATTTCTGTCAGAAGACGGGCTATATGGAATATCAGCAGTTATGTCCAGCGAAAGTGGGAATTATTTTGCAACAGCGACCGTTATGAATAGAAGCTATTTCATCAACAAGAAGCTGCTTCAGGAAGAAAATCTTGAAAAGTCGGTATCGATAGTTTGGAATCGCTTTTATATTCTGTGCGTAAATGACCATTGCTACATTATGGATGGCACGCAAAAAAATTCGTGGGCGACAGAGCGTTCTAATATGCAGTATGAGTGTTATTACTGGGAAAACGTGCCGGCCACATCATTTTGCGTGCATAACAAGGAACTGTGGTTCGGAACGGCAGACGGGAAAATATGCAAATTCAAGTCCGCTGCGGAATATGGCAGTGAAGCTTTCAATGACGACGGCATGCCGATCGAATCGCATTGGACAACCATTCTGGATAATGACGGCGCAACGCACTATTTCAAAAATATGCAGAAGAAGGGTTGTTTAGTCACTATCCAGTCTGCGGACAGGAACATCTCAAACACTTCAGCGGAGGTATATATAAGGGCTGATGAAAATAAGCCGGTATATATCGGAGCGGTTGCGGCGGCAAACGTAGATCTGCCGCAAGATTTTTATATCAAGAAGAAATTCAAAAAATACAAGAGACTGCAGTTCATCATCAAGAACGACCTGTTGAATGAAAGCTTCGGCGTGCAGGAAGTTGTAAAGCTATACACGATGGGCAACTACTCGAAGAATCGCATAAATAATGAGATTGAGACTTACACGCTTATCGTTGACCGTGAAAGCAACTTGTATGTTTCAGGTCATGACGTAGATTCATTGAAAATGATTTACGAACCTGACACAGGCTTCTTGTTTTACGAGGAATAGGAGGCGAGCGTATGAAACTAAATCGAAAAGACTATAACGCATCTATTCCTGAGCTTGTTAAGGCAATTGAGCAGTTGCAAGGAAACCAAGGAAAACAAGGTCCGCCTGGAATCAATGGAGCGTCTGCTTATGAAGTCGCTGTCAGAAATGGCTTTGTAGGAGACGAGGAAGCATGGCTTGCGTCACTCAAAGGAGAAAAAGGTGATCAGGGTAAACAGGGTGAAAGAGGTCCGCAAGGGGAACAAGGAAACCAAGGCGTTCAGGGCGAGCAAGGTGTCCCAGGAGAAAAAGGTGACACGGGAGCTACTGGACCGCAGGGCGAGCAAGGCGTTCAAGGTATCCAAGGGCCTGTAGGTCCGCAAGGTCCAGAGGGAAAGGTCGGCACATTTGAGTATGATGATGCAACAGGGAACCTTTACTATATAGAACCGGAGGAATAAAAAATGGCAAAACGATTTATTGGAAACGTTAAGGGTGTGAGTATCACTGCTTTTTCATGGGAATATTATCTTTCCTCTAGCAAAACCGTTCTTGATGGTGGTTCGTGGTCGGAAAGCCCGCCAACGTTGGGAAATAACAAATACCTGTGGATGCGTTCGAAAGTAACTCTCTCGGACAGTACGATTCAATATACTACACCGGTATGTGAAGGCGTATGGGAAGAAATTTACGGCATTTATGCCGAAGGAGAAAAGATAGATGGAGCCCTCGAAGACATAACAAACCTAAAAAGTCGTATGGAGGCGGAAGAAGACAAAATACAGGACATTGAGCACGGCGGTACCGGGGCTACTACAGCGGCTGCAGCAAGAGAAAATTTAGGCGTTGCGATATCTGCAGAGACAAAGCAGATGTTCGCAGCTGCGGGGTATCCGATCGAGTGAGGAAGGAGGAAAACATGGCAGGAATAAATGACATAGACAGCAGCATACAGAATCTGATCAAGATGACAAACAGCAAAGCAGTGTTAGTGAAAGCGTACGAGAATCCGAGCGTGTCAAGCTCGTTTCCGAATCAAAAATTGCCGATGGATTTGTCGGATTGCGACCTCGTTGCGGTGATAGGAGTTACTGATACAAGTTCTAACACAAGACTTGTGCCGCTGATTGTTACAAAAGTTGGATTAGGTGGAATTTATGTAAATGCGGGCGGTTCAAGAAGATATTTTAGGGTCTATGAGGACGGTATAAACTTTGATGCAGTTTATCCGGCATCGGCAACAGGAGATTGCATACCGTACCTTGTTTACCGAATAAAACTTTCTGGGGGGGGTACGGCTTAAGACGTATCTTCAGCGTCTTGAAACGCTTTGTAGGCGTTTTGCAAGGAGGTGTTTGTTATGGCAACTAGCATAATAGACAAAGCCTTGCAGGCGATCTTGAAAATGTTGCAAAAGAAAGACGAGCGTGTGTTGCTCTGGGAAAATGCTAGTCCAACTAGTTTGTTCAGTGCGCAAAGCATAGATATAGATGGCACGGGGTATGACTGGTGCCGCATAACTGCGTATACTTCAGGGGATTTGATAACGGTTGACGTGCCGATGAACACAAACGGGGTGCTTCGTGATTTTACACACGATACAGGTACGCAAACGGAAGGACTTTACTTGTGGACTAGGCACTTCAGAGCAACAACTACTAAAGTCACATTTGAAAAAGCGTGGTTGCGTCTCACAAATAGCGCGTCATACTCAACGGACGGTTCTCAAAACATGCTGATTCCACAGGAGATCTATGGAATAAAATCTTCGGGGGGGCAAACTAGCTAGCCTATTCCGCAAGCTTCTTGTAAAGGGAGGTGTGCAGAATGGCAAGTAACAGCAATCAGGACGAATATAACAAGGCGCTGCAAAATCTGCTGACGATGTCAGATGAGCATATTGTAGAACAAGCGATAACAGCGAATGGGCGAGAGGGCTACACGAAATGGGCTTCAGGGAAAATTGAGCAATGGGGCGTGGTGGCATTCCCTGCGACATCCGGGGTAACAACAGCAGTGGTAACGTTTCCGACTGCATTCGCGAACACGGATTTCAATTTCGTAATGTCAGGCGGGCGAAATATAGTATCAGGCAACACGCTGATAGAAGGGGACACAGGCGCAAATACAAAGCGAACGACAACGACCACAGCGGTGCGATGTGAAAAAACCGGAGAGAATTATACTAAAAACGCATATTACAGAGCTGTTGGAGTATGGAAAGAGGTGTAAATCAATGAAAACGAAAAAGTTATTGTATGCATTAAATTTAGATGCGGACGGCAGAATACTGTCTGCTACATACGAAACATACGCGGCGCCGGGCATGCCGATCGTCGAAGTGCTACCGGACGGCGACATCACGGACTATAAATACATAGACGGATCATATGTCTATGATCCACTGACGAAGCCAAAACCGCAGCAGGAGGAACCGTCGGTGGAGGAAGACACACTGTCGATGTTGGTAGAACACGAAGAAAGAATCATTATGCTTGAACTCGGATTGACCGAGTAGAAAGGAGAAAAACATGCTGTACAGAATGTTAAAGAGACTGATCGAATTAGGTAAAATCGAAGGGTTAGAAGAACGCATTGACGTGTTCTTTGCAGCCGGAAAAATCACAGAAGACCAGTATAACGAGCTCATGGAATCACTCAGGGGTAGAATATGAAGAAGTTAATAGTTTCGATATGCGTCGTTGCGGCTCTAGTAATAGCTGCGGCGGCGTATTTATTTATGACGACACCGAGGTCGGCCGAACCGGTCAGCTATACAATATACGTAAACGATGACGGCAGTGCGACAATCAAAATCGACAGCATAAATAATGTAGTACAGCTGCACAAAGATGTTGAAGTCGCAGGAAAGATATTCAAAGCCGGGACGGTGATATTACCGGGAAACGGCGACGAGGTCTACTACGAATATACACGAAAGGACAGGGTGATTAAATGAAAACACTGAGAAACAAAAAGTGGTGGAAGGCAGCAGGAGTGCGAGCAATCAAGACGATGGCGCAGACGGCTATTGCGGCGATTGGAGCATCCACAATGATTACGGAAACGAATTGGGTCATGGTGGGATCCGCGACAGTGATGGCGGGTTTGCTCTCTATTTTAACATCGGTGGCAGGGCTGCCAGAAGTGGAGGAGAAATAATGAAAAAACTTTTTATATCACAGCCCATGAAGAGCAAAAGCGATGAGGAAATACTTCGTGAAAGAGAACAGGCGATTGATAGTGCGCAAAGGTGTCTTGGGGAGCCTGTGGAGGTAATTGATTCATTTTTTCAAGGTGCACCGGCAGGCGCAAAACCTCTGTGGTTTTTAGGAAAATCGCTTGAACTGCTTTCGGATGCAGACATCGCATATTTTGCTAAAGGTTGGCGCGATGCAAGAGGATGCAGGCTTGAACACGATGCAGCGAAGGCATATGGTATTACAGCGATTTGTGTAGAGGAGGTGTAACATGGGAAGCAAGGAATTTGAAAAGCTGTGTATAAAGTTCGTAAAGGACTACACGAACAAACATATAGATAAAACTGACAAAAGGGATCCGGTCACGGAAGAAGATATTTTCATTGTCTGGAGTTGCAAGACTTTGCAGAATAACAAAGCTCTTCTGAGCACAACCGTATCAGATGGCATGTATTACGAATGCACATATAACGGTGATAAAGACGAGATGTATGTAGATGCGTATAAGAAATGGGAGAACATTGTCGTCTCAGGAAGGGAGGCATAACATGGCAAGAGTATACATAGATGCAGGCCACGGCGGAAGCGATCCGGGCGCAGTCAAATATATCGTTGAGCGCGATGTGAATCTGGTCATGGCATTAGCCTGCCGTGACTATCTGAATGCGAACGGCGTGATCACGAAGATGTCGAGGACGAGCAATAGCACAGATACATCGATCAACAGCATGGCGCGCGAAGCGAATAGCTGGGGCGCTGACGTTGTAGTGTCAATCCATAACAACGCCGGGGGCGGAGATGGATTTGAGGTCTATCATACAGCCAGCGGCGGCATAGGAAAAACCTTGGCGCAGAACATCGAAGCAGAGGTCAAGAAAATCGGGCAGAACTCGCGAGGACTGAAAACACGCAGAGATACAGACGGAACAGACTATTATGGCATGATCCGGCTGACAGAAGCGCCGGCAGTCATCTGCGAGGGAGTCTTTGTTGATAATGCAACAGATGTCCAGATTGCAGATACTGCAGAAGAGCAGCGAGCGTTCGGATATGCGTATGCGCGTGGGATCCTCAGGACTTTGGGCATCGCAGATAATGGACTTCCCGGTGCATCCGGATCCGCAGCAACTACAGGCACGTTCAAGGTCAAAGTAACGATCAAGGACCTTTATATCCGAACAGGCCCGGGCACAAAGTACGCAACGAAGGGCTTCATCAAGCCTGGCGTTTATACGATCGTTGCGACGCAGAACGGATGGGGTAGATTAAAGTCCGGCGCCGGATGGATTTACCTTGCTTATGCCGTGAGGATATAAGGAGGTGTAAATGGACTGGCTGCAAGATATTTTACTGATGTTCGGCACCGGAGGAGTGACATCCATAATCCTCCGGATAATAGATAGAAAATCACTAACGAGGCAGACGCTTTCTGTGCTTACATATTCGACGCTGTCCGGAAAGGTTGAGCACCTGCTAGATCAGGACTATGCGACTCCGGAACAGCGCCGAGAGATCGAACATTTACATAAGCTTTATAAAGCGCACGGCTGGAACGGTGATATGGAGTCGAGAATGGAAAAAGTGCGAGCACTTCCGACGAAAGATTTAAACAAATGAAATGATCCCCCTAATCACTACGGTGTGACGGGGGATTTTTTGTTCATACCCGGCTCGGATTTTCCGTGAAATTTTCCGTAAAATTATCTAAATACCATAAAATGCAGTGAAATGTGTTAAAATCTAAAACGTTGAAATTTCAACATTATGAAACACTTTGCATCTCGGCGAAATTGTATATGAGCTGTTTCGAATCCTGTCATCCCGACCAGTATGAACGAAAAACCCTTTGAAATTTCAACGTTTCAGAGGGTTTTTTGATGCTGCTTGTTCTATGGGAAAGTGTGCGATTCTATTGGATTTTATGGGAGACTTTTGTGCAAAAGTTGTAAAAAATTTGGGCTTAGCATTTGATCTTCCGTGGTTTCTTCTTTGGTCTGACAACGGTAACCTTGTTTCTGGTTTTCCGGGCGATTCCAGGCAGTTTATTTATAGCTTCGATTTGCACATCCTGTTTGACCGGTATATAAAGACGTACAGACATGATAATACAGTTGAATGCCATGGTGGAAATAATGTAAAATATATATGCAATGTACAGAGGAAAGGAAGGTGCAGGAATTGGTTTATCCTGATAAATCGGTATCGCGGTTTGTAGCAGATATGTCTGAAAAACAGATCTCAGCTCGTGAACTTTTTAATGTGGCACTGCTGGACGAACTACAGAGGGATTTCGGACTGAAGAAGGCAATGATCCTGATCTTTGATACGGATGGGAATTTTCTTTCATGGATAACAAAAAAAGGGATAGAGGAAGCGGCGCCGGGTCATGCGTATTCCGAGATCATGCCCTATGATAAAATGCGGCAGGAGATGTACAGGGAAGCAGTTCGGGATGAGCTGACTTATTTCAATCATGAGCCGAGGATCTACAGAGCTTCAGACTATTATGAGGAAGGGCAGTATGACAGCTCCCGTTTTGCACAGTGGCTGGAGAAGCAGTTCGGAGGTCACTATGTGCTTTCACTTGCTTTCGGGTTGAATGCATATATACAGATCTCTTTTTTCAAAAGTTTTGAGGAAGGAGATTACTCTGATGAGGAGATAGAGAATTTCAAACAGATATATCAGTATATAGCGATGACATACTCGGGATTCAAAAAGCATGAACAGACTAAGATCGTGTCGGAAATCAAGGATGAGATCATTTCATCAGGAGAACGTGCGTATCTGATAACCGATGATTTTACACATGTGATGGGGTACAGCAAGGAGGCTGTGAGGCTTTTGACCGGCATATGCGGAGAAGCGATATCAGTGCAGCTGGAAAATGGCAGACCATGTTTGTGGCTGCCGTTTCTTCTGGGTATAGACGCAGGAAGTGCTGAAGAGGATGGCGCTGTAGTCAAAAAAATAAAAAATCTCGTATTCAAGATCTATACATATGACCAGAGCTACAATCACGGGATCATAGACCGGTATCACTGGATCGCGATTTCACAGAAGGATTCAGTAAAACAGAAATCATTCGAGGAACTCTCGCTGACTGCAGCTGAGCGAAAAGTGGCTGTTTTTCTGTGCAAGGGTCTCACTTATCAGAAGATAGCAGATGAATTATGTATCAGCTACCATACCGTAAAAAACCACGTGCAGAACATTTTTTCAAAGTGCGGGGTCAACAGCAGATATGAGCTTTATGAGATATTGAACGGTGCTGTGAGTGAAGACGAGTCGGAAAAATAGGAAGAAATACCTATCAGCTTTATAGTAATGTGACAGTATGAAGACTGCGGCGAATGCTCATTGTCTGTCGCAGTAGCCGTACTTACAGGGATTCTTCTTTCGATATTACGTGTAATTACCTATAATATAAGTTATCTGATAAAAATCCCCGGAATAAAATCCGGGGATTTTTTCGTGCTAAAAAATGAGAAGCAATTCTTATGGATTTTTCTGAAAATTACAATTAAAATAAAATCAACAGACAAGCTTGTTACTGAACTAAATCAAAACTGATTTAAAACTGAAATCATATGGAATTTGTAAGGAGGTTATGGTAAATGACAAACTTGGCAAAGTTTTACTGGTCGTTATGGATCGGAGGCTGGACCGGCATATATGTCATCTGTTATCTGTTCAGCCCACTGGCTAAGTATGGATGTATTTGGATAACATTTGTTGCATTGCCGATATTCTTTAATGGCGGTGCATTGAGAAAAGATTTTTTCCCGCAGATAGTAAGCAGCTGGCTGGGTGTTGCATCCGGTGCATGATTACTGCCTGATCCGTCAGGGCGTGTACTTCATGGAACTGGTCCAGAGCCATGAACTTGCAAAAGACAAGGTATACGAATTTTGTTTCGTTGTTGCCTCGCTTAAGATCAGAGGTGCAACAGGAATGTTTATCAGACCGATTGCAATAGTCTAGTCGCATCTGATATTATAATGATACATCAATGGTGATCGGACCGTGAAAGTTCGAGATGCTTGTTGTCGGGACAGTGGATATTTCCGCTGTTCCGATGATGAATATATGGCAGTTTTTATGCAGATACATAAAAAAGAGGTCTATTGTGGAAAAAGGTACAGTTTTTAATATACAGCGCTATACGATAAATGACGGCCCCGGGATCAGGACTGAGATCTTTGTAAAAGGCTGTATGATGAAATGTAAATGGTGCAGCAACCCTGAAAGTCAGAGGCTGGCGAAAGAACCGGGCGTATATCCTGTAAAATGTATTTCGGAAGAAAAGTGCGGCCTTTGCATAAAGGCATGCAGACAGCAGGCTCTCCTCTTTGGAAGAGAAAAGATCGCAGGAATAGACAGAAGCAGGTGCGTCGGATGCCTGAAATGTGTAGAAGCATGTCCGTCAGGTGCTTTAAAAGCATGGGGCGAGGATATGTCCGTCAGCGACGTCATGGCAGTGATCGAAAAGGACAGGAACTACTATGAACGATCCGGAGGCGGGGTCACAGTTTCCGGCGGAGATCCTCTGATGCAGAGTGATTTTACCAGGGAGCTTCTTAAAGCCTGTCGTGATGCGGGGATACACACATGCCTGGAATCCACATTCAATATCGACTGGAAAATCGCAGAAGATGTGGTCAGGTATGCAGACCTGATCATTTCTGATATAAAGCATATGGATAGTGAGATACATAGAAAGTATACCGGGGCAGGTTGTGAAAAAGTACTGGAAAATCTCAGGCGTCTGGCTCTCGACGGACATGATATGATCCTGAGGATCCCTCTTATACCGGGAATAAATGACGATATGCAGAACATAAGCAGGACTGCGGATTTTATAGAGCAGAACATAGGAGAACGGCTGAAGACCCTGCAGCTGCTGAGTTTTATGAGAATGGGCGAAGAGAAGTGCATGTCGCTGGACAGGGTATATGAGATGAAAGATCTGGAATTCGACAGAGAAGAGTTCCAGGAGAAAGTTGAGAAAATAGCAGGTTATTTCAATGACCGAGGAATACATTGTGTCGTAGGCACGAAAGAAAAAGAATGATCTGAAGGGAGGATATGAGTATGAATAATATACATTGTACGGCACGAGGCGTCGACCCGTTTGACAAGACATACAGCATCGGGTACGAAGTCGGCCACAAAGACTGGTCACCGTATCCGCGCGTGAATCACCTGAGAAAGGCGTTTCTGGATCGTGAATATCTCATAGATGTGGAGCGTTTCAGGAATATCACGGAAGCGTATCAGGAAAATGAAAGGGCAACTGTAAAGATCAGGTGTGCAAAGGCTTTTGAAAAAATACTGCTGAATGCCACACTCAGGATCTACGATGAAGATCTGATACTGGGCGAAATATGTGCTCCGGCAAAGGCTTCACCTCAGTATCCTGAGTTCTCGATCGACTGGATGCTTCATGAAGCACTTTACGAGCCGTTTGAAGAACGCGCACATGATCAGCATTATTTTGCAAATGAAGAAGACAGGAAAGAATTCATAGAGCTCTGTCATTACTGGAAAGGAAAAACCGTTGAGGATCTCGCCAATGAATACATGGATGAGGAAATGGTAAAGGGTTCGGAGACAGGCAAGAAGATCTTTCAGACGAATCTGTATCACTATGGCGGTATCGGCCATCTTGTCATGGATTATCAGAGGCTTATGAAAGAAGGCTTTGACGGCATGATAAAAAGAGCCGAGGAAGGCCTTGCAAAGCTGACAAAAGAAGACCCGGATTTTGCAGTAAAGAGAGAATTCTATGAGGCTGTCCTCATCTGTCATAATGCGGCGAAGAAATATATCGGCAGATATGAGAAACTGGCTCGTCAGAAGGCGGAAGAAGAAAGTGACGCTGTGAGGAAGGCTGAGCTGCTGGCTATGGCGGACAACTGCAGACAGATCGCGGGCGGACCGGCTGAGAGCTTCTGGCAGGCGCTGCAGCTGTTCAACTTTGCAACTACGATGACGCAGATCGAAAGCAACGGGCATTCGGTTTCATACGGCAGAATGGATCAGTGGCTGTATCCTTATTACGAAAAGGACATCGCTGATGGCGTTATAACAAAGGAATTCGCACAGGAGCTTCTTGAAGTGACATTCGTGAAGATGAACAATCCTACGAAAGTGAGAGACGGAGGAACGGCTAAAGTAAGACAGGGCAGAGGCTTTGGCGGAGAGTGTCTCACCATAGGCGGCTCCGATAAAGACGGCAACGATCTGACCAACGATCTGACGATGATGATGCTTGATGCGTCTGTCCACACCAGGATGATGTGTCCGTGGCTTCTGGTCAGGATGCATAAAGGCACACCGTATGAATTAAAGGTGAAGGTCGTTGAGTGTATCAGGGCAGGTTACGGACATCCGAAGATCTTCAATGATGCTCCGACGATAAAGGCTTTCCAAAAGAAAGGCGTACCGCATGATGAAGCGGCAGATTATGCGATCGTAGGCTGTGTAGAGCCGTCGATCCCCGGCAGGGAATACGGCTGGCATGATGCTGCATATATAAATACAGCTAAATTCATGGAAATGGTACTCAACGGCGGACGATGCCTGGACTGCGGCGAGCATTGCCCTCGCTGGGAAAAGTGCGGAGCGCTGGGCAAGCATCTCGGACCGGATACAGGAAATCTGGCTGACTATAAGGATATGGATGAGCTCCTTGAAAGCGTAAAGAAGCAGTTCAAATACTGGATCGATCAGATGTGCGCGTCGCTCAATGTGATAGACCGGGCACACAGGGAAAGAAAGCCGCTTCCTTATGTGTCGGCATTCTTCGTTGATTGTCTTGAAAAAGGCGTGGATATTTCCGCAGGAGGAGCGAAATACAACGGCATAGGGCCTCAGGCACTGGGCGTTGCAACGTGTGCTGATTCACTCGTCACTATAAAACAGCTGGTATTCGACGAAAAAAGATATACCGGAGCGGAACTCCTTCAGGCTCTGAAAGACAACTGGGAAGGCCATGAAGTGCTGCATCACCTGATCAACAGTCCTAAGGTCCATCATTACGGCAACGATGACGATTATGCAGATGAAATGTTCAAATTCATATTTGAATGCTACTGCAGTACGCTGATCGGAAGACCGACGATAAGAGGCGGTCAGTTCAATTCTGGGGTATATTCGGTAAGCGGCAATGTTTCAATGGGACTGGGAACGAATGCTTCTCTGGATGGAAGAAGTAAGGGCGAAGCTATATCGGACAACATGGGTCCTGTACATACAGAGCTGGGTTCGCATGATACAAACGGGCCTACTGCGCTGGCGAATTCTGTGGGAAAAGTCGATCACAGTATGGCGCCGAATGGAACACTGCTTAATGTCAAGTTCCCTGAAAATGCAGTAGGCGGTATAGAAGGAAGAGATAACCTGATAAGCTTTATAGACGGTTATCTTGCGAATGATCCGATGCATGTGCAGTTCAATATCATGAGTTCTGAAACGATGAGGGCTGCGCAGAAAGATCCTGACAGTTATCGTGACATGCTTGTAAGAGTTGCCGGATACAGCGCATATTTCGTTGAACTTGGCGAAGCTCTGCAGAAGGATCTGATACAGAGAACGGAACTGCACTTCTGATGTGAAGTCGGACTGAATGCAGGAACAAAAGAAAAAACGCTTTGCTTCACGCGATAAAAGGCGTGCTCTTCAAAGTCACGTGGATTTTTCAAAGAAAGATTTGATGTAAAAATAAAAAGTGAACAGATCATGAAAACATGTAAAATGCTTTTTCAGATCTGTTCACTTTTGTCGTTTTGCCAGAAAATCCTTAGACAGCCTCAGGCCGCGATGCTCTTTACAAACGGTATCCTTGAAATGATGCGGTTCCATACCAGCGGGATAAGTATGAGATGGATAGGAAGCATTACTGCGCATTTGAATATCCGCGTCGGCAGCAGTGCGACGAACCCATCGCCCATGAGTATGGAAAGCCATATCGTATCAAGAACGAGGTTGAGACCCAGAATGACCACGAGGCTTGCAGGCAGTACTTTCTTCCACGTGATCTCTTTTCCGTGAAGGAAAAATCCGAAGACCAGCCCGGTCAGGAACGCTGTCAGCGTAAATCCCGGGAAGTACGCACCTGAAGGGAATATCAGCATGCCGAGCAGATCCCCGACAGCATATCCGATACCGGCCCACAGCGGTCCGAACATGATACCCATCATCGCTACCGGAAGAAATCCGAACCCTATACGCAGTATCGGTGTGTTGATGGAACAGAACCGCGTAAGGACGATTTCGAGTGCAATGAGAAATGCCATGGTCACAAGTCTCATGGTATTAGACTTATTTTCCATTAAAAAAACTCCTTTCCTCAATAGTCGTAGATTAACTACACTAAAGGGATAGAAGTTTTACTGAATTCCTTGGTGTAGTAGCGGACGCGATATTGCACCGCAGCAAAGCTTTCGTTCATAAGCAACATCCCATCTTATGACACTTTACGCACAATATCTACTCTACGCACGCTTATTCTAGCATAGATCGACATTCTATACAAGTGCAAAACGGCAACTTGCAGGTTTGCAAAAAAATGCAGCTCCGGATATGCCGGACAGGTTTGCACCGGTTTGAGGAACGTTCGTGTTTTTGCTCCGTGATCAGAATAAGTTTCCCATGTCGGGTATCTCGTTTGCATGCAGAAAGTCGAATCTGTATTCCAGAAAAGCAGTTTCGGCAGCGGCATTGCTCTGATCCCTGAGCTTTATATAATAGTACGCACGTGAAACATAGCAGTCGACTTCGTTGACAGACTGTGTATCTATAAAGAACGCAGATGTTTTCTTATATCTGTCCCAGTCTTTTGCGATAAAGGCGAAGCGCTTTTCCGCCGTGTCCCAGTCATCATCCTCGATCGCCGGCAGTATTTCCTCTTTTATTATAGATTTATAGTTCTCTACAGTGTCGGCGGCAAACTTATCATAGAATCCCCATGGGATGATTATGATCAGCATGCATATCGTGGAAATTATCAGATCTCTCATTTCTTCACCTCCAGGGCGCGTTTTTTTGTTCTGTCGGTCATAAAGATATGAAGCACAGACTGACTGTCACAGAATGCCAGGAAAACCTGTTTATGATCTGTTATCCCTCTGGCAGAGAGTTCTGACTTGAGTTTGTTCATGTCCCATCCGGATCTTATCACGTTTTTACTGTAAATAACGCCGTCGGATATAAAGACTGCAGGCATTATTTCGGGATCGGTATCGAGAGCGATGTCATCGGGTGTTATGGACCTCTTGCCAGGCTTCTGTATTATGGAAAGGTCACCGTTCGATTCCATTATCGCGTAGTCCACATCGGATATGGAAGGTGAGCCTCCTATCCTGAGCTGTTCCATAAGGTCGTTTATAGTTATCCGCAGAGCTTTGAGCTCTTTGAGATTCAGCTCACCGTTATCGATCAGTACGCTTGGTTTCCCGTTGAAGAAAGTTTTGAATTTCTCACTTTTTATAGAAAGAAAAGAAATAAGGACCTGGAGAAACAGAAGTGTAAAAATAGCGGAAACACCTGTTATCATGGAAACGTCAGGCGACTCTATAGGTATCGATGCCAGCTCTGCTATCATAAAAACCACGATCAGCTGGAACGGGGACATTTTGGAAAGTTCGCCTTTTCCCATTATGCGTATCACGAACAGTACTATAAGATATAGTATGACTGTTCTTATAAGAACTATAGCCAAATCATTCACCTCCGAATATATATGAATTAGTTTTCCCGGTGGCGATGCAGTTATTCATGACGGATCACAATGATAAAAACAGGATAATATGTGAAAGTCGAAAAAAGATGAAAAAAACAAAAAAAAGCGGTTGACAGGGAGGGGTAAGTTTGGTAATATAGACAAGCTGTCGCAGGGAGCAGAGCTCCCGAGGCTGGAGACGAAAAAAGATGAAAAAAAGTAGTTGACAAACGAAGCGACATGCGATATACTAAAAAAGCTCGCCAAGAGCGAGCGAGATCGAAAGATCGAGAACATTGAAAACTTCATAGTGTAGAAATTTAAGTCGAAAAAACAGCAATAAGCTGAAAGATTTAAAAGAGAAACTATACACAACCAGAGAATGGTAAAAGTAAAGTTTCCGGCAATTTCTAAAAAAGACAATGATTCGGATAAGAAAGAATCGAGTAGCGAAAAGCAAAAGCTAAGCGTTAAAGAGTTAGAAATTCAAACGATTTAAACTCT
>CABIWW010000012.1 GCA_902362435.1 Eubacteriaceae bacterium
TGAGGTGCACCCATAAAAGTAGAGTATCAAACCTCGTTTTTCCCCTGCCTGTAGAACTCGTCAGGAGTTAAATATCCGAATGTTTCATGTGGCCTTTCTTTCGGATAGAAATGCCACACGTATTCATATACATCCCGCTTCGCCTGCTGGATCGTATCATACTTATCTGAAAGCCATTCCGATTTCATTTTTCCCCAGAAGCTTTCCATCGGAGCATTATCCCAGCAGTCTCCTTTTCTGCTCATACTGCAAAGAAAATCATGTTTACTGATCAGCTGCCTGTATTCCGTTGCACAGTAGGTGGAGCCTCGATCCGAGTGTATGATACAGCCGGGCTTTCCGCATCCTCTCATGATCATATCATCAAATGCATCCATTACAAGCTTTTTATCGTTGCGAGTGCTCATCGCGATCCCTACGGGCATATCTCCATACAGATCCAGAATACCGGCTACGTAGAGTTTTCCCTGTCCGGTCGTGATCACTGTTGTATCGCTGAGCATCTTGGAATCAGGCTCTTCTGCTGTAAAGCCTCTGTCGATCAGGTTATCTGCTATCAGTTCATCGTGATCTGAATCCGTTGTGCAGATATATTTTTTACAGGACTTTGAAAACAGGCAGCATTCCTGCATGATGCGTTCTACACGCTTATGGTTTATTGGTTTTTTATGCATCTTGTTTAAAATTGCAGTGATTTTCCTGGATCCATAAGAGCCTCGTGAAGAACGGTAGATCGCAAAGATCTCCTCTGTGATCTTTATGTCTTCCTGTTCTTTTTCTGTAAGGGGCGCATTGTTTTTCTTACACCATTTGAAGTATCCGCTCTCGGATACTCCCAGTACTTTGGCCATCCTTGCTATGGTGTGTTCCTGTCTATGTTCCCGCATGAACAGATACTTCAGTCGCGCTTTACATTTGCGAGGAAGGCCGCTGCTTTTTTTAGGATCTCTACTTCCTCCCGCAGCTGTGCATTTTCTTTTTCCAGTTCGACCTCTCTTGGAGTGGAACGTTTTTTAGAGTGTATCCCTTCTTGAATGCATTTTCTTCCCCGACCTGCTGAAGATGGTCTCGCCATTTTATCACTGTCCATGGCATCACGTGATATTTTTCTGCGATGACATGTTCCAGTCCCTGATTTTCCGGCAGCATCGCTTCTTTTGCAACTTTGATTTTTAATCCTCTTGAATACTTTGATCGTGCCATAGTGTACCTCCGTATTGTCTCTATTATATCATCTTTTTTCAGACTCTACTTTTTGGGGTACACCTCATTATATAAGTTTTTAAGCGATTTTTTCTGATTTACTTTTGATTTTCAAAATAGAGGAAGCGAGAATTGGATTAGGTTTGTATTTTCCACCTTTTAACTGTTGAATTAACTGCATTTCATCTCCGGATTCACATGCCAATACATATTCCACATAGTTCGTATCGCCATAAGAAGACCATACGTTCTGCTTCGATTGCGCCTTTGAAAATTCCTCAGCTGATAGAATACTTCGGACCTGTTATTCCGTTAGACTTCTTAGGGTATTTCTTATTGAACCCGCACTCGGAAGCCTGCATCGGATCGTTTCCCGTTCCTCCAGATTCTTATGATACTTTGCAACATCGGATTTCCGGCAGCAAAAAACCCCTGAAGCACTGAATTTCAATGCTTTCAGGGGTTAAAAGCCTTATTTCAAAGTTTCGCAGTCGTTTTCACCAAATCAAAGATTTGGGAAAGCTTTGCATAAGTCCTGCGCGCCGTATCAAAGATACGGGCAGGGCTTTATTTCTTCGCTGCTGCTGCCTGCTGTGCTGCCACTTCTGCTGCGAAGTCTTCTTCTTTTTTCTCGATTCCTTCGCCGACTTCGAAACGGACTACGTTAACGAGAGCAAGATCCTTGTTTACTGTTCCAAGGTACTGAGCAACTGTCTGCTTGCCGTCTTCTGCTCTGACATATGTCTGATCCAGAAGGCAGATGTCCTTTAACTGCTTTGAAACACGTCCGTCAACAAGGCCTTTGAAGATCTTGTTTTCGGAGATCGATGCTTTGTCTGCAACTGCGATCTGAGCGAGCTTAGCTTTTGCATCGTCTGAAAGGAAATTAGGCAGATAATTGAAGTTGAATTTCTTATCAGCTCTCTTTTCCTCTAAGATAGCAACGTCTTCAGCACCCCATACACCATCTACCGCTTTGTCTAATAAAGCGTTTAAGATCGGCTTAGGAAGTGTGAACGGATCGTTCAGCGCGCTTTCAAGTGTTATATCATGCATTTTAGCAAGTTCTTCATCTGAAATGTCGTTTCTGCTTACATACTGTGGATTCATTGCAGCGACCTGCATTGCTATGTTAGTCAGAGCTGCCTTCACATCATCAGTAGCTTCTACATTTCCTGCAACTACAGCACCGATCCTGCCGCCATGGATATATGAAACGACAGTTTCACCGGTAACCTTCTCGAATCTTCTGATGCTCATGTTCTCGCCGATAGTAGCGATCTTATTAGTGAGAACGTCTTTAACAGTTCCTTCATCTCCGTAAGGAAGTGCCATGAATGCGTCCATATCTGCAGCATCGTTTTCGAGAGCCATCTTTGCAAGAGTATCTACGAATGTAACGAATTCTTCGTTCTTTGCAACGAAGTCTGTTTCTGAATTTACTTCTACGATAGCTGCTGCCTTGCCGTCAGCGGCGATAGCTGTTCTTACCAGTCCCATCGCAGCAACTCTTCCTGCCTTTTTAGCAGCCTTTGCCAGACCTTTTTCCTTTAAAAGATCAACTGCTGCTTCGATATTGCCATCAGTTTCAACTAATGCTTTTTTGCAGTCCATCATACCTGCGCCTGTCATTTCACGCAGTTCTTTTACCATCTTAGCTGTTACAGCCATGATATTACCCTCCTCAATTACAAGTTACTATTCAGCATCTGCCTTTTCTTCTGCTACTTCTGCTGCATCTTCTGCCGCTGCAGCATCAGTTGATCCTGCTTCTTCACCTTCGTCAAAGCTTTCGCCCTGCTTAGCTTCGATTATAGCGTCAGCCATGCATCCTGCGATCAGTTTTACCGCTCTGATAGCATCATCATTTGCAGGAATGATATAGTCAACATCGTCAGGGTCGCAGTTAGTGTCTACGATACCGACAACAGGGATTCCGAGGATCCTTGCTTCCTTTACCGCGATTTTCTCTTTCTTAGGGTCTACTACGAAGATAGCTCCAGGCATACCCTTCATGTCTTTGATACCGCCTAAGAACTTCTCAAGCTTTTCGAGTTCGAGTCTGAGCTTGATGACTTCCTTCTTTGAAAGCTTATCAAAAGTTCCGTCCTCTTCCATAGCCTTTATATCGTTGAGTCTTCTGATTCTTCCTGAAATAGTCTTGTAGTTTGTGAGCATTCCGCCTAACCATCTCTGGTTTACATAGTACATGTCGCATCTCTTTGCTTCGTCCAGGATAGCAGCCTGAGCCTGCTTCTTAGTTCCTACGAAAAGGATCGGTTTACCGTTTGCTGCAACTTCCTTCATGAAAGCATATGCTTCATCTATTTTCTTTACAGTCTTCTGAAGGTCTATGATATAGATACCATTTCTTTCTGTAAAGATATAAGGAGCCATCTTAGGGTTCCATCTTCTAGTCTGGTGTCCGAAGTGCACGCCTGCTTCCAGCAGCTGTTTCATTGAAATTACTGACATTTTGTTTCTCCTCTCGGTTTTTTCTTCCACTGCAGTTTATTGTCGGGAACAACCTTCATAAATGTCCGACAAACCTTGAAAGGCACCGGTTCCCGTGACACTGCCGTGTGCAAACTATAAAATACAACTGGTCCCTGATAAAATGAGACCAGCTATCATTTTACTATAAACTTTTAGCAAATACAATCTTTTTCATGTTTTTAAGGCATTGTTTTTACAACTTTTTTTCAAAATATTCCTTCACACCTCTGGATGCTCTGGCAAATGTTTCTTTTCCCATATATATGTCTGCCCTGTCCTCCAGATAGATCGTATTGTCAGTCATCACGACGACCTTGTCCATATTTATTATATAACTCCTGTGGCAGTACAGGAAGCGCTCGTCAAGTCTGCTCATCACATCCTCCATCTTCCCGTAAAATTCAATGCAGTCTTTGTCCGTATCATACTTCTTCGCTTCAACACATGAGCTTTCAAGATGAACTTTTATCTTGCGCAGCGCCTTTTCCATATAAAGTATATCATCCATTTCCAGCACGAATGTACCGTGTATATTTTTTACTATAAATTTGCTCAAAACAAATCCCCTTCCTGTTTAAAGAACGATCTATTATCATTCTCTCACAAAAAGGGGATCTGCACCATTCGTTGCAAACGACATTATGCCGTGATTTTAGACAACACTATTCGTCAATAGACTCTCTGTAAGTTATAAGGTCTTCAGCGATCTCATTAGCTGCGATAGATACCGGTTTTTCAACATCTGCCTCTGTAAGCTTCGGCATACCTTCTATGATATCCCTTGCTCTCTTGGCAGCGAGTATCACCAGCGTGTATCTGCTGTCCACTTTCGTTCTGATCTTGTTAATCGATGGGTATAACATTATAACTCCTCCTTATATCTTCTGACAATCCTGTCCACTTCACTATCGTTCAGCTTGCACTGTTCTGCCGTTATTATTGCTCTGACACGGTTTATAGCCACCTCAAGATCCTCGTTTATCACTCTGTAGTCATACTGATCTATGAGTGAGATTTCCTGCAGCGCAGTCCCGAGTCTTCTTGCCATGGTCTCCTCCGTCTCCGAGCCTCTGGCCTTTATTCTGTTCTTGAGTTCTTCGATCGACGGCGGCAGTATGAATATGAACACTCCCTCCGGGTATGACTTCTTTACCTGAAGCGCACCCTGCACATCTATTTCAAGTATCACATCGATACCGTCATCGAGCCACTGTATGACGTCCTTTTTAGGTGTACCGTAAAAGTTGCCGTACACATTCGCATATTCCATGAACCCGTCTTCTTCTATCAGGGCTTCAAAAGCCTGTTTATCCACGAAATGATAGTGTATCTTGTCTACTTCTCCCTTTCGCGGTGCTCTTGTCGTCATGGAAACAGACATTCTGATGTTTCTTTCCGCATCCAGCACTTCTTTACAGATAGTCCCTTTACCGGCACCCGAAGGTCCCGAAATCACAAACAGCTTGCCTTTTGTCATATATACGCTCCTAAAAATTCTTCGTCTCTGTGCTTATTCTGAACAATAATTATATCACTGTTTCAGCATTTCTTCAAGGCAAATATTATCTTCTGCCTCTCAGCTGTCAGAATACCGGTAAGGCGTGCGTTATTCGTCGTCTTCCGGAATAGGGTCGCTCTTCTTTCCTACCAGATAGAGAATTATGCTGAGTACCAGCATACCTATTCCGAGCCAAGTCAGTATCGATATCATCAGTTCCCAGTTGCTCATGAGGCCCGAGCCGTACAGATCGAGATAGTAATCGTGGCCCCATCCTCCTTCGTACCATCTGAGGAACAGTGAACCGCCAAACGACAGGACTCCGAAGATGAGGAAGAACCTTGCGAATCTTATCAGATCTCCCATTGCAAGTCCTGTTTTAGGATTTACAGGATACAGCTGAGGATTTTCCACAGCAAGTCCTCCATATACCTTCTTACAGATGATATACATCAGCAGAGCGAACAGGATAAGAACATATCCGAGCAGGAAATATTCCGTTCCGTTCATCAGTATACCTACGAGACCTATGAACATCATCGATATAACGATGTAGTAAGGAGAGATCTTGCCCTTTACATAGTAGAGGTCGCCTCTCTTTTCCACCGGATAGAGCTTTCTCAGCTTGAGGAATGCGATAGCAAATCCTACATAGCATACGAAGAGCAGCGGTGAAAGTATGATAACCAGGATCTCAAAGTCCAGATTTACCAGTATCACATTGAGTACTGCCAGTATCAGTATAGGCCAGATAGGCACCTTTCTTTTCTTAGTCACTGTCGACAGGAACTTAGGACATAAGTGGTCTTTTCCCAGGATCATGAATGATCTCGATGCAGTCGCCGTCGTAGCATTCACGAGTGCCAGCTGCGATATTACAGCTGTGATCATGAATGCGACACCTGCCCATTCACCTACATGTGTACGAAGTACGGTCGAGTAGTCGATAGTCGAACCCCATTCTGACCAAGGTCCCACAGATACGATACCGCCAAGCGTAGGAAGTATGTAGCTCACTACCATGACAACGATACACCATTTCATTCCCTTTGGAATAATCTGAGGGTTCTCGATCTCTCCTCCGAGATTTGCTATGGCGGTATATCCGCAGAACATCCATACACCTATAGCTATCCCGACTCCAAGACTGGAGAATGCACCGTTCTCAACATTCATGAACGGATCGAACGGATTGTTCTCCCAGTGAGCAAGTCCAACGATACCTACAGCAAGGAATGCTGCCAGGATGATGAATGTGAATATAGTATTGAGCACGTTCACTTCCTGGATGCCGATAAGATTTACTACAGTAAATACGAGAATAATAGCGATTTTTACGATAAGTTTTGCCATCGGGCTCATCGGTACATACATGCTGATATAGTCCGTCGCCAGTACTATGTAGGATGCACCTGTCAGATACCACGCGACTGCCATCCAGAGCCCGAATGCGAATCCCCAGAATTCACCGAATGCCATCTTCATCCATACATAAGGACCCGAGTCTACCGGCGCCAGATTCGTCAGCTCCGATACATAAAGCCCCATAGGCAGCGCCCACATAAGCGGTATGACGATCAGCAGAACGAGCGTCACTCCCGGACCTGAAGCCGGAATGATGGACTCTATTCCGAAAGCTCCGCCGCTTACCGCGCAGAAAATGAAAAAGATTATTCCCATAAGGGAAAATTTCGTCTTTTTCAGACCAGGTACCACATCAGTCAGCACCTGACCTCCTTCATACTTAACTTTCATAATGATTCCTCCCTAAAAAAACATTAGCTTGATACTCTTATCCTTTTACCCGTTAAAGCCATCGGTCGCTTTGGTACACAACACCATGACTTTCAGATAATTATATCATTTTCAGATTTTTAGGAACATAATATTGTTGCCCTGATTTTCGCATTCATCGGAACGAACTCGCGCATTTTTTCAGAAAATTGCGTATGCGGCTCCGCTTCAGACAATAAATACAGCAACTAAATCGTATCATGCACTTTGATGCTGTCACTATTCTATATTCTGCACCTGTTCTCTTATTTTTTCGATCTCACTCTTCGTTTCCAGCATGAGCGATGTGATCTGCATATCATTCGATTTTGAGCCTATGGTATTTGCTTCTCTGTTCATTTCCTGTACCAGGAAGTCCAGCTTCTTGCCGACAGGACTCGTTTCCGACGTAAGTATCTTCCTGAGCTGTATCATGTGGCTGTCAAGTCTTACTAGCTCTTCTGTTATGTTTGATTTATCTGCAAAGACTGCAGCTTCCATCAGTATCCTGTCTTCAGGCACATCCACAGCTCCTTCTGTGAGCTCTTTTATCCTGTTGTACAGCTTCTCTGTATAATCCTTCACGACGAGAGGCGCACGCACTTCTATATTCCTGACTATATCTCTTATCAGTTCACCGCGCATCAGCAGATCCTCCTTGAGTTTTTCACCCTCGACAGCACGCATCGCATCCAGGCTTTCCGCAGCAGCCGATGCCGCCTCGACCATCGCCTTTATCACTTCTTCCTCATCGTCCACCTCCGGTATCGCCTTCATGACATCCGGCATCGATGCGATCAGTTTTATATCTACGTCTCCGTCGAGACCGTATGTGCTTTTCAGTTCATTGAGGTTGTCTATATACTGCTTCGCGATCAGCGTGTTGAGTTTTACGGTCATGTCGTCTTCGGTCAGGTTTTCCACCATGATCGAGATCTCAGCCTTTCCGCGCTTTATCTTCTGCTTTACTGCAGATTTTATTTTTTCTTCTGCAAAGGAGTAGCGTTTAGGCATTTTGACGTTTATGTCAGAATACCTGTGATTCACAGTCTTGATCTCTGCGATTATGCTCCTCTTTCCATCTGAATATTCACCACGTCCGAACCCTGTCATACTTTTTATCATTTTTTGCCCCGTTCCTTTTCTATCTATGATATTATTATCCAGTATAACATGAAATCCACAAGGAGGAAACAAATATGTCCTTTGACGGCATCGTAACATATGCAGCTGCAAAAGAATTCAGAGACAGGCTCTCCATGGGTAAAATAGAAAAAATATATCAGCCCCAGCCTGAGCAGCTTTTATTCATAATACATACAAAACAGGGAAAGCAGCGGCTTTTCATATCCTCAGCAGGCAATCATTCCGCCGCATATCTGGTGGACAAGACCCCTGAAAATCCCGTGAACCCGCCTGTTTTCTGCATGGTGCTCAGAAAGCACCTGAGCGCCGCCAGGATAACCGATATCCTGCAGTACCAGAACGACCGAATCATTGAAATACTGATGGAAACAGTCAATGAGCTCGGATTTTCCGTCAACAAGAAACTGATAATAGAGATAATGGGCAAGCACAGCAACGTACTGCTGATCGATATGGCGAGCGGAAGGATAATAGACAGCATCAAGCATGTGTCGATAGACGTCAACAGAGCCAGACAGGTGCTGCCGGGCAAGCTCTATCAGTATCCGCCCGCTCAGGAAAAGAAACCGTTTCTCGAGATCACAGAGTCCGATATGGAACGTCTCACAGCCGGACAGTCACAGCCGGAGCGAAGCGTGCTTTCAGGGATACAGGGCCTCTCTCCTGCGCTGGCCGAGACGATAGCAGCCTCCGGCAACCCGCATTCATGCTACACGAAGCTGCGCGGAATAATAGATTCGATAGACAGCGGCAAAGCGTCCCCTGTCATATATACTGACGACAGCGGCAAGCCTGTGGATTTTCACATAACATCGCTCTCCGCGTTCGAGGGTTCGTGCAAAAGGCTTGACTTCGGCACACTCAGCGAAGCCGCAGCCTATTTTTTCAGCCACAGAGAGACCTCAAACACGATAAAACAGCGCTCGAATGATCTGCTGCGTGTGATAAAGACGCATCTCGACAAGCTCAGACTCAAGACCCAGCGCCTGAACGAGGATCTGTACAAAGCCGAAAACTCGGAAAAGTACAGGCTTTACGGCGAACTGCTGATGGCAAACCTGCATGTCCCTAAACCGGGCGACAGATCCGTAGAAGTCGTCAGCTACTACGACGGGAGCTCCGTAACTATACCGCTGGACCCTAAATATTCGCCTGCCAAGAACGCGCAGAATTTTTACAAGAAATACGGCAAATCAAAAACCGCTGTAAAGGAAAAGAAAATACAGCTCGAAGAAGTATCGCGAGAGATCGAATATCTTGAATCCGTCGCATCATATCTCGAACGCACCAGGACTATCGAGGAGATCGACCTTCTTAAACAGGAGCTCATAGATTCCGGATTCATCCGCTACAAGAAGACCCGGCGCGAGCAGCCCGGAAAAAGCAGACCAAAGCCGTACAGCTACACGACATCTTCCGGAAAGACAGTTCTCGTCGGGCGCAACAACAAGGAGAACGACTGGCTGACAACAAAGAAAGCCGCATCATCAGACATGTGGTTCCACACAAAGGACATACCCGGTTCCCACACCGTACTGCTCCTCAACGGCGCAGAAGCCTCGGAAGACGACCTGTTCGAAGCGGCTGCGATCGCTGCTTTCCACAGCAAGGGTTCTGATTCGGAAAACGTTCCGGTCGACTACACTCGTATAAAGTACGTGAAAAAACCGGGCGGCGCGAAACCCGGCATGGTGATATTCACACACAACCGCACGCTTTATGTCAATCCCGGACTGCCGGAATGATATCATCCGGCGGTTGCGTCCTTCACAGGATCTCACCACAGACTGCCGGCACGTCCGTAATACAATAAAAAGGCTGCATCACAGGCGATACTTTCATCGTATCCCTGCTGCAGCCTTTGCTTTTTATCCGTTTTCGTGAATTTTACCGCGCCCTGTCACTTTTACCTGTCATGCACACTGCACGGATCAACGGTACATCACAGATCCTGTGCCCATCCGGCCATCTCTGCTATCACTTCATCTCCGGTGCTGGTCTCATTGCCGTTGTGGATCTCATGGAACAGCCCTTCCCATTCGATATACGTCAGATCATCGCCCTGAGCCTGAAGTCTCTCCGCGATACGTCTGCTGCCGTTCACATCACAAATCCTGTCTTGGCTGCCGTGCATGAGCAGCGTCGGTATGTTCGCAGCACGCCGGTCATCTTCTGCAGTACCATCCTCAAATCCGATACCCTTGTCAAATCCGTCAACGGCGCACAGAGCTGATATCCTGTTGTGCACCATCGGATTATCCTTGAAAGGCTTGACTTTTTCCGGGTTGCCCAGATTTGCTTCATTGATGTCAGAACCTATAGTAAATGACGGTGCGATCCTGGAAAGCAGCTTGACCGCTTTGTAGAGCAGCGGCGGTACAGGCCGCACGAGCCTGACCCACGGTGCGGATATGATATATCCCGCCGGATGATCGTTCATCTCGCCTCTCGCTCTGTAGTCGAGGACTATATTGCCGCCCATGCTGTGACCATAAAGTACGAGCGGCTTTCCCGGATATTTTTCTTCTGCATATCTCAAAAGCTCGCTCACATCGTCCAGCACACTGTTTCTGGGCGCGCAGTCACCTCTTTTGCCGAGTGACTCGCCGTGCCCTCTCAGATCGAGTGCACAGACTGCCATATTTTTATCGCGAAAAGCTTCCGCCACCCGATCGAATCTTCCGCCGTATTCTCCTATTCCATGAACTATGCATATGACCTTCTCCGGATCTTCAAGGTGCCATGAATAACCTCTTATGATCCCTTCTTCAAGGTTCCTTAAAACAAATTTGTCATACATGATCAAAACGCTCCTTCTATGCGATCTTAAAACATCAGACGACAGCATACCTCAACCTCACCATACGGATCATCCGGCAACGCCAGTGTCCGGAACATTACAGCAAACCGCGTGTATATTACATTCATATCAAGTTATGCTTGCTTTTCATGTGCAGTTTAAATAAACTCTAAATACAGCTCCGGCAAGAGGCAGCGACGAAGTCACGCAAGGTTCCATTCTCTTAAGAAAGGAGGGCGCACTATGAAAAAGTCTTGTACATTATGCGGCTGCATTTACGGCGATATGCTGACATTCAAAACCGGCCACGTATGCGAAGACTGTCTTCAGCAGCTGAAATCTGATTTTCAGGTTGACAGTCAGGTGCGAGCCAGGGACTAATCAGGTACCGGACCTTATCTTCTTCGTCGCTTCCTGCCGGAGTTCCTGCGTTTCTCCGCTTCTATGCGCTTTCGCGTCTTCGGCTTCATCACCGAATATCCGAAACGGCCGATCTCCTTTTTCTGAAGTGCAAAGTAGTGCCCGTGGTTGTATGCTACGAGGCCTGCCTCATCAAGACACAGCTTTCCTGTTTCGTCCATCAGGCTGTCGTCCACCGAAACACTGACTATCTCCGCAATGAACATATCGTGCGTCGGATATTCCTTCATCTCCATCACTCTGCACTCTATATTCACCGGCGATTCTTCTATCGACGGACAGCTGACCTCTTTGCTCTCCGCAGCAGTCAGCTTCATCTCTTTGAATTTATCCACATCGCGACCGGACCTGACTCCACAGTAATCAGCCGCAAAAGCCAGCTTTTCCGTAGTCAGGTTTATCACGAATTCGCCTGTTCTTTCTATTATATCGTGTGAATACCTTGATTTTCTCACCGACACATATGTTATCGGCGGATCCGAGTTTATGATCCCGGTCCAGGCTATCGTGATTATATTGTTCACCGTATCGTCACCGCATGATACCATCACAGCCGGCACAGGGTTGAGCATGGTACCCGGTTTGAATACTGTCTTTGACATCTTTATCTCCCTTTCACATATACCAGCCGTCATTTTCTCAGTTTCGCCAGTACGTCTTCAAAATCCTGAGGCAGCGGGCTGTTGAATTCCATGTATTCGCCCGTAACAGGATGCACAAATCCGAGGACTCCGGCATGCAGCATCTGGCGCTTTGCACCATATCTGTTCTTTGCCGGGCCGTAAAGCGTATCGCCGAGCAGCGGGTGTCTGATATACGCCATATGCACTCTGATCTGGTGAGTCCTTCCCGTCTCAAGGACTGCTTCCACAAGTGTAAAGCCGCCGAATCTCTCAAGCACGCGATAATGTGTTACCGCATTTTTGGAGTTCGTATAAACGACGGCATTCCTTAGCCGGTTTCCGGGGTCACGCCCGATCGGCTTGTCTACAGTACCCTCGTCTTCCTTTATATTGCTGTACACTATAGCTTTGTACCTTCTCGTTATCGAATGCTCTGCGAGCTGAGCAGACAGCGCATTGTGAGCTCTGTCAGTCTTTGCCACCATCAGAAGACCGCTCGTATCCTTGTCTATCCTGTGTACTATGCCCGGACGTATCACTCCGTTTATCGATGAAAGCGCATCGCCGCAGTGATACATCAGCGCATTCACCAGTGTTCCCGAATGGTTTCCCGGAGCCGGGTGGACAACCATGCCTGCAGGTTTGTCCACAACGAGCAGCTCATCATCTTCATATACTATATCGAGCGGGATATCTTCAGCCTCGACCTCAAGCCGCTCCGGCTGAGGTATCGCTATTTCCACGATATCACCTGCGACAGCCTTGCGCTTCTTTTCACTGCACGGATCGCCGCCGACAGTGATACTTCCGTTTTCGAACAGCTTCTGTATAAAGCTTCGCGAATACTCCGGCATCATTCCTGCCAGTACTGAATCGAGACGTTTTCCGCTCATTTCTTCAGCGACCGTGAGCTCTACCTTCTGTTCACCTTTCAGGTTTTCATTTTCTATGATGCTCATTGCTCAGCCCTCTTTCCTTCCAGAAAAATGACATCCAGAAGAAGCAGTCCGCATCCCACGCATATGAAGATGTCCGCCACATTGAACACCGGGAAATCGATCCCCGGTATGAACCTGCAATCAAACATATCTACCACATGCCCGCGTGCGATCCTGTCTATCAGATTGCCTATGCCTCCGCCGCATATGAATGCGACCGAAGTGAGCGTCACTCTGCTCCATTTCGTCCTCTTGATCCATATCGAAGCAAGCCCTGCAGCCAGTACGACGGCCGGAAGAGCGACCAGTATGATCCACTGCTGCTCCCACATGCTGAAAGCCGCCCCGCGGTTCTGAACGTATGTGAGATGGAACACGTTTTCGACAAGAGGTATCGTCTGCCCCGTATACATGCCGGTCAGTACCGCATATTTAACGATCTGATCCAGTACGATTATGCCTGCAGCGATAAAATAATAAACCATATACAGAAAACGGGGCGTTACCGCCCCTCCTCCTTTAATATTTTGGATTTTTGACATTTCTCAGAGTCTCCTGTCCCGATGCCTGTCTGCGCATCGCCGGATACCTTGTAGTCTCCGGACTCACCTTCACAGGCTCCTCCTGTACCGGAGCAGGATTCATCATCTCCGGCAGGTCGTCAAAGTCATCGATCCCCAGTTCAGGGAACATCTCTCCGCTGAGAGATTCGAACCGCTGCAGCTCCGACTGGAGTAGCTTCTTGTATCTTGAGCGGAAATCGATGAATCTGTTTTTCATCGCTTCGCTTTCTTCAGCTATCCTGTCAGCATTGTCTTTAGCCTCTTTCTGAAGGAGCTGGGCGTCAAGCTCCGCGTTTTTGAGCAGTATATCCGCGCGCTTTTCCGCACTCGCCGAAATATCGGACATGAGCGCCTTTGCAGCTTCAAGAGTCTCGACTACTGTGTTCTCCGAAGATCTGTATCTCTCAAGCTCCTCGACAAGCCTGCTGTTTTCTTCTTTGACAGTCCTGAGTTCACTGAGAAGGCGTTCCAGATCCACTGTTATCTCATCAAGAAACTGATTCACGTCATCTTCTTTGTATCCTCTTACCGCTCTTCCGAATTCCTTTTCCTGAATGTCTATCGGTCTGATCATTTTGTCCTCCTACTTCCAAGGGTTCATATCGTCTGCGTTCTCACCTGTAAAGCTGTACGGCTTGTTCTCTCCCTCTGCGAATATCGAAACATTCTCCGGAGCGAAAACGAAGATATTGTTTGCTACCTTCTGGACGTTTCCGTTGAGCGCATACGTCGCTCCGCCCAGGAAGTCGAATATCTTTCTTGCAGTATCTGCATCGAGTTTTTCGAGGTTCACGATTATCGGCTTTCTGCTCTTGAGACTGTCAACGAGCTTGGAACACTCGTCGAATCCCTTAGGCTCTATGACCATGAGCTTGAATGTGCTCGTTATAGCCTTTACGGTACGGTTCTGCATCGACACCACATTGTCGCTGCCGCCGTATCTCGACTGAGAAGTGAGCGGTGCTCTCGTCTCTACAGTCTTGCGGTCATATCCGTATTCTTCCTCTTCTGCGTCGAAATCGTCCTCATCATACTCTTCTTCGATACCGACCAGATCTTTAATTTTATCAATAACGCTCATGTTTACCTCCTAAACTTTACTGTAGTCTCTTTCTCCGAATATCGCACTTCCTACTCTTACAAGATTCGATCCGGCTTCTATCGCTACCGGGAAGTCGTGTGACATTCCCATCGACAGATATCTGAAATCAAGATTAGGATGATCGATAGTGCTGAACTGATCATACTGCTCCTTCACACTGTCGAAATACTTTTTGATATCTTCGGGATCGTCTGCATAAGGCGCGATGCACATCAGACCTCTTATCCTGATGTTTTCACAACTGTCGAGTATCTGCATTATCAGACCCTCTGTCTCTTCCGTGGATATGCCGAACTTGCTTTCCTCCTGCGCAGAATTCACCTGCAGCAGTATATCCATCGTGATACCGCATGCCGCTGCACGCTTGTTTATCTCGGCAGCCAGCTTGTACGAATCGACAGAATGTATCATCGAGACCTTGTCTATGATATATTTCACCTTGTTCGTCTGCAGATGCCCTATCATATGCCATCTCACAGGCTTTATATCGTCGTACTTGTCCATTATCTCCTGGACCTTGTTCTCGCCTATATCAGTCACTCCGGCTTCTATCGCTATGTTGATCTCTTCCGGAGTCCTCGTTTTGCTGACAGCTACCAGCAGGACGTCATCCTGCGATCTTCCGCAGCCTTCTGCGGACTGTCTTATCTGCTGTCTGACTTTCTCAAGATTTCCTCTTATGTCTTCCATTGCTAATCCCCCTCTTTGGATCATCCGCCGTTTTCAGAGTTCTCTTTTTTCTGATCTTCCTTCAGTGCGCCTGCCGGATGCTTGAGCACCTCGTCATATACATCGACGGTGTATACCTGATTTCCTTCATCGTCATAGAACGTCGATGTCTCCAGCACTGATTTCTTATCATCGCTCGAAATTATTTTTACTCTTGTAAAGATGTATGCGCCGTTTTTATCTTTGACGTAAACACCCTTGTTGCCGTCTTTCTCGACTATACATTTATTGTAAACTATAAGGCCTTCATTATCACTCGTAACGATGGACATGTCCTCCGCTCTGCTTTCACAGAAAGCCTTGTAGTACACATCCAGATAGAACACCACTCTGTAGTCGCTGCCGTCTTTCTTTACACTGTAAACAGTCGCGTCAACAGTGCCCTCGGGAAGCTCGAGCGATACTCCTCGCCCCTCTGAATATGATTCTACCACATCCTTGCCCACCCAGCAGAGCACATACCATTTGTCATCTGCCGAGATTTTGTACACAGGCTCGCCCTTTATAACAGAATCACGCTCCAGTGAAACCGAACCGTATGACAGCTGTTCGACCTTGTCGCGCTCTATCTTGTCCAGGTTTCCGATCGAGAAATATTCCTCGTAGCCGTCTATCGTCAGACTGAACACGCCGCTTATCGGCGCATTGTAATCTTCTGAAAGTCCTTCATAGCCTTTGAGCCTGTCAGTGTACTTGCTGAATCTGGATTCTTTACTGCTTTTTTCACCGGCCTCCACCGAAACCACCGGATGCCCTTTTTTGACTGCAGTTCCCTTTCCCACCAGATACTGCACTTTTCCGGACTCAGGAGCTATGCCAATATATTCATCCTTTATAAAATATCCTTTAGTCTCGTACGAAACTTTTAGCGTGCCCGGTTCCAGCACCTGCGTGGTCTCAAAGATGTCCGTCACTTTAGGTAAAACTTCAACAACGATATATAGTATAAGCAATGCCGCTATGTAAACAGATATTGCCTTTTTTGTCTTCTTACTGAGTTTGATTTTCATTATTTTATTCTACACCAAAGGTCTGCTGCTTGCAATGCGCTATCCTTCTGTTTTCATTATTTCTTCCAGTATTTTTTGTTCTTCCTTTGAAAGATTTCTGTTTTCATTCACATACTTTTCAAAAAGATCCGGCCTGCGTTTTTTCGTAAGTTCAAGAGACTGCCTGAACTTCCACAAAGCTATCAGTTTATGATTTCCGCTTACCAGCACTTCGGGAACATTCAGCCCTCTGTACTCCCTCGGTTTCGTATACTGCGGGTGCTCCAGCAGCCCCGAATACACCGATTCGTCCATCGCCGAGTTTTCATTGCCCAGCACGCCAGGTATCAGCCGCGCCACGGAATCGATCAGAACCATCGCCGGCAGTTCGCCTCCGGTTAGAACGTAATCGCCAATCGAGACCTCTTCTATGCTCCAGTGATCGAGCACTCTCTGATCCAGCCCTTCGTAATGCCCGCAGAGTATCACGAGCTCGTCGAGCGAAGAAAACTGCTGTATCATCTCCTGATCCAGTATCCTTCCTCGCGGAGACATGTATATCACTTTTTTGTGCTCCGCTTCCACCGACTCCAGTGCACCGAAGACAGGATCTGCCATCATGACCATGCCTCCGCCTCCGCCGAACGGATAATCATCCGCTTTGTTGTGTTTGTCATTGCTGAAGTCGCGTATATCTGTAAGATTTATCTCAAGTATCCCGCTTTCCGCAGCTCTTCCCAGTATGCTGCTGCCTGTGACAGGCACGAACATCTCAGGAAAGAGCGTGAGTACATCTATTTTCATAACAATCTCCCGAAACGACCCTGAAACTCATAAAGTCCGCTTTCACTTCTAAAGATCAAGCATCCCTTCTATCAGTCTTACGGTTATTTCCCTCTTTTCCGCATCTATATCCAAAACGAACTGATCTACCTTTGGTATCAGCAGCTTCTTTCCGTTTTCACTTTCAACTTCAAATATATCCTGTGCCGTATTCTGAAGCACATCGGTAACATGCCCCAGCAGATTTCCGTCCTCCTCTGTGACACTCATTCCTATCAGATCCCGCACATAGTACTGGCCCTCCGGGAGCTCTGGAAGATCGTCTTCCGTTATATACAGCTCCTTCCCTCTGAGCGCCTCCGCAGCATTCCTGTCGTCAGCGCCTTCAAGTTTCAGTATCACCATGTTCTTCTGAGCTCTGACGTTTTCTATGACAGTGAGCCTGTCCTCTACATATATAGATTCGATCGTTTCATATATCTCTATACTGTCCGAATAATTGTAGACCTTGACTTCGCCTTTAAGGCCCACAGTGTTTACTATCTTTCCGATTTTGATTTTTTCCATATGGATCCACCTGTCCCGAAATAATGGCGCATGCATGTCAGCATGCGTGTAATAAAGCACAGGCACATATATTGACGTAATACATGTGCCTTATCTGTCTCTATTGAACTATTTCAACTACTACTCTTATATTTGCTTTTGTAGCCGCTGCTTTTACGACAGTACGAATAGCTTTGGCGATTCTGCCCTGCTTTCCGATGACTTTTCCCATGTCATCAGGAGCCACCTTGAGCTGTATGACTGTAGTGCCATTGGACTGTGACTCGGAAACCTCAACGGATTCCGGATGTTCAACTAGTGACTTTGCAATTGCACTAACCAATTCTGCCATTGATTTCACCACTTTCTATAAAATACCGGTCTTTTTGAAAAGTGTCTTCACGGTATTTGTTGGCTGAGCTCCGTTTCCTAACCATTTCTTAGCTTTTTCTTCGTCGATCTTGATATCTGCCGGTTCTGTCATCGGGTTGTAGTATCCGATCTCTTCGATGAATCTGCCGTCTCTAGGTGATCTGATATCTGCAACAACTACACGATAGAAAGGCTTCTTGTGAGCTCCCATTCTCTTAAGTCTGATTTTAACCATTTTTATTTCCTCCTAAAAATTCATGACTGTATTATTATTTATTTCACAGAGATCTAAAATCCCCGGAACATTTTATTTAATCGGCTGTTTCCGCCTTTTCCCGTAAAGCTCTTCATCATCTTTTTCGCATCGTTGTAGCGCTTCACGAGCTGGTTTATCTTGGAAACAGGCTGGCCTGATCCCGCCGCGATCCTTCTTCTGCGGCTGGCATTGAGTATCGAAGGATCCTCCCTCTCCGCTTTCGTCATGGACTGGATTATAGCCTCCATCTGCATGAACTCCTGCTCGCTCTTTGCCATGTTTATGTTGTTCTTGGCATTGCTGTTGATTCCCGGCATCATATCCAGGATCTTCGCTATGCCGCCCATCTTCTTTATCTGTCCCATCTGCTCGAGGAAGTCCTCAAGAGTGAACTTGTTCTTTCTTATCTTCTTCTCAAGCTCTGCGGCTTTTTTTTCGTCGTAGTCCTCCTGAGCCTTTTCTATCAGAGAGAGCATATCTCCCATGCCCAGTATCCTGCTCGCCATTCGCTCAGGATGGAAAGGCTCGAGCGCATCGAACTTTTCTCCCATACCTACGAACTTGATCGGCTTTCCTGTCACTTTTTTTGCTGAAAGCGCCGCACCGCCTCTGGAGTCACCGTCCATCTTCGTCATGATAATGCCGTCGATGCCGAGTCTGTCATTGAAGCCTTCTGCCGCGTTCACCGCATCCTGACCGGTCAGTGCGTCGACTACCAGCAGTATCTCATGCGGCTTCACAGCCTGTTTTATCGTAACGAGCTCGTCCATCAGCGCCTCGTCGATCTGGAGACGTCCGGCCGTATCGACTATCAACACGTTGCATCCCAGGCGCTCAGCTTCCTTCATGGCAGCAAGCGCTATCTTTTCCGGCTCTCTGCTCTCACGCATCGTGAACACCGGTGTATCAACCGTCTTTCCGACGACTTCCAGCTGATCTATAGCCGCCGGTCTGTATATGTCGCACGCACAGAGCATAGGCTTCTTGCCGTTCTTCTTGAGATAATTTGCAAGCTTTCCGCAGGTAGTGGTCTTACCTGTACCCTGCAGACCCACCATCATATAAACCGTAAATCCCTTAGGTGAATAAGTGAGCTTGCTGTTCGTTCCGCCCATGAGCTCTGTCAGCTCTTCATTAACTATTTTTATTACCTGCTGCGCAGGGGTAAGGCTCTCCAGAACTTCCTTGCCGAGAGATTTCTCTTTGACGCTTGCGACGAACTCCTTTACAACTTTGAAGTTTACATCAGCTTCCAGCAGCGCCAGCTTGACCTCACGCATCGCAGTATTGATATCGGATTCCGTCAGACTTCCTTTTCCCTTGAGTCCTTTGAAAACGCCCTGCAGTTTTTCCGATAATCCTTCAAATGCCATAGGATCATTCCTCCAACTCATCTATTATATGTTTTACTTTTTTCAGATCTTCTGCAGCTTTTTCCGCACTTCCCGCGCCGCCGCGCTCAAGCAGTTCTATCGTGCTGTCGATCATGCTGTCGATCTGACGCACTGCATCGCTGCTCCTGCGAAATTTCGCCACCAGCCCAAGCTTCGCTTCATACTCGCTCAGCGCTCTCTCTGCATTCTTCAATGCATCATGCACACCCTGCCTGCTTATCCCGAACTCTGCCGCAATCTCCGCCAGCGACAGGTTCTCTTCATGGTAAAGCTCCATTACCTCGCTCTGTCTCTTCGAAAGCAGCTGTCCGTAAAAATCGTACAGGAGGCTTGCCTGCGTAATTTCATCTATTTTCATAGTTTCCACCTTATTGCACCATGACAGTATACATCAGCGCGATATTCGTGTCAAGCCTTTTTCCTTAACAGGTCTCCGACTTTCTTCAACCCTTCCTTTTAAGCTTGTTCTTCACATCATCTCTGGCTTCTTCGAGCTTCTTTTTCCTAGTTTCCAGTCTCTGTTCAAAATAGCCCTGCAGCTGATCCCTGAACGGTCTGTCCGTCTTGAATGCCAGCAGGAAGCTGTTCTTTTCCTTGAGCTCTAGTCTCTGCTCACGCAGGAAATGCTTGAGTTCCTCGTACTTTACAACTACCTCGTTCTCTACTGCAAATCTTCTTATCTTTGCAGAAAGCTGCAGCGTGTAGCCGAGGTCCACAGCGAACACTCCGAAAAACATCCCGATAAAAAACGAAAATGTCAGATGATGCGACAGCCATTCCACCCAGTTTTCCACATGGTTGTTCAGCGTGAAGAAGTACGCCGTGCCCAGCGCTCCCCATATAGCTGTGAACTTGATACATATGACACCCTGTATGTTGAGCTTTTCATCAGTGTAATCCCAGAGCTTCACATTCATCCCTTTTACGAATATGAGTCCTGCTATGTACTCTATCACCGTCATCACCACTGCCATCACGACGAATATTATCAGCACATCCACATATATGATGCCTGTCATCATCAGCTCTATCAGCCGCGACACCTCATACATGCCCCACAGCCCGAACCCGTACAGCGGAAGGTACGGTCCTGTCAGGAACCCCGGGTTGATCCACGCTCTTTCCGGATTTTTATTCGATATGAAACGCCTGAAAAAGAGCTCCATGCACCACCCCAGACAGCTTCCAATGAAAAACAGAAATGCAAAAATCAAAAAATCATTCACGTTAAATCTCTCCCGTCCTCATAAATAATCATAACCTATGTTGCAACAGCAACATACACGTGTCTATTATTATATTAAAATCCAGGTACAAAAGCAAATGAACAACGCTTTTTTATGCAGAAGATGCAGTTTTGATCCCGGCCTGTATCATCGCCGAGGATCGGAAATCACATACAAAGGAGAACTGTCAGATGAAAAGAAAAATAATACGTATAGACGAAGAAAAGTGCAACGGCTGCGGCCTTTGCGCAGAAGCATGCCACGAAGGCGCTATCGGAATGGTCGGCGGAAAGGCAAAGCTGCTCCGCGACGACTACTGCGACGGCCTCGGCGACTGCCTGCCGGTCTGTCCTGCCGATGCGATATCATTCGAAGAACGCGAAGCCGCTGCATATGACGAGGAGGCTGTCAAAGCGAACATGCAGAAGAAACACATGCAGAAGCAGTCCCACGATCACGGGGGCGGCTGTCTCTCTCAGGCATTCAACGGCATGATGAAGAAGCAGGAGCCGCACAAAGACGAAGCCGGCGATATCTCGAGCAGGCTGACACACTGGCCTGTGCAGATCAAACTGGCTCCGGTGAATGCTCCGTATTTCCGGGGAGCTGATCTGCTGATCGCTGCAGACTGCTCCGCATACGCATACGGCGATTTTCACCGAAAATTCATGGATGGAAAGATCACACTGATCGGATGTCCGAAGCTCGACATGATCGATTACTCGGAGAAGCTGACTCAGATAATCAGTGAAAACGATATCAGCAGCGTGACTGTCACGAGGATGGAAGTCCCTTGCTGCGGAGGCATAGAGTTCGCGGTAAAACAGGCCGTCGCCGCTTCAGGCAAAGACATCGCGGTGGAAATAGTGACTCTCGGCATCGACGGCAGCGTACGCTGAAAGAGCACAACCAAGCCTTACTTAAACAATTAAACATTGTATTTTACAAAAAAACCGATATAATTATCATATCGGTTTTTCTATTTATCAGATGTTTATCAGAAAGGATGTAAATATGTTCCAGATGACTACAATAATCGGTGCTCTTATACTCGGATTCGCAGGCTATATTATCGGACGCAAGCTCACCGCAGACAAAAAGAAATCTGCCGTTATCGGAATCATCGTATTCTTCATCATGATCGCAGTCAAGGCGCTGTTCCTGTCGAATTAGACCATCAGACAAGGATCACTTTTCCGGAATCATCACTTGTGTATCCGCCGAGCCGCTCCAGTTCTTCCCTGAACTCGGAGCTTTTTAATATCTCTATGAAAGCCTGCACATGAGGAAGTTCCAGGTATTTCACAGGTATGGCAAAATCATACTCCTCATAAGCTACTTCCATGAAGTCGAGCCCCATGGCATTCGCTGCAGAAAGCACGCCCATACCGGCATCTGCACTTTCACTTGCAACAGCCGCGGCGACTGCCATATGCGTAGCCATCTCGCGATCATAGCCATATATATCATCTGCAGAGATCCCCTGCTCTTTCAGCTTGTAGTCCAGGAGAACTCTCGTTCCGGCTCCCCTCTGACGATTGACATACCTCACACTTTCACGTGCGAGGTCTTTTATCTCATTTATATCGAGAGGGTTCCCTTTTTTGACCATGATGCCCTGTATCCTGTTGACACCCTTTATCAGCGCCATCGGTTCGCTGAACATCCTTTTCACATATGAAATGTTATATTCTCCGGTAGTCTCATCGAGCAGATGTATCGGGGCCATGTGCGCTTCCCCTCGCTTCAGCGCCATCAGTCCTCCCATGCTGCCCACATGAGTGCTCGACACGAACATGTCCGTATGCTTTTCAGGCACCATGTCAGCGATGACATCGAGTATGAGATCGTGGCTGCCTATTATCACGACTGTGTTTTCTACTTCGTGCCTGCTTCTGTAAAGCTCGATCTCGACTTTTTCTCCGGCTTCTACACCTTCGCTGTTCTGTTCTATGACACAGAAACCGTCTGCACGTACCAGCGACATCGCAGCGCCTGCACCGCGGGCCAGCGGAGCTGCAACGAACTTGTCTCCGACCTTGCCGACCTTTACTCTGACGTACTCCCTGTGCTTCAGACTGGACACGAGGCGTTTTGATATATGTGCATCTATTTTTTCGTTCAGACTTTCACTGCGTTTTCCCATAATATTGAGCAGCGGCTCAACGAAATTTTCGAATCCGATATATGCTGAAACCGGATATCCCGGCAGTCCTATTACCGGCTTGCCCTTCACCATCGCCAGGATCACCGGCTTGCCGGGCTTTACAGCTACGCCGTGAACTATCACTTCTCCAAGCTCTCTGAGCACGTGCACCGTATAATCTTCGGTCCCTGCGCTCGATCCCGCATTCACGATCACCATATCATATTTGTCTGCAGCATCCGAGACCTTGTGCAGTATCTCGTCGTAATCGTCTTTTATAGCCGGAAATCTGTGCGCAGTACCTCCCAGTGCGGTCACCATGTTTTCGAACATCCTGGAGTTCGATTCTATAATACTGCCTTCTTCTATCTCTGCATCGGGTTCTATGATCTCTGTACCGGTAGGAAAAACTGCAACTGCCGGCTTTCTTATCACTTCTATCTCCAGTATTCCTGCAGACAGCAGCACACCTATATCTATCGGTCTGATCTTGTGATTTCTCGGCAGGATCATTTCTCCTGCCACGATATCCTCGCCGATAGGCCTTATATGCTGCCACGGTGACGCCGATGCCGTTATCCTGACTCCACCCTCGGTCTCCACTATGTCTTCTGCCATTATCACAGCATCATGCGGTGCGTGCACGGGATCTCCCGTATCTACTACAGTATACTGATCTTCTCTCAGTATCACAGGGGATGTCTCCGATGCACTTTCTGTATCACCAGCCTTTACGGATATGCCGTCCATGGCTGATGCGTTGAAAAGCGGCGAACTGTACCTGGCATATGTCGCTTTCTTCGTGACACGTCCCAGACTGTCTATGACCTTTATCGTCTCGCTCTGCGGATGTATTATCTCGCGTACGCGTTCAAAATACTTTTCTTTTGCTTCCTCTACCGGGATCGTCTTTAGATACAGGTTTCTTTTTCTGCTCATTTCGTATCTGCCCCTTTCCTAGAACAATGTCACTGCAACGATCTCTCCCTCGCGGAGCCCCTCCGCATCTGTTCCTGTCACTGTATATCCGTCCGCTCTCGTCATCGTCGTCATTATCCCGGATCTGCCGAGAACAGGTATCGCATCATATATGCCGTCTTCTCCCTCGCGGAGTTCCAGCAGTATGCATGTAGCCTTGCCTCCTGCAGACGCGATATTTTCTGTCATGCGTGCCGCTGTCTTCACCGGTTCTTTCTGACCTGTCAGTTTTCTGTAGAGCCAGGCTATGAACAGCTCGAATATCATAAGGGCGGCTACGGGATGGCCCGGCAGTCCTGCGAGTATCGTACTGCTTTTACTGTCATAACCTATTATCGTAGGTTTCCCGGGTTTTATCGCAATTCCATGAGTGAAGACCCCGCCGTCAGAAAGCTCGTCCATAACTTCTGCGGTAAAATCCTTCTCTCCCTGTGAACTGCCGCCGGATACAAGCACGACATCGCTCGACGACATAGCCTTCCGTATCGCTTCTCTGACAGACTCTCTGCCATCTTTCACAGCTGTCTTCTCAGTTATCCTGAAGCCGTGTTTTTCAGCAGCTGCAGACAGTGAATACGTATTTATATCGCGTGTCTGCCCTTTCTTCATTTCCTGTCCGGCAGCGACGATCTCATCTCCTGTAGATATCACGGAGATACTCCACGGCATGAACACCGGCACCTCTGATATCCCGGCCGAAGGCATGAGTCCGATTTCCTGCGGTCTCAGTACAGTGCCCTTTTTCAGGAATACATCGCCGTCTGCCAGGTCTTCTCCTTCAAGTATGACGTTTCTCCCCGGCGACACCGAATCATATACTGCGATACTGTTCTCGTCGAATTTTTCAACATATTCGATCATCACTACGGCATCCGCACCGTCCGGCAGCATACCGCCTGTAGGCACATATACCGCCTGACCGTCTCTTATATCTATGCCCGGTGACTGTCCCATCAAAACCTCACCGACGACTTCCAGAAAAACAGGTATACTGTCCGTTACTCCCTGCGTATTTTTTGCCATGACCGCATATCCATCGACTGTAGACTTGCGGAAGCCCGGCACGTTTTCTGCCGCCGGTATATCCTGTGCCAGTATACGCCCGCAGCTTTCCATAAAACCTGTACATTCAGTATCCGGCACCTTTTCACCAGCTGCCTCCAGCAGCTTGCAGCGCGCCTCCTCTATCTTATCGACTTTCAATAAACGCATCTTTCCATTCCTTTTCGCATTTGATATACATACTATATGACTAGCTCTTTTTTCTACAGATCAGTTTTTCATGACGGCTTCGACTCTGTCGATCCCGTCCGGCTGTGTATTATCCGATCTTTATCACTATCTCTTTGCCGTCCTCATACCCGTCGAGCGCCTTTACCGCCCCTGTCACGACATTCGCTATGGTCTTCTGCACGAACGGCACCATGCCGATCTCTTTGCCGTCTATCAGCAGCTGTACTTCGATGTCTTCCTGGTATTTTTCTGTCGCTTTTTCCACCATATCAGCCAATCTTTCCACTTCCTTTCTCGCATCTATGACGGGAAGTCCTCTGTATTCCCGCTTTTTGCCGGCGATGACTCCGGATATCGCGATCGCCTCGCCGCACATTCTCCGGTCGATATCATCTTCAGTCCTGCCTGTGATGATCGTCGGGCATTTGATCCCGCAGTCGCCTTCCAGGACGATGAAATCTTCTTTGTAATATTTGAGTATCGCCTCAGGATCCATCCTGCTGTCCATCATTATCGCAGTATCTCGCGGACCGAGCGCTGTGACCCGGTATGCACCGCTCTCCCTGTGCCTGAAAGTATCCGTCCCCGGCACATCGGCACGATAGTCTTCATAATGGATATCCTTTATCGTGCCTACCGAGTATCCTCTTCTTCTAAGCTCTCTTATCAGCAGTTCCACTGTGGTCGTCTTCCCGGTTTTAGAGAAGCCTTTTATCATTATGATCCTCATCGTTACTCTCCAAAATCTATTGTCTCGTATTCATGGTGCAGCAGATCTATGGTGAGCATCCTGCTTATAAGGCTTCCTTCTCTGGCCAGAAGCAGCTTCACCGTCTCTGCGACCTCGATGGCCGAGACCACTGCCGGTGTGAAATACGGATTTCCCGTCAGAACTTCCTCGCCTTTCTCCTCTTCACCTTCATATACTGCAGCCAGAGTCCGGTCACCCGGCATCACCACTGATACCTGCCCGTTCCAGCCTGCTATCGCACCGTGAACAAGGGGTATGTTTTCCGCTTCACACGCTCGCTCGAGGATCTTTCTCGAGGATATGTTATCCAGTGCATCGACCACTGCGTCAAAACCGCGGATCAGCTCTGCAGCGTTGCTTTCATCTATGAATGCATATACCGGCTCTATCCTGACCTCTGAATTTATCAGCTTCATCTGGAGAGCCGCCTCCTCAGCCTTGCTCCTGCCGAGATTGCATTCGTTTGAAAGTACCTGCCTGTTCAGATTTGTCTCGTCGAACACATCTCCGTCTATCGCTCTGACAGTACCGACACCGATCCTTACAAGACCTTCGATCACACCGCCGCCAAGGCCTCCGCATCCTGCGACGCATACCTTTTTCGCACGAAGCAGTTTATTTTCTTCAGGCGTTATGGTCATGCTGTTGCGCTCATAACGCCTCTGCAATTTCTTTTCTTCTATCATAATCCTTCACCTGTCAGCCTCCGGACACCTTTGAAAATGCTTTCAGCAGATCTCCGTCATGAAGCTCGTCGTAGATCATCACTCTCTTGCTGTTGATCGAAACGAAACCGAAATTTTTTATCTCCCTGTAATTGAGACCTGCTATCTGCAGTGCCTCGTCGCAAGTGCAGCCTTCCGGCACTTCATACACTCGCTCCTTGTCTTCTCCGAAATACTTTTTTAAGGTACCCCTGAGAGTTATCGTGACTTTCATAAACTCCTCCTTTCATATATTTGTCGGCGTCAGCCGACATAAAGGTTACGCCCCTTTGGTGTTTCATATATTTGTCGATCGGAGATCGACATCAGGTTACACCCTTGCGGTGTTTCATATATTTGTCGATCGGAGATCGACATCAGGTTACACCCCTGCGGTGTTTCATATATTTGTCGGCGTCAGCCGACATAAAGGTTATACCCTTGCGGTATTTCTATTGTACCATGGATCCGTATTTTTAAATACACCAAAACCGGCAAGCACCGATATACCTGCCGGCTTTGTTTCATTCAGTGATACTCCTTGACACTCCCGGAATACACGCCGCCTGCGCTTTACAGTATCGACTGTATGAGCTCCTCAGGCATCGTGCCGTCTTTGTTCCAGCCCATGACTTCATAATACTGATCCAGCATATCTTCGAACGCCTCCTGCGGTATTTTCTGTCCCGCAGCCGGACCTTCTCCGCCGAGAGCCTCTCTGATGACACGTTTAGGCACAGTGTCATCGGCTCTGTTGAAGCCCTCTCTCTGGTTGAACGCTCTGCCTATGTTGAGCACACGTCTTCCGACCTCACCCATCTCTTCAGGCGTCCATTCCTCACCTGTGATCATTGTCAGCATCTCAGCCATGATCTCGTAAGTGATCGTTCCCCAGAAGTCGCAGATGCACAGTGAGAATTTCACTGCATTGAATTCACCAAGCTCGTAGACCATCTGTCCTTTTCCCTCTGAAGTATATGGAGGCATTGCAGCAGCAAATACTTCCACGTTAGGCGCATATGCTCTCATGTGACAGGCACCTCTGTCTGATACTGCGTATGCAAGCGACATCCCCCATGAGCCGCGCGGCTCGTACTGAGGATATTCTAGTCCTTTTACCTGCATCGCGAAGTCCGTGCCGCCGTATTTCTCGGAGCAGTACTTAGTTCCCCTGCAAAGGTCTGCACCTACGCCTTCCTGTCTTGCTATGAGCTCGACCATCTCTATCATCTTTTCGGCTTCTCCGAACCTGATGCCGAAATCGTATATGCCCTTTTCAGTCATTTCCATGGCCCATACTATCGTATCTCCTGTACTTATTGTATCGAGTCCCATGTTGTCGCACACTTCATTGAATTTGACGATATGTTCAGGATCTGTTATCCCTGCATTCGGCCCTGCCACTGCGATAGTCTCGTATTCCGGACCTTCGCATATAGCATTCCCTATCTTGAGGAAGTTACCGCATCCGAGTCCGCAGCTGCCGCAGCCTCTCTTGCCCTCTCTGTACTGCATCAGCACATCGCCGTTGTACTTTTCCCATTCAGGATCATTGGCGCTTGAGAAGTTCTTGTACGGTACGATGCCTCCATCTCCGCAGGCCTCCAGGAATGCAGTTGTTCCCGCATCATACACGAAAGTATTATCTTCCTGCAGAACGTCTTCGTGAAGTATCTCGAGTATCCTGTCGGTAGTCTTCTCTATATTCGCTACTTTGACGCCCTTTGTTCCCTTTATCAGGATCGCTTTCATTTTCTTGGAACCCATTACTGCACCTATGCCGCCTCTTCCTGCCTGCCTGTAGTAATCGGAGTTGATGCACGCCATATTGCTCAGCTTCTCGCCTGCAGGTCCTATCGACATTATACTGTATTCTATACCGTATTTTTCGGCAAGTATCGCCTCAGCTTCATGCGAGCCAATTCCCCACAGATCTCCTGCATCCAGGAATTCGACCTTGTCATCTTCTATCACGACATAGCACGGTTCCTCCGATATGCCCTCGAAGATTATCATATCGTACCCTGCGAATTTTATCCTGATCCCGGCATGGCCGCCTATCGAGCAGTCGTTCATCGTGCCGGTCGCCGGCGACTTTGCCGCTACCGACAGCTTGCCTGAGCACGGTACGGGAGTTCCCGTAAGCGGGCCTGTCGTGAGGAACAGCTTGTTCTTTTCACCCAGAGCATCGATACCCGGCTCCAGCTCTTCATACATATATCTTATGGCAAGGCCCTTCGAGCCTATGTATTTCCTCGCAAAGTCCATTCTGAGAGGCTCTGTGGAGGCCGTTTTTTCTTTTAAGTTTATTCTCAGCACATTGTTCTGATATCCAAGCATAGTCATCTTTTTATACCTCCTAAGCCTATTCAAAAGTCAGCGCGTTCTGCGGACATGTCTTCACACAGTTCGGATCGCCCTTGCATGTATCACATATATACGCCTTGTCGTCTCTTATCCTTACGACTTTCTTAGGACATTTTTCTGCGCATATGCCGCAGCCTGTGCACTTGTCGAAATCTACACTGATATATTCGCCCTTGGTTATTGCGCCTGTCGGACAGTTCTTCGCACATATGCCGCAGAGTATGCAGAAATGGTCCGCATATTTCAACGCACCTTTATCGTAATATGTCTCTATGGCTATCCTCGCTTTCGAAGGTATGTATTCGCCCTCCTTATAGGCGGAACAGACCTGCGCACACAGCTGACAGCCTATGCATTTAACTTTATCGAACTTAAGTCTTTTCATTTTTTACTCCTTCCTGACTCCCAAACAACAACATATGATCCGGAGTTCTGATATCAGGCATAAAAAAAGTGCATCAGAAACCCGTCGGAAAAATACTTTTCCTCAAATGAAAGGTTCTCCTTTGCACAATGGCAGGCCGCAAAATCGCTCTCACGACCCTGACGTTCCAGCCGGCAGCTTGTGTCTGGCGGGAATCGGAGCAGTATTCGTATCTATATCGGAATTATAACGCATTTTCTGAAAACATGTCAATGATATTTATTTGCTGTATAAAAACAACTGTTTATACCAGGATCTCACCTTCAACAAATCTGCGAGTCTTATCATCTGATGGATTTTTAAGCATACTCATACACTCTCCGCTCTCTATCACATTCCCGGCATACATCATTATCACTCTGTCGCACATCCGGGCCGCCTGGGCAAGGTTATGTGTTACTATAACAACAGTTGTATCCTCCTTTGCACGTGTAGAATCCAGCATATTTTCTATTTCTGATGTCGTATACGGGTCTATGTTGGCAGTCGGTTCATCCAGAAGAAGCATCTTCGGCCTGAATGATAATGCTCTTGCAAGTGCGACTTTCTGCTTTTCACCGCCGGAAAGCTTCCAGGCATGCTGCTTCCTCAGCTTCTCAAGTCCCAGCTCCGCAAGAAGGAATTCCGCTCTTTTTTCACGCTCCCGTTTATCGACGCCTCGTATTTTCAAAGGGTATATTATATTTTTTTCTACAGTAGTCGATATCATATACGGAGCCTGGAAAACCATACTTACATCATTCTGTGGAAAAGCAATACTGCCGTCATAATAAACAGTTCCTGATGTTTGCGGCAGTATACCGGCTATCACAGAAAGCAGCGTACTTTTTCCCGCCCCGTTAGGTCCTATGATCGCAGTACTCCTGCCATGCATTATCTCTCCGTATCCTGTATCCAGAACGACTTTATCTCCAAATTCTTTTTTTAAGGAATCAAAAACCACATGCATTTATGTCACCTGCTCTCCCGTTCCTGAAAATGATACAGCAGTGCATTTATTATAAAAGAAATCGTCAGCAGTATCATTCCAACGGCTATCGCTCTGTCATAATTCCCCATGCCTTTAAGCTCTGAAATATATGTAGTCATAACACGCGTCTTGCCCTTTATATTCCCTCCGACGATCATCACTGCTCCGACCTCGGAGATCGCTCTTCCGAACCCTGTAACAACTGCGGTCGTTATTCCTACACGCATTTCATAAATCAAAAGCTTCAGGCGCTGCACTTTTCCGGCGCCAAGTGTTTTTCCCAGAGAATCAACTATCTGCGCCTTTTCTTTCACCATATTATATGTAAGCCCCGTTATAATAGGCACAACGAGACAGATCTGCGCTATTATCATCGCCGGAACAGTATAATTCAGCTGCAGACTGCCTAATGGTCCTCTTCTCATAAGTATCAGAAAAACCGTAAGTCCCGCTATAACGGGAGGCAGGCTCATAAATGTATATATGAGCCTGACTATTATCCCTTTTGCTTTGAAATCATATGTCCCTATCAGTATACCCGCAGGGATCCCAGCTACAGCGGCTATGATCACTGACGAAAATGAAACGTAAAGCGATAATCCTACTATTTCAAATATCTCAGAATCTGCAGAAAAAATCAGCCGTACCGCTTCTGCTATTCCCTGTCCAATAGTATCCATATTTCAAACCTTTTCTGCTATTTAGCGTTCGGCACGAACAGCGCCTGTCCATATTCTTCAACACCGTATTCACCGATCAGCTTCTGTGTTTCCTTTGAAACGATCCATTTCTGGAATGCCTTTGCTCCATCATGATTGATGTTTTCGTTTTTATCAGGGTTCACACATATAACTCCATACTGGTTGTTCAGCACCCCGCTTGGATCCTTTTCGCATACGATCTTGAGTGCAGTGTCTCCGCCTACATTGAGCCATGTAGCTCTGTCTGAAAGTGTATATCCTGCTTTTTCATCTGTCATAGTGATGACATCGCCCATTCCTGCTGCAGCCTCAACATACCAGTCACCTGACGGCGTCAGACCTGCTTTCTCCCAGATGGATAATTCTTTTTTATGTGTTCCTGATTCATCAGCTCTTGATACAAATGTCTGCTGCTGTTCCATTATAGCTGTAAATGCTGCAACAGCGTCATCTTTTGCATTTTCACCGATAGCTGCAGGATCTGCTTCCGGACCTACAACAACAAAGTCATTGTACATTACGTCCATTCTTCCGTCCTCATCTGCATGTCCGCCTTCTACATACTCTTTTTCAGCAGCCGGCGAGTGCACCAGCAGCACATCTGCCTCTCCGTTTTCTCCCATCGTCATCGCCTCTCCGGAACCCACAGAGACAACGTCTACAGAGTAACCTGATTCCTCCTCGAATACAGGCAGGATCTCATCCAGAAGACCGCTGTCTTTAGTGCTGGTAGTAGTCGCAAGGATTATAGTTCCCTTGCTCTCTGCTTCATCCTTCTTGTCACTTCCGCATCCTGCCAGTATCGCTGTCATGGACAGTGCCACTGCAAGAACAAGAAATACTGATAAAATTCTCTTTTTCATACTTACCTCCGTTTTATGAATAAATAATATCTGATAAACAGCAGCTGCTGTTTATATCAACATACTTACTACATAAATCCCACAAAAAAAGGAACATATGTAATACAACGTAATGCAGCACTTTTATCTGCCTGCAGAACATCCAGAATAAAAAAAGAATTTTCCGGAATGAAAATTCTTTTTTTTATTATCTTTACATCATTCCTTTCCATAATGGGAGGCCTGCACGTTTCCATACAAACCCATCGATAAGCACTCCATAGCATTTATACAAGCCTTAGAAACACTTATTCGGAATTATTCATTTGTCAAATTCTGTTTATATAATACCATAACGTTGTTCAAACAACAAGTGTTTTATCACAGTACGATCGTGTCGATTTTACCGTATTATCCTGTGTTCTCCGGCACTCGTCGTCATTCTGCCGCCCGAAAATCAGAACTTCTGCTGTCCGAAAAACGCTTCTGCGGACTGCGGGAACAGTATATATGCCAGCAGTATCTCTTCTGTCGGCGCCTTGTCTCCGAGCTCCTTCTTCTTGTTGAAGAATTCCGGTGCAAGTAGATCTGCCGGCCTGCAGTCGATAGGCTCCTCTCCGTCAAGCACTTTTTTCTGTATCGCCTTGTTGAACGGTCTTATCGTCCTGCCGTACTCGCCCTTGAGGATGGCTTTCGTCTGCTTGCTGACCATCTTGTAGCGTTCGCCTGTCATGATGTTGAACACTGCCTGTGTTCCAACGATCTGCGATGACGGCGTCACGAGAGGCGGTTCACCGAGATCTTCACGCACTTTAGGTATTTCTTTGAGCACGTCCGAAAATCTGTCTTCCATGTTCTGATCCTTCATCTGCACGTACAGGTTCGAGAGCATGCCCCCGGGAACCTGATATCTGAGCGTTTCCGTATCGACGTCCATCATCTTGATGTCGATCATGCCCTTCTGTTCGGCATGTCTGCGGAACTCTCTGAAGTATTCGGTCGCTTTGATCATAGCCTTTTCGTTGAGCTCGACGTTCCTGCCTGCCATTTCCAGCGTCTTGAACATAACTTCCGTCGCAGGCTGGCTCGTACCCATCGCCAGCGGTGAAAGCGCTGTGTCTATGCCGTCGCATCCGGCATCTATGGCCTTGAGATAGGTCATCGGAGCCACTCCGCTGGTGCAGTGCGAATGCAGCTGTATAGGCACATCGACGGTCTTCTTGAGCATCTTTATCAGCTTCTCTGCATCATAAGGCATAAGCAGCCCTGCCATGTCCTTGATGCATATCGAATCTGCGCCCATTTCCTCGAAATCCTTCGCGAGCTTCTTCCAGTATTTCAATGTATATTTTTTACCGACAGTATATGACATCGCCATCTGCACGTGCGCGCCTTCCTGTTTCGCGGCATTGACTGATCTCTCGAGATTCCTCGTATCGTTGAATGCATCGAATATACGGAAAATGTCTATGCCGTTGTCCACGGATTTTCGTATGAATGCGTCCACGACATCGTCCGGATAATGATTGTAGCCGAGCAGGTTCTGCCCTCTGAGGAGCATCTGCAGCTTCGTCTTGCGGAATCTCCTGCGCAGCAGCCTGAGTCTCTCCCACGGATCTTCGTTGAGATATCTCATGCACACGTCAAAGGTCGCGCCGCCCCAGCACTCGACCGAGTCGTATCCGATCTCGTCCAGCACTGATGCTATCGGCAGCATATCAGAGGTCCTCATCCTTGTCGCCATCAGCGACTGATGCGCGTCTCGAAGGATCGTCTCTGTGAATTTCACTTTCCCTTTATTCATAAAAATCATATGATTTCTCCCTTTTAGCCAGTTAGTAGATTATGCTCATTTTTGATCCAGCTTAGACCAGTTTACTAAATTTTACCCATATTTGCAACTTACATTGTTAAACATATGTCAGGTTTTTGCATGTATTTTTGTGCGTGTCAATGTGATGCGCTCTCATTTTCGCCGATATGCGCTCTGATAACCTCCAGGAACTTCTCCCCGTATCTGTCTGCCTTCGCGTCACCGACACCCTTTACACAAAGGAGCTCAGCCTTCGTCTGCGGCATATACATGCACATTTCTGTAAGCGAAGCGTCCGTGAATATGACGTATGCAGGCACGCTGCTCGTCCTGGCGATCTGAAGGCGCAGTTTCTTGAGCTTTGCAAGAAGCACCTCGTCCGGCTGTCCACCTGCTCCCGGACTGCCTGCCGGTCCGCTCTGTATCTCGGCGAATTCTTTCACAAACTCCGTCTCGACCCTGACCTGACCACGCAGGAGCTCTGCAGACTTTGCAGTGAGTCTGAGCACAGGATATTCGCCGTCATCGACCCGCAGGAACCCGTCGCTTATCAGCGCATCCGTCATCTGCCGTATCCGCTTGACCGGAGTGTCCGCCAGCAGCCCGTACGTCGACAGTCTGTCCAGCCCCGCCGAAAGCACGCGCTGGTTACGGCTGCCCCTGAGGATGTCAGCGATCATCATCACGCCGTATCTTTCCTCGCAGCGGTAGATGCACGACAGTATCATCTGCGCCGGCACGGTGTAGTCTACCTTTTCGAATTCTGTCAGGCAGTTCGAGCAGTTGCCGCAGTAGTGCGGCGCTTTCTCGCCGAAATATCTCAGTATGAACTCCCTCAGGCAGTCTCTGGTCGTCGAAAAAAACACCATCTGCCTAAGTCGTTCGTAGTCTTTTTCCTTGATCTCCGCGATCTCATCATCGCTCAGCTCGTCGTTCTGCGCCGGATTTTCTATAAAAAACTTTATCGTGTTCACGTCGCCAGGTGAATAAAAAAGTATGCAGTCCGCTCTGCTGCCGTCACGTCCGGCTCTGCCGGCTTCCTGATAGTAGCTTTCGATGTTCTTTGGCATGCTGTAGTGTATCACGAATGAAACGTCGGATTTGTCGATGCCCATCCCGAATGCATTCGTCGCGACCATGATCTTTCGCCGGTCGTATATGAAATCGTCCTGATTAGCGATTCGTTCCTCGTCGGAAAGTCCTGCGTGGTATCTCGTTGCCTCGAAGCCTTTGGACTCCAGTAGTTCGCAGACTGACTCCACGTCCTTTCGCTTCGTGCAGTAGATTATGCCTGTCTGCCCCCTGCGCTTTGCAAGGGTCTTCAGGAGCTGCCGTTCTTTGTTGTCAGGGTGTATCACGGTGAATGACAGGTTCGGTCTGTCGAAGCTGGTCGTTATGCAAAACGGCTCGTCCAGCTCGAGCAGTGTTTTTATGTCTTCTTTCACGTCCGGGGTGGCTGTTGCTGTAAATGCTCCGATAACCGGTCTGCCCGGCAGTTCTCTGACGAATTCCGCGATCCTGAGGTAGCTGGGCCTGAAATCCTGGCCCCACTGCGATATGCAGTGGGCTTCATCCACTGCGATGAACGGTATGTCTATTTCTCTGCATATTTCTGCAAAGGTCTCGGAGTGCAGTCTTTCCGGGGCGACATAGACTATCCTGTAAAGGCCTCTGCTCATGGCTGAAAGCGTCCTGCCGTATTCCTGCGAGGTCATGGAGCTGTTGATGTATGCCGCCTTTATATCCATCTGTGACAGCGCACTGACCTGATCCTTCATCAGCGATATGAGGGGCGAGACGACCAGCGTCGTGCCGTTTTGCATGAGTGCCGGGATCTGATAGCAGACCGACTTGCCGGCTCCCGTCGGCATTATGCACATGACGTCCCTGCCCGCCATGATGCTGTCGATGACCTCTGCCTGGCCTTCCTTGAAGGTGTCAAATCCGTAATATGATTTTAGTATCCTGTTTCTGTCCATGTATCGTCGTGTTATCCTTGATATGTGCTGATTAACGTGTGATAGTGTGTTTTGCGAGTTTCACAGCTGTGTATGCGGGCGCGAATACAAGTGCTTGCCTACAGGCGTGAGCCCGCAGACTTGACCTAGACCCGCGCGATGACACGGGCCGCTCAGTAAACCTCTCTGTGTATTTTGCCGGCCATTTCTGAAGTGATGGTCTGCAGATCATACGGTGCCGGATGCGATGCGGGCACCCCAAGCGACAGCATTGCTTCCAACCGGTAACTTTCCGGGAATCCCAGCAGTTTTCTGAGATATTTCTCAGTCGTTTCGGGCGGCTGATCTGATGCCATTCTCAAACGCCCCTGTATCCAGCAGCTGCCGAGCCCCAAACTGTCCGCCATCAGGTGCATGTTCGCCATCACGATCGAGCAGTCTTCGACCCAGACATCGCATTTTTCCGGATCAGCGATCACTGCGATCGCCGTATCTGCACCTTTTAGCATGGCAGCACCTGCCACTCTGGAATGCGCCATCTTTTCCAGCGTCTCCTTGCTTCTTACCACGATAAATTCCCATGGGCGGCGACCCTTACTCGATGCTGAAAGCATCCCGGCCTGAAGCACTTTCTCTATCTTTTCATCATCTATACGCTCGCCTGTGTACTTCCTGACACTGCGGCGGTTTCTCATTATTTCAAGCAGATCCATGATTTTCTCCTCTTTTCTATTACAATATAAATATGGTTAATATCCCTTACCCCCTTACGGACAGTATGAGATCATCCATCTTGTTGCCTGTTTTTACGCAAATGTACGACAGCCTGGAAGCTCCTGCCGATCGACTGCTTTTATTTTACTATCAAACTCGAAAAGCTTCAATCGAAAACCGAATTATATAATTTTGGCTCACCTCCGCGTTTCATGATCACCTCTTATTTCTGTGATGCACGGCTACTTACTTCTGTGATGTACGACTGTTACTCACAGCGATCTGGATCAGAACTATAAATCAGAATGATAAAATGATATAGCCTGGAAAAATCCCAAAGTCACATACTGCATAAGTTGTATCAGAACTTGTGGACGCAGTATAATCCCGAAATCTGTGTATTATCCGCCACATTTAAAAATACCTGCACAAACGCTCTTAAAAATGTGTATGATATGCGATCTTTCAAAAATAGTTACACACGATTTTCTATAATATATCAAAAATTACATCAAAAACGCGCCAAAAACGCATTTTTATCCAATATTTTCTATATTTGTGTGTAATAAAAAATAAATCCTTTTGTAAATACACAGACTAGAATGCGTTTGTGTATTGAGACTAAAAAACAATGTATTCTACACAAAATCAAAGAGCCTCAATTTAAGTTACAGATAAATTGAAAGGTCTCTGCATTCTATGATGTAACTGTTAAATCCCCAACCTCTTCAAACTCTCTAATTATAACACTTCCAGGCTGTGTTTTGTTTACCTCTTAATCAATAAGTGTTTCCGACTTTCGTCCATATGCCATTTTACATTCCACAATGTATCTATTAAATCGCTTCACTAAGTCATTTACTGAGCATGGTCTTGTTACTTTACATTCCACAATGTATCTATTAAATCTTGTCTCCGTCGATTGTCGTACATGCTACATCGTTCTTTACATTCCACAATGTATCTATTAAATCTATACCTTTTGCTATAATAATGACATAAGATAAAGAACTTTACATTCCACAATGTATCTATTAAATCCAGGAATCAACAAAACATAAAAATCAGAAACACCATTCTTTACATTCCACAATGTATCTATTAAATCGTCAGTACCTTGCGCAAAAATTTCACGATTTTTAACCTTTACATTCCACAATGTATCTATTAAATCCGTAGTGTTCTACATTCCAGTCCGTGCTGCCGGATGACTTTACATTCCACAATGTATCTATTAAATCCCGAGACAGATCAGATGATTTACTCCGTTCTGGGTCTCTTTACATTCCACAATGTATCTATTAAATCTGAACCCTATCAGCTCATCATTTGCGGACGCGCCCTCCTTTACATTCCACAATGTATCTATTAAATCGCGAATACCGCACTGAATGCATCGTAGCAAAAACAGTGCTTTACATTCCACAATGTATCTATTAAATCGTAGTTTCTGCCCTCGCGCGTTACGATGTCATTCTCTTTACATTCCACAATGTATCTATTAAATCCAATAACGAATATGTCTATGATCCGCTGCCGAAGCCTTTACATTCCACAATGTATCTATTAAATCCAGAGCTCTGATCAACGCAAATGTCGTTCAGGATCTGCTTTACATTCCACAATGTATCTATTAAATCGGTGATGATGCTCTTCTTTCTGCTCGCTTGGGGCGGCTTTACATTCCACAATGTATCTATTAAATCCGCAAACGGCACCGGATCTGTGACTATCGAAAAACCTTTACATTCCACAATGTATCTATTAAATCTGTATTGCATTCGAAAACACAAGGACCGTTATTGCCTTTACATTCCACAATGTATCTATTAAATCTTAAACTGGCTTGCGGGAATGACGGTTCGTGACGACCTTTACATTCCACAATGTATCTATTAAATCTCAGTTGCTCTGTTCCCGGTTCGATCATCTCCTCTTCTTTACATTCCACAATGTATCTATTAAATCTTACGCACGGACCATACACGATCATTTTAAATTCTGACTTTACATTCCACAATGTATCTATTAAATCTTCAGTTGCTCTGTTCCCGGTTCGATCATCTCCTCTTCTTTACATTCCACAATGTATCTATTAAATCATGAATATCACCACGGACGCTATCATGGCGATCTGCCTTTACATTCCACAATGTATCTATTAAATCGATTTTAATGCTGTAGCATCAGAAGACGGTACAGCCTTTACATTCCACAATGTATCTATTAAATCTACAGCCGGAAACATCATCGCGCAGCTGCAGAAAAACTTTACATTCCACAATGTATCTATTAAATCTCGTGCTTTCCTGCGCACACGCGCCAGTTTTCCGCCTTTACATTCCACAATGTATCTATTAAATCTGCACGAGGTTCGAAGATCAAATAAATTTGTCTTTCAGCTTTACATTCCACAATGTATCTATTAAATCAATATGCGTCGTTGCAACGCTGGTCATCGCTGCAGCTTTACATTCCACAATGTATCTATTAAATCTTTTCCCCGAATTTATTCCGCGTGCATATTTTTCCACTTTACATTCCACAATGTATCTATTAAATCTGAAAAGTGGAAAGCAAACCGACAACGCCGCAACAAACTTTACATTCCACAATGTATCTATTAAATCTGGCACGTGATCCAGGGAACGCCGGCAACCGGAACGCCTTTACATTCCACAATGTATCTATTAAATCTCTATTTATGACGACACCAAAACCGGCCGCTGCTGTCTTTACATTCCACAATGTATCTATTAAATCTGCCCAGAGGGCTCTCCGTATCGATGTTTTCTTTTACTTTACATTCCACAATGTATCTATTAAATCTGCCGCCCTTAATGTCTTTTAGCATTTTTTTCAGTGCCTTTACATTCCACAATGTATCTATTAAATCCCTTGAACACTTGCGTGTCAAACTCTCTGAAATCTACTTTACATTCCACAATGTATCTATTAAATCTGACATCTATCGCCGGCCTGCCGGAAATAAAAGAGGCTTTACATTCCACAATGTATCTATTAAATCTGAAAAGTGGAAAGCAAACCGACAACGCCGCAACAAACTTTACATTCCACAATGTATCTATTAAATCGCTCGGCAGGTGCTTTGAAAAATACGTCAAAGCCGCCTTTACATTCCACAATGTATCTATTAAATCTTGTCCACGAACGCGCCCTCATTGATAATCGCCGCTTTACATTCCACAATGTATCTATTAAATCGAGCAGATCGCGTACCAGATCGGCACGGAAGAAGCTGCTTTACATTCCACAATGTATCTATTAAATCAAGAAGAAAATTTCGTTATTTTTGCATGAAAGTGCCTTTACATTCCACAATGTATCTATTAAATCCCCGTACTCTTCAACCTCTCTAATTATAGTACTTCCCAGCTATGTTTTGTCCACCTCTTGATTAATAAATTTTCCTGGCCTTCACTGGTATGCGAAAATCACGGTAAAAGCTGCCGGAGTGTGTGCTTTTCAGGGTTTGTCGACTGGCTACGTTTTTTGCATTATCAGGAGTCGACAAAGGTAAATGATCAAATTAAGAAACTGGTCTTGTCATCTTCGATGCCCCAGAATTCCTTGTCCAGCCATCTTTCCTGCCGGCTTTTGAACAGTATTATCGAGTCCAGCGAGGTGTCAACATGCGGCTTCAGTTCCTGCCTGAGCTTTTCCAGCTGGACCTTTGACAGCTCGCCTTCAAAAACCGAATTCTGGATATGCGTCAGATATTTTTTGCATATCTTGAATATGCGCGACCACCTCTTCTGCCCGTTATCCGTCTTGCTTATATCATATACCAGCACAATATACATTTTTCACCACCATATTCTGAACCCTTCATACTCTTTTTCACCGATCAGATGCTTTATCAGCTTGTAAGCTTCCAGACGCATCAGATACTGATACGAAACTTTCCGCCCGAGCTCCCTGTGCATGATCGTCTTCTTCAGCCGGTTTTCAAACTCAGAAACTATCAGCCTCGAGGCATCCTGCTTCAGATGCATGAAGTTTAGTTCTTTTGTAAAGCTGCCCTCTGTTATCTGCCTCCTGTTCAGGAGCGAAAAAATCAACCGGTCACCTATCAGAGGCTTGAAGACCTCGGTCAGATCCAGGCAAAGCGAATACCTGCGCACTCCCGGTTCATGCAGATAGCTTATCGTCGGATCGAGCTGAGTTTTATATATTTCACTTAAAGCCTTCGTGTATATCAAAGAATTCACGTACGAAATCAGTGAATTGATCATATTGTCCGGCGGATGCATCACTCTTTTTTCAAACCGGATGTCCTGATCCACTATGATATTCCATGCCGAATAATAGCTTTTGCGTATATTCCCTTCGATCCCCATGAGCTCATCGATCTTTTTCGCAGACGATATCCCACGCCTCAGGCTGTCTATCTCTCTCATGTAAAGCGATACATCTTTTCCTCTTCCGTTATAATAGCGCAAATTACGATATATATTGTCTGCCGCGGCTTCTATGAATTTCCTGGCGATCACGAGCCGCTTACTGTCATCCGTGTAATGTTCCACCTGTCTGACCAGCATCTGTCCTGCCAGCAGACTTTCTCTAGGGTAGTAGCTCCCTGTATAGAAACTGTAGTGATTGAAGAAATGCATCGGTATCCCGTACTTTGATATATAATTGATAAAATTCGTATTGAACGTCATCTCCGACATGACATATATATCAGAAATACGTTCAACCGGCATGTCACGTTTTTCTCCTTCATATGTCGTAAACTGCAGTGTGTTGTCTTTACGCTTCAGATCTCCACTGCTGTAGACATAAAAACTCTGTTTCATCAGGTCCTCCTTTCCGGTCAAATAAAGCACAGATCATGGTATGCACACTTTCGACATATTTTTTTCTCGCAAAAATCAGGTGGGATTTCCTGCTTCCTTACCCTATTGATCTCTTCAATGATGCATTCGAGTTCATGTTCATCCTCAGACAGCAGTTCTACAGTCAGATTCTGTTTCAGCAGAGGATAATCTATCCTTGCTTTCATATCTCTAAGCCCTCGCTGTGCAAGATAGTACAGATAATATTTGACCTGCCAGATCCCCGCTTCCTCTATCGATCTGCTCTTTTTTATTTCATGCAGTTCACGGTGTCCTTTTATGAAATCTATATTTATCACATTGTCTATGTTTATATGTTTTTCATCACGCCTGTAACTGTTTTCATCCAGCAGTTTTCCAAGCATCACATCTTCATTTTCATTCTCCATGTTTATCTCGTGGCAAAAATACCACAGCTTTCTCTTACAGACAAAATGATAATATATCATCATTCCTGTGATTCTTTCTTCCATAAGCAACTCTCCTGCAGATCAGCATATCATAAACGTTTCCTGCTGTTCTTCAGCCTTGATGAAGAGGCCTTTACCACTCAGCGTTTCCTCATCGAAATCGTATTCAGCGCAATTTTCATCTATCCTGTGTATGAAAGTCCCCTTGATCGGCTCTTTATCCATCGCGTTCCTGTACCTCTTGTCATACGAGGCTACATTGAGAGTAAGCGCATCCAGCTTTGAGTTGAGTACAGCTTTTATTTCTGTACCTATATTCGCACCACACAAAATATTGCTACATACACGTATCATTTCATGTTCCTTCTGGTATATGCTGTCAGGCATAACAGTCGTGTTTCTTATCTTTCGAAAGCTGTCATCCGCTTCACTTTTGCTGTATTCAGCAAATAATATAGTTTCGAAATGTCGGAGCATATCCTTTATTTCTTTATAATAATTGCTGTTTTCTATTTCGGGCGAACCATAAACTTCGTTCACGCATTCTGTTTTCATTTTCTCGGAAAGCACCTCGCCGGTAATTTTTCTGATACAGTGCAGTGACTCGTCATAGATCACCTCGTCGTATATCGTTTTTCTGCCGTTTTTCGTATCATGCACTATGATATTAGGATGTTCAGGGAAGTATCTGCCAGAACGGTTGCAGCGGCCCATGCGCTGCAGCAGGCTGTCGATCGGGCACATCTCCGTATACAAAATATCAAAATCTATATCGAGACTGGCCTCCACGATCTGCGTAGTCACCCAGATGCCTTCCGCGCCTTCCTGCACAGAAAAGTCCATTATGCTTTTCTCAAGCAAGTCACGATGCTTTCTGATAAAACCTGCGTGCAGCAGCTTTACATTGCTATTCATTTCTCGCAGCGAGTCATAGACCCTCTGGGCTTTGCGCACTGTATTGCATATCACAAGCACTTTCCTGCCGTGTGCGCTTTCCAGTATCTCATTGATATCCATTTCACCGTCTGTCACAGATACGATATGCCTCTTCAGCTCTGATTCACCTGAAAAATCCTGCAGATAGCACTCTTCACCAAAGCGCAGTCCGTGCTCTTCCATAAGTTTTTTCAGCACCGGCGGGAAAGTCGCTGTTATTATCGCAAACCGCCCGCCCATCTCTGATATTGTTTTTAGCCCGTATATCAGCGCTGCAACTACGCGCGGAGAATACGACTGTATCTCGTCGATTACCACCTTTGAATATTTGAGCGTCGCCGCAAATATTTCAGTGCCTGCGGCTTTATACGAGAATTTGAACAGCTGATCCACCGTGCATACTGTCAATGGTGCGGACAGAAGCTTCGCCTTTTCATAGCGGCTGTAGCCATCGCCCTTTTCAGAGGATTCTTTGAGGAATTTCTTCATGCTGCCCGAGTGCAGAAGCGCCGCCTCTTTATACTCATATCGTTCACGTATCCTGTCGTATATCGCATCAGACGAGACCATCATCGGAAGCGTGTAAAAACCTTTTTCGCCATCGAGCCATAAAAGCGCCGCTTCTGTTTTACCGGATCCTGTCGGTGCTATCACTACCAGGTTATCCTCAGAATGCTCACGCATGTATTCCTGCGCTGGTCTAAGATTACCGTCCAGGCTTTTTTCGATACTTGATTTCAGCTTCTTTTCTATCAGATCGGGATGCTGCTCCGCTTCACTGTACCCGGCGCTCACGGACCAGTCAAATTTGTTCAGCATACCCTTCACCAGGATATACTCGCGCCATATTTCATCATCTACATCTGAATTCCGGCATTGCTGATTCAATCTGAATATGACCTTCCGAATGTTTCCAACAGAAAACTCCCACTTATCGTCATCAAGGAACTCTCTGACGGATTTGTTGTAATATTTTTCCGCATACCCATTAATATCTTTAGCTTTATATTCATCATCTCTTGTGTGGTGATGATAAACAGCAGTAATGAACACCTTGAAATCATCCTCCGTGAAGCGCTCATCTATATCCTTGAAATCATTCCACGAAACCGACAGTGCACTCAGGTGACCATGCGGCATCTGCCGCACGCCCTTCAATTTCTCGTTATCAGTAATCCTATCCTGAAAAACTTCGTTTGCCTTGCCTATATCATGATATCTGCAGGCCGCTATGATCAGTTTTATTTCTTTTTCCGAAAAATATTTTCCATGGTCGACAAAGAATCCTTCAGCACATTTCACTGTTTCATCAAGGTGATCTTTTAACAGTTTCTGCGGCCCGTTTTTTCCGGCTTTCACTTTCTGAGCTGCATTATCTATCGCAGCAAGTTCCCAGTCAGCCAGTTCGCCATGCAATACTTCCTTAAGCTCACGCACTGATTTCAAAAAAGTGTCTTTCTCCTTGCCGGTAATGCTCCGTTCTTCTGATTTTGCATAATACTCCATATGATCCCCGACCTCCTTTCAGAAGTTGCCTGCGGTTCTGACTTCTATACATGACTCATTTCCGGATCATACAGTTATGCCAGCACAACTACTGTTCCATGATCTGAAAAATCATCCACATACACATTTCCTATCGACTTATTTGCTGGAAAAAGTTTAGCTTTGATCTTGCCACCTTCAGCTTTCCAGCGCCTTAGTCCTTTCTTCGTTATCTCGTACTCTTTCGTCAATGTGTATACAGTTGTCATTGTCCCCTCTGTATCTGCATCCGAATCAACAGGCACATATATATCCATTTCCGTGAAAGCCTCGTCACTTTTTTCCAGTCCGACGATATCTACACGCTCTATATCGAGCATGTCCTCATATCGGCCCATTGAAGGATAACGCTGAGGTCTGCACAAGGCATGATACACCGTATCGAAATCATCATCAGACGGCACGACATGTATGACCATCCTGTTTTCACATATCAGTTCCACGTTGGCTATACCTTTGAAAATGCCATATTCTTTGCCATCCTTTATGCATATCTGATGTCGCGCTTTATCGAATTTCCCCCCCGGAGTAAACGAATATCTCGTATAAAGCTCTGATACCGTTCCATTGTTCGTTCCCTGTATGCTCAGCTTCATCGGATGGAATTCCTTAAAACCGCATGCTGCATGTATCATTCCCAGGACTGTTGAATATGGCGGCAGGGGGAACGTTTCCTTGATGATGAAGCTGCTTGGCTTACGGTAATTAGCAAGTTCCTGGTAACACTGTATCCTTATTGCCCTATCCATAGTATCTGTCCACTTCCTCTTTGATGTGCCCGAACACATCTCCTATGGTCTCCGCCCCTAGAATGTCCTTTATCTCTTTATCGTTATCGAACATTTCAGAGACAACACCTGCGAATGTATTTTCCCCGATGCTGCTGTCCGAATCTGTGAGTTCTTTTATCATCTCAACACTGAGTCTGTTTTTTTCGATTTTCACCTTGTTCTCAAAGAACGGATTCTTTCTCTCGTACACTCCGCCGATAATGAATACCGGACTCAGATCCTCCCTGCGACCTTTTATATCTCTGTAAAGGTACCGGATACCGTCCAGCAGGGCTTTTACGCGCTCTGCCTTTTCCTCACTGCTGATCTCGATATCCCCGTCTATGCCGACACGTTCCAGATCCACGGATACCGTATATCTGTAATATGTGCGGTGTATCTCGCTCTGAGCTATTCCGTTGTCCGCATCGATCCTGGATGCCAGCCCCATATTTGTCAGAAAGTCAAGATCGCTCTGGTACGGTTCAAGCGATATCGCATTGCTCAGCCTTGCCACGGCATTTCTGGTCGATGCGCCGCCGCTCTGCTTGTCGTCTTTGGCCGTGGTTTTCATGTATCCGAACAGATCAATCTCCGGAAATTCCGCTATCGTTGCAGATGGTGCGAACTGCACTACTCCGCTTTTAGCATCCACCGGAGTCTTGTCCCATCCCATCTGCTGAACGAGACTGTACCTGAGCGCCTGCCTTGATATATATGTATACTGCTTGTTGTCTCCTCTGGTCATTTTTTTCAGAGACGTTATGTTACCTATACCTTCTCCGTAATTAGCACTTTCTGCCAGAAACACCATCGTTACCGTTAAACCATTTCTATTCATCGCGACCTTCCTCCTTTTCATCATCCTGCGTCTTTACCGAATAACTTCCCTTCAATCCCAGTACGAATGCATACCCGTCTTCCTGGAAGCACTTCTGATCTCCGATCATGTATATAAATCCTTCCGGCATCTGAAGCCTGCTCGAGCAGTACATTCGCATCACTATTTCTATAAACTTTTTATCATTTCCGACTGAAAGAGCATTGAGAAGCTGATATATAGTTCCGCGGAGAAAATCATCGCTTGTCAGCCCTCTGCTTTCCATCAGATTTTTCCGCAGAGCATACCCGCTGTCTCTCATCCTGTATTTATTCATAAAAGCATTACCTCCTTTGTTCTCGTTTATATGGCACTGCTGCAGCTGGATGCAGTACACCATGAAAGCCGTTCCCAGCATACCGTCGTTTTCTATCGAAGCCTTCATCAGCCTGTTCAGCAGCGGATACTGTTCACGGTATTTCAGCAGATTCATTATGACTTCCTCATACACATTCAGGTATTCGCTGCCTATTTTGCAGAACGGATGCTCTGCCAGTTTCCCAAGGCAGCTTTTCACCGTTTTATCATTAAGGATCCTCAGTACAGGCTTGCTTATTATGCTGAAGGCATATCTGTCGCTCTCATTCGTACCTCTCATGATCACCTGTATATTTAAAAGCTCATTCGTCTTGTCTTCGAGCACCATGTTCACAACTCTTGCAAACCACGACGGATATCTTTCATCTTTTTCTTTCATCGAACTATCTTCCACCGCAGGTATTTTTTTATTGACGCCAATAATCGTTTTTACATTGTGATTCAAATTCACAAATACGAATTTATTTCCGATAAGCTGAAAACCCAGTGGACTCATCGCATACAGGAATGCACATACCGGACATAGATACGCATCCACTTTCCCGTTCCAGAATGCAGATCTTTTTCGTGCCAGATCATCGGCCATTTCTTTCATAAATGCTATAGAAACCTTCTCCCCACTCTTAATAGGCATGCCGCATTCTATACATGAATCCTTAGACCTGCTGTGATCGCTTTTCAGATACTCTACGAACGGGATTCCAAAATCTTTTGCAAATATTGCTCTCATGTTTTTGTCTGCATTTTTACGATGGAGGAAACATTTTTTATCCCAAAATCTGTTTATGATGCTGTATATGATGCTTTTCATCGCAAAAGTTTCCCTGCAGATGTCATTTGAAAGGAAAACCTTGAGTCCTCTCAGTTTTTCAAGAAGCAGTGTCTCATCCATTTTGTCACTGAGTTTTTCTTTTTTCAGCTGCTCATACGCTTCCATGCATTTTACTTCATCACTGCCTGCAGCCTCTTTTATGTTTTCAAATCCTGCCTTGTAACTGTTTAACAGCAGTTTGTCATTTATATACTTCAGCTGTTCTCTGTTTTCTTTCGTAGCTTCCCAGCTGTGGATCTCCAGTTTACTGATGCAGCTGTCGATCTTCTTTTCGATCTCAGGCAGTACTGTCGCCGGCCCTAAATATTTTACAAAAGCTTTGAAATATACGTCTGTCCAGTCAGTATCCAGTGCAAATGCCCGGTCTATCCAGAACGTATATTTATCATCAGAGATCCCGTAATCGACACCTTCTCTCGCACCGTGATTTTCGAGTGCATAATAAAGGCCTGTGATGCCTGCGTTTTTAAGAAAATCCCCAAGACTTATTTCTAAACGATCCATATTACACCCCCTCTGTTACAGCAGCAGCGTCCACTTGCCATGCCCTGATGACCGCCTTGCACCCATTCCCGCCTGATACAATACGTTCAGAAGCTCTGGCGTTCCTGTCAGTTTGTACACTCCCAAGCTGGCATCCGTATTTCTGCCAAACACGGGCACGACGACTTTCTTTGCTTTTACCGGTGTTATAGAAAATCCTTCTGTAGAAACGCTTGTCCCTGTTTTCTGAAGAAAGAAATCTATATTTTCTTTGAGTGCTTCACTGAACTCCCGGTCTTCAAAGGTGTAGTACGTGTCTTTATTGTTTTCGTAATCATGTCTCCTGACAACAAGAGGGCTCATCATCTTTACCACAACTTCACGATCTCTGATATCCCTGTATCGCTGCATCACGAGTGAGACAAGTGTCATCGAATTGTTTTTCATCGGATATCGTTTTTGTACAAGTGATTTGAACCCGTTAAAAAACCGTATGAATTCGCCCAGATCACTGTCCGAAAAAAACATCGTGAGTCTGCTGCTCCCGAGCAGTATACGATCCGCTTCAAATCTGGGCCTGTCCAGCATATATGAATATGTATACTGCTTCAGCACCGATCTGTCTTTGGCGTACATTTCGTGGAAAAATTCCTGCGATGATGCTTCTGCCGCCGCTTTTATGAAGCTGACCAGCAGTCTGTCGAGCTCTTTCGGCAGTTCAGGTTTTTCCAGCTCAAATACTAGCTTTAATTGCTGCATGATTTACTCCTTTCGTTAATTATGATTATTTTGCCCGTTTTATTTGTTTGAATTTTCTTTCATTATAAGCCCTCTCATGATTCTTGTCAACCAGATATATGTGTTTTATAACATGAGTCTCTTGATTTGAAATTTTATTTGTTGTATAATCCGTTATACATATTGGAATGTAAAAGATATTTGTGTATTTATCACTCAATTTAATAGCCCCATATTGGATCTCATCAGCTCCCTGCCACCACTAGTGGCGGGGAGCTTTACTATGCCATACATATTTTCACAGTTGAACCCCTTCCCTTTCCCTGTTATATTAATATCAAAGATCGTGCATTATGCCGCTTTCATCCGCGCCGGTTCTCCTTGCGAATGATGTGTCGAGCGGAAGCACGGAAAGCTTTCTCCCTATGGAAAAAATTATGACGTGCTCATAAAAGCATTGCATTCTCAACATCTGCAGCGTTTTTACACTAAAATAAAGTACCGATTTTTACTACAGGGGTATGAAATATGGTACCTGGGTACCATAGATTTCAGAAAGCTTAGATAGTATAATCATTCACGAAATAATCAAACAATATTGAAAGGACTGCTTATGAGTCAGGAACTGTGGACGAAAGACTGGAAAAAAATCAACGATATAATACTCCAGATGAACAGCGAAAGCGACATCCTCAAGGCTTTGAACACATTTCTAGTTGATATCGAGGGACTGGTGCCTTATGAGAAAGCGTGTATATACTTTTATGACCTTTCTGCACCTAACACTGTCAAGCATTACCTCGGTCAGGGCTTCAGCGACAAGGAGCTCAGGGATTACGAGCGTTACTACTGCAAAATCGATGACGTTGTGGACAAGATGATGCCGAACAAGGAGGTCGTGATCAAAAGCACAGAGGCTTTCGATATAGAGCAGCGAAAGGAGACTGAGTACTTCATCGATTACGTGACTCCGGCAAACACCAAGATCTCTCTGGATACGAATTTCCGATGGAATCTTGAAAACAGGGAGTTCTGCATCGGTTCACTGGATCTGTTCCGCAATGAGAAGGACATCGATTTTTCTGAAAGGGAAGTTGAGATCTGCAGGGTATTCCAGCCTCATCTCGAGCTGAAGGCTTCGAACTACGCATTCCTGTTTGACAATATCGCTCATCAGTATTCGCTGACTAACGCCGAGCAGGATATCGCGACTATGATCCTTAAAGGCTATTCCAACGAGCAGATAGCCGAGGAAAAATGCATCACGATATCCACGGTCAAAAAGCATGTGACCAGGATACTGGAAAAATCCGAAACAAAATCGCGTATCGAATTCATCTGCAAGACTACCGGCAAGGGCAAATAAACGCAGCTGCCGGCCGGCGCAGGCAGTGCGTATCAACCAATTGACAATTATTTGGAATAATTTTAATACTACTAAAAAAGGAGAACACTATGAAAGACATTATCACTGTTGCCGTGGCAAACTTCAGAGTCGATGCGGCAAACAAAGAGAGCAACCTTTCCAGAATGTGCGGATTTGCAGAAGCTGCAGCTAAGCGCGGCGCAAACCTCATCTTATTCCCTGAGATGTGTCTCTACGGTTATGACTACTACGTAGATGAAACTATCCCTCAGGAAGAAAAGATCAAAACCGCAGAAACGATCAACGGTCCTTCATGCCAGGCGATCGCAGAGATCACAAAGAAATACGGGATCTATGTTGTTTTCGGAATGGCAGAAAAAATGGAAGAAACACCTGACGCAACGCTTTACAACTCAGCTGTTGCAATAGGTCCTGACGGTGTTATCGGCGCTTACCAGAAGATGCATCCGTTCGAAACAGAGAGCATCTGGTGTGTAAAGGGCGAAAAGCCGTTCATGTTCGATACTCCATGGGGTCCGATCTCAGTGGGCATCTGCTTCGATACATATCAGTTCCCTGAACTCCAGAGATACTACTGCGGACAGGGCAGCAGACTTTACCTGAACCCTACTGCAGTTATCGAGGAGATCCCTAAGGAAGGCAGCCGTCAGGCATTCATAGACTACTATGCACCTACTCTCGAATACGGAGTTCTGTGCAATACTATCTTCGTTGCAAGCTCGAACCTCTGCGGTACTGACATCGTGGACTACTTCGGCGGCGGCAGCTGCATCATAGGACCGAAGATCACTCCGTTCTATGAGACAAACCTTCACTACTATGCAGGAAACAAGGATAATGTACAGGAAGGCATCTTCATCGAAACGATCGACCTTTCTCTCGCAGAAAGACGTCTGTTCGTAAACAAGGAGATCACTGGTGTTCCTGACTACAGACCTGACCTTTACAAAAAGTTTCTGTAAATCGTTGTCTTAAAGAACATGTCAATAAGAGAGGAGAAGTGTTCAAATGAGTGACAATACTTTAAAACGTACTATGAAACTGCACCACCTTGTCATCTTCGGTGTAGCTTTCCTGACACCTATGATCGCATATACTATCTACGGTGTCATCGCCACTGCATCACACGGTGTTGAATCCGGTTCGATATGCTTCGCGGTAATCGCTATGCTGTTCACAGCACTGAGCTACGGCCACATGGCCAAGGCTTTCCCTGCTGCCGGATCCACATATACATACACAAGAAAGGCTATCAACGCCAAGCTCGGAGTTGTCGCAGGATGGATCGTACTGCTGGGATATGTGTTCTTCCCAATGGCAATATGGCTCATCGGCGCATCATACTTCAGCGCTGCTGTTCCTGCCGTTCCTTCATGGGTATGGCTCATCGGCTTCATCGTTGTTACATCACTGATCAATATCGTCGGTGTGGAAGTAGGAAGCAAGATCAACTTCATCATGGTTTCGATCCAGGTCGTTATCATAGTAGCTTTCCTTATCTTCACTATCAAGGCGATCACTGAGGGCATGGGAGAAGGTACACTTGCATCGTTCTCACCGTTCTACAACCCTGACATCGATTTCAGCTACACGGTAGCCGGAGCTGCAGCTGCATGCTACTGCTTCCTCGGGTTCGACGCGCTGACTACATTCACAGAAGATACTATCGACCCGACAAAGAACATCCCAAGATCGATCATACTGACACTGCTCGTATGCGGCGCGATCTTCCTGGTAGTAACTTACTTCACTCACCTCGTGCATCCTTCGTTCGACTATCCGAACCCGGACAACGCTGCATATGATATCGCTAAGCAGGTAGCTCCTTCTATCTTCGGAGGCATCTTCCTGATCGGTACTATAGCAGGTCAGTTCGCGGCAGGTCTGTCGGCTCAGGCCAGCGGCGCACGTCTGCTCTACGCAATGGGCAGAGATGGTGTACTTCCTAAGAAGTTCTTCGGAAATCTGAATCACAAGACTCAGACTCCTGTAAATGCTATCATCCTGACTGGTGTAGTTGCACTGTTCGCTGTATTCCTCGATGTTACAAAGGCTACAGCTTACATCAACTTCGGCGGATTCGTTGCATTCTTCTTCGTAAACATTTCTGTTATCGTGTACTATTTCGTAAAGCAGAAGCAGCGTTCAGTGAAAGGCTTCTTCCTGTACCTGGTATTCCCTGTCCTGGGAGCGCTTCTCTGCCTGTACCTGCTGGTGCACCTTGACAAGATCGCTATCATCCTGGGATGTGCATGGACAGTAGCCGGTATCATCTACCTGCTCGTTCTCACCAAGGGACTCAAGGAAGAACCGCCTGAACTCGGTATCGATGCGTAAAGCACAGTGCAGCGGCAGGCAAACGTACGGCATCGCGAATACAGATGCTATGTGCAATGCAGGCCGTATGATACAGCAAAGCTGCAGTGCAGCATAAACAAATTCTATAATATACAAAAATCATAGGGGCTGTCGCATTAACGATTTAAGGTCGTTAGGGCGGTGTCCCTTTTTCATTTCTTTAAAACATTGGAATTCTAAGCTTACTCTTTGATGATCATATTGTTGTTTTGCGTATCACAAAATACAGACACTATTCTCGTCTCTGAACTTCCGTTTCAGTTTTTTCATTTAAAATTATGCAGCTTCTTTTTCCTGTTTCAGTTCATAAAGATGCAGGTTGAGCTTATCGTTTTGGATCCTGCTATGAAGCCATCCCAGGTTATGTGACATGGCAAAGAGTATGTATTCCGCCTGCACATTGACGCTTCCACGACACAGGAATCCAGTAAATCCACAGTCTCCTTTGATATCGGCAAAGCATCCTTCTGCCTGTATACTTCTGTTCATGCGCAGCTTTTTTCCTTCTTCCGAATCGATGAGCCGGTATTCTTCCGCCCGCAGAGCCTCAAATTTTCGTGATACGATCAGAGTCTTGTATCTTTTATCCAAAGGTTTCTTCCAGTTCTTTCCTTCAAGACATTTTGCTCTGTGAGGACATCCGTCGCATTCTTCACAGTAGTAATGGGTTTCTTCCCGGATATATCCTGAGGCTGTTTTGACTTTTCTGCTTCCCGTTTTTTTGACAGCTTTTCCATTGCAGCAGATGTAACAGTCATGCTCTGCATCATACATCATATTTTCTTTGCGACCGATTTCCTTTGAAAATTTCCGGGTGCCGATCTGTTCATAGCTGCCAGGCTTTATGTAGGCTGCGATCCCCCTTTTCCTTAAGATAGGTCAGATTCTCTTCACTTTCATATCCGGCATCTGCTACGATCCTCTCAAACTTCATGTTCAGATTCGATTCCATGTTTTCCACGAATGGCTTTAATGTCAGTACATCTGTTGGATCAGGGAATATCCCCACAGAAACAATAAATCCGGAATTAACAGCATGCGGTACATTAAATGCAGGTTTGAGCTGTCCGTTCATCATATGATCATCCTTCATATGCATGAAAGTTGCATCATTGTCGGTCTTGGAATAACTGTTTCGCATACCGCATTTGTGGATCTTCAGCTCGTATTCCCTGATCTTTTCAAGCGCAGCTTCCAGATCCTCGATATCTCTCTGCAGCTGTTCTTTTCTGTGCCCTCGCCCGCAGACGAATTCAAGGCCCTGCTTCCGCGCAAGGGTTTTGAGAGTTTTCAGTAGCTTCTTTACATGCTTTTTCCTGACCTGCTTTTGCCATAACGGCTTAAGGTCATATCGCTGTATGATATCTCCAACCAGCAAAGCAGTTTTTCTTGAAAATCTTGCCTGATGCCTTGAAACTGCCCGTTTCCATACAAAAGTATATTTGTTTGCAGCAGCCTCGATCTTTGTTCCATCAATGAAAACTTCTGACGTGGTAAGCTGATCAAGTTCATAAAGTATGCGGCTCATCTGGGCCAGGAAGCTTTGCGCACATTTTGCAAAGTGCTTTGTTCGGAATCTTGCGATCGCGGCATGATCAGGTGCAGCTCTGCCTTCCAGAAGATATTTGTAATTGATATCACGCCTGCAGTTTTTCTCGATGGACCTGGAAGAAATATCTTTGGCTTCATGGTATGCATACAGCATTACCTTTATCAAAGCATCCAGTTCCATTGGTATTTTCAATTGATAGTTTTGTTCGTTCAGTATATACTGTTTTCGTAAGATGTTGTGTTTGGTCATACAACTATTTTACCATACCCTGCTCACATCCTTGTGATCAGGGTAGTTTTTTTGCACGAAAAAAGAGGCTCCGCCCTAACGATCTTAAATCGTTAATGCGACAGCCCCCATAGGTTTGGTGGAGATGACGGGAGTCGAACCCGTGTCCGAAAGCATTTCCACGAGACTTTCTCCGAGCGCAGCTTATGTTTTAAGATTTCGCCTCTCTCAACGCCCAAAAGCAGGCTTTGAAATCAGCTATCCCGTTGTTCCCTCATGCTGCCGGGCTTTCACATGAAGTTTTCCTGTATGATCGATGCCAGGTCTCCAGCCTACAGGTGAGCCGGAGCTGACACGCACAGCTTATGACTGACTACGCAGCCATAGCCATAGGTGCGAAATTATTGTTCTTTTTAGCGTTTATATTTAAACGGCCACTTTTAACGTAGACTTGGCGACTACGGCTCGCTTATCCGGTTTCCACACCCCCGTCGAAACCATAAACATCCCCATATCTCACTGCAGACGATCGCTCGCCTGCAGGGTTTTTCTCTGAATAATCTTTACTGATCTTCGTCAGCTGCTCCTGCTCTGACATCACTGATCTGCTGCTGCAGATCTGCTATGTTGTCCTCATATACCCTGATCTTCTCGCAGTACTCTCTGATCTTTTCGTTATCTATACAGTCCTGCTGGAACAGATCGTAGCAGTAGTCACCTATAGCCGCCTTTGCAGCTTTGATGTTCTGCTTTTCAGTGCTGATCTTTCCCTTGAGCTTGCCGATCTCCAGCAGCTCATTTGCTTTGCTGCCCGCCTTGTTTGCGGCAGCTCCCGCTGTTTTACCTATTTTGTTCAAGAAACTCTGCATATCACAGCCTCCTTACTTTCTCATGGCCTGCTGCATCCTTCTGTCAGCATCCCTCTTGGCAATATCGTGTCTCTTGTCATATTCTTTCTTGCCTCGCGCAACTGCGATCTCTACTTTGGCAAGACCGCTACCATTAATGTACATCTTCAGCGGCACCAAAGTCAAGCCTTTTAATGTAGTGTATCCGATAAGTTTCCTTATCTCACGCTTGTGCATCAGCAGCTTTCGCGGTCTGACAGGCTCTGCATTGAACCTGTTGCCCTGTTCGTACGGACTTATATTCATACCGTAGAGTATTATCTCTTCATTTTCTATCTTCGCATAGCTTTCCTTTATGCTCACTTTTCCCTGTCTCACCGATTTTATTTCGGTACCGGTAAGAGATATCCCCGCTTCATAAGTCTCTTCTATAAAGAAATCGTGTCTGGCTTTTTTATTATTTGCTACGATTCTCATTTCCCATGCATCCTTTCTGTCATCTGAAGCAGACTTTGCCTATACATTCACGGCTGTCGACGATGCCGACCGCCTCATTCCTGCTGTCCATCGATGCTCTGCGGTCATCGCTGAGCACGAATATTTCATTCTTCCCGAGCGTCGTTTTCTTTACAGTCTTCATATCGGCCGGTTCTGACATATATTCCTCGTAAGGGCTGCCGTTGAGATAGAATATATTGTCCTTTATCTCTATGACATCTCCGCTGCTTCCTGCAACTCTCCTCACCAGTATCGCGCCTTCTCCGTCCTCTCCGTGCACATCACATCTGAATGCGACTATATCACCGACAGCTGGAGCCGTATCGTGCGCCTTTCCATATGCCATCCTGTTCACCAGTATGTGATCTCCGTCTGACAAAACCGGCTCCATGCCGCTTCCGGTCATATCTTCAACTGTGAATACGGCTGACAGCGCCAGCGCCAGTGCGATACCTGCCGCACCGGACAGTACATAAAGCAGCATTTTTCTGATCATAGCGACCTCCCGCTCATTAAAAATATGTACCACTGTGCATCGGCTGTCTATGCCGCCGGTTTTTACGGTTTCTTCCTCTCTATTTGAGCAGACCTATCTCACTGAACGGATAGAGCCTGAAAAACGCCTTTCCTATGATTTGATCCTCGTCGACAGTGCCCACTTCATCCGACCTGCTGTCGAGGCTCACTCCCCTGTTGTCACCCATTACGAAAACTTCGTTTTCCGGAACGGTGAATCCGTCTATCTCGCCGCTCGTGAACCCCTCGAGCGTATAAGGCTCATCCAGTCTCACATCATTGCGGTAAACACTGCCGTCCTTTATGGTTATCACATCGCCTTCAACGCCGATGACACGTTTTATCAGGATCTTTTTCCCACTGCCGTCATCCTTGCTGATATCCGACTTGAAGATTATTATATCTCCGTATGACGGATGATCCTTCGTCACATACGCCAGCTTGTTGACGAACAGATAATTGTTCTCATACAGCGTCGGCTCCATCGAGCTTTCCTTTACTATCGTCGGTTTTATCACAAAAGTTATCGCTAATACTATTATGAGTGCTATTATTATGTCTTTTATAAATTCCTTCATCCTAGTCTATTCCTCCGAATCGTGACAAAGGCCATACGGAAAAGAGCACACGCCCCTTTATCGCTTTCATATCGACCGGGCCGAGCTTTTCATTCCTGCTGTCGATATCCTCATCTCTGTTGTCGCAGAGCAGGAAGACCTCGTTTTTCTTCAGCTTTACTTTCATTTCACCGTCAGCGCCCTTTATACCGCCCGGAGCAACATATTCATCTCCGTCTATGTACACCTTGCCGTCTTTGATCTCCACAGTCTCCCCCGGAAGTCCGGCTACACGAGCTATGATGTTGTCGTCATAGACATCCGGAGCTGCGGTCTTTTCGAGAACCACTATATCGTTCCTGTCAGGCGCTCCTCTCTTGGCCGAGTACGATGTCTTGCTGAGTACAAGCACCTGCCCGTTTTCTATCGCAGGCGACATCGCCTTTCCCTCGTTCACTTCCGGCGCGACCAGAATAAACATAACTATCGCCAGCACGAATGCGACTGCATACGGCGATTTCCGCCTTCTTCCATAAGTCTGTCCACTTGATCCTCTGTTCATACTTTATCCTTTCATTTTCCGGCATCCGCCAGCAGCAGCTTCCTCGCTCTGATGAACTCAGACGGTAAAGGAGCCTCGGCTGTTGTGCCCTCAAGATATTCCAGTCCCTCGATACTTCCCTTGAATTCAAGCCTGCACGCATGCAGCAGCTGCGTCGTTATGCCTTCTTTTTTCAGCTGCCGGTTCACAGCCGGATCGCCGTACTTGCTGTCGCCCGCCAGCGGGAATCCGGCATGAGCGAGGTGCGTCCTTATCTGGTGCGTCCGTCCTGTGAATATCCTCACTTCAACGAGAGAAAAGTTTTTTCCCGTGCTGACCGGCTTCACGTACGTAGCTGCCGCCTTTCCGCTGCCGTCACTGCTCACTTCCGAAATATTCCTGTCCGTATCCCGCTTCAGGTTTTCATTGAGAAAGACAGGCTCCTTCAGACTGCCGCAGACTATCGTCATATAATACTTTTCTATATTATCGTGTTCTCTTATGGATCTTGTCAGATTTCGCAGCGCAGCTGAATTCTTTCCAAAAACAACAAGGCCGGTGGTGTTCCGGTCAAGCCTGTTGACGGGTGCAGGAGTAAAAGTCTTCTCTTTCGAAGGATCGTACTCTCCCTTGTCCTGCAGGTATCCGCACACCTGATTCACAAGTGTGTTCTTCTTCTCATGAGAATCGCCGTGCGTCAGAAGCCCCCACGGTTTATCGACGATCAGGATGTTGTCATCTTCATATGCGATCTTGAACTGTCGTTTCGATGTCTTTTTTCTGCTGTCAGTCGCCAGCTCTTTTGCCTTTTCTTCAGGTATGTAAATGCTCAGCTCGTCGCCCGTGCAGAGCATAGTGTCTTCCTTTGCACGTTTTCCGTTCAGCTTGATATCTTTTCTTATCAGCTTGTAGATAAAACTCAGCGTCGCTTTTCTGAAATACTTCCTGAGAAAACGGTCAAGTCTCTGGCCCGCTTCATTTTCAGTAATAATCAATTTCACCATGTTTATGATTATACAACAACTCCTCATCTAAATACAATTTTTTGTACCAATTATTATAAATAAATTTTATACCATTGTTTATAAAATGGTGTTAAAATCATAGCAGCAAATAACAGACTCAGGAGGTCATCATGTTCAGATCCATACAGACAAAGACAATGTTTTTTCTAGTTACGCTCGCCATATGCCTTACTGTGATCATAGGTTACATGACTGTGTTTGCAATGGACTACGCTATCGAAGGGCTGAAGCATGATGATATGCGCGACAAAGTCCTGACCGCATCGCGAGCCGTTTCACAGGAGCTGGAAGGCAGGACTTCTCCTGACACGTCAGTGCTCGACACCATCGACCGCGGCGACCTCGCCTGCCACTATTTTTTCATCAATGCCGACGGAACGATGAAAGGATGCAGTGACGAGGAGACGCCATATGACCTTGACTTCTCCGGAAAATCAAACGTCCAGAAAGTTTACAAAAACGGAAAGTACTATATATCCGCACTCGCTCCCGTACAGACCGGCGAACCCGGCTGGTTTCTATGTGCCGAAGAGGCAAAGTCCGACTACATGCAGACGGTGACCAATATCAAGACGATCATCATCATAGCCATAATAATCATCATACTGATACTCTGGCCTGTGGGCAAAAAAATATCCTACGAAATACAGGCTCCGATCAAAAAACTCGCAGAGGATGCCGAACGCATCGCCGACGGCGACATCAGCCGCGGCATACAGGTATCCGAGGGCACCGAACTCGCGGACATCGCGGATTCATTCAATCTGATGCTCAACAAGCTGAAGGACACTATGCAGCAGGTCCTCGACAAATCTGCTGAAGCAGTATCGATGCAGGAGATCATGGCGTATGTGGACGAGACATACAACAATCTGCCGACGGGGATAATCAGCATAAACAATATCGGCGAGATCACTACCTTCAACAGTACGGCTGAAGAGATCACCGGCATCCATCCCGATGACATCATCGGTATCAGCATCAGCAACCCTACGCCGCCGCAGATAAAGAAACTCATATCCGAGCTCAAGAGATGCCTGAGCCGCGGCTCGCTGCAGATAAAAACGATAACCGATATAAGAAATATCTCCGGCGAAACTATACCTGTCGAATACAGCATCAATATCCAGTTCGGACTCCAGGGAGAAGTCATCGGCGCCATCTGCGTGTTCCGAAAGATAGAAGACATACACAGCTTCGAGGAAAGCGCCAACAGAGTCAAGACCATGGAGACGCTCGGAGAGATCGCGGCAAGCATGGCTCACGAGATCAAAAATCCGCTGACGAGTATACGCGGCAATACACAGTATCTCGAAATGATGCTGAATGAAAAAGGTATGGAGTTCGACGAACTTGACATCATCATGCATGAGACCGACAGACTGACCAACATGCTCAATCTGCTGCTGAATTACGCCCGCCCGCGTCTGCCTGAGACAGAAAAGCTGCACATCGAGGAAATCATGCAGTATGTAGTCGATCTTACGAGCAAGGACAGGAGCGACAGTGTTTCCGTCAAGTGCGAATTCAGCAGGACGCCTCGCGTGATGATCGACAGAGAAATGCTGGAATCCGTATTCATCAACCTGATGCTGAACGCATCACAGGCTATGCCTGACGGAGGCTGCATACACCTCAAGACCAGCTTCGACAAAAACAGGAACATGGTCTGCGCGTCTGTCAGCGACACAGGCAAAGGGATACCGCCGGAAATATCCGAAAAGATATTCGACCCGTTCTTCACGACAAAGGATACCGGTACCGGACTGGGACTTCCTATCGCACTTCGCACGATCAAAGCTCACCACGGCATCATAGAAGCCGAAAGCATAGAAGGCGAAATGACAAAATTCACGATAATGCTCCCGGCTGTAATCGAAGAGGAGGATGACTGATAATGAACAACAAAACTATACTGGTCGTTGACGACGAACAGAACGTACGTCAGCTGATATGCAAAGTCCTTGAAAAAGAAGGCTTTACCGTCCTGACCGCATGCAACGGCAGCGAAGGACTGGAGATTTTCCATAAAAACAGCATCGACCTTATAATAAGCGATATCAAAATGCCTGAAATGTCCGGCATAGAATTCCTGCACAAGGTGAAAGAAGAAGAACCCGGCATCGGCTTTATCCTGATCACCGCATTTGCAACCACAGAAACTGCGATAGATGCGATACGAAGCGGCGCTCAGGACTATATCACCAAACCGTTCGACCTCAAAGAGATCGTCACGACGGTACGCAAGATCCTGCTGACAGCAGACAGCGGCGATGACCTCAACTACAGACTCAGCGACTCAGATGATAGCAAAACGACAAGCAACAGCCCCGTTATGCAGCAGGTATACAAGCTGGCAAAAAAAGTCGCAGTCTCCGACTCCACAGTCCTGATACTGGGTGAGACCGGTACCGGAAAAGAAGTCATATCGACAGCCATACACCAGTGGAGCCGGCGATGTGACAAGCCCATGATAAAAGTCAACTGCGGCGCCATCCCCGACAACCTCCTCGAAAGCGAGCTGTTCGGCTATGAAAAGGGTGCATTTACAGGAGCATCTTCATCGAAACCGGGGCGCTTCGAGATCGCAGACGGCGGGACCATATTCCTCGATGAAATAGGTGATATATCGCCCCAGCTGCAGGTGAAGCTCCTTCGCGTGCTGCAGGAGCGCACCTTTGAACGCCTCGGAGGGATAAAGCCGGTATCCGTCAACGTGCGCATCATCGCAGCCACGAACCGAGACCTGAAGGAAGCTGTAAAGGCCGGGGAATTCCGCGAAGACCTTTACTACAGACTCAATGTCGTCCCTATCCAGCTGCCGCCTCTCCGCAAACGAAAGGAAGATATCGAAGATCTCGTCAACGTGTTCCTCAGATCTTCTGCAGGCATCTCCGGATGCGCAGTCAAGAGCATGAGCCCCGAAGCCATGGCGTGCCTAAAAAACTACAACTGGCCGGGCAATATAAGAGAACTCGAGAACATCATTGAACGATGTGTCGTGATAACAGAAGACGACATCATAGGTGCAGACAGCCTGCCGCCTGAGATCATTTCATATGCGCTTGAAACCGAAAACAGCAGCGATGACATAGACAAAGAAAGCTCACAGTCAGTTCCGCTTTCTCACGCAGACGGCACCGCATCCACACCGCCATCTGCATCTGCCGTCAGCACATCAAAAACGGCCGACTCACTCAGCAGTGCCATCGACGACCGCGAACGCGAAGTGATCGTCAGAGCGCTGAAGGAACACGGCGGCAACAAGACAAAGACCGCGCTCGCTCTCGGCATCAGTCGCAGATCGCTGCACCGCAAGATACAGAAATACGAGATCACCGAAGCATAAAGTCATAGATAGCACAAAGATCGAAAACAGAAACGCCGTGCTGCAGCCATCATCAGGTTTTGCAGCACGGCGTTTCCGCTTCGCCATAATATTTATATCATCCAGTTATACACATGATCTCTGTGATCATCATACGCCAGACATCTGACATCGTGTACCGTTACGCGCCATATCTTATGCGTGTACGGGTTCACCCTTTGCTTCTTCATGCTTTTCGGTTTCATCATCGTCGAGTGTGCTTTCTTCATTTATCATAGCTTCGACTTCAGGGGACCAGAGATGTCCGAATGTAGTGTCGCCCTTGAAGAAATCTTTTCCGTAGCAGAGCAGGCATGCGAGTATACCTACTGCAAGTCCCCATGCAGAACCCTTTATAACGAGAACTCCTGCGATGACACCTGCTATACCGAGATCCTTGAAGCTCTTAGCCTGCTGCACACCGATACGGACACTTACGAAGCCCTGAACGACGAGCGTCAGTGACAGCGCTACCGACAGTATCGGCTGTACCAGCGATACGATAGGCATGAGCCAGTAGCCTGTGAATGTACCGAATCTGAAGCATGCAGCTCCTCCGAATATCGATCCCATGCTCTTCTTGCCTTTTTTGTATCTTTCACATACGACTACCTGCATTGCTGCCCACAGAGGTCCGCACATCGTCAGGTCAGGTCCGATAACGCCCATGATAGTGTTTCTGATCCCGAAGATCAGATGAGCTCTGTTCGGATCATAGTCGATCTTTTCATCAGGTCTTGTCACATCTGCATCGTGTACGAGAGATTTGCTCTGTACCACGTCACCGAAGAGTACTATGTAAATAGCGAGGACTGTAGGTATCGCGCTGATAAACATCTTTATGCTTGGCCATCCGAGTGTTCCCCATGGCACCCAGTCAGTCCAGAGAGCCGCAAAATCAGGATGTGAGAACCCCCATTCTATCGTAGGGAAAGCCGTCTCGCCTACGAGCGGAGCCACGATGACTGCGATCAGTACTGCAGGAAGGATCCCCAGGTTGGCTATAGTCTCAAAGAATTTGTTCTTAGTGCTCAGTCTCTTGAATCCGTTCGAGAACAGCAGGTAAAATGCTATTACCAGACAGATCGTAGTCGTATAAGGCATTGCCGCGAACTTCGTATCGTCGCTGAATATCATATATATCGCCGATATACCTGCCCCGAGTATTACGCCTGACTTGATTGCCGGCGGGATAAGATTTACGAGCTTTCCTGCTATCCCTGTAACACCGAGAACTATCGAGAACACACCGAGAGTTATCTCAAATGCGCACAGTGCCTGCATCCTGGCCTGTCCTTCAGGGAAAGTGAGGCAGTATGCGACCAGAAGAGGTATCGCCGGAGTTATCCATCCGGGAACTACCGGGTCACCCAGGAAAGTGTGCCATGTATACAGGAAACCATTCAATGTGACGATCGCCAGGGCAACGCTGAACGGCATCCCCAGGTTTTCCTGCAGAAGAGGTATCGCACCAAGACATACAGCGCACATCAGCAGCCCCTGTATGTAGTCTGCGATCTCAAAACGATAATGTATGAACGGAAGACGGATCTTGAACGGTCCGGCTTTGATATAAGGCTGTTCCTGCCCGTAAGGCATATACTCTTTCATCTCTGCACCTCCAATAGTAAATATGATCATTATTTCTCCTGAAACAACTGTACCTGATGTTTCACCGATATATAAAGCAACTTCTGTGCCATTATGGCATACTTTATTTTATTTTTTTATGCAAAGAGCCGGCACACTTCATTTCTCCCCTTGCATCCACTGCGTTTGAGTGTTTTGCAAAACGCAGACCCGTTTTGATCCGAGGGTCTCCATCATGCTCTGCACGTTCTGCCCACCGGGCGTGCACAGTGCGCGCCCGGTGTCTGAGCGCCCGCTTTTGTGCCACTTATGGCACACTGCGCGGGCGCCTGCCTGCTCCGCAGATGACCCGCTTCATTGTGAAGAAATTTTCATCAAAATCATATCGTTTGGATTTGAGAAAGATTCTGAAATATGTTAAAGTATATATGTATGCAATGACAGTAAATCTCAGGCAGATCCACTTTGCCCGTATTTTCGTCACTGCTGCATACTTGTCTTGTTAAGGAGTATATGGATGAAAAAATTAAAGGACTTTTTTTACAATAAAAATGATATAATAATCGTACTTATAATACTAGCAGTAGCTGCGCTGATAATATACACGAGGATCGGGGCCATCATGGACTATCCCGCAAAGCTTGCCAAACAGGCCGCGGCAACAGCAGAAACGACGACGACAGAACCGGCTTCTGCTGAAAAGGAGAAAATATCAGTGACCATCGAGGACTCAGACACAGCTTCGACTGTGGCGCAGAAGATATATGATGCAGGACTCATATCATCTAAGTCCGAATTTGAGGAATATATCACAAGCTCCGGCAAAGAATCATCTATCAAAGCCGGCACATACGAGATACCAATTAGCTCTTTACAAGAAGAGATCTTAAATATTATAACTGAGTAGAACCATTTAATAAGGAGGCAATCATGGCTCTAGTTACTACAAAAGAGATGTTTGAAAAAGCATTGACACAGGATTATGCAGTAGGTGCATTCAATGTCAACAACATGGAGATCATTCAGGGTATAGTAGAAGCTGCACAGGAAGAAAAGGCTCCTCTGATCCTGCAGGTTTCCGCAGGTGCGAGAAAGTACGCAAAACCCGCATATCTTTTAAAGCTGGTAGAAGCTGCTATAATGGATACAGGTCTTGACATCGCGCTCCACCTCGATCACGGTGAAGATTTCGACATATGTAAGAAATGCGTAGATGACGGATTCACTTCCGTAATGATCGACGGTTCGAAGCATCCTTTTGAAGAAAACATGCGTCTTACAAAGGAAGTCGTAGAATACGCACACAGCAAGGGTGTTGTAGTAGAAGCCGAGCTCGGAAAGCTCGCAGGTATAGAAGACAACATCAAGGTAGATGCAAGGAACGCTACATTCACAGACCCTGAAGAGGCTGCTGAATTCGTTGAAAAAACAGGTGTCGATTCTCTGGCTATAGCTATCGGCACAAGCCATGGCGCATACAAGTTCAAGGGTGAACCTTACCTTGACTTTGAAAGACTCAGAGAGATCCACAAGCTTATACCTGATACACCTCTCGTTCTTCACGGCGCATCGACAGTACTTCCTGAATTCGTATCAAAGTGCAATGAATACGGCGGAAACATCCCCGGAGCTCAGGGAGTGCCTGAAGATATGATCAGAACAGCTACAAAAGACGGTATATGCAAAGTAAACATCGATACTGACCTGAGACTTGCGATGACTGCGGAGATCAGAAAGCATTTCGTAGAGCATCCTGCTGATTTTGACCCTAGAAAGTATCTCGGACCTGCAAGAGACGCCATCAAGCGCATGGTACAGCACAAGATCAGAAACGTTCTCAATGCATCAGGCAAGAGATAGATCTCCGATCATAAAAAGATTTGAATGGATAATGAAAAAGCGTATGTATGCCTGTATTTCAGGCATTGCATACGCTTTTTATGATTCTAATGATCACATCTCAGGGTATGTCAGAGTTCATGATCAATTTTCCTCTATCCAGTCTGTCAGCTTTTTAATATCATCTATATTCCCCAGAACATAAATGACATCATCCTCCTTGAATTCATAATATGGATCGATATCACTCAGTATCTCACTGTTACTTTCAATTGCGATAAGCTTTACAGCAAATCTTGTTTCGATATCCACATCGTAAACAGTTTCCTCTTCCATTTCATATGCAACAGTTAGCTTCGCTATACCTACTTTGTCATTGAGCTGTGCAAATTCAGGCATATTAGCTTCTTCCATACGCTTTGCGAGCCTCTCGGCCATATCACGTTCAGGATAAACCACTTTCGCTCCAAGCTTTTCAAGTATTTCACCATGCTCTGCACTGGTAGCCCTTGCAACTACTTCCGGTATTCCCATCGATACAAGATGAAGTGTAGTAAGAATAGAAATATCCATCTGTTCACCTATACACACTATCGCAATATCGCAATTCTGTATACCCGTCTCCATAAGAGAAGCTTTGTCCAGATTTTTTATCACAAGCGCATTTTCTGTATACTCTCTCATATCTCTTATCTTTTCTTCATCTTGATCAAGGATCAGCAGATCTGCATCCAGTTCTGCCAGTGCTTTTGCCAGTGCATATCCGAATCTGCCAAGCCCCACTATGCCATATGAAACGTTATCATCTTTATATCTGCCAAACATTTTTACACCTCCAGCTTTATCCTATAGAAATATTTCCTTCCGGATAACTTGTACGTTCTCCTTTTATAAAATACCATACTGTAGCTATCGTCAGCGGACCGAGCCTCCCTATATACATTACTATTATAGAGAGCAGTTTCGCACCGATTCCAAGATTTGTCGTTATGCCTGTTGATAATCCTACAGTACCGAATGCGCTTGTGACCTCAAAGAGAGCATCCATTAGTGAAACATCCGGCTCCATGATCAGCATCAGATATGTTCCGACAAGGATCACACCGACAGCAATCATGGTTATAACCGATGCTTTTCTGAAAGCATCTTTAGGTACAGAGTAGTGGAAAGCCTCCTCCATCTTGTTTGTTGCAGACGATTTTATTCCCTGCAGCAGTACAAAAAATGTGCTGGTCTTTATTCCGCCTCCTGTAGAGCCCGGCGAAGCGCCGATAAACATCAGAACGATCAGTATAAGCAGCCCCGGGTCTGAAAATCTGCCAAGAGGATAAGTAGAAAACCCTGCTGTTCTCGCTGAAACACTGAAAAAAAATGCTCCCAGCCATGTGACGTCTTCTGTAAGCTTTATCAGCAGTGTCCCCGTCACGATAAGTATCAGACTCACTGAAATCACGATTTTCGTGTGCATAGAAAACTTTCTCCACCTGAACTTTTTTGTGATCATTTCTCTTATTACCAGAAACCCTATTCCACCGAAAAAGATAAGTATGCATGTAACCAGGTTAAGAAACACATTGTTACGATACGGAATGAGATTCTGAAAGCCGCCCAGTATATCAAATCCGGAATTATTGAACGCAGCAACTGAATGAAAGAGACTTATTCCTGCAGCCTTAAGCGGTGGATAATCCTGGATGAATACAAATGAACTTAACAGAGCTCCTGTCAACTCGAAAACCATTGTCGTTAAAAAGATGCTTTTTATAAACTTCACCATCCCTTTTCCTGTAGTCAGGTTCATCGCATCTTTTATTATATTCCTGCCTCTTAAATCGACTCGCTTTCCTACCGCTACTATCACACCTGCGCCTACAGCCGTAACACCAAGTCCTCCTATCTGTATAAGAAATCCAAGAAAAAACTGACCAAGAGGTGTAAATGTATCCCCCGCATCAACAGCAATAAGCCCTGTCACACATACTGCGCTTGTAGAAGTATAAAGGGCATCAATATAGTGAAGCGTGACCCCGTCTCGGATACAGCAAGGCAGCATCAGCAGCCCTGATCCCAGCAGTATCGCAGCCGCGAAACCGATAGCCACTATCCGCACGGTCGACAATTTTTTTATTTTATTAAACATATATATTTGTAATTTCTCCTGTTATATATTCAGTAACTTTAAAATTTGAAGCTGAAAAACCGCCCCTTATGTATACGCTATACCGATATCTGCAGGTATATCAAAATCCGGAAAACCAGTTCCCGTTTCTAGTAAGATGTGAATATTTTTAAAAAAACAAACCGCTGATCTTATAAGAGCTATACAGCAAAACGACAGCGCTGCTGCCCTCATATCAATAAAATCACTTTTGTCAGTTTCTTCTGCTTCGTTTAACATAAACCCTCCATCACGCCCATTATAGCACAGAAATTTGAGAAGTACAGTTAAAATAGTGTTAAAATTTTTTGTTAAAAATCGCGCCCGCCATTCAGGCGGGCGCTGTATATGCAAATCAAAGTTCCTCAAGCATGTCATGCTTCAGCTTCCACAGGTTGTATGAAAGATCGACATAGTATGTCTGCGGGTTTTCAAAACGCTTCATCTCGTCCCACATGGCATCGAGCTGCTGAGCGCAGTAAGCCTTGATCTCATCGATCGACGGTGACTCATACACACACTTGCCGCCTTCAAAGATCTGCTTCCTCAGGTTTCTCACATAATAGTTCTTGATCTTCTTGCGCTTCCACACTGCCTTGGGATCGAAGATCTCGTATTCATCGTTTTCAGGGATTATCTCTCCGTCAAGCACGATGACGTCAGCAAGCGCTCTGTGGCTGTCCTTGTCAAAAAATCTGTAAACGCTCTTGAATCCCGGATTAGTTATCTTTTCGATGTTTTCGCTCTTCTTTATCTTCGGTATCATCTTGCCGTTCTTTTCGAGAGCAGACAGCTTGTACACTCCGCCGAATACAGGCTCCGAGCCTGCAGTTATCAAACGTTCTCCTACGCCGAAGGAATCGACACATGCACCCTCTGAGAGGATATCTCTTATCAGATATTCGTCAAGAGAATTAGATACCACGATCGAACATTCCTGAAGTCCTGCATCGTCGAGCATCTTTCTCGCTTTCTTTGTGAGATACGATATATCTCCGCTGTCTATCCTTATGCCCATCTTTTCAGGCTTGACTTCCTTAAACACCTTGATAGCCGCCGGAACACCTGATTTAAGCACGTTGTAGGTATCCACCAGCAGCACGCAGTTCGTAGGATATATCTCGGCATATTTCTTGAATGCCTCGTACTCGTTGTCGTACATCTGCACCCAGCTGTGCGCCATCGTTCCCATAGCCGGCGTGCCGTACTCTCTGTCCGCGATAGCACATGCAGTTCCCGCACATCCGCCTATGTACGCAGCTCTGGCTCCGTATACAGCGGCAGACACTCCGTGCGCACGTCTCGTGCCGAACTCCATGACAGGTCTTCCTGCAGCTGCCCTGGTTATCCGGCTCGCCTTTGTCGCGATGAGGCTCTGATGGTTTATTATCAGCAGCAGCATAGTTTCGATGAACTGCGCCTGCATCACAGGGCCTCTTACCGTGATCAGCGGCTCTCCCGGGAAGATAGGTGTTCCTTCCGGCACCGCCCACACATCGCATGTGAATTTAAAATCTGCGAGATATTCGAGGAATCTTTCATCAAAAAGCTTCTTCGCTCTCAGATATTCTATATCTTCATCAGTGAATTCGAGGTTTTTCAGATACTCTATCAGCTGTTCAAGACCTGCCATGATGGCGTATCCGCCCCCGTCAGGTATCCTTCTGAAAAACATATCGAAATACGCTATGTCATCAGCCATATCACTGCAGAAATATCCATTCGCCATGGTTATTTCATAAAAATCAGTCAACATTGTCAGGTTCAGCTTCTCTATCATTTAACTGTTCCTCCATCTTACCTTTCTCTGTAATTACTATACATGATGACGCTATAACTATCGCTCCTCCTATCAGCTGCATCACTCCCACGGATTCTCCCAGCAGGATCCATCCGAAGACTGTGGCAGTAACAGGCAGGAAATTCGAAAACATTGCTGATATCGTAGGCCCCAGGACCCGCAGTCCGTTTACCATTATCATGAAACCAAGTCCGCCGTTCACCAGTCCGAGATATATCACCTCTAACGTCACAGCCGGCGTGAATGTATCCATCGGCGGCATAGTATGAACAGCATACGGTCCGACCAGCAGCAGCGTACAGAACAGCTGGTTGAACGCCATAGTAGTCCCTGAATAATTCGATGACAGTGATGCCGTCATGAAATTATAGATGTTCCACGAAATGACTGCTCCGAAAGCCAGCAGATATCCGGTCATTCGCCCGTGCAGCAAAGTCCTGAAATCAGCGCCGATCACTATCGCTACACCTATTATGCATATTATTACTCCCATTAACATCTTCCATGTGAATTTCCTTCTGAATATGATACGTTCAGCTATTATAGAAACGGCAGGAACAAACGATAATATTATAGTGATAAGTGATACCGGCAGATAATCCATCGCTGTGTATTCACAGAAGAAATACAGGATCTCGCCTGTCAGTGAACACAGTATAAAAAAAGGGATATCCTTCGGTCTTACGATCGTCTTCCGATCCTGCTTGAGCTTGATTCCAAATACAAGCAACGCACCTACCAGGTATTTAAGAAACAGCAGGTTCATCGGTTCCAGTATGTTCAGCGCATCTTTTGCCACTACGTAGTCGAGTCCCCAGAAACACACCAGAAGACACATCAGTAAAAATGCCGTGCTTTTTTCTCTCAAAAAATTCACCACCTAATCAACTAAATAAAAAAACACAAAATAAGTACGATTTTAAATACTTTTTTCAGCACGTCATTTATTATTATATCATCTATTTCAAGACACTACAATCTTTTATAAATTTTACCAGTCAAAACCCGATGCATATCTTCCGGTCAAAACTCGCCGCAGCTCTTCCGGTCAACACGACCTTAATGCTCACGACCGCTTCACAGGCACTTCGCATCCGATCCTGCACGTTTTCCCTTAACAAAAAGCGAGGCCGCGCAATGAAAACACTTTTTCATGCGCGGACCTCGCTGTACTATTCGCCGGCAAACCTGCAGCTTTGCATTATTCCGCAGGAACTCCTATTATCTCACCTGAAATGAATCCTTCTATTTCTTCAGGAGTATATCCTGCCTCTTTTAAAACATCTATGCTGTTTTCACCTAAGAGCGGAGACGGTTTCCTGATGTATCCCGGCGTCTTGCTGAACTTCACAGGTATTCCGAATGCCGTGAATCGCCCTACGTTAGGATCATCTATATCGATTATCATATTTCTTGCCAGCATCTGAGGATTTGTCATGTCATCGACAGGATCTACTATGACTGATGCCGGTATATTGAACTGCCAGAATCTTTCCAGAAGCCAGTCTGACGTCTTTTCCCTGAAAACGCTCTGCATCAGTTTTGTAAACTCTGCAAAATTGCTGCATCTGAGGTCATTCGTAGCATAAAGGGGATCGTCTTTGAGCTCAGGCATCTCAAGCGCATCGCAGAAATCAGGCCACATTGATTCATCGTTTATTCCAACTGCTATAAAATCATCTGCACAGTAGTATGTATCATACGGTACGATCTCTCTCGGTTTTGCGTTACCTGTCCTGCTTATTTCTTTCCCTGTAAGGGCATATGCCAGCACTGCATCTTCGATAGTCGCAAACATCGTGTCCAGCATAGCAACATCGATCCTTCGTCCTTTGCCCGTTCGCTTCTTGTCATAGCAGGCCAGTGTGATTGCAAGCGCCATTGTGAGGCCTGTATAACTGTCGGCTACTGAAGCTCCGGAGCGAAGCGGCGGGAATTCTGGAAATCCTGTCATTTCCATAAAACCGCTCATACATTCGATAACATTGTCATATGCCGTGTTTGCTCTCAGCGGACCTGTCTGCCCGAATCCCGTTATCGAGCCGAAGATTATCTCCGGATTGATCTTCTTCATCTCCTCATAACCGAGTCCCAGCTTGTCGAGTGTCCCGAACTTGAAGTTTTCCAGTACGACATCTACTTTCCCGTAAAGCCTCTTTATTATCTCCTTGCCTTCAGGAGCTCTCATGTCAACTGCGATGCCTTCCTTGTTGCGGTTGTATACTGCAAAATATCCGCTGTTTCCGTTTGCTGCATACGGGTTCCAGAATCTGGACTGATCACCTGTATCGATACGCTCCACTTTGATCACTCTTGCGCCGTAATCTGCCAGATTCATGGCACAGTACGGACCGCTGTATGCCTGTGTGAAATCAAGTACTGTTATTCCTTCTAATGGTCTCATTTTCTTCCTCCTTCACACATTACGATATTTTCTTCCATCAATCCTGCGATCTGTTCTTCCGTATACCCGATATCTGCCAGGAGCTGAGCTGTGTCTTCTCCCAGAAGCGGCGCTGAACCTGCCGGTACATCATCTATACCTGATATTTTTATAGGGGAACCAGGCATCCTTATCTTTCCGATCTGCTTATCTTCCACTTCTACTACCATGTTTCTGGAATTCAGCTGTTCGCTTTCAAATGCTTCAGGTACGGTGTATCCAGGTCCGCTCGGAATGTTATACGGTCTGAGCAGGTTTTCTATCTCCCACTTTGTCATGTCCTTGAATTTATCGGCGATGATCTTTCTCAGACTTGTATCATAATTCTCTCCGCGTGATTCATTAGTAGCGTACCTCGGATCATCGAGCAGCTCTTCCATATCCATCGCTTCGCAGAATTTCTCCCACTGAGCATTAGTGGAAACAGCTGTCGATACGATACCGTCCTTGACCTCGAAGGTATCATACGGTGCTATACTTCTGGAACGGTTTCCTTCTCTTTCAAAGCGTTTGCCCGACATTGCCGCCTCTACGACACTGTCCTCGAGTGCAGTGAACATGCAGTCCGAAGATGCTATGTCTATCTGCTGCCCTTCTCCCGTGACATCTCTTGCCATAAGTGCACTCACTATCGCAAATGCAAGGAAAACTCCTCCGTACTGATCCGCCATCCTCGATCCGTGAGCCGTAGGCTTATCTTCAGGATATCCCGTGATCTGCATCAGACCGCATAGTGCTTCTGCAGTGAGATCGTTGCCTGCGCTGTTGCTCAGCGGACCAGTCTTGCCGAATCCTGTGTGTGAAGCATATATTATGGCCGGATTCAATTTGCTCATCTCTTCATATCCGAGACTGCACCTTTCCATCTCTCCTGCCGGAAACGATTCGCATACTACATCAGCATGTTCTATAAGTTTAGCGATCACTTCCTGCCCTTTTGCACTATGTCTGTCAACACACACACTTCGCTTTCCACGATTCATATATGCATGATACGCACTGCCTTTTTCGTTTTTTGGAAAGCTGTTTCTGAGAACATCCCCGCCTGTTCTATGGTCCTCTATCTTTATGACCTCCGCACCAAAGTCAGCAAGAAGCATCGTTCCGTAGCTGCCTGTATGGCCCTGAGTAAAATCTATGATTTTCACTCCGTCTAATATTCTGGTCATTTTTTCCCTCCGCATTTTCTCCAGTACTGTTTTTCTATTCTAGTCCACAGGATTTGCTATAACGAATGTAACGTCACCCTTTACCGTAAGTACAGGTTCGTCGAAAACTTCCGAACGATCTGTCTTATGATCGTATTCGGATGTCTTATACATTTCATATCCGTATACTCTCGATCTGTTGCCCTGTTTCTTCAGCCAGCATACGATCTCAACAGCATCCAGCATATGTACAGGTCTGAGGATATTTCCCTCTGTGCGTACGAACAGTCCGCCGTCTCCGCCATCTCTGATGTTGCTGAGCTCAGTGCAGCAGTCGATGCATTTTTCCATGAGTTTGCATCCTGAGATCATTTCTCCCGGATAATGCATATCTTCACCATGGATGGATGTTCTGAATTTCAGTTCTGTAACATCACTGCCTTTTTTGACTTCACTAACGAGATCTCTTCTTTCCGCTTCAATTTTAGCCATTTTTTATCCTCCTTTTAATACCTTAAAAATATATTTTTTTACCTTTTAGAATATGAATCCGCATACCAGGAATCCTATCAGTGCGATAATTGCTGATAATACCGCATATGGGAACTGCGTGAATGCGTGCTCGAGATTCTCGATTCCGCATGCCTGCGATGTCAGTACCGTAGCGTCTGAATAGAAGCATGCGTGGCTTCCGAATGTACCGCCTGATACTATAGCCCCGAACACGATCAGCGGATTTGCTCCACCTGCCAGTGCCAGCGGGATAAGGATAGGAACTGTCAGTGCCGGTATGCCCCAGTTGCTGCCTGTGATGAATGACAGTGCTGCAACGACTACGAAAGTGATCGCAGGGAACAGGTCTGCATTCATGTACGGAAGCACTGCACTTATAACGAAATCCGGAAGTCCTATGCCGTTCATCGAAAGCTGTACTGTAAGCGCACCTATAGTTATGAACATCATCGGCACCATCGATGCGAAGCCTGATGCGAACCCTTCGCAGAATCCCTCGAACGAAAGTGCTTTCGTCGGCAGATACATTATCAGCATCACGATAATCGCTGCTGCCAGACCTATGAGTATGTCTCCTGTTACCAGTGAAACTGCGATAACGACAGCCAGAGGGATGACGAAGAACCATATGTTCCCGCCTTTTCCGTCCTGATCCATTCCTTCGGATTCCATCAGTTTATCGAATTCAGTTATGCCCTGATTGTATTTATCACTTTTTTCCGAATATACTCTGCCTGTCTCTGCAACTCTCTCATACGCTTTTTTCATTCCGAACATCTTTGGAATGACACCCAGGATAACGAGCGGCACCACCAGTACTGCGACCCATCCGTAAAGAATAAACGGCAGTGACTGAACATATATATCCATTCCACTTCCGTATGCAGCCATGCCGGCCTCATCTCCGACTACTCCCGCATAGAACACTGCCCATGTGGAAAGCGGTATCAGTACGCATACCGGAGCTCCTGTCGAATCGATAACATATGCCAGCATTTCTCTAGGCGATTTGTACTTGTCACATGTTTCTCTCAGCGATGTGGACACCGTTAAAATATTGAGATAATCATCCATAAATACGATGATTCCGAGCACCCATCCGATCATCAGCGTTTTCTTTTCTGAATTTGCGAACTTGCGGAGTATTTTACCGAATCCCAGTGCGCCTTTCGAGCGCTGAAGCAGGAATGTGAATCCGCCCAGCAGACCGAATACGAGTATCATCCACATATTGTCGGCTGCCGTAACTGAGAAGCCGTCAAGCGTAGCTCCCAGTACATTCCACTTGTCAGTCATAAAGAATCCGATCACTGCTCCCAGCAGGAGCGCTTCGAACGTTCTTTTGGTCGCCAGTGCGAATACAATGATCACTACCGGCGGTATCAATGTTAATAGCCCAAAATTGTCCATGACCTTTCTCTCCTTCTCTTCTTAAATTACATACTGTTGATGTAACGGCAATTCTTAAGAACTTTTTCTTGATTGTTTCGTGCACGCCTATATAAATTGCACAAACCATGCCAAGCATAAATATTTTTGAATTTCATTGAAATTTCAACAGTTTTTAAAATTTCTGAAATATCAGCCTATTGTTTCGGTGTTTTTCTGCAACGTTTTCTTGCTCTACTCCGATCACTAATTTGCCGCCGGTATAAAATATTCCCTAAACATCGCGTTTATGCCGCTTTTCGGGCAATAAAAAAGTTGCATTCTCGCACCTTTGCCGGTTCCAGAAATGCAACTATTGCAAATTCAGCTGTGTTTTCTAAATAATTTCGTCCTTTTCAGCTATACATTTATGTGCTGCTTCCTCAGCTTGCGACTTATCGTCGACTTGTCTACATGCAGTTTTCTTGCGACTTCAGCGGCATTAGAATATTTTTCGAGATAGCTCATCAGCACTTCGCGTTCATACTCATCCATCAGCTCACCGAGAGTCACATTGTCTTCCGCTACGATGCTGTTTGAGTTTCGGCTGCCGGAAAACAACAGGTTCTTGACCTGCCTGGCTGTTATGTGCTCGCCGTCATAGCTCACCATCAGTCGTTCTATCATGTTGCGCAGCTCTCTTATATTGCCGTACCACGGAGCATGCGCAAGCTCATCCAGTGCCTCCTGCGACAGAGTTTTTTTGATATTGTATTCGTCGGAGAATACACATACAAAATACTCTGCCAGTGCCTTTATGTCCTCCTTGCGTTCCCTGAGCGGCGGTATCTCGACAGGCACGACATTGAGCCTGTAATACAGGTCCTCTCTGAAATCTCCGTTCTTTACGGCTTCCTTGAGATTTACATTGGTCGCTGCGATTATGCGGACGTTGACCTTGATCGGTTTCTTTCCGCCTACGCGCATCAGCTCCCTTTCCTGCAGCACTCTGAGCAGCTTCGCCTGCAGTCTGAGCGGTATCTCCGTTATCTCGTCAAGAAACAGCGTTCCCTCATTTGCTATCTCGAACATGCCCGGCTTGCCATTCGAATCCGCACCTGTAAACGCGCCCTTTTCATAGCCAAACAGCTCTGATTCCAGCAGATTATCGGGGATCGCAGCGCAGTTTATCTTTACGAAAGGCTTGTCGACCCTGTTGCTCATGTTGAATATGTAATTGGCTATCACTTCTTTGCCTACACCCGATTCGCCTGATATCAGCACCGTAGTGTCGAGCCTGGCAACACGCCTGACGGTCTGCAGTATATCCTTCATCTTATCGCTCTTTGCTATTACGTCAGACTTCCTCGACTTGCTCTTCGCACGCAGATACTCGAGTTCCTTCGCCTGCTTTTCCGAAAGCTTTTTAGTCTCGTCGAGGATCTTTTCCAGGACCTTCGTCTCAGTGATATCTCTTTCTGTACATATCACCAGCTCTATATCATCATCGTTGAAATAGGGGACTGCTGTCAGATAAAGACTGCCTCCGTTTGCCAGTCTCTGTATCATGCGGCACTCTTTCCGGTCCTCTATCGCCTTGAGCACCGACGACTCGTCCACGTAGCCTACAGCCTGCAGCTCCTCCATATTCCTGCCAAGGATATCATCGATAGCCATACCGCCTCCGGTACGCTCCGACTCCTCATTTAGCATCAGCACCTTGCCTTCTCCATCCGTTATGAAAACGCCGACTTTGAGGGTATTCAATATATTCAGCATCTCCTGATAATGTTCGACGATAAACTGTTTTTCAGTAAACTTTCCCATATTCAGTTACCTCCCTGACATAGTGTTTCTCAGAATGATTTTTTCCAGAATTGATTTAGAATCGATAGAATTATATGAAGCAATTAATGTGCCAATGCAAAAATATGAGTGTGTGAGTCTTTAAATTATATCAACTTCCAATGCAAAATTGCAACTATTTTGTAACTCATAATGTGTTATAGTCTAGCGGTGCAAATCAACATTATAATGTAATCAGTAATAATGGAGGGATTACATTATGGAAAAATTCATCATCACACCGAAGGAAGACAAGACAGTTACAATGACAATAAGGATCGACAAGACTCTTCAGGAAGCGTACAACAGCTTATCGCTAAAGACGAACCGCTCGCGCAACGAGCTCATCAATCTGGCTCTGCGCTATGCGCTCAATCATATGGAGGTAAAAGACAACAGATAATTTACATAGCAAAAAGAGCAGCGCTGCCTATCTACCATGTGACAGGCTGCTCATTTTTTATTATGCATGAAAACAGACGACCGGATATCCCGCTCGCCCGTCTTCAGTTAATGTTTGTTTATCAGGAATTGTAAACTATATTTCCATTTACGATCGTCATGATGACCTTCATGTCGAACATAGCCTGTCTGTCTGTTGCGCATTCAAACAGATTATGCTCAGTAATCACCATATCAGCCAGCTTACCTACACCTATCGTGCCCAGCTCGTGCTCTCTGTGAGCTGCATACGCTCCTCCGAGTGTATATGCCTTGAGTGATTCGTGAATGCTCACTCTCTCACCCGGATTCCATCCGCCCTGAGGCTCACCCTCATTGGTAAGTCTCGTCACTGATCTGAATATCCCTCTGAACGGGGAAACATCTACTACAGGGCAGTCTGTGCCGTATGCCAGCACTCCGCCCGTCTTCCTTATGGACTCGAACGGCCACGAATACTTCATTCGCTCTTCGCCAAGTATCTTGTGGAACGGATGCTGATCGAAATCATATTTAGGCATATGCTCAGGCTGAACAGATGCTACCACTCCCAGATTCCCGAAACGAGGGATATCCGCAGGATCCATGGATTCGAGATGCTCTACGCAGTGTCTCAGATCCTTGCGTCCGTAAAGTCTGTACGCTTCCTCGACAGCATCCAGACACAGCCTTGCTCCGGCATCTCCGCAGGCATGAACTCTCGTCTGTATACCTGCCTTATGAAAATCGCATACTTCCTTTATGAAAGTCTCTGGATCTCTCATCGGCGAGCCTTTTTCTCCCGGCATATCTGAATAGTCATCCAGCATATAGCCTGAATATCCCTGCGGCGTGCCGTCTATGAATGCCTTTACGCCATTGCATCTCAGCATCGGGCTGTTATACGTTTTCATTCTCTCCAGTACGCTCTCCAGACCCTCATCGAACATAGGGTAAAAATGCACTCTTGCTGTCAGTTCACCTTTGTCCTCGAGTATCTTGTATCCGGCTTCTCTCACCGGTCCGGCGCCGGCAACATCGCCGAGCGCTGTGATGCCGTATCTGTTGGCTGACTTGATGAAGGTCTTGCTGTACTCAGCGATCTCTTCATCCGTTATCGTTTCGAATAACTTTTCCTGCATCTTGACAGCAGCCATCTCATGCACATAGCCGTCCGGCTCGCTGTCTTCATATCTGCTATATGAGCCATTCAAAGGATCCGGTGTATTCTTGTCTATGCCAAACATCCTCAGTGTCGCACTGTTGACCCATGCCCCATGGCATTCCTTATTGATCAGGAATACAGGAACATTCGGAAAATACTTGTCCAGGCTTTCCTTCGTAGGATTCTTATGACCCGGCCACAACAACGGATCCCATGCTCCACCCATTATGAGTCTCTTGTTCTTGTTATCCTTGTGCAGCTGGCACAGATATCTGGCAGCCTCTTCTTCTGATTTCATATATCTCAGTATTCCATCCATCTCGAGGAGTCCTGCACTTACAAGGTGAACATGAAAATCATTGAATCCCGGCATTATGAAATTGTTGTACACGTCGAATATCTCCGTGCTCGTATCGATATATTTCTTTCCTTCAGATTCAGTGCCTACAAAGATTATCCTGTCTTCATCCGTTATGACATAGCCGTCTATCAGCTGATCCGAGACTGCTGTGTATATGTTCTTACACCTAAATGCTTTTTTACTCATTCTTTATGGCTCTCCTATTCTTCTTCCTCTTCTACGGACAGTACGCCCTTCTTTATTTCCATCAGATAAAGGATACCACATACCGGCCCGAAACAAATAGCAATCGCTGCAAGAACTACCGGCAGCAGTACAGATGACTGCATGATAACACCTGCTCCTATTATGATCGATGCGATAACAGTTACTATCGTCCAGAAGTATGCAAGCTTCTGTTTCCTTGCTTCTGCTTTATTATCCATTACAGACCTCCTTATGCACTTAACTGCGCGTTTTCTTTATAAGTAGCCTTAGCAATAACCACATAAACTACGATGCTGAAGATGATACATGCAAGGTTCGTAGGTATGCCTGCCGGGCACTGAAGTATGAACTGCCAAACCATGTACATAACGATTGCAAGCAGCAGACTCCAGAAACCTGCAGCTGCAGTTTTCTTCTTGTAAAAGAGTCCGAACATGAGTGGTACAAAGAATGCTGCTACCTGGAATCCTCCGATGTAGTAGTAAGCCTTTGAAATACCATCCTGCCAGAAATACGTAGCGAATATGATAATTATTCCTATTGCTGCAATAACTACCTTTGTAGCCACTACTTCGCCCTTGTCTGTGAGGTTCTTGTTTATGAAGCCTCTGTAGATATCGTGAACGACAACTGCACCTGCAATCAGATAGTCTGCACTTACTGTAGACATTACTGCAGACAGCAGTGCTGCAACGAACAACCCTCTAAGACCGATAGGCAGTGTTTCGAATACGATAGCCCAGAATGCCTGTGAAGGTGACTCTGCCGCTACCTCAGGATACTGAACAAGGGCAGCCATTCCTGCCAGTACCATGATAGTGCTGAATGCTACACTGAACAGCATGATACACGAATATGAAACCTTGATGTCTCCTCCTGACTTCGATGATCCGAATCTCTGGTACGACTGTGAATTAGCGTACATAGCAACAGCGCCTATAGCCCACGAAAGCATTTCCATACCACTGAGACCGCCTGAAGGTGATGTCAGGTTTGGATCTATTGTATGAGCCTGCTCGAATATCGGTGCGAATCCGTCAAAATGCATGAACATACCTACGCAGAGCACGCCTGCTGCGATCGACATGATAACGAACTGTACCATATCTGTAACAGCAAGTCCGAACATGCCTGAAAGTGAAGTATATCCTACTATTATAAGCCCTAAGATTATGAATGCCACCCACATGTTTATTCCTGTAACATATGAGATGACCTGTCCGCCTGCTGTGAGCAGTGCAGCCTCATACAGTACCGGACAAAGCATTCCGATAGCCATGATCAGTTTAGTGTTTCTGCTGTACATGTATTCCATAAGGTCAGGCATCGTGATTACCCAGTCAGGCATCCTGTCTCTTACGAGAGGTCCGATCCACAGTGCCAGCGGCAGTCTGAGTATCGTATTAGGAATAACGTATATGAAGAGTATACATATACCCATCGTGGTACCGCACTCAGCCAGTCCTACGATCGACCATGAATCGATCCAGCTCGCTGCACCTACACCGATCAGCACCGGTATAGTCAGTCGTCTTGCTGCTACGAAGTAGCTCTTCATATTCTTGCTTGCACGTCTTCTCATCGTGAGTCCGACAGCAATGATAAAAACAAAGTATAGAACGATTACACCCCAGTCCAGTCCAGACCACATTTTGGTAAAATCTATCATATCATTCCCTCCGTAAATAATTCCTTGAATCAGGATTTGTGTTCGACACGGTATTTGAGCCCCAGGATATGTTCGCTCTGAATACCGAATTCATCGAGATACACATATCTCTTGTTTAAATTCTCGTTTCTGTAAATAACTCCAAGTTCAATTGCGGGTCTATAAAAATTCTGTCTGTTGATCAGTTTAAGGTCTCCCTGTTTACCGTAAAACCGTTTCATTATCTTCATCTGAATATGCTGCTCTGTCTGTCTGAAGATTTCTTCATCCTGCACATTCGTACGGATCAGTTGTCTGTCTTCGCTTTTTTTCCTGCTCACGAGCTTCAGATCTCCACTCTCGTAAATGTCGTACTGAATAGGATGCATCTCGTTGAGGTCAAAGACTACAGCAACCTTCCCCTCACGTGCAGGACCTTTCTTCCTAAAGTAAGCATTTCTGCTGAGGGTATAATGATAAACCAGATAGCAATACGGTACCCAAACGTCTCTCATGGAATCGATTTCAAATTTTATTAGAGGTTTGCCGAAGATGCTGCCGTGCAAAAGCTTCACCTTTTCTTCAACAGCATCCTCGCTGCTGCGTACTATGTCAGTATGCATGAAATTACTTTGCATCTTTTTTTCATTCAACCGTTTTACCATATCGCCACCTGATTCAACCTTTCCAGTTTTTGAAGTAAACTATCCTTCTATCACGCTTTCTTTCCACTTGTAAGGATATCCGGTATCCATCATTCTCTTGAGGAAATCGTCAGGATCAAGTTCATCCGAGAACACGATGCCTTTCTTCAGGTCTGTGTCTCCGAGGATCGTAGTTCCTATAGCGAGCGGCAGTGCTACATATACGAGCGCTGTTCCGTACAATCTCTTGAGCTCAGGGCCGGGAGCATTCATTTTAGGGCAGTTTGCCTTGTAAGTAACTTTCTTTCCGTCCTTTTCACCACTGACTTCAACAATAAGTTCTATGAATGCTCTCTTGTCGGCTTCTGCAAGCTCTTCTTCTGTTGCTCCAAAAATGTTGTTCTGCGGAGGCGGAACCATTGCTGCAACTACATCTATAGGTGCGACTTCTACATCGCCTACCTTCACTTTTTCCTGCGAGCATAACCCTGAAGCGTAGAACATTGCCGGCTGGTACATCATGTAATACTTGAAGTCCAGATCCTTTACGCCTTTGAAAGTAGCCGGCATGCTGTATATCTCTTCATGAGAATGGTGCGTAACAGGCAGTGTTCCTACCGGTTCAGGGAAATCGCACATTTCGATTCCTCCGAATGGCGGATACTTCACATATTTGCCGTCTTCCAGTGCATATGTCGATGATGCACAGTCAACGAGCGCCTGTTTTGGCGACCATCCCGGATTCCATGGGCGGAGTACCCAGTCATAAGGTCCTTCTCCCGGAACCAGATTAGCTTTACCTATTCTCATCTTGATGCTGTCTACTGTATCCAGCTTGTTTGCAAATTTTCTTGCCAGAACGTTTGTCATTCCCGGAGCGAATCCGCATCCGAAGAGTGCTGTAAGTCCTGCTTCTTTGAATTCCTTGCAAAGTGTGAGTTCATCAACAGATTTTCCTTCCAGGAACTCGTCCCAGTAAGGAGCATCGAATGCAGTATTGATATAGTTTGCTCCTGCCTTTAAAGCTCCCTTCATAACGTAAGTTACCATCCAGGGCATAACCATATCTACTACTACATCTACACCTTCAGCTGCTTTTGCAACGTCATCAGGGTCTGTTGCGTTTACTGAACCAGTCTTCACTTTAGAGCTTCCGATTTTATCTGCAACGGCTTTTGCGGTTTCTTCTTTTAAATCCACGAGCCTTATTTCTTCTACTGCTTCCTGTCTTGCGAGGATCGATGCACAAGCACCGCCCTGACCGCCTGCTCCTACGATCAATACTTTCATGTTATAAGTCCTCCTTCATATATTTGATAGGATCCTTTTTGTATCGCGATGCAAATATATAAAGCAAAAGGCGTGCCAACTTGTGAGCTGTTTTTTAGAAACGTTGAATTTCCAACGTTCTATGGGTTTAATTATACTGTAAAGTCACACTATTTCGCATATTTTTTCTTCAAAAACATCAAAAACAGGGTATTTCGTTTCATTTTTAAAACAAAATGCCCCATTTTTGGTTTTTTACCGTCTTTTTTGTTTCATTTTTAAAATACTGCAGTTCCATTTCTGAAACCATGCTATTCAAGGCCGTATTTCTTCATTCGTCGTGACAATGTTGATTTATTGACATTCAGCGCACGTCCGACTTCAGTCGGTCATTTTTTGCGGACAGTTCATACATGCTATCCTTTTCTGTTCTCTGCTCCTGCGTTTGCTCTCGTTTGATTTCTCCCTCCGTATCTTCTTGGCACAAGCAGGACAATACCTTGATGCACCAGAGCCCGGGACATATTCAACGCCGCACACCGTACAATTTTTAGCGGGCATTGCTGCCCACCGTTTTGTAGGTATGATATGTAATTCATCGACAAAGCCGATGAATTTATAGTAAATCTTGATTTCCTGCTTCACTGTTCCGTCTGCCATCTTCTCACGCTCCGAAACAAGTATCTTGTCTATGAGTGCGTTTATAACTGTTGCATCCAGTTCTTTTAAGCCTTGATAATTTCGGATAAGGGCGAGGAAGTCACGGATTCCCCGTGATTTCTCGTAGCTTTCATTAAGAGTTTCCGTCACCTCTTTCAGCCTTGCTTCAATTTCAAGCTGCTCTTTCTGGTATTTCCCCGACATCATCTCAAAATTCCGCTCGGTAATACGCTCCATGACCTTATCCTCGTAGAGAGAGGAAAACAGCCTGTCCAGTTCCGCAAGGCGTTTGTTCAGCTTCTTACGTTCTTTCTCTAATGCTTTCGCCCTGCTCTGGTCTGTTTCCGTGAGCCGCTTTTCTATGGCCCTGACCGCCTTTTCATCATTCACTGCCATATCCGCAAAACAGTTGATGTCGGCAAGAACGGCATTGAATAAATCCCTTGCTTCTATATTGTGGGCACTACACTCGCTTCTTCCGTTTCTTGCATAATTATTACATGAATACTGTACACAGTCGATAATCTCTGGGCGTTTCCTCCTGTGTACGTTCATTGCCCGCAGAGCACATCCGCAGTCCACACACTTGATAACGCCTGCAAAAATATTTACAAATCCTCCCTTGTTCTGTGGAAGCCTACGACTTGTAATAAGCTGTTGGACAATATCAAATTCCTCCTGCGTGACTATTCCCTCATGGGTATTGGGTATCACTTCCCATTCTTCGGGCAGCTTAGAGGGGCGTTTCTTGCTTTTCATATTGGCGGCAATCCGTTTGTAGCCTACAAGATTTCCCGCATATATCGGGCTTCTTAAAATGCTCCTCACGCTGTTCCCACTCCAAATATAGCGTTTGTCCTCGTTCCCCTCAAAATGACGTTCAAAGCCTGTTTCGCCACGCTCCGCCGCATAAGCGGCAGGGCGTAGGATATGCTGTTTATTAAGATGTCTGCAAATTTTGGCAACTCCATTCCCTTTTAATGCAAGGTCGAATATCTCTTTTACAACATGTGCCACTTTATCATCTATCAGCAGATGGTTGTGGTCGGCAGGGTCTTTGATATAGCCATAAGGGGCGGTAGTTCCCATGAATTTCCCCTGTTGAAACCTCGCCCGATATGCCGATTTTATCTTAACAGATATGTCAGCGGCATACATTTCGTTTAAAATGTTGCGGAAAGGCGTGATGTCCATAGCAGATTTATTCAAGGTATCTACGCCGTCATTGACCGCTATATACCTCACGTTATGCTCTGGGAAGAAAACTTCCAGATATAACCCACAATCAAGATAGTTTCTCCCCAGACGGGATAAATCTTTCGTAATCACGCAGTTTATCAGACCGCTTTCAATGTCTTTTATCATATTCTGGAAACTTGGTCTTTGGAAATTTGTACCAGAATAACCATCGTCCACATACGTTTTTGCTATGTGCCATCCCTGCTTTTTCACATAATCCGTGAGGATGGATTTCTGTGTCGCAATGCTCGCACTCTCGTTATCCGTACCATCGTCTTTAGATAAGCGGCAATAAATGCCGACTAAATAGATTTTCTTTTCTTCTTTGATTCCTGCCATACTGTAAAACCTCCGTATCTGTCCTATCTGTTTTCATGCCCCATTGCGTACATTCTAAGCGGACAGCCCCTCATTGTCGAAGGTGTCGCCCTCGGCAATCTTCTTCCGAATATCCTCGGAGATAATCGGGACAAACGCTTCTGTAACGGTCTGTGTGCCGACATATTCACGGCTGATTATCATCTGCACTGGTGCTTTTGGCACGATACGCTTTCTCTTTTTATCTGCTTTCTTATCCTCGCCCATACTTAAATCTTCCTTTCCAGACAGGGCAGGGAAGAGTTTGGAAATGTCCCCGCCCTGCCAATCAGATACCATTAATCCTCGCTGTTTAATTCTTTCTGTAATGCTTTAAGGAGTGCCGCCGCTTCATCAGCGTTCAGCGTGATTCCCTTGCCGCACTTTTCACGGTTCGGGGAAAAGCTGCGGATGTCATACTTCGGCTCTTTCCCATTCCATGAAATGAGATTGATTTCCTTTGTGTAGCCACTGTCGCCCGTAGACAATACTGCGATTTCCTTTACGATTTCATACTGGATTTCTCTCATTCTCCATACCTCAACTCTCTGTATTTACTTCCCGAAAAAAGAAGATTAGCGGCTGTCACGGTTGCGTTTCCTCTGCAACTCACGCTCCAAAAGTTTGATGATGGTTTCCTCCATCTGCTTCGGCGTTGTGTTCTTCGGAAAGTATTTTTTCAGCTTGCTTGTGTTGATTTTCAAGGTTTCTTTCTGGTTGCCCTTTTCCTCCGTCATAATCGCAAATATCGTATCCATGTCAAGCCGCCCGCTCTGGCTTAACTGTTTCATCCGCTGTGCCTGTGAGAGTGAGGGCGTTGCTTCTTCGCTCTCCATCGTGGCAAAGAGGTTTTCCTGCTCGTCTTTCTTCAAGAAGGACAGTTCCACCGCAGGCGTGAGGGCGATTTTCCCCTCGTCCACCATCTGCAAAATCGGCGGTATCAGTTCCGTCAGGCGGATAAAACGCTGCACGGTCATCCTGCCCACGCCGAAGCCCTGTGCCACCTTGTCGTCCGTCCGCAACTTCGTCACAACTTGTGACGAGGTTAAGTCTGTGCGGAAACCCTGCCGCTTCATGGCTTCGGATTTCATCTTGTAAGCAAACGCCCGCTCCGATGGCAGGATATTCTCACGCTGCAAATTGCTGTCTACAAGGGTGATGATGGCTCGGTCACGGTCTAAGGGCAGGACAAACGCAGGCACGGTATTTATCCCTGCAAGTTCAGAAGCACGGACACGCCGCTGTCCTGCAATCACTTCATAACCGTCCCCGTCCTCTTTCGGGCGTGTGATTATCGGCGTGACAATGCCAAATTCCTTGATGCTTTCCGCTAACTCTGACAGTGTTTCATCTTCTGCCACATGAAACGGATTGTCGGGGAACGGGTACAAGTCTTTGGTCTTTAACACCTTAAAATCCTGTTTCTTCATTCACATATCTACCTTTCTTTCGCTCTGCTTCTATGATTTTTCTGCAATTCTTCCAACACTTCGGGCGGTATTTTTGACAGCAGCCGCCCCATCTGCTCGTTGGTTCTCTGCAATTCAAATATCTTCTGATTCGCTTTCTGCACCTTTAGTTCCTGCTCGTACTTTTCATCACGCATACGCCCCGCATAGTCTGATTCCTGCCCAATTCTCTCTTTCAAACTGTCGATATACGCCTGCTGTTTCCCGATTTCCTTAGAGAATTTCTCCACGTCTGGCAGCCATGCAGAGAGTAAATCTAACGCTTTATCCCTTTTCTTCCCTGCGTTAAAGGCGTTGATGTCGGATAGGGCAGACACGATTTCTTCATACTGTTTATCAAGCCTGCCGCCTAATTTATAGAGCCATGTGGGGACGTGTTTCCGCTTGGTTTCCATTGAGGACTGCCCCCGTTCAAGCTGATTCCACCGTGAGGACATCCGCTCATGGTAGGCGGTCTGCCACTCGGATAATGATTTCTGGTTGCCTAAGATAGCTTTCGCTGACAGCTTATTGTCTGGCGTAATCGGCACAAAGCAGAGGTGCATATGGGGCGTTCTCTCGTCCATATGGACGACAGCGGAGAGGATATTCTGCTTTCCAACACGCTCCGAAATGAAGTCAAGAGCCGTCTGGAAATACGCTTTTTGTTCTTCGGGCGGTAACTGGTTCATAAATTCTGGTGAAGCTGTGATGAGCGTTTCCACCATCATCACGCTGTCTTTCCTTGTCCTGCACCCCGCTTCGGCTACCATGCGGTTAATCTCTTTCTTGTAGGTGTACTTTGGTGGTGCTATGAGATGGTAATTGTTTTTAGAGCGTTCCATATCTATATCTGGGTTGCTTTTGTAGGCTTCTTTCTTCCGCTCGTTGTGGCGTTCACAAGCCGCAACGCCGCCCGCTTTTCGTTTCTGGAAACGCAGGATTGCATAAGGCATAGGCGGATTCCTCCTTTCTTTCGGCGGGTGACCGTCCTTTGGGGTGACAGCGGTGACGGTGGTGACAGCAGTTTTGGGATACCCCTGCCGACTGCCGCAACTGTCACCCTCACCCCCTGCATGACGGTCATGTCGATGATGACGGTGTTTTTGGGATACCCCCCTCGCAAGAGCCGTCACCGTCATGCCGCCATTCTTTTATCCGAAGCCGTAAGGCGTAGGATAGCAGGGCACAGCCCTGCCTTAAGGGAGTCCAGAGGGAACGTCTGGCACACGACTTTGCAGGGCAAAGTGTAGTGTGTTACACCCTGTAAACGCAGTCGGAAAAATCGGAATGATTTTTCTGACCGCAGGGGTGGTTTTACACGACCGAAAAGGGCGAGTAAATCTCACGCCTGCATTTTGCGTTTACGGGGTGTTCTCCCGTAGGGATGACAGCGGCAGGGTATCCTAAAATCACTGTCACCACCGTCACTGCTGTCACCCGCAGGGCAGAGCCGCCAGCTTTACATGGCTTTAAGCGTCAATGACAGTAACAGGGGGGTATCCTAATATCGCTGTCACCACCATCACCGCTGTCACCCGCCCTCCTTGCAAGGGCAATCCGCCTGCCGTCTTTCCTGCGGCTGTACTGGTAGCAGATACGGTTCTCGCTTAAAAATGTGGTGCGGTATTCATTCAGCCATTTCGTAATCACCGTGGGTATGGTTTCCGTTTCCCCCATAGCGGCTAACAGTTCCGTTGCCGTGCCTATCCATTCTTCCTTATCCCTCATAAAATCCACCAACCGAAAAAGGACATCTGGTATCGTTTCTTTCGCAAGCTGCTCCTGCGTTTTCCGCTCCACAAGCTCCCAACGGCAATCACGGAAACGCAGCGTGTATTCCTGATAAGGCGTGTCCCTGCCCGTCACATACAGCTTGGCGGTGTCAGACGCACGTTTCTCCTTTTCCAGAACAAAGGTAGCGTCCGCACTCCCCGTTAATCCTGTCGTCCCAGACACCTTGTTGAACACGTCGCTGTCATTCTGCTTTCGGATGTGGTGTACGACAATGACCGCCAGAGAGTGCCTGTCGGCAAAGTCTTTGATGAGGGAGATGTCCCCATAGTCGCTTGCATAGGCATTGTCTTTTGAAGCTGTACGGACTTTCTGCAAGGTATCAATGACAATGAGCCTGCTGTCTGGGTAATCTTTCAGATAATCTTCAAGCTGCACGATAAGACCGTCTGACAGCTTGCAGCTTGCCACGGCAAAGTGGAGCCGCCCGCTTGCTTCGTCCGTCAAACGAAATAACCTGTCCTGTATGCGGCAGAACGTGTCCTCAAGGCAGAGGTAAAGCACATCGCCCTCCATTGTCGGCATATCCCATAAAGGGATTCCCTGCGACACGCATAAGCATAGCTTCAGCATGAGCCAGCTTTTGCCTATCTTCTGTGAGCCGCAGAACAGCGATAAGCCTGTCGGGATAAGGCTGTCCACCACAAAGGATGGTTTCTCAAGCGGTTCATAAAGGAGCGTTTCGGCGTTGACTGTCTGTAACTTCTGCATGGCTTTCCTCCTTTCGGGCGGTGTCTTTGTTTTCGTTGCACATAGGCGTTGACCTCCTTAAAAATAGATTTACTCCCACGGAAAAAAGTGAGAGTATGTAATGCCGCCAATCCCACACAAATAAAAAACAGATTTCTTTTTCGGGCGGTGTCGGTCACGGTTGGAGATATTTCTTCAATTTCCGCCTTTACTTTCTCCTTTGCAATCGCAACAGATTTCTGTATTGCCGAAGCGGTGCAATGCTCCATAGCGGCGATTTGGTAAAAATTGAACTCATACTCGTAGTAGAGCAGGAAACGCCGCCTTTGTATCTCTGGAAGGCTCCCAACCGCCTTATAGAGCGTTTCATTCCGTTCTTCCTCAACCATGCGTTCATCAAGGCTCTTAGGCACACGCAACGCCCGTCTGTAAAGGGTTTCGTCCCATACCTCGTTAAACTCCCTGTGCCGCTCGTCCCATTAGAAAAGATTCCTGTTCCTGCGCTCCATCTGCCGAAACTCCATAAAGAACTGTTCCGACACTTCCAACTCGTGGGATTTGCCCTGCCCGTCCTTAAAGCTGATAAAATACCTTGTGCCGCTTTCCGTGGATTCCTCCCGAAGCGTGTATGCCTTAACCCTGTATGCCATCCTGTTGTCCTCCTGCAAAAAATGAGTGAGGGGATTTCCATCCCTCACCCAGTAGCCCGCAGGATGGCAGGCTGTTTTAGAAGCTATAAAATTTTCCGCAGCTTCTTCCGCAGATGGTCTAACCTCGCATAGATGGCACCAGTCGTCAAATGCACAAGCGGGGCAATCTCCTTTGTGGAATACCCCTGCATTTTCAGCAGGACGATTTTCAAGGTACGCCCGTCCACCGTGACTAATACTTGATAGAGATTTTCGCTCTCAATCTCTTCCAGTAACTCCGCAACCGTACCCACTTCCGCCTGCCGCTCCCTGCCTGCCATGTCCTCAAGATATTCCGCAACGTCATTCGTCCATCGGTAAAACCGCCTGTTGGAATTGAAGTCTGCCCTGTCCGCCATGCGTATCTGCTCAATGGTCGCTTCATCAACGCCGCACTCACGCAGCAGCTTTTCCTCCGCTTCTTTCCAGATACGCCATTTCCTGTCCTCCCGTCCGTGGTTGTATGCCATTCTTACTTCCTCCAATCAGAATTGATTGAGAGGGCAGAGAAAAGCCCCCTCATCTTCCCAAAGGAAAAAACAAGGGGGCTGAACGCCTTAAATTTTAATTTTCTATTATCTTTCTTAGTTTTATTAGGATTCTGGCTTTGCGTTTGTTTACAACGCTCTGGGTTATGCCCAACCTCGCCCCGACTTCACGCTCGGAAAGTCCGTCAAAAAAGATTGCCTGTATCAGCTCCTGTTCACTATCCGACAGCAAAGGCAGGGCGGCTTTCAGCCTGTCCACCATGACCGCATTGACAACGGTTTCTGCAATGTCCACCGCTTCATCAGTGATAAAGTCCAGAGGATTCCCCTCGCTGTCCGTAAATCCGTCGAGAGATAGCAGTCTATTCTTTGTATCTAATTTTTGCAGATAACGCCACCGTTCCTTGTCACGGTAGAAGTCTGTGTATTGCTCCCTCACGACTTCAAGCAGACAGCCTTGAATGGGGATAAACAGCTTGTCCATATAGGTCTGGTCGGATTCCCTGCAACGGCAGAACTCCGTGTAGGATAATTCCACATAGCCGCCACTTTCTCTGATATATACCTTTCTTGGTGCATATTTCACCATAAATACCTCCCATCTGAATTTTTGAAATGTAAAAAATCCAGATGGAGAGGCGGAGAACGACACCGCATATCAGAAACAGCCCTACGGCACTTTCCAACAAAAATCGACAAAAGAAAAACCGCAAAGGCTCTGTGACCTTTACGGTTATAGGAAATAGTAATTCTATTGTATGGAGATTGTACTTCTACTTTCAAGGTGAGAAGTACCGTTGCACTGGCAGAAATTTTTTTAACTGGTTTCCTGCCGTTCTCTGATATGCTATGTATTGATAAATTTTGCTTCGTATGAGCAGATAGATAACTGCCCGAAAAAAGGACATAAAAAAATCCCTCCAAATTTAAAAACAAATTCAGAGGGTAATTTAGGGTATAACAAAATAACCCACCCGAATATCGTTTTTTTTATTTGGTGAGTTTGTTCTTTCAAATACGAAACAAAAAGAGCCGATGATTCGTGAATTGTTCCACAATTTCATCGGCTCTGCGTCTTAAGCGTCTGGCTCTTTGATGACAGTTATCTTCAAGTTGTCAACTTTAATCAATCTTTCTTGTCTGCATTTTGGACAATAAAGGGGATAATTCTCCAAAACAGTGTCCTTCCTAATTTTATTACGGGTTTTGCTCCCACAAACAGGACACAATATCCATTCGCATTTCATCATAATTAGTCTCTAATCCTTTCAAATCTCATTTTATATGACTTTTGCAAGCTGTTAAGCTAACTTGTGGAACATATGCCGAACCTTATCTATACGGCTATTCGGGCGGCGGGGTTGGCAAATAAATTTACCAATAGCTGGCTGGTATCCTTTTAACTCTGTCAAGCAGACTCCCTGCCCATTTGTGAAATAAGTTAAATCGTTCCTGTATTCTTGAATACATCTAGCAGGGATTTCTCCTTTCAGAATGACCTCGTCATTCTTTATCTGAGTACTTACAATATCTGCACAATACCTTGGAGCATCATGATACGCCCGTGAGAGATATTCCTGCGGTGCATAAATTTCAAAGTGGAGATATGGCTCTAATAGTTCTGTCCCTGCTTTTTTTAAAGCCTGCTCCAATACGATAGGGGAAAGCAGCCGAAAGTCTGCGGGGGTACTTACAGGACTATAATACAATCCATATTCAAAACAGATTTTACAGTCTGTCACTTTCCATCCATACAGCCCCTGCTCGCAGCCATAAAGAACCCCCTCCATAACCGCATTTTGGAACGATTGATTTAAATATCCAAGTGAAACTCTGCTTTCATACTGCACTCCGCTTCCAATAGGGAGCGGCTCTATGGACAACCCGACAGAAGCCCAGAAAGGATTTGGCGGGACTTCTATGTGGATGGTATATTCTGCTTTTCTAAGCGGTCTTTCCATATATATAACAGTAGGCTCTTTTATTTCTGCCTCCACATGATATTTTTCCTCAAGGATGGCACAAATGACTTCCATCTGCACATTCCCCAAAAAAGAAAGTATAATCTCATGCGTTGTAGTATCCACATAATATTTTAAAAGAGGGTCGCCATCTGAAATTTCTGTAAGTGCCCCAAGCAATATTTCCCGCTGTTCAGATTTCTTTACTGCAATCGTTGTTTGGAGCATAGGGAGAGGATTTTCAATAAATTTTCTCTGCGGCAACAGTATTTCGTTCCCCAAAATACTGTTTAGCTGCAAAACATCATTTGGTAAAATTACAATATCACCAGAGCAGGCTGTATCGGATGAATATAATTCACCGTTTGTCGGAACACACATCTCTGTGATTTTTATTTTCTCTTTTTCAGATATTCTAATAACATCCCTCAAATGCAATGTTCCGCTATATATACGCACATAAACAAAACGCCGCCTTTTCTCTGAATATTCAATCTTAAAAACCTGCCCGCATAGTTCAGATTGACCTTCAGGCGTTGATGAATAAAATTTACTGGCAATTACTTCTATAAGCTGCCGAATCCCCAGATTGTTTTTAGCGCTTCCGTGATAAACGGGAAATAACGTTCCGTTTTGGAATCTCCTGTTTTCTTCCTGTTCCAGTTCTGACATTTTAAACGGTTTCCCTGACATATATTTCTCTAATAGTTCATCGTTTCCCATAATTACCGCATCCCACTGTTCCATATCGTCATTGTCCGTTACATTTATATGGGGATGCTGCCCAACCTTTTGCTTCACTATAATTTCCGAAGAAAGCTTTGCTTTCATTTCCCGATATACCATTGGCAAATCAATCCCCTCTTGGTCAATTTTATTGATGAAAAAAATTGTCGGAATCTTCATTATCTGTAGTGCATGAAACAGTATACGGGTCTGTGCCTGTATGCCATCCTTTGCAGAAACTAATAATACTGCTCCGTCTAATACGGATAAAGAACGGTATACTTCCGCCAAAAAATCCATATGGCCTGGCGTATCTATAATGTTGACTTTTACATCCTCCCACTGAAAAGATGTCACTGCTGTCTGGATAGTGATTCCCCTTTGACGCTCCAAATTCATTGTATCTGTCCTTGTTGTGCCTTCATCTACGCTCCCTAGTTCTGCAATTGCACCACTGGTATACAATAAACTTTCCGTTAATGTTGTCTTTCCTGCGTCAACGTGAGCCAGAATGCCTAAGTTAATTATTTTCATGTGATTTTCCTCCTATCAACACCCAAAAAAGGGCATAAAAATACCCAGTGATAAATACTCCTATCACTGGGTAAATAACTCCAATAGCCCCAAAACACTTATATGTTTTCGGGCATATAAAATTACATGATAAAAGTATTCTTAAACTGGGTACAAAAAACTAAGCCCCATATTAAAAGTGAAACGGGACTGCTACTTTTTGTTCCCACTATCAAATTGACAGTTTATTTAAGAATACCTTGCCGCATATTTATTAACTCCTTGTATAATACTGAATCTAATTATATTCCTTAACCCTTTATTTGTCAAGCTGACAAACTAAAGCAGAAAAAGCGGCAGGATTTCCCCCTGCCACTAATCATCTGTTTATGCAAAAATAATTTCCTTTTCCACAATCTCCCTCGCACAAGCCCTTATGTTATTGAGGCATCCTGTCCATTCTAAGGCGTTTTCTGCCTTTAGCTGTTCCGTTATGCCCTGTGCCTGTTTCATACCCTCTATGAGCCTTTCAAAGCGTTCCTGTGCCTGTCTGTTGATGTCGGCAAGGTAGGCGTTTAGCCTGCCGCTTGTAAGAAGATTGGTGTATGTAACTTTACGGTACTGTTTTAGATAATCTAAATGCCGTTGCCCCCAGATGCCTATTGCCTGTTCTTCTTCGGCGGGTACAGTTAAGCACGGTATCAAATAATCCCCTTGCCTTTCGTATTTGCCGCCCAGTTCCTCAAATAATGATTTTGCCATTGTCTGTTACCTCCACATTCTTTTTTATTTTGAATGTCCGCAAAATCCGTCCTACATCACTGGCTCTCTTATATTTTGCCAGCATAGACTCCAGTATGCTTTTTTCATATGCATCCATCAGCTCCTCGAGGCTCCTGCCCTCGATACCTGACAGATCAGCTCCTGACAGGTCCGTAGGGACACCGATCGCCCTTTCTGTCTGCCGTTTAGTGATCACCTCATCATCAGAGCTTATCATTAGTCTTTCTATAACGTTTTCGAGCTCTCTTATGTTCCCCGGCCAGTCAAAATCCTTCAGGACTTCCATCGCTTCCGGTGAAACCACTTTGCTGAGCTTATATGTGACATTGAACTTTTCTGTAAAATAATCAACAAGAGCCTTTATATCCTTCTTCCTTCCCTTCAGCGGCATCAGCTCTATCGGCATGACGTTCAGTCTGTAATAAAGATCTCCTCTGAACGTGCCGTTTCTGACCGCTTCTTTGAGATCGCGGTTCGTAGCTGCTATGAAACGTATATCTACCGGGATCGTCTTTGTTCCACCAACATGCATTATCTCCCGCTCCTGTATGGCTCTCAGCAGCTTCGACTGCAGATGTATCGGTATCTCTCCCACCTCGTCGAGAAACAGCGTACCGTGATTGGCCATTTCAAACAGTCCGGCCTTCCCGTTTTTGTCAGCGCCGGAAAAGGCGCCCTTTTCATATCCGAAAAGCTCTGACTCCATGAGGTTCTCCGGTATAGCAGCGCAGTTGACCTTTATAAAAGGCTTGCCTGCTCTCCCGCTGTTCTGATATATGAAATTCGCGAAGACTTCTTTTCCCGTTCCGGACTCCCCTGTAAGCAGGACTGTCGCATCGAGTTTGGCGACTCTCGTGGCTTTTTCCGCCAGCAGCTTTGTCTCGAAATCTTCAGCGATCATGTTGCCCCACATGACGATATTCTGCTTTCTCAGGTATTCGATCTCGTCTTTTATCTTCGCATTGTCCTTGTTCTTTTCTTCCAGAAGCTCTTTAAGAGTAAGAGTTTCCGTTATGTCACGCTCCGTGCATACGACTACATCGATGCCTTTATCGCTTTTCAGCGGCGTTCCAGTGACATAAACTTTGTCTCCGTCTCCGAGGTTCTGTATGATCATCTCCTCTTTGCCGCTCTCTATCGTTTTCAGCGAAACCGATTCCTCGATAAATCCCATGCGCTCGAGCTCCCGCATGTTCTTTCCGACTGTCTCACTTTGCTCAAGTCCGCCTGTCTTGCACGACTCGTTGTTGAGCAGTAGCGTTTTCCCGTTGCCGTCTGTGATATAGACGCCGACTTTAAGACAGTTGAGTATACCCAGCAGTTCCTTATAATTCTTTTCTATGAATTTCTTGTACATCTTCTTCTCCAACACGTTTCGGGTATTCTGCCCTGTATCATCACCTTGCCTTCAGCATTTTTTTCAGGAACTCTCCTGTATATGAGCCTTCGACCTCTGCGACTTCCTCCGGCGTCCCCTCCGCCACGATCATGCCGCCTCTGAATCCTCCGTCCGGTCCAAGGTCGATGATATGGTCTGCACGCTTTATCACGTCGAGATTGTGCTCTATCACTACTACCGTATTTCCCGCGTCGACCAGCTTGTCCAGTACCGTTATCAGTCTGTCTACATCTGCGAAATGCAGCCCGGTCGTCGGTTCGTCCAGGATATACAGGGTCTTTCCCGTGCTCTTCTTGGAAAGCTCTGACGCGAGCTTTATCCTCTGCGCCTCTCCTCCTGAAAGCTGCGTGCTTGGCTGTCCCAGCTTGATATATCCCATGCCTACATCGAGCAGCGTCTGCAGCTGCCTTGAAATGGCGGGTATATTCTGAAAGAACTCTGCGGCCTCTTCTATGTTCATATCGAGCACGTCAAAAATACTCTTGTCCTTGTACTTGACCTCGAGCGTCTCGTGATTATAGCGTTTTCCCTTGCAGACTTCACAAGGCACATATACATCCGGCAGGAAATGCATCTCAATCTTGATTATGCCGTCACCGCCGCAGGCCTCGCATCTGCCGCCCTTTACATTGAAACTGAAACGGCCTTTGCCGTATCCTCGCAGCTTCGCCTCCGGCAGCTGTGAAAACAGATCTCTTATATGCGTGAACACTCCCGTATATGTTGCCGGGTTTGATCTCGGCGTCCTGCCTATCGGAGCCTGATTTATGTCGATGATCTTGTCGATATTCTGCAGACCGTTTATACGTTTGTATTTACCTGGCTTTTCCTTGCTTCCGTACATCTCAGCAGCAACAGCCTTGTACAGTATCTCGTTGATCAGGCTGCTCTTTCCCGAGCCTGAAACTCCTGTGACGCATACGAGCTCGCCCAGAGGTATCTTCACATCTATCCCCTTCAGATTATTCTCGGCAGCGCCCTTGATCTCCAGGAATTTTCCGTTGCCTTTTCTCCTCGTTTCGGGAACTTCGATCTTCTTCTTTCCGCTCAGATACTGGCCCGTTATAGATTCAGGGCAGTTCATGATGTCTTCGACCGTGCCCTGAGCCACCAGCTCTCCGCCGTTGACTCCGGCCTCCGGACCGATATCGACTATGTGGTCAGCTGCATACATCGTGTCTTCGTCATGCTCCACGACTATAAGCGTATTGCCTATATCCGTCAGTCTTCTCAGCGCTTCCAGCAGTTTTTCATTATCCTTCTGATGCAGTCCTATGCTCGGCTCATCCAGGATGTAAAGCACTCCGACAAGTCCCGATCCTATCTGAGTCGCCAGTCTTATACGCTGTGATTCCCCTCCCGACAGCGTCGCTGCCGCTCTCGAAAGAGTCAGATAGTCCAGTCCCACATTTGCCAGAAATGTGAGTCTGCCCTTTATCTCTTTGATGATCTCCTCTGCTATCTTCATGTGTGTCTCCGAAAGCTTCAGATCTGACACGAACTCTATCGCTTCGGCAACTGACATATCGCAGAATTCCATTATATTCTTTCCGCCCACAGTGACTGCCAGCAGTTCAGGCTTCAGCTTGTTGCCTTTACATACAGGGCATTGCGTGATGCGCATGTATTTTTCCATCTTTTCCTTGATCCACTCGGAGCCGGTCTCTCTGTACCTCCTCTCAAGGTTATTGATTATACCCTCGAAAGTGTGATTTCTGTTCTGCGTGTCGCCGTTTCTGTTGGTATAAACGTACTGCAGCTTTTCATCACCGGTACCGTAAAGCAGCACCTGCTTGAATTCTTCCGGCAGATCCTTATACGGAGTATCCAGGCTCGCACCGTATTTCTCTGCAAGCGCATTTATCACCTGCCAGTAGAAGCTGGTGTACTCCATCGTTGCAAACACGTTGCTCAGACACTTCTCGTTGATGCTCTTGTCCGTATCTGTTATTATCAGATCCGGGTCGATACGCTGTATGAAGCCGAGCCCGTTACACTCAGGGCATGCTCCCAGCGGATTGTTGAACGAAAACATCCTCGGTTCGAGTTCCTCTATGCTGACTCCGTGCTCAGGGCATGCGAGGCTCGTGCTGAAGGTCTTTTCCTCAGGCCCTTCACCTTTGTCGACGATCACCTGCACCAGTCCGTCACCATGGGCGATCGCAAGTTCACATGCTTCCGCCAGCCTGCTCTGGACTCCGTCCTTGACTTTTATCCTGTCTACGACTATCTCTATCGTATGTTTGAATGTCTTCCCGAGCTTTATCTCTTCTTCTCCCAGGATCCTGATCTCACCGTCGACCCGCACTCGCGTAAATCCTTCCTTACGGATCCTTTCGAGTATTTTCTCATGCTGTCCTTTTTTCTGTCTTACCACAGGCGCCATCACTGTCAGTTTCGTTCCCTCGCCTTCCAGCATCAGGAGTTCGACTATCTGATCTATAGTCTGGCTCGTGATCTCTCTGCCGCATACAGGGCAGTGCGGTATACCTATCCTCGCATACATCAGCCTGAGATAATCGTATATTTCAGTTACCGTTCCCACCGTGGAACGCGGATTCTTGTTTGTAGTTTTCTGGTCTATCGAGATCGCCGGTGACAGTCCTTCTATATACTCCACATCCGGCTTTTCCATCTGCCCCAGGAACTGCCTCGCGTACGACGACAGACTTTCCATGTACTTTCTCTGCCCCTCAGCATATATCGTGTCAAATGCCAGAGATGACTTTCCCGAACCTGACAGGCCTGTCAGCACGACAAGCTTGTCCCTCGGTATGGTAACGTCTATATTTTTAAGATTGTTTTCTCTGGCTCCCTTTATAATTATATCTTTTGCCATTTTACCTTCCTGTTGATCCTCTTATTCCCTTTTCTTCCGCCATTTCATGCTGTCTGTCGACGGAGTTCATTCTCCCTCTGCCGACAGGCATGCTTACCGACAGGCATGCTTACAGTCTAGCCTTGTATTCGAATATCACATCTCTGAGCTCGGCGGCACGCTCGAACTGCAGGTCTGCTGCAGCCTGTTTCATTTCCTTCTCGAGTTTGCCGACGTATGCCTTCAGCTCTTTCTTCGTGAGCTCGAGCGGACTCTTTCCTTCGTATTTTCCTTCATCCTCCGCAGCCTTAGTGGCTTCTATGACGCTTCTGACCGCTTTCTTTACAGTGTGCGGAACGATGCCGTGATCTTTGTTATACTTGTCCTGTATAGCGCGTCTTCGCTCCGTTTCGTCGATAGCCGACTTCATCGCCGGACTTATGCCGTCACAGTACATTATAACGCGGCTGTCGGCATTTCGTGCCGCTCTTCCTATAGTCTGTATCAGCGAGGTCTCCGTTCGAAGGAAGCCTTCCTTGTCGGCATCGAGTATGGCCACGAGTGAAACTTCAGGTATATCGAGCCCCTCTCTAAGCAGGTTTATGCCTACCAGCACATCGAATGTCCCGAGTCTCAGATCTCTTATTATCTCCATTCTCTCCAGCGTATCTATCTCCGAATGCAGATACCTCACCTTTATCCCGACGTTTTTCAGATAATCCGTCAGGCTCTCTGCCATTTTCTTCGTGAGCGTCGTGATGAGAGTTCGCTCTCCTTTTGCTGTAGTCTTGTTTATCTCACCTATCAGATGGTCCATCTGACCTTCTGTGCTGTGCATCTCTATCACAGGATCCAGCAGCCCTGTCGGCCTTATTATCTGCTCTGCCGAAATGCCGCCGCTCTGCTCTTTTTCATAAGGCGCAGGCGTTGCACTGACGTAAACTATCTGATTTATGAGATCGTTGAATTCTTCAAATTTCAGCGGTCTGTTGTCAAGCGCCGACGGCAGTCTGAAACCGTAATCCACCAGAGACTGCTTCCTCGACCGGTCCCCCGCATACATCGCCCTAAGCTGCGGAAGCATGACATGCGATTCATCTATTATTATCAGAAAATCATCCGGTATATAGTCTATCAGCGTATACGGCCTGCATCCCGCTTCAAGTCCCGTTATGTGCCTCGAGTAGTTCTCTATGCCTTTGCATGTGCCGACTTCTCTGAGCATTTCCACATCGTATCTCGTCCGCTGCTCTATACGCTGCGCTTCGATCAGCTTGCCGCGGTCTCTGAACCACTGGATGCGCTCCTCGAGCTCTTCATTTATCGTCTGAGCAGCTCGCTCTATCTTCTCCTTGCTCGTCACATAATGCGATGCCGGATATATCGCCACGTGATTCCTGAGTCCCACGATCTCGCCAGTGACAGGATTTATCTCCTTGATGGTCTCGACTTCATCTCCGAAAAGCTCTATCCTGACGGCATTTTCAGCTCCCGCCGGATATATGTCGATCGTATCTCCTCTGACTCTGAAATTGCCGCGATCCATCGCGATATCATTTCTCGTGTACTGGATATCGACGAGCTTTCGCATCAGCTCCTGCCTGTCCTTCTCCATGCCCGGCCGCAGAGAGATCACCTGATTTTCATAGTCTATAGGACTTCCCAGTCCGTATATGCACGATACACTCGCTACTATTATCACGTCTCTTCTTTCGGAAAGCGCTGCAGTTGCGGAATGCCTGAGTTTTTCTATCTCTGCATTGATGTCCGAATCCTTTTCTATATACGTGTCGGTCGAAGCCACGTACGCCTCCGGCTGATAGTAGTCGTAGTAGGAGACGAAGTATTCCACTGCGTTCTCCGGAAAAAATTCCTTGAACTCGCCGTGCAGCTGAGCTGCCAGCGTCTTGTTATGGGATATCACGAGCGTCGGTTTCTGCACTTTCTCTATGAGCTTCGCCATCGTAAAGGTTTTCCCTGATCCGGTCACGCCCATAAGCGTCTGTGCACGTTTCCCGTTCTTTATTCCGTTCGCAAGGATCTCGATCGCCTGAGGCTGATCCCCCATCGGCTCGAAATCCGAATGCACTTTGAATTCCGTCATTTATATCATCCCCCTTTCAGAGGTCATCCAATCCAAAAATATATCATGCGAGGCGCAAGACCCGCGGGTATTATAACGAGCAAGCTCGTCGCAGCGCGTTTCAATGGTTTCTTCATTGCGGCAACGCTGCGTATTGATGTACGAGACCCGCAGGCATTATAACGCGCAAGCTTGTCGCGGCGCGTTTCAATGGTTTCTTCATTGCGGCAACGCCGCGTATTGATGTACGAGACCCGCAGGCATTATAACGCGCAAGCTTGTCGCAGCGCGTTTCAATGGTTTCTTCATTGCGGCAACGCCGCGTATTGATGTATGAAACCATTATAACACCTCCATTTTTAATTGTAAACGCACGTTCGCACGCCAATTAAAACTATCTCCACATCTCCTATAACGCTACAAAATTTTGTTATGCAATCATTATGCATTCATGATTTTACTGCCGTGCTTTTATCAAAACACGAAATGTATGAAAACCACCTTCCGAACAGGTATTTTGTTACAGTACATTGTACTTTTTTGAGCCGATTTCAGCTACTTCCGTAAATAAACCTTAGACAGGTTCAAGCCCTCATGTAAAGAGCTCCCGTTCAAGGGAAATATGCCTGCTATTTAAGGTTGATTTGCATATCTATGCATTCATAGCACGTTTTATGCACTGGATATGTATATACATTTTTTTCCATATTCGCACTGTTACGAAACACCTTGAAACCGGGCGGTTTTTATGCATTTGACATTTTTTGCCATCAAAATCCTCCTGCAATTCCTCATACGATTCCTGCCGCCATTCCACCAGCAATCCCACTCGCGATTTTCGCCAACCAGCTCCACAAGCACACTTCACAAATCAGCTCGGCCATATCGTTCCACCGCTAGCCGGATCCCCCTTTTTCATCCGCCAGCTCTTCCGGTTCTGCCAGTTCTGCCAACTACGCCAGCTCTTCCGGTTCAGCTAGGCCAGTCATCTCAGCAAGCTCCACCAGCACACCTCGCCCGTCGCTCCAGCCATAATAGGGTAGAGTGAGTATACTCACCCTCCCATTGCACCGTACGTACGGTTCTCGTATACGGCGCTACATCAATATAGAATCAAATATTGCT
>CABIWW010000013.1:0-72957 GCA_902362435.1 Eubacteriaceae bacterium
GAGGATACACCTGTTCCCATACCGAACACAGAAGTTAAGCTCCTTAGCGCTGATGATACTTGGCGGGAGACCGCCTGGGAAAGTAGGACGTTGCCGCTTATTTTGGTCCTATGGTCAAGCGGTCAAGACACCGCCCTTTCACGGCGGTAACCCGGGTTCGATTCCCGGTAGGATCACCAGACCGAAACCTGTTTTTCTTAATTGAAAGACAGGTTTTTTATTATGTTGAAATTCCAGTGAAAGCGAGTGTTTTCAACGGGTTTCGGCGTTTACGCATGGAGTAAAATAATCAGAGAAAAGCCTGCTCGGCAGGCCTGTAATATTGATGCTAAAAAATGGATATATGCCCGGAAATGAGCGGAAATGCACTCGCAAACAAGGTGAGCTTTGGGAAAGCAGTGTGAGCGATACCAACAGCACAACGAATTCGGAGAGCACGACCAGCACTTAGCGAGTCACGCTGCCGGGACACACCGGAGTAGTGCAGAGCATATTCCAGACGGATTATGTGGATACGATGCTGTATGACTGCCCTGTGGAAATATCGTACACTGTAACTATATTTTCATATAACGGATGCTATTACGATGACAATGCGAAGACGACATACTTTACAAGCAAGGGATATTCACAGTCGGGATTCATGACGCAGTTCAAGAACGCGAATCAGAATCTCAGAGACAGGAAGAGCAGAGATGTAGGCTATGACGAATCACACGGACTTACCAGAGGTATAAAGGTGAAGCATGGCTACGGCAGATCGACTTATACCTGGGATAATCCGTGGGTGAAGCATCTGGATTACAGTCAGATAAAGTCAGCTATGAATGAGATTGGCGTCAGCCCGGGATATGACGATGCGACCGGCAAGCTTTCCGATTACATAGCGATCTCTATAACGGGAGGAGAACTGAAGCGTACAGGCAAAGGCGCGCAGGGAAGCGTGGGAAAGATACTGCCGCTCTACACCTTGAACAAAGTGAAGCTGAACAATGCTTCGGACGGCGAAAAAGCATGTACGGCGAACGTCAAGTATTTTGTAAAGAAGGAGGCATATACGCTTTATTCCGAGGAGGCAGGGAAGACTGAATATGTAAAGCCGTCAGATGTGAAATCATCTCCGATCATACATATCACTGTGACAGAGGGAAGTACTTCAGATGCTGATACAGATGCTGATGCGGATTCGGGAACGGATGTAACAGCAGATCAGCCGGACAGCGATATTTCTCAGGAAGATGAAAATAACGCTATGTCACAGATCAGTGAATCTGATGAAAACGACTTTGTCAGCGCGCTCGACTGTGCGCCGGGACAGTGTTCGATAGCACAGGCGGTGCTTTTCGTCAAGAACAGCCTCGGAGCGGATGCTGATCTGAACGAACGCATATATACTGCGGCGCTGATGCAGCTGGCATCGGATAAGATCGACAGCGATTCAACAAAGGTCAAATACGAGGCGGATGCTATAGTATGGGGCATGAAGTCTGGCCTTTTTGATGAAATGGATCGCGAGCTTCTGGCATCTCAGAGCGGGATAACAGAACTGGAATTTGCAGAGATCGCATACAAGGCGGCATTACTGTACGGCAAAGATACTGCATGCAGTGATGTTTCCGGCGAGTATTCAGGCTTTGAAGGGCTGGATGATTTTGAGAAGGCGGCGATGAACTGGGCGATCAGTCATGGCATACTCACAGACGATGAAGAATCATCAAAAAGCATCCAGACAGACAGGATCCTGTCAGACAAGGAGTCAGCTGCATTTTTCAGCAATGGCGGGCCGTACAGCAAAGCAGCCGGAAAATAGCCTGTTCAGTATATTTAATTAAGACAACAAAATAAAAGAGGTAATGCAGAGCGCATCTTTAGAAGATCATTTTAAAGGTGCGCTTTTCTATCATGTAGGAAATATCACTTTCGATATTTTCGGAATATCAACAAAGTTTCATATTAAAATATGTGTCGAAGCCACTTTTGTTATTTATGCAAAGTGCACGTATCGGGTCTTGAACGCTTAGTTTCAGTGAAAGGGCTTAAGCAGTATCTGAGAAAAAATTTCAGTTAGCTTGACAAAACCATAAGCGCTAAATATAATATAACGGTGTTATATGATTGCGGAAAGCAGGCAGCTCACGGTGTATCCGACATATTTGCAAAAGGACAAATATGCCTGGAGAACGAGAGGCGATGTGTAAAATCGTATAACTGCCGAGCTGCCGAAGTGCATGGGAGGTGACACTGTGGTAGAAAATGAAAAAACGACACTTGAACTCATACATGATGCTGCAAAGGCTGAATTCATGGAAAAGGGCTTCAGGGAGGCATCGCTGAGGAACATAGCAAAGTCTGCAGGTGTGACGACCGGAGCGCTTTACGGATATTACGGAAGCAAAGAAGAACTGTTCAAATCACTCGTCAGCGAGGTCTACAGATTCATAGTGGACACATACACGGCAGCTCTTTACGAATTCGAAAGCCTGCCGATGGAAGAGCAGCCGGATAATATAGCGAAGGCATCCAGCAGATGCATGTATGAGATCCTGGATTACTCATACGATCACAGGGAAGAGTGTTATATGCTGCTGCAGTGTGCAGAGGGCACGAGGTATGCTTTCCTTATCGATGAAATGGCGGAGCTTGAGGTAGAAGCTACGCACAAGTATTACGCTGTACTGGAAAAGCTGGGCAAGCCGGCGCCGATGATTGACAGAAGGCTTGAGCATATCCTGGTCACAGGAATGATGAATGCGTATTTCGAAATAATAATACATGATACGCCTAAGGACTATGCCGAGCGTTATCTAAAGGAGCTGAATGATTTTTATACTGCAGGATGGCTGAAAATAATGGGTCAGTAGACCCATAAATTTTTGCACGATAGTTAGTTATAGCTAATTAAAGAACGGCTGGCGATCGGCTGCGAGTTATCGGCGGAGAAGGATGCCGAATAACAACAGATCGACAGATCAGCAGGTAAGGGGGTTTTATTTTTGAAAAAGCAATCAAATCTTAACAAGCTTCTCGAATATGCGGGGAGCCACAGGATACTGACGTATCTTTCATGGGTGCTTTCTGCGGCAAGTGCTTTTATCGCGCTGCTGCCGTTCTGGTATGTGTGGAGGATACTGAAAGAAGTGATCGAGGTCGCACCACATTTCGAAGATGCAGTGCATATAACTCATTACGGGTGGATGGCGGTACTGTTTGCAGTGATTTCAGTGCTGGTATACATTGGCGGGCTTATGTGCTCGCATCTTGCGGCATTTCGTATCGCGACCAATATGAGGATAGCGATGACAAAGCATATCGCGACGCTGCCACTTGGGAAAATAGAGCAGTTCGGCAGCGGCAGGCTGCGAAGGACGATTTCAGAGACTTCAGGAGCGGCAGAAGCATATCTGGCTCATCAGCTGCCGGATAAATACAGAGCTATAGCGACGACAGTCGGTCTGCTGGCACTGCTTGCGGTGTTTGACTGGAGACTGGGCCTTATCAGCCTGGTGCCTGTAGTGCTTGGATTTGCATGCATGACGAAGATGACAGGCAAGAGCATGCAGGAAAAAATGACAGAGTATCAGAATGCGCTCGCAGATATGTCAAATGAGGCAGTCGAATACGTGCGAGGCATACCGGTAGTGAAGACATTCGGACAGACTGTGTTTTCCTTCAAGAAATTCAAGGCTACGATAGACGATTATGAAAAGTGGACGATAGCGTACACGAAAGAGATGAGAGGACCGATGACTCTTTACACGCTGGCTATCAACAGCGTGTTCATCTTCCTGATCGCAGGCGGATACTGGCTTTCGCATGGCGGCATGACGAATGAGTTCCTGCTCAGCATGCTTTTTTACATAATAATAACGCCGGTGATCTCGCTGACGCTGACCAAGATGATGTTCATGAGTGAGAACGGCATGATCGTGGCAGATGCGATCGCGAGGATCGACAGCGTGCTGGAGTCGCCTTCGCTCAGTCAGGCTGACAAGACAAAGCACCCTGCAGACAATTCTGTCGTGCTCGAACACGTTACTTTCAGCTATGATGGTACGAAAAATGCGCTGACTGACATTTCTCTGAAGATCGGAGACGGGCAGACTGTGGCATTCGTAGGTCCTTCGGGCGGCGGCAAGTCGACGCTGGCAAGCATGATCGCGAGATTTTTCGATCCTCAGAGCGGTGTCGTCCGTATCGGAGGCGTAGATGCGAAGGAAATCGACAAGGCTGAGCTGATGGATACGGTTTCCTTCGTATTCCAGAACAGTCACCTTGCCAAGGCGAGCATCCTGGACAATGTGAGGATGGGAAAACCTGAGGCTTCGGAGGAGGAAGTGATCAAGGCGCTCGAAGATGCGCAGTGTATGGATATAATAGAAAAATTCCCGGATGGCGTGAATACTGTGATCGGATCACAAGGTGTATATCTGTCAGGCGGCGAGACGCAGAGGATAGCCATCGCGCGTGCTTTCCTGAAGGATTCCCCTGTGATCATACTGGATGAGGCGACTGCATTTGCGGACCCTGACAATGAGGTCAGGGTGCAGACTGCGCTGAGCAGACTGGCAGAGGGCAGGACGGTCATCATGATAGCGCATCGTCTGTCTACTGTAACGAATGCGGACCGCATATTCGTGCTCAGGGACGGCAGGATCGAGGAAAGCGGCAGCTTTGAAGAACTCAAGGCCGCAGACGGACTGTTCAGCACGATGTGGGATGACTACAGGAGTTCGGTACAGTGGAAAGTTGCAAAGGAGGTGTAGCTCTGTGATAGAGAAACTGCAAAGACGATTCGCACTTTCCAGAGGAGGTGCGATCGATACGATAAAGGGCAGCATATTCTGTGCGCTGCAGAATATTTCTTTCATGTTCCCTGTGGGGCTGCTTTATTTCATGGTAAAGGATATGATGGAGGGCGGTCTGGAAAACGGGCGCATACCGTTCTATGCAGCAGGGTGCGTCATCTGTATCGCGCTGATACTGATCTTCACGCGGCTGCAGTACGACGGGACGTTCCTGGTGACTTATGTCGAGACGGGGATAAGAAGAGTGAGTTTGGCAGAAAAGCTCAGACGCATACCGCTGTCGTTTTTCGGCAAGAAAGACCTGGCCGACCTGACATCGGCTATAATGAACGACTGTGCCGTGCTGGAAACCAGCCAGTCGCATCACGTGCCGCCGCTCATCGGTTCGATAATATCGACGACACTGATCGCGATATCGATACTGTTCTTTGACTGGAGGATGGGTATCGCAGCTGTATGGGTGCTCCCTGTGGCATTTGCCGTTGTAGCGCTGGCATCAAAAGTACAGCATAATCTTTCGAGAAAATCGATGCAGGCTAAGATAACCTGCGAAGACGGCATACAGGAATGTATGGAGATGATGAGTGACCTGCGTGCAAACAATGCGGAAGAAAGATATCTCAGCGGACTGGAAAAGAAAATAAGAAATGTGGAATCAAGACTGATAATATCGGAGCTCGGGACTTCCGTTTTCGTGGTTTCGGCAGGGCTGATACTGCGCCTTGGGATCGCGACTACAGCGCTTGCCGGTTCGTATCTGCTGATAAAAGGTGAGATCGATGTACTGACTATGTTCATGTTCCTGCTCGTCGTGTCGAGACTGTATGATCCGCTCGAGGGAGCGCTGCAGAACCTTGCGGCGATAATAGGAACGAACAGCAACATAGAGCGCATGAACGAGATACTTGACTGCGATGTGCAGACAGGTTCAGAGCCGCTGGATAATGACGGATGCGATATAGTCTTCGATCACGTTGGATTCGCATATGAAGACGGTGAGACTGTCCTTGATGATGTGTCTTTCACTGCAAAACAGGGGCAGGTGACTGCGCTCGTCGGTCCTTCGGGAGGCGGCAAGACTACAGTTTCGAGACTTGCGGCCAGATTCTGGGATATAGACAGAGGCAGGATAACCGTCGGCGGCATGGATATATCGGTAATAGATCCGGAAAAGCTGATGTCGCTTTATTCGATAGTGTTCCAGGATGTAACGCTGTTTGACAATACGATCATGGAAAATATAAGGCTTGGCAGAGCCGATGCGACAGATGAAGAGGTCATCGCTGCGGCCAGAATGGCAAATGTCGAGGAGTTTGCAGAAAAGCTTCCGGACAAGTGGAACACGAATATCGGCGAAAACGGCTGCGAACTTTCCGGGGGAGAACGCCAGAGGATATCGATCGCCAGAGCTTTCCTTAAGGATGCACCGATCATACTTCTCGATGAGGCAACTGCCAGCCTGGACGTGGAAAACGAAACTGCGATACAGACTGCGCTTTCCAGACTGATAAGGGACAAGACTGTTCTCATCATCGCACATCGTATGAGAACGGTTTCCGGCGCAGACAAGATCGTCGTGCTCAAAGACGGTAATGTCGCTGAGCAGGGCACGCCTTCAGATCTGATGGAGCAGGGAGGCATATATTCACACATGGTGAAACTCCAGACCGAGAGCCAGAACTGGACTCTGGAATAAACACGCAGAAGAGGCACCTTTAAAGCGGGGCGAATCGGATCATGTCATGCACCGTCGGTGCTGGCGATATGCAGGCAGGCCGTAAGTGTTGGATGCAGCAGGTATCCGGATTTTCGGGATTGACATTTAGAAGACTAACTACTATACTGGAAGACAAGGCTTTGGTCGTATGAGGGCAATCATGCTCTCCGGTGCACCTGATGGGAGGATAAACCTATGTCATATCACAAGCTGATGATGGAAAATCACACGTTGTTTTCGAAGATGGTATTTGAGAGGCTTTCGGGGCAGGAGCTTTCTGCCGGGCAGCCTAAGGTGCTGGAATATCTGATAGAGCATGACGGAGTCGCGCAGAAGGATATAGCTGAAGCGTGCATCATAGAGCCGGCGACGGCAACGAGTCTGCTTGCCAGGATGGAGAAGACCGGGCTGATCGACAGGCGCAGCAGGGAGGATGACAAGCGGTATATCCTCGTATATCTGACTGAAAAGGGCAGAGCGCGTGCCGAAGCTTCGGTCAATGTGCTCAGTGATGTCGAAGAACATGTATTTGAAGGATTCTCCGATGCAGAGCGTGAGGCTTTCATCTCTTATCTCGAGCGAGTGAACGGTAACTTGAGAAAGGGCAGGGCAGTGCGAGGGCCGGAAAAGCAGGAAATGAAAAAATGATCAGGCAGAAATAACATAAAACAGAAACGGCTCATGGAGAGCACATCAGATGTGGTGTCTCTCGTGAGCCGTTTTCTGTTTGCATGACGGCTAAGGCAGTTAGCTGTCCGGTGCAGTCATTGATGTTTGTTTTGCGCTGTGTTATTTCCATGCGTTTTTATAAATAGTGCTGATGTCTTCTTTCGAAAGCGGCATGCGAGTGTTGGCGGGACTGCCGCTTTCGATCGCGTCAGAAGACATTTTTTCTATCGAAGAAAAATATCTGTCTTCATCTATGCCGTATTCCCTGAAGGACGGAACGCTGCAGACTTTGCATATCTCGGATACTGCATCGATGAATGATGATGCAGCATGAATGTCGTCTGTGGTGCTGCCAGCGACGCCTATCGCACGGGCGAGTCCGGCGAATCTGTCGTACGCGCCGCTCACCACGTATTTCATGCACTCATCCAGCAGCATCGCGTTCGAGATGCCGTGAGGAACGTGGAAAATCGCACCTATCGGGCGGCTCATACCGTGAACGACTGTCACTGAAGAATTGCAGAAGCTGATGCCTGCCTCGTATGCGGCCATAGCCATCTGAGTGCGAGCGTTTTTATCAGTGCCATCTGCGACCGCTGCTGGCAGGAAACTGAATATCCTTTTGACCGCGGAAAGCGCGAAGATGTCGCTTTCCGGGAATGCCCTTGCGGATGTATACGCTTCGATGGCATGGGTAAGCGCATCTAGCCCTGTGGCAACTGTGACGCTTTCGGGGGCATTCATGCTGTAAATCGGGTCGACGACTGCGATGTCCGGCATCAGGAGTCTGTTTTTGATCAGCATTTTGACGTCGTTTGCCGTGTCGGTTATGATCGTGACGTCTGTCGCTTCTGAGCCTGTGCCGGATGTGGTCGGTATAGCGACGACCGGCGGCAGTGAAGCGTGGATCGGCTTGCCGCAGCAGTCGGAGATAGAGCCGGGGTTTGAGGCCAGGATCCCGATCGCTTTGGCGGCGTCGAGCTGGCTGCCTCCACCGAAGCCTATGATGAAGTCTGCACCGCATTCGCGGTAAAGCGCTGTGCCGTTTTCCACCATGATGTCGGTAGGCTCGCCTGTAATGCCTGAAAATACGGTCGATGAGACTCCGCTTTCCTGAAGTCTTGCGGTCAGCATTTCGAGGTGACCGGCTTTTTTCATGGAATTTCCGGAAACTATCAGCGCGTGCTTTCCGAGTGCGCTGATGTCAGCCAGCGCATCAGCCAGCGCGTTTTCTCCTATGTATGTCGTTCCCGGTATAGTAAGTCTGTGTGCCATGTTCTCCTCACTTTCGGATTTATTTATGTAAAAATTGCGGGTTACGGTTTGTTTATATTATAATGTAAAAAAGCGATATTAAAAAGCGAGATCGCAAAAAGTTCATATGTTTAGACAGGAGGTCGCTATGATAAAAGCGGTAAGAGGAGATATAACGAAGATAAATGACGTGGATGCTATCGTGAATGCTGCAAATCGCACGCTGCTTGGAGGCGGAGGCGTGGATGGAGCGATCCACAGAGCAGCGGGCAGGAAGCTGCTTGAAGAGTGCAGGACTCTCAACGGATGTGATACCGGTGATGCAAAGCTGACCGGCGCTTATGATCTGCCATGCAGTCATGTGATCCATACTGTCGGACCGGTATGGCACGGTGGGGATCATGGCGAAGCTGAGCTCCTGGCTTCATGCTATCGCAGGAGTCTGCAGGTCGCTGCAGAACACGGGATCAGGCGCATCGCATTCCCGTCGATATCTACAGGCGTGTATCATTATCCTGTAAAGGAAGCGGCGAAGATCGCTGTAGGTACGGTGGCTGAATTCCTTGAGGAGCATCCGGATGCATTTGATGTTGTGGAATGGGTCCTGTTCGATGACAACACCATGCAGGTGTATGAGCAGGCGATAGCAGCAGCGGGTGCATAGCAGTGGCGCTTTATTATGAGGAAAGCGGAAACGGGTTTCCGCTGATACTGCTGCATGGAAACGGCGAGGACCACACGTATTTTGAGAACCAGGTGAGTTTCTTTTCGGACAGATACCGTGTGATCGCGCTTGATACTCGGGGTCATGGAAAGTCGCCGCGCGGTGGCGGAGAGTTCACGTTGAGCCGGTTTGCTGACGATCTCTATGAGTTTATGAAGCTGATGGGCATAGAAAAGGCTCATATCCTGGGATTTTCCGACGGTGCGAATATCGCGATGATCTTTGTGCTGAGGCATCCGGAAATGATAGAAAAACTGATCCTGAACGGCGGGAATCTGTCGCCGGCAGGGATACGAAAAAGCGTGCAGCTTCCTATAGAGATCGGATCCAGGATAGCTGGATTTTTTGCGGGAAAAAGCATGTCGGCAGCGCAAAATGCTGAAATGCTGGGGCTGATGGTAAATGAGCCGCATATCGAGCCCGGTCAGCTGGCGGCGATCACGGTCCCTACGCTTGTCATTGCCGGGACAAGAGATATGGTAAAACGCCGGCATACAGAGCTGATAGCCGCCAGTCTGCCCGATTCCAGACTTGTGTTCATAAAAGGAAATCATTTTATTGCGAACCGGAAAGCGGCGTTGTTCAATGAAGCGGTACGGGAGTTTCTGGGGCAGAGATGAGATTTCAAGCTTGGGTGATGCGCGTAGCTCGCGCGGCTGGGGGGTAGTCTATTGGGTATAAAAATATGGCGATATATATTCTCAGGAAGTGTTCATATCTACCCTTTGTGTAAGATCTGGAGATGAGCAAAAATCATACACAAACCGATATAATCAGGTACTGAGTGTATTGAACTTAAGTTTGTAACAGGACTGTAATAGAAATCATGAAAGCGTAATACTTTTGTTGCATTAAAAACCCTTGAAAACGTTGAAATTTCAAGGATAACTGTAGTGCGCCCTGAGGGGCGTGCGCAGAACGCAGGGCTGCTTTACAATGGTCACGCCTTTCGGGTTCAAATAATATGAAAAAAAGACCTGACGGTCTTTTTTATGTGGTGCGCCTTGAGGGACTTGAACCCCCACGGTCTCCCACTAGAACCTAAATCTAGCGTGTCTGCCAATTCCACCAAAGGCGCAGGGTTATGTAATTGTGCTGTGCCGAAACACGGATACTTTATAAGTATATTGAGTTTTTGGACCATTGTCAATTGAAATTTAAACGTTAGCGGAATTAAAATTGCAAGGCCACAATGCATATTAAAATACAATGGCGGCTACCGTTTCCGATAGCCGCCGCACAGGTCAAGATTTTCTGTTATCAGTTATTATCTGTTATACTTTTTCTTTCTGCTTACAATCGTAGTACCAATAACAACTCCGCTGCTGACAAACAGCAGAGCAAACCACAGAAGCATATTGCTGGTGTCGCCGGTATTTGTACCTGTTGTTTCACCTTTGCCTGGCTTGTTATCGCTCGGCGTTGTCGCCGATGCATCGTTGGACTTCCAGGCCGCCTCATAGGTTGCGTTGCCTGTCACTTTAGCCGCAACCTCAGGCTTCCAGCCGGCAAAGGTATATCCCTTACGGGTTGGTGTGCCGTTGAATGCAGGGGTAGCCTTGCCGGACTCTACCGTGTAAGTCTGATCCTTGAAGATCTCTTCGCCTTCTACGCCGTCGGTGTAGGTAACGGTGTACTTATCAGAAGGAGTAACAGCACCTGCCTCAGGTGTCATCGTCAAGTCGGTGAGGACCCACATAGTGCCGTCGGAACCATCGCTAGTATCGCCTTCGTAGCGCTTATAATCCACTAATTTGCCGTTGATCTTCAGCTTGGTGTCGGGTCCGAATATATAACGGATATTTCCGACATCGCCGTAAGTCGTCACATACACGCCATAATGATAGGTCTTCCCGGCTTCAAAAGCGGTGATTTTGTTTTCATAGAAATTCCCGAAGTCCGTAGACATCGCGCCGGTCTTGCTGTCCAGCTCCCACCACTCGCAGCGGAAAGCGTAGTCTGCGCCATCAGGCACCTTACCGGTGAACACCGGTTTATCCCCGTCCTTGAAGCTGACGGTGACATCGTTGATCTCCACCACATCAATGACGGTCACAGTAGGCATAGTGATCGTTTTAATGGCAGGGATATACATAGAACCGCCGACGAATGGCGCCGCTACTTTTTCCCCATTCACTGTAATAACGGTTTCACTGCTGAAGGAATATCCGTCTTTCGGCTTCAGCATAAGGGAATACACATATTTTTTCCCGCATTCAAATTTCGTGATGGTCGGCAGAGAACCGTGTGAGCCGTTATCGGAATACCAGGCGGCAACGGGTTCATTGTTTTCAAATTCTTGCCAGCATTCATAAGCGATCTCGTATTTATCTGTATCGGCCTCTGAAACCCAAGCCGTTGCCTGTGGAGCATCACCCGGCTGATAGTTGAATTTCGCATTTTCAACGGCAGCAGTGGTGATGGTCGATGCAGCCGCAGGTGTCCATTTGGCTTTCAGGTTAATATTCTTGGTGACATTGGTGTCAAAGGCATACTGCGTATCATTCAGATACCAACCGGCAAAATCATAGCCGTTCTTCTCAGGGTCAGCGGGCTTGACTGCCGGAGCGTTACGCAGTTTCTGCTCGGACACGGCGCTGCCGCCGTCAGAATCAAAGGTTACGGTGAATTCATCAAAGGAATAAGGGAATGCACCGCAGTCTTCAAAAGTGCCGCCGGTCATGGTGACCACGGCTTCATCGTTGCTGCCATATACCGCCATGCCAAGTCCACCCAGATCCACTTTGCAGCTCTTTATAGTGCCGCCGGTCATAGTGAAGTGACCGTCTCTGTAAATATTCACAGCTCCGCCGTTGGCACCGGCAGAGCAATTCTGAATGACACCGCCGTTCAGCTCAAAGGTGCCGCTCTGCTTGATATATACCGCGCCGCCGTCATCGTCGGCTCTGCAACTGCCGATGGAGCCGCCGTTCATAATGAAGCTGCAGCCGCTGCCAATGTCCACTGCGCCGCCGTCATCGGCGGCCTTGCAGTCCATGATGGCTCCACCGTTCATAATGAACTTACCATACCTGGTAGGTGGTTCTGTTACACCGGTGTTGGCTACATCCACAGCGCCGCCGTCACCGTCGGCATCCGTGCAGTTCACGATACTGCCGCTTTCCAGAATCAGCGTACCTCCTTTGACTTCAATTCCGCAGTTCTTGTTCTGCCCGTCGATCTTGCCGCCGGTTCCGCTGTCCTTTACTGTCAGGTTTCCGTTGCTGCGCACCCGAATTATATCCTCATCTGTCGAGCTGCAGCTCAGGGTATATCCGTTCAGGTCCAGTATCACGGTGCGATTCACATCGAGCTCGTAAGTGGTCTCAATGTTTCCGCCTAACTTGATCTCGGTGCAGTCCGCATTTTCAAGTGCCGTCGTCAACTCTGTTTCGTTATTGACGGTGGTTGTATTGGCAGCGAAGGCCGTAGCCGCCGTCATCGGCGCCAGCGACAGCACCATGCACAGTGTGAGCAGGACTGTCAGCAGCTTGGTCCTCACGGGTCTTGTTTTCATTGGTTTGCTCCTTTCTGCGGCTGTTGCCGCAATAAAAACTCTTCTGTATTTTAGCTTCTTTTTTATATAAAAGCCATGATATATTCAATCATGTCAATTGTATAATACAAAGAAGAAAGGTTCAGCATATTTCCCGAAGTGTCAATTGACTATTCGGGAAATCGTATCATTCCTCATTTTATTTTTATGGCAGTGAATGAATGGTAACAGGATATTCCGGTTTCCGCCATAAAAGCAAGGCAAAAGGCATAATTTTTAAAAATTATTAGCACTCTTTTAAGGTGAGTGCTAAAAAACTGTTGACTTTTGCTTTTTCCAGGTTTAAAATAATAATCAGCAAGGGAAAATATACCTGCGGAACATTATTAAACCATACGGAGGTGGGGTTTATGAACATAGAAAAATACACACAGAATGCACAGAGTGCGATAATAGATTGTCAGAATATAGCAATAGAAGAAGGGCATCAGCAGATAGATGGAGAACATCTTCATCTGGCGCTCCTTATGCAGAAGGACGGGCTGATCCCGAAACTGCTCAAGTTCATGGAAGTGAACACGGGTGAGATAATCGGAGCTCTGGAAAGCGAGATAGATAAACTGCCTAAGGTTTCCGGAAGTGCTGAGAACATGTACTCGACAAGGAGGCTGCAGCAGATCTTCCTCAATGCGGAGAAGAAAGCCGAAAAGATGAAAGACGAATACATCAGCGTCGAACATCTTTATCTGGCACTCCTCGATGAGCGCAACACGCCGTCAGCTGCGATTTTCAAGAGATACGGCATCACGAAGGAAAAATTCCTGGATGCGCTCAACAAAGTGCGCGGCAACCAGAGAGTGACAAGCCAGAATCCTGAGGAAAACTACGATGCGCTGAACAAGTACGGCAGAGACCTCGTAGAGATGGCAAGAGAAGGCAAGCTCGATCCGGTGATCGGCCGTGACAGCGAGATCAGACATACGATCCAGATCCTTTCCAGAAGGACTAAGAACAATCCGGTGCTGATCGGAGAACCGGGCGTCGGCAAGACGGCTGTCGTAGAAGGACTGGCACAGAGGATCCTGAACGGAGACGTGCCTGAAGGCCTTAAGGACAAGACGATATTTGCACTGGACATGGGATCGCTGATCGCAGGTGCAAAGTTCAGAGGCGAGTTCGAAGAAAGGCTCAAGGCTGTACTTAACGAGATCGAGAAATCCGAAGGAAGGATAATCCTCTTCATCGACGAGATACACAACATAGTCGGCGCAGGCAAGACAGAAGGAGCAATGGACGCCGGCAACCTGCTCAAGCCGAAACTTGCGAGAGGCGAGCTGCACTGCATAGGTGCGACTACGCTCGATGAATACAGGAAATATATAGAAAAAGACGCCGCACTGGAACGTCGTTTCCAGAAGGTGCTGGTAGACCAGCCGACAGTGGAAGACACGATATCGATCCTCAGAGGTCTGAAAGAGCGATTCGAGATCCATCACGGCGTAAGGATAACAGACAGCGCGCTGATCGCATGCGCAACGCTTTCCGACAGATACATCAGCGACAGATTCCTGCCTGACAAGGCGATCGACCTGATGGACGAAGCGGCTTCGAAGATCAGGACCGAGATCGACAGCATGCCGGCTGAACTCGATGAGATATCGAGAAAGATAATGCAGCTCGAGATAGAAAAGCAGGCGCTCGGCAAAGAGACAGACGCCGGCTCGAAAGCACGGCTGGCAGCTTTGGAAAAAGAACTGTCACAGCTTCGCGATGAAAGCAATGCGATGCGCGCACAGTGGGAAGGCGAAAAGAAAGCGATCACCGAGGTAAAGGCTGTAAAGCAGCAGATCGAGGATGTAAAGCATCAGATGGAAGAAGCCGAGAGGCATTACGATCTCGAAAAGCTGGCACAGCTCAAATACGGAACGCTGCCTGACCTCGAAAAGAAACTTGAGGTAGAGAAGGAAAAGGCTGAAGAGGCCAAGGAATCCAGACTTCTCAAGGAAGAAGTCACCGAAGAGGAGATCGCGGAAGTCATCTCCGGCTGGACGGGTATCCCTGTAAGCAAGCTCGTAGAGAGCGAGAGGGAAAAACTGTTAAAGCTGCCTGAGATACTTCACAAGAGAGTCATCGGCCAGGAAGAAGGCGTCAAGGCTGTTGCAGAGGCTGTGCTCAGAGCAAGAGCAGGGCTCAAGGACGAGAAGCGACCGATCGGATCGTTCATATTCCTCGGACCTACGGGCGTCGGCAAGACCGAGCTTGCGAAAGCTTTGTCAGAAGCGCTGTTTGACTCCGAGAAAAACATGGTGCGTATAGACATGTCAGAGTACATGGAGAAACATTCAGTCTCGAGACTCGTAGGTGCGCCTCCGGGATACGTTGGATACGATGAAGGCGGACAGCTCACAGAGGCCGTAAGGAGAAAACCTTACAGTGTCATCCTGTTCGACGAGATCGAAAAGGCACATCCGGATGTATTCAATATCCTGCTCCAGCTGCTGGATGACGGCCGTCTGACAGACAACCAGGGCAGGACCGTGGACTTCAAGAACACTATCGTCATCATGACTTCCAATATCGGAAGCAACTACCTGATCGACGGTATCAGATCGGACGGAACGGTCGACGAAGAAGTCAAGCAGAAAGTCGAAGACGAGACGAAGAAATACTTCAGACCTGAGTTCCTGAACAGGATCGACGAGATCGTAGTGTTCTCGCCGCTCACAGAAACACAGATCGTAAGGATCATCGAGCTCGCTATGAAGGACATCGAAAAACGTCTTGAAGAGAGAAATATCACGCTCACACTCACAGACAGAGCGAAGAAGTTCATCGCTGACGAAAGCTACGATCCGGCTTACGGTGCAAGACCTGTAAAGAGATTCCTGCAGAGGAATGTCGAGACAGAGCTTGCAGGCGAGATCATAAAGGGCAGTGTCAAGGACGGCGACAAAGTCCTCATCGACTGCGACGGTGACAAGCTGACATTTACAGCTGAATAATGAAGACAGATCAGCACAGGCATAAGTGCTGGTGAGATAACGGCGCAGCGGCCGGGGAAATTATGACGAGTTTCCCCGGCTTTTTTGTTTTTTATAAAGGGGGCACTGTTCGTGCTTTGCGGTATTTTCAGGATGGTGATGCAGAGGGATTTTTTCGTCCGCACTTCCCGGCGATTTTTTCATATGCAGCGATATATGCCGAAACTTGATGCTGCCGGTATGTGCCGATTCGCTTGCATATCTGCCCGGGCTGGTTTAAAATAAATGTCATGGCTGCCGGCGGCATGTGTGCGGCAGCTTCAAATCGTCAGAAGACCGGGAGAAAAGATTTATGAATCAGAAAGAACTGAGAGAGATAAGAAAACGTTTCAAGCTTGACAAAGACAGCATCAGCCATGTTTACGGCTGCTATGTGAACGCAGCGAAGGATATCGTTGCCAGGATGGATATGTCGATGGGGCTGATGGAGCAGGAAGAGGCAGAGCTGTATCTCAAGCAGCTGAAAAAAGCGATATCGGGAACGCTCGGAAAGAATCTGCTCGATATAGGATTTTCGACGAAGCAGGTCGAGGACAGCGATGAGCACAGGCTGCTGCAGGCGCTCAGACTGTCGCATCTCAGAGACGAAGACATGCGTGAGCTGTTTTACCAGCGCGTCATAGAATCGCTTGATTTCGGCGACGAGAGCTATGTTATACTGCTGGCTTCCGATTCATACGATATCCCGTTCAAGGGAAACGATGACGAGATCTGGGAAGAGGGCTCGAACGAAGTGTTCGACTACATGATATGCTGCATCTGTCCAGTGAAGGATGCGAAAGCGTCGCTGCGGTATTTTGCGGAAGAGAGAAATTTCAGGGGAGCATCCTCAGGCCATGTGCTGGGAACTCCGGAGCTGGGATTCATGTTTCCGACATTTGACGACAGGAGCACGAACATATATAATGCGCTTTACTACAGCCGCGGGCTGGCGGACATACACGAGGAGTTCATCGCAGGCATTTTCAATACGGAAAAGGTGCCGATGTCTGCAGGCGCGCAGCAGCATGCTTTCAGCGATGTGCTGTGCGAGTCTCTCGGAAATGACTGCAGTCTGGATGTAGTAAAGGCTGTGCACGGGCAGATCAGGGAAAGGCTGCTGATCCACAAGGAGAGCAAGGATCCGGAGGTGCCGGAGATATACGTCGAAGATGTGGATGATATACTGAAAAGCAGCGGAGTGCCTGATGAAAAGATCGGCACATTCAATGAAGCATGCCGCAGGGAATTCGGAGAGCAGTCGGTGCTCAATCCGATAAATCTGATGGAGAGCAACAAATTCCAGATGGTGACGCCGCAGGTGAAGATAACCGTCGACCCGGAATTTACATATACGATAACGACTAAAGTGATAGACGGGAGCAGGTACATACTGATCCCGATGGGAGAGGGCGTTGAAGTGAACGGCATCGATATAAGCACCGATGCGAGCGATGCCGGGGAAGCAGGACAGGGCAGAGACGCCGGAGCGATTGGGGAAGCAGAGCAGGCTAGCGTTTCAGGGGCGCACGAAAGCGCCGAGACGGCCGGCAACGCAGATGATGAAGTGGAGTTCTAGTCAGCTCTAGCTCAGCTTCATGTTGTCTGCGCCTTTGCGGCGTATGCGCTTCAGATAGAAACTGATGCAGAGCGTGTAGATATAATCGTAGACAAGCATCATCAGGATGCCTGCGATGATGAGGATCCATACAGGGTAATCCGGAAGATGGATGCTTCCGAGCAGCAGCTTTTTGAAGCCGAGAAGTCCAGTGCAGAGGACAGCGGCAAAAAAGGCTGCTTTTATTATGACCTGAAGGATGCCGCTGTGCAGCTTTTCCACATAGAATTTAAGGATACCGTAGTATCCGAAGAAAAACGCGTATGGTATCACGGCTGGCTTGTTCGGCACTATGAAAAATCCCAGGATCACTGCGGCAGCGTAAAGCAGCGCAGCTGCGCCGACTCCTGATTCGAGCAGCATGACCGCGGTGAAGAGCGAGCTGAGCGCAAACAGCGTGAGCTCGATGCCGGGCGCGACAGAACCCGCAAAGAGAAAGGCGAGAGTCAGCGCAAGGCATATGCCTCCAAGTGCGATCACAGATGACTGATTTTTTCGACCGGTGTTATCCGTGTTTTTTCGGTAATTGCTGTTTTTCAATTCATATCCCCTTTATCATATGCAGTCGCAGCAGCAGTCAGCGCAGATGTAGCACTGCAGCGCCTGACAGCACATATCATTGCTGCTTCCGTAGCCGCGGCCGTAAGCCTGATTCTGATAGGCTCCGCCCATGTTGATTATACGGCCGTAAGCCTGGCTGTATTCCATGTTGTTAGGAGCCAGGTCGTTAGCTGTTTTGAGTTTGTTGACAGCATCATCGTACCAGCCTTTTCTGTAGGAAAGCATACCTGACAGGAAGAACCATTCGGCGCTTCTGTCCTTGGTGCTGTTCAGGATGTTTTCTGCTGCAGTCAGGTTGCCTGCATCGATGTAACGGCGTACTGCCATGTAGTCAGGCGTGCCATAGCTGCCGCCGGAACCTGAGCCGCTGCCGTAATTCCCGTAGCTGTAGCTGCCTGATGGACCGGAGTTCCTGTTCTTCATCAGCATGTCGTATGCCTCATTGACCTCCTGCAGTTTTTCCTCTGCAAGGTCGGCAAGCGGGTTATCCTGATATTTATCCGGATGGTATTTCTTGACGAGTTCTTTGTACGCTTTTTTTATTTCTTCTTCGGAGGCGTTTTCAGGCACGCCCAGTACTTCATAAGGGTTCATCTAAATCTCCTTCTTCTATTGAAATCAAATCTGTTTATCTTTATCCGTCCTCATTATTATCTCTTCGGTTTTCCGATTGAGTCCGAAATATATCACGTTTTCTATGATGCCGGCATTTTTTCTGATGTCGAGCGAGTCGGTGCACCGGCTGAGCATCGCAAGGTAATGGTACAGGTTGAAGCGCAGATCCGGTTCGATCCGTGCGCGGAATTCGTCTGCGGTCTCGTTCGCGGCGTCGAACTTGAATCGAAAGAGCAGCGGGTTGTATGCGCCTGACTCTATATTTTCATCGATATCGTCGACCGCGTCTATCATGTAGATCCATTTGCCGAGGTGATATCCTGCGCGTGCCAGCAGCCCGCGCGTGTCATTGCCGGGCGATGCAAAGCCGCACGGTTCGTCCTGCATGCCGGAAGCGCCGGGAGCATCCGGATCATCAGAGCGTTCGCTGCTGCCGGGCGATGTTCCGATGTATGTACGATCGTCCTGCATGCCGGAAATACCGGGATCGCCTCGGTCACCGTGATGTTTATGCTGCGGCGGTTCGCTCCCGTAGACTGTTCGCAGACCTTCGGTGAATATGTCTTCCATTATCTTCGAAAATGCTTCGGCCGCCATGTCTATGCTGGCGCATTTTTCTCGTTCGAGTGCGGAAAGCGCAGACAGGTGGTTTTCTATGCTGCTGCAAAGCTCCGGGTACAGGCGGTTCAGTCTGCGGAAGATCCGCTTCATCATCAGCATCACAGGCTTTGCGTAGGCCTTGCCTTCGTCAGCTGCGTCATCGGCAAGTTTGTACCAGGCGAGTATCAGCATGACGTCTCCCGCATAGTCTATGGCACGATTGCGGATCACTGTCTTTTTCTTTATGACAGGATGCGCGATGCAGTGCTCCTGAACGGGGGTATCGCTTTCATCGCTGAGCGAGGCGAGCAGTATCGCCAGGAAAGCCGCATCGTAGCTCAGCGCCATGCGCGGCAGCTGGCCGTATCTGCGGCCTATGGATTTGCATACGCCGCAGTAGTAACCTGTATATACCTCGTATTCGCGGACCTTGAGTTCACCCTTGTCGATCTTTACATAACCTAACATAAGGACAGACTATCACAAATATGTGATGATTTCAAATGGAGAAAAGGTGAAGATTTCCTATTTTCTGACGATCCTGTAATACAGCCTGGATGTGAGCAGATACACGACGATGTAGAACACCGTGAATGCCAGGAAACATCCCGCTGTGCAAAGCGCGAACAGCTTCTTGTCGAACAGGTTCATCAGCGTCATCACCCTGAAAATGAACGGGAAGTCGAACGCCACGTGGATGCCGGCCGTGACGAGAGGCAGGAAGAACACGATCAGTATCTGCGAGTTGATCGATCTGCGGACTTCGGTATGGCTCATCCCCACATTCTGCAGTATCTCGAATCGTTTTCTGTCCTCGTAGCCCTCCGTCAGCTGTTTGTAGTACATTATCAGCACGGTAGCCATCAGGAACAGCAGGCCGAGGAAGATGCCGATGAAGAACAGACCGGTAAAATCAGCTGTATAAGACACTGATTCTACGCTCCTGCACTGGAGGGAGACTGTGCTGCCCGGCGCTGTATCGTTTTCGCCGGCACTATCATTGGTAGCGGCACCGCTGTTCTGATCCGAGTGGCTCTTCGCATCCGGGCTGCTGTTCTGATCCGCACTGCTGCCCGCATCCAGACCGCTGATCGCTGCCAGGGCTTGATCATATACACGTCCGATGGCATCGCTGTTTTCTTTGGGATCGCCCTTGATGTCAGTCATGTAGTTGAAGCTGATAAACGACTGGTCATCGCCCGAAAGCTCGGCTGATGTCTCGAGGATCTTTTCGATCACGGAAATATCCTTCACGATGATGAAGCAGCCGCTGTTTATAGATGCGACGATATTGCTGTTTCTGATCATGGAATCGAGCTCGCCACTGATATCGAACTGCTGTCCGTCGATAGTCAATGTATCGCTGCCTGATCCGGGAGCCTCAGATGAGCCGGTATAGTACACAAGCACGTCGCTGTCACTGTCGAGCTTCATGTGGCGGCCGCTGCAGCGGTTGTAGTCTTCGAGCGGGATGAATACCAGAGTCGAGATCTGGTCGAGCATATCCACTGCAGACGAGCTCTGATATATGTCGGGATCTGTAGTGAATCCGCCTGACTTTTCATCGTAGAATGCGTTTATTGAAAGATCCCGGTATGTGATCGCGTCTTTTCCGGCAAGGCCTTCTTTGCTGATCGCATCATCCAGCAGTGAGGCTGCTTCGGGAGCACCCGGGTCATCGACCGATGCGGTCATCACAAACTCGGCAGGGTAGCGTATCCTGAGCATTTCATTCGATCCGAGGTACATGAACATAGTTGCGGAAACCATTACGAGCACCATAGTGGAAAGGATGCAGATGTTCGCGAGGCCTGCCGCGTTTCGTTTCATCCTGTAAAGCATCGACGAGATGCTGATGAAGTGCTTTGTTCTGTAATAGTAATTCTTGTTTTTTCGCAGCAGCTTCAGCAGTGCGATACTGCCTGCGGTGAACAGCAGGTATGTACCCGCGATGACGAGCACTACGGCCGCGAAGAACAGCATGAATGCCGTGATCGGATTCTTTACAGTAACAGCGATATAATAACCGGCGCCGAGAAGGATGACTCCGAGCACTGCCAGCGCCCATTTCGCTTTGGGCTCGCGTTCGCCTGCGCTGTCACTCCTGAGGAGCTCGACTGGGCGCGCTTTGTGTATCAGCCTGATGGAGTTCAGCAGCATCAGCATGAATATGGCTCCTGTCAGAATTAGGCTTTTTGCTATAGCAGAGCCTGATATGTAAAACCCCACAGGAACCGCAGCGCCGAGCATTTTCAATAGTATCAGGTATATCAGCTTGTCGAGCAGTATCCCGAAAACCGTACCGCACACTGCGACGACTATATAAGTATATAAAGTCTCGAACGCGATGATCTTCGCGATATGGCGCTTTTCCATACCTAGGATGTTGTAAAGCCCGAACTCGCCCTGCCTGCGTTTCAGCAGAAAGCTGTTGACATAAAACAGGAAGATCACAGCGAAGATCGAGACGATCAGCTGTCCCATGTTCATGTAACTCCTGATGATGCTGCCGCCCCACAGATCGGTCAGGCTGCTGTTGTCTCCGAGCGAGCATATTATGTAATATATCGCCGCCGTGAACGTGCAGGCGATCATGTACGGCAGATATATCCTGCGGTTTTTGATGATGTTGCTGAACGCCATGCCGAGGTAGATCCTAATCATTGTGACCACCGCCTGTCGCCATAGTCGTGAGTGTGTCGGAAATGCGCTGGAACATCTCTTCAGAAGTGGCATTTCCGCGGTACATCTGGTGGAATACCGTTCCGTCGCTGATGAAGAGGACTCTGCCTGCGTGGCTTGCAGCCTTGACCGAGTGGGTCACCATCACGATGGTCTGTCCTTCGCGGTTGATCATGCTGAAAAGCTTCAGCAGCTCGTCTGCGGAACGCGAGTCGAGCGCGCCTGTCGGTTCATCTGCCAGGATCAGCTGCGGTGAGGTTATCAGTGCGCGGGCGACTGCTGCACGCTGTTTCTGTCCGCCGGAGACCTCGTAAGGGTATTTGTAGAGAATGTCGGAGATGCCGAGCATCGCTGCCAGCGGCTTGAGTCTCTTGCTCATCTCGCCGTATTTTTTGCCGGAAAGCACCAGCGGCAGGAAAATGTTGTCCTTGAGGTTGAACGTGTCGAGCAGGTTGAAGTCCTGAAACACGAATCCCAGGTTGCTGCGCCTGAATGCGGACAGTTCCTTTTCACTGATCGCAGTGATATCATTGCCGCTGAGCAGTACCTGGCCGCGCGTCGGTTTATCGAGCGCCGCGAGTATATTGAGCAGTGTCGTCTTGCCTGAGCCTGACTCTCCCATGATGGCGATGTATTCGCCTTTTTCTACGGAAAGGTTCACGTTCCTGAGAGCAGTCACGCTGGTGCCGCCGAATCGTGTGGTGTACACTTTCTGCAGGCCTTTTACTTCGAGTAAAACAGTCATATTTATGCCTCCTTGAATCCTGTTGATCTATCATGTATCAATGGTAACAGATCAAAAACGACGCAGCCATTCATCTGTCTTACGATCGCTGCGTCGTATCTTTCATTTTTGTAATGTTCGCCGGCAGTCGTGCCGGCGGCCTCAGATGGGAAGGATCATTCGGGCGTGATCTCGTATGTCTGCAGGTCGATCTTCACGGTCGTGCCTTTGCCGACTTCCGAGCTGATCGTCATCGAGTGCGAGAGACGCATCAGTATCTCTTTGCACAGATACAGGCCGAGCCCGGTGGATTTTCTGAAAGTGCGGCCGTTGTAGCCGGTGAAGCCCTTTTCGCCGATACGCGGGATATCTTCCGGTGCGATCCCGATGCCTGTGTCGCTGATAATGAGAGTTTTAGGAGTTTCATATGATATGGAAATGCTGCCGCTGCTCGTGTATTTCAGGGAGTTCGACAGGATCTGCTCTATCACGAAGCCGAGCCATTTCTCGTCAGTATTGACGATGAGAGCGGTATCTTCGATGTTGAGACGTATTTTTTTGGAAATGAAAAGCGGAGCGTATTTGCGGACCGACTGTTTCACGATGGAGTCGAGGCTGTGTTGCTTTATCACGTAGTCAGTCTGTTCGGCCTCGAGCCTGACATATGAGAGCGCCATGCTGACGTACTGCTCTATCTTGAACAGCTGCACATTCATCGGCGAGCTCTTTTCCTGATCCTGCAGCAGCATATGCATCGCGGAGATCGGAACTTTGATCTGGTGCACCCACATCGCATAGTAGTCCTGCATCTGGTTCCTAGATCCTGTGCTTTCGGCGATCACTGCATTGCGGTCTTTGTAAAGCCTGCGGATCAGGTCTGTGTATGCACGGTCGACAGCGTTTTCGGGGCGGGGCAGTGAATCGAGCGATTCGGTGATCACATCAGCGGCAAGCAGGAGCGCGCTCAGCTTTTTATAATATGAAGAAAAATCATATATCGCGCAGAACACGCATATGACGGCACATATCAGCGCCGCGTAGAGCACAGCGTAGGTATTTGCATCATAAAGAAAAAACACTCCTGCAAAGATCAGCGAAAAGATGCAGAAGCGTATGATCCGGGGCAGTCGGCTGCGGATGTATGTCCGGATGGCGATAGATCTTATGTTGTTTTTCATTCTATTATATACCCCATTCCTTTTTTGGTCTTTATCAGGTCGGTGATCCCGATGGACGCCAGTGCCTTTCGAAGGCGCGTGATGTTGACCGACAGCGTGTTCTCGTCCACGAAGCAGTCGGTCTCCCACAGCCTGTTCATGAGCGTGTCGCGCGTGACGACCTGCCCTTTGCTTTCCATGAGTATCGTGAGTATCTTGTTCTCGTTTTTGGAAAGCTCCAGCTTTCGGTCTTCGAACGAGACGCTGCATGCGGAGCTGTTGAGGATCACGCCGTTGTGCTGCAGCACGGCGGGGCGGCTCGCGGTGAAGTCGTAGGTCCTGCGCAGGAGCGCCTGGATCTTGGCGAGCAGCATGTCCATGTCGAAAGGTTTTGCGACGAAATCGTCGGCGCCCATGTTTATCGCCATCACGATGTTCATGTTGTCTCCCGCGGAAGATATGAACATGACGGGGACTTCGGATATCCTGCGGATCTCGCGGCACCAGTGGTAGCCGTTGAAGAAGGGCAGGGATATATCCATCAGCACGAGGTGAGGCTCCAGTGCGATGGTCTGGGAAAGCACGTTTCTGAAGTCCGTGCAGACTTTTGACTCAAAACCCCAGCTCGTGAGCTTTTCTGCGATCGAATATGCTATTGTTTCGTCGTCTTCGACGATGAATATCCTGTACACCGGAGCCTCCTTTCGGGACTATGCGAGTATGCGTCTGTAGAGCTCGAATCCGCTCAGCAGTACTTTTTCATCGAAGTCGAAATCGACGCTGTGGAGCGGGATGCCTGTGCCTGTGCCGAGCAGGAAAAATACTGCGGGCGCGTAGTGACCGTAGAACGAGAAGTCCTCTGAGATCACGAGCGGCTCTGCGAATTCCTCGTATCCGCCCGGAAGTCCTCTGAGCACCGGCAGTATCTCATTGTAGAGATCGACGTCATTGATCACAGGCGGGTAGCCTTCGCTGTTGGAAAACTCTGTGCTGCAGCCGTATTCGTCTGCTATCTCGGTGAGCGTGCTCCTGAGCAGGTTTATTATCATGTTGAAATTCTCTTCGCTGAATGCGCGGACCGTGCCGAGGAAATGCGTGTAGTCGGAAACTATATTTCTGGCGTAGCCGCTGACCATCTTGCCGATGTGGATGATAGTCTTGTCTTCCGGCTCTTTCTGCGGTGCGCGCGGCAGATCGCCGACCCCTTCTGGGAAGCGCGGTACTGCACCCGGGATCTGTGCGTGCTTTGCATAAACACGTCTGAGATATTCGGTGCCTATGTAAAGCGCATCGATGCCTTCGTAAGGCGCTGTGCCGTGTGCGGCTTTGCCGTATATGTCTATGTTGATTTCGGCTGATTTCGGCATCAGCGCGTGCGGTCTGGATGCGATCTTTCCTGCGTCGATGAACGGCCACATGTGTATGCCGAAGACTTTTGTCACATTATATGTTGTAAAGATGCCGCTCTGGCATATCTCCTTGGCGCCGCCGAGCGTCTCCTCGGCCGGCTGGAAGATCAGCAGCACGTTGCATTTCAGCTCGTCGAGGGTGTTCACGTACTGTCCGAGCGTCAGGACCATCGCCATGTGTCCGTCGTGCCCGCAGGCGTGCATTTTGTTTTCGTGTGTGGAACGGTAGCTGCACGTGTTCGTTTCCTGGACAGGCAGTCCGTCCATGTCGGCGCGGAACGCGTACGTTTCTTTCTGTCCTTTGTCGAAATATGCGCAGATGCCGGATCCGCAGAGGAATGTGAGTCTGCAGTTCAGCTGCTCGAGCACGGAAAGCAGATATTTTTTCGTTTCCGGCAGGTCGCGGTCAAGCTCCGGTATCATGTGCAGGTTTCGCCTGTGTGTTTTCAGTAATTCTTCGTAGTTCAGTTCTGTATTGTTCATTGTTATATCCCCTGTTGTTTTATTCAAAAGTATTGTACAGGTTTCGCGGCTGTGTATCAAGTGGTTTGTGATAGGAGAATGCTTGAAATTGCTAACTTTATCGGATGCATATAGTCGAGTCATCACATTTTTTCGGGCCTGATTTGGCTGAATGACTACATTTTTTCGGGTCTGAAATGGAAAAAACTGCATGCCAGACAAATGAAAGAAGCGCCCGGACGTGCAGGAGGGCTGCCGCTTTGCAAAAAATCACACAGGGTGAATGGCATGCGTGGTATAATCATACTGTTAGACTCAGTATGCATGGAGGCGCAAGGTATGAGAGACATCAGATCGATATATGAATTCAGAGCAGGGTGTACGGCGGTGAGAATGCTGAAAGCGGCAGGGCATAAGGCGTATTTTGTCGGCGGATGTGTACGGGACGAGATGACGAGGCGGATGAGCAGACCGTCTGCGGAAGATATTTTCGGCTCCTGCCGGTATGCGCGTGCGTTGACAGATGAGCCGCATCTGCGCGGAAGCAGTAACATGATAGATATCGACATAACCACGAGCGCTACGCCCGAAGAGATGATGCGCATTTTCCATGGCATGAAGATAATCAAGACAGGTATAAAACACGGAACGATCACTCTGATCGCTGAGGCAGACGGTGGTGATGCGCCGCAGAACGAGAGCGGAGCGGATCAGAGAACCGGCGGGCAGGCTGGATCGGAGATCCTGGCAGAGTGCGGAGAGTCGGATAAAAGTGTGCGTATGGTGCCGCTGGAAATAACGACGTACAGGACAGAATCGGGATATTCTGACTGCAGGCACCCGGACAGCGTGGGATTCACGAGATCGCTCGAGGAGGACCTGAAACGCAGGGATTTTACGGTGAATGCGCTGGCGATGGATGAAAACGGCAGCATCACGGATATCCTCGGGGCGTCGGAAGACCTTAGGAATCGCGTGCTGCGTGCGGTGGGAGATCCTGACGAGCGGTTCAGAGAAGACGCGCTAAGGATAATGCGCGCGATGAGGTTTGCGTCTGTGCTGGGATTCAGGATCGAGGAGAAGACCGAGGCGGCGATGTTCAGGAACGGCGGGCTGCTTAAAAAACTGTCGGTGGAGCGGGTCTTTTCGGAGTTCAGGAAACTGGTGACAGGAAAGTATGCGCCTAATGTGGTGCGGAGATACATAGACGTGCTAGGCGAAGTGTTCCCCGAGCTTTACGCGATGAAAGGCTTCGATCAGCGCAACAAGTACCACAAATACGATGTGCTGGAGCATTGCATACATGCTATGGAGGCAGTGAAGACGACTCCTGAAAACCGCGAATATATGAAGACTGCGGCGCTTTTCCACGATATAGGAAAGCCGCTCACTTATTCGCCGGATGATACGGGCCGGGGCCATTTCTTCGGGCATGCGGCGAAGGGCGCGGAGGTCACTGCGGAGATAATGAAGCGGTTCAGGGTCGACAAGGCGTTTGCGGACAGGGTGGTGCTGCTGGTGAAGTATCACGACATGCTGTTCGAAAGCGACGAGCGGCTGCTGAAAAAATGGATGAGAAAATTCACGCCGGAGGTGCTGTTCGAGATACTTGCGATCAAGTTTGCGGACAATCTGGCGACGGGCAACATGACAGAAGCGCTCAAAGTGAAATTCAGCGAGATAGAAATGATGATGCGTGGAATACTAGAGCAGGAGCAGTGTTTTTCGCTAAAGGCTCTGGCGGTCGGCGGCAGCGATCTGCTGGCTGCGGGGATGGAGCCGGGACCTGCGGTCGGAGCGATGCTGGAGGTGCTGCTGGAAAAGGTCACGGACGGTGAGCTGGAAAACTCGAAGGACGTGCTGATGACTGAAGCGGAGCGCATCATGAGTGCGAATCACGGATGAAAAGAGGTAATACGAAAATGGATCATATAAGGATATCGGAAGAACTGCTGGACTTTGCAGGAAAGAGCCCGAGTGCTTTCCATGCGGTCGCGAACATAGCGGGGTATCTTGAGACGAGGGGCTTCAGATATCTGCCGGAGACGGAGAAGTGGGATGTTGCAAAGGGCGGCAGCTATTATACGACGCGGAACGGATCGAGCATCGTCGCGTTCAGGATCGGGCAGGATGTCAGTGGCAGTGCCCGTGATGGCGGTGACGGTGCCGGCAGTGGCGGCGGATTCAGGATCTGCGCGTCACACAGCGATTCGCCGACGTACAAGATAAAAAATGTGCCAGAGCTTGAGGGGCCGGGTGAATATCTGCGCCTGAATGTCGAGGCATACGGCGGGATGATAGACAGCACGTGGCTGGACAGGCCGCTGAGCGTTGCGGGGCGTGTGCTCGTGAGGGAAAAGGCAGACGGTACGGAGCGTTGGGATCACAGCGCAGCGACGGGCGGCACTGCAGAACAGTGCGGACGAAGCAGCAGTGCCGGAAATTCCGGCAGCGTGATAAGGTCCAGACTGCTTGATATAGACCGCGACATACTGCTGATCCCGAATGTGGCGATCCATATGAACCGCGATATAAACAGTGGATACAAGTTCAACAGACAGGTAGATCTGTGCCCTCTCTTTTCGGCAGGTGCGCTGAAAAAGGGTGCTTTCGACAGGATGATCGCTGATGAGCTGGGAGTGGAGCCGGAGAACATACTCGGAAAGGATCTGTTCCTAGTGAACCGTCAGAAGCCTGTGCTGTGGGGCGTTGAGAAGGAATTCATCTCTGCGCCGGGACTCGATGATCTGCAGTGCGCATTCGCATCGCTCAAAGCGTTCGCAGAGAGCAGCTGCGAAAGATCGGTAAACGTGTACTGCTGCTTCGACAATGAAGAAGTGGGTTCGAACACGAAGCAGGGCGCGATGTCTACGTTTCTCTACGACACGCTGCAGCGGATAAATTCAGGGCTCGGCAGGTCAGAAGAAGACTACCGCATGGCAGTGGCGAGATCATTCATGGTCAGCTGCGACAATGCCCATGCCGTCCACCCGAACCATCCGGAAAAGACGGATGCGGAGAACCGCGTTTTCCTCAATAAAGGCGTAGTGATAAAGGAGAGCGCCAACCAGAAGTATACGACGGACGCGTTCAGCCGTGCGGTCTTCGGCGAGATATGCCGTGAAGCGGGAGTGCCCGTGCAGCACTTTGCAAACCGCAGCGACAGCGCAGGCGGATCGACGCTCGGCAACCTTTCCAATATACAGGTTAGCATGCATGCGGTCGATATCGGGCTGCCGCAGCTCGCGATGCACTCGAGCTACGAGACGGCAGGCAGCATGGACACGAAATACGCAGTCGATGCGCTCATGAGATTTTACAGTACGGATATAAAGATAACAGACGGCGGCGCGGTCATTTAGACTATGCCGCCGTTGGTGTTTTTGCAGAAAGAAAGTGGCGTCGCGCTAACGATCACAAATCGTTAATGCGACAGCCACCCCATCGTTTTTTTGCCCGTCGGACGTGCCGGGAATGTGCTTGTATAAAGCTGCCAGCCGCGATCGTTGAGAGGTTTTTTGAAAGCCTTTTTTGTACCCATATCTCATAAATTGAGTTGTCGATAAAAGAAACAAAAATATTTTTTTATCAAAAGTGAATCCCCCCGTAATGAAAAGCATTAAAAAATTATCAAAAAATAGCGAAAATTTTAAAAAATAAATTGCATTAAAAAAATACTGTGCTATAATCACAAAACATTTTAGTACGTGTTTTAGTGAAGGGAAAAATTCTGACACAGTCACTGATATGGCATGTCAGAAGAAAGGAAGAAGGTATGGATACTAAGCTGAGACATAAAGTCATAGCATGGGTATTAATGTTTTGTCTTACGATAACATTGATACCTAATGTAGGATACGCAGCGAAGACTGAAAAGAAACCAGCGGGATCTGAAAAGGCCAGTGCAGAAAAGATTTCGCCGGATGAAGTCAGTGAAAAAAATGTTATTGAGAAGAAGGAATCAGTAACGACATACGATCTCGGGCAGGGAGAAACGATGAGTGTTTTTCATGGTGGAGATGTGCGTTATAAAGATGATTCCGGGAAACTGGTCGATTATGACCCATCCCTTGTTGCAATAGCGAATGGGGAAAAGACGGAACAAAATGAGTCACTTGAAGATTATGCCTACAAAAACAGGCAGGGCGACAAGAAACAGTACATGCCGCAGCTCCTTTCTGAGGAGACGCCTATACTCCTGGAAAAGGAGTCATACAGGATAGAAATAACTCCAAGCAGTAAGACTCTGAAAAATACAGGTATAAAACAGTCAGAAGTAAAGCTTGAAAAAGAAAAAGTGCCGACGATCTATGAGGATGAAGAGAAGCTGCCGGTAAATGCGGTATATGGAGATGAGCGCAAACCTGCTGTATTCAAATATACTTCAGGCGACAACGGAATAAAAGAAACGATCATACTCAATGAGAAGCCGGAAAGCAATGTTTTTGAGTATGTGTTGAAGACAGGAAGTCTCAAGGCGAAAAAGAATTCGACCAGTGAGGGAATAACCATATATGATGATTCGACTGATGAAATAATCGCAGCGATAGCTCAGCCGTGGATGAACGATGCAGGCGCAGATGCTTACAGTGAGGATATCACATACGATCTTTCTGAAGGCGAAGAGGATGGTTCATATATCCTGAAGATGACCGTTGACAGTGATTATTTGAATGACAGTGAGCGAAAATATCCGGTAACGATAGATCCTACAACTACATGGACAGGATCCAGTCAGATGCGGGATGTATACGTCATAAGCGGAAGCTATGCAGGGACAAATTTTTATGACAGTGGAACTGTCGTGATGCCTGCCGGTTCGAACAGCACCGGTATTCATGAGACGTATATCCAGTTTGTAAATCTGCAGAGTCAGATTTCGGGCAAAAATATTTCATCTGCAGTTTTGAGTGCATATGAAGTGAGTGGCGGAGAAAACGGGCAGACAGTCGGTGCTTTTAGAGTCACGGGAAGCTGGAGTCCGTCATCACTTACGTACAATAATCGACCGTCATGTGAAAGCAGTGCGATGTCATCGATCAGGACACAGCCTGCTGCGGTAGCGCATGCGCTTGATATACTGCCTTATGTAAAGAGCGTTGCTAATGGTACGGCATCGGATAACGGAGTGGCATTGAAGAACATAACAGCTTCTCCGGGATATGCGGTGTTTTTTGGAAGCCGTTCATCATATGCCGTGTACAGACCGAAACTTACAGTGACATATTCAGAGGAGCCGCCTGCAGCAACAGGCGCACAGGTATCGCCTGCATATGTGAAAAACAGTACAGATGCAAAACTGACATTTTCGGGACTGTCATCAGCAGGCATAGCGAGAGCAGAGTATAAGCTGACTGCATATGATGAAGCATCACAGTCAGAGGGAAGTGTTATACGGGATTTCAGCGAGGATACCGCGATAACCTCAGGCAGCAGCCTGCCTGTGCTGGAAGCAGGATGCTATAAAGTTTATGTAAGAGGCGTGAGCAGCAGTGGTGCAGCGGGAGAGGCTGTATCTGCAGGGATACTTCATGTCGACAATACTGCACCGGAGATAGGATCTGCAGCGCTTAAAAACAGTTCGGGAGAAGATATAAAGGGGAAATGGACACAGGAAAACAATCCTGTCATAGAATTTTCAGGCGTAACTGATGAGCATATCGATGCATCAGCTGTTTCATATGCAGTAAAGGCAAAAGGGACACCTGTGTCTGACAGTGATTTCAAAGCTCCGGCGGAACTTTCGATAAATGAAGCAAAACCATATAGTGGTTCTTTCAGATTCGTTGAGTCAGACAGGTCTTTGACGTCCGGATCATACACGATACATGTCAAAGCGTCTGATAAAGCGGGAAACGAAAAAGTCAGGAGACTTTCATATCAGAAAGATGTAGATGATCCGTTAGGAAGCCTGATACTCACAGATCTGGTTACGGGAAATGAGGTCACACAGATCTATAAGCCGGTAAATATTGAAGTTGGAGTCAGCGGAACAGGAAGTCCGATAAAGGAAAGTACACTGAAGCTTTATAAGCTGACGACCAACCAGGCAGGAACAGTAACGGGTGTGGATTCTTCATCAGTAAAAACACTGACAAAGAACATCACGATAAGTGAAAATATAGTGATGGACACACTTGATGTGTGCGACAGCTACGGCAAGTACCGACTGGTGCTGTATCTTAAAGATTCAGTAGGCAGGACGAAAGAAATCACAAAAGATTTTGAGGTGACATATACACTGCCCGTGCCTGATAAAGTACAGATAGAACACTCAAAAGGTGGTACAGCTACTATGGTATGGGGCTTTTCGTACACGCCTCAGCAAAAGATAAAGCTTGGAAGCATAGAAGGCATGTTCCCAGATGACGAGGACTTTAAAACACTCGTACCCGCAGGGGAAAACGGAACTCTGCCGTTTGACGGAAGTGCAACGATAAATGTTCCTAATGAAGAAGGCGAATGGGAAGTAGTTATAAGGGGCAAATCGAAAAACGGTCATCCGGGAGAAGAAATGATCGTGCCTTGTGTAGTTGATAAGACTGCTCCTGAAGTAAAAGATATAACCTTCAATCAGTGTTATCTTCAGGGAACAGTAAAAGATGACAATCTCAAGGAGTGGACAGTATATGCGAAAGAAAAGGATGCTTCGGCGTACAACGAAGAGCCTGTTGCTAAAGGCAGCAGTTCAGTGTACAACTATCTGATCGCATATATAGATATAAACAAAGCTCCGTTCGAGGAAAACAAAGAATATACACTCAAGATCGTAGCGACAGACAAGGCAGGAAACAAGACTGAGAAGACTACAGATATGAAGGTGCCGTCAGATAATACGAAACCGAAGATAATCGAAGCAGGTCTTGAGATAGATAAGGGCGAATCTAATCTGCCTTACAAAGGATCATTCATAGTGGGATCGGACAAGGAACGACTCAGTGTTGTCGGAGATGTACCCGGAGTCGTATGGTACATAGCGAACAGAGAATCTTCGCCTGCTCTCAAAGATGAAAACGGCAATGCACTTTATGATGCACTCGGATGGTGGGATGTTCTGGCGCTCAAGAAAGAGTCGGACGGAAGCCGCAAATACAGCGTGCCTGTTATGGAAAACGGGTATAAAAATTCGATATCTTTTTCGGGAAGTGAAATATCGGGCAATACCGGAACAAAAAATTTCTCTAGCCATGATTCAGTGCTGAGCTTTCGCATAAAAGCGCAGTCTGATGCGGCCGTTTATCAGATAAAGGCAAATGCCGTACAGGAAGGGCAGTATGTAACTATACAGCCTGATACGACATACTATGTAACGGATTTAACAGGCAGCAGCGCATTTGCATACAATTTTGACATCAAAGTCACGGCAGCAGAAGGGCAAAGCATCAGTGACATACCGGTGATCTTCTATGGAGATACTTCTTTTAATGAATCGTTTATCTATTCGAATGTAGAAGATTTTGCTCCGAAGCGATTGAGCGTCGAGGACAAGCTCAATTATAAGACATATCTTAAATGGGATATACCTGACGATCTGCCGGACAATATATCTTATGAAGTCTACCGAAGCACGAATGAGGACTTCATACCTGATGAAAGCACCAGAGTGGCATCTGATATAAAGGCAGGATACTATACGGAGATCAATGCATGGCATGGAAAAGATCTCTACTATAAGGTGTGTGCAGTAAAGAAATACAGCATCAATACAGGAGTGAACCGTGAAGACAGAAGCTCATTCACGGAAACCATGGCAGGGAGAGCTGCAGACCCGAATGAATCGGTCAAGAGACTGGGTATAAAGGATTTCTGGGAGTTTACTGAATTCAATACACCTAATGGCAATGGATATATCGAAAAGAGCAGCGGCAATTTCGTTTATCAGCAGAGTGACGCTCAGATCCCTAATGAAGGCTTTGATATAAAGCTGATGAGGACATACAACAGCCAGAGCAGCAGTAGAGGGACTTTCGGATCCGGATGGAGTCATGATTACGATATGGAGCTGATAAACGTATCGGAAAACAATACACTTGACTTCACTCATGTAGTATTGAAAGACGGCAACGGAACGATATATCATTTCACGAGAGGAACCGGTGATGAACATTTCATTTCTTCATTCGGAAGCTACGTGAACCTTACAGCGGAGCAGACTGAACAGAACAAGACAGTTACAGTATCTTCGGGCGGCAGCAATACGGAAGTGACATTGAGATACCAGTTCATGCTGCACACGAAAGACGGACTTAAATACTATTTCAACAGCGGCGGACAGCTGATCCTCATGGAGGAAAACAACGGCAATTTCGTTATATTCGAACATGATGCGAAAAAAGGCGTTCTTTCGGCGATGCGAACGAACAATGATATCACTTTGCAGTTCATATATAACGATGGCAAAAATGGAACAGATCCGCTTACTGTAAAAGAAGTGCGCATGCCTGACGGCAGCAGGATCGAGTATGATTATACGAAACCGCTGCTATCATCAGAACGGCTTCTTACAAAAGTAACGGAAGTATCCGGCGATGACAGTATCGAGTATGTATATGAGTACGACAAACCTCTTCTGAGCTCTCAGCCTAGAAACCTTACGTGTATAAAAGAAGCACAGAACAAAAACAAATACGACATTTCATACGATTTCGATACAGATCAGGTGAAGGAGGTAAAATATCCTGACGGTGAAAAATTCACTTTCGAATATGCAGAAGATAATACATCGACTATAACAAAGAAATATTCAGGCGGTCAGGTGGTGCTTGGCGAGAAAGATTTCTTTGACAGGGTTTACGGTAAATGCGAAAAAAGTATACGAGGCGCTGAGGATGTCAGCGTGCTGAACGGTACAGATGAGACCGGTCTTGATGTAATGACCAGGACATATCAGGACAACCAGCTGATACAGACAACGAATACAGCACAGTATTATGAGATAAACAGCAGCGGATACATAGTCGAGAAAAGCGGCATCAAAGAAAACAAAGCCAAATATTCAGGAAGCACTCCGGTCACAGAAACGGAAGACGATGGAACTGTAAGCGAATACACATATTACACCGCGGAAGACGGCGCCAACCTTGACGAGCTGATAAAGACTGTGAAAGAGACGAACAGCGATGGCAAAGTGACTGAATACAAAAAGTATTCATATGACCAGTCCGGCAATGTAACTGAGACTATAAATTATGTGGCAGGAACGAAAATAACGAACACATATCATACGGAAGGTGATTTCAAAGGCGAGCTTGCCAGCATGACAGAAAGTCTGATAACCGTGAACGATGCATATGAGATAACATCTGAATCCGTAAAAAGCACATCCGTCTACACGTATCAGTATAATACTGCAGATGGAGTTACACAGAAGACCGAAAGCTGCACACAGAGCATACCTAAGCCTGACGGTACTAACGAAACGATAACCACAGGGAAAACTTATGATGTGATGGGCAGACTCATCAAGGAAACTGACAGCAGAGGATACCAGACTTCCAGTACGTATGACGGATTCGGCAGACTGACAGCCACTACTTATAAGTACGCAGACAGCAATCAGCTGAAGCAGAGTACGGCTAAAGAGTATGACAAAAACGGCATGGTAACTTATGAGAAGCTGGAAGACGGTATAGAAAAATGGTATACCTACGACAGCATGGGTCGGGTTACAAATACAAAGATAAAGAAAGGCGATTCAGAAGAAAATATAAATACGACATACAGGTATCAGGATGTCAGCATATATCAGGGAAAAGGAAACGATACGGTAAGCGTGAACAATGCATACGTAACGAAGCAGACATATGCGGATGGAACGATAATATCTGAAACATATACTGACCATAAAGGAAATGTCGTAAGAAGTTATCAGGGCGGACTGTATACGGATATGACATACAGTCTCCAGGGAGATCTTGTAACGAAATGGATAATGGGTCAGACGCTGTCCGGCACTGACGGACTTTTAGAGATCTATATTTATGATGACAAGGGAAATCTCACTGCGACAGTGACGGATCCGGACTATGAACCGGGTACGAATACCACCGGATACAAAGTCAGGGAAGACAGCACAGGCTCAGACGGCAGTCAGATACAGGGAAGCATAGTAAGCAGGAGCAGCTATGATGCGGACGGCAATGCTACAGAGAAGACGGATCCTCTGGGAAATACCACGCACTATGCTTATGATAAATCCGGCAATCTGCTCTCAGTAACGCTTCCGGACAATGTAAAGTATGAATATCAGTATGATGTTTCTGATACGGACCGTACGACAAAGGATGTCATCATAGAGCCGCGAACTGTCAAGCAGGGCAGTGAAACAGTAACGACAACGGCAAAGAGTATCGTGGTAAAAGACAGCACAGACAAGACGATAAGAGTCGAAGATCTGGGTGTAAGCGAGACTGACGGAACATCGATCAGCACATCATATGAATACGATGCCCGAGATAATCTGATAAAGGCAACAGATAAAAAGGGCAACTACAGGGCATATACATACGATGTACGTGACCGTCTCACCGCTGTAGACTATTACGACAGTGAAAATGGCAGCGCTGTCAAAAGTCTGAGATGTGAGTTCACTTATGACGATGCGGACAATATGACGTCGATGACAGATAAGAAACATGTAGACGGACAGGATGTCATATACCGCTACACGGCATATGAGTATGATGATTTCAACCGGCTCATATCGGTGTCAGAGTGTGATACCGACGCACTGCCTTCAGATGAGATATTACAGAAAAACAGGATCACATATGGATATGATGGAAAAGACAGACTCGTATCGATAGATTATCCGGACTGTGCTTTAGGCGTATCCGGACTGAAATTCACGTATAATATACACGGCTGGCTCACGGAAGTGGATGCTGTCAGCAAGAACGGCTCAGACAGGACACTGAGAGAGTATACATATACTGAAGACGGCAAGGTCGAAACCATCAAGGATTATACAGACTTCCTGAACGGACTTACGGGTACGGGCAAATGGCTGAAGCGGACATATACATATGACAAGCTGAACAGACCGACGGGAATCATTTATACTGACAGCATGACCGGCAGCAGCACCGCTGTAAAACAGTCACACATATATACATATGATAAAAACAGTAATATAACAAGCGAAGATGTCATCGACAGATACGGCACAGCCAACAGCACATATTACGGTCAGAGACGTGACTATTCATATGATGTGAACGACAGGCTGACAGTAAGCTCGATAAGCAGACGTACAGCAGAAGATGCGATGTCCGCAGCAGAATCGCACTATTACAGCTATGATGCTGCAGGAAACAAGACAAGTGACGTGGTACAGCGTCAGCGTTCAGGATCTGTAGAGCTGCTCTCGAATAAATATTATACATATAACGAGTTCAACCAGCTTACAGCAGTCGACGGCCTTGATATGGAAACCGGCGGCCTTATCGGCAAAACATATGCCTATGATGCAAACGGCAATCAGATAAGCGAAACGGATCAGGAGGCAGGAAAGCAGATAGTATATGAATATGACGCGGATAACCGGTTAAGAAAAGCTACAGGCAGGACCGGGGAAACAGTTGATTATGTCCAGGAAAATCAGTACAATGGATTTGGACAGCGCGTGCAGAAAAAAGAAGGCAGCGATGTCACTGAATACTTCTACGATGGAAGCACGGTGCTGTATACGGAAGATGCTCAGGACAAAGTGACGAGTTTCAACCTGATCGGTGCAGAAGACAACATACTGCAGACTGCAAGAGCAGACCAGGATGACGCAGTAAATTTCTACACGTATACAAAGGATCTCAGGGAAAGCACGATAAACATCGTAGGAGCGGACGGCACTTCTCAGGTGACATATGACTATGATGATTACGGCGAGACGAAGACATATGACAAAGACAGTGCATCGCCATTCTACAATGAAGTATGCTACACTGCAGGCATATATGACAAGACTACAGGCCTGTACAATCTGAACGCAAGATACTACAATCCCGAAAACGGCGTGTTCATGACACAGGACACATATCGGGGCAATCGCTCGAGAACAGCGACGCTTAATCTCTATGCGTACTGCACGGGTAACCCTGTGAAATACACAGATCCGAGTGGACACTGGATCTGGGGAGTGGTAGGCGCTGCACTTGGAGCATATGACGGCTACAAATACGCGAAGAAAAAGAAATTAAAAGGATGGAAGAAAGCGGCAGCAATAGTCGGCGGAGCCACGCTGGGTGCTGTGAATCCGTTCAAAGTAGTAAAAGTCGCCAAGACCGGATACAAGGCATACAAGGCTGCGAAATACACAAAGACTGCAGTCAGCACGGTGAAAAGATCCAAAACCGTCGTCAAAGTGGTATCTAAAGCCAAGCCTGTGATAGTGGCTAAAAAGACCGTAAGAGTCAAAGCCAAGCCACGGACAACGATCAAGCTGAATACGATAGCCGCAAGTAATGCAAAACAGGCAAAAGTCGCATGCTTCACGGCAGGAACTAAGATACATACAGAGAAAGGCTTCAAGAATATAGAAAAAATCAAAGCCGGTGATTATGTATGGTCGGAAAATCCTGAGACAAAAGAAAAGGCGCTGAAGCAGGTCAAGAAGATCTTCGTAAGAGAAAAGGACAGTATAGTACGGCTTGCTATAAACGGAGAAGTCATAGAGACGACTTCAGAGCATCCATTCTACGTCGAAGGCAAGGGATGGAGAGCTGCAGGTGAACTGACTGCAGGAACTGAAGTCAGACTTGAAGACGGAAGTGCAGGGACAGTCACTGAAAAAGAGGATATACAGCTTGAAGAACCTGTAACCGTATACAATTTTGAAGTCGAAGATTACCATACATATTACGTGTCCGAGCAGAAAGTTCTTGTACACAATATGTGTGCAATGACAGCGAAAAATACAGCGGCATCTACAACAGTAGATAAAACTGTAGCCAGATCAGCATCAAATGACTCGGAATTTGAAATATGGCTGAATAAAGGGGAAGCAAATTATTCTGTTTATCATGGTATGGTAGAAAATGAAGCAAAATATGTAGGAATAACAAAACAAGATTTAGAATTAAGGAGAATGCAGCATAAGAACAATAAAGCACATCCAAGGAAATTCGACATACTAGATAAAAAATATGATCACCTTACAAGAAATCAAGCCAGGGCAATAGAACAGTTTTTTATAGAAAATGGACCAAATGAATGGAACTTAATTAACAGTATTAGCCCTAAAAATCGATTCTATGATCAGGCAATGCAATGGGCGGAAAGTTATATCAAAAGTAATTAAGGAGAATCAGTTAAATGATAGATATGTATCATCCTATAACAGAATTATATAGAAAAAGATATGCGAAATTAAATGATGAAACAAAACAATTGCTCAAAAAATTAGAGGATATAGATAGTGATCTTTTTCAGCTGAGACTGATAAGGAGAAAGAGGCCCAAACTATGCAGAGGCGATGTTTTCGTAATGAATCTGTTTGATGACATCTATTTCTATGGCGTAGTATTGAATACAGATATCAATGATGATTTTATGGGTAAGAATCTTGTTTCTATTTCCATTTTAAAGAAGTATTCAAAAGGAGCAACGACGTTTCTGCAGGTAGAATCGCTGAAGGCTGAAGATATTCTCATAAAGCCTAATATTGTATCAAGGGCATATTGGAGCAACGGATTTTTCTATAATACAGGAGAAAACATACGTAACAGCATCGATATAGATTATGGCTTTTTTAGTAGTTGCCATAAATTATATGTAAATGATTACGGAGAGGAACTGAAACTGGTTCCTGAGATAAAAAATTATTTTGCGATAACAACTATGACAGGTATTGGAAGTATGCTGCGCTATGAACTGATAATAGATGATTCATTCATGAGTGAAGAGGATCGGGAGGCATTTCGCAGGTACATAGATGAGGCGGTAAGTTATGTACCGCCTCAGAAGGAGCCGAGTGAATTCGACAAAAGCATCGCACCATTCGAATTTGAAAAAGAACACGGGCGAAGATACTGTGTGACGCTGGAGGATTTTGAAAAGCTGCGATATATATTCACATGGAAGGACAGCGATATAGAAGGGAACGGCTACGAGTGGGAAGAAGTGATGAAGCTCTTTGTAAAGGACAGATTTTCTGATATACGAAAACGCATAAAATTCGATTCAGAAGCAGGGATGTTTTATATGTACTGTTCGGACAGCGAAATGCTGCAGGAAGTGATAAGCCGGTTTGTTGAAGAACTCAAGGCGACCGGACTGAAAGAATATGTAGAGAAGATAGATTTTGAGACATTGTAATACACTCATTTTGCCGCATCAGAAACAGACCCTGATGCGGCATTTCCATTTTTGAATGGGCACCTTATTTAGAAAAAGACGATGTATTTTTTTAAAATATAAAAAATTCAGAAAAAATATGCTATAATCACGATACAGTAAAAGTGAGTAAACTTGCCTGCTTTTGTAAAGTACCATGATCCGGAGTAAATGAGGTACGAATAAAGGGCGCACACTGGCATTTCTTTAGAAGCAGTATCGCAGGAAAAATAGGTCCATCAGAACCATTGAAAAAATTTCTTGAAGAGCATGGCATTAAATATACGATATATGATTGAAATAGGAGGGATAATATGGAATACGAATATATGATACCACCGGTTAAAAACTATGATTTCTTTGAGTTTACTAAAGAGGATGCGAAAATATATTTTAACTGGTATATGGAAGAAAAGGGGCACCGGATAGAGATGCTGGAAGAATATGTGCATAATGCAGGTGTGGATATTGATTTTGATTACTCGCCTGAATCTCTGATCCCCTTGTGGAGATGGTATGAAACGATAATAGTTTCGGAAAAAAAGACTGAAGAAGAGATTGAGGCAGAGAAAAACAAAGTGCCGGAATGGCTGCACAGTCAGATATCAGATGAAAAGATATCGATGAATACATTGAAGTTCGGCATGGATATAGCTATATATTTTGCGGAAGTCATGATACGCAATAGTGATGGAAAACTGCACTGGGGATATGTGACAAAACCTAAAAATTATATTAATGTAAACAGACCTGTTGTTTCAGGGTTTAAAGCAGGGCAAGAGTTGGATCCAAGCCGAACGGTGTATGTATTGACTTTGAGCTCTGAAGAGGAAAAGAATGAAAAACGACTATATGACAGATATTACGTCTGGCAAGAAGATATAGAATAAGCACATATTTGCGCATCAGAAACAGACCCTGATGCGGCATTTCCATTTTTGAATAAGCACCTTATTTAGAAAAAGACGATGTATTTTTTTAAAATATAAAAAATTCAGAAAAAATATGCTATAATCACGATAAAGTAAAAGTGAGTCAGCATGCATGCTCTTGTAAAGTACCATGATCCAGAGTAAAGGAGGTCTAACTGATGAAATGTGATTGTGCAGAGAGAATAGGGATAAAGATAAATTCATATGATTTTTTCATTGAATTGAAAGAGTTTTTTGAGGGACAGGTCCAGAAAGGTATATTTGAGGATGTTCCGGTGGAAGAACCGTATTATATCGGTTATAGTGAAGATTCAGACCCATTATACTGGTATGCTGATAAGTGGTATAGATGCAATGCATGCGGAACGCTATGGGAATTTAGATACCCTGATTTTCCGGCGGTAGGAAGAGTGAGGAAATTTGAAGATGGCATATATCCGGGACCGGAAACGAATTTATAAGAATTAGGGATTAAAAGGCTATGAGAATATTTCATTAAGGAGAAATACAGATGACCGGTATATATAATCCTATAAGAGAAGCTTCGCGAAAGAGGTATGAGAGTTTAAATGATGAAACGAAGTACAGGCTAAAAAAGCTGGAGAATATATATGACAGTATATATCAGCCTAAGTTGATAAAAAGAAAGAGACCTAAACTATGCAGAGGCGATGTTTTCGTAACTAATCTTTTTGATGATACATATTATTATGGGGTCGTTTTGAATGCAGGTATCGATGTACACCCATTGGGAAGTAATCTTGTGTGCGTGTGTTTGATAAGAAAATATTCAAGAGGAACAGGAGCAACGGACTTTTTACAAGTTAAATCGCTGAAGACTGAAGATATTCTTATAAAGCCATGCATTGTTTCAAGAGCATACTGGAGCAACGGATTTTTCTACAATACAGGAGAAAACATCAATGGCAGCATTGATATAGACTATGGATTTTACAGGAATCATTATAAAGCCTATGTCAACGAATATGGAGCTTTGATCGATCATACCCCAGAGTTAAAGCAATCTTTTGGAATAGTAACTATGACAGGCATTGGAAGTATGCTGCGCTACGAATTGATAATAGATGATTCATTCATGGAGGAAGAGGATCGGGGGGCATTTCGCAGGTACATAGCTGAGGCGGTAAGTTATGTGCCGCCTCAGAAGGAGCCAAGTGAATTCGACAAAAGCATCGCACCGTTCGAGTTTGAAAAAGAGCACGGGCGAAGATACTGCGTGACGCTGGAGGATTTTGAGAAGCTGCGATATATATTCACCTGGAAGGACAGTGACATAGAAGGGAACGGCTACGAGTGGGAAGAAGTGATGAAACTCTTCGTAAAGGACAGATTTTCTGATATACGAAAACGCATAAAATTCGATTCAGAAGCAGGGATGTTTTATATGTACTGTTCGGACGGCGACATGCTGCAGGAAGTGATAAGCCGGTTTGTTGAAGAACTCAAGGCGACCGGACTGAAAGAATATGTAGAGAAGATAGATTTTGAGACACTGTAATGGCTGATGATACACATTGAATTTAGGAGCATATGATATCGTATCTGTAGAACAGAGCCAGTACACAATGTTAATAATAAGAACAAAACGGGGATGCGAAAATCGCATCCCTGATCATTTTTTGCTCGCGCGTGCAGCGACGGCGATATCGCCGACTCCGTTCAAAACGATGCTCGGGCGGTAGGCGTAGGTCTTGAGCGTATCTCGGGAGGAAACTCCGGAAAGCACCAGGACCGTGGACATGCCACTTTCCATACCTGAGATGATGTCAGTATCCATGCGGTCGCCGACCATCACAGCTTCGGCAGAGTGGCAGTTGAGCAGGCGGAGGCCCGTACGCATCATCAACGGATTGGGCTTTCCACAGAAATATGCCTGAGTGCCGGTCGCCATCTCGATAGGGGCGATCAGTGCGCGGCAGGCGGGGGCGATGCCGTTTTCGATGGGGCCGGAAACATCGGAATTGGCTCCGATCAGTTTAGCTCCGCTCATGACGAGGTTGGTGGCTTTCGTCAGTGTGTCGAGCGAATAAGATCTGCCTTCGCCGACGATGACGTAATCCGGATTCACATCATTCATGGTGATGCCGGCGTCGTAAAGCGCATTCAGAAGCCCTGCCTCGCCGATCACGAACGCGGAACATCCGGGAGCCTGCTCTTTCAGAAAAGCCGCTGTAGCCAGCGCGCTGGTGTAAAAACGGTCTTCGGGCACATCGAGCCCCATGCGCGCAAGCTTCTGATTCAGCTCGCGCGGAGTATATCCGCTGTTATTTGTCAGAAACAGGTATTCTTTATCCTCATCGTGCAGCCACTGAATGAATTCGGCCACACCGGGCAGGATCCGGTTGCCGTGATAGATCACACCGTCCATATCGCAGATAAAGCCTTTTTTCTCATTGAAATCTATTTTATCAGTTGTAATATCCATATACTGCAATCCTCCTTTCCGGATCTGATCAGACTTGATAAACCCATTATAGCACTGCCGGGGGAGATTTCCCATCCGGAGAGCGGAGATTTTACACAGCAGACGTATGATTTTCCTTTGATTTAATATACCGGCGATATGTTTTACATAATAGAACAAGGGGATGCGAGACCGCATCCCCTTTGAGTTTCTCTGATGTTTATTCATGTGTATCGGTATGTAGTGGCGTGCATCGATGTGCGCCTGTTTATACCTATTTATACCGCTCGATCATGACTGCCGCATTGTGACCGCCGAAGCCGAATGAGGCGGAAACCGCCGTATCGACGTGGATGTCACGCGTTTCAGCCGTGATGTTCAGATCCTCGAAGACAGTCTTGCAGGTGTTGCCGTGCACTTTGTTGTGCTGGATCGATTCTGCGCAGACCATCGCCTCGATAGCGCCGCTGGCGCCGAGCGTGTGGCCGATGAGGCACTTGGTCGCACTGATCGCCGGCTGGTTTTCCCTGCTTCCGAACAGCTCCCTTATTATCATCGCCTCAGTCTTGTCGTTGAGATTCGTGGCGGTACCGTGCGCATTGTAATAATCCACATGCTTATCGCCGATAAGCTTTTGAAGCATATCCCTGATGACCTTGCCGTCCTCGCGCATAGCGACGATGCTGTATCCGTCGCATGAGCTTTCGAAACCGGTGACTTCCGCATAGATATGAGCGTTTCTGGCGAGAGCGTGCTCCAGCTCCTCCAGCACGAGCACTGATGCAGCACCTTCACTGAAAAGGAAGCCGTTGCCTTCTTCGGAAAACGGGTATGCGTAGCCTTCATCGCTGAGCGATGCGCATTTGAGAGCTTCGAAGCCTCTTACGAGCAGCAGGTTTTTGTCCGGCAGGTAGTCGCTGCCGCCGCAAAGCGCCATGTCGCACTGACCGTTCAGTATGCTCTTGTATCCGCCGCCGACAGCCTCTGTGCCGGAAGCGCATGCCATGCTGAGTACGGAGCTTCTGCCGTGGATGCCGAGCACGATGGAGATCCATGCTGCCAGTGAGCTCTGCATCGTCATCGGGATCAGCAGCGTGTTGATGCTGTTTTCATATTCGAGCTGGAACGCCTGGTCCATCAGCTCGTACATGTTGGGAGCGCCGACGCCCATGTATACTCTGGTATCGTCATCAGGCGTTTCGATGCCCGCGTCAGCGAGCGCTTTGAGCGCTGAAAAGCACGCAGTGCAGGCGCTCTTTGAGCCTCTGCGTTTCACCTGCTTGAGTTTCTTTGCATATTCCGAATCGTCGAACTCAGGATACGGTATGTAAAATCTGCTGTGCAGCTTTTCCTTTGCGGGGTTGTCTTTCACGATCTCGTGGAGGTCGACTTTTCTGTCGCAGAGATTGCGGAAGACTTCGCTGTGCTCCGTTCCGGCCGAGCATATCGCGGACATGCCTGTTATCACGACTCTACGCATCGGCTGCTCTCCCCTTTATCTCGTCGATCTTTTCAACGATGTCGCTGATAGTACGCACGTTTGACAGATCGTCGTTGCTGAAAACTATGTCGAATGCCTTTTCGATGTCTCCGACGATCAGAACCTTGTCGAGTGAGTCGACGTGAAGGTCTGCCGCCAGATCGAGATCAGGCGTGATGGTGATGTCCGGGTCAAGCTCGCTGCCCAGCTCCTCTTTGATGATTTCGATTATCTTTTCGATGTTGTCCATTTCGTAAATCCTCCTGTGCTTGTCTTATATTATCTTTACTACCATCCGTCCGGCTGCGCCTTTGTCTTCGTGAAGCAGCTTGTGTGCGAGCGGGATCTCGTCCCATGAGAAGACCTGGCCGACCGGCTGTCTGATATTGTTTTTCACGATGAAGTCGACGAATCTGTCGTAGTCCTCCGGCGTCGCGGAATGACTGCCCTGCAGCCTTTTCTGTCCGAGCCACAGGAAACGCAGATCGAGATTCGTCCAGTATGAAGACGTCGCGCCGCATATCACGACCATGCCGTTGTTGTCGCATACGAATATCGACGTTGGCATCGTGTCAGCCCCGGGGTGCTCGATGACGATTGCCGGATCCTTGCGCACGCCTGCAGCTTTCCATATGGATTTCCTGAATTTCATCGCCTCGTACAGCCATTTGCGCTGGACGTCCGGATCTGTGTAATCCGCGACGCTGCCCCAGTGCGTGAAGTTTTTCCTGTTGATGTATCCTCGTGCGCCGATCGATTTGCAGAATTCTCCGCGTTCGTCACTCGACACAACCGCGACAGGGATGCCTCCCATAGCGTCGACGAGCGGGATCGCGATGCTGCCGACAGCACCTGCGCCTCCGTACACGAGCACGACATCGCCTTCTTTGATCCGGTTGCCTTCCCAGTGCGTGAGCATCCTGTATACTGCAACGCCTGCAGCTGTAAAGGATGCAGCTTCTGCCATGTTGAGCGTCGGCGGGATCTTGTGGCACTGCTTGGTCATCACTTTGCTGAACTGTGCGAAAGAGCCCCAGTTCCCTTCGTATCCCCATACTCTGAATGTCGGACTGTTCACGGGATCGGCTCCGGCCCGGATCAGCGTACAGTCGTCATCGTACTGCGCCGCACCGACAGTCACGTAGTCACCGATCTGAAATTCAGTGACGTTCTTTCCGATGTCGTAGACGATGCCGGACGCCTCGGAGCCGCAGATGTGAAAATCCTCGTGCGGATCCGAAAAGTTGCCGTTTTCATTTATCACGTTTTTGGGCTTTCCGAGCGCGGCCCAGATGCCGTTGTGGTTGACGCCTGCGTAAAAATTCGCGACGATGATCTCGTCATCGCCTGGTTCAGGCACGGGAACGATCTCTTCTCTAAATGCAGTCGCCGGATCTCCGAGACGTTCATTTCGCAGCGTCCAGGCGTGCATTTTTTCGGGAAGCGTTCCGAGCTCAGGCAGAGTGCCCACGTCAAAAAGCTTGGATGTTCTGGTTACCAATTATGTTTCCTCCTGCAATGACGCTGAGGTGTAAATAAAAAGGTTTGCCTCAGCTAACTAGCGTTTTAAAAGTATACCTCATACTTTTCAGGTTGTCAATCAAATAGTGAAACGATTCGAACTATTCGCCGGCGGCCTGCCAGAAGCCGTGATACGTGCCGCGCCTGCTCATCAGTTCGTCGTGAGTGCCGTGTTCGGCGATGCGGCCGTTCTCGAGAACGTAGATGCGGTCGCACTGCATGACCGTGGAAAGCCTGTGTGCGATGATCACTGAGGTCATGCCTTCTGGAAGGCTCATGATGCTGTCGCTGACGGCTTTTTCGGTTACGGTGTCGAGACTGCTTGTCGCCTCGTCGAGTATCAGTATGTCAGGCTTTCTGAGCAGTGCTCTTGCGATCGCGAGTCGCTGACGCTGGCCGCCGGAGAGATTGGATGCGTTTTCCGTGAGGTATGTATCGTACTTCACCGGGAGCTTTTCTATGAAAGTGTCTGCACTGCAAAGTCTGCAGACGTTTTCCGCTTCCTCGCGGGTGATGGAGCTGTCCGAAAGCGTCAGGTTCTCCATGATGCTGCCGCTGAAGAAAAACGCGTCCTGTGATACGTAGGCGGTTTTGCGGCGTATCAGTTCGAGCGGGAGTTCATCCAGTAGGTGGTCGCCGATGAAGATATCTCCATGCTCCCATTCGTAAAATCGCAGCATAAGCTTTGCGAGGGTGGTCTTGCCGGAGCCGCTTTCGCCGACAAGCGCGATCTTTTCTCCCGGGCATATATCGAGAGAGATGTCTTCCAGCGTCTTTTCACGCATGCCGTATCTGAAATCGAGATGACGGATGCTGACCGGCAGACGGAAATTTTCCGGAAGAGAGCCGGAGGCCTGCGGTTTTGCATGAGACTCAAGATCCTCTGTCTCGAGGTCGAGCACCTGACCGAGGCGCTGCGCCGAAACTCTGGCGGTCTGTATCACGGGCTGCAGATCGACGATGTTGTGCACCGGCTCGAGAAAGTACGCCAGCAGCACGTAGAATGTCATCAGCGATCCGATGCTCATGTTCCCGGAAAGCACTTCGAGCACTCCGGCGAAAATGATGAGCGTGTATCCGATCTCCGAGATCGTTCCGGCAAGGGTCATCTGCACGCTGCTGATGCGGCCGCCTCTGACCACGGAGCCGATGAGTCTGCTGAAAAGCATATCGGCTTTGCGCGATGAACGCGACTCTGCAGAGTATGCCTTGACGGTCTCGATGCCTTCGATGTTTTCGATGAAATACGACGATACCTGTGCGTTCTGTTCCATCTGCTCCTCATTGTTCTGCTTGAGCCTGCGGCTGAATGACAGCACGACGCACGCGTATGCGGCTGCCGTGAGGATGCTGAAAACCAGGAGCCTGCCGCTTTGCATGTAAAGCACGATGCCCGCAGCTATCACCATCACGGTGTCTATGAGGGCGGTCAGCACGGTGCTCGAGACAGCTTCCTGGATCTTCGAAGCGTCGCTGAATCTCGAGATGATCTCGCCCGTCCTGCGGGTGCTGAAAAAGTCCATCGGCAGGCGGATCACGTGTCTGAAATAGCCGGTCATCAGGGATCCGCTGATGTGGGCGGAGATGTGGAGCAGCAGTTTCTGGCGCATTACGGAAAGCAGGTTCTTCAGCAGGTACAGGGCTGTGATGCCGGCGGTGATGCGGATGAGCATACCTCGGCTGCCGGACGGCACGATCGTGTCGGTGATGAGCGCGAAGTAAAACGATGCTGCGATGCCTGCGCCGGTTATCAGGAGCGAGAGCATGAAAAGGAGCAGGATCTGTTTTTTCGCGGGTGCGAGAATATTTCTGAGCCTGCTGCCGAATGATGGGTACTCGGGGTTGCCGGGGCCTGCTGTGTCGGAGCTGACCGCAGTGCCGTGACTGCCGGGCTCGATGAATATCAGCGCGCCGGTCCATATCGAGACGAAATCCTGAAAGCTGTACTTGACTATGCCTCTGGCGGGATCGGCTGCAGTGACCCGCTCTGCGCTGATCTCGTATATCACCATGAAGTGAAGGATGTTCCCGTCTTTTATCACATGCGCGATGGCCGGAAGAGGGATGTCGGAAAGCAGCGCTCCGGGATCGCCTTTCATGCCTTTAGCTGTAAAGCCGAGCTTTTCGGCGGCTTTCACGAGTCCGTATATGCTGGTGCCTTCTCTGTCAGTACCGGCAAGCCTGCGCAGCCGCGCAACGGGCATTTTCAGTCCGTAGTATCCGGCGACCGAAGCCAGACACGCCGCGCCGCAGTCCATTTCATCCTGCTGCCTTATGCAGATGTATTTCATGATTTTCGTTACCTCCCGCAGATGAAATAAAAGAGACTGCCTGCAAGCAGTACAGTCTCTGATCGGTGTCGAACAAAGCCTAGCGCTTGTATCCGAAAAGTTTCACGCTCCATGCATAAAGCTTCTGGAGAACGCTCATACCACCGTTGATGTTCATCATTTCCTTTTCAGTCATCTCTGTAAAGTTCTTCATCGTGTCACTCCTTTCTGTTAGTATTTGATTCTTGCCCGCTTGATCAATGAGCATGGTTTCGGTTAGAATTAACTAACTTAAATATAAAACAATGATAGCGCATGGTAAGATAAAAGTCAATAAAAAAGTTAGTGATGGATAACTGTATGCGCTAGTGGTGGATCAGCGTGGGGCAGGTGAAGTCTGGCGAGACTGCTTTTTTGTACCAAAATGGAGGCTCGCGTTGCCGGATCTTGGTGATTTTTTCTGGCGATATCGGTTTCTGCGGCTTGTTTTTATGCTAAAAAGCTGCAGTCGAGGGGTTGGTTTTGGTATTTTATCGCTGCTGGCGGAGGGTGGATTTACCAGGATCCTCGTTGTGGATGGGCGATTTTGGTATATTTTTGAGAAGAAATCGGCGCTCTTCATGATAAAAAATACCAGGAATGGCGATCGTCGGGCTGGTTTTTGGTGATGCTGTCGGGCGGCCGGCGTCAGCCGAGGAAAAATCTGCGCACCGCGGACTCATCCATAGTGGTGAAGTCCACCGGTTCGCCGGCGCCGTTGAACACGGAACACATGTGAGTGCCCATACACTTTGAGATGAACCGCCCGGAAATGGCGGGATCGCATACGTCGATCTTCGTTATATCGCCGGACAGGCCGGTGCCCAGGTATTTGAGATATGCTTCCTTGCGGGTCCATATCGTGTAAAAGGTCAGCGCGCGGCGCTCCTCGGGATCGATGGAGATGCCGGGGGCAGCGCATCCGCCGGCCGGCAGGTCTTCATCGGGTGCAGTGCTATCCGCACTCGTCAGGCATTCCCCTGCTGAGATGCACCGGTCCAGCGCATCGCGCTCGTTTTGCGAAAAGGCTATAGACGATATCTGATAAGGAGGATCTGCGATCAGCTCGACGTCGCATCCGGCCTCATCGAGCTCAGAAAATGCGGCGAGGACTGCGCCGTCTGTATGCGAGCAGCTGAAACGGATCGGAAGTCCGGGAACGTAAGGCTTGCCGTCAGGTGTCCTTTCGAAGCGCGGTCCGCCTGCAGGGATATCGCAGTGCGACTGCAGATACATGATGACGAGCAGAGTCGCATACAGCGACGTTTTGCGGTCCGAGCCGCGATGGAATTTTCCGATGCTTTCCGCGCGGCGCCGTGATACGAAGCTCATCAGCGCCTGATCTTCAGCAGTGAAGTTTTCTGAAATCGGCAGATATATGACGTCCACGAATATCCTCCTTTCATTCCTGCAAATGCTGCGGATGTTCTCCCCGGACGTGTATCTACACACGTCGCAGAGCGGATACGTGCAGCTTTGCAGATCAAATTAACTGAAAAAAAGCAGAAAGCACTTTGTTATCTGAATGATTGACAAAGTTTTCTGCAGCGTGTATAATTTCGTAGTTAGCAACTGCTAACTGGAGTAAATAATATACTAAACAAAGATTGGAGTCAATATGATCGAGACATAAAGGCACCAGTCTTAAATTTTTCGGCAGGGTTAGTCGGTGCTAATTGAGTTATTTCAAGCTAATAGCGCCGATCCAGGAAAAGAGAGAAAAGAGATCAGATCGACAGGAGGAGAGAATGAGTCTGAAAGAACAACTCAGGGATGTCTGGGAATCCGTACTTGGTACGAGCGACTTCTCGGATAACGACAACATCATGGATATCGGAGGCAATTCGCTGATGATCTACAAGATAAGCGCACTGTCAAAAGAAAAATATGCAGTGGAGCTGTCACCGATGGATCTGATGATGTATCCGAATATAAACATGCTGTGCGAAAAGCTGCAGAGTGAGGAAACACCTGAAGACAACGGCGGCAGCAGCGTGCTGGCAAAGAGAAGATCAAGAAGAAATACGATGTGAGGAGAAAAAGATGAGCAGAGAAATTATCAGATTTGAAAATGTCAAAAAGGAGTATACCGTTGGAACTCTCAGCACTCAGGTGCTCAATGGAGTGGACTTTACAGTGGATGAGGGCGAGCTTGCTGTCATCGTCGGCACCAGCGGAGCGGGAAAGAGTACGATACTGAATATCATCGGCGGTATGGATACGCCAACGTCAGGAAAAGTCGTTGTAGACGGAGACGACATATCGGGATACAAAGAAGCGCAGCTGACGGAATACCGCGCAGGAAAGATCGGCTTCGTGTTCCAGTTCTACAACCTGATCCCGAACCTCAATGTAGTCGAAAACGTGGATTTCGGCATCGAAGTGAAGAAAGACACATTTGATTCGACGGAAGTCCTCAAAAAAGTGAAGATGGACAAGAGGCTCAAGGCTTTCCCGTCGACTCTTTCGGGCGGCGAGCAGCAGAGAGTTGCGATCGCGAGAGCTATAGCCAAGAAGCCGAGGATCCTGCTCTGCGACGAGCCGACAGGTGCGCTCGATTACGAAAACAGCAAACAGGTGCTCGAGATAATCGAAAGCCTCAACAGAGACCTGGGCATGACAGTCGTTCTCGTAACGCACAACGATGCGCTCTGCCCGATGGCAGACAAGGTGATCACCGTTCATGACGGAAAGATCAAGAGCGTGGTGGAAAATTCGGTGAAGGTATCTGTGACAGAGTTGGAGTGGTGATAGACAGTGAAAAAGATATATAAAAAATCATTAAGAGATCTACTAAAAAACAAACTGCAGTATATTTCGGTATTTATCGTTATCCTGCTTGGAACGGCACTGTTTCTCGGGTTTTCGACGACGTCGTCGTTCATGGATAACTACCTGAAGACTTACTGCAAAGACTACAATATGCCGGATCTCTGGGTGTACTACTCGGGAATAACAAAAGATCAGGCAGATGAGATCCTTGACATCGACGATGTCGACAAGATCGAAGCGAGATATACGTATGACGTCAGCGTCGATTACGATGACGGACATCAGTCCAAGCTGACGCTCACGAGCTATGACGAGGATTCGAATATAACAGAGCCGTACGTGTGCAAGGGCAGACTGCCTGAGAACGACCACGAGATGACCGTGGACAGAGAATACGCGGACGCTAACGATATCTCGATCGGCGACGAGCTGACAGTGAGCCTTGAAGGCTACGACATCGACATGGAAGTCGTTGGAACAGTGGAAAGCGTGGAGCACATGCTCAAGCTGGCGAACTCGCTTTCGGACATCCCTGATCATGAGGCATACGGTATCGGGTATTTTTACACTGATACTATAAAGGCCGAGTTCGGCGCGCAGCCCGACTACAATCAGGTGATCGTGACGGCTGACAAGGATACAGACGTTTACAAGCTGTCGGACGAGATAAAAGACAAGACTGGAGACTATAACTATATAAACGCGGCAAACAGACAGATGAACACGGGTTATGCATCATTCAGCGCCAACGTTGATCAGAACAAGAGATTCGGATTCATATGCCCGGTGATCTTCTTCCTGATCGCGGCGATGATACTTTTCATAACGATAAGCAACCTCATCAATACTCAGAGGACGCAGATAGGAGTCATGAAGGCGCTCGGATACAGGAAGAGCATGATCGTGAAACACTACATGTTCAACTCGATCGCTGTCAGCATACTCGGAACGGTGGTGGGCGGCGTCATCGGAAACATCGTGATGCCGAGGATCCTGGTAGCTGCGCTGCTCAGACAGCTTGACGTTCCCGAGGTGACTTTCGGATTCCATTATCTGAACATAATACCGGCTGCACTGCTGATGTCGGCGATCGCTGCAGTGGCGACGCTTCTTTCATGCAGGAAGCCGCTCAAGGAAGGTCCTGCATCTGCGATGAGACCTAAGAGCCCGAAGGCGGATCATAAGATCCTGATGGAGAGGATCCCGGGCCTCTGGTCATCTATGAAGACAGATTCGAAGATGGCGATGAGAAACATCTTCTCGAACAAGAAGAGGACACTCCTCAGCATACTCGGGATAACAGGAAGCATGATGCTGATCGTCGTTGGATTCGGCCTCAAGGATTCATGCAACGAGCTGCTGAAGATCCAGTACAAGGATATCCTGATCTCGGATGTTGAGGTCAACTTCAACTATGCGGTCAGAAATGACAGCGGCATGTACGACTACACTGATGTAAAAGACATAGAGCTTCCTGAGGGAACGAAAGCGCTCGCATACACGAGCATCCCGAGTGAAGTCCATGTAGGAAGCGGCGATGCGGAAGAAATCATATACGCGAGCCTCGTATCATTCGACGGTGATTATGAGGACTATATCTCGATACTCGACAAGAATGACAAAAACATCGATCTCAAGGATGACGGCGTCGTGATATCGCAGAGCATCGCGAACAAATATGGATACAAGACCGGCGACAAGATAAAGCTCAGGACGATAGATTCGAACTATGAGAGCACAGACATCGAGGCTGAGATAAACGATATCTCATACCAGTATCTCACTCAGGAGATCTACTGCACAGAGGCATTCATGGAGTCATATGACATCGATCCGAACCCGCTCAACATGTACGTGAACGTGGAAAAGGGAACTTCGGCGAAAGATGTTGCAGCAGAGTTCGGCGATATGAAAGAGGTGTCAGCTGCAAGGATGATAGACGATATCGAGGCTGATGCTGTGGAATTCACTTCGGTGATAGTAATGGATACGATCGTGCTTTCTATCGTTGCCTTCCTGATATCGCTGGCAGTGATATCGAGCATTTCGAACATCAACTACATCGAAAGAAAGAGAGTGCTGGCGACGATGAAATCGACAGGCTACAGCAACGGCAGGATATTCAAGGTGTTCGTGAAAGAGAACATGTTCGTGTCGGTGATCGGCGGACTGCTGGGCATCCCGGCAGGCATAGGACTGCTGTTCTCCGTGCTCGATCTGGTACAGACAACGACATGCGCATATCCTAAGCCGCCGGTACTGCTGAATGTGATCATCTCGTTCTGCATGATACTGGTATACTCGCTGATAGCGAACCTGACAGTAAGAAGAAAGATCAAGAAGCTTAACACTATAGAGACGCTCAAGGCGGTCGAATAGCGAAGGAGAGGTAAATGGCAGAATCCGAATACAGCATAGCGATAATAGGAATGGCGGGCAGGTTCCCGGAGGCGGGGAATGTCAGCGAATTCTGGGAAAACCTCAAAGCCGGAAAGAACTGCATAACCAGAAAGCCGGAAGCTGATACCGGGACTTTCGTAGGTGCATTCGGAGTGCTGAGGGATATATACGATTTCGACGCCGGATTTTTCAGGATACCGGCGGCGGAAGCGAGAGATTCCGATCCTGAACAGAGGATCATGATGGAGCTTACATACAACGCACTGGAAAACGCGGGCTACGACAGTCTCGCGTTCAGGGGGAGAACGGGGCTGTACGTCAGCTTTGACAACGGTGCGTATGTGTGGAACAACATAATACACAGCGGAGAAGACTGGTTCGATGCATACCAGCTGAACAAGGTGCATATCGCCACCAGAGCCGAGAAGATCGCATACAAGTTCGACTTCAGAGGCCCTGCGGTGATGAGTGAGTACGCGTGCGCGTCCTCGCTCAATGCTATCCACCAGGCATGCCAGTCGCTGCTCAATTTCGAGTGCGACATGGCGGTCTCCGGAGGTGTGACGGCTGAGCTGAGACAGGAAGGCTATCCTTCGTACCTGACGACAGAGTCGGGAACAGGAGTGATACGACCGTTCGATAAAAAAGCCGACGGCCTGGTGCCGGGATCGGCGGCAGGGGTAGTGGTACTGAAGAGATATGAGGATGCGGTGGCGGATCACGACCACATAGTGGCAGTCATAAAGGGCACGTTCGTGAACAATGACGGCAGCCGCAAGGCGGGCTTTGCAGCACCGAGCGTTTTCGGACAGGAGGAGTGCATGAGGAGCGTACTCGCTGTTTCCGAGGTCGGCGAAGACGAAGTCGGATACTACGAGGCGCACGGCACAGCCACGGAGCTGGGCGATGCGATCGAGGCGAGGATGCTGAAGAATGTCTACGGCTCGAGACCGCTGAAGATAGGTTCGGTGAAGTCCAATATAGGACATACGAACATGGCGGCAGGCGTGGCGAACGTGATCAAGACCGCGCTTATGCTCGAGAACAGGACTTTCGTCCCGACCATAAACCACAGTGAACCGGCAGACGAGCTGAAGACACCGGGCTGCGCGATAACCGTCTGCACGAAGACGGAGGAATGGAAAAGCGACAGCCAGAGGATCGCAGTCTGCGGTGCGGTAGGCATGGGCGGCGCGAACGCGATGGCAGTCCTTGGGGAATGCGTGGAAGACATACAGCGCGGCGAGGAAGAGGCAAAGCCGTACCTGTTCATATACAGCGGAGCTTCGAAGGAAGCTGCGAAAAAGATATCGGAAGATGTCGCAGCATATGTGACCGAAAACGACGTGCGATTCGATGACGCGGCATACACGCTCCAGTGCGGCAGGCGCGTGCTGCAGCACAGAGCATTCGCGATAGCGGACAGGAGCAGGAAGAGAGTCGTCACATCGAGGCGACCGCACGACACTGCGGAATTTGCAGGAAAGAGGACCGTGTTCGTGTTCTCCGGAGCGGGCAGCTTCGATATCGAGGCGGCGAGAAAGCTTTACAGGAGCAGCAGCGTTTTCAGAACGGAGATGGACAGCGTGATGGACGCGTGCGAGAGAGCCGGAGCGGACAGGATCCGCGAAGCTTTCCTGGAACGTGCGGCAGACGAGATGGACAACGTATACGGACTGCAGCTGATACTCGCGATAGAGTGCGCCCAGGCGAACACGCTGGCGAGATTCGGCATAAAGCCGAACGCGGTGACAGGTCACAGCAATGGCGAATACGCGGCGGCAGTGATCTCGGGGATCCTGACGGTGGAAGATGCTTCGAGGATGCTCAGGATCAGATCGGAGCTCGTCGAGACACTGCCGGAGGGCGCGATGATCAATATCGCGGAAAGCCCGGGAAAGGTGAGCGGCATGCTGACAGACGGCGTGGTGATCGGCGCGTACAACGGGCCGGCGCGATGCATGGTGTCGGGGCTGCGTGAAAAGATAGACGAATTCGAGAAAGTCATCATCGATGCAGACCTCAAATACAGCCGCATAGCTGCGGACAGGGCAGGCCACTGCTATCTGATGGACGAGATCGCGGACGATTTCTGCGAGGCGATATCGGATATCAGCTTCGGCGATTTTGCGATCGATCAGTATTCCGGATACGCGGACATACCGTGCAGCAGCGATGAGATGAAAACCGCAGAGTACTGGAAAGCGCACCTTTCCATGCCTGTCAGATACGACGCCGCAGTGCAGAGGATCGCAGAGGACAAAGACTCGATCTTTATCGAGATAGGACTCGGAGACATGCTGACGTCGATCACGAGGAAGACGAAAAACGGCGGAAAGTGGAACACAGCGTTCGCATTTTCAGATTCGCCGGCTTCGGACGATCTCTACAGCGGCATGCTTTCGCTGCTCGGCAACATGTGGATCGCAGGAAAGCAGATAAACTGGGAGCTGCTCTACGACGAGAAGCCTTACAGAGTCAAGCTCACGGAGTACCCGTTCGAGCGCAGCCGCTATGTGAAGGAGTTTTCGGAAAAGGCGCAGCGCGCGGCAGACACAGGTACGCTCGCGGTAGCAGGCGGTCTTGACGAGAAGAATATAGAGAAGAGCAGATATATCGTGGAAAACCACGCGGGAGATGTGGTTTTCCTCGAGCATGTGTCGGAGAAATACGACGGCAGCTTCAGCACGGCGGGGATCTATGAGGATCTCGAGCGTACGAAGGAAGAGTACAGGGAGAAGTATTTCAGCGGCAGAGGCGTGACTCTGCTCAAGGATATCCCGGGATACGACGAGATGGCCGACAGGCTCACGGCGGCCTGCATAATGGATTACTTCAGAAGCCTTGACGGCTTCGATGCAGGCGGAGTCTACACATTCGGGAAGCTGCTGGATATGGGCGGCGTGATCGAAAAGTACGTTCCGTTCGTGGATTTCTTCGTGAAGTTCATGCGTGAGAACGGATATGCGGCGGATGACCATGGGCTGCTGAGATTTATGGAAAAGGGCGCGGAGCTGCCTGACAAGCGCACGGTGCTTGCAGAGTGTGCGGAAAGGCTGCCGGACTGCTGCGCATACATGGAGCTGGCTGTGTACGCTTCGGATTTTTACGGCGAAGTGTTCAGAGGCGAGCGCGAGGGCAGCACGGTGATCTACCATGACGGCAGATTCGATTTCCTGGACAGCTTCGAAAAGAGGATGCCTGCGTACAGCTACACTGACAGCTGTATAGATGCGCTGGCGGAGACTGTCGCGAGAGCGGCGAAGGCTGACAGGAAAGTCAGGATACTCGAGGTCGGAGCGGGCTCCGGCGAGATGACCGACCGCATACTGCCGATGCTCGAGGGCTGCGACTGCGAATACTGGTTCACAGATATAAAGAGATCTCTCGTGCTCGAAAGACAGGCGAACGAAAAACCTGAGCATGCGGACATGATGAGATACGGCGTGATCGATATAAGCGAGGATCCGGCTGCGCAGGGCTTCACAGAGAGATACTTCGACGTGATCCTGCTGTACGACGTGATCCAGGCTACGACGGATATAAGGAAGACGATAGGCAATATAAAGTGGCTCCTGTCTGACGGTGGATATTTCTCGTTCGTCCAGACGTGTGGAGGCAGCGATATGCTGAACATGATATTCGGATATGCGCCGGGATGGTGGAACTATTACGGAGATCCTGAGAGAGACAGGATCACGCTGCCGGTGGAAGGCTGGCGGGCGATACTGTCCGACTGCGGCTACGATGATGTCATCAGCATCCCTGAAGATGGCAAGTCGAACGCGTACCTGTTCGTGATGAAGACGGCAGGCGGCGATGATGCCGGAGTGGAGAACTCTCAGGGCGGAACGGCGAATGCGGCGGGTCTCAGCGATCCGAAGGCAGGAAGCGATGTGCTCAGGAGCAGAGAGAAAAACAGGAACTACCTGGAGCTCGCAGCAAAGAAGAGCAATGTAAGGATAGAATTTTACGATGAAGATACAGACTTGTCGAAGTACGACCGTGTGACAGGCATCAGCACGGGCTGTGCCGGTGGTGCGGGAGGCACCGGAGCGGCAGGAAAGTCTGAAGGCGGCACTGACAGAGCGGCAGAGTACCGCAGCGACAACGACAGAGTGATCGCAGGCATCATAAAGGAGACGGTCGGGGAAGACCTCGGACTGGATGACGACCTGTATGATTTCGGCATGGATTCGCTGATGGCGATGATGATCGCATCGAGGATAAGAAACAGCCTCGGACTGGACGTGCAGCTCAGCGACATGTATGGACTTTCCACGATAAGAGAGATATCGGACGCCCTCGAAAACTTCAAGTCGCTGAAGACCGAAGAGGAAGCGTCAGAAAAAGAGGAGATGCTCAGCCTTGAGGATCTCCTGGATGAAATATAGCAGGACCTGATTATAAGGAACTTGGAAGAAACATGGAAAAGACAGTGATCAAAGATTCATTCATAAAAAACGGCGTCAGATATTTCGTTTCTGACCGCAGCATACCATTTGAAGAGATCCCGTCAGAGCTTAAGGATGGCGGCAGTCTCACACAGGTGAGAGTGCCGTCGCTGGCGGATACGGACAGAGCGGAAGGCTTCGTGTTTTCGTCTGATATCTGTGCAAAGCTGCAGCGTGAGCTCGCGCAGGCGGGAGTGACGGGTGCGGAGATCGGGGTCTCGTTCAGGAACACTTCGGGCGGATTTCTGAAAGCCGCGGGAGCGCGCGCTGCAGAGGACTGCGTTCTCGAATCGGACGAGGATGCAGTTGTGTACGGCGGGGATATCGACTGGTCGCAGCGCATCGCCGCGACGCTTTCGGAGCTGCTGATGATGCGCAAAAGCAGCACACAGAAGATCATCTACATAGATGAAGAACGCGAGCGTGAGTCGACATATGGCGAGATGTGTGAAAATGCGCTACGCATCGCGGCAGGCATGGCGAAAGAAGGGATCGGAAAGCGCGATATCGTGATATTCCAGATCGATGACAGGAAGCTGTTCATCGAAAGCTTCTGGGCGTGCATGCTGAGAGGTGCGGTCGCTGTACCGGTCGACGTGCCGGACGGATATATGAGCGAGAGCGTCGGCAGTCAGAAGCTGATGCAGATCTGCAGAGCTTTCGGCAGATCCGTGATGCTGACCGGACCTGAGCATACAGGTGAAGTGGCGGACTTTATAGAGCAGAATTCACTGGAAAGCAGGGCGATCGATGCGCAGACTTTGTATCAGAATGAAATGCTCCGGGAGATCCCGGAGCCTCTGCCTGCGGACGAGGCGTGCATATACCTGTTCACGTCGGGGAGCACCGGAGCGCCGAAAGGCGTGGGGCTGTCACAGGACAACGTCTTTGCGAGGACGCTCGGCGAGATACAGATGTACGGTCTGACGGAGAAGGTGTCGGATTTCAACTGGATGAACCTCACCCACGCGGCGGGACTGATCTGGTCGCACATCAGAGACGTGTACCTCGATGCGTTCCAGGTGCAGGCGGACACCTCGGTTATACTGAGAGACCCGCTGAGACTGCCTGCCTATATGCACAGGTTTGTCAGCACTACCTCGTGGGCTCCGAATTTCGCATACCCGATGGTCGCAGAGGCGATGGATGACGGCACCGACTACGGCTGGGATCTGAGCCATGCGACGAATGTTTACGCAGGCGGAGAGATGAACGTCAGCAGATCTCTGAGACTTTTCCTTAAAAAGCTCAAAAAATACGGATTCCCTGAGCGCGGTCTCAAGCCGTCCTTCGGGATGACGGAAACTACATCGTCGATAACGTATCACAACAGCTTCAGTCTGGAGACGACGTCTGACGATGACAGATATGTACCTGTCGGAGAGCCGATGCCGGGCACGATGATGCGTATCGCGGACAGCGACGGCAATGTCCTGAAAAAAGGGCAGACCGGACAGCTGCAGGTGCGAGGAGATCAGATCATCACCTCGTACTACGGCGATCCGCAGGTGAATGCGCGCTCCTTCACGGAAGACGGGTTCCTGATCACGGGAGATCTGGCGTACATCGACGGAAACCGGGCCGTGATCACCGGACGCGAAAAAGAGCTGATAATAATAAACGGACTCAACTACAACATCCAGGACATAGAGGCCATAGCCGATGACGCGGACGGCGTCAGAGCAGGCAATACGGCGGTGATATCCGTGATGGAAAACGGCAGAGAGAGCGTGATCCTGTTCTTCACGCCGCAGGACGAGGAACTGCTGCGCGAGAACATGAGGCTTTCGCTGAAAACGCTCATCAGGAAAATCAAGAGCGAGATCCAGATCAAGGGCGGGATAACGGCCGATCACATAATCCCGGTCAGCGATGAGGATTTCCCGAGATCCGACATCTGCAAGAAACAGAAGAGCGGTCTCAGAAAGGCATATGAGGAGGGGGCATTCACGTCTCTGCTCAATGCTCTCGAGGACAGGAACGTGAAATTCGCAGTGGAGCTGCAGCTGTCGCCAAAAGCTGTGACGATGCAGGAGGATGATCCGGCGGAGATCGACACAGCGCTTTACGATGTGACTGCGGAAAGCTTCGCGGATGCGTACAGCATGATCCTGGATGCGCTTAAAAAATATGCGGATACCGACCCGGACGGCCAGGTGAAGAAGGTGATCTTCCCGCTCCGACGCAGAAGAAGCGGAATCGATCTGATCGGCGATGCGTTCCCGGCGGTGCTGAAGAGTCTGGCGTTGGAAAACGGCGTGCTGCAGCTCAGAGCAGTATTCATGGACGACATGGACGATCGATCGAAAAGCCTGCTGGAGCAGGAGGCGCTGGCGGCAGACGCGTACGACGAGGTGTATTACGAAAACGGCATACGATATATAAGGACGTACAGGACGATAAATGCGGAATGCGACGACAGGTTTTCGGAGCTAGCGGGAAAGGGATCAGTGATCCTGATCGCAGGCGGCTTCGGCGGCATAGGCTGTCATCTGACAGAATATCTGCTCGAAAGATACAGGGAAGCAGGGATACTGGTGCTCGGCAGGAGGGCTTTGGACGGCCCGGGCAGAGCCGGTATCGGCGGGCAGCACAGTGACGGCACTCTGAACGGCACCGGTGCCAGTGAGATCGGCAGGACCGGATCACACGGGCTGCCGGAGACGATCACGGCGGCGATGGCTGCCGGAAGGCTGTGCTACAGGCAGTGCGACATCACTGATATGCAAAGCACTGCAGCTGCTGTCTCGTCGGGAGAACAGGAACTCAGCGGACGCGTGTCCGCGATCTTTGACCTGGCGGCGAGAGCCGTGCCGAAGGACGAGGAGCATACTGTGAAGTATGCGGCGCAGAACGGCGACACCGAGCTTTACATAGAAAGCTCCGAAGTCAAGCTGAGAGGCGCACAGAACCTCGAGCAGATAAGAGCCGAGCGAGACTGTGTGATGTACGTGTCGGGATCGGTCGCAGCTGATTTCGGCATGGTGAACATGGCTGCGTATGCGGCGTCGAACCTGCTCGTCAGGAACATGTGCATGCGGGATACGTCAGGAAAGCTGCGCTACATAGGTTTCAGCGGCTGGAACGGTACAGGGATGAACCTGAAGAAGAGCAGAGACGAGATGAAGGATTTCATAAGCAGTTTCAACACTGACAGGAACGGGTTCCTACAGGGCTTCACGCCTGAGGAGGGGATCGACATCATCGACAGCGTGATAAACAGCGATACGGACATCTGCCTTGCGGGGATAGATCCGGGGGCACCGTCGTTCGCATACATGTCCGATGACGAGTTCGCGGAAGTTCCGGAGATCACTGTAAAGGATGCAGCGTCTGCGGAGAAGGCCAAGGCGTGCGTCGACAGAGTCGTGCCGCAGCTGAGCAGGGACACTGTCATCAGGATAGTGCCGGACGCGAAGGCGGCCGGAGCTGGAGACTATGAAGCAACGCTGAAGGCTCTCTGGGAAAATGCACTGGGAGTGCCGGACATCTCGGTCGATGACAATATCTTCGATCTGGGAGGCACGTCGCTCACGGTATTCAGGCTGGTGGCAGATATAAAGGAGCAGCTGTCTGCGGAGCTGAGGCCTGTGGACATCATGACGTATTCGACGGTCAGAGAGCTGGCAGACTTTATGCGAAAGAACAGCGAAGATAAGTCTGCAACAGGCGGAGCCGCGTCAGCCGGCATCGGCACAGGCGCGGGAGCTCGCGGCGAAGGAGCCGCATCGAAGCAGGGAGCTTCAGCATGCACAGCAGGCATGCCGGGCGGAACGACCGGCAGTACAGCCGGCACCGCGGCAAAGAAACGAAAGATAAGAAAAGACAGAAGGAAGGTCTGATGAACATAATAGAAAAAATATCACGTCTCGACGAGAAGCAGCGCGAGACACTGCTCGCCAGGATAAAGGCGGACGGCGAGAAGTACGGAGTCTACCCGCTGATGCCCGATCAGAAGACATTTCTGATGCGGCTCGCGGCAGGCAAGCCGGCTGTAGGCGAGCTCAACCTCAAGTTCATCGTCAAGATGGACGGCATCACGAGAGAGCGCGTCGAAGAGATCATAGATCAGCTGCTTTACATGCATGACGTGTTCAGATACAGATTCGTGAAAATAAACGGCGAGGATTTCCAGTACTTCGACAGAGAATCCGGACCGTACATACAGGACGTGGACGAAAGCACCATCGACAGCTTTTTCCACTATGGATTCGATTTTGTCAGAGGAGATACCGGAGTGCGGTTCGGCATCATGAAAAACTCAGAGCAGAGCTTCAGCCTGCTGATATTCATGCACCACATCATCGCGGACGGATTCTCGATAGGCGTAGTGTGCAAGGACATCGTCAGGATACTGAACGGCACGGCGCAGAAGAGCGAGTACCAGTACGGCAGCTTCGCATGCGACATGAACCGTCCGGAGATGCAGGAGCGCAGGAGACAGGACATAGAATACTGGTGCGAAAAGCTTCGCGGCACAGACAAATTCCTGGATATGCCGACGGACTACAGCAGATCGTGCGACAGGGAAGATGTGGAGGGAACATACGGATTCACCATCGGCGAGGAAGGATACAGGAAGATCAGCGACAAGGCAAAGCAGTTGAAATGCAATATGTACAACGTGCTTTCATCGGTGTTTTCCATCGTGATGACGGGAATGTCATCCAGGAAAGACATGGTCATGGCTATGACCTCGTTCAACAGGAGCGACGAGAAGATCAGCGGCCTGGTCGGTGATTTTGCGGCATTCCTCCCGCTCGTCTACCATCGCAGAGACGAAATCAGCATAGACGGGTACATCGTGGAAAACGCGCAGCAGATGCAGGAGGATCTCGGGCACGGAGTGTTCATACCGATGGATATCCAGAGCAGATATCCGTACGAATACCTGCAGAACGTGTTCCCGCTCTATCAGGTGATGTTCGCGTTCCACAGCAGCAGCATGCACGGCGGCATGGCGCATGAGGTCGGCGGCGTGAAGCTTTCCATAGAGGACTACAACATCAGAGACATCGGCAGGATCCTGATGGATCTGATCGTGAGAGCCGACGATACAGGCAGCGGTCTCAACGTGTACATATCGTACAATTCCAAGATCTTCGCGCCGGAAACGATCAGAAATATCGCGGACATTTACGCGGAAGCGCTGGAAAGAGCGGTGAGCGGCAGCGATATGAAGATCGGCGAACTCACGCTTTCGGGCCGCAGCGTCGGACACGTGAGCGGAGAGATCCCGGAAGGTCTGAGACCTGCGGAGACGGATATCGCAGAAAGCGGCAGGCTGCATACGGACGGAGCCGATATATGTCTCGTCGACAGCTTCGGCAGACCGGTACCGGCAGGCTTTTACGGCAGAGTGATCGTCGATGAAAACGGTGCGTGGTATGAGACCGGAAAGACCGGATACATAAATAGCGAAAACAGCCTCGTCATCAGTGAGAGCCGGACTTATTTAATGAAAAAGGGCGGCAGGGTATACGATCTGGACGAGCTGCGAGAGATGCTGTCCGGGCAGTATCCGGATGCGGACGTCAGCCTTTCGGCGTACGGCGGCAGGCTCGTTCTCATGTATGATGGCGCAAAAGCTGCAGGTGACGGTATGCGTGCTCTCATGGAGGATGCGGACATCGTGATGGATACGGAGCGCATGCGCCAGAAGAACACGATAGATTTCGTGTCAGCCGCGGCGAAAGCCATGGATGAGCTGGAAGCGACGGGCTGCAGCGTGCGGTTCGAGCAGAGAGAATACAATTCGGGCGACATCATCATCAGCGGGACCGGTGCGGATGAAGCGGCGATCAGAGATATCGCAGAGTACAGCGGCACGGAAAAGCTGGGATTCCGCATCGAAGCAGGCAGCGGACGCGACTGTGCGCTTTACATAACGAAAGAAGTCAGCGAGCGTGCGTCAGAAATAAACGATATGTGGATCGACATCACGCAGAACAGCAGCTGCGGGTGCTTCGAGGACTTTTACGAGAGCGGAGGGCTGAAGATATACGACATGATGCTCGCGCTCAACAGCAGATACGGACTGCATCTGAAGATCTTCGATATGTTCCGCATGGGTACGCCTGCTGAGATAGCGGACTTTATAGATCAGACTGAAGGTATTTTATAAACAGATATATCGACCGACCGGCGAGACGACAGGCCGGCAGGAAGGAGATAAACATGGATTCAGAAATATTAGTGACGCTGTACGATCAGCTTTACGCGCTGTCTGACGACGAGGGCTTCGAGCTGAACCACATCGGATGGAACAGCTCTTTTGACGGCAGCGCATATACTACAGAACAGATGTCCGAGTGGAGAGACGAGACGGCGGACAACGTCAGACTGTTCGATCACGGCAGGATACTGGAAGTGGCGTGCGGCACGGGAATGATATATTTCCCGCTGTCAGAGGACGCGGACTTCTATTACGGAGTCGATCTTTCTGCCGAGGGCATAAAATTCATAGAAAACCATCTTTCGGAAAAGCAGAAGGCGATGAGCAGATTCGGGGTGATGGAGGCGAAGGACGTAGATTCCATAGAATACGATGATTTCGACATCGGCTTCATAAACTCCGCGACTCAGTACATGGGACCTGCGGAGATGTTCGCGGATTATGTGAACAGGCTGATAAGCAGAGTGAGACACGGCGGAAAGGTATACCTCGGAGACATCAAGTCAGCAGCGCTGCAGGAGATGTTCTACAGGACGATAGAGCTGTGGGGCGGACCGGTGGACGACCTCGGGGAAAAGATAAAGACGAGAGAGAAGAAAGACTTCGAGTTTTACATCCCGAAAAAGTTCTTTGAAGATCTGGCTGCAGCGAATCCGAGGATAAAGCACATCGAATTCATGATGAAAAAGGGAAAAGCCGAAACGGAGATGAACCTTTACAGATACGGCGTGATGATATTCCTGGACGAATACGAAGCACCTGAGTACAGGAAGCTTGAGATGAGCAGCGGTGATCTTGCAGATTTCGCGAAGCTGCTCGAGGAGAACAGCGATGCCGACTGCCTCGAGATAACAGGATTCACGAGCAGGCTGCACGGAGAGCTGAAGGAAAGGCTCTTTGGAGAAAAGTGCCCTGAAGAAGCAGTCTTCATCAAAGACGTGTGCGGCATGGCTGAGGAGCGCGGATACAGGACAGTGGCGTCTCCGGCAGAGAACGAATGCTGTGAGCGTTTCAGCATCAGAGCATGGAGGTAGCGCGATGGAGATCAGCACACCATATATCAGCTGCTGCCGCGGCATCACGGAGGACGGATACAAGCTCGTGTGCATACCTCACGCCGGAGGCAGCGCGAGTGCGTTTTCCAGATGGCAGAAAAGTGCGGGAGAGGATCTCGAGATCTTGCCCGTGCAGCTGCCGGGCAGGGAGGAACGCATCTGCGAGGATCTGATGACTGATTTTCCGAAAGCCGTGAGAGAGATAGCCGATGCGGTCGAGCCATATCTGAAAGACGGCAGGTTCTCGCTGTTCGGGCACAGTCTGGGCGGCACGCTGGCATTCGAGCTGTCCAAGGAGCTGGAGCGGAGAGGGCGGCACGCGCAGACTGTATTCATCGCTTCGACGGACATCGAGGCCGACAGAGTCATAGTCAGATCGGAGGATCTGGACGACGATGCGTTTTTCGCACGCGTCAGGGACTACGGAGCGATAGATGAAAACAGCGAGATACTGCAGTATCCCGAGTTCATGGAGATATTTTTCAAGATGCTCAGGGCGGATTTCACGCTGAGCGAGAACTACGAATACGACGGCATCAGGACGGGCGCTGCGATCGCGGCGCTGTGCGGCACGGAGGATCCCATGGAGACGATAGAAAGCATGCATTCGTGGGAAAACTGCACCGAGTCGGGAGCCTGCTTCAGAGAGTTCGAAGGCGGGCATTTTTTCATAGAAGACAATATAGATGAAGTTATCGGATATATCAGAGAGCATATATCCCTTTGACATAGAAAGGGTTGGTTATGAACGAAAAGTTGATCGAGTGGAACGATACGGATATTGAGATCGGGTACAAGGGCAGTCTCGATGTGCTGCTGCATGAGCGTTTCACGGAAAACGCAGAGTGCGTGGCGGCGAAGGATCAGAGCGGAGTGTTCACATATGCGCAGCTCGAGGCTGCGTCCAACGCGGTGAGCGATATCGTGAGAGCCGCAGAGGACCAGAACGTGTGCGTCCTGGTCGGAAACAGGGCGGAGCGTCTGGCATACGTGACAGGAATAATAAAGGCGGGCAGGACTTACGTGCCGCTGGGTATGAACACTCCGGTGAAGAGAAACATGGAGATCGTATCCAATGTAAAGCCGGGCTTCATACTCACCGATGAGGAGAACAGAGCTGACGCGGAGCTGATCGCATCGAAGTGCGGTGTGCCGGCAGACAAGGTGCTCATACGGACGATGAGCGAGCTGGAAAAGGCAGACTGCGGCTTTACACCGTCAGGAAGAACTGATGACAGCATCGCCTACATCATACACACGTCCGGCTCGAACGGAAAGCCGAAAGGCGTACTTTCACCCGATCTGGGACTGCGAAATCTGTGCTGGTGCTGCAGACTGTACTTTGACATAACTCCGGATGACAGCACGTGCGCCGTGCACAACTGCAGCTTCGATGCTTCGATCATAGATATGTTCCCGTTCATGATGGCAGGCGCGAAGATACATTTCATCCCGGACGAGATGAAGGCGGACATCTTTACGTTGAACGGATACATGATCGAAAACGGCATAACCATACAGGAGCTGCCGACTACGCTGTATCATCATTTCATCGATCTTGAGAACCCCGTGCTGCACACGCTGATCGCAGGCGGGGAGAAGATGCTCAAATACAGAAAGAAATCATATCAGATATTCAATGCGTACGGCCCGAGCGAGGCGTCCGTGTATTCGACGATCATAAAGCTCGACGGCGAGTACGACGACATACCGATCGGAAGGCCGATATACAACACGAAGGTGCTGATCCTCAGGGAAGACGGCACGATCGCGGACATCGGCGAGGAAGGCGAGATCTGCGTGACGGGCGTGCATCTGGCGAAGGGATATCTCAACGAGCCGGAGCAGCAGGCGAAGGCGTTCGTTCCGTCAGTGCTCGATCCGGACAAGATCATGTACAAGACGGGAGACGTCGGCATGTGGACAGAGGAAGGTTATATCCTGTGCTCGGGAAGAAAGGATTTTCAGATCAAGCACAGAGGCTTCAGGATAGAGCTTGACGAGATAAGGCATCATCTGATGGAAATGCCGGAGATCGCGGACTGCGCGGTGCTTTACCACAAGAGGGAGACCGGCGGATACATCGCATGCTTTTACGTACCGGCGGACGGCGGAGAGATAGGCAGAGAACGCCTGAGATCGTACAGCCTGGAGTTCCTGCCTGAGTACATGGTGCCGGGCAAGTGGCTGTGTGTCAGCGAGATACCGGTGACTGCGAACCATAAGATCGACAGGAGAGCGCTGGAGGTCATGCTCGACAAGGAAAGAAGCAGCGCGCCGGCAGGTGCAGGGGCTGGTGAGAACGTCACGGCAGGAGCCGCAGGCGGCGAAGCGGGCGGTGCCGCTGGCGCCGGAAACGGTGGGAACAGCGGAAGCACTGCGGGCAGCATCGAAAGCAAAGTCAGGAGCATCTGGGCGGAAGTGCTTGATGTGGATCCCGATTTCGGAACTGACGAGACGTTCAACGGGCTCGGCGGTCATTCGATAATGAGCCTTGTGATGCTAAAGAAGATAAAAGAAGAATTCGGAGTGAACATCTCGTTCATAGACTTCCAGAAGAAGAACAGCTTCGGTGATCTGCTTGCGATGATAAGAGCAGAAGCGGGACCGGCTGCACAGGCGGCAGGAAACGGCAGAGAAGCAGGAGGTGCCGGCGGTGCAGGAAACGGTGGAAATGCTGCGGGCAGCATCGAAAGCAAAGTCAGGAGCATCTGGGCGGAAGTGCTCGACGTGGATCCTGATTTCGGAGCTGACGAGACATTCAACGAGCTCGGCGGCCACTCGATAATGAGCCTTGTGATGCTGAAGAAGATAAAAGAAGAATTCGGAGTGAACATCTCGTTCATAGACTTCCAGAAGAAGAACAGCTTCGGCGACCTGCTCGCGATGATAAGAGCAGAAGTGGAGCCGGCGGAGACGTGCAGCTTTGCAAGCGACAGAGAGCACAGATTCGACGACTTCCCGCTCACAGGCATGCAGCAGGCATATTACTTCGGACGTATGGACAACATGCACCTCGGTACGACGCCTACGCACCTTTACATAGAAGTAGACATCAAGGACTTCGACAAGGCGAAATTCGTGAGAGTCCTCAACAGGATCACAGAAGCCCACGATGCGCTCAGACTCAGAGTTTCCGACGAGGGAACACAGAGGATCGTGCCGCAGCAGATCATAACGGAAGACATGATAACGTTCGCAGACGCTTCACAGCTCGACGAAGAAGGAAAGCAGCGCACGATCGTGGCTGCGAGAAAAGTGATAAACAGCATAGATATAGATTACACGGACAGCCCGCTGGCGAGAGTCACGGTGGTGCTGACCGGAGACGACAGCGCCAGAGTCGGACTGTACCTCGACGGCTTCGTGGCAGACGGCTGGAGCCAGGACATACTGCTCCGCGATTTCGACGCGCTGTGGAAAGACGAAACGCAGCAGCTTGCGGAGGAGAAGTACCTGTTCAGAGACTACGTCAACTTCGTGAACAGTCTCAAGACGGGCGAGGCTTATGAAAAGGCCAGGGATTTCTGGATGGAAAGGCTGCCGGAGCTTCCGGGAGTGCCGGAGCTTCCGCTGAAAAAGGCGGCAGACGACATCTGCGATCCGTCCATAAAGAACCTCGACAGATACATGGGGATGGACGAGTGGAACGCTTTCGAGAAGAAGTGCAAAGTGCACGGTATCACGACGTCGAACGCTATGATGACGGTGTTCGGCAGGGTGCTCGCGAGATGGAGCAGACAGAACCGATTCGTGATAAACATCCCGATGATAAAGAGATTCTTCGAACAGGCGGATTTTGAGGACACATTCGGCATCTGCACGGACTTCATCATATTCGACATGAAGTACGACCGCACGCTCGGATTCGGGCAGGAGGCGCACAGGAACCAGGAACACATGGAGCAGTTGATCGGCAACAGCCTGTTCAGCGGCATGGATGTGATCCGCGAGATGTCGAAGCAGAGAGGGACGCTGGGCAACGCTACACCTGTGGTGTTCACGAGCCTTGTGGACGTGCCGGAGCACAGCTACGAATACGTGAAAAAGGTATTTTTCCAGACTCATACGAGTCAGGTGTGGATAGACGCCATCGTGCTGAAAAGCGGCGGCAGGATCCAGTTCAGCTGGGACTATGTGGCTGATCTTTTCGAGGATCACACTGTGAACGCCATGATAGACACGCTCGTATCCGAGATACGCAGGCTGGCGCTCCACGATGACGCGTGGGATAACACGGCGATCGAGCCTGTCAGCGCTTTCCCTGTCGATCTGGATTCGGCTGCAGGACCTGTGACGGAAGTGGAGTACAGACCGCTGGCGGAGATGCTGCTCGACAGCTTTGCTGCACACGGGGAAAATGTCGCAGTGATATCGTGCGGCAGAGAATACACTTATAACGAGCTGCTCGGCAGATCGTACGAGATCGCGGCGAAGCTGCAGGAGTTCGGCCTCAGACAGGGCGGCAGAGCGGTGATCCTGATGGACAAGTGCTTCGATCAGGTCGCATCCGTGATAGGAACGGTGCTCTGCGGAGCGGCATACGTGCCTCTCGATACACAGAACACGTCGTCGAGGATCGCGTACTGCTTCGAGCAGACTGAGGCGGCTGCGATACTGACTGACCACCAGATGCTTGCGACATATCCTGAGATAAAGGATACGTGTATCGTAGTGGATACCGGCGAAATGACGCCGGGTGAAGTGCCGGGCAAAAATGGATTCGTGAGACCTGAATACAGCCTGGACGACCTTTACGGGATCATTTACACATCAGGCTCGACGGGTATGCCGAAAGGCGTTATGCTCCATCAGGCGGGACTGATAAACTGTATGGCTTTCACCAGGAAACTGCTGCATCTGACAGAGACTGACAGGATGATATCGCTCACGAACCTGTGCCACGATATGTCGATATACGATATATTCGGCATACTGGCGGAGGGCGCTGCTGTCGTGCTGCCTGACAAGGACAAGACGAAGGATCCGGACAACTGGCTCAAAATAACCAGAGATCACAAGGTGACGCTCTGGAACTCAGTGCCGGCTATCACTGAAATGATGCTGACGGCGGCGGACTATTCCGGCGATGCCGACATAACATCGCTCAGAGTGATACTGATGGGCGGCGAAAAGCTGAAAAAGAGCATACCAACGAGACTCAGGAAACTGAATCCGGAGATAGAGATATACAATGTAGGCGGACCTACCGAGGCGACGATCTGGTCGATATACCACAAATATCAGGAGGAAGACCAGAAGCGAGACAGGATCCCGCAGGGCAGAGGCGTGGATAACGTGAAATACTTTGTGATGAACGACGATCTGCAGCTTTGCCCGTGCGACGTGCAGGGACTGATGTACACGGAGGGCATCAATGTCAGTCGTGGATACCTGAAGGAAGAGGAAAAGACGAAGCAGGTGTTCATAACGAACCCGTACACGGGAAATCTGATGTACAATACGGGCGATCTCGGCAAATACCTTCCGAACGGTGAGATAGATATCCTCGGCAGGAACGACGATCAGATCAAGATAAACGGCAAGCGTATCGAACTCGGCGAGATAGAGACATGCTGTCTGCGCGTCGATAAGGTGAGCTCGGCTGTCGCGGTGTATTCCGAGGAGGCCGGCATGATCGCGCTGTTCTACGCGGCAGGCGAGGGCTTTGACGAGAAAGCGCTCAGAGAAGAGCTGGAAAAGCAGCTGCCTGAATACATGCTGCCTGCAGTTTACACGCGGGTGAGCGAGATGCCGGTGACATCGAACGGCAAGATCGACAGGAAAAAGCTGGCTTCGCAGATCGACACCGAGGCGCTGATGGCAGAAAAGGCGACATCTGACAGACCGCTGAACCGCATCGAATCGGCGCTGATGGAGATATACAGAGACAACCTGAACCGTTCGGATATCACAGCCGGCGACAATTTCTTCAGAGCCGGCGGAGATTCGCTCAAGGCGATAAAGCTGCTCCACGAGATCACCGAGAAAGTCGATCCGAACGTGCAGCTCACCGATATATTCAGGTTCCCGACCGTGGAAAAGCTCGCGGAGCATATAGGCGAGGGTGCGGAAGTCATCGTCGAGGCGAGACACAATGAGATCAGCGACAGGATGGATCTTTCACTGATCCAGAAGGGCATGTGGTTCCAGGCAAAGGCTGCGCAGATGCAGCATTCGTCGGAGATATTCATGCTGGCGGGAAGCTTCACGATCGACAGCGGCAGCTTCGATCACAGGCGCATGGAAACTGCGGTGAACAGGCTGATAAGCAGCAATCCGGAGCTCAGGACGAGGATCTTCGAGGAAAACTACGAGCCGTATCTGAGATATGAAGAACCGTTTGAGTACGAGGTACAGCATGTGAAAACGGATGCGGGTATTGATGATGTCAGGGCAGAGCTCGAGGAAACGGTGAGAAAAGAGGCGTACAGCTTCGACAGCTTCCCGCTGTTCTCATTCCGCTCGGCGGAGACTGCCGACGGAAAGGCTGTAGTCGCGTTCGGCATACATCACATAATTTCCGACGCGCATTCGGTGAAGCTGCTGCTCGACGAGCTCGAGGGCTATTATACGGAAAGCGGCAGCGCGGCTGGAATGCCGGGAGAGTCGGGAGTGCCGGGCAAAGGCGCTGCAGCTGATGCGGCTGATGTGCCGGATGCGCCGGAAATGTCCGGAACGGATGAAGCGGTGGCGCGTGAAGGCAGGATGCTGTACAATGATTATACGGTATGGCAGGAGGAAAGCCTTGCGGCAGGTTCGTTCAGCGATGATTTCGAATTCTGGAAAAAAGAGCTCGACAGGCTGACTCCGCACAGATTCACGGAAGCTTCAGGCGAATGGGGTGACTACCGGGGCGCATCGGTGGATACCGGCATCGACCGCAAAGTGATGCAGCAGCTTGAGCGCATGTGTGCCGAAAGCTCGTCCACGATCTATGACGGTATCGCAGCAGCGGTGAACGTGCTGATGAAATACTACTTCGAGGATCGCCACACTGCGGTCGGACTCGGATATGCGGGAAGGAACCTGGCTGCATTCGAAAATACGATAGGCTGCTTCGCGGTGAGCTCGATGGAGTGCACGCATACCGACAGCAGTATGAAATTTGCCGAGCTGGTTTACCAGACCGGACAGAATATAAAGGAAAGTCTCGCGCATTCGTCGCTGCCGTTCAACGTGTATGCGGAGAAGGCAGGCAAAGGCATGGACTATTCGCTGATGCCGTACAATATCATGATAAACGATATCAGCGGGGGCAACAGCGCATCGGCTGATGTGGAAAATGTTGCAGATGGCTGCGGATGTGATGCGGGCGCGAGCTGCAAAGCGCAGGCAGGCAGCGTGTTCGAGGACTTCAGGTATTCGGATGCAGTCGTTCCGGCAGATATCATGGTGGCGCTGGAACCGGGCAAGACGATCAGCATCAGATACAGGAAAAATATGTTCGAACAGGCCGAGATCGATGTGATAAGATCTGATTTCAGGACTGTGATAGAGGCAGCTGCGGCGGAAAGTGATATCACAGTCGCAGAGCTGGAGCGCCGCCTTGATAATATGTAGGTATCGGTGCAGTGGGTATGTGCAATTTCG
>CABIWW010000013.1:73237-96417 GCA_902362435.1 Eubacteriaceae bacterium
CCGGATACGACAGGAGTCTATCCGGTGGAACTTCCGGGACGCGGCGTCAGGATGGAGGAACGCTTCACTTCTTCGCTGGAAGACGCAGCGCAGGAATTTGCAGCAGAGCTCAGCGGATTTGACGACAAGCCAATGGTGTTCACAGGACACAGCATGGGCGGTATACTGGCATATCTGACTGCATACTGTCTCGAGACGCAGTACGGTATACATGTGGAAAAGCTGTTCTTGACATCTTCGTCTCCCGACATATGCGCATCGGATAAAATGAAAAAGATCAGAGCAGAAGATCTCACTGATGACGAATTCTGTGAGGAGCTGATATCATTCGGCGCGCTTGACTCCAGGATGATGCGGCTTCGGGAATTCCGCGAGATATTCCTGCCGATAGCCAGAGCGGATTTCGGACTCGTCAGCAGCTTCGTGCCGGATCCGGCAATGCAGGTGAGCTGTGATATCAGCGTGTATGGCGGTCTGGATGACCTGATAGTGGAGCCTGACAGGTACGGAACATGGGAAAGATACACGACGGGAAATGTTACCATCGAATTGATGGAAGGCGATCATTTTTTTATAAAAACCGGGAAAAAGACGGTGTGCAGAGACATTTTATCGTATTTACAGGAAAGATATGTGTAAATAAACAATATTTTATGTAGTTGAGACTATCGTCTCACCTGCGATAACAAAGACGGAAGATCGCTATGTCTTGAAAAAAGAGGTCGTTTGTGGCATGATAATGAATAAGTATCTTTAATGAAAGGGAGACGGCATATGAGATATAGCAGTTTCATCAGGGAAAATTACGATACTTTTTTGGAAATAATAGATTGCATGAAGATAGGGGTATGGATAACAGACGGCAGAGGGATTGTCGTGATCGTTAATGAGCAATCCGTAAATCGGGGGGGATTAGGCAGAGATGAGGTCGTAGGCAAGCACATGACCGAACTTATTGATATATGATATATAAACGAATCGGCTGCTCTCAAAGCTATAAAAAGTCGCGAGGAAGAGAGTGTCATAGAAGAAATGGGGGAAGGCGGCAGTCTGCTTGCTGTCAGCATACCGCTGTTTTATGAGGGTGAAATAGATTTGGTCATCTGTATAGAAAAGAATATAGCAGATGTATCTGCCATGGAAAAAGCGCTGGAAGAACAGAAGATATTTGCAAGCAGGCTCAAAAACGAACTAAAGCATTTCCGGGGAGACAATTCCGCAGAAATGGTGGCGTGCAGTATAAGTACCATACAGCTGCGGGAGAAAGCCGTAAATATCGGAGCGATAGACGCAACAGTCATGATAACAGGAGAGTCTGGAGCCGGCAAAGAAGTCATTGCGGATCTAATACAGAACAGCAGCAAGAGAGCCGATAAGGCTTTTATAAAAATCAACTGTGCAGCTATCCCGGAGACTCTGATAGAGTCTGAACTTTTCGGATATGAAGAGGGGGCGTTTACAGGCGCAGGAAAAAACGGGAAAAAAGGGATCTTTGAGCAGGCTGACGGAGGAACTCTTTTTCTTGATGAGATAGGAGAGCTTCCTTTGGCGATGCAGTCCAAACTTCTGAGAGTCCTTCAGGAAAAAGAGATCAGAAGGATAGGTGGAGAATGTGATATTCCCGTAAATGTCAGGATAATAGCTGCCACGAACAGAGATCTAGGAGAGGAGATAAAAAAAGGAACATTTAGAGAGGATCTTTATTACAGACTTTTTGTAGTTGTGCTTGAAGTGCCGCCGCTCAGGAACAGGAGGGAAGATATCGCTCAGCTGGTATTCCGTTTTTTGAGGCAGTTCAACGAAGAGTATGATTTGAACAAGACGATAGACGAAGAGGCGATCCATGCTATGGAGCATTATTCGTGGCCGGGAAATGTCAGGGAGCTGAGAAATGTAGTTGAGCGTCTCGTAGTCAGTAATTCCGGAGATGAAATAACAGCTTTTCAGGTCAAAATGTGCCTGAGTGGTGTCGAAAGCTTCATAGCAATGGATACATCCGGTGAAGACCCCGGATTATCACTGGATGAAATGATGAAAGAGTACGAGAAGCAGCTCATAATTAAAGCACTGAAAAAAAACAGGAATGCATCCGAAGCTGCCAGAGCCCTGAAAATCGACAAGTCCACTATGTCAAAGAAGCGCAGGAAATTCGGCATATGATCGACAGTTACAGGTGAGGCTGAGAGTTGACGATTGGGAAAAAGTTTATATTTGTAAACAATCGCACAGAAATTTGTGAATAGACTGAAAATAATAGCTGCAATATCGGAAATACATACTTAAGAGGGATGAGAACTTGCGTATGTGTTGACATTTGTCAACACATACGCATTTTTATCGTCTCAAAATCCTCAAAAAATGTCCGTTTATGTTTGGCATGATACTTGCAATATTTATGTGACAAGAAGTTAAAGTCTGCGGATCGTTAAAGATCCGCAAAGAAACAGGAGGGAAATAATGGCAAGAATAGAAGCTGAAAAAAGAGATTTATTAAATGAAGTAAAAAAGGGCAAGGATGTTACAGAACTTAAATTCAGAATGTCTATCCACGGCGAGGACATGCACTATCCGGGAGAGATGATTTCGGGATGCAAGCTTATGGAAAAATGTATAGACTGTTGTACAGAACTGAGTAACATACGCGATGGAGGGGACGGCGGATTATTTGTCAGGACAGAAGGCAATATACTTAAACCGGTGCATATGCTGGATGCGGTAGAGATCGTATGCTGGCTGATAAAGCAGGGCAATAGATCCAGACTGTATGGATATGAGATGTACAAAACTTCTGAGTACAATCAGAAAACTGACCGCTCGGAGGTGTTTGACGAACCGGTTCTTACTGTCAAAGGAGATGTTACTTTCGTGATTGCAGAATAACAGCTCACAGCGAAACATTGGACATAAAGTTTTGATCAGAAAAGGAGGGCGGTATGACCGGAATATTAGAGGGTGTGAAAATAATAGATTTTACCCAAGGGCATCTGGGAAGCTATGGCACTATGCTACTGGCGGATTTCGGGGCGGAAGTGATAAAAATAGAAGAACCTGAAAGAGGCGATATGATGCGGGATATTTTTCCCAAGAACAAAAACGGGAGCGCATATCATGCATATATGAACAGAGGGAAGAAGAGTGTATGCATCGACAGGAAATCATGCGAAGGGCAGCAGATCATCATGAAACTTATAGAAACCGCAGACGTGGTATGTGATTCTTTCCCGGCAGGAGAGCTGGAAAGATGCGGATTGAGCTACCAAAAGGCTTCGGCCGTAAATCCTAAGATTATCTATGCATCGCATACTGCATTTGGAAAGACGGGGCCTATGAGTTATACGGCAGGAAGCGATCTTGCGGCACAGGCTATTTGCGGACTTATGGATGTGACAGGTCATGAAGGCACGCCGCCTACAGCGCATGGTTCCAGGATGGCAAACCAGTTTGGAGGACTCTTTTTCGCTACAGGTATAGTGGCCGCTTTAATGGCCGCAGAGAAAAGCGGCAAGGGGCAGCAGATAGACGTCGCCTCTGCAGACTGTATGTATACAGCGCTTGAGGACATACTCGTAGATGAAATGTTTACCGGGGAGATCTACATTAGAGAAGGCAACAAATCAAGAGCGATAGCACCATATGATACGTTCAGTGTGAAAGACGGCTACGTATCGACCGCTGTTTCCACCAATGCACAATGGGAGAAATTCTGCGAGGCGATGGACATGCCGGAGCTGCTTGCGGATGAAAGATTTGCTACCAATGAATCCCGAGGAAAAAATTACCTTTCATCCCTGCGAGATATCATTCAGGTGAAGCTTGCTTCGATGACAAGGGATGAAATAGAGGCAAAGCTCAGACCGCTCAATATCCCAAGCGGTCCGGTGATCAAGGTATCGGAAGCGTTTGAGAGCGAACAGCTGAACTGCCGAAACATGATCGTTGAACTTGAGGACAAGGCGTTAGGCGCAGTCAAAATGCCGGGCATACCTATAAAGATATCTTGCATGGAAGATTCGCTGCGGGGATCGGCGCCGCTGCTGGGCGAAGATACGATGAGCATACTGACAGGTATAGGCTGCGGGGAAGAAGAAATAGACAGACTGATAGAACATGGTGTCATCAGACGCAGGGAGATGTAAAGGAGGAAAAAATGGGACCTCTTGATGGAATAACAATACTGGATTTTACTCAGGCATATAATGGACCGTATTGTACTATGAATCTGGCGGATATGGGAGCGAGGGTGATCAAAGTTGAACGTGCGGATGGCGGAGACCAGTCCAGGTTCTGGACGCCTTTTTCCGAGAGCGGAGGAAGCGGGTATTTCGCTACATACAACAGGAACAAGGAGGGTATTGCAGTCGATCTGAATACCATGGAAGGCAAAGAGCTGATAAAGCGGCTTTATCGTCAGGCAGATGTGGTGTTGGAAAACTTCAAATTCGGTACGATGGATAAACTTGGCGTCGGATATGAAGTTGCTTTGAAAGAGAATCCTGAAATAATTTTTGCCTCCAGCACGGGATTCGGGCAGAATGGACCGCTTTGTAAAAATACAGCGTATGACAATGTCATAGAAAGTATGTGTGGATATATGGAAATGACCGGATTCCCGGAATACCCGCCGCTCAGATCAGGAGCATCTGTGGCGGACAGCTATACGGGTCTTACTATGTGCCTTGCCATTGTGCTTGCGTGCTATGAGAAGAGACGTACAGGCAAAGGATGCAGGATAGATCTTGCTATGCTCGATGTGATGTTTTCAACATTGGACAGTGCCGTGCTGACTTATTCTCTTACGGGTAAAGAGACAAGCAGGACAGGAAACGCCAGACCCGCAGAACTGGTTCCCTATGATACGTATTATTGCGCCGACGGGTTCATAGCTGTAACGATAACAGATGAGAGCATGTGGCCTGGTTTCTGTTTAGCGCTTGGAAAGCCGGAACTTATAAAAAATCCTGAGTTTATGACAAATGATCTTAGATGTCGCAATGTCGAATCTTTTACAGCTCTGATCAGCGGGATAATGGCAGAAAAAAGGCAGGATGAACTGCTGAAAAGCTTTGTAAGATTCAATGTACCTGCAACAAAGATATATACACCGCTCGATGCGATGGAACACCCGCAGCTTCTGGCAAGAGATATGGTCATAGATGTAGAGGATGCCAATGTAGGAAATTTCAGGACTTTCGGGATTCCGGTAAAATTCAGCGAAACAGAAGGAACTATAAGAAAATCCTCACCGAGGCTTGGAGAAGATACATATAAGGTAATGAAAGAAGCCGGATATACAGAGTGCGAAATAAGAAAAATGGCAGAGAATGAAGTTGTCGTTGTCTGTGAGGAGTCCGTACAGTGATTAGGTGAGTATTCATACTGGGAGGTGAAGTAATGAATGGAATAATTACTCTGCTGCCGGTAGTTATATTACTGGTAGTCGCTATAGTAACTAAAAAAACAACGTCAGCGCTGGTCATAGGTGCTCTGACAGCATTTATCATTACGGGAAAGGGCGATTTTCTCAATACCATAATGGATGGTCTTTATGGCGTAGGCATGTCTGCGGATACTGTATGGCTGCTGTTTATATTTGTATTCATCGGTGTGTTCGCAGGAATCCTGAATGTGACCGGAGTGGCAGATGCTATGCTCAGGTTTATCGCAGGGAAAGTAAGATCAGGCAGAAGTCTGTACCTGTGGACATGGATATTTGCATTAGTGCTTTTTATCGATGATGCGCTGCGAACGACAGTTCTGGGACAGCTGACGCCGCTTTACGACAAGTATAAAATACCCAGGGCATCATTTGCATATATGGTGGACCTATTAGGAGTGGCATTTGCATCTCTCATCCCTATAACATCGTGGGCGGCATTTTATCAAGGAGTGTTTGGCGAGTACAAAGAGCTGTCGTATCTTGGAACTCCGTTTGAGATCTACCTGCATACTATACCGTTTCTGTTTTATGCATGGATAGGCATAATCATGCTTTTCTGCTATACGATGGGCTGGATTCCGAAGCTGGGAGCAATGAAGAAGGCATATGCCGAAGCGGCGGTTTCCGGAAAACTTTATGGCGAGCGAAGCGAGAGCCTGAATACTGCGGCAGACAGCATATGCGCTTTTGATGAAGAATTCGGAACAGGTACGGCGGAAAAGAGAGGTTATGTTTTCAAAATATGCTGCTTCATCGGAAGCGTGGTGATACTCAGTGTTTCGGTATTTCTCTTCAGTGATCTTCTTTATGGACTTATCATTGCTGATGGTGTGCTTATAGCCGTGAGTCTGGCAAGCAGGCTTACAAAATGGAACGATATGCTTGATTCCATAGCTTCAGGAGTCGCTTCGATGTATCCGCTAGCGATCATATTGTTTTGCGCATATCTTATGAGGGACTCTGTTATAGGTCTGGGAATGCCGGATTATATAATCAGTATAGCCGAACCGTTTGCGATTCCAGAGCTGTTTCCGTGCTTCGCATTTATAATCTGTTGTATACTGACCTTCACTACAGGAAGCAACTGGGGTATAACGGCTGTATTTGCGACCATAGGTATGCCGCTGGCATTTTCCATCGGTGCTGATCCGGTATTGACGATGGCAGCTGTCATAAATGGCGCCGCATTTGGTTCACACGTATGTTTCTATACAGATATGACGGTATTTGTCTCCAGAATGGTGAAGATAGACAATATCGAACATGCGCTCACACAGCTTCCTTACGGATTGATCGGCGGAGGCATCTCAGCAGTGATGTTTGCCGTCTGCGGGTATGTGATTTAGCATATAGACAACAGGTCACACGTGAAAAATATATAGAGCGGCTCTCAGGCAGAGCATGCGCTGGGCAGCCGCTGTTTTTGCATAGAAAAACCCTGCGTTTGACGCAGGGATCATTTTTTGTACCTGCAGCATTTGCTGCCGATCCGTCAGCAGGCTTGAGCGTTTTCGTAAACAGCTAAATGCTAAATACGGATAAGTGTAGGTTTGTCAAACATGTATTGTACCCTACAAGTCGGCCCTACAAGTCTATCGTCTCACCTGCGTAAAAACCCTTGAATTTAGCGGATTTAGCTGATATACTGATAACGCTGATTAATTTTGCTGAAAAGGGGTTGTGTAAAATACGAACAAGATATAACAGAACGGAAACTCAGAAACGGATACTCTCGACTTGTGTACGTCTTTTTATCGAACAGGGTTACAGCAATACGTCTCCGAAACAGATATTCAAGGAAGCAGATGTAAGCGCAGGCACTTTTTATCATCTGTACAAGTCAAAGGGTGGCGTTCTGAATGAACTGATCGACTTCATGTTTGACAATCAGTTCGACATCGCCGATCAGGTGATCGGGAGCAATGCAAAGCCTGTGATGCTGTATGCGGTAGAGACTGCGATACAGCTGGCGCTGGCAGAAATCAATGAAAACATAAGAGATATTTACGTGCAGGTCTACACGCAGCCTGATACGGTTGCAATGATCCAGGAGAAGATGACAAAAGAGCTTCACAAGCTGTTCGGTCCTTATATGCCGGATTGCGGTCAGAGCGATTTTTACGAACTGGAGATAGGCACATCTGCAATAATGAGAGGCTTCATGGCACATCCGTGCGACATGTACTTTACGCTTGAGCGAAAGATCGAGAGGTTCCTTTCCATAAACCTGAGTATATTCAAGGTGCCGGAAAGCGAGCAGCAGGAAGTCTTTGAATACATGAGCAAACTGGATATCAGGGATATAGCGATGCGCGTGATGCACGAGCTGTTCGAGGCGCTGGCGATGAAGTTCGACTTCGAGCTGTCGGAGCAGGAATAGCAGCGGGTATCAGACAAAATAGAAAAAGAAAAATGAAACGGTTACAGAAACGTAGCCGTTTTTCTTGTGCAAAGAAGATGGATAGATTAGCAACTCATCAGTGGGCCGTCAGGATTTTGAATAAAATTACAATTTAAGAAAAAAATGGTTGACAAATAGGAAACGATGCATTACCATAAATTTACATCAAAACGAAGCGGATAAAACAGGCACGCTGCGCGGCTTTGCAGGGCAGGCAAGGATACGGTCTGCAGTCATGCGAACGAATAAGGCAATAAGTCTGCAAAGCCGCAGGCACCGGTACAAAAGGAGGTAATTATGAGTAATACATTATCATACGAGGGATTCAGAAATGTCATGGTATCACAGCTTAACAAGAGATTTCAGGCAGATTCGGCTCCTATGCATGTGGAGCTGAACAGTGCGGTGAAGAACAATGATACGGTGAGAGAGGGACTGATGCTGCGGACAGAGAGCGATTCGATGGCGCCGTGTCTTTATCTGGACGATCTTTATGCGCTTTACGAGGATGACACGGGTTTAGACGAACTCATTACCGATGTGAAGCTCTTTTTTGAGTCGACGGTAGAGACGCTTTACATGCCTTCTGTAAATGAGATGACTGATTTCATGAATGACTGGGAGCGCGTCGAACCGCTTGTGGAATGCAAGCTCGTCAACAGCAATGCAAACAGCCGCAGACTGGCAGGCACGCCGTACAGACGAATGGGCGAATTCGCGATATCGTATCAGGTCAGGGTCGGTGATGGCGACAGCGGATATTATGCGACGCAGATAAGAGACGAGATGCTGGAGATCTGGGGGATAAACAGGGAAGAACTGCATGAGGCTGCGATGAGGAATATGAGACTGCCGGCGAATTTCGTACTGAAAAGCATGGAGGCTATGGAGGATGCAAAGGGGCCGGTGTTCATCCTTACAACGAAAAAGCATATATACGGAGCCACCGCGATAATATCGGATGAAGTAAGACAGAGTGTCGGCAAATACATGGGCGGCGATTACTACATACTGCCGTCTTCCATACACGAGCTGATCGTGATGCCGAAAGACTATGCGGCAGATCTGTGGGCGCTGGAGCAGACTGTCAGAGACGTCAATCGAGGTCCGTATGTGCCGGAAGAGGAGTTTCTGTCAGACAACGTGTACGAGTACGATATGTCGGAATGCAAACTGCTGATGTCGAGGAATCACGTGGCGGTGGCATGAAAGATCAGGGACATCAGCAGCGTTTATGTTATATGAAGTATTCGATTTTTTCAGGAGGCTTCATTTCGAATATCTCGAAGACCTTGTCACGGACAACCAGGAAATCATCTGAAGTACGGTCGCGGTCACCGCGGCCGAGAGGCACTCTGATGATGCTCTTGATCCTGCCGGGGTCAGGTGCCATGATGACGATGCGGTCTGCCAGCGTGACTGCTTCCTCGATATCGTGCGTGACGAAGACCGTAGTGATGTTCTGGTCCTCGGCGATGCGATGGATATCATCCTGCATCTTGAGGCGGTTTATGGCATCCAGCGCTGCAAAAGGCTCGTCCATGAACAGGACTTCGGGGGAAACTGCCAGTGCGCGAGCTATCGACACGCGCTGCTGCTGGCCTCCCGAAAGCTGTGCAGGCTTTGCATCTCTGAACTTTGCAAGACCTACAAGGTCGAGATATCTGTCGGCTATCACGCGTGCTTCTTCCTTCGGTTTGCCCTGAGCGAGAAGGCCGAGCATCACATTGCGTTCGACACTCTGCCACGGCAGCAGACCATAGTGCTGGAATATAGTAACATATTTTGGAGAAGGTTTTGTCACGGCACTGCCGTCTATGGTGATGCTGCCGCTGTCAGTTTTTTCAAAGCCCGCTATCGCATTGAGCAGCGTGGTCTTGCCGCAGCCGCTCGGTCCGAGCAGGCAGATGAATTCGCCTTTTTCGATCTCGAGAGATACATGGTCGAGAGCCTTGAATGCGCGGTCGTTCTGTATGTATTGTTTGCTTACGTCGTTTATTTCGATAAATGCCATTAGCTGTCACTCCCTTCTGAAGTGCGGAATCCCCAGATCCGTTCAACGTTGTTCTGTGTGTATCGTATCAGGAGGTCGAGTACGATGCCGAGTATCCCGATCACGATGATAGCTGCCATGAGGACGTCAGTCTGCAGGTTGTTCCTCGCATCGACGATGAGATAGCCGAGACCTGACTGTGATCCGGCCATTTCACCTACGACCAGGAAGATCCATGCTGTACCCACCGCGATATGCAGTGCATTCGCTATCTGCGGGAACACGGCAGGAAAGACGATCCTGAAAAGAGTCTGTGATCTGCTCAGGCCGAAGTTGTCCGATATCTTGAGATATACGGGATCGATGCTGCCGACTGCGGTCACCGTAGTGAGCAGCACGGGGAAGAATGCAGCGATGAAGATTATCACGACTGCGGGAACATCACCGATGCCTACCCAGAGGACGATGAACGGGAGCCATGCTACCGGGGAGATAGGGCGCAGGAACTGGACTATCGGGTTAACGTAATTCCATGCGCGGCGGAACCATCCCAGCAGCAGACCCAGGATCACAGCGCTCACGACGGCCAGTATGTATCCTATGAAGAATCTGTACATGCTGGCGCCTATATCGAGAAGCAGTGCTCCTGATGAAATGCGTGCAGCGAGAGCTTCTGCCACCTGGACCGGAGACGGGAAAAGGCTTTCAGGGAATGCGCCGGATACGGCCAGCAGCTCCCACAGGATCAGCAGAGCGGCGAATGATATTATGTAGTATTTTGCTTTTTTCATTTTAAACTCCTGTAACTCATTTCTGTTGTTCGACAAAGCTGCTGTAATCAGGCGGTGCCGTACTGAGACCGAATTCCATGATCTTGTCTGTCAGCGTCTTGTATGCTGATTCTGTCACGTCGAGATCGTCGAATGTTATCCACTCCAGCGAAAGTTCGGTGATATTCGCATTCTGGCCGAGGTACTCCTTGGCTATCGTTTTGCATTCATCTTCAGTGAGCTTTTCACCGGCTTTTCTGTAAATGCTTTCGAACTCGCGGACCGCATCCTGCTTGCTGCTTACTGCATCTTCATTAAGGACTATGCCGCAGCAGATCGAGTCTGGCCAGAGTTCATCAGATGTAGCGAAGACATGGCCGATACCGGCGTCGACAGCTTTTGCGCCGAAAGGCTCGGCAACACAGTAGCCGTCGATCTGACCGCTCTGCAGAGCAGCCGGCATTTCGGCAGGTGCCATTTCGACGATGTTTATATCGTTTGCATCCATGCCGTTCTGCTGGAGCAGTGTCTGCAGCAGTATGTTGTGAGATGACTGAGGGCTTGGTATGGCAAATGTCCTGCCGGCAAGCTGATCTGCAGTCTGTATTTCATCAGACGTTATAACGACATTGCCGTCTCTGTGCCCCAGCATCGCGAGTTTGAGCGGGATCCCCTGTTCGCGGGACTTCATCGCCATCTCGATGAGTACGGAAGCTCCGTCGACGCGTCCTGTATTCAGTGCATCCATGAGTTCGCTCCATCCGCCGTATTTCACAAGTTCGACCTTGACGTTGCTGTGTTCCTTCTCGAGAAGCTTTTTGGCTTCAAAGAGAGGCAGAGCGTGAGTGATCGGCAGATACGCTATAGTCAGTGTGACTTCTTCCTGTGCTTTCTGTCCTGCGCCGGATGCAGCGTCTGTCCGGCCGGCATGAACATCGTCGTATTTGTAGTATACGGCGCTACTGACCAGCAGTGCCAGTACAAGCAGTGCACATACAGCTTTTGCTTTTCTGTGTGTTTTCATCGGTATTATCTGTCATGCGGCTGATCCCAGCCGAGCTCCTTTCTTTTGTTTCTGATGTCGCTGACGATCCTTTCAGCCAGCGCTATGTGATCGGTATCTACTATCATTTCCGAGCCCAGGAGATCCTTTGTCCCGTGCTCCATGAACTCCGAGACCTTTGCAGAACCCTGGACAGGCGCATAAACGCTGTGATATGAATTCATACCGAGCAGACGGAATGCGAGCGCTGCACATATGCCTTTTTCATTAGACCATTCAGGACTGATGAATGCATACGGCAGATCTTTGATCGCATGTCCCGACTGCGCAGAGACCTGGCTGAACAGTGCAGATGCACGCGCATTGTCGAGACATTCGCCCATGTGCCATACAGGAGGCACATCCCCGAGAAAACCGCGGAGACCTTCGCCGGTCTGTTCCAGTGCTTTGGAGGAGCAGTATCCGAGTTTCATCAGCGGGAATGACGCACATCCGTTAGTCATTATGAGTATGTTGTTTTTCAGCAGGATATCAGCGACTTCTACGACAGCTTTTTCGTAAACGATGCGTGGATTGCTGCACCCGACGAGATTGACGATACCCTGTATGCGGCCGTCCTTCAGAGCTTCGGCGATCTTGTCCATGCCGAAATGCTGTGCTGCGAACTCGGCGGAAAAGCCGACCTCGGTCTCGATCTCATACTGAGGTATGAAGACCGGCACATCGCGGCGTTCGGTGAAGCTTTCGATACCGCGCTCCACGATCCTGACTGCGATGTCATGGATCTGGTCTATGTTGGAATGATCGTGATCCAGCGCATAATGTTCGGCATCGGGAAGCCTTGCTGAATCGCTGGTAGTCACGACGACAGTCCTGAAGCACTTTGCGACTTCCATGATAGAAGGAAAGACGTCCTGTACGTCAGCGACCCAGAGATCGAGTGCTCCAGTGCCGAGTATCAGCTCTGCCCCGACAGCATTCGAGAGCGGGATCACTCCACCGTAGCGGTACATCGCTGAAAGTCCGGAACAGCAGATCCCGTAGAACTGTATGCCTTCTGCCCCGGCAGCTCTGGCTTTTTCCTGGTATTCGTCCGAATTGCCGACGCGTACGATCTCGCTGACAAGAAGCGGCGAGTGTCCGTGGACTGCTATGTTGACCCAGCCCTTTTTCAATGCGCCGGTGTTCATATATGTCTTACGCCTTTCCGGGAGCCCGTACAGGCAGTCCATCGCGATGGAGCTGCCGAGACAGCTGGTCCATGCAAAGGCGACGCCTGTTCTCAGGAACTGCTTCATGATGCTGCGCCAGTCCCCGTCGGTGCCGGTGCTGGTCCTGTGCAGGCTTTCGAAAACTTCGTGATAGACGCTTACAGGCAGGATGTCCAGCGCTTTCCAGACTTCCTTTCGCTCAGGAGGCGCAAATGCCTGCAGTGTGCGATGTGGAGCAGGAACGGTCCTCGAGAGGTCTTCGAGGAGTATGTCGGCAACTTCGCCGGCAAGGTCATTTAGTGTTTTTCCGTCAGTATCGATACCGTAACTCTGACAGACTGCCCTGATCTTTGCTTCGCCTTCTATCGGCAGATCGAGCTGTCCGTCTGCGGCTTTTTTCAGCGCGAGCATGCTTTCGCGGCCTCTTGCGCCGTGGGCAGCAGCTCCTGCGGCTACGGCGCGAAGCATGTTTCTGGCAACGATCACATCGGCGTCGGCACCGCAGACGCCGCGCCGACATTTTTTAGTGATCTTGCACGGACCCATATAACAGTTTTTGCAGCAGATACCGGCGATACCGAACGTACACTGGGGCTGCTGCAGGTCGAATCTGTCAAATACGGTTTCGACACCGAGCTCCTGCATGTGCAGCAGGAGCTCGCGCACGGCCGGATCAGGCGTCTGCTCGATCACTTTTTCCTTATTGGAAAATGTTTTTTTGTAGTCGGCGACTGCCTGCATGTAATCGTGGAAATCATCCTTGTCGTGGTGGTGATGGTGGTGATGTCCGCTGTGGTGGTGATCGTGGCTATGGCTGCGGCCGGATTCCGAAGTATCATGGTCATGTGCCTGCTGAGCGTTTTCACTGAACCACTGCTGTATATTATCAGATGTATGTGCTGTCATTTCAGTACCTCTTTCGCTATAATCTACTTATCCTATCGGTTTAGTAGATTATAGCGGACCCGGCAGGTTTTGTAAAGGATAATTTCGGATAATATTATTGACAGCTGAATGATTCTGAATATAATTAGGCTATAATAATTATTGTAACTTAATTATGTTAATGATCCCGGAGGTGACGATGAATCTTAAAAAAGCACTCGACTCGTTTTACTACAGCACAGCTCTGTGCAATCTCAGACTGATGAATGAAAAGTTCGTCGATGAACATATCACGTACAACAGTCTGCTGTATCTTGAACTGATATTTACTATGAAGGGAGAATGCACGGTTTCGCGTATAGCAGATCTGCTCAACATCTCAAGGCCAGGGGTTACGCTCAAGGTCAATGAGCTGATAAAGCAGGGGCTTGTGACGAAGACTCCTGACCCTGATGACCGCAGAAAAAATTATCTGACTGTAAATGAGGAGGCGGTACCGCAGTACAAGATATACAGGTATCAGGATAATGAGGCGGTCAGGCGGATAACTGAGAAATATTCCGTTGAAGAGATCCGCATGTTCTGCGATATGCTGGACATGATATCGGAGATAAATTTCGAAGAGCTGAAGGGAGAATGATTTTCGCATGAAGGAAGAATCGAACAGTTTCCTGGAAGGATCAGTCACGTTTTCGCTGATGAGGTTCGCTGCTCCGGTGCTTGCTGCAATGGTGCTGCAGGCTCTTTACGGCGCAGTGGATCTGTGGGCGGTAGGCAGGTTTGCGACGGCAGCGGACATCTCTGCCGTTTCGACCGGAAGCCAGACTATGCAGATAATAATCGGAGCAGTCACAGGACTGTCGATGGGAACGACGGTACTCCTCGGGCAGAGGATAGGAAGCGGCGATGACGATGGTGCAGCCGAAACTGTCGGAAACAGCATAATCGTATTCGCTGTGCTGGCGATCGTGCTGAGCATCGTGATGGTTGCGGCAGCGCCGGGGATAGCATCGCTGATGAAGGCACCGGGAGAAGCGTTTTCACAGACGACAGACTATATACGCATATGCGGTGGAGGGAGCCTCTGCATCGTGGCATACAACCTGCTGAGCGCTGTCTTCAGAGGAATGGGAGATTCGCGGTCACCGCTGATATTCGTGACGATCGCGTGCATTGTGAATATAGCCGGTGATATCATACTCGTGTACGGATTCGGAATGGGAGCGGCAGGCGCGGCTGTGGCTACGGTCGCGGCGCAGGCAGTAAGCATATGCATGTCCTTCATACTGATAAAGCTCAAAGGTCTGCCCTTTGCATTAAGGAAACATCATCTGCGACTGCGGAGAAAAACGACGGCGGCGGTCATCAGACTGGGGGCACCGATAGCGCTTTCAGATACGTGCAGTGAAGTGTCGTATCTGATCATAATCGGGCTGGTGAACACGCTGGGAGTGACTCCGTCCGCGGGCGTCGGCATCGCTGAAAAACTGGTGATCTTCATATTTCTTATTCCGATGGCGTACATGCAGTCGGTTTCAGCATTCGTCGCTCAGAATATAGGCGCGGAAAAGTTCAGACGTGCGAGACGCGCTATGTGGAGCGGCATGGCCAGCGCGCTGGTGCTTGGATGCATCATGTTTTACATATCGTTTTTCCACGGGGATGCCTTGTCGTCGCTGTTCATCAGCGATGCGGAAAGCGCGGGATCGCAGGCGGTCATCGCAGCTTCTGCGGAATTCCTGAAAGCAACGTCGTTCGAATGTCTGCTGCTTTCCGCTGCGTATTGTATGACGGGGTATTTCAATGGCTGCGGTCGTACGACATTCGTGATGGCGCAGGGGCTGTGTGCGATCTTTCTCGTAAAGATCCCGTGTGCCTGGTATGCGACTGTTCAGGAAACGCCGAGGCTTTTCAACATAGGCCTTTCTACGGCATTCGCTGCAGCCTTTACACTGCTGGCATGTCTGGTATATTATATGTATGTGAGAAAAAAAGATATGGCGCCGGAGCATGAGATCGCGGTTTCATGAGCGGCGGCTGCAAAGGAGAGATAAATCATGACAGATTTCAGCACAGTAGAGAAAAATTTAAGAGACAGAGGATACAAGGTCTGTTCTTTCGGATCAGGCAAAGAGGCTGCGGACTATCTTGCAGCAGAGCTCAAAGGAAAGAGCGTCGGTATCGGAGGCTCGATGACGATAAAGGAGCTGGGGCTCTATGATCGGCTTTCGGAAGGCAGTACGGTGTACTGGCACTGGGAGACGGGGCCTGAAACGAGAGCGGATGCAGCATCGGCACAGGTGTATCTGACTTCGGTGAACGGTCTTGCGGAGACGGGCGAGATCATCAATATAGACGGCGCGGGTAACCGTGTCGCTTCGACGCTTTACGGACACGAAAAGGTGTATTATATAGTAGGAAAGAACAAGCTGGCTGAGACATACGATGATGCGCTCTGGCGTGCGAGGAATATCGCGTCGCCGAAGAATGCCAGGAAGCTCGGCAGGAAAACGCCTTGCGCCATCAATGCGGACAAGTGCTATGACTGCAAAAGTCCTGACCGCATATGCAGGGGACTTGTCGTGATGTGGGAGCCGATGATGAACATGGAGGCGGAAGTGATACTGATCGACGAGGAGCTCGGGTTCTAGAGCTGACGAATAAATGAAGCCCTTTACAGGGAAATCACCATGTCGATCTTTGATCGACACACTAATGAAAGGAGCGTGGTTGGATGCGTTGCGAGCTTGAAGCGCTCAGAAAAAGGATGCGTGAGGCCGGGGTCGACCTCTATATAATACCGACGACCGATTATCACGGATCGGAATATGTGAATGACTATTTCAAGTGCAGAGAATATGTCTCTGGTTTCACGGGATCGGCCGGGACGCTGGTAGTGGAACAGGATTTTGCCGGACTGTGGACGGACGGCAGATATTTCCTGCAGGCACAGCAGCAGCTCGACGGCAGCGGGATAACTCTGATGAAAATGGGAGTCGACGGCGTGCCGGATATAATGGAATACATAGAATCGAGGACATCGCTTAAGACGATAGGCTTTGACGGAAGGATCGTGAGCCATGAGATGGGAAAGCAGATAGAAGATGTATGCTGCCATCATGTATCGATGATTTACGATCTGGATCTTGTCGGAGATATATGGAAAGAACGTCCAGGGATCGTACCGTCGCAGATATATGAGATACCGCTCAAAGTCACGGGAGAGACGACAGCTTCGAAGCTGGAGCGGCTGAGAGCTGAGATGAACGAAACCGACTGGCTGCTCGTCAGCAGGCTGGAAGACATTGCGTGGATCTACAATCTGAGAGGACGCGATGTTGAGCATACGCCGGTGTTTTACGCGTTCGCACTGATTTCGAAGAAAGAAGACATCCTTTATGTGATGGATGATTCTTATATAAAGCGCAGCGCATCTTCGGTAGACGGGTCTGCAAAGACTGCAGTCAGGCGTTATGCAGAGGTCTTCGAAGATCTGAAGCGGCTTGCGGACTGCAGGATAATGCTGGACAAAGATTCGGTATCATATGCACTTGCCGAAAGCCTGCAGGATTCCGTGACCCGCATGTTTTGCAAAAGCCCTGCGGAAAAACTCAAGGCAGTAAAAAACGGCACGGAGATAAAAGCGACTGAGGATGCGCACATAAGGGACGGCGCTGCGATGGCGGAGTTCCTGTACTGGCTCAAAAACAGCGTGAGCACAGGACAGGTGACGGAGATCTCGCTGGCCGACCATCTGGAAAGCTGCAGGCGAAGGCGCGGAGCGTATGATCTGAGCTTTGACACGATCGCGGGATATGAAGAACACGGCGCGATAATACATTATTCGGCTACGGAAAGCAGCAGTGCAGTGCTGAAGCCGGAAGGCTTCGTGCTGATAGATTCAGGAGGTCAGTACGATGACGGCACGACCGATATAACGAGGACCGTTGCGCTTGGACCTGTGAGCGGCGACCGTAAAAAAGTATACACAGCGGTACTGAAAGCACATGTGGCTCTTGCGATGGCGGTTTTCGATGAAAACACTACAGGAGCAGATCTCGATATCATAGCGAGAAAGCCGCTCAGAGAGCTTGGACTTGATTTCAATCACGGTACAGGGCACGGAGTCGGACATATGCTGAGCGTGCATGAAGGTCCGAATACGATAAGTCCGAGAGCCGCCGCTTGTCACATAGTCCCGGGAATGATAACGAGCGACGAGCCGGGAGTCTACCTCGAAGGCAGGTACGGCATAAGGACCGAAAACGAGATCCTTTGCATAAAAAAAGACGGAAAATACGCTTTCGAGATGATAACATTCTGCCCGTACGAGAGAGACGCGATAGACGTGTCGATGCTCACAGAACCCGAGATAAAGTTCGTGGACGACTATCACAGAAAAGTATATGAAACGCTTTCGCCGCTGCTGGACGAGGACGTTTCCGGTTGGCTTGAAGAGCAGTGCAGGGGGCTTATATAAAAATAGAGCAGAGGGGAAAAACTGATAAACAGCGTGGATCGCGCAGGAGGATATGATGAAACAGTTTCTGGATTTTACTGACAGAGTCTGCCTGGTGACAGGTGCAGGCAGTGAAAACGGCATAGGCTTTCAGACGGCGAGGATACTCGGTGATCTGGGAGGAAAGGTGATCATCGTTTCGACGACGGACAGGATACTGAAGCGTGCTGAAGAGCTCAGAGCCGGCGGTGCTGATGCGAAGGGCATGATCGCAGATCTGATGGACAGAGAGGCAGTGCAGCGTCTCACAAAAGACATCATGGATGAATACGGCCGTATCGACGTGCTGGTGAACAATGCGGGAATGGTGCAGACCGGAGTTTCTGAGGATGAGTTCGATACTTTTGAAGAAATGTCGTATGAAAGCTGGGATCACGATATAGCGAGGAATCTCGACATCCCGTTCAATGTGACTAAGGAAGTCCTGGGGCCTATGAAAAAGTCGGGTTACGGCAGGATCGTCAACACTTCATCGGTCACGGGTCCGGTAGTGAGCAATCCGGGCGAGGCATCGTATTCGGCTGCAAAAGCTGCGATCATCGGCATGAGTAAGGCGATCGCGATCGAGGCCGGAGCGTACAATGTGACGATAAATAATGTGCTCCCGGGATGGATACAGACTGCATCCCAGACGGAAGGCGAGTATCAGGGCGGATTCAATACGCCGATGAAGCGAAGCGGCACAGCGGAGGAAGTCGCCAATATGATAGTTTTCCTGTGTTCTGACAAGGCATCGTATATCACGGGACAGGAGTTTATCGTGGACGGCGGCAATACGATCCAGGAGTATAAAGGTGCACCGGAATTCTATTATTAAGAGATTCTGATTTTTACAAACCACAAATAATTTAGAAAAAAGATGCGGCGGCAAGCTGATGATGGTATACTGTTGTCACAGGAGGCAATGAGGATGACTGATGAAAAGGGAGTGCAGTCGATAGAACGTGCACTGGATATAATAGAATCTGTCGCAGAAGAACAGGACGGCAAACATCTGACGGCTATCGCAGAGGAGACGGGGCTGCACAAGAGCACCGCTCACAGGATCATCATGACGCTGGTCGGCCGGGGCTATCTTACAAAAACGGTCTCAGGCAATTACCGCCTGGGATTCAAGCTCATAGAGGAGGCAAGCTGTTATATAAATCATCTTGAGCTGCAGACCGAGGCGAGACCGTATATAGCTGAGATCAGCGCACACCTGGGAATGTCTGCATATCTCGGCATGCTTGAAGGCGACAAAGTCATTTACATAGAAAAAATGCACAAAGCGACACCGGAGAAGCTTTATCGCCAGATAGGCGCCGGCGTGCCTGCATATTGTTCATCTCTCGGAAAATGCATACTTTCGGGCTATTCGAAAGCACAGCTTGAAGAGATAATGGCAGACTGCAGCTTTATGAAATTCACCGAAAAGACTATAGATAATATGGATGCGCTCCACAGAGAACTCAATAAAGTCAGATCGCAGGGATGGGCTATCGATGATGAGGAATATGAAAAAGGGCACAGGTGCATAGGTGTGCCTGTTTACGACTATAGGGGCGAGATCGTGGCCGCGGTGAGCGTCAGCGGTGAAAAGCATGTGCTTACAGATGAGCGAATGCCGGAAATCGCGGAGTATCTTATGGAAAAAGCCGGGCAGCTGTCCAGGGACATGGGGTATACTGGCTGATAGCTGCGCGAAAAGCATCGGAAACTGCAGGTCCATGATGATGCAGAATATAAATGATATGTATGATAAAAACGGGATATCGTTTGACAGTGATCGTCATATGATATCCCGCTTTTTATGCCGGAGCGCTCTGCAAAAAAGAGAGAACTGCAAAAAAGAAAGAAGCCCGGAGCTTTGAAAAGCACCGGGCTTCATGAGAAGAAAGTCGCATATCAGTCTCACAGGACTAATCTACGATATTTTTGAGAGTAATGTTTTTAACTCTGGTCATTTCATTGAATGTGGACATAACGCCCTCTGTTCCTATGCCGCTCTGTTTCCAGCCGCCGAACGGCATTTCGAATGATCTGAAGAAGCTTGCGCCGTTGATAACGACTCCGCCGGATTCCATAGCTTTTGCAACTTTGAATGCACGCTTCTGGTCAGCTGAGAATACGCAGCTCGACAGTCCGAACTTGGAGTTGTTTGCGATCTCGATAGCCTCTTCATCAGTATCGAATCCGATGATAGGAACTACAGGTCCGAATATTTCCATATCCTTGGCAACATCGGCTGTCTTAGGAACATCCACGATAACGGTCGGATCATAGAAAGCGCCGTTTCTCTTGCCGCCGAGGATGATTCTGCCGCCCTGCTCAACAGTAAGGTTGACTTCTTTTTCAACTTTGACAGCGGCCTTTTCACTGATGAGGCATGCGATCTGAGTATCCTCTTCCTTAGGATCGCCGTATTTCAGCTGCTTGATCCTTGCAACTGCCTTTTCTGCGAATTCATCCTTGAGTGAATTGTGGATCAGGAAACGCTTGCTTGCACAGCATACCTGTCCTGTATTATACATCCTGCCCCAGATCATTTCCTCTACAGCGAGGTCGACGTCGCCGTCTTCAAGCACGATGAACGCATCGTTTCCGCCGAGTTCGAGGGCCGTGTGAGTCAGGTTCTTTGCAGCAGTCTCTGCTGTCTGGATACCTACTTCGGTGCTTCCTGTCAGCGTTACGAGGTGTACTCGTGGATCGGCAACTGCAGTGCTCTTGACTGCTCCGGGAGCTGTCAGGCACTGGATAGCGCCATCTGGAACACCTGCTTCGACGAGCATTTCGGTCAGTCTCATAAGTGTGAGAGGGTTGTCGGATGACGGCAGAACGATGGCGGCATTACCCATCATCAGTGCCGGTGCGACTTTCTGATCGTAAAGGTCACATGGGAAGTTGAACGGTATGATGCATGCGACTACGCCAAGAGGTTCTCTCGTTACGAGCTGCATGTGCTTGTCCTGACCGGGTTCAGTTCCCGGCGGGATGATCGAGCCGTAAAAGTGTTTAGCGTGTTCGATGAAGCCTGAGAAACCGATTTTGATGTTACCGATCTCTGCGCGGGCTTCATTGATAGGTTTGCCGTTTTCTGCGCAGAGTGTCTGAGCCAGTGATTCTTTATTTGCATCTACGATGTCGAGGAATCTGTAAAGGACTTCAGCTCTCTGCGAGATAGGGACCTTTTCCCATTCCTTCTGTCCTGCGACTGCAGCTGTGATAGCATTTTCAACGTCTTCGGCGGTTGCTTTAGGAACGCTTTCGATCACTTCGCCGGTAGCAGGTGCGATGACATCGAAAGTAGCGCCGCTTACACTGTCCACTTTTTTACCATTTATTATCATTTTCATAGCAATTGACTCCTTTCATTGATTTGTCGGTCGTAGGCCGACATCAGGTTATCCTTGATAAAGGGTTTCATATATCTGCCGGCACGGGGCCGACATCAGATCTATTTACCGAATGCTGTGAAGGATAACATCAGTCCTCCGCATGTGTTGTTGCCGTCGTCCTCGTATCCGTATTCGCCGAAGGTGAATTCCATGATGAACGGGATGTCGCCGACATGGGCCTTTACCTGATCGTAAACTTCATTGATCCTTGCGTCGATACCGGCTCTTCTGCCACCGCAGTGTACCAGGTGGAGCGCTACGATAGGACCGTCGATCTTTGCCTTCAGCTCTTCCAGCGTCTTGCCTACGGATTCGATCAGTTCATCTACAGTTGCTTCCATAAGCACTACGGCAGTACCTGTTGCCAGATTGTTGCCGATAGCCATCGAGCCGTCATCGTTGCCGTTCATCGGATGTCTGATAGCTGCCAGATCGCCGAGTCTGTCTTTTACTGCGAGCGGATGACATATAGCATATGAAAGGAGATTGCCTCCTGCCACATCTTCAGCGCTTGCGCCTGTCCATTCACGATACTGCTCAAGTGCAGGCTTGCCGTTTATCTCTGCGAGTGTTCTGTCTCCCTCGATCTTAGTGATGACGCCTGCTTTATCTGTCTCGTTGTATGCTCCTGTGAATTTATTTGCAAAAGGTTTGTCAGTGTAGAAGAATGCTACGCTTACGCCGTCTGCTGTTACCATTTCATCTGTGTAGAGAAGCCATTCGCCTGTGATCGTGTTATCGGCAGCAGTTCCTCCGAAGAATGGCACTCTGCCGATGACTTCGGTTATACCTTTCAGATAATACTCTTCTTCACCTGACGGAGCTGACATATAGAAATATGCAGGAGCTTCGTCTTTGCCGGCTGCCTTCATTGCCTTTTCGGCAACCTTGTGACCGGTTTCTCTTGCAGTGCCTTCCTTAGGCATCCCGGCAACACCTACTGTGAGATCTGCATCTGACAGTGCCATGATCCCTGCGAATCCATCTTCACCTGTGATGTATCCTTCAGGAGTTACGACTCCCGTGAATGAAGTGTTGCCTATGAGAGGAACTCCCGGAAGTTCTTCCTTGACTGCATCGAGCAGTTTTTTCTGGTCATACTGTACACCGCTGTATACGAATGCCATTTTCATATCAGAAAGATTTTCTTTTACCTGTGCTGCCATTTCCTTGCCTGCTGCAGCTGCATCGGGGTTGATACTGTTTCCTGTTCTTACCTGTAACATGTTCTCTTCCTCCTCATTATTATTTTTGATCTTGTGGGTTTGATTATCTGTTTTTGTACTTTCCTGTTGTCTGAGATTATAATAATTCTGAATAATATATTAGTCAACGGTACCGGTTCTGCTCTCTGAAACAGCAGTTCCACGATGCGGAATAATAGGCTGTAATAGTACAAAATCAGCCGTTTGTACAAGAGAAAACAAAGAAATAGACTTTTTTAAGTATAGAAAAAAGACCCGGGATCCATCAGGAACCGGGGTCTTTGCGAGTGTGCCAGGCATGGCATAAGTCTTACGGGTGAAAGTCCCGTCACGGGTATTTACCGCCAAGTGTAGCGAACCACAAGCCGAAGACAACAAT
>CABIWW010000014.1 GCA_902362435.1 Eubacteriaceae bacterium
TGATATATGGAAATACGGGTTATTGAGAGTATGGGATACTGGGAGGCAGTCTCCGATCTTTTAACCTACAGAAACTTGACACTGTCCTGCCGCTTTTCTTCTATTGCAACCTGCCGTGATAACTGATAAAATAAATAAGTATGCAAATGAAAGGAGACGCGGCCGCAGCAGACTGCAGATCACAGAACTCGCTGCACTGCCGCAGAATCGATATGGATAATAATAAACTTGCGGAGCTTTTGTTCCCTGCTATAGACAAGACTCCCGAAGACTATGAAACGATATTTCCGAAAAGAGACCTTCCAGAAGGCGCCATGGTGACACGACTCGGACCAAGTCCGACAGGCTTCATCCACCTGGGAAACCTTTACGGAGCTTTCGTCGACGAAAGGCTGGCACACCAGTCAAACGGCGTTTTCTACCTCCGTATAGAGGACACTGACGACAAGAGATACGTCGAAGGCGCTGTCGAAACGATCATCAACTCGCTGCGCTTTTTCGATATAAACTTTGACGAAGGCGCTCTCCTCGACGGCGAAAAAGGCATCTACGGTCCTTATTTCCAGAGCAAGAGAGGCGAGATATATCAGTGCTTCGTCAAGGACCTCGTAAAAAGAGGCCTTGCTTACCCGTGCTTCCTGACAGAGGACGAGCTCGCCGAGATCAGGAGCGCTCAGGAGGCAGCCAAGGAGACGACAGGCATCTATGGAAAATATGCCGAAAAGAGCAGAAACCTCTCTTATGAGGAGATCGAAGCGAATATAAAAGCCGGCAAGCCTTACGTAGTAAGACTCAAATCATCCGGCAACCACGATCTGCCGTCAGAGGAGATCAGACACATAAAAGTCGAGGACGCCATCAGGGGCACACTTTCCATGCCGGAAAACGACCAGGATATCGTCATCCTCAAGGCTACAGGCATCCCTACTTACCACTTCGCACATGTCATCGATGACCATTTCATGAGGACTACTCATGTTGTCAGAGGCGAAGAATGGCTGATGTCGCTGCCTATACACGTTGAGCTCTTTGAAAAGCTCGGCTTTGAAATGCCGGTATACTGCCACACCGCACAGCTCCTGAAGCTTGACAACGGCAACAAGAGAAAGCTCAGCAAGAGAAAAGACCCTGAGCTGTCGCTCGACTACTACAGACAGGAAGGATATCACCCTCAGGCTGTAAAGGAATACCTGCTGACCATACTGAATTCAAACTTCGAAGAATGGCGCATCGCAAATCCTGACGCACCTGCAGAGGACTTCCACTTCACGACAGAAAAGATGAGCAGCGGCGGCGCACTGTTCGACCTGAACAAGCTCAATGACATCTCAAAGGACGTGCTCGTGAAGATCCCTGCAAAGGACCTCTGTGCTTTCCTCATCGGATGGGCAAAGGAATTCAGACCTGAGATCCTGCCGCTCCTGGAAGGCCATGAAGAATATATAGAGAAGATACTCGATCTGGGCCGTGACGGCAAGAAGCCTAGAAAGGATTTCATCTGTGCAAAACAGATATTCGAATTCATCAGCTACTTCTTCGACGATCACTTCGTCATCGAAGACAGCATACCTGCCGAAGTAAGTGACGAAGACGCTGCCGAGATACTGAGAAAGTACCTCGAGACTTACGATCACAGCGACGATCAGAGCCAGTGGTTCGACAAGATCCGTGCGATCGGCGAAGAACTGGGCTATGCTGCGAAACCTAAGGATTTCAAGAAAAATCCGGACCAGTACAAGGGTCACGTAGGCCATGTCAGCACAGTCATCAGGATCGCTGTCATGGGCAGGAGCCAGTCGCCTGACATCTGGGAGATCCAGCAGATCCTCGGTGAAGACAGGACAAGAGAGAGGATCGGGATGCTGATAAAATAACCCTAAAACAAAACTTCACCTGTGAGAATGCAATCAATGATTCTCATGGTGAAGTTTTTTAATGCTTTTATTATATCAGGCTACGTTTTCAGATCTGTACTGCAGCGCCTACAGCTGCCAGCTGTCGAGATACTCTTTCTGCTCGTCTGTGAGACTGTCTATCTCTATTCCCCACGCTTCGAGGCGCTTTCTTGCGATCACATCGTCGATCTCGTCTGATACGTCGATGACTTTGTTTCCGAGCTGCTTGTAGTTATCCTTTATGTACATCGCTGACATCGCCTGTACTGCAAAGCTCAGATCCATGATCTCTGCAGGATGTCCGTCTGCCGCCGCGATATTCACGAGCTTTCCTTCGCCTATGACGTTGATGATCTTTCCGTTTTCGAGAGTATATCCGATGATGTTGTTTCTCATCTCCTCTGACTTCACAGCTGCCGCCTCAAGGCCTGCCATGTCGATCTCGACATTGAAATGGCCTGCGTTCGTCAGGATGGCTCTGTCTTTCATCTTCATCATATGCGGTACCGTGATCGTGTGCTTGCAGCCTGTTGCCGTCACGAAGATGTCTCCCAGCGGCGCAGCCTTGTCCATCGTCATCACGTCATAACCGTCCATCTTTGCCTCCATAGCCTTTACCGGATCGATCTCAGTAACTATGACCTTTGCACCGAGCGCCGCAGCTCTCATCGCTATACCTCTGCTGCACCATCCGTAGCCTACCACGACAACTGTCTTTGACGCTACGATCAGGTTCGTGTTCCTCATGATACTGTCCCATACGGACTGACCCGTACCATATCTGTTGTCAAACAGATGCTTGCATTTTGCATCGTTCACCGCTACCATAGGGAACTTGAGAACGCCTTCCCTTTCCATAGCCTTGAGCCTGATAACGCCTGTCGTCGTCTCTTCGCAGCCGCCATAGACTTCTTCCATCAGATCCGGTCTCTTGTTGTGCAGCATCTCCACCAGATCACCGCCGTCATCGATTATTATATTAGGCTTGTGCTCCAGGCACATCTCTATGTGCTTCATGTATTCCTCGTCTGTCGCTCCGTGATATGCAAAGACCTGCAGTCCCCTGTCTGCAAGCGCCGCGGCAACGTCATCCTGAGTCGACAAGCTGTTGCTTCCAGTCACAGACATCTGTGCTCCTCCTGCAGCAAGTACCAGGCAGAGATACGCAGTCTTCGCTTCCAGATGCACTGAAAGGCTTATCTTCAGGCCCTCGAACGGTCTGTCTCTCTTAAAATCCTCTTCCAGTGCAGAAAGCAGCGGCATGTTGTTCTTTACCCATTCTATCTTTCTGTGTCCTGACGGTGCCAGGGAAATATCCCTTACATCATAGTTATTCATTACTAACTCCTCTCGAAAAAAATTTATTTCCTTTTATTTTATGAGCGCGGGCGGCGCCTGAACGCCGCCTGCGCGTATCATCTGTTATTTGTTCTCCAGCTTATTGTCCGTCGCTTATTCAACTGTTACGGATTTTGCCAGATTCTTAGGCTTGTCGATATTGCATTCTCTTTCCTTTGCAACATAATAAGCGAAGATCTGAAGCGGTATGACTGCCAGCACCGGTGAGACCTCATCTATGCAGTACGGCACATATATGACTTCATCAGCGACTGATTCTATCTCTTTTCTGCCTTCCTTTGCAACTCCGATGACTCTTGCACCTCTGGCCTTGATCTCTTCTACATTCGATACCATCTTTTCATACAGGAAGTCCTGTGTCGCAAGTGCGAATACCAGCGTGTCAGCCTCCATCAGCGCGATCGTTCCGTGCTTGAGCTCTCCTGCTGCTATCGCGAACGAATTTATGTATGATATCTCCTTGAGCTTGAGCGATCCTTCATATGACACGCCCGAATCGAGACCTCTTCCGATGAAGAAGACCTGCTCCTTGCTGTAATATTTCTTTGCCAGTGCCGCTATCGCGTCTTCCTGTCCGAGCAGAGCTTCTACCTTGTCCGGCAGCAGCTTTAGCTCTCCGAGTACCTTGTCGTAGTAGTCCTTTTCGATAGTGCCCTTCGTGCTTCCCATATAAAGTCCTATCAGGTACATGCAGATGAGCTGTGTCGTATATGCCTTTGTAGAAGCTACCGCGATCTCCGGACCTGCCCATGTATAGAATACATCGTCGGATTCTCTCGCTACCGAGCTGCCGACTACATTTACTACAGAAAGCACCCTTGCGCCTTTTCTCTTGGCTTCTCTGAGCGCTGCGAGCGTATCGAGCGTCTCACCCGACTGGCTTATAGCGATGAACAGTGTGTTTTCATCAACGAACGGATCTCTGTATCTGAACTCGGATGCCACATCGACTTCAACAGGCACCCTTGCCATCTTCTCTATTACCATCTTTCCGACAAGACCTGCATGGTACGCTGTACCGCATGCCACGATATATACCTTGTTGAAATTCTCTATATCCTCTTTAGTCATCGAGATCCCGTCGAGATTGATGCTGCCGTCATCGTTCAGTCTTCTGTTGAGCGTTTCGAATATGCCCTTAGGCTGTTCGTGGATCTCCTTGAGCATGAAATGCTCGTATCCTTCCTTCTCTGCCGCATCTGCATCCCATGTGACATGGAAAACATCTCTCTTGACCTTCTGTCCCTTATCATTGTAGATAGCGATATCATCCTTCGTCAGGACCACAGTCTCGTTGTTCTCGATCAGATATACTTCTCTTACGTACTTCAGGAGAGCAGGGATATCCGATGCGATGAAGTTGAATCCTTTGCCTATTCCTGCTACGAGCGGTGCATCTTTTCTTACTGCAACGATCTTATCAGGCTCTGCCGCAGCGATCGCACAGATCGCATATGCGCCTCTCATCTCTGCAACAGCCTTGTTCACAGCTTCATGAAGATCACCTTCGTAGAACACGCCTATCAGGTGCGCGATCACTTCCGAATCGGTCTCCGATTTGAAGTGGACTCCTTTTTCATTAGCGAGCCATTCCTTGAGTTCCTGATAATTCTCGATTATACCGTTATGCACTATCGCGATGCTGTTGTCCTCATTGCCGTGAGGATGCGCATTGAGATCAGACGGCACTCCGTGCGTCGCCCATCTAGTATGACCTATACCCATTGAGCTGTCAAACTCCGGATCGCCTATTATTTTCTCGAGGTTCTTTATCTCGCCTACATGCTTTCTTATCTCTATCTTCCCGTTTATCGGAAGCGCTATGCCTGCTGAATCGTATCCTCTGTATTCAAGTCTTTTAAGACCGTCTATTATCTTCTCCTTTGCGTGGTCTGTTCCCACGTAACCAACTATTCCGCACATTTATTCCTTCTCCTCCTATCCGAACCTCTTCGTAAGTATGTCAGCCAGGCCCTCAGCCAGCTGCGTGATGTGTGCCACGTCCTGACCTTCAAGCATGACTCTTACAAGCGGCTCTGTCCCGGAAGGTCTGATCAGCAGTCTCCCGGATCCTTCTATTTCTTTTTCGACTTTTGCTACAGCGTCTTTTATCTCGCTGTCATCCATGAATATCGACTTGTTTTCATTTTTAACTCTGGCATTCCTGAGCACCTGAGGGAATATCTCTATCTCATCTGAAAGCTCAGAAGGTTTTCTGCCCGACAGCAGTACTGCCTGCAGCAGCTGCAGTGACGAAAGTATTCCGTCTCCCGTCGTCGTATGGTTCAGGAAAATTATATGTCCTGACTGTTCTCCGCCGATCCTGCTGCCTGTCTTCAGCATGCTTTCCAGAACGTAGCGGTCGCCTACTCCTGTGACTTCAACACTGCATCCCATGCCGTTTATGTATTTATGGAATCCTATATTGCTCATAACAGTTGCCGTCACGATATCGCCCGCCAGCTGTTTTCTATCCTTCATCATCTTTGCACATATGCATATGAGCTTGTCACCGTCTATGATCCTGCCCTTTTCGTCGACAGCTATCAGTCTGTCCGCATCTCCGTCATATGCAAGCCCCATAAACGCGCCCTGCTTTACGACTTTCTCCTGAAGCTTCTCAGGATGTGTGGAGCCATAACCGTCGTTGATATTCACACCGTTCGGTTCATTTCCTATCACCGTTATATCAGCGCCGAGCTCCGAATATACCTTTTCCGCAACGCTGTATGCCGCGCCGTTTGCACAGTCCAGTACAAGCTTTATACCCTTTATGTCGACGTCTATCGTCGACTTGAGGAATTCTGCATATTTTTCTTCAGCATCATCGTCAGCTTCAAGACATCTTCCCAGCATATCTCCTGTGATATGGCTGTTCACGTCGATATCGCGCAGGATTATATCCTCGATCTCATTCTCTATGCTGTCATCGAGCTTGAAGCCGTCCCCGTTGAAAAACTTGATCCCGTTGTACTCAAAAGGATTGTGCGAAGCCGAGATCACGACTCCCGCATCGGCCTGATAGACTTTTACCAGGTGTGCGATCGCCGGAGTCGGAAGTACTCCGACCTTTATCACGTTCCCGCCTACTGCCAGGATACCCGCACTGAGTGCATCCTCGAGCATATCGCCTGAAAGTCTCGTGTCTTTTCCGATTATCACTACAGGACGTTCCTTGTCCCTGCTGAGCACATGTGCCCCTGCTTTGCCGAGCTTAAATGCCAGTTCCGGAGTCAGCTCTGAGTTGGCAACTCCTCTGACTCCATCCGTTCCAAACAATCTTCCCATGTTCTTCTCCTCATTTCACTTCAGTTTACCTGCTCAGTCCGAGCTCGCTTTGAGCCTGATCTTCGCTGTCACAGGTTCATTACTGTTATATAAATATACGCCTTCCGGCAGGTCAAAATTCAGTTTGATCTTATGAGTTTCAGTATCGCTCACTCCTGTCATGTCAGCTGTGCCTTTTATGCTGTCTACATGATCCAGCACTTCTGCAGGTGCGACTATCTTTATCTGGCTGTCAGCGCTGATGCTGTCCGCCTCATATCCATCTTCCATATTTTCTGCTGAGACCTCAAGGGTCACGGTCTTGACAGTAAGGATCCTCACTTCCGCTGTCACGCTGCCGTCCTGGACCGATACTCCCGCAACAGCATTGCCCTTTTCATCGACAGCTGTGACCGTCGCATATTCCCAGCTGCTGTGATCTTCCGACATATCAGCCACTGAAACAGTTCCTCTGACTTCCGAAACCTTGTCTATAAGGCTTGATGCACCTGACACAGTCACTGTTTCAGGCATGAACGAAAGCACCCACGGCACCTTTGACTTGCTGCCGCTCTTGCCTTCAAAGCTTATGGAAACAGGCTTCTCCGCCTCTTCTATCGCCTCCACCTCAAACGTCAGATATTCGTCCGACGTGCTTTCTACGCTTATACCGTCCGGAGTATTTATTTTCACTTCCACGGTATTCTTTCCTTCCTTGCATGACGATACGTCCACGTATGCCGACATCCCGTTTCTCTTGACATCGTTTACGAGTGAACGTTTACCTTTTATCTTGGCAGAGATCTGCATATTTTCATTTTCGATCGGAGCGAGTCCTTCCTCCGCCAGCATGTCGGAATTCATAAAGCTGACAGTGATATTGCTTACAACAGATGTCTTGGCCGGATCCACTTCTCCCATCACGTACATCCACAGCAGGACTGCGGCCACAAGGGAGAATATTCTCAGAAAGGTTTTGTTATTTAGCATTGTTCTTCCCCCTGATCTTGTTGAAAAACTTAGGTATCACAGCCATCGTGCCTGTTATCTCACCAGTATTGAGATACATGTTGAGCAGTGTTTTCTCGACAGTCTTGATATCGAGGAACCTCGAAAGCTGCCCTTCACTTGCCATCGAAATTATCCCGGTCTCCTCCGACACTATGATCGTCAGTGCATCAGAGTTCTCTGTGATGCCGATACCTGCACGGTGTCTCGTCCCCAGCTCCTTGCTTATCGTATTGTTCCTTGTAAGCGGCAGCACACATCCGGCCGCATATACACGCCCGTCGCGGATTATCACTGCTCCGTCGTGCATAGGCGCTCCCTCGTAAAAAATATTGCCGAGAAGCTGCTCAGAGATCTCTGCATCGACTATAGTCCCGCTCTCCATTATATCTGAAAGCGACGTTTCTTTTTCAAAGACAATAAGCGCACCTACTCTGTCTCTGGAAAAGGTCTCGACAGCCTTCACGATATGTGAAGTTATCTGCTTGCCACGCTCTTTATCCATTTCACGAAGAGGTGCTTTAACTATTTTGCTCCTGCCCATGTACTCCAGTGCACGTCTGAGTTCCGGCTGGAAAACCACCAGTATCGCAACTGCTCCCAGCGCCACAGTTCCTTTGAGGAGCCAGTTTATCGTATGTAAATTCAGCAGTCCCGAAAGGAATGTCGCCACGACCAGCACTACTACACCCTTCATGAGCTGCTCCGCTCTGGTCTGCTTTATCAGACCCAGTAATTTATATATGACGAAGGCCACTATAAGGATGTCTATGACATCGTTTATTCCGACCCCGTAAAAAACGTTCTCAAAAAATTTCTGCATTATCCTGCTCCCTTTTCCCGTCTAAACGACCACCTCTATTTTACAAAATATAGTAGAGCATTTCAATAGAAATGCCCATAAAACACTAAGACTTCACATATATCTCACATACATCACGCGCGCTGCATTTTTGCACAAAAAACGGAGCTGCCGCCCGCCCTGCACAGCCTTTATCGCGGCATGCACGAGCGAAGCAGCAGCTCCTGCGATCTTATATATCAAAGACAGTGATCATCTGCCCGTTTATGATCAGTATACAGTCTCCAGAACTCCGTAATCATTGTCGTTTCTTCTGTATACGACATTCACTGTGTCAGTCTCTATATTGACGAATACGAAGAAATTGTGAGCCAGCAGTTCCATCTGCACGACAGCCTCATCGACCGTCATCGGCGTCAGCTCGAACTTCTTTTTCTTCACAACATGGAATTCTTCAGGTTCTTCGATATCCGGAAGTTCCGCAAAAGTGAGTTCCTTATGACCCTTGTACTTTTTCTGCAGCTTGCCCTTGAATCTCGACATCTGGCTTGAAAGCTTGTCGATCACGCGATCCACAGCATCATAAGGGTCGTTGGCTTTTACTTCAGCTCTGAAAATAGTTCCCTTTGCATTTATGGTAGCTTCGACTTTATAATCGCCCTTTTCTTTTATGATCATTATATTGCCGGTGATTTCATTTGAAAAATACTTGTTGAGTTTCTCAAATTTCTTCTCTACAGTTTCCTTGAGCTTGTCACTTGGTGTGTAATTTTTACCGTTTATAACTGTCTTCATAATAGCAACCTCCTTTTTCAGCTGTCACTCTGATGCTTTTCTTGATTATAGCACATCTGCTGAATAGTGGAACAGTTTTTTTGCATCGTTCACAGAAAAATCTGAAACTCTTCACATTCTCAGAAGAATATAAAATGCATATAAAAACAGTGCACATAGATGGCTCAGCTGACCTGGTCTTTGCCCCCACACCTGCCTTTACCTGAGTTTCTCAGAGGACTTACTTCTAAACTACGCCATGATCACTGCCGCCTTGCGGATCAGCTTACGTGGGACCTTTCGCCCGTAGCTGGCCTGGCCTTTCAACCACAGACCTGAGCCATGTATATGCACTGCTGTTTTCATTCTTATTAAGTTGTTTTCTGTCGCTTTGCATATGATGCCGATACTCCCCGGCAGATCCGCATCGCGATGCCGCATGCCGGTATGCCATGATTTATGATATGCAAAGCCGCACATATCATGAAAGCGAAGGTTTTCTGTTGCCTCCGGAAGCCAGAGTGAGCAGCGATATTTCCGAAGCTCCGGCGGCTGCAAGAGCCCTGCTGCAGGAGTCTGCCGTGATGCCGGTCGTATATATATCGTCTATCAGCAATACTCTTTTTCCTGCTATTTTCGACGTTTTCCCGTCAGCCACCGCAAACGCATCCGCGAGCTTCGCCTCGCGTTCTGCCGGCGTCAGCCCTCTCAGGGGCGGTGTATCCTTTTTTCTTATAAGGATACCGTCATCAGCAAGCACTCCCCACCGCTCCGAAAGACGTTTCGCCAGCAGTGCCGACTGATTGTAGCCGCGCTTTTTCATACGGCTGCGGCTTACCGGTACCGGTATTATAACATCCGGATGTATATTTTCACAAGAAATTCTGTCATAAAGTATGTCGCCGAATTTTCCGGCAAGATATCGTCTGTTGTTGTATTTGAAATCGAACAGCAGCTCGCGTTCGTGCAGGCCGTATGTAAAGCAGCTGTATCCTTTATGAAAATCATGCGCATACGTCATGCAGTCATAGCACAGGTCTCCCCGGTACGTTTCCGGCAGCGCCTTGCCGCACTTTTCACATGTGCGGCTGCCGATCCAGTGTATCTTACGGACACACTTGTCGCACAGAGAATACGGTCTCGTGCTGTCTATCAGACTGCCGCAGCATATGCAGTATATATTCGACGGAAACACAGCCTCCATCACTTCGTTTTTTATTTTCTCCAGTTCTCCCTTTATCCCCTTTTTCAAATCTCTACTCCATTTCCATGATACGGCTCAGGCGTACCCCCAGTCCTGAAAACCGCTCATTTATCCTGTCATTATCGACCATCGCATCGAGCTTGTTCTCTGAGCCTACGAGCACTACCGCGCGCTTTCCCCTCGTCACGCCGGTATAAAGCAGATTTCTCGTCGCAAGCACCGGCGGGAACCAGCTCACCGGCATTATCACGATCGGGAATTCACTGCCCTGGCTCTTGTGCACCGTGATGGCATATGCGAGCTCGAGCTCATCGAGCTGATTGAAATTATACGTCACGTATCTGACTTCGTCGTAGACGACTGTGACCTCATTGAATTCCCTGTCCACGTGGTGGATCACGCCGACGTCACCGTTGAATACGCCTTCTCCTTCTGTAAAGTCCTCAAGGTTCTTCCACGTCATCTGGTAATTGTTCTTTATCTGCATGACCTTGTCGCCTTCACGGAATATGCGGTCTCCGAACTGCTTTTCCTCCAGCTCCGCGCAAGGCGGATTGAGAACGTCCTGCAACTCCCGATTCAGATTGATGCTTCCCAGCAGCCCTTTCCTTACCGGCGTCAGCACCTGTATATCGGCGGTAGGCGATATGTCGCTGTAATAATCCGGCAGCCGCTTCAGGCAGAGAGTTTTTATCGTCTCCAGCATTTCTTTCTCCGCCGAACGCCTCAGCAGAAAGAAATCCTTGCCCTTTGCATTACAGTCCGGATACTCGCCGTGGTTTATCCTGTGCGCATTGACGACTATCATGCTCTCCTTAGCCTGCCTGAAGATCTCTGTAAGCTTCGTGCTGTATATGTATTCGCTGCTTATCATGTCGCGCAGCACGTTGCCTGCGCCGACCGACGGCAGCTGATCCGCATCGCCCACTATCACGAGTCTTGTACCCGGCCTTATCGCGCTGACCAGACCGTTCATCAGTATCAGATCTATCATCGACGCTTCGTCGACTATCACAGCATCGTAATCCAGCGGATCCTCCTTCGTCTTACCGAAACGCATCATGTTTTCACTTTCCGAAAAGTAGTATTCGAGCAGACGATGTATCGTCGACGCATAATGTCCCGAGGTCTCGGTTATGCGTTTTGCCGCTCTGCCCGTAGGCGCCGCGATCGCAGTCTTAAGGCCGCTTTCCTCGAGTATATTTATTATCGTGTTTATTATCGTCGTCTTTCCTGTTCCCGGTCCGCCTGTGATGATCGAAACTCCCATCTGCAGCGATGTCTTCACCGCATGCTTCTGATTTTCCGACAGGTATATCCCTGTCGCGTTCTCGGTCCTGCTTATCAGGCTGTCTATGCCGCCTGCGACCGGTTTCAGCTGCGCATCGTTTATTGCCGAAAGGCACTTGCACACGTTCTGTTCAGCCAGATAGTACGCCGCCAGAAAGACTGCATTGCGCCCGTCGAGCTTCTCGATATATATATCGCCTTCGAACGCCATGTCTATAAGCTGTTCCCCGATCAGCTCGATCGGCAGATCCAGGAGCTGTCCCGCCTTTTCACACAGCATGTCCTGCGGCAGGAATGTATTGCCCTCGCCTGCAAAGTATGACAGTGTGAATTTCACACCGCTCTTTATCCTGAACTCATCGTCTCTTGCCACGCCCATCCGGTCTGCGATCTTGTCCGCTTTTTTGAATCCGACGCCGAAAATATCCTCGACCAGTCTGTATGGATTTTCCTTGACCGCTTCGATCGTCCCCGACCCGTAAACGCGGTACAATTTCATCGCGTACTCAGCGTTTATGCCGAACTGCTGCAGATACAGCACTATGCTCGCGAATTCCCTGTGCTTTCCGAATGCCAGCGAAATACGCTCCGCCGTCTTTTTCCCTACCCCCGGGACATCCGTCAGGCGATGCGGCTCTTCCTCGATCACCCTGAGCGTATCGGTGCCGAAAACCGAAACTATCGCTGCCGCAGTCTTTCGGCCTATGCCTTTCATCGCCTCCGATGCCAGGAATTCTCTGATACCGTCTTCAGTCGACGGCATCACTTCCTCAAAGCTTTTTATCGAAAACTGCTCGCCGTATACAGGGTGTGTAGTGAACTCTCCCTGCAGGATGTAGCTCCTGCCCGCAGTTACCGCAGGCAGGTTCCCGACTGCCGTGAAAGCATCGGTTTCGGTTTCGAATATCGCGACTGTATATCCGTTCTCGCTGTTATGAAAAATTATTTCAGCTATCGTTCCCTGCTTTTCTTCCAACATATGCCCAGCCAGTTCCTACCACGTCGCTCTGTACACGTTCCTGTTGTCCAGCGTCCACACTCTGTCGCTGAAGCAGCCCGGCTCAGTCTTCTCAACCGCTTCCTGCATGTCGAACATCTTGGCGTCCACCATGTCGAGATAGTGCAGCATTTCCGCTTCAGGGAAAAGCGGCTTCTTAGGGCTTCCGAATTCCGGCTCGTAATGATGTGACAGTATCATGTGCTCCAGCATCACAGCCTTTTCCCTCGGGATATCAAGCTCTGCCGCCAGCCTGTCGATGGTCCTCACGCCCTGCACCAGATGTCCCAGCATCTTTCCTTCAAAAGAATATCCTGTCGATATGCCGAGTTCATTGGAATCGATCTCGTTTATCTTCTCCATGTCGTGCAGGATCACGCCTGTCATCACGAGTTCGCGGTTCAGATTAGTGTAAACCTCACACGCGCGCTCTGCCATCATCAGCATCCTCTTGACGTGATAGAGCAGTCCCGCCATCTCCGCATGATGGTTTTTCTGCGCTGCCGGATAGTACATGAGTTTTTCTTTGTTGTCAGTAAGCTGCTTCACACATATGTTCCTGAGGTCTTTGTCTTCAAAGGCTGCAGCTCTGCTGTATATATAGTCGTACATCTCTGCCGCGTCTTCCGGCGCCGCCTTTATGTAGTCCATCATCACGATGCCGTCTTCTGCCGACGTCTGTCTTATGCGGCTGACTCTCAGCTGCTTCATTCCGTTCCATTCAGTGACCAGCGCTTTCACTTTGATCACACTGCCCTCTTTGATTTTCTGCAGTCCCGGCATTTCTTCATCTGCGATATCCCACTTCTTCGCGGAAATCTCGCCTGTCTTGTCTGCCAGCAGCAGATCAAGGTATGCCTTTTTATTCGAACCGACCTTCACTGCCACGGTCTTCACGATGAAGTATGACATGAAATCCTGACCCGTTTTCAAATCTGCAATATATATATCTTTCATTCTGTTTTACCTCGTATCTTTAATATCTGTCTTTTATTATATCATGTTATACTGCGGATTTCTGCTGAAAATTCTGCAAGGAGATATGATGCCGAAGATTTCTGCAGGAAGCATTACGCGCAGCTATTTCAGCCGTAAAGGTGCGTTTCACCGGCTGTCATGGCTGAAATATGTAAATCGCAGGCTTCATCGATCCGCTATATGGCTTTTATCTGTGTCACTCACAACCGATATTTAGTATCTATTTCCAGTTTTCAGCTACCTCGCATGCTATCACAAGGTATTGCGGCTGAAATTGTCGTGCTGGCTATACAACTTCTCGGAAAATCATCATCACTCAGCCTGTAGTACAAGATATAATTGCCAGTTTTCAGCCATGTGACATATGATAACTATGATTTATGGCTGAAATCGCTGCGCACAGCATTTGCTGATCATTACCATCGGGCGCGCCATCAAAAAAGGAGCCGGTGCTCCGGCTTCATGCCGGAGCACCAGCTCCTGATTTATTCGTTCGGACTCCCGCTCGAGTATCCCCGTCTCTACGCCGTGGATTGCGCTCCTCGCTCCGCTTCGGGCAATCCTGACGAGGGGCATTCCGCTGCTCATCTTCGATTCGCAGGGACAAGCCGTGCGCCGTAAGGCACCACGCGCTGAAGCGCTGTGCCTCTGGCGGGGGACCTACCAGCGACTCGCTTCCCTCGTCGGGTTAACGCTCCTTCGTCGCTCCGAATCGCTTCGCTCCCTGCTATCGCATTTTCCACTCCGGCTGAAGCCGGGGAAAATCCGCAGGTCTCCCTAAAACTCTGCAGTCTTTGGGGTTCTTGGGAATGGGAGCACGTCTCTGATGTTGCTCATTCCTGTTATATACATGATGATCCGTTCGAAGCCGAGGCCGTAGCCTGAGTGTTTCACGCCGCCGTATTTGCGGAGATCCATGTACCACCAGTAATCTTCCTCGGTCATTCCCGTCTCTTCTATTCTTGCCTTCAGCACGTCGTAGCGTTCTTCTCTCTGGCTTCCGCCGATGATCTCACCTACGCCCGGAACGAGCAGGTCGCATGCCGCAACTGTCTTGTCGTCATCGTTCAGACGCATGTAGAATGCCTTGATCTCCTTCGGATAGTCAGTAACGAATACCGGCTTTTTGTATATCTTCTCAGTGATGTATCTCTCGTGCTCTGTCTGCAGGTCGATGCCCCACTCTACAGGGTACTGGAATTTCTCACCCGATTTCTTCAGCAGCTCTACTGCCTCAGTGTAAGTAATCCTCGCGAAATCCGAGTTCACGATGTTGTTCAGTCTCTCTATCAGCCCTTTATCTATGAACTTGCTGAAGAATTCCATCTCTTCCGGAGCATTTTCCATCACGTAGTTTATGATGTACTTTATCATCGCCTCTGCCGTATCCATATTGTCGTTGAGGTCGGCAAACGCCATTTCAGGCTCTATCATCCAGAACTCAGAAGCATGTCTTGCAGTGTTCGAGTTTTCCGCTCTGAATGTAGGTCCGAAAGTATATACGTTCCTGAATGCCAGTGCGAAAGTTTCAGCCTCAAGCTGTCCGCTTACAGTCAGGCCTGCCTCTTTTCCGAAGAAGTCCTCGCTGTAGTCGACCTTGCCTTCTGCATCCTTCGGCAAATCATTCAGATCGAGCGTAGTCACCTTGAACATCTCGCCTGCGCCCTCACAGTCGCTGGCAGTGATTATAGGAGTGTGCACATATACGAAGTTCTTATCCTGGAAGAACTTGTGGATGGCATACGCCACCATCGATCTCACCCTGAAGACCGCCGAGAAAGTATTGCTCCTCGGTCTGAGATGCGCGATCTCTCTCAGGAACTCCATGCTGTGACGCTTCTTCTGCAGCGGATAGTCCGCATCCGAACCCGCCTCTATAACTATCTCTCTCGCCTTGATCTCAAACGGCTGCTTTGCATCCGGCGTGAGCACGAAAGTGCCCGTTACCTTCAGAGCTGCCGCGATCGGCGCCTTTGCTATCTCTTCAAAATTGTCGAGGAACTCAGCCTCGTAAACGACCTGCACCGACTTGAAAAAAGTTCCATCATTCAGTTCTATGAATCCGAATTTGTTCGAGCCTCTGTTCGTTCTCACCCAGCCGCGCACGGTTATCTCGCTGTCCGCATGCAGCAGACTCTCTCTGTACAGGCTTTTTATTTCAACGTCTTTCATATATTTTCTCCCATTGGTCAAATAGTATCGTGATCTTACAAAATTAATGGCATGCCGGGCATCCCGTCAAGAGATGCCTGGCTGCCATCATCGATTCCTTAGTATTTGCAGTTAGCAGATCCTTGTTCCTTCAGGAACGATATCGTCAACGAATATCACCTGGCATCCGCACGCATTGTTCGTACCGGCAAGAAGCATACCCTCGCTCGTTACGCCTGTCAGTCTCGCAGGCTGCAGATTTGCAACAACGATGATCTTCTTTCCTTCCAGCTCTTCCGGAGTGTAATCGTTCTTGATGCTCGAAACGATGACTCTCTCCTTCAGACCGTCGAACAGCGTCAGCTTGTAGTTGCTGTGCGCCTTTCTGATCTCCTGACACTTCACTATCCTGCAGACTCTGAGGTCCATTGCAAAGAACTGGTCAACTGTGATCTCAGGTTCAACGATCGGCTTCACCTCATCCGGTTCGCCATAAACCTTTTCTTCCTTCTCCGGTTCTTTCTCCGCCTCGAGCGCAGCCTTTTCAAGAGCCTCCTCTTCTTCAGTCTTAGGGAAGCTGAAGTCGAGCAGATGCATGAATCTTTCTCTGTCTATCGCATAGAGGAACAGGTAAAGTCTAGGTCCTCTCTCCTTGCTTATCAGCAGCTTGTAGACGATCTTGAAGAACTGTCCCTGGATCTTCTTCAGATTCTCTATGTCCGCACCGTAAACTTCCTTCGGTATGTCGTAAAGCTTCGTGTTCAGGGAATCCAGCGTGTATCCGCCTGCCTTTATGAAGTCGTAAAGGAGGGCGATCTCTTTCTTCTCGTCATCCGTGAGTGTATTGTAAAGATCCCAGTCTCTCCAGCCGCGCAGCTTGTTCGCAGTTTCAGGCGCGCACTGGTACAGCCAGTACTTGGCCAGCTCCAGTCTCGTATCGAAATCCTCATACTTGTACGGTGTCCCGATCTTTTCGAATACCGTTTCCATCATCGGCACGTTGAAGTCGACGATCGATCCGAGCTGTACAAGCAGATTCATCGGCACTGTCTTGATCTTTCTGCCTTCTACCAGGCTGTATTCTATGACAGATGCATTATGCTCGTTCGCCTTGCCTTCGATGTACTCGTTGTACATCTTGTCGAATTCGAAATACTGACGGAGTATACCCTCGTCAAAGCAGAAGTCAAATGCCTTCTTCGGCTCTGTCTTCGAGTAGAGCCACAGTATGATCTCCGGTTCATATATCTTCAGCAGTGTCTCCGGCGTCAGATTCAGACCCGATGAGCCCGACATCTTGCCTGTCGATCCCTTGATGCCTATGAATTCATAGCCCTGGAACATCGGCGGTTCCCATCCGAAGATCTTCCTGCTGATCACGCTGCTCGTCTCGTAGCTTCCGCCCGGACTTGCGTGATCCTTGCCGCCCGGTTCGAAGTCGACACCTTCATATCTCCAGCGCATCGGCCAGTCTATCTTCCATGCGAGCTTGCAGTTGAAGTCTTTTGTAAAGTCAAACGTTCCCCTGTGTCCGCACTCGCATTCGTACTCAGCCGTAGTGCAGTCGTCGGAAACCGATAATATCTTGGTAGTGTCTCTGCCGCATTCAGGACAGAATATGCTTACAGGGAAATACGCATCTCTTTCCCCTTCCTGTGCATCCTGTGTACGGAAGCTGTCGAGGATATCGAATATCTCTTTTCTCTTCTTCACAGCCTCGATGATATCATCCTTGTACTTTCCCGATGTGTACATGTCAGTCTGATATCTGTAATCCATCTCGATGCCGAACTTCTTGATCGACTCCATGAACTCAGCTTCAAAATACTTTGCGTAATTTGCATGTTCTGTATCGAACGGATTAGGCACCGACGTGTACGGAAGCCCTATATACTTCTCGAACTCATTATCAGGATCCACGGCCTTTACATTCACAGGCACCTTTCTGAATCTGTCATACTCGTCCCATGAGAACAGAAGGCGCGCCTTCTTTCCTTTTTTCTGCAAAGCCTTGGCAACAAACAAACTCGTTGCTATATCTCTGAAATTTCCGATGTGGATGGAGCCTGACGGGCTGATGCCTGCCGCGCATACGTACTCTTCCTTGTCCGGATTCCTCTTAATTATCCTGTCTGCTATTTTTTCCGCCCAATGCAATCAAAACACCTCTCTTCAAAACTTACTGCACACTATGCCTTTATTATATCTACTACTTCATAGTTTATGATTCCGTCAGGAACTTCTACCGCTACCTTGTCGCCCTTCTTGTGGCCGATCAGCGCATGTCCTACTGATGATTCATTAGAGATCTTCCCTTCAAACGGATCTGCTTCTGTAGCTCCCACTATCGAGAATTCCTCTTCTATTCCGAGATCGAGATCTTTTACAAGAACTTTGAGACCTACATTCACGATATCGCCCTTTACATCTTCATCCTGAACGATCCTTGCTTTTCTGATCATCGTTTCCAGCTTGTGGATACGTTCTTCGAGCTCAGCCTGTTCGTTCTTGGCAGAATCATACTCTGCGTTTTCCGATATATCTCCATAAGAAATCGCTTCTTTTATTCGTTCTGCGACTTCGGCTCTTTTTACGGATACGAGTTCCTCATGTTCGGCAACTATCTTGTCATATCCTTCTTTCGTTAATACAATCTCCTCATTCATGTTCTCTGTCATGTTGGCAAATCTCCTTTCGACCTGTTGTCGTATCAAATTATTATACTGTAAATGCACGTGCTTGTCAATCGCGGCAATGCGCTGAAATCATTGACAATACACAGTTGCAGTGGTATTGTAGAGGTGCTTATAGTAGTATATACAGGAGGTCAGCAATTATGAAAATAAGCGGAGCTATTTTTGATATGGACGGCACGCTCCTGGACTCCACCGAAATGTGGAGAGGCGCTGCCGGCAGATATATAACATCACTCAGAAAAACACCTGAACCGGATCTCGGAGAAAAGACAAAGGACATGACTCTTCCCGAGCTCTGCAGCTATCTCAAGAGCGAATACGCGATAGCGACGACTGAAGAGAAGATCGCCAAAGGTTTCAACACGATACTGCGCGAGGATTATCTTGCAGACGTCGATATAAAGGCGTACGTCCCGATCATACTTGAGAGATTCAAGCAGAAAGGCGTAGCGATGTGCGTGGCTACTTCCACTGACAAATCTATCGCAGACGAGATACTCGCAAGACTCGGCATCCGCGATTACTTCTCGAGCATCGTAACATGGAAAGACGCAGGCTGCGGCAAGGTCGATCCTGAAGTCTTCAAGTACGCTCAGAGCGTTATCGGCACACCGACCGAAGAGACTATCGTCCTCGAGGACGGACTTCTCGCCGTCAAAGGCGCAAAAGAAGCCGGATTCTACGTTATCGCTGTCGCCGACGACAACGAAAAGGAAAACAGAGCCAAGATACAGAAGGCTGCGGACAGATTCATAGAGAGCTTCGAAGAACTTCTCTAGTGTTATGTTTTGCAAAGCGCTGCAGACCGCAGTGTAAAAGGCTGTCACAGCAGCATGCATCACATTCATGAACGCTGCAGACATCAGACACATAATACCGTTCAAACCAGCAGAAAACGGCTGACAGGAGATATATCTCTCCGGCGTCAGCCGTTTTTATTCTATATCGTATTCTTTTTCATGCCGCCCGCAGGTGTCAGGCAGCATGTGCCGAATTTGCAGGTGCCGTTTTTACACGACCCGGTCTGCCGATCCGGCATCCGGTCCTGTCCGCCGGCTCCGCATCAGGCTCAGCATTACATTATATGTACACCTTCTCGATGTTAGGAGAATTAGTCAGATACACGAGATTCGCATAGCTCGGCAGAAACTCGACTATATCGCCGACCTTTATCTCACGCTCCGCGTCTTCTATATCGAGTATAGTGTGGTCGCTCGAGGCCCCCAGCACCTCTATACCCGGCTCTTTCAGATCGAGCTTTTCAGGGAACGCATAATCTACTTTTCCGAGAGCTATCAGAGCGCGCTTTCTCGTGCCTCTGTCCTCGTATTCAGGCTTGTTGCCGAACGAATCGAACATGATCTCCCCAACAGGATATGACGGCTTGTCCTTGACCTCTATCACCTCGGCTCTGAGCGTGAACACGTCCCTGTTCATGAAGCTCATATCGTAGCCCCACAGGTCTTCCAGGTCTTTAGCAAGCAGTATGCCCTCTCCTACGCGCAGCATGTTTATCCGCGCGGGCAGATCACCGTCCATTATCCTCGGCAGTGTGCTCGTAGCACCGCCGGAAATGAACTCCAGCTCTCTGCCTATCTTTTCCTCTATCATTTCGGCACAGTCGATCAGCTCCTGCAGCTTTTCCGGCGTCGCAGCAACAGATCCGTAGCACCCCAGATTCGTACCTACGCCCGCAAGATGAAGATTGTGCAGATCATTTTCCACCATCAGCGCAGCATCCAGAAGTTCATCCTTATCCCAGAATCCTTCTCTCAGATCTCCAAGATCTACCATCAGCAGCACCTGATGTATCCTGTCCTGGATCCCCGCCTGACGATCGAGCTCTCTGAGCACCTCGACCTCGCTGTTAAGGCTTATATCCGTTATCCTGACCACATCTGCAGCTTCGCTCAGCATCGGTATCCTTATCAGCATCAGCGGTGTCTGCATATCAAAAGCCCTGAGCGGTTCCAGCTGTTCGAGCCTCGATGACGCCATGAACCTGACGCCTGCTCTTTCAAACTGCGCGGCACATTCAGGAAGCCCCGTGCAGCCTTTTATCACACCTGCGACCTCAACGCCGCAGTCACTGCATTTCTGCACCACACGCGCCACGTTTTGTCTGAGCTTGTTCAAATCGATTATCAGTTCCGGATATCTGCTGTGCATATTCATTGCGAGCCTCCTTGCATCCTTCATCCTTGTCTTGTATCACTAGTCTTCTTCCCGTACAGCAGCTCCTGTTCTGCGGATCTTCCTGGTCGAGGTCTTCTCAAATTCCTCGTCCCTGAGCTTGAACCGCTTCACGCGCTTGTACGCAGGCATTTTATCGTTTATTTCTTCTATTGAATTCTTTATTGCCGCCATGAGCTCATCGCCGGAAACGTCTCCCAGCTCCTTCTTTATGTTCTCATATGACGGGAATATCTCAGCTTTGACCACGACATCGTCGTTCTTCCTGTCGACAGCGCCGTATACGATGACTTCCTCGATGAACGGCTGCTCCAGAAGCAGATACTCGATCTCCTCCGGGAAGATATTCTTTCCGTTCTTGGTGACGATGACGTTCTTTTTCCTTCCGCATATATAGAGGAATCCCTCATCATCGAATCTGCCGTAATCGCCCGTGTACAGCCAGCCGTCGCGCAGCACTTCCGCAGTCGCCTCCGGATCGTTGTAATACCCTATCATCACTGACGGCCCCTTGCATATGATCTCGCCGACGCCGTCCGCATCCTGATTTATTATCTTTACCTCCGTGCCCGGCATAGGCTTGCCGACCGACTCCGCCTTGCTGTAATAGTCTCTGTTCACCGCTATGATCGGGGCGTTTTCCGTCATACCGTAACCCTGTATCATAGGCAGTCCCATCGCTTCATAGTCTTTTATCACCTGCGGATTTATCGCTGCCCCGCCGGCTATGAAAAGTTCCATCCTGTTTCCCAGACTCGTATGTATCTGGGCGAATATTTTTCTCATAGCCTTCTGATTGTTGAACAGCCTTGTCTTCTGCGCAAGCTGCATCATTTTTCTCATCTTTCCTGCAGCTCCGGAAGCTTCTGCCTGCTTCCAGACTTTTTTGTGCATGCTCTCAAATACTATAGGAACTCCCAGCATTACCGTCGCTCCGCACTCTTTGAGATTCTGCTGTATATATCTCAGACCCTCGCAGATAGCGACGAACATTCCCTGATACAGTCCTGTTAACACGTGACATGTGAGTTCATACGTGTGATGCATAGGCAGTACCGAAAGCCCTCCTCCCGGCTGCCTTATTTTAACGTATTTCGACATATTGTAAACGTTTGCCGAGATATTTTTGTGTGACAGCATCACACCCTTCGCCATTCCTGTCGTTCCCGAGGTGAACAGCAGCGTGCACATAGCTTCTCTGTCTATCACCGCATCAAGAAATTCCCTGTCGCCGTCTTCGATAAGAGCGGCACCTTTCCTGATCAGCCTGTCCCAGCTAAGAACACCTTCGCTGTCTTCATCTGCATCCATGTTTATCCTTACTTTTACGAACCCGCCGGCGTCTTCAAGTGCCGCCATCGTCTTTTTCTCCATCTTTTTGGAAAAAATTATAGCGTCTACTTCCGACCGCTTTATCAGATTGCCGATCTCTATCTCCGTAAGATCCTTGTCGAGAGGCACGACCACACCTGTACCGTTGGTGACCGCAAGATATGAAACGACCCACTTGTAGCTGTTTTCGCCTATCACTGCGATCTTGCTGTCGCGGAGCCCCATATCTGTAAGCGCCGTTCCCAGACAGTCTATATCCTCCTTGAGCTGGATATACGATATAGGCCTGTATTCTCCGCCCGGCACATCCTTTACGAGAAACGCCGGATCATTGCCGTACATTTCAGCACTCGAATATATCATATCTCTGAGATCGTTTATATATCTCATCCTGTACAACGTGTCTTTGTATTTTCTGCTATTCAATACCTATCACTCCTCGCTTCTGAGCCAGATATCCTTCCAGGATCTCTGCTGCATCCTGGACACATCCGTCGCAGCTTCGCAAAACCTTTTTGGTATCAACGCCTTTTATATCTCTGCAGATGACAGACTGGTTCTTTGCCTTGAACTGCTCTGTCAGTGCTTTCATCGCCTTGTAGCTTTCCTTTTTTGATTTCGGAGCATCGAGCGCACCGTCAGATTCTATCATACCGACTACTGCCGCCATTCCCGATACGGCGCCGCATGTTCCCATCGTTCCCATGCCGAATCCGAATGCCTCCATCATTTCAAAAACTTCCTTCTCGTCTCTGCCGAGTTCTTCACAGAACGCGCATGCGACAGCCTGTGCGCAGTTGTACTTTTTCTTATGGTTGGCAACTGCTCTCTCTGCAAATTTTCCCATTTTTCTATTCCTTCCTGCCGTATTTTTCAGCCAGTATCCTGCCGACATACACACCGCTCGCCGAGGCCTGTGAAAGAGAGTGTGTAACTCCCGATCCGTCGCCCAGCGCATAAAGTCCCGGTACCGCTGTCTGCAGGTGTTCGTCGACTTCGATCTTTGAATTGTAGAACTTGACTTCCACACCGTACAGCAGCGTATCTTCGTTTGCCGTTCCCGGTGCGATCTTGTCAAGCGCATATATCATTTCTATTATATTGTCCAGCTGTCTCTTAGGTATTACCAGGCTGAGGTCTCCCGGTGTAGCCTGGAGTGTAGGCCTTGTAAAGCATTTCTCCATCCTTCTGGCACTGCTTCGTCTGCCCTTTACGAGATCCCCGAATCTCTGCAGCAGCACTCCGCCGCCCAGCATGTTCGAAAGCCTTGCGATCGATTCACCGTACTCGTTGCTGTCCTCAAACGGCTCAGTGAATTTGTTCGATACGAGAAGCGCGAAGTTCGTATTCTCCGTACGAAGCTCCGGATCCGCATAGCTGTGACCGTTTACCGTCACTATGCCGTTAGTGTTCTCTGCAACGACTTCCCCGTACGGGTTCATGCAGAACGTCCTTACCATATCATTGTATTTATCAGTCTTGTACACGATCTTGCTTTCGTATACATCGTCTGTTATGTGCTTGAATATCTCTGCCGGCAGCTCGACTCTGACACCTATGTCCACGCGGTTTTTCTTCTGTTTGATGCCGAATTTATCGCATATCTCCGCACTCCATTTCGATCCGGAACGGCCTGTCGCCATCACGAGATCTTTACATCTGTACTGCTCGCCCTTGTTCGTCGTAAGCAGGAAAGAGCCGTCGTCCTCTATGTCGACATTTTCGATCGTCGTATAAAATTCGGTTTCTATCCTTTCGCTGCAGTAATCGAAGATCTTGCCGAGGATTCTGACATTCCTGTCAGTTCCCAGATGTCTTACCTTCGCTTCAAGAAGGTGCAGGTTGTTTCTGAGCGCTATGGTCTTGAGCTCGGAGCTTGCCGTCGAGTAAAGTCTGGCGTCTGCACCGCCCATGCTGCAGAGCACTTCGTCCACGTATTCCATCAGTTCCATAGCCTTGTCCACACCTACATAATTGTGCAGATCTCCGCCGAACTGTGTCGTTATGTTGTATTTTCCGTCCGAAAGAGTACCCGCCCCTCCGTATCCGTTCATTATGTGGCACGGAGAACATTTCAGACAGTTCTTTGCGCCTGCCTTGATAGGACACTGGCGCTTTTCAAGAACCGCACCTTTATCTATCATCAGTATCCTGGCATCAGTATTGAGTCTGGCCAGCTCATATGACATGAACACTCCGCTTGCACCAGCTCCTATTATAATAATGTCATAAGTTTTCATAAGATCCTCCGTTTTCAAACATAGTCAGCTTTCATTTTATACCACACAGCACGAAATTGCTATATATTTTGTTTTCTTATCATCGTATCTTCACAATGCAGGCTATTCCGTCACACGCTAAAAACCGGCAAGCGTCTCAAACGGTCCGCTTGCCGGCCTATCGTCATATACACGTCATCGCTAGGCTTCTTCTACTGCCAGTTTTTCGAATTCTGCAACGACCTTTTCGAATTCCTCGTCGTCCTTGATGTCTATCAGATCATAATCTTCTCCGTGCTCCTTGTAGCCGTAGATATAGACATCCTCAGATCCGAGAGGATTGAGAGCTATATACTCTTTGCCCAGTGCGTCAAAAACACCGAGGATCCCGCATTCTTCCGCAGTTTCATCATCGTATTCCAGTGTGATGATATCCTCTTCTTCATATCCGTATAAATCTTTTTTATCAGCCATTTCTTTCCTCCGTACTCAGAATTTTTCTGTCCAATAGCATTACTATAACATCAAGCTCTGCTTTTAGCAACAAAATATTCTGCCTGAAACAGTGTTACATATAATTCAGAAAATCGGCAGATAATTTTATCGCCTGACAGACGAAAAGCCGGAGCTTGTGTCCCGGCCTTTCATGTATGAATCACTTTATGAAGTTTGCAAGTTTTTTCTTATACTATACCATAACAAATCCGCAGATAAGATATCCTATCGCTGCTACGGCTCCTGCGAGGAGACCTAACGGCATCTGAGTCCATGCATGCGCGAAGTTGTCGCAGCCTGTAGCGGATGAAGTTATTACAGTACAATCGGAGTAGAAGCAGCAGTGGCTTCCCAGTACTCCCGCCGAAACTACAGCTCCGCATCCGAGAGCAACAGGTATTCCTGTTCCCATGCAGATCGGTATTACTATCGGCAGTGCGATTATGTACATTCCCCAGTTAGTTCCTGTAAAGAACTCTGTTATTGCAAGAAGTATGAATATGATAACCGGAAGCATCTGCGGTGAAGCATATGCAACAGCAACGTCGATAACGAAACGAGTGAATCCTATCTGATCGTTTACTGCCGCAAAGATATATGCCAGAACCATCAGGCAGAGAGGAAGGATCATGTTCTTGAGTCCCTCAACGCTGTAGTCCCAGAATTCCTCTGCAGTTATCAGCTTCTGTCCCACGAAGAGAACGAAGCAGACAGCCATAGTAGCAATTACACCGTGCTGCATATCGAGGTCGAATAATATCGTGAAGAAAATCATGCTGAAAACAGGGATAACGAGATTGATCAGTCTAGGCTTGCCCTTGATCTCAACTTCTCCTGCTCCCAGGTCGATCTTTTCTGATCCCGGAGGCGCCAGAGGTCCGCCTGACAGAGCTCTCTCCTCAGCCTTCTTCATAGGACCGAATACAGGAACTATATGCCAGATCACCAGTGGTACGAGTATTGCTGCAGCCCATGCGTAGAAGCTGAATGGGATCGTAGTGACAAACGACTGGATTTCCTGACCTTCCGTGCCGTAACCGTTGCCGACCATGATACGTCCTGCGAATATAGCCCATGTGGTTATAGGGATCAATGCACAGAGAGGTGCCGCTGTTGAAGATGTAACATAACTGAGCATTTCACGTGACACCTTGTATTTGTCAGTCAGTTTCTTCATGCATGAACCGATAGTCATGGAGTTGAGATAGTCGTCGATAAATATCACGCATCCCAGAACATACGTCCATGTCAATGCTGCCTCTCTTGATTTTGCTTTCTTTCCTGCCCATTCTCCAAAGGCCTGTGCGCCTCCGCTTACTTCGATAAGCTTGATGATGGAACCCATGAGTCCGCAGACGATTATAAGCCATCCGGTGTCCTCATCCATCATAACTCCAGTTGCAGTTTCGCTTAAGTTTCCGATCAGGTTGCCTGTCGGAGCAGCAAGGATCAGTCCGACAATCGAGCCCAGTATCAGTCCCTCAAGAACTCGTTTTGTCGCAAAGATGTACACTACCAGGAACACCGCAGGTACACATGACCAGATACCTATGTTGCCGCCGTCTTTTTCCAGATTTTCTACCGGTACCAAAGTGAACGCAATAGCATAAGAAACTGCAACAACTAATAAGATTACTATTATTGCGCGAATCGGATTGAAGTTTCTAACTTCATTTTGTAATTTCTCTGTCACTCTTTCTCTCCTTTCATATAAATAGATTTAGTATGATTTGTATAATTCCCTGCCAGGTGTGTCACTGATGCTGTTTACCGGCAGAAAAATAAAAAAGACCATGAAAAAACAACTTTCCATGGTCTTAAACAGCCAACAATACATGTTTCCGTATAAGCATACAGATTTAATGGTTACCGACCGATAAAAACAGTTCCTTCTGCGCAGCGTTCGCGTCGCTTCAGGCATCATCCGTTCTGATCTGCGGTAAATATGAATTTTTCTATCCTTCTCAATGCTCATGACTACACCGCTAAGTGTAACTCTGCGGCCTGATATCCGCACAGTCAACTGACGGAGCTCGTCACCTTTAAAATAAAGTGAACATCTTTCGGATGTACTCATTATAGCAATATTGCGAAAATTGTCAAGAGTATTTTTCTTCCCTGTTAATATTATGCTTGACAAGCGACGATATGAAGCTGAAAATATTACGTATCATTCATGTCTGCTGACAATATGAAATACATGCAGGAAGGGAGAGTGTACAGATGCATAAAGATATCAGCAGCTTTGACTTCGAAAACAGTCAGGACTTTTACATCAATGAAGTATACGGTGTCATCGTCATCGATATGTCTGGAAAGATCCGCTACATGAACAAACAGTGTATGAAGCTCATCGGATACACTGATCCGACATACCAGCAGGCAAAGGAACTCTTCGGCAGATCTGTCGAAGACGTCTTCCCGTACACACATATGCTCGAGAACCTCGCACCTGAGATAACCAAACCGAAGATCGTCTTTTACAAATCAAACTTCGGCATGGGCATATCCATGAACGTGCCGCTGATCTACAACGGCGAAAAAATAGGTCTTATGGAATACGATCTGGTAAACGAAGAAAAAGTCTTCTTCGAGCTTACCGACGATTACAACGCTTTCCTCAACGACCAGCTGAAACAGCTGCAGAAAAAGATCATCAAGCTGGAACAGAACAAATATACCATAGACAATATCATCGGTTCATCACCTCCGATGAACAAGCTGCGTCAGCAGATCGCCACCGTTGCGAAGTCAAACTCGACGGTTCTGATATCAGGTGAGACTGGGACCGGCAAGGAGCTGGTCGCTCATGCTATTCACAATCTGAGCAACAGAAAATTCAATCCGATGGTAAAGATAAATGCATCGGCATTTCCCGAAAACCTCGCCGAATCAGAGCTTTTCGGATATAAAAAAGGATCCTTCACCGGAGCTAACAAGGAAGGCAAAATAGGTAAATTCGAGTACGCCAACCACGGTACTCTTTTCATAGATGAGATACAGCAGATGCCTATGAGCATACAGCCTAAATTTCTCCGCGTACTGCAGGAACACGAGGTGGAACCGATCGGCAGCAACGAATCCGTGCCTGTCGACGTCCGCGTCATAGTGGCATGCAACGAGGATATCCTTGAAATGGTCAAGGACAACCGGTTCAGACAGGACCTGTTTTACCGTCTGAACGTAATAAGGATAGAGATCCCTCCGCTGCGCGAACATCTTGAAGACATAGATGAACTCGTCGATCACTATATCACTCAGCTGAACACCGAGCTTGGCTTCAAGATCAACGGCGTCGAGCCTGCAGTGCTCGAGACTCTGAAACAGTACAGCTGGCCCGGCAACATCAGAGAGCTCCGCAATGTTATCGAACGCGCGATGAATTTCGCTACAGGCGACAGGCTTACGCTGGACGATTTCACATTCTTCACGATCGCAAAGAAAACATCGCTGCCTGATTACAGTTCAAACGGCAACATCATCGAAGAGACCAAACGCAAAGCGGAAAAGGAGCTGATCGAAAACGTGCTGCAGCATTTCGGCTATAACAAGACTCATGCCGCGAATTTCCTCAACATATCCAGGCCGCTGCTCCACCAGAAGATGAAAAGACTCGGCATCGCATCGTCTCCGCCTTCTGATAAAAATCAGCAGATCTAGAGATATCCGGCTTTGCCGTACATCAGATGAATAAATTTTTTATAAAAGTACAAAAATGCATCAGCAGCTTTTGTACTTTTCTTTTTTGACACAATGCGTACATATATATGCATCGCTGTCAGCGCCTTCTCATTTTGAGATGAAAACTAGAATGGATTCCCTCACATCATCCATGTCACTCATACCTGATAATACGGCTTGTACTGCACTTTTTTTCGTCATTGTGTAAGTTTACGCTTACACTGTAAGTCTTTACTTACACATGCCGCCAGTCATTGAAACCACTGATTTTTTCTGAAAATTCTTTCGCAGCTGTAAGCGCTCGCTTACAGTTTTTCGTTTATCAAAAATTCAAAACGGCTGTTTTTCAACGTTTTTGAGTTGGCACGATGCTTGCTCTATATATGGGCACCGGTAAAGCTTTACTTACAACACGACATGGATATTCTTACCGCAGACGCTGTCAGCAGGCCCTGTGGATCACCGGGATATCGCGCATTTACAAAAAGTGAGGTGGATCAATGAAAGCAAATCTGATAATAAAAAGCAACTGCATCTTCGACAGCATCAGCGACGATCCGTTCGAAGGATTCGTAGCCGTAAAAGGCAACAGGATAATGGCTGTGGAAAAAGGCAGTGACTTTTCAAAATATGCCGGAGATGATACGATAATCAAAGAATTCGGAGACAATACAGTAATGGCCGGATTTCACGACAGCCACACCCACCTGCTCATGGGAGGGCTTTTCAAGACTTACGTGAATCTCGCCAAAGCAAAAAGCGAAGAAGAAGCTGCTCTGATGGTAAAAGAAGCAGTCGATAAAGATCCTGTAAAAGAGGGCTGGATCAGAGGATTCTCATGGTACCACGTGTTCTGGGACAACAGGCAGCTGCCGACATGTGCATCGCTGGACAAGTACTTTCCAGACCGTCCGGTATGCCTGATACATGCCGAGGTCCACGGTGCATGGGTCAACAGCGCTGCAATGAAGATCATGGGGATCGACAAAAACACTCCGGACATGGAAAATGGCCTGATCATCCGCGACGAGGACGGCAATCCTACAGGAGTACTGCTCGAAGCTGCTGCAGGCCTTGCAACGAAATACGCATTTGATTTCACGCCTGAAGAAGAAAAGGCTGTCATCCATTCGTTCATGGACGCTGCAAAGAAGCTGGGTATAACGTCGATCAACGATGTACAGCCTTACTACCACGGCAATATGGGCAGTATCGAAGTCTACCATCAGATGGACACTGATAACGAGCTTACCATCAGGATACATGCTGCGCCTGATCTCACAGGAGACCTGGATGCAGTAGTTGAATGCCGCGAAAAATATTCTTCTGAAAAGCTCAGGATCGACCATGTAAAACAGTTCCTGGACGGAGTCATCACTACGCATACAGCACTCGTCCTCGACGACTACGCTGACGAACCGGGCAACAAAGGCGAAGAGCTCTGCGACCTCGACTCCATCAGCAAGGCAGTTCCGGAAGCACATAAGCGCGGACTTTCCGTAAAGCTGCACGCATGCGGAGACAGATCGGCCAGATATGCGCTCGACTACATAGAAACAGCGATAAACAAGTACGGCAAAAACGAATGCCGCCACGCTATCGAACATCTCGAGCTCGTTGACGATGCAGACTTTGACAGGATCAGAGAATTCGGCGTGATCCCGTCCGTACAGCCTGAACACCTGGCTCTGACGCAGACCTTTGCCGCGAATCCTTATCCGGAGGTCCTCGGCAAAAAACGTGCAGACAAGACATTCCCGTACAGGAGCCTTTACAAAGCTGCAGGTGTTCTCGCGATCGGCAGCGACTGCCCGGTAGTGGACAACCATCCTTTCCTGGAGATATACAGAGCAGTGACGAGAGTACACAACGACCACATGCCTGAAGGCGGATGGGCTCCTTCCGAAAAACTGACCCTCAGTGAAGTACTCAGGTTCTATACGTACGGATCAGCCTACGGCTGCCTGAGAGAAGACGAAATGGGAACGCTTTCCGAAGGAAAATTCGCTGATATAGCGGTCATCGACAAAGACCTTTTCAGCATTCCGGAAGACGAGCTCATAAACAGAGAAGTGATAATGACCGTCATGGACGGCAATATCATATATGAGGCCTGATACGCGCAAAGCGCGTACAGCCTCGCGTACATCACCCCCACCGCGGACGAGATCCGCATAAGCAATCATACCTGATTTTATTAAAAAGGAGAGAAAACATGTCAGAAAAAGAAAGAACAACAAACGTTGAAAACTCCGGCGGAGGTCTTGAAAAACTTCATTACAAGCAGGAGCTCAACCGAGTGCTCAAACTGCCTTCGGTAGTCTTCTTCGGTATCGCCTACATGGCTCCGATCACGATCTTCACGACTTACGGTCTGGTAACAAACATGACCCACGGTATGCTTTCATTCACATACCTCGTGGCAACGCTGGCTATGATGTTCACAGCGATGAGCTACAGGCACATGGTAAAGGCATACCCTATCGCAGGATCAGTATATACTTACACACAGCAGAGCCTGAATCCTCATATCGGTTTCATGGCCGGATGGGGAATACTGCTCGACTACATACTGCTTCCGATGTTCAACTATGTTGCCATAGGTGTGTACATCCACATACTTATCCCGGAAGTGCCTATCGTTGCATTCATGGCTGTCTTCATCATACTTGTAACAATAGTAAACCTGTTCGGAATGAACTTCACGAAGATATTCAACAATACACTGATCGTGATCCAGCTGATATTCCTAGTAGCGATGCTCCTGTTCTCGATAAAGTATATCGCAGGAGGCGGAGGTCTGGGCACACTGACAGACACAACAGCATTCTTCAATTCAGTTGAATTCGCTTCACCTGAAGTGGGCTGGGCAGGCATATTCGCAGGAGCATCTATCCTCTGCATGTCATTCCTCGGATTCGACTCGGTAACGACGATCGCAGAAGAAACTATAGAACCTGAAAAGACTATCGGAAGAGCGCTGCTTATCGTATGTTTCGCTGCAGGCGGCACATTCATCCTGACATCATACATCATGCAGTCAGCATGGCCTGAAGCATGGTTCTCATTCAACGATGCCGACTCAGGTGCATACGAATACATGGGCCATGTCCTCGGAAACGTTGTCGCTCTGATATTCTGTGCTATATTCATCATCGGAGCTACAGCTTCAGCCGTAGCATCATCTGCATCCGCTGTAAGAATACTCTACGGAATGGGAAGAGACGGACTTCTCCCCAAGAAGATATTCGGCTATGTAAACAAGAAGACAAAGGTTCCTTCGATCAATGCAGTTATCATCGGTATCATCTCGATGTCAGCTCTGATCCTGGATCTTTCAGCAGCCGCATCACTCGTAAACTTCGGCGCACTGCTCGGATTCGTGATGGTAAACATCTCTGTTATCTCCCATTACTTCATCAAGGGACACAACAGAAGCGGCAGCGGCATCATCAAGTTCCTGATCTGCCCTATCATAGGAGCGATCATCTGCGCTATCCTGTGGCTGAATCTCGACGGTCTCTCAAAGATCCTCGGATTCATATGGCTCGCTATCGGATTCGTTGCACTTGCCATTTCCACGAAATTCTTCAGAGAACTCCCTCCTGAGATGCATCTCGATGAATAATTACACCATAACAAAAGAGCACGGCTTCGGCTGTGCTCTTTTACATATATCTACTGTTCGTTTTTATGGAAATAATGCCATACGGCTTCGGCCGCCCGCAGATTCATACCTTCCACGTCTTTCAGCGAATCGACATCTACCGACTTTATCGCGTCTACACTCTTGAAATGCTCCAGCAGTGCGGCTTTACGCGTCTTGCCGATGCCCGGGATATCGTCCAATACCGATCTCGAAGCACTCCTGTTCCTGAGGCTTCTGTGGTATTCTATCGCAAATCTGTGCACTTCCTCCTGCATCCTGCCGATGTACCTGAAAAGCATAGGTTTTCCCCTGAGCGGGATCTCATCGTACTCGTCGCTGCCTTCTCTGCGGTAGATCAGTGCCCGTGTCCGATGCCTGTCGTCCTTGACCATCCCTACGACCGGTATATCAAAGCCTGTCGCGTCGATCACCTCCAGCGCTGTCGACACGTGCCCTTTTCCGCCATCCATGAATATGATGTCAGGCAGCACTTCAAACGCCTGATCGCCCTGAAACACCCTGTTGAATCTCCTGGTCAGCACCTCACGCATGGATTTGTAATCGTCCTGCCCGTACACAGTCCTGATCCTGAATTTCCTGTAGCTGCTCTTGTCCGGCTTCAGACCGTTGAACACTACCATGGCGCCAACGGTGTCGACACCGTTGGTATTCGAGATATCATAAGACTCCGTGCGGAACTCTCTGCCATCGTATTCGCCCGATACTTTTCCCATTTCCTTCAGTATGCTGAATATCTCCGCCCCCAGGTTCCGCCTTCGCTCTCTGGCGTTCGCGGCACGTTCGTCTATCGTCTTGACCATTTCCAGCACATCGCGGTACGCCATGTCAACAAGAGCTTTCTTCTCGCCCTTCTGAGGTTTCGTCAGTTTCACATTGTGACCCGCAAGTTCCGACAGATACTCCTCCAGCAGCTCCTTTTCAGCAGGAAGCTGAGTCAGCAGGATCTCTTTCGGAAAGTTCGGCAGTCTGCTGTAGTGCTGATTTATAAAAGCGGCAGTCAGCTCTCTGCTGTCTTCTTCCGAGGACGCCTCCATCTCGTACGACTCTCTGCCGACGAGCTTGCCGTCTCTCACGAAAAACAGTACCATGTGCGTCTCCTCGGTTCCTCTGGCAGGGATCACGATGTCGATATCCTTGCTGTGCTGTATCACCACGCGCTGTGTCGCAGACAGCGCCTTTGCGGCTTCGATATAGTCGCGGTACATCGCTGCATCTTCGTATTCCAGACGCTCCGCCGCCTCTCCCATCAGCTTCTCCAGCCTTGCGATGATCGGACGGTTCCTGCCGTTGAGGAATTCTCTCGCGCCTTCCACGCTCTCGGCATATGCAGCCCTGTCCACTTCTCCCGTGCAGATCCCCCGACACTGATTGATATGGTAGTTCAGGCACGGTCTGAATCCCTCAGGGAACGATGCTGCCGAGCACCGCTTCAGTGCGAAGCTGCTGTTCAGCAGGTCCACGATCTTGTTCACCGCGCCCGCATCGCTGTAAGGTCCGAAATACTTTCCGCCGTCTTTTTTGACGATCCTTGTCTTTATCACCCTCGGATAATCCTCATTGGTGATCTTTATATAAGGATACGTTTTGTCATCTCTGAGCAGGATATTGTACTTGGGTCTGTACTTCTTTATCAGGTTGCACTCCAGTATCAGCGCCTCCATCTCGCTCCCCGCGGTTATATATTCGAATTCCGCGATCTGGCTCACCATGCTCCGCACTTTCGGAGCCATGTTCTTAGAGGACTGGAAATACTGGCGCACGCGGTTTCTCAGCGATATCGCCTTGCCCACATAAATGATGTTTCCAAGCTTGTCCTTGTGCATATACACTCCCGGACATTCCGGAAGTCTTTTTAGATTTTCCTGTATATCAAACATATTACCTGTCTATCTGTTGAACATGTCTCTCTGGCGCTCCCATTCTCTGCGTCGCGCCTCTCTTGCACGTTTCGCTTTCATACGCTGCCTCTTTTTACGCTGGCTTCTCTTCACCGCAACGAAGAGTACGAATATCAGGATCAGCAGTATCACCTGCATCACGATGAACAGCGTTTTATGCTCGTCCGCGATACCTATGTATGAAAGCGGCCCGCCCTTTTCCACGCTCTCGAGCGCGACCAGATCCGACGCTGCGATCACATCTCCGTCTTCATTGTATGCCACGAGCGTTCCGATACTGTCGCCTTTTTCCACAGGTGCCTTCAGCTTCTTCTCAGCTTTGAGCACTTCTGTCGTCACAGTGTCAGTCTTTGTTCCTTTATCAAGGGTTATATCCATATCCTCTGCGACTGCTGCAGGCACACGGCTCTTCGCGCCCTGCCATATACGCAGTTCATCGACCTGCTGCCCGGCTTCAGCTGCCTTGTACGTCTTGTATTTAGAAAACCCGTAGTCCCATAACGCTATAGTATCTGTAAAGCGCTGCGCAGATTTTTCCGCATTCAGCGTCACGACGATCAGCTCTGTATCTTTCTTTTTTGCAGCTCCGCAGAAGCAGTACCCCGCATCCTCGGTGAACCCGGTCTTTACACCTGTAGTACCTTCGTATTTCAGAGGGCGCTCTTTGCCGTTCACTTCCGCCGTCTTGCTGTCTCCGACAAGGCACATGTTCGTGGACTTTATATTCCTTTCCGATGACATGTCAGTCTCCGGTATCGTATACTGCTTTTTAGCTACGATCTCCCTGAACTGCTCGTTTTTCATAGCCTCACGCGCGATCATCGCGATATCGTACGCAGTCGTCACATGCCTCTGCCCCGCCGGTGTGAGACCGCTCGGGTTTGAAAATTCAGTGTCCTTCGCTCCGCACTGTGCAGCCCTTTCATTCATCATCTCAGCAAATCCTTCCCAGGATCCGCCCATGTGCATCGCCAGCGCATCAGCTGCATCATTTGCAGAAGCTATAAGTGTCGCATTTATCATCTGCTCCGCAGTCAGAGTCTCGCCCACCTTGAGCGCGATATTCGTTCCCTCGGGATCCGGCTCGTTATACGCCGTGACCTCTTCGTTCATGTCGAGGTTCTCCAGTGCGATCAGCGCTGTTATTATCTTCGTTATGCTGGCCGGATCGCGCTGCTCGTATGCGTTCTTTTCGTAAAGTATCGCACCGCTACCTGCGTCTATCATTATAGCCGACGTCCCGGATATCTCCGGTGCGTCGTCCCAGTTTATGTCTGTGGACGCCTTTAACTTTATACTGCCCGAACCGCTGTCTGTATTTTGCGCATCTGCAAAAGACGGCGCTGCTCCTGTCAGGATAAGCGCCATCATCATTATTATACAAACCACAGTTCTGACAGACATACTTCTGTTTTTATTAGTGTGTGTCTTCATATATTCCTTCATCTCTTACATCATCGGGAATCTGCGTAAACTGCTTCGTATCGTTTCTATTTGTTCTCTGCCTCGAATTTCTTCATGAATTCGATAAGAGCGTCAACGCCTTCTTCAGGCATTGCGTTGTAGATGCTCGCACGCATGCCGCCTATGGATCTGTGTCCGTTGAGGTTGTGCATGTTGTTAGCCTTTGCCTCTGCAACGAATTTCTTGTCGAGATCAGCATCGCCCGTAACGAATACGACATTCATCAGCGATCTGTCTTCTTTTTCAACAGGGCACTTGTAAAGCTCGCTGCTGTCGATGAAATCGTAAAGCTTCTGTGCTTTCTTCACGTTTCTTCTGTTCATCTCTGCTACTCCGCCCATCTCCTTGATGTGTTTGAACACTTCGCCTGCGATATAGATCGCGAAGCAGTTAGGTGTGTTGTATGTCGATCCGTTGTCTGCGTGGATCTTGTAGTCAAGGTAAGTAGGCACTGTCTCTTTTGCAAAGCCTATCAGGTCTTCTCTCATGATCGCGATGGCGATGCCTGACGGTGCGATGTTCTTCTGAACGCCTGCATAGATGAGGCCGAACTTGCTCACATCGATCTCCTCTGACAGTATGCACGATGACATGTCTGCAACGAGAGGGATATCTCCCGTATCCGGGATGTACGGATAGTGAGTTCCATAAATAGTATTGTTGAACGTGATATGCACGTAGTCAGCATCAGGTCTGAAATCTTCTTTCTTTACTTTCGGTATATATGAAAAAGTCGACTCTTCTGATGATGCAACGATCTTGATGTCTCCGAATTTCTGAGCTTCCTTCGCTGCCTTCTTCGCCCATGTTCCTGTGATGATATAATCAGCCTTGCCTGATTTTCTCAGGAGATTCAGAGGGACCATCGCAAACTGCAGTGTGCCTCCGCCCTGTATGAACATTACCTTGTAATTGTCAGGAATGTTCATGATATCTCTGAGATTTTTTTCTGCATCTTCCAGAATTGCTTTGAATTCAGCGGATCTGTGACTCATTTCCATTACTGATTCTCCACAGCCCTTGTAGTTTGCCAGATTTGCGGCTGCGTCTTCGATCACGCTAAGCGGCAGCATCGACGGACCTGCCGAAAAGTTATATGCTCTTTCTTTACTCAATTTGGTCACCTCCACCTTTTTTACTAATTCTTGTCCATTTGAGTATTACAAAAAACTTCTATAATAGATTTATTATATCACTCTGCGACTTTAGCGTAAAGAAAAAAAGAAAATGTATTTGCCAAGGATTTCAGCAAGCGTTTCGCCGGGCATTTTCAAAATAAAAAAGAACGGCGCCGCACCACCTTTACATATCGATGCAGCACCGCCCCCCGTTTCCAGAAAACATTATTCTTCTGTATTACTTTACTACATTATATCATACCGCCTCATATATCTCCGCATCTGTCATCCGTCCGTACATCCCGGACTTCACGCTTCGTATATATCCCACAGCATCCTAGCAGTAGAATTCTCCCGGATAAGTCAGGTACTGATTAGGCTCCAGCTGATCCGCAGTGACATATCCAGGCTGCGCGAGGATGAGTCCAGGGATTCTGTTGACTACTGTCGCGCATGTATGCTCTACAGTTGCCGGCTTTACGACATGGAATTCAGTATCAGGCTCGCCTGATATCTTCCAGTCGCACATGTCGCCGTCATCCGGTCCGTAAACCTTGCCGATGGTCTCTTCTTCGATCGTGATTCCCTGCATCGTCTCTATAGTCACTACTGCCGACATTCCGATGCATTTTCCTGCCTCGATAGTCTTGCCGAGAGTGCTCGAGTATATATCCTTGTCTATCACTGCAGGCACGTGCTTCTGCGTGATCGACCTGATCGTCAGACCCAGCTTGTTACAGATGGCTTCACTCGCATTCCACGCATAGGACGGTTCGAACTCTGCCGGGTGAGCAATGTTCTTCTCGAATTCTTCCGGCGTCAGATCACATCCGTGTGCGTTTGCCAGCGCGAGACCGTATTCATCTACATTGTAGCTGTATGCGCCCTTTATCTTCGTGATCTTGTGACAGCCGCCTGCTACCAGGGCCACCATGTTGATCCAGAAGATATCCTGCATACCGCTTCCGGTGATCGTGCACCCCGTCTCCTTTGCGATGGCATCAAGACGGTTGATATGAGCTGCCGATGTAGTCCACGGATAGATAGCCTCCTCGCATGTCGTGATCACATTGATACCGCGGACTGCGCATTTTTCCACATGATCGTAGATATCGTCGATAAAGCTGAACAATGTGACGATGGCAACGTCTGCATCGCATTCGTCGAGGACCCTGTCAGCATCATCGGAGATGATCACCCCTGTTTTGAGGCCCAGCTCTGCGAAGTCACCCACGTCCTGTCCGACTACATCCGGATTCACGTCTATAGCTCCCACGATCTGCATACCATGTTCATGAAGATATCGCAGGATGTACTTGCTCATCTTTCCGCATCCGTACTGAACGACTCTGATTTTTTCCATAATAAATCCCTCCCTCGTTTTTTCGACTTGTTTCTTCAGATTAATCTGTAATATCTGAATTATCTTATGTATTGTTATTATACACTATGAAATATGTTCAAAACAACAATTTTCAAGATTTGTTCCCGGGATTTTTTGCTGACTATTAGCTTACGAGCATGCCAGACCATATACCCGCTATTTCTTCCCCTGCTGTCGGATTCCGGGGCTGTTACCCCCCACCCAAAGCCATACCCACGCTTCATGTTACCGGATACATATTGCCCTTTACCGAATCCGCATGAAGTGCTATAATTAGACTATTATTCGAGAATGCAGCAACAGCGCATTACCCGAAAGCAAAACAGTCTAAATTAATTAAATGTGAGGTAATATTATGTATAAAATCGCGACATTAAACAAAATCTCACCGGTAGGTCTCGACTGTCTTACCGATGACTACACGATCACAGAAGAGATCCAGGAAGCTAACAGCATCATCCTCAGAAGCTACAGCATGCATGAAATGGAGCTTTCTGACGAACTTCTCGCTGTCGGCAGAGCCGGCGCAGGCGTGAACAATATCCCGCTCGACAAATGCGCAGAAAAGGGCATCGTAGTATTCAATGCTCCGGGAGCTAACGCCAACGCAGTAAAAGAACTGTGCCTGGCCGGAATGCTGCTGGCTGCAAGAAACATTCCTGAAGGCTACGAGTGGGCAAAGACGCTCGAAGGCACTGAAGAAGTCGGCAAAGCCGTAGAAAAAGGCAAGGGCCAGTTCGCAGGGACTGAGATCAAAGGCAAGACACTCGGTGTCATCGGTCTTGGTGCAATCGGTGTACTCGTTGCAAACGCAGCAGAGAAGCTCGGCATGAACGTTATCGGATACGACCCGTTCATATCACTGAAATCAGCTCACTCGCTTTCGAACACCATTTCAGTTACTCACGCGCTGAAGGACGTTCTGCCTCTTTGCGACTACATAACGATCCACGTTCCTGTAATGGATTCAACAAAAGGAATGATCAACGCAGAAGCATTCGAACAGATGAAAGACGGCGTGATATTCCTGAACTTTGCAAGAGACAAGCTGGTAAACGACCAGGATCTGATCGCAGCGCTCAACAGCGGCAAAGTCAAGAAATACGTCACAGACTTCCCTAACGACGCAGTGATCGGCCAGAAAGGCGTGATCGCACTGCCGCACCTCGGCGCATCCTCCTCGGAAGCAGAAGACAACTGCGCAGTGATGGCGATCGAACAGGTCATGGACTATCTCGAAAACGGCAACATCGTGAATTCCGTGAACATGCCTGCATGCTCACTGGGACCTAAAAAAGGCACACGTATCGCTGTCATCTCAAAGGCTGACGCAGGCGTGCTCGAAAAAGTCGCTGCGATATGCGAAGGCGACGTCGTGAACAAGGTAAGAGGCGACTACGCTTACACACTCGCTGAAACAGACGGCGACATCGACGTGTCATCGATCGCAGGCGAAGGCGTTATCAGAGTGAGAGTCATCAAATAGTCTCACAGGACGTTTACTCATAAGTACTCAAAAACCACCGCGCATCTCACACAGATGCATACAGCTCCGGACGTCCGGGCTGAACGGTGGTTTTATTTTTTTCTTTTTTGTTTTTTGTAAAGACCTGCAGGTCTCTTTTTTTCGGCTTTTATGGCCAGGTCCTGCTTTAGCGTGCACTGCATCAGGCAGCTCAGTCTACATGCATACCGTATCCGGCACCTTATCACGGCCGGTGCCATATTCATAACGAAATATATCGATCAGCTCAATCCGTCACGGCCGGTGCCGCTTGCTGACCGGCTTTTCCGCACTCTCGTCCCACACCTTTATGAACAGGACTCCCAGGAACAGCACCCAGGCAAGCAGGAAAAACCAGAACATGATCGCTACTACCGATGACAGCGCCCCGTACAGGATGTCATAATCAGCCAGCGAGTTCGCATATTTCGAATAACACAGTGTCACTATCAACATTCCGATAGAAGCGAACAGACTGCCCGGAAGTATCCTTTTGAACTTCACCCTTTCGGTAGGCAGCAGATAGTAGTTATATGTCACCATCATGAAGTACAGCGCAAATCCGAGCACCCATCTGAGAAACATCCATACATTATCCAGATATTCCCCCGCCGGCAGCCCCAGCGCTGACACGATGACCTCAAGGATCAGCTTTCCGTATGCCAGTATGACTATCGAAAACGCGATCGTAAAGATCGTCACCAGTATCGTACGCACCGCTCTGAAACGCTCGATGAAATAATTACGTCCGGTACTCCTGCCGTCCGTCAGAGTATAGTTCGTTATACGCATTATTGAAAACGATGCTCTCGAGCCGGCCCACAGAGCTATGAACGCAAATACGATAGAGCTCGCACCCGCAGATTTGAATCTGAACAGCGCATTCAGCATGCTCGACATCTGCTTTCCGGTATAGGCTTCTATCAGTCTTAGTGCGCTTTCCACTGAAATACCGAAAACACCGAGGATCTGTGTCATCAGAAGGAATATAGGCGTTATCGACAGCAGCAGATAAAAAGCCACCTGTGCCGCAAAGCCCTGATAATACGGATCCTTCATCTGCTTGAAGCCGAGCAGGAGCATTTTTCCCAGTCTCTTCTTGAAATCAGCCATTAAAGATTACCCTCTTCTGACATAAGTTTTTCTCTCAGCACTTTCAGCGCATTGGCTCTGTGGCTTATGCGGTTCTTGACTTCCGGGTCTATCACGCCGAAAGTCTCGTCATATCCGACAGGCACGAACAGCGGATCATATCCGAATCCGTTGCCGCCGTGAGGTTCGAGCAGCAGGTGCCCCTCCACTTCGCCTCTGGCTACTACAGACCTGCCGTCCGGATACACCATCGTTATCACCGAGACGAACCTGGCTGTGCGCTTTTCATAAGGCACGTCCTTTATCAGACTTATCAGCTTCCTGTTGTTTGCCTCGTCGTCGCCGTCGACTCCCGCAAAACGCGCCGAATATATCCCTGGCGCACCGTCAAGGCAGTCGACTTCCAGACCGGAGTCATCAGCAATAGTCACCTGTCCGCAGAGCTTCATTATCTCATAAGCCTTCTTATACGAATTTTCTTCAAAACTGCTGCCGTCTTCAACTATCTCCACATCAGGGACACCTGCATCTTTTCTCGAGATCACAGACATCCCGAATTCCTTCGTTATCGCTTCTATTTCTACGATCTTGTGCTTGTTCTGCGTAGCCGCAACTATAATCTTATCCACATTATCACCTTTTCTTTTACAATAAATATCAGAGAATAGCCTTGATACCGATGATCACAAGTATCGCTCCGCCGAGCACCTCTGCTCTGCTTCCCAGCATATCGCCGAATTTGCGGCCGATCAGGATCGCGATCACGACGATCACCGCAGTGGTCGCACCTATTATGGCCGACGGCTCGATGATGCCGATCCCCAGCGCGCTGAAACCTATGCCGACAGCAAACGCATCTATGCTTGTCGCCACCGCCTGGAAAAGCAGCGTTTTCAGATCCATCACCCTCGATGGCGCGGTTTCATGCTTCTTCATGTCATCGAAACCCTCTTTTATCATTTTACCACCTATGATGCCCAGAATAACGAATACTACTATTCCCGAGTATTTCGCCATTATGTCCGCGAACAGTCCTCCGGCATAATATCCCAGTATCGGCATCAGCATCTGGAACGCTCCGAAAAAAGCGGGCATCGCCGCATACCTGACTCCGGTCAGATTTTTATAAACCATTCCGTTAGTCATGGAAACTGCCGCGGCGTCCATCGAAAGACCTGCACCGATCAGCAGTATATCTGCAAGATCCATTCATTTCCCCTTTCATCCGCATCGCTGCGAAAACCCGCCTATGCGAATACATGGGGAATCACAGCACTACAGCATACACACGATTATAACACACATGACCTGGACTTTCCAACGCTTATAGTGTAAAATAGCAGTGTCGATTTGTTCATGTTTTCTTCACGGACAAATCATTTCTTTATGTATAGTAATAACGTTGACGATTCTGGAGGTCAGTATATGGATATTGTGATTCTCGATGGATATACCATCAATCCCGGAGATTTGAGCTGGGAACCGCTTGAAAATTTATGTGACAGGCTCACTGTCTACGATTCGACACCGATGGACATGGCACTGGAGCGAGCAGGCAGCGCCGAGGTCCTGATGACCAGCAAGTGCTTCATCACGCGAGAATTCATGGAGCAGTGTCCGAACCTCAAATACATAGGCGTCACCGCGACAGGATATAACAACGTCGACGTCGCCGCAGCCGCAGACTTCGGCATAGCGGTGACCAACGTGCCTAAATACTCGACGGATGCCGTTGCTCAGCACACGATCGCGCTCATCATGGAGCTTGCTAACAACGTGGGGCTGCACAACCAGTCCGTACACCAGGGCGAATGGGCCGACTGCAAATATTTCTGCTACTGGAAAAAGCCGGTCACGCTCCTCGCCGGAAAATCGCTCGGCATCATCGGTTACGGTGCGATAGGAAAAAGAGTGGCTGCCATCGCCTCGGCTCTCGGCATGAAGATCAACATCTACAGAGAAGATCCTGAGGGTGCGATGAAATCTGACTTCGTCTCGCTCCACTGCCCGCTCACAGAAGAAAACAAAGGCATGGTGAACACTGAGTTCATCGTGAACATGAAGCCGGGAGCTGTCCTGATCAATACGGCGCGCGGAGGACTCGTCGACGAACGTTCGCTTTACGACGCACTCAAGTCCGGATTTCTCGGAGCCGCTGCACTCGACGTGCTGGCAACTGAACCGCCGGCTCACGACAGCCCGCTGACGACACTCGACAACTGCATCATCACGCCGCACATGGCATGGTCGCCGCAGGAAATGCGCCAGATCATCATCGATGTGCTGGCAGACAATCTGCAGGACTGGCTGCACGGCGGCAGACTCAACAGAGTCGACTAGCCTGACGGCCGCATACGGATACTGCACAGGTACATGTGCAAAAGCCATATGCGCCGTCACTATGAAACTCTATATGTGATATGTGGCGCTCACCGACCACCGAGCGTTGCAGCCGCAACATTGCTCAGCCTGCAATATGGTATAATATAGATATGATAACTACTGAGACCCCGAAATATCCCGCAGGATATTTCCATAAAAACAAGAAAGGTGTGTTAATTATGGCCGGATTTGATATCAAAGAAAAAATAGAACATAATGTAAAAAAGGCTGTTGCCGATTTTCAGGAAAGAGACGACATCACAACAAAATTCGGAGAACCGGTTCTCGCATATGTATATGCGAAAGATCCGCTCTTCGACATGTTCTGGGAGAGAGAGCTCTGCAAGCACCCGAAGGCGATCTTCCAGCCCGGGAATACAGTGATCCTTCACTATGTTCCGTTTGCAGACGAAGTCGCTGCAGGCAATGAGGGCGGCGATGCTCCGTCAGCACAGTGGGAAAGAGCATTCGTCGAATCGCTGTGGCTCTCGATGGAACTCAACAGGGTCATCAGAGGTACGCTCGACATGATCGGCAGACTTTCTTCGGCGCTCACGACTCCTACAGACTGGGTGGATGATCTGCATCACGAGGAGTTCTCTTTCAAAATGGCAGCGTACGCCGCAGGAATGGGTGAGTTCGGCACAGGCGGTTCGTTCCTCATAAACGGAAAATACGGCGGACGTCTCGGTGCTGTATCTACCGACGGAAATTACGCGGACCCTTCAGAACCTATGACGCAGCAGCAGCTCGATGAAGTCTACGATATGCTTCATGCAAAGTGCCGCTACGAGGGCGCTCCGGGAGTTTCATGCTCACAGGAAATGATCGACGCCTGTCCCGGACATGCGATCTCCGCAAACGGCATCGACAGAGCAAAGTGCCAGGAACACTGCAGGACTATAGACAAATACATACCGTCGCCTGAAGTATGCGGCAAGTGCTTCAGGTTCAGATAAGTCTCTGCTGCCCTTCACGCGGGACGGCGATCAGACACGACCGTACGCGGTCAAACCAAAATGCTGTAAAAGACTGTCCGGCGATGTTTTCAGAACATCTGCCCAACAGTCTTTTCTTTTTACCGCATAAAAATGATCCCTGCGTTAAACGCAGGGTTTTCCTTATACAATAAAAGCTGTGCAAATGGTTCATCCATCCGCACAGCTTTTTCTCACACTTTTAAGGTTTATTTACCGGAACGGTTTCTGATGTGATGCAGTTACTGCCGCACTACATCATTCCAGGCATTCCGCCTCCCATGCCGCCGCCCATTGGCATTGCAGGTTCATCTGACGGTGCGTCTGTGATTCCCGCTTCAGTTGTCAGCAGCATTGCTGAAGCTGATGCAGCATTCTGGAGTGCTGATCTCGTAACCTTTGCAGGGTCTACGATACCTGCGCCGATCATGTCGACATACTCTTCTGTAGCTGCGTTGAAGCCTGTTCCTTCCTTGCTGCCCTTTACCTGAGCAACTACTACGCTGCCTTCGAAGCCTGCGTTTTCTGCGATCTGCCTTACCGGCTCTTCCAGAGCTCTCACGATGATAGTACCGCCTGTCTTAGCATCGCCGTCAAGACCTTCAACATACTTCGCAACTGCAGGGATAGCATTTACCAGTGCCACTCCGCCGCCTGAAACGATACCTTCCTGAACTGCTGCCTTTGTAGCGTTCAGAGCGTCTTCTATCCTCAGCTTTCTTTCCTTCAGCTCAGTTTCTGTTGCTGCGCCGACCTTGATGACAGCTACGCCGCCAGCCAGCTTGGCAAGTCTTTCCTGAGTCTTTTCTCTGTCGAAATCCGAAGTAGTGTTCTCGATCTGAGTCTTGATCTGAGCAACTCTTGCCTTGATCTCCTCAGCATCTCCCGCACCGTTCACGATAACAGTGTTTTCCTTGTCTACCTTTACAGTGCCTGCGCTTCCCAGCATATCTGCAGTAGTTTCCTTGAGCTCATATCCGAGATCTGATGAAATAACTGTACCGCCTGTCAGGATAGCGATATCTTCGAGCATAGCCTTTCTTCTGTCACCGAATCCAGGTGCTTTTACTGCAACGCAGTCGAATGTTCCCTTGAGCTTGTTGACGATGATAGTTGCCAGAGCTTCGCCTTCCAGATCATCACAGATGATGAGGAGCTTTCTTCCCTGCTGAACTACCTGTTCGAGTACAGGCAGGATCTCCTGGATGTTCGATATCTTCTTGTCAGTGATCAGGATGTAAGGGTTTTCGAGAACCGCTTCCATCTTCTCTGTATCTGTTACCATATATGGTGAGAAGTATCCTCTGTCGAACTGCATACCTTCAACTACATCGAGAGTAGTTCCCATAGTCTTTGATTCCTCGACAGTGATGACTCCGTCTTTTCCCACTTTTTCCATAGCTTCCGCGATCAGCTGTCCGATGTTCTCGTCTGCAGCTGATACTGCTGCTACCTGAGCGATGCTGTCCTTGTTGTCCACTGTCTGAGCCAGTCTCTTGATCTCATCTACAGCAACGTCTACAGCGCCCTGGATACCTCTCTTGAGTACCATAGGGTTAGCTCCTGCAGCAACGTTTTTGAAGCCTTCCTTGATTATGATCTGAGCCAGCAGAGTAGCAGTAGTCGTACCGTCTCCTGCCACATCGTTAGTCTTTGAAGCGACTTCCTTGACTACCTGCGCACCCATGTTTTCCACTGAGTCCTCGAGCTCGATCTCTCTTGCGATCGTAACACCGTCGTTTGTGATGAGCGGTGAGCCGAACTTCTTGTCGATCAGCACGTTTCTGCCCTTAGGTCCCAGCGTGATCTTAACTGTATCTGCTAATTTATCTACACCTGCCTGAAGTTTTCTTCTGGCATCTTCTCCGTAATGTAATTCCTTTGCCATATCAAAATACCTCCCTTTATTATTCAACTATCGCCAGAATGTCTCTCTGGTTCATGATCGAGTACTCTTCGCCGCCGTACTTGACATCTGTACCGGCATACTGAGCAAATATCACCTTGTCCCCTGTCTTGAGCTCCATTTTCTCGTCTTCTGTTCCAGGTCCGACTGCAACTACCTCAGCAACCTGCGGTTTTTCCTTAGCCGAGCTCGTAAGAAGGATACCGCTCGCCGTTTTTTCTTCCGCTTCTATTTTCTTGATAACTACTCTTGAACCCAAAGGTTTGATTCCAATACTCATTATGTCATCTCCTTTACATTTTTCTTATATAATTTGAAAAAGGATCTTTCCTTTTTATATGCACCTCTGTCTGAGCTTTATGCAAAGCTCACTCCGCGGCCGTCGCTGCATCTGTCATGCAGCAATTCTGCAATGCTGCCGACGCCCCGGCGATTGTTAGCACTCATTATTTCCGAGTGCTAACTATAATTTACAGCCATTTCCGCTATTTGTCAACCACCTTTTTTGATTTTCTTCGCTCAGCGGATCACAGATTTTTGTTGTGAGTTATGTAATAGAAAAGATACTGCTGGGCTATTCCTCCGTACTCTCCGAAATGTTCCGCCGCAAAGTCCGCCATAGCCTTCATATCGCCCTCATCCATGCCGTACAGCCTGTTCATGACCTTCCTGACCCAGACGTCTATCGGGAACCGGTCCATCTTTCCCAGCGAAAACAGAGCGATGCAGTTTGCCACCTTCGGTCCTACACCGGTGTACCTCCTGAGCTGATCGAAAGCCTCGTCCGAGCTCACCTCATCCGTTCCCAGCCTCTCCAGGCTCTCTATACCTTCCTCCGCTACCATTTTCGCCGTATCGATCAGATACTTCGCTCTGTATCCGAGCCGGCATGGAGCGAGATCATCCAGTGAAGCTCCCGCCAGCACTTCCGGGGACGGCAGATCATAGAATTCCTTTCCGGCGAGCGCCCCTGCTCTGCTGCCCAGCGTCTCAGCCAGCGAGTTTATGCATTTCTTTATACGAGGTATGTTGTTGTTCTGAGATATTATAAATGAGATCAGGGTCTCCCATTTGTCCTGATTGAGTATGCGTATGCCCGGCCCGTATTCGATGGCCTTTGCGATCACCTCGTCTTTGCATGAGAGCTGTTTCTTTATCTCCGAGTAATCTCTGTCAAGATCCAGATAATGATGCCATATGTTCCTGTAATCGTCTTCATCCGCGCCGTGTATCTTCAGCACTCCGGTGTCACTGTCATACTCCATGACCGCCACTCTGCCGTGAGCGGTCCCCGCATACATCCCGTCAGCTGTCTTTTCCCACCTGAAACACTGCCCGCAGTCAAAGATATTGTCGAGATCAAAATCTCTTACCCCCTCGGCGATCAGTACTCCGTTATCTTCTCTTGCCATTACACTGTCCCTTTCTCTTTCATATATATGATATCCATATCGATCCATCTGCAGGATCCCGCGGTCTTAAAGCTCTTTCCTGACCGCTTTTCCCTGTAAGTACGTAAACTTTAATCTTGAATTCCTCGTTAAGGTTTGTTATAATCAGTTTGTCATTTAGTGATAATTTTAAAGGAGGTACTTACAATGGCTTATGTAATCAAAGACTCATGCATCAGTTGCGGAGCTTGCATGGACGAATGTCCTACAAATGCTATCTCAGCCGGCGATTCTATGTATGTTATAGATGCTGACACTTGCATTGATTGCGGTGCTTGCGCAGGCGCATGTCCTGTGGATGCTCCAGTTGAAGAGTAGTTCAAAAAAACATATATCAATGTGATAATTAATAACCGTTTCATAATGAAACGGTTATTTAATTTACCAATATTCTTATGTAATACACCCTGAGCCTATTCCTGACTCTGATTTCTGTTCATATGGTATGCGAGAGAATGCAGGCTGTCGCTTATATGCATATTCTCGAGCGCCACATGATTAGGTGTTTCTATGTCTATCGGTGCAAAATTCCAGAGACCCCTCACCCCTGCGAAGCACAGCTTGTCTGCAACTTCCTGGGCGGCGTCCTTGGTAGTACATATGATACCTATATCTATATCGTTTTCCTCAACAAATTCAACGATATTGTCATAGTCCATGACCTCTATATCGTTGATCTTCATTCCAATAAGCCGCGGATTTATCTCGAAGATACCGCAGACGATGAATCCGGTCTTGTAGTAGTACGTGTGGTTTGCCAGCGCCTGCCCCAGATTGCCCGCACCGACGATCACCATCTTGTACTGCTTATCCAGGCCCAGTATCGCGCTTATCTCATCGTAAAGGCCGTCCACACTGTAACCGTATCCCTGCTGGCCGAATCCTCCGAAATTGTTGAGATCCTGCCTTATCTGCGACGCAGTGTACCCGGTCAGATTACTGAACTCGCTGGATGATATCTTGTCTATGCCCTTCTTCTGAAGTTCGCGCAGATATCTCCTGTAACGCGGCAGCCTCTTGATCACAGCATTGGAAATCTTAGCTTGCCTTTTCATCTCAAAACCTTTTGTTTTTTATGCTCTTGATTCCACGTAGTTTACGATGTCGCTTACTGTCTGGAATTTCTCAGCGTCTTCGTCAGGAACTTCGATGTCGAATTCGTCTTCGATAGCCATGATGATCTCTACTGCATCCAGTGAATCAGCTTCGAGATCCTTCATGAGATGTGTTTCCATCTTCACGTCTTCTTCATCAACACCTAACTGCTCTGCTATTATTCCCTTGATCTTGTCTAATGTCATGATATATACCTCCATAATCAAAATATCATTTTTCGTTACTATATTATGCCGCTGAAAATATATGCGGCAACTCCCAATCATTATAGAGTATGCACTCTTTTATTGCAATAGTTTTGATAAAAAAATCAGATGCCCGGCGCGCGTCACTCCTGCAGCTGGAGCCAGCTCTCATATTTTTCATCGAGATCGTCTTTCTTCTCTGTCAGCGCCTTGCTGATCTCCGCAAGCTTTACGTGATCCTTTGCCACATCTTCCCTGCACAGCTCTTCTTCAAGCTCTTTTATGGAATCCTCAAGCTCCTGTATCTCTTTTTCGAGCTTCTCTCTGTGCCGCTTCAGCCTGCGCTCCTCGGCCTCTTTTTCCTTCTGGATGCGCCTGCGTTCTGCAGAAGACAGCTCCGGCTCACCGCCGCCTGCCGCCTTTGCATCAGATACAGCACCCTCTGCAGCATCCCCGTTTCCCGGTGCGTCTGCGCGTTTTCCCGCAGACAGCTCCTCCAGGTACTTCTTGCCGGATCTGATCTGCTGCTGTTTCTTTTCGACGTAGTAATCATATGTTCCCAGGTAGTTGTCTATGCCCTCGGACGTCAGCTCGATTATCCTCGTCGGTATCCTGTTAAGGAAATATCTGTCGTGGGATACTATGATACATGTTCCCGGAAAGTCCAGGAGTGCTTCTTCAAACACTTCTTTGGACTCGATGTCGAGATGGTTGGTCGGCTCGTCAAGCATCAGCACATTCGCCCCCGAAAGCATGAGTTTGAGAAGCGAAAGTCTCGCCTTTTCTCCGCCGCTCAGCGATCCAACCGTCAGGAACACTTCGTCGCCCCTGAACAGGAATCTTCCCAGTATATTTCTTATCTCCGTATCCGTGTAAAGGCCGTACGAGTCTCTGACTTCACCCATCACGGTGTTTGCCGCGTTCAGCAGCTGCTGTCCCTGGTCGTAGTAGCCGAACTGCACGTTATGGCCGATCTTTATGCGTCCCGTATTCGCGGAAAGCTCACCCATCAGGATCTTGAGCAGTGTCGTCTTGCCGATGCCGTTCGCACCGACTATGCACACACGCTCACCGCGCTTTATATCGAGGTCGACTCCGTGGAACAACTCAGTTCTCCTCGAACCGTATCCGAAGCTCTTCGAAAGTCCCTCGGCATACAGCACATCTCTTCCGCTCTGGAAGTCCGCCTTGAACGACAGCTTCATCTTCCCTGTCGTTCCTTCAGGTCTGTCTATCACATCCATAGCTGCGAGCCGCTTTTCTCTGGAAGCTGCACGTTTCGCAAGCTTCTCTGTGCCGCGCTGCTTGAACCTGCGGATCATATCCTCCTGACGGCTGATCTCCTTCTGCTGCTTCTCATATTTTCTAAGCTCAGCCTCGCGCCTGTTCTTGCGCTCAGTGGCATAAAACGTATAGTTTCCTTCATATATATTGAGCTTGTGATTTTCGACCTCGAATATCCTCGTGACTGTCTCATCCAGAAAATATCTGTCATGGGAGACGAGCACGATCGTGCCCTTGTAGCTCTTGAGGTACTGCTCGAGCCATTTCAGCGTGCCTATATCCAGGTGGTTGGTCGGCTCGTCGAGGAACAGTATGTCCGGCTTTCTCAGAAGCAGACACGCCAGCGACAGTCTCGTCTTCTCTCCGCCGCTCAGCGACGATATCTTCTTGTCGTAGCTGTCCTCACCGAACGCCATACTTGAAAGTATGCCCGTGATCTCGCTTTTATATGTATACCCGCCGGAATCTCTGAATTTTTCCTGCATCATGTCGTAGCGCTCGAGCAGTCTGTGGCTTTCCTCTTCTCCCTCAGGACCTGCCGACGCGAGCTCTTCTATGCGGGCCAGCAGTTTTTCCATATCCTTTTCCATCTGCGGAAAGGCTGAAAATATGCTCTCAACTTCTTCTATAACTGTCTTTTCGGAATCGAATGCCCCGTCCTGCTTCAGATATCCTATGTTGATATCCGACGAAATGAAAAAGTCTCCTTCCTCGCACGGCAGCTCGCCTGTGAGTATCTTCAGAAGTGTGGTCTTTCCCGCTCCGTTCACGCCGATTATGCCTACGCGCTCTCCCTTGTTTATATGGAAAGAGACCCGGTCCAGGATCACATCCGTTCCGTATGCTTTTGTAAGATCTTTTGCTGATACTACTATCATATATGAACCTGCAGCACTTTTACCGCTGCACCTTTTCCTTTCCTTAAAACAGAGCCTGACCCGCCATTGGTCGTCCGGCGGGCGGCTCTGATGATATTTTTATTAAAAGCCTGTCTACAGCTCCAGATTCGGTATCGCATCCAGAGTCAGTTCGTCGCGTTCACCGGCTATATACTTGTAATACGCCGCGCAGCCTATCATCGCGGCATTGTCCGTACACAGTACCGGTGACGGATAATAAAGCTTTATGCCGTTCTTTTCACATTCCTCGCTCATCATCTCTCTGAGCCTGCTGTTAGAGGCCACTCCCCCTGCGAGGACGATCTTGTCCTTGTCCATGTCTTTTGCAGCTTTTACCGTCTTCGCCACGATAACGTCGAGGACAGCCGCCTGAAAGCTCGCGGCCACATCTGCCTGATTTATCTCACGGCCGGCCTGCTTCTCGGAATTTATGTAGTTCAGAACGCCTGTCTTGATGCCGCTGAAACTGAAATCAAGGCTGCCCTTTTCCAGGAACACACGCTTGAATTCCACCGCGTGCGGATCGCCCTGTTTCGCCAGTCTGTCTATCAGAGGGCCTCCGGGATATCCCAGACCCAGCACCCTGGCCACCTTGTCGTACGCTTCGCCTGCAGCATCGTCTCTCGTTCCGCCGAGGACCCTGCACCGGTTGTATCCTGTCACCTCCACGATATTCGTATGTCCGCCTGATATTATCAGTGACATGAACGGAGGCTCAAGATCCTTGTGCTCTATATAGTTCGCACTTATATGGCCCTGTATGTGATGAACGCCTATCAGCGGCTTGTCTGCCGCCAGCGCATATGCCTTTGCCGTCGCCAGGCCTATCAGAAGCGCTCCCACGAGACCGGGGCCGTATGTCACGCCTATCATATCCACATCGTCGATAGTCACGCCTGCTTCCTCCAGCGCCTGATCGACAACCGTATTCACATTTTCGAGATGGTGCCTGGATGCGATCTCCGGTACGACACCGCCATACTGCTTATGTATCTCTATCTGCGACGAAATGATATTTGAAAGGACTTCACGTCCCTCCAGCATCACAGCTGCCGCTGTTTCGTCACAGCTAGATTCTATTGCAAGAGTTAGTAATTTTCCGTTCTTCATAAATTGTTTCGTCCTTCTTCCAGTTTTTTCTCGCACTGGTTCTCTCCGTTCAGATGCCTGCAGTTTTCACATGACATGTAGCTGCTCATACTGAACACATCGAAATCGTGTCGCCTCGAGAACTTTCTGCACGGATAAAAAACCTCATTCATATTTTCGCCTGAAAACTCGTCCATGGCACGCCTCCCCGAATAATCATCTTATACTCATTATCCGCAGAAACGATGATTTTTATTCCTCGTGTCTCCACATGATGAGCGCATCCTCACCATTGTTCTGATAATATTTTTTTCGCACGCCCTCTGTGCGGAAACCGAATTTTTCGTAAAGATTTATCGCGGGAACATTTGATTTTCTGACTTCAAGCGTATGATGCGCGATCCCTTCTCCCGAAGTGAAATCTATCATCACACCGATTATGCCTTCGCCTATCTTCCTGTTCCTGAAGCCCGGTTTCACCGCGACATTCGTTATATGACCCTCGTCGCCGATGATCCAGAGCCCTGCATATCCCACGACTTCGCCGTCAAGCTCTGCCACGATATAAAAGGCTCTGGGATTGCTTTCGAGCTCATAGGTCAGTGCATCCATGCTCCACGGGTCGGGAAAACACAGATTTTCGATCTCGTAGATGCTGCCCGCATCCCCCGGCACCGCCTGTCTTATGATAACTTCCGCCATAAAATATCAGCCTTTCCTCTGCTTTTCTCTAAGCTTTCTTTCCGCTTCAGCGATACGCATATAGTCCGGTTCCACCTGATTGTACGCTAGTCCGCCTTTTTCGGCGTAGATCTTCGCCCCCAGTCTTGCAACTGTGACCGCATCCTGATATTTTATGTCCGCAGAGGCTGTCTCTGTTCCTTCCGGTCGAAGCTCCGCTATCTTTTCTGCGTATGTATCCGTCGCATCGCCCATCAGCAATATGCTGTCGTACGACTGCGCTTTCTGCAGAAACTCGTCGAGCATGTACGGCCCGGCTTTTATCTTTTCAACGGGCCAGCCGTCCTCGAGGAAGTACCCTCCGGCATACACCTGGCTCCTTCTCGCATCGAGCATAGGACACACGAGCACGTTTTCTCCGGCCTCTCCGGCTTCAGATACCGCGTTCATCGCCAGCGCCTCAAGGCTCGAGACTGTGACGCACGGAGTTCCCAGCACCTGTGACAGCGCTCTCGCGGAAGATACGCCTATCCTTATCCCCGTGAACGATCCCGGTCCGCATGAAACCGCTATCACATCTATATCCTTCAGCGCCACTCCGCTCTCACGGACTATGCTCCCGATCTGAGGCATCAGGTTCTGCAGATGCGAAAACCGGTCCGTGCCCTTTACATATCCGAGCACTGCATCATCATCTATGAGCGCCGCTGATGCGAATGCGCCTGTCGTTTCTATTCCTAAAACATACATCTGTATATACGCTCTCCTTCTTTTTCTCCGTACTCGATCTCTATCCGTACGGCATCGTCAGGTATGATCTCCTCTATCAGATCGGCCCATTCTATCACGCACACGCCGTCTCCGAAAAAGTACTCCTCGTACCCGATCTCGTACATTTCGTCCACATCTCCGATCCTGTACACGTCAAAATGGTACAGAGGCAGTCTCCCGCTGTCATACTGCTTGACGATGTTGAACGTAGGACTCGTGATCACATCAGTCACACCGAGTCCGGCGGCGATCGCTTTTGTCAGCGTCGTCTTGCCTGTCCCGAGATCTCCGGTCAGCGCCACTATGCTTCCGGCTGTCAGCTTTTCGCAAAGCTTCTCACCGAATTTTTTCGTTTCTTCTTCGTTTTTTATTACGATTTTTTTCTCTTCCATAACTTATGTAGTATACCACACAAGCCGCATAATATAAAGGTTCACGCGAATTTTCCGCAAACAAAAACGCGCATGCGCACAGATCGTTCGCTGTGCCATGCACGTTTTCACGTTATCAGTATGTAAAGCTCTGCGCACGGTGGAGCTGCCGCATGCAGACGCACATATCACATCTCGTTTTCATGCCGCTGTGCGCTATGCTGTCCTGTGCAGGAAGCCTGAGATCCTCTTGTAGAGCAGGAATGTGACTACCGAGTTGATCCCTGCTTTTATCGCATTGAAGCCTGCGATGAACGGCATCAGATCCCATACGATGTTTCTTGGAACTCCCATGAAAAGCGGTGTGATTATCATGTTCGCACCTATCATCACGAGCGTCATAGCCGCAACTCCGCACAGCAGTGCGATAACTGCACCTTTTCTGGTCTTGTTGTACTTGTATATGAGTCCTGCAACGAGGACCAGCACGCTTGTGGATATCACATGCATGATTATGCCGTAAAGTCCGCTCGCCGCACTCACTGTCACGCCCTGTATCACAGAGGTCACGACTGTCAGGAGTATTCCCGCCAGCGGTCCGAACGCAAACGTTCCGATCAGTATGGAAATGTCTGCAGGATCATATTCCAGAAACGGCACAGCCGGGAAGATAGGAAAGTGTATGAAATATACGAGCACTATCGATATAGCGACCAGCATACCCATCTTTGCCAGTCTCACTGTCTTTTCTCTGCTTGTCAGTTTGTGCTCGCCCAAAGTGTTGTTTTCGATATTTTTCTGAGTCATCAGAAATCCTCCTTTAAAATTAGTGTTGATTTGACTTGATCTGCCAGGTTTTCTTCTCAGACTGTAATTTCATCTGCAAACAAAAATCCCGGAATATCATTCATTCCAGGACTAAAAATACTCATTAAAATATAAACAAAAAGTATCTTCGTTTCTTCCATCCGGACTTTAACCGTCGGTACAGGATTCACACCTGTTCGGCCTATCGCTAGGTTCGCGGACTCATGATCTCACGCTCCCGAAAATCCATAGATTCGGAAACATCGCTGTGATCAAACACCGCCGGTGAGGAATTTCGCCTCGCCCTGAAACAGATTTTTAAATGTTATTTACAGCTATCATTATAGATTCATTCCCCCGTGCCTGTCAACCTCAAATTGATTTTTGCGGCTGTATAACGGTACGCTCCTGCTTCTGCCGCCTTTTGCATGCAGCTTCGAACGACAAGAGTTCAGGCGCCAGTACTCATTGACTCATGTGAAAACCAAAATCCGTTTGCCGACTAGCTTTTATTGGTAAAAACGGCAGCTATCCGGCTGTTTTTTCGATGGCGAATACCAAGAATAAAAAAATCGATGCTTGTTCTTGGTATTTTTCACGCGAAAATGCCGAGATTTTCATGAAAAAGTTACCAAAAAATCACAGGTGAACCCAGCATCTTGGTAAACAAGCTCTTTGAATAATGCAATATTGCCATGATTTTGCCAAATACTATGATGGCATGCTCTGATTTTGGTAATCGCCGGAATTCTATGCTATAAAAAACTTTAAGATTTTTTCACTCTAACGTCATTGAAATTTTATATCTTTAGGAATAATATATTATCAGAAGGCTGCATGCGATCCTCCGATATTCTCTCAGGATCGCAGATCAGTCTGACTCATAAAAAGAACCGAGGCGATCTATAATGAAATTTGATTTACATTGTCACACAAAAGAAGGTTCTCTTGATTCGAGAGTTCCCGTAAGTGAATTCGTTTACAAATTCATGGCGCTTGGATACGACGGTTTCATGATCTCCGATCACAACAGCTATAAAGGCTGCAAAGCCTGGGATTCCATTAGGAAAGATCCCCGCTACCGGGACTTCTGCGTTATCCGGGGGATCGAATACGATACAAAGGATGCAGGTCACATACTCGTCATCATGCCCGATGACGTATACCTGCCGATTTTCAAGATACGCGGCATGCGCTGCAGCAAGCTGATCAAGATCGTTCATATTTTCGGCGGCATCCTTGGTCCTGCACACCCGTTTGGCGTTGCAAGCTCGAGCGCGATGGGATTCAAGAACATGGATATGCGGCTGATAAAGAAGTTCGACTTCATCGAAACTTTCAACACATGTGAATCCAGGACCTCCAACCGCAGAGCCGAGATCCTCGCCGAAGAATACGGACTGCCGACGTTCGCAGGTTCGGACGCCCATGTCACAGAATATATCGGGATGGCGTGCACTGAGATCGACGCGGATATACGCTGCAACAACGATCTGATCACCGCTGTGAAAAACGGCACACCGATCAAGGCTTACGGCACAGAGCGCGGCGAAACGAAAAAAGGCAAGAGAAAGGAACACTGGATCGGCATCCTGGGTTTCAGGATATACAACAGAGGCATAGGAAAGATCATCTACCCTTACAGGAGGCTCAGGCACCACAAAGCGCTGCTGCCCGTCGCCAGGCCGTTCGCGATCAAGCGTCGCCGTTTCCGCAAGGAAGAGCGCATCAGAAAACGAGAACTCAAAAAAACAGAGAGAGCGGAGTCACGTCTGCGCCGTCGCCGTTCAGACGAACAGTAAAGACATCCGCATCATCAGAACAGTCTCGACAAGACGAAAACAGAACAAAAAATAAAAACGTCCGGATAAGACCGCACCTGCCTGCGATTTTACTCCGGACATTTTATCTTTCTGAAACAAGTATTCTCTCAGTCTCGCTTTCGACATCGACTGTCGGCGTGAATTCCTGGACATCATGCTCATATTCAGCATCTATATATTCTGACGTCATGATGAAATCTGCCGTAGCTCTGTTAGTTGCGACCGGTATGTCATAAACGACCGCGATCCTCAGCAGTGCTCTCACGTCAGGATCATGCGGCAGCGCCTCAAGCGGATCCCAGAAAAATATCAGCATGTCGATCTCACCCTCTGCCACTCTCGCACCGATCTGCTGGTCACCTCCGAGCGGACCGCTCTTGTACGCCTTTATATCCAGACCTGTAGCATTCGCGATAAGCGTCGCTGTCGTTCCTGTACCGCACAATGTATGCTCCCTGAGCTTTTCCATGTTCTGTATGCACCATGTCACAAGACTCTCCTTCTGATGATCATGCGCCACAAGTGCGATGTTCTTTTTCTTTTTCATAGTTTCTTTCGTCATACACATTCCTCCTTTTCCTGTTACTTATCTTCTTATACTTTATACTTTTATTATACTCAGTTGCCCGTAAAACACCATGATTTTGCTGATTATCTTACACAGATTTAACATTCATGAGGCCTGCAAAAGCATCGCAATACGTATCGCCGCTCGAATACAGGCGCAGCGCGCAGCTCGACGACGTGATCACTTCAAAAGATGGGATGATTTCAGAAAAACAAAAGCCGCTGCACTCACCATCGCGGACCGATGAATGATATGCAGCAGCTGATTTTCTTCTCCTGATATCCTGCAGATCTGCCGTTCTGCAGTTTTCTGTTTTAATATTTCAACGCTGTCGTGTGCTTGTCGCACGCCACTTTACACTGCTTTATGCCATTTCACTATTTCACGCTGTTCTCAACAGCTTCAGGCATCTCTGAAACCTTGATGACACCTCTGTGTCTGATCTCTTTCTTGTCGAGATCCTTGAGTCCTGCCGGCACTCTGACACCCGTCTTTTCTGCCAGAGCTCTGACATATTCGAATCCGTTTTCTTCGTCGCCGAGTCCGATGGAATGTGCCACACTGTCCGCGAACTTGTACGCGCTGGCTGTCGAAGCTATGAGTGCAGGCGTCCTGTCGCCCGTTTCCTTTACATAATCCTCATAAACCTTGTATGCTACAGCCGTGTGAGTATCCATCAGATATCCGTTTTCTCTATACATCCTGCCTACAGCCTCGTTCGTCTCCTCGACATTCGCACATCCGCCGTAGAAGTCCTTCATGCCGTTTCTGATAGTCTCGCTGACTTCGTACTTTTTCTTCGTATCGAGAGCTTCCATCAGTGATCTGATCTCAGCGCCGTCATTTCCTGCCAGGTGATAGAGCAGTCTTTCGAGATTGCTGGAGATCAGTATATCCATCGACGGCGAATTCGTCAGATAGAATTCTCTGTTGATATCGTAAACGCCTGTATTGAAAAAGTCGGTCAGCACATTGTTTTCATTCGATGCGCAGATGAACCTGTTCACAGGGATGCCCATTTTGCCTGCATAGTATGCAGCCAGGATATTTCCGAAGTTTCCTGTAGGGACCACGATGTTGATCTTGTCGCCGTCGCTGATCACCCCGCGCTCCACGAGCTTTGCATATCCGTAAACATAGTATGCCACCTGAGGTATCAGACGGCCGATGTTGATGGAGTTTGCCGATGAAAGCTTGCAGCCGTGCTCTGCCAGCTTCTTTGCAAAGTCCGCATCGTTGAATATTTTCTTGACGCCTGTCTGTGCATCGTCAAAGTTTCCTTCTATCGCAAATACGTGAGTGTTTGCTCCTTCCTGAGTGATCATCTGTCTTTCCTGCACTTCGCTCACGCCCTGATTAGGGAAGAATACGATGATCTCAGTTCCAGGAACATCTGCAAATCCCTCGAGTGCAGCCTTTCCTGTATCTCCTGACGTCGCTGTCAGTATGCAGATCTTCTTGTCTTCGTTTTCCTTTTTCATCGCAGTCGTGAGAAGGTACGGCAGTATGGAAAGCGCCATATCCTTGAATGCTGCAGTCTTTCCGTGATAGAGTTCCAGGAAGTACGCACCGCCCGCCTCCTTTACGGGAACGATCTCCTTTTCCTCGAACTTCGTATCGTATGCACCGTCCACGCAGTGCTGCATTTCTTCATCGGTATAATCCGTGAAGAACGCCTTGATTATGTCGCGCGCCACTTCCTTGTACGGCATGCCGACAAACTCTGATATTTTTTTAGGAAGCGCCGGCACACTGTCCGGCACGTAAAGTCCCTTGTCCTCTGCTATGCCCTGTATTACAGCCTGTGCTGCCGTCTTCGTGTTGCTGCTTCCTCTTGTGCTCTGGTATTTTATCATCTATCTGATACTCCCTTCGATCGTTTCTACTATATCATCTACATCCGCCAGTGCCCCTTTGCCGAGGACTCCGCATGCGAGCATTGATTCCTTCGGCTCTATGAAATGATATCCAAGCCCTTTGAGCTTGTCGATATTTCCCTGCACTATCGGATTTTCATACATATTCGTGTTCATCGCAGGTGCGATGTATACCGGTGTGTGATTTGCCGCGGCCATCACTACTGTCGACAGAAAATCGTCAGCTATGCCGTTCGCGATCTTGCCTATGATGTTCGCGGTAGCCGGCGCTATCAGCAGCACGTCTGCCTTTTCCGCCAGCGATATGTGCTTCACTTCCTTCGGCGTGATCTCCTCGAACATGTCCATATACACCTTGTTTTTGCTCAGTGTCTGCAATGTGATCGGCGTGATTATCCTGCTGCCGCTTTCAGTGAGGATAACATCCACGTTATGCCCCAGCTTTTTGAATCGGCTCGTTATGTCTGCCGCCTTGTACGCGGCTATGCTGCCTGTCACTCCCAGAACTATATTCATCAAAAATCCCTCCCTTTCAGCACGACTCCATTACGCGCATGGCGATCATGCGGGCGATCTCTTCATTATTCTCCATTATATCATAAGTGCCGTCTTTATGGATAAGATATCCTCTGTGAAAATCCGGCCCGATCTCCTGAAGATCGTTCGCAAGTACAAAATCGCAGTCGTTCTTCTGCATCAGGCGCTTTCCGACGCTTATCAGCTCTTCATGCGGCACTCCGCTGAGCAGCTTGAAACCGACCAGCGCAGTTTCCGGACTTTTCTTCTTTATCATGTTTATCACCTTCGGAGATCTCTTCATGTGGATGACGAGATCGTCTATATCCGAACTGATCTTGTTGCCGGAAAGATCGGCTTTGTTTGCCGGATCCTCGGTGCCTCTTATCCTGTCCAGCGTCGTGACTTCATTGACAAGATAATCGCTGACTGCCATCGCATGTATAACTGCATCTATTTTCTCGTTTTCAAGCAGCTGAGTGAGCTTTTCCTGAAGATCCATCACGCCTTCTACAGCTATCGGCTCGACTTTCTCATGCTCTACGAACGCTGCCCGCAGACCGTGCAGATAATATATCTTCTCCAGCCTGTCTCCGTACATTTCTGTAAATGCTTTCCCTATGGCATATCCCAGTCTTCCCGTCGATGAATTAGTGATAGTTCTGACATCATCTATACGTTCACTGGTACCGCCTGCTGTGATAATTATTTTCATTTTCTTCCTTCTGATCATGTTTTGAATCGTCGTTTCACACCTGCTCCCCGGCAGGCCTCATGGGTTGAATTATAGCCTTTTGCGCCCTCTGTGTCAAGGTCGCCGCAGACAGCAATACGGTACTGCTATTTCAGCTTCCTGAAAGGCTCCAGATCAGGCTCTTCTCCCACCTTTCTTCGTGCGAGAGCATCGAGCACATCACCGTATACTTTCTTTGTTATCGGATATCTGATCACACATATCACTGACAGTGCCATGAAAACAGCGGGTATTATCGTCAGTGACAGACCTGTCCAGTGCATAGCGGTCACGGTCTGTACCTCGGCATCTCCGCTGAATCCGGCCAGGCTCAGTATTATACCCATCAGCTGCAGGCCTATACCTTCAGACAGCGCCTCTGAAAGAGCCTGCAGCGATATGACCATGCCTGCTCTTTCCTTCCTGTTCATCAGTTCGTCTGCCTCGCACACATCGTATATCATCGCAGGCAGAAGCTGCCAGTACGCACTGTTTCCTACGCAATATATCAGAGAAAGCACGACCACTCCCGCAAATGATCTTATGCCCAGAAAGCCGAAGATCACCATTCCTACAGCGCTTATCATCATCGACGCTATATATGTGGTCCGCTTGTCTATCCACCTGGTCGCGCCTGATATCAGCGGTATGAAAGCTACCGCTATGAAGGTGAAGATCATCATGATGACAGTGATCTCCGCTCCCGACATCTCCATATTATATGTAAAGAAATACATCCTGTCCGAGCAGAATATCGCATAGCCTATCAGGAAAAACACGCTCGCTCCCATTATATCCCGCACAGTTCTCATCTTCATGAGCTGCGCATAATTGCGAAACATCTCCGCGATCTCCTTTAATGCGTTCCTGTGCTGTTTCTTCTCATGCAGGCTTTCGCCGTCTGTCTCTGCCTCATTGCCTGCTCTGCCGCGTCCACGAGCGTATCTGTCTTTCGTTCCCAGCGCGGCTGTAAGCACCGCTCCGCCGGAGACCACGCCGCAGAATATTCCCGTTATCTGCCAGCCCGCAGCAGCGGTATATCCTGCTGCCGTGACCCACGAAACCAGTATGTTTGGCAGCACAAGTCCGATCAGCGACCCTATGCAGTAAAAGAATGAGACATATCCTCTCAGCACTGTCCGCTCGTCATAATCATCTGTAAGCTCAGCGCCCCATGCCAGATACGGCACGAAGAACATCGAAAATGCAGTCCAGAACAGAATGATCATCACCGTATAGTACAGCACCTTGAAGGTCTCACTTGTATCTATATTTAAAAAGAACAGCGATGTGAACAGCATCAGCGGTATCGATGCAGCCAGCAGGAACGGCTTGCGCTTTCCTGCTCTCGACTGTAGATTATCCGAAACATACCCGTTGACGACACCGCACAGAGTATTCCATACCGATCCGACTGCGGTTATCGTTCCCGCAGCTGCCGGATGCACCCCTGCTATCGTCGTCAGAAAAAACAGTGCGAACGACCCCATGATATTATAGAGCGCCGAGTCTCCTATCCCTGCAACACTGTAAAGTGCTTTTGCCTTGAATTTCAGTTTTCCCATACTATTTAAATCACCTTTTCTAATAAATTCCTGTTATATTATAGCACCAAGCCTCCTTTCAATGTTAGAAAAATCCCGTCATACCATCTCTGCCCGGTAACAAAAAATCTTGTTAGACAGAAAAACAGGAGGCACCCGACGGATCGATGTCATCCCTGCCTGATGGCATCGCCGCCAACTGTCCTCCTGCTTTCCGGATATGTCTAATGGAACGTTGTTTTGCTGTATATTACTTCACTCAGTCTGCGACTTTTGTTCTGTAGATGAATTTGACCGATCCGTCCATGCCGTCGGGCACCTGAGTGAACGTGTTGTACTGTTTTCCTGCTTTTATCACTGCATCAGCGCTGTTTACAGTTCCCTTGAGTTCGCTGTTGTAAAGGCTTACGATCTTTGCGATGCCCTGCTGATAGAACTTCTGCATTCCCTCATTGAGCGTCTTCGATCCTGCATCGAGCTGATTTATACCGCTTATCAGAAGCCCTGAGTTATCGCTTAGCTGTGACATTCCTGCTGCCAGCTCCTCTGCTCCGGCTGCGAGCTTTGTCTGTCCTGCTGCAAGCTTCTTTGCTCCGGCTGCTATCTCGTTCGCAATTGAAGTGAGAGATTTAGTTTCTGCCGTAGCATCGTCGAGACCTTTCTGTAAGCCTGCGACTCCTGCCTGAACTGCTGCTGTACCCTTGACGAGTCCCGGGTTTTCCTCCGTGCCGTCACCGACAGTTATCTCTGTGTATATCGCATTCAACCCGCTGTCGAGACCTGCAGTGCCTGCGATGAGAGTCTCCGGGACCGCTATCATATTCTGGTATTCTATCGACTTATCTATCGCACCTGTTATAGAATCATACTCCTCGTCCGTGATCTCGCCTGCTGTCTTCAGCCCTTCAAGTGCATCCTTTGCAGCATTGAGATACTGCAGGCTGGCACCTTTTGCCTTTACTATCCCATCCTGAAGATCTGCGACGCCATTCTTTATACTGTCAGAAACTGCCAGCACTCCCGGATTTTCTTCCGTGCCGTCTCCTGTATCGAACGCTGTCTTGAGATCTGCTGCACCTGTCGTCAGCTTGCTGCTTCCTTCTGACAGCTGAGCAACTCCCGTTTTCATTTTCTCGAGATTAGTGCTCAGCGCTTCCGAAAATTCTGCCGTTCCCTGTTCGAGTCCCAGGCTGCCGCTCAGTGCATCTGCGAAATTGAGACTGAGGTCTGATGCTCCTTTGTTCAGCTTGCTCACTCCCGTGGAAAGAGCTGCCGAGCTTGTGCTGAGCTTGTGTATGCCTGCATACAGAGTGTTCGTGCCGCTCATAAGTTCCTTTGCCGCACTGTCCAGCTCCTTGATCTGTCCGTCGGGATCCATCGAGGAAAGCTTGTCAGTGTCGATATCCTGGAAGAAATCATTAGTGACTACAGTCATCAGATCTTCCGGAGTGAATTCATCAGCATCACCTGTGATTTCAACTGTGCTTCCGAATCCGAGCTCAGACTCCGAAAGACCTAGACTTTCTGCAACTCCCGGAGCAGCCATTCCGACTATGAATGACTTTTCTCCGTCATCGATCACTTTGCCGCTGCTTACCGTGATATTCTCAAAGCAGTCGTTTTCTATGATCATACCTGTAAGCACGACGAACGGAACCTTTACATCACTGCCGTTCACATTGACAGTCTCATTGTTCTCGTAGCTGATAACGATCCTGACCTTTCCGCTTTTGCCTTCAAGATCCTTTCCTGCCACTTCCTTGTCGTCGAGATAATATTTTACACTCATGGAGACCGGAGCTTCCTTGTCCGTTTTCCCCTGGTAGTAAATGTCCTTGCCTTTTGCAGCCCATGTGATCGTGTCGTTGTCACCCTGAGTGAACTTCTCTTTGCCCTTCGTGTTTTCTATATCCGTAAGAGAAGTCGTATCGCTGATCGTATCTGTCGAAGCCTTGTTTTTCAGATGATCGCTCACGATGATGTCCGAAGTGCTTCCATCGGACTCGGTCACAACATAGACTGTTTCGTCTTTTACATTCCTGCCGCTGCTTTCTGCCGCGAATACCGGCGCTGCAGTCATCACGAATGTCACTGCAGCTGCGGCAACGCAGGATAATACTTTAGTCTTTTTTGATTTATTTATAAAGGTATTCATTCTGGTCCCTCCTGTTATTCAACTGATCCTGTCATTTCAGGCTCTGCTCCGCCCTTGTTGATGAAACCCTTGCTGGTCTTGCATATGATCTTGTCAAACAGCATGAACATCGACGGCAGTATGAACATTACCACCAGCATACTTACGATCGCGCCGCGCGCCATCAGGTCGCAGAGTGAACTGATGATATCTATATCCGAATACATTCCGACTCCGAATGTCGCTGCGAAAAATCCGAGTGCGCTGACCATTATCGACGGCATCGATGTCGAGTGCGCTATCTTTACAGCTTCATGCTTGCTCTTGCCTTCGTAGCGCTCGCGTTTGTACCGCGTGGTCATCAGTATCGCGTAGTCCACCGTCGCGCCGAGCTGTATCGTGCTGATACATATCGAGGCGATGAACGGCAGCTCCGTCCCTGTATAATAAGGAATGCCCATATTTATAAAGATAGCCAGCTCTATGACAGCTACCAGTATGATCGGCAAAGATATCGACTTCAGGACTATAGCTATGATAATGAATATGACCGCAATAGAGATCGCACTCACTACCTTGAAGTCCTTGTCTGTGATACTGATCAAATCTTTTGTACATGGTGCCTCTCCTATGAGCATTCCATTATTATCATATTTTTTGACAACTTTGTTTATACTGTCGATCTGATCATTTACCTTGTCGCTCGCAACTTTGTATTTCGAGTTGATTATAAGCAGCTGATAGTTTTCGCTCTTCACTATGTTTTCGAGATTTCCCGGTATTATCTCATCCGGTACAGCTGGACCTACCGCGCTTTCGAGCCCCAGCGTGTACTTGACGCCGTCTATCTTGTCGATATCCTGCATCATGCTGTCGACGTCCTTCTTATCCATATCGGCATCTACAAGCAGCATGTGAGTCGTGTTCATGTCAAACTCTTCTCCGAGCTTGTCGTTAGCAATGTGGAAAGGCAGGGTATCCGGCACGCTCTTGTCGAGGTTGTAGTAAACGCTCGTGTGAGTGTATCCGAAATATGCCGGTATCATCAGAACGATGAATATCACTGCGAATATCCCCGGTTTCTTAGTCACCAGTCCTGAAAGCTTATCGAACTTAGGGATGATACCCTTGTGCCTTGTCTTCTCTATAAGCGGCTCAAACGTCAGTATCAGCGAAGGCAGTATCGTGATACAGCCGAGCACTCCGAAAATAACGCCCTTTGCCATTACAATACCCAGGTCTTTTCCAAGCGTGAAAGTCATGAAGCAAAGTGCCAGGAAGCCTGCGACTGTAGTAAGCGAGCTGCCCGTTATAGAAACGAACGTGTTCGCTACCGCATGAGACATCGCTTCTTCCTTGTCTCTTCCCAGCTCGTGCCGCTGTTCTTCGTAGCTGTGCCACAGGAATATCGAGTAGTCCATCGTGACTCCCAGCTGCAGCACTGCGCTGAGCGCTTTCGTGATATAGGATATCTGACCCATGAACACATTCGACCCCAGATTGTAGAGTATCGACATACCTATTCCTGCGATGAATACAAGCGGTATGATCCACGAGTCCATGAAGATCGCCAGCACTATGCAGCAGAGCACTACTGCTATGGCTACATATACGGGTTCTTCTTTTTCGGCCAGTTCCTTCAGGTCTTCGACGAATGCTGTCATGCCGCTGACGAAGCACTGTTTGCCGCCTATCTTGCGGATCTCCGAAACTGCACCCATGCTCTCATCCGACGATGTCGACTCATCGAAGAACACTGCCATCAGAGTCGTGTCTCCGCTGTTGAATTCATTGTAGATGTTCTTGGGGATCATCTCATAAGGAACTGATGAGTCGACCAGCGTATCGTACCATATGACGCTGTCAACGTGATCCACCTTTTCGATCTTGCTCTTCAGCTCAGCTACGTCTTTTTTATCCATGCCGTCTACCATGACCATGGAAAATCCACCCTTGCCGAATTCGTCCAGAAGTATGTCCTGCCCTTTTATCGTTTCGATATCATCAGGCAGATAACTAAGGACGTCATAGTTTATCCTCGTCGCCATCATTCCGATGACTGACGGGATAAGAAGCAGTACCGCTATCACCAGAATGAGCTTTCGTTTCCTGGTAACAGCTTCTCCCAGTTTCAACATAATCAATATCACCTCTATCTTTTCTATGTACAGTGCAAGTCTACCATTACATTTTTGATTTACATATGATCAAAAAAAAGGTCGTGTACAAATTTTGTACACGACTCGTTTTTTGTTAAATGTTTCATAATATTCATGCATATTTTATATGCTGCCGCTATGCTTCCACAACACGTCCGTCACTTCGCCATAACCCTCTCAGCGCTTGCGATCGCAGCTTTTACAGTTCCCTGGAACATGCTGTTGTAAAGGTCTGCCAGCAGTTCCGGCTCTGTCTTCATCCCTTCCTTTATCCACTGCAGCGTAGCGCCAACGAATGCATTATGATAAAAATCCGCCACTGTTTTCTTTGCAAGCTCGTCGACATCCATATCTTTAGTCTGTATCTCTATGATCTGCAGCGCATACATGCCGACAACCTTCTTTATGTATGTCTCAAGCTCCTCCTGACGTATCGAATAGTAGACGTTCTCTATCATTTTGCGGTTTTCATTGAGGTATGTAAGTATGTTCAGGAAAAAATCCTTCCAGTCTTCACCGCCGGCATACTCTCTCAGCATCATGTCGGCCTGCTCTCTGAAAATATACGAAAGCAGATCGTACACGTCCTGAAAATGATAGTAAAAGGTATTCCTCGTAACCCCGCATTCATCGGTTATATCTTTTATCGTTATCCTGTCCAGCGGCTTTTTCTCCAGAAGAGTTGCGATCGACGCCGCAAGAGCTCGTTTTGTCAGTTTTGATGTAGGCATTGTCCCCTCCCCGTTTTTTGATACTGATATGCAGTACGACCGTACCGCTGCAATGTCATTAAGTTAAGCGACATTGGACCGGGCGTTTCTTAAAACAACAAGACAGAGTATATCTCAAAAAGGTATGCTCTGTTGTTTTTTTTTTTACACTTTTTTCTGAAATACACTTGACAAAATCGGGCTCATATGCGGCGCAGCCTCTTAGATGAAGGAGGTAAGCAAAATGAACGAACACCCTGATTTTGTTAAGAATGCGTTAATTTCAACGATTGATGAGATGTCCAACCATATCGAGACTTTTGTAAAAAGACCTGGAAGAGACTTTTCAAGAAAACGAGTATTTGATTTCCCAACTATGCTGAAGTTTATTCTTTCTTTGGGAAGCAGCACAATCTCGTCGGAGATATTTCGCTTCTTCTCTTATGAAAATTTTCCAACAACCCCTGCATTTGTTCAACAGAGAACAAAAATTCTTCCAGAGGCATTTCAATATTTGTTTCGGGCATTCCATGCGTCTGCAGCACCAAAGCCAAAGCTGTTCCATGGTTATCAGCTTTTAGCGGCAGATGGATCAAAGGCAATATTTCCCTACAATGCGCGGGATGAAGCCGCATGCCATCCCAAAGACCATTACAATGCACTGCATCTTAATACCTTGTACGATTTGTGCAGCAAATATTATGTTGATGCGGAAATTAATCCTGAAACCAAAGCAGGTGAACCGGGTGCTGCTGTTGAAATGATAGAAAGGATTTCAGATAAGAACCCTGTTATTCTTGTTGCAGACCGAGGATATGAAAATTACAATCTGTTTGCTCATGCTGAGGAACGACTGTTTGACTATGTGATTCGAATTAAGGACAGAGAAAGCAATGGAATGCTTTCCGGCATAGAATTGCCTGATGAAGATGAATTTGATGTTGAAAGACGGGTGATTCTTACCAGACACTCTACCGGTCCCGCATTGATTAATCGAAAAACTTACAAACTGCTTTCCCAAAAGACAAGGTTCGATTACATAACGGATTTAAATGCCCCTGATTACGAGCTGACAATACGATTTGTAAGATTTCGAGTTGCTCCAGATAAATATTACGCATTAGCCACCAGTCTTACTGCAGAAGATATGCCTGTAGAGATGCTGAAGGAAATTTACCGGCTGCGTTGGGGAATTGAAACATCTTATCGCTGGGAAAAACATGTATTGGGACTGGAGGCTGTACACTCTAAGAAACTTGAATGCATTATGCAGGAAATTTATGCGCAATTAATTATGTACAATTTTAGTATGTACATCGCTGCAGGTCTTCAGCCGGAGCAGAAAAAAAGAAAACACCCGGTACAAATCAATTATACGCAGGCGTTAAAAATTTGTATGTATTTCTTCAGACTGGCGGCGGATATCTCGCCGCCAGATATTGAAGCACTTATACTGCAATTTGTCTTACCCGTAAGACGCGGCCGCTCCTACCAAAGAAAAGCCGCAACAGCAGTAGGCATAGGCTTCAATTACAGATTAGCATAAAAAGTAAATGAATACAAATAGAATCAGGCAGTAATTTTCTGGCGAATTATTTGTGATGCTCAAAATTCAATTTATGAACGAAAACAACAGAGCATACCTTTTTGAGATATACTCTGTCTTGTTGTTTTAAGAAACGCCCGGTCCAATGTCGCTTAACTTAATGACATTGGTTTCTTTCCCGCTCATTTTATTTTTCATTTTCGCGGACACTCTGCTCGCCCCATACACTGCCATAAAAAGCAGCGCGATAAACACCGCCATTTTAGACATCGAGCCTATTATTACAGCGGCCGCGTTTCCTTCGCTTTTTATCATGCTTGCCAGACAGGAAAAAATTGTCCATCCGATTAAATCACTGACTGCCGAGGATCGCATGATGACCGCGCCCACATCTGATTTTAGCAGGTTCAAATCTATTAATGTTTTCAAAATTACAGGCAGAGAAGAAATGGATAAAATCGTTCCCATGAACAAGGCGTAGATCCATTGCCCGCCGCTTTTTTCATACATCTGGCTTACAGGAAACAAAAATCCGATTCCCGCCCCCAGGCATAAAGGGATTAAAATGCCAAACAAACTGGAGAAGCGGGCTTGTTTTTTCAGCCCCTTGGCAGTGTCCCATTTCATTTCCATTCCCGCGACAAACATAAACAGGAGCATGCCGAATTCAATAAACCGATCTAGCTCAGGACTGATAATGGTCTTCGCCGGAAACAGCGTATCAAACACGCCAGGTGATAGAGCGCCTAAAACTGTCGGGCCGATCAAAATTCCTCCCAGCAATTCCCCAATCACAGAAGGCTGACCAAGTTTTTTGGCGATTTGTCCAAAGATCAAGGCTGTTATCAGCAATACACAAATCTGGAGAAAAAAAAGAGACATATCCGTATGTTCCATATGCAAACGCTCCTCTCCCACTTTTTGCTAAGGAAGCCAGATATGCAGGTTTTGGCATATCCGGCTTCCTAAATTTGAAAAACTATGCCATGTGCTGGGTTCTTCCAATAATATCATCCTGTACGTCTTTGCATAACTCTGTAAAGAAAGCGCTGTATCCCGCTACTCTTACGATGAGCGATTTATACTTATCCGGCTCTTTTTGGGCGCTCAGCAATGTTTCATTACTGATGACATTAAACTGAATATGATACACATCCAGATCTACAAGGGATCTGAGGATTGACACAATTCTTTGAATTCCCGCGTCTCCCTTTACGCTTGCCGGATCCAGCCGCATATTCAAAAGAGTTCCCGCCTTATGGGCGTCATGATTGATTCTGGATACGGATTTTAATACCGCCGTAGGACCATTATGGTCGGTTCCCACGTTCGGAGAACATCCGTCCGCCAAAGGCAACCCCGCTTTTCTGCCGTATGGCAGCGCGCCGACAACAAATCCATGAGGAACATTCGCGGATACCGGGTATAATCCGGAAACGTATTTTGGTCCCCTCCACGAATTATGACTCGATACTTCCGCCGCGATAAAGTCTGTCATCTCGCCTGCCAGCAAGTCAATCTCCTCGATGTCGTTTCCATACATCGGTGTCGTGTTTTCCAGCATCTGGCGCATGTCTTCATAGCCCTCGAAATCATGTTCAATTGCTTCGATTAACTGTTCCATGGTGATCGTCTTATCTTCAAAGACATGTTTTTTTATCGCGGAGAGGGAATTTACCAAATCCGCAATACCGGTTCCTATTAATGCCGGGCCGATCGTATATTTTACACCGCCCGCGGTCATATCTTTTCCGCTCTCATAAGTTCCGTCCAGCAGGGTAGAAACAAATGGGAATGGGGCAAGCTCATAATAAAGTCTCTCGCTGACCTGCGCGCAAATCGCGATGCACTTTATCATATACGCGAGCTGTTCCTTTACCGCCTCTTTGATTTCTTCAAAATCCATTTGGCAAGGGTCTCCGGTCTTTAATCCCAATTGCTTATTATTGTTCATGAGACTCTTTCCATCCGTCAGTACAAACTCTATGGCCATCGCGAAATTATAGTGGCCTCCATCGGACCATCTGGACATTTTACCCGGAATAAACGGTTCTACGCAGCCTACCATCTGATAATTCCGCGCTTCTTCTAATGTTCCTCCTGATGTAAGCATCATTCGGATCGCAGGGTCATCATTGTAGAAGGCCGGGAATCCTGTTCCAAGCCGAACCAGTTTCGCTGCCTGCTGTAAAAATTCTTCCGGTGATTGTTTATGCAATCTGACACACAGAGAAGGAGCCTGTAATTGAACGTCCATTTTCGCTGTCAGGAACAAATAAGACAGTTCATTGGTAGCGTCTACGCCTGATTTGTCGACTCCTCCCAGAATCAGACTGTGGTATGCCTGATATCCGGCAAAGTACATTGCCGAATTCTCACTTAAGAACCAGGAAGTCTCCGAGCATTTGATGTAAAACGCTTCGATCAATTCCAGAGCGTCTTTCATTGTCAGTGTTCCATTGGCAATATCCTGTTCATACAATTTGTAAAGGTACTGATCCGATCTGCCCGGAGACAGGGAAGCGGCATTTCCTTCCATTAGACATCCTACGATAATAAACCAGATGTACTGAACTCCCTGCCAGAATGTTTTGGGAGCATTCTTAGACAGCCAATTGCAGTTTTCCGCAATCGTTTCCAGTTCTTCTTTTTTGGGCGAAGGAGCGTCTTTCGCTTTTTCCGCGGCCAGCTGCGCCAAGCGTTTCATGTAGGTGCTCAAACCTTCCAGAGTCATGATTGACGCCTGATAGAACTGCATTTTTTCAAAATCTTCCGGTTCGGAATCATCGAGTTTTTCCATATGCGCTTTTGCTTCGCCAATCAGCGTATCGATTCCCTTTTCGAAAAGCCGTTCCCAGTCGGGAGCTGTTTCCCCGGGCGCGCTCTGTGTTTTGATTTCAGTATCAATGATTCCTGTCTTTACAGCTAATTCCTTTACATATGGCGGAACCTGCTTCATCCAGTGCGCGCTGACTGTTTTATCTTCCCAATAAGGGAAAATCTCTTCTTTCAGCTCTTTAATCACTTCAGGCGTTGTTACATAGGGGTCCTGTTTTCTGGTTGATAACGTGTCGATCTCTTTTTTCAGCCAATCGCTGTGAAATTCCGGAGCCATTGTGCCTGCCCGGGGCATAACTCCCGGATCTCCCAGAATCAGCTGACCTTCCGGAACTCTGATTTTTCTTGTTTCGCAATATTCTTTATACGCCTTCGCTCTGCGAAGAATAATAAATTCACCTTCACTTTCTTTAAAAGACTTGGTATAAATGCGCGCCCGTTCAATATCCAGCGAGGGTTTTACCTCTCTGTATTCTGCTATTAATTTTTCTATCCGCGGGAACGCATTGTTTCCATCAAATGAGAACTCTCCAATTTGTTCTTTCGTTCTGTTTTTGTTAATCATATTACAACCTCCTTATTTCAGACTTTGTTAACCTTTCTGCCATTAGTCTATCATTCTTTTGATTTTTGCGTATCCTCACAAAGTTGTAATTTGCGGCTATAATTGATTACAAAAGATGTATCTTTTTGTCATTATTGACATTGTTTTTTTAATGGACTATACTAAATTTAAGTTAATATTTCTTGGAGCCTTGCCGGAGGAAGCGCTATGACCGAATATACAATTTCTTTTTCATTAGAAGAGATGAAACATATAGGCTCGACCATCTACCGTCTATATGATAATACTCTGTCCTTAAGAGAAGTTATGGATATTTTTATGAAAGAACTGGGTGAACAAATATACTTTGACAAACGGGATTTCACCTTTTTCAACTACAACTCCGATACCAATACATACGAAGTGTCATCCTTTTTCCCTGCCAACTGGACAGATTCCGAAAAAGAGCAGTATATCGAAAGTTACATCCACATTGACGACGTCCTTCCGATATTATCGAAATCCCAGGAAGTCGCGTTTCGAAACAACGATATTTTTTCCGAAGGAAGAAAGCAAACCAAATATTATCGGGAGTTTATTCAGACTGCCCAATTGGAAATATCTATTGACGCCAATATACCCCTTTCGGAGGATTGCGGTGTTTTCGCTATTTTCGCGTTGTATCGGAATTCCGACAGACGTGAATTTTCATTAAAAGATCTTGAAATTGTTAAGTTTTATCAGAAACATCTTTCAAGGATTTTTGAGAACCTTTTACTGACTCGTCCTTTAAATCTCGATGATGAGAATTCTCTTACGCTGGAGAATTTTGAATCGGTTGGACTCTGTATTTTAGACGCTAATTTCAAATTTACATCATATAATACTTTTTTCAAAAATTTTATACCGGATCATACCTCTTCAATCCAGGACAGCGCGGTTGGTTTAAGGATAATAAAGGCGGCAAGAGAGTTATCAGCTACTCCGGAAAAAACAAAACTGGATCCAATATCCATTAATATTGATGACAGTACCTTTTTACTGGAACTTTCCCGCTACCAGCAAAATAACAGAAAATATGTAGGCATTATTTATCCTTTATCACAGTTCGTTTCCAGCCGGATTGATTCTTTAAAAGACGCGTATCAACTATCAAGCAGAGAATTCGAGATTTTAAATCTCATTCTAAAAAAGGCATGACCAATGATGAGATCGCGAATTATCTGTTTATTAGTCCCGCGACTGTGAAACGCCATATTTCCAATGCTTATTTGAAGCTGGGAATTAATAATCAAAAACAATTACTGGGGTTATTAAAAATCATTTAACACAGCCGGGGCATTGTCTCGCGCAGCGCGCGCGAACCAAACCCCAACACTCAGCCGGACGACCGGAACGCCCCGCCAATCCCGCCTATCCTCCCGCCAAATCTCCCCATTCCGGCATTCCGTCCGCAGACCTCCCTTTTTCCAAAAGATCGTATAAAACTTGCGGCCCGGACATCGCCGAAATTCCCGTTTTCCGCGAATTTCCCCGATTTCCTGAAATTCGCCTCTCTCAAACGAAAAACTTTTATACGATCTTTTCTCTTTTCGCTCTCCCGCGAATCAAAATCCCCCTTCCAGACCCTGGCCCGCAAAAAAGCAGCCCTCTCCTATCCCTCTTTTGCCCTGCCGGAGGAAGGGATTTTTCTTTTTTCAAAATGAGTATAAACTCGCCCGCCGAACGGCCCATTTCCCAAGCAGCCATCCGAGCAGCAGGTTCAGCGCCAAATCCAGCAGCGCCCGCAGGATCAGTAGATTGCCTGACGGGAAAAGTTCCTGCCACAGCAGAAGCTGCCCTTTGCTTTCCAAAGCTCCCACAGCCAAAAGCGCTGCCGACAAAAGCACGCAGGCGGCGCTCCAAAAACGACTGCCCGATTCCTTTCCCGCCCCCAAAGCCGCAGCCAGAGCGATCATCAGCATGGCCAGCTTGAAACAGAAAGCGCCCGCGTTCATGGCTGTCAGCGCTGCCGCGGGTCCGATCTCCCACACAGGGGTTCCTGCCGCCAGCGTTTGTCCAATCCATTGTTCCAGCGTCGGATCGAGTTGGTCCAGACACAAAAGGATCGCCATCCAGGGCAGGAACAAGCAAATTCCGAACAGGCTCAGCGCCGCACCTTTTCCCCAGACCAGGCTCGCCTTGGATACACCCTCATATTCTTTCGGGAGAAACGCTCCGGACAGCGCCCGCAGGTAGCAGCAGCGCCGGACAACGCGAAATATCGCCGCCGCTGTCAAACAGGCCGCGATTCCGAAAATCGTATAAACGGCATACAAATTTTCAAAATCCGCTATGTAAGGCAACCCTGCGGAAAATACGCCTACGGAAAGTATGATACACAGGTAAGCTCCGTAACCCGGGCTTTTCCCGTTCAAAATCCGCCACTCTTTTTGCATAACTTCAAAAAACATCATTTTTCCCCCTTTCCGATGATTCCCCAGTTTCCTCCAATACAGACAGCCGCCCGTCCTTCGCTGAAATTGGAAACCGCGTCAAAAGCGGGCGCAACCTTCCATTCGCCCTTTTCATCCGCAAAGCCGAATTTCTTTCCCGCCAGCACCGGAATTCTTCCATGCGAAAAAACGAGGCTCTCCATGTCCGCGCCTTCCAGGTCTTCGCCCATTCCATAATAAAGCGAGTCCCCGCTTTTGGGAAACCGTTTGATCTCCTTGCCCCTGCGGTCGATGAGAAGCGTTCCCTCTTCCCTCATAATCAAAGCTTTTCCTTCCTGAAAATCCGTTCCCCAGCCTTCGGGGAATGGGCCAATCTGCCAATTACCCGACGTATTTATATACCCCCAGCTTCCATCTTCCGCGGAAACCTGAGCCAGATCGTCGGAAAACGCCTGCGCGTCATCTGCCGGCTTAGGCTTAAAGGTTTTCAAAATGCGCAAATCTTCTCCCGCGAAGAAACAGGCCAGATCCAGGTCGCGCAACAGCCACATTCCTTCCGAATACCGGGCCATATCATAAGTTTCCTCAGGCAGAAGGCTTTTGCCGCTGCGGACATCGATCAGCCGAATCGCTTCCGTTCCCCGCTCCCGAAAGCTGAAAACGCCTTCCTTTCCCGTACTTTCCACGCCGCTGCATTGATCCGTTTCATAAACCGTCTTCCCCTCTTTGTCGATCACCATGCAGGACTTTAATTTCCGCACCGCCCCATAAGCGCCGCAAAAGGAGCCCGCCTCATCATACTCCGGCTCAACCCGCAGAGTTCCCGCTTTGTCCACGTTCAGCCTCCTGTTATTGATGGTAAGCTTTGTGGTCGCGCTGCTGTCAAGGGCGTTCAAAAGCTCCGAGTATTCCAAAAACATGGCTTCTTTGTCTTCCTTTGACGCTACATAGTAATTGATGTCATCAAACTGATACGTCTTTGAAAACTTGTTTTTCCCTGTCTGGAAAATCCCGTCTTCATAAATTGTTCTGACCGGAATGATATCCTGAACGCCCTTTGGCAAATCCAGTCCTTCTCTATCCTGCTTTACGATTGTTCTCAGTGTTTTTATCATAAGACTTCTTTCTCCCCTTTCTAAAAAAACGCCTCTTCTCTTTTTTCTGTTCCCTGTCTCTTTCCTCAAACATTCTCCAGTAAAGATTCGTATTTTGGAAAATCAGCTTCTTTGGAATCAGAAACTCTGATTTCACATAGGCGAAGATGAATTTTTCCGCTGTCATCCCGTTATATTTCACAAAGCCGATTACTGCAAAGGGAAAAGCGGCCAGAATGCAAATCCAGCTGACGGTTTCCAAACTGAAATAGGGACGCAGCAGAAAATACAGCAGTACCGCTACGCCGCAGGCACAGACAGAAAAAAGAAACTGTCTTAAAGACAGCCCGAAAAACATGGATTCGGTGTATTCACGAATCTCTCGATTAATTTTTACTTCCACAATCATCTGCCCCTTTCCGTATTTTTTTCCTTTTCTGACTCCATTGTCTTAAGGGATCGTTCTTCCCTGCTGTATTTCAGCACCTTATCTCCGAGAATATCTTCAGCGGGAACTTCCTTTTCATTGACTTCTTTCAGCATCTGCCCAAGAGCCTCTGCGTTGATTCCCATTTCATTGGATATGAGAATAAACTCATGGACAGATGAAGGAATGGCGTAATAATCCCCTTGAAACAGCTCTGCGATTTGTTCTTTTACTTCCGGATAAAAAAGAGTGGCGTCCCCGAATGTTTTCCTGTCAGTTCCAAGGATATACATGGCGTCTGTTTGCAGTTTTTCATTTCCTAAAAGCAGGTTTTTCTGCTCTTCAGAGCCGCTTACCATATTGAAGACTACGCTTTCCATATTTTGCAGTACAGCAGGATGTTGTTCCTGCGTGTTTTTCATAGCCTCCCGGCAAAGCAGTCTCATGTCGTATCCTTGCACTTCCACAAGTCCCCTTGTTACCGGAATGCTTTTCCCATCACCAAGTTCAATATGATAAGTCATACCATATCCGTTTCCCACCGGCGTATACTTCATTTCATGCAGCCTGTTTCGGTTCATCTTCAGATTGACAATACGGCAAGTAAGTTTTTCTTTCACTGCTTCATAGGACAGGTTGAGCCTGTCTATATCCGGGCTTTCTTTCCATGCCGTTTCAAAGGCTTCCGCAAACTCTTCAAACACATGCTCCATGGGAAGCCCAATCTGATACTTTTCATAAAGCTCATCAATATAAACGACCGGAGACGGCTGGCCGTCCTCCCTCTCAATGCTGATTCCGTGAAGCAGCTTGTCATTGTTTTTCATCTGCGTAAAGATTTTAAGTTCACCTGCCTCACGGATTTCTTCCGGCAGATAGGGACCTATCCCATATTTTAAATCCATTAAAAATTCTTCTTTGCTCATGATTCTTTTTCTCCTTTCACTATAGCCCCATCATTTCTCTTACAATTCTGTCCGCCAGCTTCACAGCGCCTACGAGAATCAGCATGTTAAAAATCAGTTCTCCAACATAGCTCCATACCATGGTTGCCGGAGCTGCGTCCGCATCTACAACCGGCGAGGATTCCGCAAACACGGAAAAGATAATGCAGGCAAGCAGAATAATGGCTCCTTCCAGACAGACGGCGGCGTAAGATTTCAAAAAGCTTTTTCCGATCTGCTGCGTCGGCTCCCCTGCAAAGGTGGAAAGTGGAACTGGGGCGATTGCGGTATACATATACAGCTTGAAAAATCTTGCGTAAACACTCATGATAATGATGAAGGAAAGTATGGTTATGACCAGACTTCCAATCAGCGTTACCGCCCACAATGGAATACTTTCGAAAAATCCACAATCCTCAATGGCGGTAATCATCTCTTTGGGCAGAAGCAAATCATTGTTTGCCCCAAGTCCTGACGCTTTCATAATCGTGCTGATTACCCCCTGTACAATCTCAAAGAGTGCCATCATCAGCTCAAGCCCGTAAGTCACAACCCCTTTGGCAATGGCGAACCGAATGAAGATCTTGATGGCGTGCTCCGCCTTTCTAAGTTCCGCAAAGCTGCCACAGGTCTTCACGACTCCGACAACAAAAAAGAGCACCAAGAGGGCAAGTCCGATTGCCATCAGCGCTCCGTGAATATTGAGAATGATATCCCAGATTCCTCCGCCTTTAAACTGCTGCGGAGATTCGGTCAGCAGTTTCCACACTTCCGAAAGTTTCTCATTCCATGTGTCCAGTGAGTTTTGCAGGTTCTGTACTACCCAGTTATCTGACAAAGTTTACACCTCCTTCTCTGGTTGATTCTCCGTTCCATCTTGTTTCCTCACCTCCTGTTCTTTTGGCTTTGGGTAAAAAAAGAACCCATCAAGAAGATTTTCTTCTCAATGGGTATGTAGTGGTTTTATATAAAAGTCTCAATCTCAGAGAATATCCGACTGTCCGATGTTTCTTCCGCTATATAGAAACCGTAGAATTTCAACTTGTTCTTTTTCCTCATTTACTCTGTAAAACAGAACATAGTTTCCAATGATTGCGTGTCTGTAGTTTACATCACTAATAAAGTAATACTCACACCCTGCATACGCCATGGGAAACTCACAGATATTGTTAATGGTTTTATTTAAGGCGGAAAACAACCGCTGTGCTGCTGTTTTATTTAAAAGATGTTCGGTAATATAGGACAGAGCTCCATCAATATCCGCCTCCGCTAAAGGCGTCATCTTCCATGCGTACTTAGAGCCCATATTTATCCCTCATCTTTTTCATTGCTTCTGCCCCGTCTACCAGTTCGCCCTGATCTGCCTGCTCTTTCCCTGCCATAATGGCATCATACATTTTTAGTCTTGAAAACATATTCTCATAAGTTTCCATACTCAATAATACCATGTCTCCGTAACCGTTTTTTGTAATATAGATCGGCTCATTACTTTCATGGCATAAGTTTGAAATTTTTGTTGTATCTCTTAAATCTCTGATTGGTAAAATCTGTGGCATTTTACTTCCCTCGCTTTCTATGACATTATTATAGCATAATTATGTCACAAATTCAAAGTGTTATTTCTGTCTCTCATCTTGGATTTTCGTCGATATCATATCTTTCATAAAATACCATTCCTATGTAAGCAGCCTTTCGGCTGCTTCCGTCAACCCATAAGCTGAACCCCGTCTTCCGTCGATAGTACTATGAAAATTCCGACGCATCGAGCAGCTTCATCTCCGAAAAGGTTGAAATCACTGGCATCTGACGGCGTTTACCTGCAGATGTACGAAACATTCTGGGACAGAGAGCGCAAGCAGGCAAGGACCAGATGTATAAGATCTTTTGGATATGTAGATGAGCTCAGATCAGAAAGCATCCCCGATCCGGTCAGCTATTACAGGGAGCTGGTTTCTGAGGAAGAAAAGAAAAGGCTCGCTGAGCTGAAAGATTCCACACGCCCCAGAGTTTTTGATGAGATCACTGAAAAGAATGCAGGTTACTTCCTTCTTAAATCCCTCATTGACGAACTCGATGTAAAAGAGGTCATCGATATCCTCTCCTCTGTCCAGCAGTATCAGTTCAGTGTCTATGATATGCTGACGCAGCTCATTTATGCCAGAGCCATAGAGCCATGCTCTAAATCAAAGACGGTGAGTACTGTATTCCCTCTTCTTTTCGATCATGCTCCTATCTCTGAAGATCAGCTCTACGATGGACTTTTCTTCATCGGAAGCTTTTATGAAAAGTATATAGAACTTTTCAACAGCCAGTATGAAAAGCTCTTCCCAAGGGAGATTGGTACCTGTTTCTTTGACTGCACAAATTACTACTTCGAGATTGATATACCTAAAGATGATAAGCAGAAAGGGCCGTCAAAAGAAAACCGCCATTCACCCATCATCGGACAAGCTCTCCTGCTTGATAAAGATCTTGTCCCCCTTTCAATGCGTATGTTCCCTGGAAACAGATCCGAAAAGCCATACCTCAGATCTGTAATTGAGGATATGAAAAATCGCTGTAATGCGACAGGCAGAACAGTACAGGTCGCGGATAAAGGGCTTAACTGTGCAAGAAACATCTATGCCGCAGTAAAGGAAGCCAACGACGGTTACATATTCTCAAAATCTGTACACGGCAGGAATCTGAGTAAAAAAGAAAAACTATGGGTCCTTCTTGAAGATGATTCTGCAAACAGATACACCAGGCACTATGATGAGAACGGAAAACTGAAGTACATGATCAAGTCCTGTACAGACACATTCAGATACAGTTTTAAAGAAACAGATCCAGACACCGGTGAAATACGTACGATCTCTTTTTCTGTGAAAGAGAAACGCATAGTATCATTCAATCCTGCACTTGCAGAGAAACAGAAAGCGGAGATCATGAAGGAGATCCAGAAGGCTTCATCATATGTCACCTGCAAGGATATCACCAGAGAGGAGCTCGGTGACAGTGCAAAATATATCTCCGTTAAAAATACCGACAGCAATGGAAAAAAGATAAGAGCCGACATCAGCCTCAACACTGATAAAATCAATGAAGATATGGCTTTTGCAGGGTACAATATGATAGTGACATCTGAAACAGATATGGATCCGGAAGATATCTACCGCACATATCACGGGCTTTGGAAAATAGAAGAGTCATTTCGTATCACAAAATCGTTTCTTGATGCGAGACCGGTATATGTTCAGAAAAGAGAAACGATCTACGGGCATTTCCTGATATGCTATCTGACTCTGTTCCTGCTGAGGATCCTGGAAATAAAGTGTTTCAGGAATGCCGTCAGCACGTATGATATCATCACTTTCATCCGGGATTTCACAGTTGCTAAGAAAGACAGCGGCACATTTATCAATCTGTCAAGAAACAGGATGGTGAACGAGAAAATGAAAAAGGCAACGGGACTTATGAATCTCGATGCCTTGTATCTATCCGAACGTGAAATAGAAAACCTGTTCAACTACACTCTGCCGATATAGCTCCAGAGTACTATGTTTAGAGCAAAACGACGGAAGTCAGGTACTATAGACAGGGAATAATTTCAAACACATATGCAAAAAAGTGCATAAAGTGTATACAAAAATGCGTATTGTCGGATTTGTCGAAAAAAGGCACGAAAAAAGTATCCCTGCACTCCATCACCGGAATGCATGACGATGCGCGGACAGTTGAGGATACGCAAGTGGCCGTGCTCATAAAGTAATGTATAAAAATTCACTTTTGAGTTTTCTCATGCATATCTCTGTTCCATATAACAAGCCTTAACGCACCCGAAGATCTCTCAGCTCTTTTTCTGAAGAACCTTCTGTTTTTACGTCAGGAAAATTCAGAAAAATCAGAGCGCGGCATGCTGTTTTCGTGTATAATTTAGATATATTCTTCAGGATGGTACGCCAGATCATGATGCGGCGGATACCGGGAAAAATAAAAGGTCAGAAGGGGAGGTGAAGATATGGCTAAAAAATGTTTCAGATGTGGTTCGGAAAAACTCGTTAAAGTAGTGCCGGCAAAAGCGCTTGTAATACCGGAGATAAAACAAGAGGTCGAGGACGGGACTGCTGTAGTCAGCTGCGGGTGTGCAGGATTTCTTTCATCGCATATGACCAGATGCAGAAACTGCGGTTTTCGAATGGGATGATATCATGGAGCAGCAGATGATGCAGCAGGAGTGATAGTCGAAGCGATTCAGGACCCGAAACAGGCAATCATGACCACCCTTAAAAAGGGTGGTTTGCTCTAGGGCTATAAGCCCATGGATTGCTAGGCTAGCGTCTCAAGGCGCTAGCTTTCTCTTCGTTCAAGCTACATTGCCATTGCCTCTTTAGCTACCCCTCAAAGGGGTTCAATTATTTTTTAAATGGATCTTCATATTCTTTGACACTCAGTTTATCAACTGCCATATCATGTTTTTCTTGCTCTCTAACATACTTACGCACTGTCGCTTCATTCAGCCCGACCGTGCTGACATAGTATCCTTCCGCCCAGAAATGTCGATTTCCAAACTTGTATTTTAAGTTTGCATGTCTTTCGAACATCATCAGCGCGCCAATGTCATTAAGTTAAGCGACATTGGACCGGGCGTTTCTTAAAACAACAAGACAGAGTATATCTCAAAAAGGTATGCTCTGTTGTTTTTTTTT
>CABIWW010000015.1 GCA_902362435.1 Eubacteriaceae bacterium
GCGGGGCAGCAGGTCCGGTGGCGGGTCGAAGGCGGCGCGGAGGCCGAAGGCCGGAGCGGGGCCTGACATAATGGGTGACAAGAACGTGGTCGTCGCCGGAAAGCCGGTGATCGTCGATCGCATCGGTGACCTGGAGTTTGAAATATCCCCGATGAGCTTTTATCAGGTGAATCCGGTGCAGATGAAGCGGCTTTATGACAAGGTAAGAGAATACTGCGGGTTCGATACGGATGCCGGGCAGGCAGGAAATGCAGCAGCTGCAGAAGCGCAGGCGGACGGGATCATGGATGGTGCCGGGCAGCAGGATAATGAGGATAAACCGGTAGTGCTCGACCTTTACTGCGGGATAGGGACCATAGGTCTTTACTGTGCGGATGCAGCAAAAGCAGTAGTCGGGATCGAATCGGTGAAAGAAGCAGTGATCGATGCGAACAGGAACGCAGTCATAAATAATATCGTCAATGCACGATATATCTGCGGAAAAGCAGAAGAGATCCTGCCGCAGTACATGAAGGCAGCTCAAAGTATCGAAAGCTCAGAGAATGTGGACAGTGCAGAGCGAACAGAAAATACAGTGAATGCAGATGGCGCAGATAATCCAGGCAGGATCGATCCTGAGCTTGCCGTGCTGATACACTCGGCAGAAATCGCGATACTCGATCCTCCGAGAGCCGGATGCAGACCTGAACTTCTCGAAGCAGTGGCAAACTCCGGAGTGGATCGTATAGTCTATATCTCATGCGATGCCGCAACCCTTGCCAGAGACATAAAACTGCTCGGCGACTTAGGTTACAGATTCATCGAAGCAACACCGGTAGACATGTTTCCTTGGACGGGACACGTTGAGACGGTTGTTCTTTTGTCCCAACAAAAGCCGGATGACACGATAGAGATCGACTTAGACTTGGACGAGCTGGATGCTACAAGTGCCGAGTTGAAAGCAACCTATCAGGAAATCAAAGATTATGTGCTGAAAGAATTTGGCTTGAAGGTTTCAAATTTATATATTTCTCAAATCAAAAGGAAATGTGGAATCGAAGTAGGAGAGAACTATAATCTGCCAAAGACAGAAAATCCAAAAGTGCCACAGTGTCCGAAAGAGAAAGAAGAAGCAATTAAGGCTGCCCTGAAATATTTTGCGATGATCTAAGGACATTGCTGATTTCAAGGAGGAATAACACATGAAAAGCACATTTGAAAAAATGGGTGGAACCTACACACTTGGCGCAGACGGAATTTACTATCCGAATCTTGTCAGTACAGATGAAGAACCGCATTATGGGAAATATGGAATGATGCGAAAAACGTATCTGAAAGAGCATCGTCCGGCAATGTATTCACTGTATATGTTGGAAGACAGACTGACAGAACATCTGAATACTGTGGACGATGAAGCACAGGAGAGAATGGATATTCTGGTGCGTCAGATGATGGAGAGGCAGGGCATTACGGAAGAATTGAAAGCTTGTGACCAGATGGAATGGGTCAGAGCGGTAAATGGTATTCGTAATATGGTAGAAGAGATTGTGTTAAAAGAATTGGTCTATATTTAAAGTGTGGAAAGCTCCTTCGGGAGCTTTTTGCTGTTTATAAAATAAATTCTGTCGGAGATTTTGATTTAATGATTTGATTTATAAAACTGGCAATGATACAATTAGCGTAATTTGTAAGAAAGCAGAGAAAATATGAGTGAAAAGTTACTGATTGTTGAAGATGACAAAAAATTAAATGATGGAATCCGTCTGGCTTTAAAGAATGATGCTTATTTCTTTTATCAGTGCAGAACTTTGCAGGAAGCGAGAGCGATTCTAAACAGGGAAGACATTACATTAGTTTTATTAGATGTGAACTTGCCGGATGGGAATGGGATTGATTTTGTAAGAGAAATAAGGAAAAACAGTCAGGTGCCGATTATTCTGCTTACAGTAAATAACATGGAAGTGGATATTGTGACAGGATTGGAAGCAGGGGCAAATGATTATATTACGAAACCGTTTAGTTTGATGGTTTTGCGTGCAAGAGTGTCTGTGCAGCTTAGAAATAAAGAGGCAGCAGCTAAGAATTCTATGGAGCTTGATGGATTTGAGTTCTATTTCGATAAAATGGAATTTTTCAAAGATGGAGAACCTATTGAACTTAGTAAGACAGAACAAAAGCTCCTTAGAGTGCTGTGTGAAAACAGAGGAAAAGTATTGAAACGGGAATATCTGATTGACGAGGTATGGCAGGGAGATACAGAGTTTGTGGATGCCCATGCCTTGACTGTTGCAATCAAACGCCTCAGAGACAAATTAGAAGATGATACGCAGAAGCCTGAATATATCAAGACGGTTTATGGAATTGGTTATACATGGGCGGTGAATGGATGATAGAAACAATTATGTTGATTGTAGTTATATTTGTCCTGAGCGGAGTTTTTTGGTACAGCTTTTTTTATCAGAAAGAAAAAAAGCTTTTGAACCGGCTGCAGCAAATGCTGGACTGTGCAATAGATGGAGAACTGGAACGGACAGAAATATCAGAAGAAAAGTATTCTGCTCTTGAAAACAGCATGAAACAATATATAGACAGTAGCTTTCTGGCAGGAAAAAATCAACAGGAACAGAAAGAAGTGATACAAAAACTTATTTCAGATATTGCGCATCAGACACTGACTCCTATTTCAAATCTGAAAATCTATGGAGAAATACTCTCTGAAGTGAGTAATGAAAATCAGGAGGAAATAGCTACCATTTTGGAGCAAACAGAGAAATTAGATTTTTTGATACAATCATTGGTCAAATTATCACGGATGGAGAGTGGAATTATCGCAGTACATTCGGAGGATACTACTATTAAGCAGATGCTTGAATCTATACAGCAACAGTTTAACGTAAAAGTAAGGGAGAAGAATATTACTCTGAGCCTATGTGACACGGATTTGCATATTCGATGTGATTCAAAATGGACTGTGGAGGCACTCGGAAATATTGTAGACAATGCGATTAAATACACAGCATGTGGGGGAAATGTTCAGATAAAAGTCGAGCAGTATTCTTTTTTTGTAAAGATTGATATCATTGATGATGGCATTGGAATAGAAAAAGAAGAAATACCAAAGATATTTGGAAGGTTTTATCGGAGTCTGTCAGTGGCAGACCAGCCAGGAGTAGGAATTGGCTTATTCCTTGCAAGAGAGATCATTCAGGCACAAAAGGGGTATATAAAAGTGACATCAAAGAGAGGAAAGGGTTCTACATTTTCTGTGTTTCTTCCGATAGCAAAGAAGGAATAGTATCAAAACTGTGATATTTCAGAAACCAGATGGAGACATTGTTATGATAAAGTCTGTATTGTAAAGATCAATACAGGCTTTTTTGACGGGAGGATGGCATGAATATATTAAAAGCAGTAAATTTACGAAAAATATATGGGCAGGGAGAAACAGAAGTCAGGGCTCTTGATGGTATAAACCTGGAAGTAGAAAAAGGGGAGTTTGTAGCGATTGTTGGAACCTCTGGAAGTGGAAAGTCTACATTGCTTCATATCATTGGTGGTTTGGATAATCCAACATCCGGTCAGGTCATTGTTGACGGACAGAATTTAAGCCATATGACAGATGAAGAGCTTACTATTTTTAGGCGTAGAAATATTGGATTTGTATTTCAACAGTATAATCTGGTTCCGATGCTGAATGTATGGGAAAATATTGTTCTTCCTGTAAAACTGGATGGAAAAAAGATTGAAAAAGGCTATGTAAATGAAATCATAGATACACTGGGCATTCGGACAAAACTGGAAAATCTTCCAAGTGCACTGTCAGGGGGTCAGCAGCAAAGGGTGGCAATCGCAAGAGCATTAGCGGCAAAACCTGCTATTTTGCTGGCAGATGAACCGACAGGCAATCTGGACTCAAAAACGAGTCAGGATGTATTGGGACTTTTAAAAGTCACCAGTAAGCGTTTTCATCAAACGATTGTAATGATTACTCACAATGAGGAGATTGCCCAGATGGCTGACAGGATTTTACAGATTGAAGACGGAAAAATTGTTTCAGACAGTGGTTTGGTATAGTGAGGGCGTTTATATGGTAAAAGTAGAGAATAAAGAAACGTTACGATTATTGACGAAACGTTTTATGAAAATGAACCGAGCAAGAAATATTATTGCTGTTATTGCAATCATGTTGACATCACTGTTATTTACAAGCCTCTTTGTGGGGAGCGTATCCATGATACTTTCCAAAAGAGCAACGGAAATTAAGCAATTTATGGATTCATCCCATGCTATTGCGCAGAATTTGTCAGAAGAAGATGCGGAGAGATTGCAAAAAACAATAGAACAAAGTGATGAGGTGGAACGATATGGAACAGGCATTTTTCTGGGAGCAGGAAGAGATAAACATTTTGGCTTTTCAGTAGAAGTTAGATATGCAGATAAAAATATGGCAGAAAGCTTTAATTGTCTGCCAACTACAGGAAGACTGCCAGAGAAGGAAAATGAAGTAGCAGTCAGCAGCTTGGTACTGGAAGCATTGGGAGTTACACCAAAGATTGGGGAAGAAGTCACGCTGACGTGGGAAGTAAATCCAATGCTGAAACAATACAAAACAGATACATTCCAGATATGTGGATTTTGGCAGGGTGATAAGGCTGTTTTAGGTCAGATGGTCTGGGTATCTGAAGCCTATGCGAAGGAGAATTGTTATCCTGTTACACAGAAAGAATTAGAAAATGGTATCTATAATGGGGGAAAGGAGTATTCTGTCTGGTACAAGAATCTTTGGAATCTGGAAAAGAAAACAGAAAATATATCTAAGACAGCAGGATTTACGAAAGCAGGGACAGGATTGGAGATCAATCCGGCATATAATCTTTTTGAAGAAGATTCATTTTCATTCACTTCCCTTATTGTAATGGTACTGTTTGTGATATTGGCTGGTTACTTAATTATTTATAATATTTTTAATATATCCGTGAAAACGGATATTAGAGCCTATGGATTATTGAAGAACGTGGGAACAACAGGAAAACAATTGAAAAAAATTGTACGTATGCAGGCATGGAAATTGTCAGCAGTGGGGATTCCAATCGGATTGATTTTCGGTTATCTTGCAGGTTTTTGTATGTCGCCGTCTCTGACAGCAGATGCCCAAATCAGTGCACAGGCAGGAAAGACTGCACAGACAGTAGTATCAGCTAATCCTTTGATTTTTTTTGCAGCAGCACTTCTGACACTTTTAACGGTGTATTTATCCAGTCTACAGGCTTGTAAAATGGTGGAAAGAGTTTCGCCTGTGGAAGCCCTACATTTGGCAGAAGGAGAGCAGTCACAGAAGAAAATAAAAAAGAATACTTCTGTAACCTGGTGGGGAATGGCAGTTCAAAATGTGTTCCATAACTGGAAAAAGGGATTGATTGTTATGTTTTCTATCGCTCTTTCTATGGTAGTGGTCAACTGTATTGTGATGTTGGTGCAGGGATATGATTTTGAGTCTTACCGGAATATATTTTTAGCATCTGATTTTCAACTGGATCAGATGACCGACACTTTATCGAATACAAATTTCAATGGTATTACACCTGAAATCAAAGAGATTCTGAATAAGTGTCCGGAAAGTGAGAAAACAGGATATGTGTATTATTCGGAAGAAAGACATAAGATGGAACCGGCACTTTTGAAAACGTGGGAGACATTGGCAGAAAAAAACAAAGAAAACTGGACAGATTATGAAAAGCAAATCTGGGAGGAAACAAAAGCGGATAATACTGTAAAGGTTCATTTCCTCGGAATTAGTGAAGCGGTGTTTGATATGTTAGAATGGAAAGGGGAAAAATGTTCCTGGGATACGTTTAAAAGTGGGGATTATGTGATTGTGGACTATAGTGATAAATATACAGAACAACCAGTTTCTTATTATCAGTCTGGCGAAACTTTTAAAATGGAGTACGGAAACGGAAAACAGAAAGATTATGGGGTGATCGGAGAAGCTATGATGCCATATTCCCTGGATTATCCGTATGCAGATTCTGTTTATGTTACAGTAATGGTCCCAGAAGAAGAGTATATCACCCAGACAGAAAATCAATCAGCAATGTATGCTACTATTGATGCCAAGAAGGGCGAGGATAAGCAAGTAAAAGAATACATTGATAAAAATGTTTTGAAAGAAAATGATATGATAAATGTTTTTTCTGTATTGGATATGAAGGCGAGCTTTAGGCGGTTTGTCAGTAAATATTATATGATCGGTAGTTTTCTTGTCGTTATTTTAGCCTTTATTGGCATTATGAATTTCTTTAATACAACAGCAACTTCTGTAATTAGCAGAAAAAAAGAACTGGCACTTTTGGAAGTTGTTGGAATGACGAAAAAACAGATATCGAAAATGCTAGTGGCTGAGGGATTCCTATATTTGGGAGGCGCATTTATGATTGCAGTATTGTTAGTTGCGGTTGGAGCAAAGCAGATTTTAATAAATACGCTCGGTACGGCATTTTTCTTCCGGCTACATCTTACGATAGTGCCATGTGTGCTTATGATTCCAATTTTGGTTGGGATTGCGTATGTGATACCAAAGTATCAGTTTGAAAAGATGAGTCGGGAAAGTGTTGTTGAAAGAATTCGCAAGGAATAGAAACAAGGTATCAATTAGGCGTATGGATTTGCTGATCCATGCGCCTCTTTTTAGTGCGCCTTGCGGCGCACGTCGCTAATGGATGAAAGTTCCTAATCCACCCTAGTAGTGGGAAGGATACAGCCGAACACCAAGGGTGTCCATCGTGAGGTGGAATCTGAAGGAAGGTGTAGGCAAATCTCTGGTCTGACGAACAGAAATCACATGAGGCTATGGTTAAGGATAAGGTTGCTAAACAAACTAAAGTCCAATAACTACTCGGAATTAACTATAGTATATGTGGCAGATGTATGGAGAGAAAGTGACGTGTGGTACCAAGGGAGGTCTCGTCAGCGGATGGAAACAGAGTATGAAATCCGTCAGTAACAACGAATGGCGAGAAGTCAGCAGAAGCCATAGTAAACCAGTGGTTGCAAACACTGGCGAAGGGCTGAACTTTAGGAGACACAAGCAATGAATGTAACTGAAAGTAGATTTAAGAACAGACAACTTCATATAGAGGACTATCTGCAAATGGTATCTGCGGAACAGAAAGAGTATGCAGAAGTGTTCGACTACTCAAAGATTACTGAAAAGAGCGGTGTCATCACAGACTATTGGACGAACAATCTTTTGGACATGATTTTGCGAAAAGACAATCTTAATAATGCCTATAAACAAGTCAAAAGAAACAAGGGGAATGGTGGAATCGATGGTATGCAGGTGGATGAACTTCTGCCCTTCCTTAGAGAAAACCAGGAATCCTTAATCCAAGAGATAAGGGAAGGAAAATATAAACCGAACCCGGTTCGAAGGGTAGAAATACCCAAGGAAACAAAGGGCGAGTTCCGAAAGTTAGGAGTTCCTACGGTTGTTGATAGAGTTATACAGCAGGCAATCGCACAGGAATTATCGCCAATCTATGAGGAGCAATTCTCAGAAAGCAGTTTTGGTTTCAGACCGAAAAGAGGAGCACATGATGCTCTTAGACGGTGCCAGAAGAATGTAAACGACGGTTATGTATATGTGGTAGATATGGACTTGGAAAAATTCTTCGACACAGTAAGCCAGAGTAAGCTAATCGAGGTTTTGGCACGAACCATCAAAGATGGCAGAGTTATATCCCTGATACACAAATATCTTAACGCAGGAGTAATCGCAAATGGAATGTTTGAAAGTACAGAGGTAGGTATGCCACAAGGAGGTCCGCTTAGTCCGTTGCTTAGCAATGTAATGTTAAATGAGTTGGACAAGGAACTTGAGCGCAGAGGACATAGATTTGTCCGATATGCAGACGATTGTATGATTTTCTGCAAGAGCAGAAAAAGTGCGGAAAGAACCTTAAAGAACATCATCCCATTTATAGAAGGAAAACTATTCCTGAAAGTAAATCGGAAGAAAACAGAGGTGGCTCACATCAGCAAAGTCAAATACCTTGGATATACCTTTTATAGATACAAAGGTAAATGCAGATTTAGAGTACACCCAAAGTCGGTAGTCAAGATGAAAAATAAAATCAGAGAACTTACTGACAGAAACAAGGGCATTAGCAACGAGATACGAGAAAAGAAGTATCAAGAGTATGTGTGAGGATGGGTGGAATATTTCAGACTTGCAGATATGAAAGGACTTCTCAAAACAACAGATGAATGGGCAAGGCGCAGAATCCGAGCGGTCTATTGGAAACAATGGAAGAAAATCAAAACAAAATACCGAATGTTAAAAGCCTTGGGCTTGGAACATTGGAAAGCAAAGGAACTTGCGTGCAGTAGGAAAGGTTATTGGAGAATGGCACAGGTGCTAAATGCAGTAATCACAAATAAAATAATAGTCAGGCTGGGATATACATCCATGCTTGACTATTATCTGGTAGTCTATGAAAACTAAGGAACCGCCTTGGTACGGAACCGTATGCCAGGTGGTGTGGGAGGACGGTAAATAAAATAATTATTTACCTCCTACCCGATAAGGAAATTATAATTCCATATCATATGACCTTTTCTTAGATCGAACAGGCTGATTTCGTCGCATCTCTTGTTTCCTCTGATATTCAAGTTCCCATGCACGATGGGAGAAAACATCAGGATCTTCCACATTGAGATAATCCACCTCATTGGCTGCAATATCACGACGGTGATAGTCGTAATATTTACCGAAAGTACCTTTGAGTTGTTCAATCAGCTTATCCCGGAAATCAGGACGTATCTGGATTCTGGTATCCAGTAATTTGGTATATTGTTCTGGCTCAGGACGAAATTTTTCTTCCCGGAAAGCAGTGGCGTCTTTTTCAAGCTGTTTTTTGAGCGAGGTGTCCTGAGAATCCAGGACATCCAGATTTTTATTCATCTGGTCGTATTTCTTGGATAGATTCATCATATCTTTATCGGTAGTGCATTGTGCCTGGAAGATTAGCTGCTCTTTCCGTGATTTCAGTTCTTCAATTTCTTCGGTAACAGTGGTAAGCTGTTGATTCAATTTTATATGCTGGATGGGATTCAAAATACTGGTTTTATCCTTTTGCACATTCAGTTCTTTCCGTTCCGAAACTTTCGCTTTGAGTTTCTTCTTAACAGCATTATATTTATTCAGTATTGGATTAAAATGATTCATCCAGTCATGGATCACTTCTTTTTGCATCTCATTGTGGAGCAAATGATATTGTGTAAAAATCATGTGACTTCGGATTGCTTCCAATGTTTCTGCAATTATCGGAACAGACTTTTCTACAGCTTCAGCCAGTTTTGCTACATTTGCTTTTAATTCTCGGAGCATTTTGTTATCCGCACGAATCTGTCGGTTGATTTCACAGCGGTCTGATATTATGCCTTTCTTTTCCATATTCTGGGCAATGTAGCCTTCATGGATGGTTGGCTGTTCGGTGATTCCCTGATCTGCAAAGCTGCGGTGATCAATGGTAGCATTTATCTGATTACGTGCAAGCATTTTATTTACGGCATCTGCCCAGTTTGCCCGCCAGATGCAAAGTTGTTCATCACTGTTCCATTGTTCGGAAATAGGATTCTGTCTGCCATATCGGCTGCTCTTGGGGTGTTTATCAATCCGTTCATATCCTTTTTCCTGTGCAACAGAGGAAGTCAGATATTCTTTCTTTTTCCCAACTTTATAGCGATATTGCTTTTCCCATCCCTGTTTCTGAGCAGTTTTAAATTCAGAAGCAGTAAATCCTTTTTCTTCCCCATTTTTGATACAGAGATATTCTTTTTCTGTTTTATACTGCCATGTTCCATTTTCATTTAGTGGTCGGACAGTAAGAAGAATGTGTGCATGGGGATTGTGCCCATCTGTATCGTGAATGGCAAAATCAGCACACATCCCCATATCTACAAAATTCTTTTTAATAAAATCCTGAAGAAGAGAAATATTGCTGTCTTTATCCAACTCAACAGGGAGTGCGACAACAAATTCTCTTGCAAGTCGGCTGTCTTTGGTCTTTTCGTTTTCTTCCACAGCATTCCAGAGTTGTTCCCGGTCATTCCATTCCAATGGAGCCATTGGAGGAAGCATCACCTCCTGATAGATCAGCCCCTGCTTTCTGGTATAGTCATGCTGGATGCCGTCATAATCATTGTACATGCGGCTACAGCTCATATAAGCAGAAGCAGCAACAGCAGACCGACCGGAACCACGGCTGACGACTTTGGCTTGCATATGATAAATTGCCATATCTGGCACCTCCTTTCGATGTTGCCTGCAACAGCGGATAAAGCCCTCGGCAGAGCGCACGAGCCCCGAAGGGGATACCACTGCCTGATTTATCAGGTGGTGAGTAAGTGCGCCCTTCGGGAGTAGAACTTGTGCGTTTACATTCCCCGTAGCCGGATCATCAGCTCCCGTTTCAGGGAATCTAAATCCATTTCTTTAATATGGGGAACAATACTTTCCAGAATGGCTCCTTCCTGGACTAATCGGTGTGTTCTGGCATCACGTTCTTTTTTGCGATTTCTTGCTTCGGCTTCTTCCTGGCGGTGTCTTGCCTGTAAAAGTGCTTTTTCTTCCGGTGTCATGATTCTTTTATCTGCCATATCTGGCACCTCCTTTTTATGCCCGTATCCGGGCAGTTTTGGTTTTAAAATCTTTTGGTTTGGTACTATGGTTTTAGATAACTGACAGTGGCATATTTCTGGTAATAAATGAGGAAAGAAAGTAGTACCACTGTCAGTGAAAAGTAATCATTGTGTTATACTTCTTCGAGTCAATTCTGGTTCGGAGCATGATTGTTCAACAGGATTTTTTTGCCTGTTTTAAATTAGCTGTTGCATTGTCCTGACGAATATTCCGGTTATTGATACGGACAGGAATACATCTCTCCAGAATACGGTCATAAATTCGTTTGTGTGCGATATCAGCGGCGTTATTCAGCTCGGATAAAGTGAGATTGGTCGTTATGATCAGAGGCTTTTTACTGCGGTAACGACTGTCGATCACATTGAATACCTGTTCCAGTGCAAAGTCAGAGTTCCGCTCAATTCCGAGATCATCAATAATCAGAAGACTGTAGCGGTTTAAGCTGTTGATGAACTGGTTTCTGTCTTCAAAATGCATTCCGGTAAGGGTATTCAGAATCCGGGAAAAGTTGGTCATCAGTACAGGAACGCCTTTTTCCAGAAGGGCATTGGCAATGCAGCCTGCAAAAAAAGATTTTCCAGTACCGACATCACCCCAGATGAGAAGTCCGGAAGCGTTTGCTTTCATCTCTTCCCAGTTGCTTACATAATTGTGTGCCAGTTTTATTTCCGGATTGATGCCGTTATCCCTGGCAAAAGTGTAGTCATAGAGTGCTTTGTCCTGTAAGCCGCTGGTTTTAAGATGCTCTATTTCCATTTGTTTTTCATGAAGTTTTCTCTGGGCCTCTTCCTGCTCAAAGATTTCCTGCTGGCATTTACAGCGGATGGAAGGAATAAGAACCTTTCCCTGTAATTCATGCCGGCATTGTCTTGGCGTATTGCATTTGGAACAGTAGATCAGGTGGTCTGTTTCGTTAAAATATTCATCAGGCTGAAGTTCTCTGTTTGGTGTTATAGCATTTTCTTTTTCTGTAAATCTTGTCATAGTGTTTCGTATTCCTCACTTTCGTAATTCCTTTGCCGGGAAGCAGGATGATCCTGTCTTGCCCAACTGATGATGGTAGCTGCATGGTTCTGATATTGCTTTCCGGTAGAAGCCATATAACCGGATAAGCGTTCAATATAATCCTGCCAGTCAGGGATTGTCTGCCGGATATCTTCAAGCTCTTTTTCTGACAGAAAAACATTTTGAAATTTTCCATAGGGTGAGAGTGGATCCTTACTCCCTCTTTTTTCTAAATTGTTCTTTTTTATCTCTTTCTTATTACCAGACAGTTTTCTGTCTGTATCAGGGAAAGAATCCTGTCTGTCAATAGGACAGTTTTCTGTCTGTCTTAGGGAAAGAAATCTGTCTGTATAGTGGATGGTTTCTTTTGGGAGTTTTACATAAATCCGATTAGGCTGTCCGGGTCTCTGCCGTTTTCGGAAGATAAGCTCCTGTTTTTCCAGTACTGCCAGAGCAGTTTTAACAGTCATCTGGCTTTTGTGGAGAACTTCTGCCAGTGCTTCAATCGTAAAGTAAATGAACACATGACCATCTGTATCTGACCAGCCCTCATTTTTCTGGGAAAGCCTTGCCCGGTCGAGCAGGATAATATAAAGCATTTTGGCAGTTTCGTTTATTTCCATGTCCAGAAGGAAACGGGGAAACATCATATAAGATGGCAGGTTGGTGTCTGCTGTCAGAAAGTCAGTCATGTGTTCACCTCCAATCAAAAGGGTTTATTCTCCAAGAAAATCCCAGTCTACATCACTATCTGGCTGTGAATTTTCAGGTGCTGGAAAGGACGCCCTGATTTGGGGCTCCCTTTGCACCATGCCTGCAGTCAGTCCAGAAAGAAAAAGTGGCAATGCCTGTTTCAGACTGTTTTCCACTGCATCTACAATCTGTTTCACAAAAAGTTCTTCCCGTTCTCTTGTTTCCAGATAAGGATCAGCCTGTGTGCGATAGTAGCGGTCAAAATAATCTACCAGTGCAAGAGAGATTACCTGACTGTAAGATTTAAAATCCTGCCTGTCCATCGTCTGTAAATATTCCCAGGCTCTCCGCTGCTGTTCTTTGTCCAGATTAAAGCGCAGGTTTGTGTTGCGGATATTGTTCTGCATAGTTTATCCCCTCCTTTTCAGGCTCATATAAGCCAGAGATTCGTAACCTTTGGCAGTGGCGCAGATGTCATCAATGATTGTGACTCGTGATTTGTCATACGTTCCGAAGTTACGGATCAGGCATCCACCGCCGCCAACCACATACAGGCGCATCAGGTCAGGATTGTATTCATATTTGCGGAGCGTGGAAAAAAGTTCTGCCACATACTGTCTGGCAATAGAACTGATACAATCCAGATATGGTGCTGAAATGTCAGCTGTTCCAAACCGCAGAATCTGTTCTACTGTGGATTCTTCAATTTTCACTCCGAATTTGTCCAGAACAGCGTTCTTTGCGGCAATCATGCACTGGTTTACACCAAGTTTTTCTGTCCAGCATCGGCTCTCCTGCGCTTTCTTATTGTTGACATACAGAATGTTCATGGTTCCGTTTCCGATATCTGCAAGGAGATTGGTTCCCTTGAAATTTCCTAGTTGGTTTACGATAGCCGGATACCCCTGTGGGTAAAGGCTGCATCCCACAAAGCGGAGATGATACTCTTTGCCGTTAAAAAGGTAATGGACTTCTGGATTCTGGAGCAGATAGGAACGAAAAGCTTCTCTTTGATTTCTGATCCATGTGAGAGGAAGTCCGGCAGCCAGATGAACATCTGCTTCACGGATGGAAAAGACATTCAGTTCCCTTGCAATAGCCATTAGTGTCAGAAGATAATATTCTTCGTCCATAGCTTTATCCGGGATAAATTCTTTGTGTCCTTCGCCGATCCGGTAGTAAATGCCGTTGTATTCCAGAATATTCCCGGTGAAGATCGGTTCAGTTTCATAGGCTTTGATGCCGGTTGGGGTGACGGTGTTTGCTGTTTTCATATTGCCGTAGCCATGATCTACAGCAATGATTTTTGTGTTTCTGAGTTCTCGCATAAAAAATACCTCCGTTTTCGTATTGATTGATTCAGCAGGTCGTACCGGTGTGGTACTGCTCTGCTGTGGGATAAGCATACGAAAATCGGAGGAAAAAGGCATTGAGGGGAAATTGAGCTGGAATTGAGAAAAAATAAACTTTTTATTGATAAATAAGTTTAGATACTAACTCTTTTGTCATTTTGGTTGTTAATTATATTAAAAGTAGAAATATTTTGATAATGAAAGTGTGGGAGAGAAAATGAACAAAAGAAGATACAGCAATCGTAGAAGAAAGAATATTTTACGAGTATTCATTCTTTTAATGACTATCATAATAACCGTTGTAATGTGGAGAACAATAAAAATCGATGTGCAGGTTGGAGAATTAACATTACCGAAAATTTTGCAGTCAGAAAAGTCCTTTGCAGACACTTCGGGTGAATGGAATCTTATTTTGGTCGATCGAAATCATTATATTCCAAATAATTATCAAGTAGAATTGACAGAATTATCGAATGGTAAAAAAGTAGATTCACGGATTTATCCAGAATTACAACAAATGTTTAATGATGCAAGAGCTGAGGGGCTGGCACTGTTTGTTAGAGAAGGATATCGAACAACAGAAGAACAACAAAAAATTATGGACGAGAAAATCAATGAATATGAAAAACAAGGATATTCTGCGAAAGAAGCAAAAAAAAGAGCCGAGAAATATGTTGCAATTCCCGATACAAGCGAACACCAATTAGGACTGAGTGTTGATATTAATGCGGATACCGACAAATGTTCTTCTGAAAAAGTATATCAATGGTTAGACGAAAATGCATATAAATATGGGTTTGTAAAACGTTACCCGGAAGATAAAACGGATATAACAGGAATTAGTAATGAACCATGGCATTACCGTTATGTTGGAACGACTGTCGCTAAAATAATGAAAGAAGAAAATTTATGTTTGGAAGAATATTTAGAAAAATATAAATAAAAACAAAAGAAAATCCTAACTTTTTTTATAGTAGGATTGTTATATTATTTAGAAAACAGAGGGAGGCAAATTTGCGAATGGAATACAAAACTGATTCTTTGTTAGTACATCTAGCAAGAGCAGGAGATGAAGATGCGTGTGAAAAACTGGTCAAAAAATATTACTCAAGTATATATCAATATTGTTTGCTACATATCAATGATCCCTATGAGGCAGAGGATTTGACACAAGAAGTGTTTACACGTTTCTTTTCCAATTTATATAGATATAAAGAATATGGAAAAGTTAAGAATTATCTTTATACAATTGCCGGAAATACCGTTAAAAATTATTACAAAAAGAAAAAAGATATTCCATCAGAGGAACTGCTAAAATCAGAGGACTGTAGTAAAAATCATGTAGAAGAGCTAGGAGTCCGATTAACTATTGAACAGGCAGTGAGAAAGTTACCGGAAGAAATTAGAGAAACGGCAGTTTTATATTTTTTTCAGGAATTGAAGCAAAGAGAAATTGCAGAATTACTTCATATCAAACTTTCTCTTGTAAAATATCGAATCGGAAGAGCAAAAGAACTTTTAATGAAAGAGTTGGAGGTGAAAAAAGATGAAGAATTATAAGCAACAAATAAAGGAATATAAAGAGGAGATTGAAGAAAAGTATGTAAGGGCTGAAGCAGAGAACAAAACAGTAAAAGCATGTCAGAATATTTTGTCAGAGTCGGTTTTATCGAAACAATCGCATAGAACATCTTATTTTGAATTTTTGTATGAGCAGACAAAATTCATAAAAAAAAGATGGTGGATTTTACAAGGTTGTGTTCTTATGTGTCTATGGATATGGTTGAGTAATTATACGTCAGACATAAAAGATATGATGAGGATTATGGGAATATCTGCCACAATATTTGTGGTTCTGATTATCCCGGAAATTTGGAAAAACAGAAGAAATGGTGCGATTGAGATTGAGCAGGCGTCTTATTACACACTGCGTCAGATTTGTACAGCAAGAATGTTAATGTTTGGAGTAGTGGATCTGGTGATCGTTATGGTGTTTTTGGCAATTGCATATCAAACAACAATACTCTCGTTAAGTGATTTGGTGGTTAATTTTTTGCTTCCGGTAAATGTTTCATGTTGTATATGTTTTCGTGTATTGTACAGCAGATGGGAAAAATCAGAATATATAGCAGTGCTTTCCTGTCTGGTATGGGTTGGTTTATGGATGATGATTGTTGCAAATGATGTTATTTATCAGAAAATTGTAACTCCGGTATGGGTGGCTATGCTGATATTGACTTTTGTATATTTTGTTTTTTGTGTTCAGAAGTCATTAGTATTTGATGAAAAAATTTTGGAGGATTACACGTATGAAATTAGAATTTAAAAATGTAACAAAACAATACGGAGAAGTAAATGCTGTTAATAAAGTGAATTGTGTTATGGAAAAAGGAATTTATGGACTGCTTGGAGTAAATGGAGCAGGAAAGACCACATTAATGCGTATGCTTTGTACGATTGTTCAACCATCAGAAGGACAAATATTATGGAATGGTAAAGATATATGGAAACTAGGAGGTGAATACCGAGAAGTTCTGGGATATTTACCACAGGATTTTGGATATTATCCAGATTTGACCGTATATGATTATATGATGTACATTTCTTCTATAAAAGGGTTAAAAATGCCGTTTGCCAGAAAAAAAGTGAAGCAATTATTAAATCAAGTAGGAATGGAAAAATTTAGTAAAAGAAAAATGAAGAATTTGTCTGGAGGAATGGTTAGACGTGTAGGAATAGCACAGGCGATGTTAAACGATCCGCAAATTCTTGTCCTGGACGAACCTACCGCTGGATTAGACCCGAATGAAAGAATACGTTTTCGTAATTTAATTAGTGAATTGTCGGAAGAACGTTTGGTGCTTTTGTCTACACATATTGTATCGGATATTGAATACATTGCGAATAACATTATGTTAATGAAAGATGGAGAACTTTTTTATGCAGGTACTGCGGAAGATTTAGTATCTTCTATGAAAGAAAAGGTATGGCAATGTAATGTTTCGAGAAATATGATAGACAAATATATGAATGAATATTTGGTTGGAAATATAAAAACAACAAAAACCGGAGCAGAGCTTAGAATTATTTCAATAGAAAAGCCAACAGAAGATGCTGTGGCTGTAGAAAAAAATCTGGAAGATGCATTTCTATTTTATTTTGGAGAAAAATCGGAGGAAAAACGAGATGCTTAAATTAGAATTAAAACGAATTTTTTCAAAGAAAATTAGATATGAATTTTGATTATCTTTTTAGAAGTTCTTATATGCCGGTATAGCCCGTATTTACAGGCTTTTCCGGCATTTTTCGTATCGGAAGAAACTCACATATATTTTTATATCCGCTTAGGTTTTTGCTTTCAAAAGTAGTAAAGAAGTAGTAAAACCTTGATTTACTACTAAGCTGCTATCCGCAGCATTTCAGCTTTTGCGCTGTCGAAAGTAGCGTGTGCGTAATAGTTCAGCGTCATAGTAATGTTGGAATGTCCCATAATGTACTGTAATGCTTTCGGGTTCATTCCGGCATTTGCCATGTTGGTACAGAACGTATGACGTAAGGTGTGCGGTGTCATTACTTTCGGTAGAGCTTCCTCATGGTACTTGTTGTACTTCTTTGCAAGCCCCCTAAACATACCGTCATAATTGGTAGCTGTTTTCGGGTAGCCGTCCCGGTTGAGGAAAAGGAAGTTGCTGTAACCGTCAATAGTAACAGCTTTTGCACCCCTGCGCCGTTTCAGCACTCGGTTAAATGCTTCATATACTTTTTCGCTCATTGGAATTTGACGAATACCGCTTTTCGTTTTTGGTGTTTCAATGTAATATCCTGTTTCCGCACTTCTTAAAAGTTGGTGGTCTACATTGATTATCCTATTCTCAAAGTTAATGTCAGTATCGGTCAGCCCGCAAAGTTCAGAGATACGAAGCCCTGTCCCAAGCAAAATAATAAGCTCATCATAATACTTCTGATAAACTTTGTCATTTTGAGCAAAGGACAAAAAACTTTCTTCCTGCGCTGGTGTTAGCGGAACCTTTGGTTCTGTATCATCTTCAATGACAGTGTTTAACTGGAAGTCAAAAGGATTTTTCCTTATGCAATCGTCCTGTATCGCTGTGTAAAAGGCAGCTTTCAAGGAACGCTTGTCATTACTGATAGTCTTATAGGAAATTCCTTTTTCTTTCATGCGGATTGCCCATTCTTTCGCGTCGGACAGCTTCACGCTGTCAATCGGGCAGCCCCCAAGTTTATCTTCTTCCAGTAGCTTCATCAGCCGCTTGCGTCCGTTTTTCGTATTGTACCTTACATTTCCCCGGTGGCGTATCTGCTTTGCATAAAGTTGGCAGACCGTCATTTTCTTGCCTATGGTGTCTATCCCGTCGTCAAGGTCTTTCTGTATCTCTTTTACCTTTTCTCGTAGGGATATATCCTCACGCTTTCCGGCAGGGGTCTTGTCCGTAGGTACTAACTTCCACGCATACACAAACTGCGGATTACCAAAGGTATCTATATATTTGTAAGCATATCTTCCGTCTTTTCTCTGGCTCTCTCCCGACCGCAAAACTCGATTTTTGCTGTCACGTCTTTTCTTTGACATTTTTCAATGCTCCTTTCCAAGACGGAAAGAGCCTTGATATGCTTATCCCATTATAGCACATTCAAGGCTCAATTTCACTATCAGATTGTGTCTATGGTATCAATCATTTTTTCAAACTGTTTGCGCTTGATTTGAATACGGTTGCCGTTCATAATAACCCACCCGGCGGCAGGATTTTCCTCGGCTAATTTACGCAGCTTGTTTTCTCCGATACGGAAGTATTTAGCTGCTTCATCTATCGTAAGCGTGTATTTTTCCCAAATAGGCACGTCGGCGTTACTCATAGTATCGTCCCCCTTTCAATATTAGGAAAAGTGAATAGTAAAAGGGGCTTTAATCGGACGGCTGTTAGCACAACCTCGCGGGAGTTCCACCCCTGCCCGTTAAGGCAGCTCTACCCAATGCCTGCGACGCTTTTAACGCTCGGACTATGGCTATAAAGGCTTGTCTACCCTTAGTGCGTGTCGTCGCCCACAAGCCGCTACACTTGTTCCCCGGCGTGGTGGTGGTCGCTCGACTTTCTCCAATAGAAGAAAAGCGTCATGGCGCACCTGCCGTATGGCTCAACGCAAAAAGGACGTATCCGATTTGCCCTATACTGCGTCGCCGTTATCTTGCGTCGCTTTCTTTGTCAAAGAGCAAGTAAGGTCAAGTCAACAGGCAGCGGAAAGGGGGACGCTGCTTGTGGTTATCTCAAACCTTGAATGAAAGGACAGCCCGCATAAGACGCGAACGCAAGCGGTCGCGTATATCCTCATCTATGCCCCAATAGATATTTCCGCGCTCATCACGCAGCTTTCGCATAGACAGGGACGCTATGTAGCTTTCGTAATGCTGTACGACAATGTTCATAGCTTCCGGGTCGCCCTTAGTAGCGGCTATGATTACCGGGTAAGGCAACAAGCCGCGTTCGTCCTGTTCTGATTTACTAATCTGTGCAGTCATAGGCTTTTTCCTCCAAATAGCGTTTTAACAGCTTCATTGAGCTTGTCCGACGGGACTGTACCGTTGTCCTTGACAGATTACAAAACTTTGCAATCTCGCGTTCGCTCATGTCAAAGAAATAATACAGCAGTACGGTTTCCCGCTTTTCTTCCGGCAAACTGTGCAGGGCTTCGGCAAGCAGCTTCGCAGTAATTTCTTTGCCGCCGACAACGAAAGACTGTTCTGCTTCATCATCTGCAAAATACTCGTCGCAGACGTAGAGCTGTTTTTCTTCCAGTGGCGACAGGTCAGAAAAAGTAACCTCGCGTAATTGTCGCTGCTTTGTGTCCCTGTGGGCATTCATAGCTTCTCGCTTCAACGCCAGTTTGCAAAAGCCGTTAAAAGCACAACGGATTTGCCATTGGGTACGAATAGGCTCGTTCATGTTCTCACCTCCTTTCGCTGCCGCGAAAGCGGTGGAGTTTGAAATGTCCCCTTTCGTAAACCCTCAAACCAACGCACTTCAAAATGGACGTTGGTTTTAGAAATTTTTTGAAAAAGTTTTTTGATAAAATACAAAATGCGCCCGTCTGCAAATTGCAGACAGGCGCAAAGGAATTATCAAAAGTATATGTATGATTTGTGAGTTCATCTATGTAGCCAGAATAACCCGTTGGCGGGTAATGGCTTTTTTTGATAACAGTCTATTAGGGCATAGGAAAAAGGACATGACGATACCTCCTTGATACCGCCATGTCTTTATCTAGTAGGAGAGTTATCGTTAGAATTTAGATAGATAAAAAGAAACGGCGGCTCTGAAAATCAAAGCCGCCGAAATAGAATAGGCGCGTGAAAACCTGTCTGCGTTGCGACGGCTTTTTTTCTTTGCCGTCGTCCGGCAGATGTTCTATACTATGTCAATTTCAAAAATTTCTCATTATCCTTTATTACTTTTTTGTTTTGTCTTATGTAAAAGCAGGATAACCAAAACAGAAATAGCTATACTGCATAGAATATATGTCCAATTAAAATATGATAGATTTATTAAATTCTGTGCTGATTGATTTTTAATGAAGTTTGTATATGGTGCGTTACTCTTAATCGCTTCCATAACTCCTACAACATTTATCGGTCTTAAATTGTATAAGTACGCACCAAATAAATATATTGCTGCTTTTTCAACGACCGACGGTATTAAAATAGCCAATGCAGCAAGCCATAATTGACATTGCTTGTGGGATTTCTGTAAATATAACGCCCCAAAAAGATAGGGCAATATCGCAAGGCAACAGCCCAAGAGGACAATATTCTGATGAAGCCCAAAGAGGGCAAAGAATATGCGGATAAAAAGATACGTTCCAAATATAATTAACCAATCAATGAGCAAGCTTTTTATTGGCGTGTGCTTTTTTACTATTTCATTCTGTAACTGCATTTCACTACCTCCCAAATAGACGTTACACTTTTGGAAACGTCAAGGTTACGGTTGTTCCACCGTATGAATTGTTTTTAAGCTCCACCGTGATAAATAAGTCAGTTGCCATTTTCTGAACAAGGTATAAGCCCATACCTGTAGAACGACTAAGGTAACTGCCCGTATCTCCGGTAAACCCCTTGTCGAAAACAAAGGGTAAGTCAGACAATGGTATGCTTGTGCCGTTGTCTTTGATAGATAAAGAAATCTGTTCACTATTCATACTATCAGCTATGGAAAATATGAGCCGTGGGGCAAGGTTGTTTCCCACATATTTCACACTATTACTGATTATCTGTCCTAAAATGAACATCAGACCTTTTTTGTCAGAAATCACTTGATAATCGTTTTCGGTATATTCAATAGAAAATCCGGCTTCTTCAAGAAGCGTTAAATTATCTTCAACTGCTTCACGGCAAGTTCCAAGAATTGAAAGCGACTCAAAAGAGTAATCCTTATGTGTAGCCCCAAGCCTTGAAAAGTATAGAATTTGTTCTATATCCTGTCGGGTATGGTCGCGTACATAAAGCATACGAGTATGAACCAAAGGGGACATTTCATCTTTTCGATTATCCAGTAGCAAGGTCATAAGGGATAGTGGTTTTTTGATTTCATGCACCCAATTTTCAACATAGTGTTCATAGTCTGTAACTGTAATTTTCTGTTCGTTGATATATTCTTGCTGCGTCCTCAAATGTTTTCCCAATTCACAGATAAGAGGGCGTATTACAGCGGGAACAGCTTCACACAGTAAGTATTCGTTGGTATCGTCCGGCTCTAATAGAAAACGCCGAAAAATAGCGTCTGCCTTGTTACGTTTTCTGATTGATATAGCAAGAGGAATAGCAAGTGCGGCAAATGACACAAAAATTATCAATGCAGCATAATTTATAAAATAATCAGGGTTAGCCAACCAAGCAAGAAATATAAAGAACAAGTCCAAACAGGCAAGTGTAATAATCCATACCCGGTTAGAGGAAATATAGATTAAAAGTATTTTCAACTTATTCATAAGCGCACCTGCTCTTTCAAGCGGTAGCCTTGACCGCGCACTGTTTCTATACGTTCTTCAAGACCAAATTCACGAAGCGTTTTTCGCAGCCGAGTAAAATTTACTTGTAATGCATTTTCGTCTATAAATTCTTCTGTTCCCCATAGTCTAATGCATAATTCTTTTTTAGAAACAATCTTAGGGCTATTTTTCAAGAGAGCAAGTAATATTTTTCCTTCGTTCGGTGGCATAAGGTAAGAGCTATTCCCTACATAAATTGTAAAGGTATTCGGGTCAAGTAAAAAACCACCTCCATCAAGTAACCCTTGCTGTACCTGTTCTTCTTTACGTCGAAGAAGATTTTTAATTCGGGCAAGTAAACGTGACATATTACAAGGTTTTGTTAAATAGTCATCAGCCCCCAAGTCTAATGCGTGCAGTTCGTCCTGCAATTTATCTCTTGCAGTCAATACGAGTACCGTACCAATCTGTTTAGCTTTCAACTCTTTACATATTTCAAAACCCGAACGAAAGGGAAGATTGATGTCAAGCAAAATTAAGTCGGGAAAATATGCTGCTATTTCTGATACTGCGTTTTCAAAATCCGATAATCCAATCGTATCATATCCCGATTTTTCTAATAAGTTCAACAGTTCTTCTCGCATATAAACATCATCTTCAACCACAACTATCTTTGCCAATATGTCCGCCTCCTTTCCCATAATATTTATAAGCCTGTTAAGAATTGGGCTTGTAATTGAGCTTTCCTATTTCACGATTAGCTGTTCGAGCAACAGCCACACCGTAAATTACCATAACAAGAACAACAATAACAGCCATAGCAATTAAAAGAGGATAGGACTGTTCAAGGTGTGCCGCTCCTGAATATAAATATAGCTGCATGGCATATATCCCTACTGCTCCGCTGATACACGCTAATATAAGAGGAAGCAGGAAATACCATAATACTTGTTGGTTGATAGAACGCTTAATTTGTTCACGTCGTGCTCCTAAAATAGAGAGTGTTAGATACCTTGATTTTGTAGTTTGCATTTGCGTCAAGAATTGCAGGGCAAGTAATGCACACGCAATAATCAAAAACATAAATCCCATGTATAGTGTTGTATAACTTCCGGAAATAACATAAAATAATTGTCGCCCAAAATTATTAAGATAGCTTTCGTAATATAGACCAGATGGTTTTAACAAATCACGAGCTTCCATAATCGGTAACATTAAACCTTTTGTTTCAACAAGTTCATTAGGAATACAAAAGTTCCAATAAACCATACAAGTGTCTGAATTTACAAATTCTGAATATATCTCATCTGAAACAATCAATGCAGTTATAATCTTGATATTTTCATCTGCGGTCAACCCTTTCATCGGTACAGAGGGAACAAGATAAAATGGTCTTTCGTTGATAGAAAGCAACGCTTCATTATTCGCCTGTGCGTCTGCTGCAATTTGATTTAACAGTGTAACCGTTTCATCTTGAGCATTACCTAAAAAATCTGGGTTGAGATAATAGACAACTTCATTGTTCCCAAGGCTAATCTGTTTTTCTCCCGCGGCATCCAATAACCGATTATAGGAAGATACAGGAAGCAAATAAGGAGAAGAACTACCAGTATCAATAAGACCTAAAAGGTTTAAGGCAGCAGGTTGGTCGGAGCCAAAACTATACATACCATCTTCTTGTGTGGCAGGGTCTACTACATCTTGAGGTAAATGCTGCACGATTTGTTTCCTAAATTTCGACCAATCAACAGGAGAACTTATCCCATCCGAAGCAGTGGATTTTATATTTCCTATTTCCATACGGTTCAGATTTGATACATAAGGACGAATTTGTTCGTTGGAAAGATACTTCTCAACAATTTGGTCGTTGCCCATTACAGTAAAGTCATAAACAGAAGTACCTCGTGTCAATTCACTTCCATATGACATTATGCGCACTGAGCCGTCGGTAATTAACATAATAGTAAGCATCATCAGAATGGACGCTACGCTGATTGAAATATATTTATTAACGACATTTTCATGCAACTGCCGTAAAGTAAATACATAAAGTCCTCTTGTGGCTTTGTGTTTTATAGAAGCTGCCCATATACTCAAAATTCTTGCAAGTCCTCGAATAAATAGAATTGTTCCGATAATTCCAAGTAAAACGGCAATAAGCAGCATTGCCCCACTCGCAGCCATAAAATGCTCTACAACAATCCAGTACGCGACAAGCAAAATTACGGTGCCTATAGCAAACGATACGAAACTTACATATGGATTCCCTGTGCGTTGCTTTTTCGCCATCTCTCCATAAACAAGTTGATGTAGCTCTTTACGGAACAGCTTTCCGCATAGAACAAACAATGCTACAAACTGAATAATCAAGAAGCCTAACGATGTGAAAATAGCGGCACTTACAGAAAAACTTAATTGGTGTGTAATGATACCATGCCCTACTAAACGCGCGGTTGTAAGACTTATAGCTTCGGATAAAAAGCCACCGCATACAAGCCCTCCTAAAAGAGCTAAAAACGACGTGATTAGCCCCTCTGTCATTATTTGAATAAATAATTTAATCTTTGTCATTCCAAACATCAAATAAAGCCCCAGTTCTCGACTACGACATTCAAGTTGATATTTGTTTGCAAATACTACGAGAAAGAACACAAATAATAAAGCACAAAGATAAACCGTCGGTAAAAGATTAGTAAGCAACCGTTCTACTGCGTCGCTCTCAATTTCACTTAAAAAACGTATTACGTCCTGTTGTCCAAGAGAAAGCACTATATAAAACATTGCTACGGCTGTTATCATTGTCAGAAAATAAATTAGGTTTTCGCTACGGCTCCGTTTGGCGTTTCGCCATGTGAGATTAAAGAACATTTGCACTTCCTCCCCCCATTTGAGCCATCACTTGTAAAATACGTGCATAAAAATCTTCCTGTGTTTCATTTGGAATTTTACGACGTAACTCATGGAAAATAACACCGTCTTGAATGAACAAAATACGAGAACAGAAACTCGCGGCGTTAGGGTCATGCGTGACCATTAGGATTGTGCGTCCACGCCTAAGATTGATTTCCTGTAACTTCTCCATGAGTAAACGTGCTGATTTTGTATCTAATGCACCTGTAGGTTCATCAGCCAAAATAATATCGGGGTCAGAAATCAAACTACGTGCAGCAGCTACGCGTTGTTTTTGACCGCCCGACATTTGTGACGGAAATTTAGAAAGAACGTCTGTAATTCCAAGAAAATCTGCTATATCTTTTAGCTTTTTTTCCGCTGTAACAATGTCAATATTATGAATTGATAAAGGCAATATAATATTTTCTTTACCAGTTAGATTATCAAGTAAAGCAAAATCTTGAAATAGATAACCAATCTTGTTGCCACGATATTCAGCCAACTTCGTGCCATCAAAAGAGCTTATATTGGCACCTGAAAGTAAAATTTGTCCAGAGGTTGGTTTAATGACCGTAGCAATACAATTCAACAATGTTGTTTTTCCAGAACCGCTGGCTCCCATAATTCCCAAATATTCGCCATTCAGAACATCAAAGGTAATTCCGTTTAGTGCTTTTGTTGGAACCCCCTCTTTGGAATATGCTTTGTGCAAGTCGCGTACTTCTAATAGTTTTTTTGTATCATTCATATCTCACACCTCACATTTTTTGCTTACGCTTATCTTACGAATATAATTTTACTGCATAAGAAGCAACCACACCACTTACAGTTGTTGTAAGGTTTATTTGTTTGTTTATTGTATCTGCATTTTATGTTGTTTCTTTCTCATATCAAAAGGTTTTTCCGCGTTTTTTGGTATCAGCCACATATACCCCAGTTTTGAAACGCCCGGTATGCGATTTTCGCTACAAAGTATCTGTACTCGTCTTTCAGAAATTCCCCATTTCTTTGCCGCTTCGGGACAAGACATATATTCCATAATCAAAACGCCCTTTCCTCAAATTTTACCAGTATAATTATACTCGGATAGCCGAATAATATCAAGTATATGATATGCTCTATTTCAGTCAATAATGTGCTGTGTGTAATCATATCTCGAAAGGAAGATGAAATATACAATGTAGTTGGGTGAAATGACTATGAAGCAGAACAAAGAAAAATTTGATTTTAAGGCTTTCGGGCAAGCCATTAAAGCAGCAAGAAAAGCAAAGGGAATATCACGCAATCAGTTAGCCGATACGCTGAATATTGCGCCCCGATATATCGCGTCCATTGAGAACAGCGGGCAGCACCCAAGTTTACAGATTTTATATGAGCTTGTAACCCTGCTTGATGTATCAGTAGACCAGTTCTTTTTCCCGGAACGGGAACAGGAGAAATCCACGCGCCGCCGTCAGCTCGATACTATGCTTGACGGTATGAGCGAAAAAGATTTGAAAATCCTGTCTGCTACTGCAAAAGGAATAGAGGAAGCCAACAACGACGAAACGGGGGAATAAAGTTCTCTCGTTTTTGTTTATATAGAGTGATTGAAACGTCGCAGATTGCGGCGTTTTTCTTTTGGGAAAGTTCGTCAAATTTGCCGTTCCCGGTGTTGTAGGTAGTAAGGGATAAAGTTTCGTAGCAAGCATAGGAAAAGAGTACCCTTTTCCGTATTTTCGCCCTCCCGTCCTGCGGTGCGTCGGTTGAAAATTGCTTGTTGGGAAGTGTCCCAAACCCTCGGAATGGAAAGGAGCGATTGCATGAACGGACGCAAAAGAAAAATACAAATCAAATTCTATGTAACAGAGGAAGAAAGGGCATTGATTGAACAGAAAATGAAGCTTGTCCCTACCCGGAACATGGCGGCGTATCTTCGCAAGATTGCCATTGACGGGTATATCATTCAGACAGACCATAGCGATATAAAAGGCATGACAGCAGAGATACAGAAAATCGGGGTCAACATCAATCAGATTGCAAAGCGTGTCAATGCGACAGGCAGCGTTTACCAAGAGGACATAGAGGAAATAAAGGGGGTGCTTGCGGAGATATGGCGGTTACAAAGATTAAGCCTATTAAAAGCACGTTGAGCAAAGCCCTTGACTATATCCAAAACCCGGATAAAACAGACGGGAAAATGCTTGTGTCCTCCTTTGGGTGCAGCTATGAAACGGCAGATATTGAGTTTGGATTTACGCTTGCACAAGCCATAGATAAGGGAAACAATCTCGCCCACCATTTGATACAGTCCTTTGAGCCGGGAGAAGTAGATTATGAGAAAGCCCACGAAATCGGAAAGCAGCTTGCCGACGCGGTAACAAAGGGACAGCATGAATACGTCTTAACTACCCACATAGACAAAGGGCATATCCATAACCATATCATTTTTTGTGCGGTCAATTTTGTTGACTACCATAAGTACAATTCCAATAAGCGCAGTTACTACGGCATACGGAACATGAGCGATAAGCTGTGCCGGGAAAACGGGCTGTCTGTTGTCGTTCCGGGCAAAGGCAGCAAGGGAAAAAGCTATGCAGAATATCAAGCGGAAAAGGTCGGTACAAGTTGGAAAGGCAAGCTGAAAATTGCCGTTGATACGCTTATCCCCCAAGTAGCAAGTTTTGAAGAATTGTTGCAGCGGTTACAGGCAGCGGGTTATGAGATAAAGCCGGGAAAATATATCTCCTGCCGCGCTCCCGGACAGGAACGCTTTACCCGTCTGAAAACTCTCGGTACAGATTATACAGAGGAAGCCATAAGAGAACGGATAGAGGGCAAACGCACAAAGGCAGCGAAAGCTCCCAAAGAGCAGCGCGGCGTATCGCTGCTTATTGACATTGAAAACAGTATCAAGGCACAAGAGAGCCGGGGCTATGAACAGTGGGCGAAAATCCATAATCTGAAACTGGCTGCAAAGACTATGAATTTCTTGACAGAACATAAGATTGAGCAGTACGCAGATTTAGTCAGCCGGATTGAGGAAGTAAATGCGGAAAATGAAAAGACAGCAGACGCATTAAAGAGCGTGGAAAAGCGTCTTGCAGATATGGCGGTGCTGATGAAGCACGTTACTACCTACCAAAAGACAAAACCTGTCTATGAAGCATACCGCAGGGCAAAGGATAAGGACGCATACCGGGCAAAGCAGGAAAGCAGTCTGATACTCCATGAAGCGGCAGTAAAGACACTGAAAGCGGCGGGCGTTACTAAACTCCCCAATCTTGCCGCCATGCAGGAAGAATACGGGAAACTACAAGCGCAAAAAGAAGCCCTTTACGCTGATTATGGCAAGCTGAAAAAACAGGTCAAGGAATACGACGTTATCAAACAGAACATAGACAATATTTTGCGGCAAGGCAAAGAGCCGGAACGGAAGAAAGGAAAGGAACGGGAATAATTATGAAAATGGTTGGTATTACACCATGTTACAGAATAACATTAGAAAATGGCAGTTATGGCGTAGAAACTTATATTAACGCAGACAGTAAAATCCAAATTACTTTTGAGGACGGAAATACACTTATCGGATATATAGAATGTGTGGAATATGGAACTTATTCCGATGAAAATGATACTCTGGTTATAAGGGGAGAGAATGGAGAGCTGTATATCCTATTGGAAAACCGAATAAAGGATATAGAAGAACTGCACGAATAAAGTAAAAGAACAGGGCGCAGACAGCCAACAAAAGACTGTCCGCGCCCTGTTTTATGTAGGTGCGTTTTTGGTATCTGTTACGCAATAGAACGTCATTTTTAGGGGATAAGGTATAAAACCCTTGCCGCGTCATTTTCAAGCACTGAAAGCCCCGTAAATCAAGGCTTTTTTTGCCCCTACTACGTAACAAGGGCGCGCCGTTTTCTCATGCGCTCCGCTGCCTGTCTGCGGGTAATACGCTTCCGGCAGTCCGGGCAGTATTTGACGCTGTTAGAGGTGGACGCAAAAGAAGTTCCGCACTCGGTACAACGCTTTTTATCCTCGGTCTTGAAAAGCTCTGCATACAGCAGCTTATCAAGGGGCAATACGGCGGTCTGAAACCATTTGCAAAGAAGCGAATAGGAAATAAGCTGCGGGCAGACACATTCCTCCCCGTCGTCCAGTAAAATACAGTGTCCGTTATCGCAGTTGCAGCACTCCTTTTTTATAAGGCTGTTGACTTTCCGGCTTTGGGGTGGTGTAAGCCGCTTTATCCCGGTCATACCTCATCAGCGGCGAAAATAGCAAGCTCCGCATACTCATTTTCTGTCAGAGGTGCGATTTTCGCAAGGGTGCGTTTCGCCAGTTCCCGCATATCCTCGTCCATGAACGGCAGCGCAGCGTTGATGTTTTCTGTAAGCCCACGTTTGCCGTCCTCATTGTAAATGCTCAACAGGTTTGTTTCTTCAACTGTCAGTCTAATCATGCTCATACCTCCAATTCGTGATTTTTTGATTTTACAGCCGCCTTTTTCGGGGCGGCTTTTCTTTTGTCAGCGGCAAGCTGCGCCCGGATTGAGGGGCGCACCCTGCGAATATCTGTGCCCCGGTTTTCATTTTTATCAATCAAGGCGTATGTTCCATGTCTGCCCTCGATTTTGGAAAAGGAAAGTGTCTTATAGGGCAACATGGAAAACAGACGGTCGGTGTCCTTAGAGGACGCAAGCTGCATAAATGTCGGGGACAGCTCCACCATGAAATGTGTCCTATTAGGGCTATTGGGCGTGTCCCTGCGCTTCATTTCCTGCACAATGCGCCGCGCTTCGGCTTCAATCAGCCCAGCACGCAGGGCGGCGGTATGTTCCTTGAAGTCGCCCGGTGTCAGTTTATCCCGTTTTTGCTTTTCTTCCCGTAAAAGGAATTGTAGCGCGTCCGGGTCGTTGGGTACTGCTTCAAAGTGTTCAAACTTCCCTAAAGAAGTATCGGGATTTCCGTTAAAATGCTGTCCGGCGGGTATCTCCCTTGTCCCATGCTCATAAATCAACTTGACTGTGTCGGCGGCAAGCGCATTGTCCTTAACGCGCTCATACTGCCTTGCATAGTCAAGCTCATAAAGATTGCCTTTGATTTTCCCGCGCTCCCTGCCCGTCAGCTCGACGGCATAGGCAAGAACGCGGTCGCAGGTCTGCTCTTTGTAAAAACACCATGTATTGTGGGCGGCGGTATCCTTTAGGAACACGTCGCGCTCCTTAAAACAATGCGTCCCGGACGGGCGGCAAAACCATAGCAGCGTCTTATCCTCTCTGTTAGGGCTTGCCGCTGCTTTTGCGATAATCTCCTTGTCAATGTCAAAATCACTTTGGAAAAATCCTGTATTCTGCCGCATGATAGCGTCAAGAGAAGCGAAAATATCCACGTTTTCAAACTTATTCATGCGTCAGCTCCTTTCCAAATCCTGTGTTTTCTGTTTTGCCTGTTTCTTCGGTGTCTGTTCTTTCGCTGCTTTAAGCTGCGCCCGGATAGAGGGCTTCTTTTCCGTTTTTGCTGCCTTGCCACGTTCCTTGTCAGCCTTGACAGTTTCCGCAAGGTCAACAAGGGAAATGGTTTCTCCTGTCTTTACCTTTGCTTCCAATTCTGCGACGGTCGGGGTGTTGTTTATCTGCCCGTCAATCATGTTGTAGTTTTGCTCGGTGGTCTGCTCGGCAGTTTTCAGATAGTTTTCCGGCTGCAAAAATTCCGGCACTTTCTTATAACCGAAGCTGTCTACATAGTGGGCGGTGTCCTGCCCGTTCTGATGAAGCACCACTACGTCGGAAACAGAAAGGCTGTGTCCCTTAAAATCTTTCGGGTGGTCGATATTAAAGCGGGTGTAAATATCTTCAAGGGAAGTCCCCGGCGTAAGAGGTGCGGAATAGACAAGGGCATAGTTTTTCGGGTCTACCCGGTGTCCGGCGGCAATCAGACGGTCGTAAGGCTCAAAACGCAAGTCCCTTGTTTCGTCCCCGCCTTTTATCTGATAAATGGAAAAGGTGTCTTTGTCCTGTGGGGCTTCCTGCTCCGGCTGCTCCTGTGCGGGTTGTTCCTGTGCAGCTACCTTTTGCTGCCGGATATGCGCCCGCTGTAACTCGGTAGGCTTTTCCCCGGTAAGGGGAGCAATCGCTTTCACATAATCAGCCGCATAGTAGGCGTTACTGGTAAGCTGCCGCTGCCATGCCCCGGCTTTTGGCGACCAACGGAAGCCATTACTTTTTAAGGCTTCCCGCGTGGCTTCGTCCGGCTTATCCTCAAAGAAGATTTGCAGTCGGTTCGCTTCGGTGTTTGCTTCCACCTTGCCGCCGTCAAATTCCCAACCTACAAAACCGATTTCTTTTTGCTGTGAAAGGGATTTGATACGGTCTTTCACGCGCCGGATTTCTGCGCTGTTGTTGGATAACGCCCAAGTCGCAAAGGGCTTGTCCTCCAAATGCCAACTGCTCGCCATGTCTGCTTTCAATTTTTCCAGTTCCTCCGGCGGTAAATGCGGGCAGCCGTCAAGGGTCTTATGCTTGCGGTAGTAGGCGTTTACGGCTTTCATGGTTTCCTGTGATTTTTCAAGGCTTTCCAGTTTCTTTTCTAACTTCTGTACTGCCTGCGGGTCGTCTGCGCTGATACCGCCCATGCCGGTACTGCGGATTTTATCAAGAAGCCCTTGTATGTCCTGCCATTCCCGGTAATTGCTGTCGCGGGCTGCGTTCTGCTTTTCTTTCTTCCTTGTGGGGAAGTTAGAGCCGCCCGCAATCAGGATAGAGGGAACACGCGCGTCAATCTCATAGCCTTTATTCATGTTCGCCGCCAGTTTCCGGGCATAGGTGTCAAGCAGGCTGTCGATTTTCTCATGGTACATCGGGTCTACCCGCTGTTTCTGCCTTTCTGCAAGTTGTACGGCTTCATCTACATAGTGCCTGTATTCAGCCGTCGCGCTGCCTTGCTTATAATCGGAAAAACTGTTCATATCCTTTGCACGTTTGGCGGCAGCTTCATTGATAGTATAATAAGGGGCGGCGGGTGCAGCCTGTTCCGGCTGTGCTTCTTTTTCCTGTACCGGGGCTGTTTCTTCGGGAAGCTCCGGCGCGGCTGCTTTTGTTTCGGGCTGTTTGGCGGCTTCCTGTGCGGGCTGTGCCTGTTCGGTGGTCTGTTCCTTATCCTGTGCCTTTTGGATTTCTGCAAAATGTCCGTCTATGGTATCAATCAGATTTGCGGCGGTGCTGCGGATTGTTTCAAGAGAGCCTTTCAGTTCTGCAAGTTCTTTTCCGCTGCTCCACCCGGCGATATACCCAAAAGAATAGTCCGACGTATCAAGCCCGTAATGTTGGCAGACCGCATAGGCGACGCTTTCCGCCTGTACCTCGCGGGTGCGGCGGTCGGGGCGTTCCGGCATGGCAAGGGCGGTATCATGCAGCGTGGCGTGGGCGATTTCATGGATTGCGGTCTTGATATTCTGCAATTCGTCCATGCCCTCGTTGATGAAGATACGCTTTTCCTCATAATTGCAGCGTCCTTTTACGCCGCCGCTTAGTGCTTCAAATCCCATAGCAAACGGGGAAGTCTTTTCAAGGGCAGCGAAAAAATCCTTGTATTGTTCCACGTTGCCCGTAAGCTCATAGGTAAGGGCAGGAAGTTCTTTTCCCTCGGTCTGTGAAATATCAAAGACAGATACTACACGAAAAGCGGGTATCTTGATTTCTTTTTCTTCGGTAACAGGTTTTCCGTCCTTATCGAAAACAGGCTTTTGGGTGTCCGGGTCGATTTTTTCCACCTGCTTCTTGACGGTAAACGGGGACGGTGCAAGTATCTTGATAGCTTTTTCTCCGGGCTTTACATGGCGGTCAAATTCCTTTTCCCATTGTTTATAGCCTTTCACAAGATTGCCGCCCTGCATGGCGATAAGGATTGTATTGTTAAGGCTGTAATCATGGAATTTTGACATGGTACGCAGATAATCGGCGTAACGGTCGCTTTCATACAGTCCTAAAATTCCCTGTTCCAGTCGGTCGGTAATCTCTTTCATTTTATCGGCGGGCTTTTCAGAAGATAGGATAATCGGGAGAACCGGGGGCTGCTCTGTGGCGGCGGTTTGTATGGCTGCGGAAGCGTCAAGGTCTGCCTGTTCCTTTTCCTGTACTGGCGGCTGCGGCGTTACCCGGTATTCCTCCGGCACGTCGCGCCCGTCGTACCACTGTGTAAAGGTGTTGCGGTTATTGTAGATATAGCCCTGTTCGGTAAAGCTGCCCCCGTCATTGATAGCAGCGTCCCGCCCGTATTCCTCATACATGAAATATTTTTTTGCTTCTTCGGGCAGCTCCAACTCGTCCAGTTCTTCAATCAGATAATGCCCGTAATCTTCCTCACTCTGTACGGACGGGTAAAGCCAGTAACAATCAAGGTTTTGTGCAAGGTTGATAATATCCTGCAAGTCCCTTGTATGGTCGCCGTATTCCATAGCTGCAACAAATTTTTCCCGGTCGTCGTCAAACTGCATTTTCAAAAGTTCGCTCAAATAGTTCAGTTCGTCAAGGCTTTCAAGCTCGGTCAATTTTCCTGCCAGTCCTGCAATAGAGGACTGGTATTCTGTGATATGCAGCTCCCCGTAGTTTTTGCCGTCTATCCCGATACGGTCAAAGACTTCTTTCAAATGCTCGGCAGTCGTGGGGAATGATACCCATTCGCCCGCAGGTCTGCCCTCGGTGTACTTTCCAAGATTAGAAAGATACCCGCTTAAAATCGTTTCTACCATGCGTTCGCTCCTTTCGTTTTCAATCATACGGTGCATAAGTTCGTAGTCCTCCATGCTCATGCTCCCGTCAAAAATATAGGGGTCGGGTTCTTCGCCGTCCCGGTAGGCTTTTTCAGAGAAAGGAAGCCCCGCAGCGTGGGCGGCGGCTCTTACTTCCTCGATAAGCTCCGGCGGCAGCCTGTCGTCGTGGGCTTCGATAAATTCCCCGATATTGCTATATCCGTTTTCGTAGTGGCGGCGCACCCCGGCGGTCAGCTCGTCAAGGTTCATATCCTCGCCAAGATAGCCGGAATAATAGCCGTTTACCACAACGGCGGCAGGGTCAGCCTGTTTGATTTCTTCCATGCGGCTTCTGTCCTCCGGGTAAATGTAGTCGCTCATTTCAAGGTGGAAATATTCGGCGTTCCAAGAACGTCCCGTTTTCCAAAACGCCACCCAAGCGATACCGTCCCTTAATTCTTCTTGATAGTCCTTTACGGTGTCCCGTAAACTTGCCATGTGTAACCTCCTTTCTTCGGTTTCAGAGGGTAAAACCCTCCATAAAACAGAGGGTTTGGGAAACTTCCCAACAAGCAAAAATCCCCGCCGTTCTCGGTAGAGAAAGCAGGGATTTTACGGAAAAGGGTACTCTTTTCCTATGCTTGCTATTCAGTTATTTCTTCTTCGACAGTTCAATGCGGTAGTTGACATATTTCCCGCCTGTATCAGCCAATACGATAGTTCCGTCGTAGGTTTTGCCCGTCTTTGGGGAATAGAGCTTTTTCACATTTACTTTGCCGGATTGTAAGAGTGCAGCGGCAATTTTGGGGGTAAAGGTTACTTTTCGTTCTTCAAAGAAACGGTCATTTTTCCACATGGTAAAGCTACATTCCTTATTGCTGCAATAGTAGTTTTTCTTTCCCTCATAGACAGGAGAACCGCAGCGGGGGCAGCTTCCCAACGCTTCCCGTTCCGGCTTGAACATCTGCGCTTTATCATCAGAAAGAAACGGATAGGTCTTTACCAGTTCCCGCGCCATATCCTCGATACCCTCCATAAATGCGGCGGGGTCTGCCTTGCCTTTGGCAATCTGCGTCAGATTGTTTTCCCATTCTGCGGTAAGCTGCGGGCTTGTCAAGGTGTCCGGCAGGACACACACAAGATTGATACCGTCCTTTGTGGGAAGTAGCTGCTTGCCTTTTCGCTCCACAAAGCCGCCCTTTACCAGTTTTTCAATGACGGCGGCGCGGGTGGCGGGAGTTCCAAGCCCTTTGCGTTCTGCGTCCGGGTCGGTGTCCTCACTTCCGGCGCGCTCCATAGCAGAGAGCAGCGACGCTTCGTTGTGAGGTTTTGGCGGTGTTGTGTCATGCTCCGTTACCTTTGCCGTCGGATTTTCAAAGGTCTGTCCCTCGGTAAATGGCGGCAGGGTCTTTTCTGTGTCACTGTCTGCGTCGTCCGTTTCGGGCTTGTTCTTTAAGGCTGCCCTGTATCTTCGGTCAATCTCTTTCCACCCGTCGGACAGCACCGTTTTTCCCCTTGCGATAAAAGACTGTCCGGCACATTCAAAAACTGCTGTAACCGCTTCAAAGGTATGCGGTGCAGCGGTCGCCATGAGCAGACGCGCCCCGGCAAGGGTAAGGATATTCCTTTCGCTTTCCGGCAGCGTGGCAAGGTCGGTCTTTGCAAGCTCCATAGTCGGGATAATGGCATGGTGGTCTGATACCTTTTTACTGTTCAGCACCTTTCCAAGCTCCGGCGTGAAGTCTTTTCCCGCCATAAAAGAAAATTTCCCACAAAGCAGCTTGATAATGCCCGCCGCTGTGTCGCTCATGTCGTCGGTCAGAAATGCGCTGTCTGTTCTCGGATAAGTAAGAAGTCTTTTTTCATACAGAGATTGTGCAAGGTCAAGGGTCTGCTTTGCGGTATAACCGAACAGGCGGTTTGCTTCCCTCTGTAAAGAAGTAAGGTCAAAGAGCTTCGGCGGGGCTGCGGTCTTTTTCTCTTTCACAAGGGAAGCACAGACTGCTTTTGACACTTCGCAAGCAGCTTTCAGCTTGTCAGCTTCGGAACGGTCAGATAGTTTTTCGCTTGCAGCTTCCGCGCCGGATAAGACAAGGCGCACATGGTAGTATTTTTCTTTCTTAAATGTGGTAATCGCTGCGTCCCGGTCAACAAGCATTTTTAAGGTCGGGGTCTGTACGCGTCCCACGTTCAAGGTATGATTGTAAAGGACAGAGAAAAGGCGGGTGGCATTGATACCGATTAACCAGTCAGCCTTTGCCCTGCACAATGCGGAAGCAAAGAGCGCGTCGTATTCCTCGCCGTTCTTCAGACGGGAAAAGCCCTCTTTGATTGCGCTGTCCTCCATAGAAGAAATCCAAAGGCGGCGCATAGGTTTCTTGCAGCCCGCCATTTCATAGACAAAGCGGAAAATGAGTTCGCCCTCGCGCCCCGCGTCGCAGGCATTGACGACTTCGGAAACGTCTGCCCGGTGCATAAGCTCTTTTAGGGTTTTGAATTGCTTTTCCTTGTCAGAAGCAACGGTGTACTTCCATTCCTGCGGCAAAATCGGTAAGCTGTCATAGCTCCACTTTTTATATTGTTCCCCGTAGGTGGCAGCTTCCGCAAGCCCTACCAAATGTCCCACGCACCAAGAAACGATATAGCCGCTTCCTGTGAGAAATCCGTCTTTCTTTTCCTTTGCCCCCAGTACGGCAGCGATTGTCTGTGCCACACTGGGCTTTTCTGCGATAACTAAAATCAAATATAAGTTCCTCCTTTCAGCGTTCCGGCTCGGTTTTCTTTTTCTCCTGTACCTGTTTCAGACAGTACCCCACACAAGGGGACTGTCCCTTGTAAGGGCAGGAAGCACAAGCAGGGGGATAAGGAACAGGCGGCGCATTATCACGCCGCCCGTTCGGTTTCTGTATCATCATCTTTTCAAAGGGATTGTTGGTAAACAGGGTCATAGGGTTTCTTCCTCCGTTTCTTCATCTTCGGGAGTTTCCCCGGTATCTGCTTCCGGCTCGTCCTCGTCGTAGTCCTCAAATTCAAAATCTTCAAGGTCGGTATCGCCCTTTACATTCTGCTTCGGCTTTAGAAACTTAAAGTAGTAGAACGCTGCGCCGCCACCAAGCAGGGCAAAGAGGACTAAGGCAAGCACCACACCGGGATTGCCGCCTTTTTCTTTCAGTTCTTCCGGCTGCTCCGTTGGTGTTGGGGTAGGTTCTTTGCCTGTGCAGCCTGTCATACTGGTAACACATACCGGGCAGGACGTGTTTACCTTTCCGACTTCGCATTTTTCCGTACAGTTACAGATTTCCGGCTTTTTGGCAGCTTCGCCGTTTTCGGTCAGTGCCATAAGGTCGGCTTCGTCCACTTGATTTAGGAAATGTACGGTCTGTTCGCCCTCGGCGGCGCGGTCAATGAGGATATAGAAATAGTTGCCGCCTTTGGTGGTAACAGTGATAAGTTGCTTATTGCCGCCGTAATCGTCAACCAGTGTAGCGTTTCCCTTTGGGGTAAGGGGCGGCGTTTCCTCTTTTTCCTCCACAACTACATTACTGTCGTTGGTCGCGTCCCCGGCGGGCGGCTCTGTGGCTGCGCCCTGTGCATAGGCAGGGACAGAAAAACCGCCCATAAGGATAAGGGCGGCACAAAGGGCAGTCATGGTCTTTTTCAGTTTATTCTTCATCTGCATTTTCCTCCTGTTCGTTTTCTTCTGCGGGTGCGGCAGTCATGCCGGGAATACCGCCGCCGGACAGCATAGCGTTCAGTTCCTGCGGGGTCAGACGCATAGCTCGTACAAGCTGCACGATTTCAAGGTTTTCCGCTTCGGTTTTCTGCACTTCCAGTCCTTTTAACTTGTTCTGATACTCTGTGATTTTCTCGCGGGTCTTTGCGATTTCCTTATTGATACGGTCAATTTTATTGTTTGCCATAGGTCATTTCTCCTTTCTTTTTGGGGTTGCTTTACCAGTTCATCAGCCCGTAGCCTTTGATACATTGATAGTTAAGGTCATAGCTCTTTATCTTGCAGGCGTCGCCGGAATTGCCCTCAACGGTATAGACGCGGCTACCGTCCCTGCCAAGCACAAGCCCCACATGGTCGGCAACGCCGTCTAAATCCCAATCGAAAAAGATAGCGTCGCCCGGTGCGATATTCTCATAGCCGCGTGCGCCCCATTGTCCCCTTGACTGAAACCAAGGGACACCCTGCCATTCGCAGCCCGCAAAGCGCGGTTCGCTTTTTCCGGCTTGATTGTAGCACCATGATACAAAACAGGCGCACCATTCCACGCGGCTGTTAAAGCCGTACCAAGACCAGTAAGGGTAGCCGCCCACATTTCCGACTTGCTGCTTTGCAAGCTCCATAAGCTCTTGATTTCCGGGGCGCGTACCGTTTACAAACTCCACACCGCTTAAATCCTCGGACGGGCTTCCGTCGGGAGAACCGCCGCCAAAAATCAGCGGTTTGTTGCCGCTTGTTTCCAAATACACCCGGTACATTTCAAGCTGCTGTGGCGTAAGAAGTTCCTCCGCAAGCTCTGAAATCGGCTTGTTTGTCAGTTTCACATTTAAGATGTGATACTCATAAGGGACTTCCTCGGTGGTGGTTTCCCCGGTTTCCGGGTCGGTGCTTGTTTCGGTGCGGTAGCGTATTTCCACTTCCTCGGTCAGCGTCAAGGTGTACTGCATGGAAAAGATACGTTCAAGCTCTGCCTGTGCGCTCTGCGGGGTGTAGCTCTGCAAGAGGGCGGTCAAGTAAGACGCAAGTTCGTGGGGGTTATGCCCGATACTGTCAAGGTCGTAGCGGTATTCATCATAGCCGGGGTGGGTGCTTTCGATATTGTCAATCTCACTTTGCAGCCCGTTTTCCAATGCGGCATAGTTGTTTTCAACTGCCACAAGGTCGCTGTCCTCGGATGTGTAGGAAGTGCCAAGCACCCCGTTTGTCAAGCCCGAAAACATAGCCCCGCAAGAGGACAGCCCTGCGGAAATCATAATAAAGAGAAGCAGCGCGGCAACTGCAATCAAAATGCCCGCCGGGTGTCTTGCCGCAAATGCGGCGGCTTTCCTCGTTTCCTCGGCGGTTTTCTTCGCCGTCTTTCTTGTGGCTTCCGCTGCGGCTTTTGCCCCTCCTTTCTTTGCCGCCTTTGCATACTGGCGTTTTATCTGCTGTTTCTGCATGAAACGGGAAAGCGGGTTAGAAGTAAGCTGCGGGTTGTCGTGCAGGGTTTTGTGATACTGGAAGTTGACGTTTGCCTTAAATGCTGCCTTTTCTGCCTTTGCCGCTTCCCGGTAAGGTTTCAGCTTATGGCTGCGGTAGCCCTGTTTTAACTTCCGCGCCCCGTATTTCGCGCCGCGCTCGGCAAGTTCCTCCGATTTATGCGCCCCCTCAACGCCGGAATTGTCCTTTTCAACGGAATGTATCTTGTTGTGGACGAAAATCCCTGCTTCCTGTGCGGGGCGGGACAGCGGGTTTCCTTTTTTGCCGCCGGGTATCGGTTTTTCCTGTTCTTCAAAGTGAAGTCGGGTCTTTGCCTTTCCTGCGGCTTCGTCAAAGGTGCGCTCCTTAACCAGTTTCTTTTGCTTCGGGATAGCTGCCTTTGCTGCGTCCAGTCGGTCAGCGGCTTTGTTTGATTTCTCAATATAGCATTCCAGTTCCGGGACGGCAAGTTCTTCCTCGGTAAACTGCAAGCGGGAAGATGTTGTTTGTACGGTAACTTCCTCCTGTGCTTTATGTACCGCTTTTTTACTGGCTCTGCGGGTCTGTGCTGCTTCGATATGCTCCATAACGCGCTCTGCTGTGGCGGTGTCCCTTGCGGGGGAAGCTCCCGGTGCGTGGGGTAACGGGGAAGTTTGGGACGCTACACCTTGAAGCTGCGTCCCGTCCTGCGCCGCTTGCTGCTCCGGGGACTTTTGAAAATCCGCGTCCTGTTCCCGTTTACTGATACGCTCGGCGGTCTGCTGTGTTTCGTTTACCTCAATAAGCCCGTCGCGGGTCATTTTCTGTGTGATTTTATCGCGGGATTTATATTGCTTCATGGTCTGCACCTCACTTTCCGCTTTCGGAAACTTCCTCCGGCTTCGTCGTCATTACCCTGTAAAGCTCGGTATCTTTCGGGAAGCGGTCTACAAAAGGCAGCACCACATTTCCATAGAAGATAAGCCCCTCGCCCGCTTCGGTGTGGGTAACATACTTCATCTGCTGCGGGGAAATATTAAGCTGCTTTGCAAGGATAGTACGGTCGCCCTGCGCTTGATTGAGCATGAGGACAAAATCGCTGTTCTCAAAGATATTTTCCACCTCGCGGCTTGCCAAAAGGTCTTTGACGTTCTGCGTAATGGCTGTTGGGATACCGCCCCATTTACGGAAACGCTTCCAAATCTCCACGCTGTAAGCGGCGGTCTGTTCCTCTTTTAAGAGCAAGTGAAATTCGTCCATATAGTAGCGGGTCGCCTTTTTCTCTGCCCGGTTTATCGTTACCCTGTTCCATGTCTGGTCTTGCACAATGAGCATACCTAACTTTTTAAGCTGCTTTCCAAGCTGCTTTATATCAAAGCAGACAAGGCGGTTAGAAAGTTCCACGTTGGTTCTGTGGTTGAATACGTTAAGGCTGCCGGAAACATACAGCTCCAATGCCGCCGCGATACGGGCAGCTTCCGGCTCCGGCTGTCTTAACAGCTCGTCGTAAAGGTCGCCCAAGATAGGCATTTTTGCCGGGTCGGGGTCTGCAAGGAACGGGCGGTACACATTTCTTACAGCCCTGTCAATGACGGTCTTATCGACAGGCTGCAAACCCTCCTTGCCTCCGATAACAAGCTCGCAAAGGGAAAGGATAAAATCACTTTTCAGCGCAAGGGGGTTGTCGTCCTCGCTGTAATTAAGGTTTATGTCCATAGGGTTTACATACTGGGGCTTGCCGTCAATGCCCCTGCCCGTAGGGGAAAGACGTATCACTTGCCCATTAAGACGCTGCACAAGGGAAAAATACTCGGCTTCCGGGTCGCAGATGATAATGTCGTCGTCGGTAATGAGGAAAGCATTTGTCATTTCCCTTTTTGCCGCAAAAGATTTTCCGCTTCCCGGCGTTCCCAATATAAGCCCGTTGGGATTTTTGAGCTGCTTTCTGTCGCAGAGTATCATGTTGTTAGAAAGGGCGTTCAAGCCATAGTACAGGGCTTGCCCCGTCTGAAAAAGCTCCTGCGTGATAAAGGGAATGAAAATAGCGGTGCTTGATGTGGTAAGCCCCCGTTGTATCGGGATAAGGTTTTCCCCAATCGGCACACTGGATAAAAGCCCTGCTTCCTGCTGATAGTCAAGGCGTGTCAGGCGGCAGTTGTATTTCTGTGCGATACCCGCCGCAGCGAAAATATCATTTTCCAGTTTCCGCTTCGTGTCTGCCATGTTTACCACAAGGAACGTAAGGAGAAACATTCGCTCGTTGCGGCTCTGTAAGTCCTGCAACAAGTTCTTTGCTTCGCTGCCAAAGGTGGCAAGGTCGGACGGGATTATATCCATGTCATAGCCGCTTCTAACCGCTTTTTTCTGTTCCTCAATCTTCATCTTGTCAAGGTCTGTGATTTTGCGCTTAATGGTCTTGATTGCTTCCGACTGGTCGATACTGCGGATATGTAAATTGACGATTACCCCTGTTTCCAAGTCCAGTATGTCGGCAAGCATACGGTCGTTAAGCTCCGGCGCAAGGATTTCAAGGAAGCTCGCCGCGCCGATTTTCTTCCCCATGCGGAAATATCTGCCCTCGCCAAAACGGAAAGAGGACGGGGCGATAAAATCCTTTGTAGACAGCCCCGACGGGGTAAGCCAGTCAAAGGAAAAGGAGAACGGCTCGCCCTCCGGGTGGAATACCCCATGCAGCACCTTTAAGCGTTCATAGCCGGATAAGGGGCGGGCGGTTACGCCAAGCACCTTGAAATTGTTAAACACGTCGGTTTCGATACGGGAAAGTCTTGATTTTGCAGCCGCCTTGTTATCGGCTTCAACGGTAAAGGTAATGTATTTGTGCTTCACAAGCCCGTTGTTGCCTTTACTAAGCTGATTTTTCAGCATATCCGAATACTCGGTGCGGATAGAGTTAAAAGCGTCCTCCTGTGCCGGGATAGTGATAGCTTTTTCTGCCTGTTCCCGCTGCGTCCCTTGATTGATGAAAGAAAGCTGCACGCTCACGCTCGCGTCAAAGTAGTTGAGGAAATCGCACCAGTTTTCAAAAATGGCGGTCTTATCGTCTGCCTGTGCAAGCTGATAATTGATGTCCTCGAACACGACGCACTTTGAATATCTCTTTTCCGTAACCTTGCAGATACCGTCCGGGTACATGGCAAGGTAAGGAATGGTCTGCTGTGCGGTGCGGGCTTTGCCGTCCCCCTTTGCCTTTCGGATAGCTTCGGCAATCTGTTTCTTTTCGGCGCGGGTCAGCTTACGCCTGTTTCCTGCGGCTTCCCGCGTCTTTTTTGTTTGTCCTTTTGACAATCGCTGATACCTCCTTTTCAAGTTTTCGCTGCTTTTCCAAGACAGCGTATAGGTTTTCGGTTCTGTAAGGTCGCTCCTTTGGGCGGGTAAACTTTGTCTGAACGACATTTCTTACCACCACTTCAAGGGGCTGCCCATGTTTTTCATACATGGCAAGCAGGAAACAGGGGAGCATGACGACAATCATCGCCATAGCCGCAAGGTTTGTCCCTGCGCTGCCTTTGAGCAAAAAAAACAGCGGCAGTCCGATTAAGAGAGCCGCCGCAAAACAAACGATTTGCCGCTTTGTCAGATTGAAAGCGACTTTTGTTTTGACTTTGGAAAGGTCTTTGGGTACAGGTACATACGCCAAGAAAATACCTCCTTTCTGCCCTTAGTGGGCGTTGAATATGGATTTTGCCAGTGTGCCGGATTTGAACAGGGAAAAACAGAGGATAACCGTATAGGCGGCAAGGGAAAATACCGCGCTGTGCAGATTGTCTGCGATTATCATATCGTTTACCAGTACGGCGTAAATACCGACACATATCATAATGAGGAAGCCTTGAAAACCAAGAGCGAACAGCCCTTTTAGGTAGTTGTTTCCAATCTGTCCCCATTCTCTGTTGGTCATGGTCGCAAATGGAATAGGCGATACCGAACAGTAAAGGTAAATCTCTATCATTCTGCCGTAGAGGATAACGGTTATCAGTACGGACATGATTTTCATGCAAAGGCTTACAAGGCTTGTTTCAAGCACAAGTAAGAGCAGTTCGGGGATTTCCATATCTTCAAGCCCCTCCTGCATGGCGGCAAGGGCTTCGGCAACGTCGATATTCGTATCGCCGCCGATAACCCCCGCTGCGCCGGAAACGATATGCTGCGCCATATCAAAGACCGCCATTGTGATGTTGAACGTGTTGGTTACGATAAACACCGCGACAAAGGCTTTGAATATCCACTTAAAGAACATGAATGTTTCTATGTCGTGCATATTGTTCTTTTCCGTTACCATGCTGATTAGCTCGTAGCATAGGACATAGGTAATGACAAGCCCCGCAATCGGAACGATTACATTTTCAGAAAGGGTCTGTATCATGCTGAAAATATTTGCGTTCCAACCCTGCGGGGTCTGTCCTACCTCGTTTGCGATAGTCCCGACTTTTTCGTTTACGTCCCCGAACATAGTTGACAGATTACCGTTTATCGCTCCGATAAGGATTTCCTTTATCCATTCGTTAATCGCGTCAAGTATGCTCTGCATAGGCAGCTACCCGCGCTTAACCGAACAAGCCGGAAAGCAGAGGTACAAGGATAGTGCCGATAAGGGCAACGCCGCCGCCCGCCATGAGCTGCTTAATGCCCTGTGATTTCGCGCCCGGATTGTCGTTACCATATCCCTCTAACAGATTGATAACGCCCCAAATGCCAAGTCCTGCTCCAAGAGCGATAACCAAAGTCTGTAATACGCCGATTGCGCTGTTGAAAAATTCCATAAAACTCCTTTCTGCCGCAAATGCGGCTTGCCCGTAAAAGGGCATAAAAAACGGCGGTCAGTTTTCAAACTGCCGCGGTCATAAGTCCCCGCGCTGCCTAAATGTCTGCTGCGCGGCGGTATTCAGTTGTCAGTGTGGGCGATAGGAATTTTTGTAGGGGCGCGTATCATGCAAGTTGTCTTTTTCTTTGTTACTGCGTCAATTCCTCCTTTCTTTTCGCTGCTGCTCATACAGGGCTTCACACCGTTTCACAAACTGCCGGATAGCAGCCTGCCGCTGCTGTTCCCGTCGTTCAGCAATCGAAACAAGCCCGTTTATGGCTTCTGTGATTTTCTTGTCCTTTTTCTTTCTGATACGTCTATTCATGGTCGGTGTCCTCCTGCAAATCGCTTTCGCTGATTTCGTAGTAGTCAAATACTTCGTCCGGCTTCACAAGGGCGGGTCTGCGCCTTAAATGCTTTTCCATATCAAAAGTATTTTTCTTGTCATAGTCGGAAAGATATTTATAGTTGGGGTGCTTTGTAATGTCGTACTTATCAGAGAAGAACGGGCGCACCCCTCGTAGCTGTAAAATACATTTCCCGCCGTCCATAACCGCTATTTCATCTTCCGTCATAAGCTGCTTGCCTAACTTCTGATAGTTCAGCCCATGCGATACCTCGCGCCCCCGGTTCTCGGAAGTGTTGAAGCTGTCAATGGTTTCTTTCCCCAAGATTTCCGACATTTCTTTGAGGGTGGTTTTCTCCTTGCCGCCCAAGAAAAGGGTGGTGTCGCAGTTGCCGACTATGGTATCGGCGTTGTCCTTATAGATTGCCTTTAACTGGCTTTGCGACTGTAAGATAATCGACGCGGAGATTTCCCGGCTTCGTATGGTGGCTATGAGCTTTTCAAACTTCGGTATCTGCCCGATATTTGCAAACTCGTCTAACAGACAGCGCACATGGACGGGCAGCCTGCCGCCGTATTCATCATCTGCCTTGTCGCAAAGCAGATTGAAAAGCTGCGTGTAAAGAATACTCACGACAAAGTTAAAAGTATCGTCGGTGTCGCTGATGATAACAAACAGGGCGGTCTTGCGGTCGCCTATGGTGTCAAGCTCCATTTCGTCGGTTTCCATAAGGTCGCGCAGCTCCTTAATGTCAAAAGGGGCAAGCCGCGCACCGCAGGAAATGAGAATAGAGCTTCGTGTCTTTCCCGCAGATAACAGGAATTTCTTGTACTGCCGGACGGCAAAGTGTTCCGGGTCTTTTTCCTCCAACCGTTCAAACATGAGGTCAACGGGGGACTGAAATTCCGGGTCGTCCTCGCGGGCTTCACTGGCATTTATCATTTCAAGCAGCGTCGTGAAGTTCTTTTCTTCCTCCGGGGCTTCGTACCAAATGTAGCCGATAAGGGCGCAGTAAAAGAGCCGTTCCGATTTTACCCAAAAATCCTCCCCGGCTTTTTCCCCGTCCCCTTTGGTGTTGGCAATCAAGGTATTTACCAGTTTCAAAATGTCTTTTTCGCTGCGGATATAGGCAAAGGGATTATAACGCATGGATTTCTTAAAATTTATCGTGTTCAGCACCTTTATCCGATACCCGCCGCGCTGTAAGAGCTTCCCACACTCGACTAAAACCGTACCTTTCGGGTCAGTTACAACGTAGCTTGAGTGCATTTGCATTAAGTTGGGCTTCACAAAAAATCTCGTCTTGCCGCTGCCGCTTCCCCCGATAACAAGGATATTTTTATTCCTTGCATACTTCGGCTGCTTCGGGCGGCTGTTCATGGTAAGCCGTTCCGTCTGTGTCAGAAGCACGTTATTTTGAAATACCGGGTCGGTATAGGGCTTTATATCTTCGGCGTTGCCCCAACGGGCTGAACCGTATTCGATACCTTTTCGGTATTTCTTCGCGTTCTTGCCTTTGAAGTACACCATAAGCCGGATAAGGACAGCCCCCACAATACCGATAAGCAAATCCATAGGGGCAAGGCTCGGAAGCGGGGTTGCAAAGGCAGCGGAAAAGCCGTCTGCAAGGGAAAGCACCTTGCCGGAAAGGTCAGCCCCCGGCGCAAGGCGTACCGCTTGTCCGATTTTGTCAAAGAGATAGACAAAGAGCAGATAGGGGGCATTTAGGATAAGCAGCTTTTTAAGTTCCGGCTTCATAGCGATACCTCCCTGTCCTTTTTCTTCACTTTGTCCTTCTGTGCGTTCAGAGCTGCCGCCTTGTCTTTCAGAGTGGAAAGCAGCTTGCGGATAGAGGGCTTTTTATCCCTGCCTAATTTCTTTGCGGTAAATTCCCGGAACGCTTCGGTCATAACGTCAATATCCTTGCCCTTAAAAGACACAAGATAGGTCGGCGGCTTGCCGTTCTCAATCTTCTTGACGTTGTAATCAAGCCCGCTTTTCCTTGCGATAGGGTCAAAGGCTTTGATATTTTGGTCGGTAATCTCAATGTTGGAAACCTTTTCTCCCTGCTTCATAAGCTGCCGCATAGTGATTTTCCCATGCGGGGCTTTGGTTAGCTGCCCTTTGCCTTTGGCAAGCAGGGCTTTCATAGCCTTTTGCAGCACTTCGGCGGTCAGCTTAGATGTTTTGATTGCTAAAGACACGACTTTTTCATTGACTTCATCTTGCATGAAATCCCTCCTTTCATAGTTTGGTTAGGGTGGTGTGCCGCTTCGGGGCATAAAAATAAGGCGTACATTTTTCATGCCGCCTTTAGATACGCACCCGCAGCCCGTTCAAATCCGAAGCCCTCACACCGACAAGATACCAGTTGTCCCCGTACTCCATGCGGGTCGGCTTCCATTTGCCGCGTACAAACACTTCAAGGCAATCCCCACAATGCAATCCTCCGTAGTAGTCGTTAAGGTCAAAGCGAATGTCGTAACGGTCTGCCGTTTCATCAAAAATCAAAGCTCCTGTTTTCTGTGTCATATTAAAATCCTCCTGTTTTTTAATAGCCGCCGTACATATCGTGGTTGACAAGGGCGGTGTAATAGCTGTCAATGGTGTTGGGCGCGTTGAAAAGTACCGCTTTCAGATATTGCTTGATGTTACGGATTTTCGTGGTGTTCTCTTTCATGCAGTCAAAGACAAATTCAATGTGGCTGCTGTTCAGCTTCATAAACTTTGCTTTGACAAGCTCTGCCGGATAATCGTCCCCGGCGATACGAATTGTCTTTCGTTTGGTGCAGACAGTTTCAAGGATAAGGGACACAATCTCGTCCAAGCGTTCCCTGTCAATGTTGGTATGCTTGATAAAATGCTCATACTCGATATTGTCCTTGATGATTTCCTCATACACGCTGTATGCGTCTGCCGCTTCCGTTCCTTTCCGTTCCGGCTCTGCCGTTTCTTCCCTCAAAGGAGAGGGGTTAGGGGAAAGGATAGGAATGGAATGGTTACTTGATAAATCCGTATTTGATTTTTCTTTTTTTGGTAAGTCAGTCTTTTGTATATCTTTATTTAATTGCATTGGATTTTCCAACGTAGGTTTTTCCTGCGTAGGATTTTCCAATGTTGGATTTCCCAATGTTGGATTTTCCAATGTAGGTAAATCCAAGTTAGGCGGCTGCTCATAGATGATGTAATCAGTTCCCCGCAAGCGTCCTTTCTCGTCGCGCTCCCTTGAACGCTGAATATATCCGGCTCTTTCAAGATCCCGGACAGCTTCGCGGATAGCGTCGATTTTTTCCCGGTTGATATAGGACAGTCCCGCAAGGGTATAGTCCCAATCCTCCGGCAAGGACAGCATTTGCGATAACAGCCCTTTTGCCTTTAGGGAAAGTTCTTTGTTGCGTAAATGGTGGTTGCTCATAACCGTATATCCTGTGTTTCTCTCCACGCGGAAAACTGCCATAGCTTCATCAACTCCTTTGCTGCATATTTGTTACGCGGTAGAACAGCGATTTTAAGGGTTTAGGTATCAATCCCTTACCCTGTGAAAACCGTACCCGCAAAGCCTTGTGTAGCAAGACTCTTTTTGCCCCTACTGCGTAACATGAGGGTAAAAAAATAGCGGCGTTCCTTGTTTCCCGGTTGGGATAAGGTAACGCCGCCAGTGCGGTGCTATATGAAATTGTGTGATTGCCGACGTGCCGCGCCGCCAGTGCGTCGCGTTTGTATTGGGTTGTTTCATGCTCGCAAGATGTTCCGGCATATCAAGGCGCAATCCGTTAAAAGTAGTAAATTGGTAGTAAAATCAATCTGAAATCCTGCGAATGTGCTTGTATTTCAAGGGTTTTTCGGGATAATCAAAATTTTTGCCTGAAAATTAATGTATTTGCAATCGGATTGGCATTGATACTTGCTGTCATTTTTAGTGGATTTGCAGTTACAAGTAATCGCTATGTGGATGAGAATGGAAATGCTAGTACTGGAATTATGGCAACAAGAAAACTTACAGATAACAGACGAGCATGGAAAGGTACATTGACAGAAGATGAACTTGGAAAAGTTATAGAACAAAATAAAAATGCGATGACACAATCCTCAGAAGAAAATGCGATTTACGGAACGACATTACAACCGATAGATGATATTAGGGGTTTTATAATATCGGTATTAACACCGGATGCAGAATATGATGAAAGTGTTCTGAATCAAATTACAGAAGAAAATGTGCAAGAGTTCTATGACACTTATCATAAAAATATGGAAAAGATGGCAGAAGAATATGGAAAGACTTCTGTACAGAAAAAATACTTGGAAAAGAAATATAATGAAATAAAATTACCAGTAGAATACGAATCTTATAGTTCATGGGATACTATGATTATGTATGTAGAAACGTATTCTATTATTCTGGCAATCATAGTTGGTTTTATTTGTGCTGGAATATTTGCAGATGATTTTCAGACAAAAGCAGAAGCAGTATTTTTCTCTACAAAGTATGGACGTACAAAAGCTGTTAAAACAAAAATACTGGCAGGAATAGCTACGACAGTTATGATTTATTGTATGGGAATTATATTACTTAGTGTGATTTGTTTTGGAATTATGGGAACCAGTGGTATGAATACACCTTATCAAATGTATCAGGCGTATAGTATTTACATTATGTCATATGGACAATACTATTTGTTGACAGTTGTATGTGGATTTATAGCCAGTATGCTGGCGGCTGTAGTGTCTATGTTAGTAGCGGCTAAAATGCATACAATTAGTGTCGCTGTTTGCATTCCGTTCTTTTTATATTGCTTATTGCCATTTATAGGACGGGCACTTTCTGGGTATACAACGCTTTTCAATTTGATACCAACAATTTTGACAAATGTACAGGCAAGTGTAAAAGTCCCACTTATTTATCAGATTGGGAATTGTGTATTTCGACAAATTCCGCTTGTAATGGTAATGTATACAGTGATGGCAATAGCCTTACTGCCTTTTATTTATAAGAGTTTTCGCAGATACGGAAATAAGTAAAAATTGTATTCATACTCATAAAAAACAAAGTAAGTAAAATATTTTCTGGAAAAATCAAAGCATAATTTAAAGATTTACGGCGGGCAAGTTGCCCGCCGTAAATTATGCTTATTTTGTTAAAAGACCGGATAGATTTTTTCCAATGCAAAATCCAATCTGTGGATATAACTCCTGAATTTCCTGATATTTTGCTTCAATCATTTCTGGTTCATCAGCCCAGATCTTTTCATATATTTTGAAAGCTCTTTTAAAATGTGTTTTGGCTTGCGGAAGATTGGCAGTCATCAGATAAATGGTTCCAAGGGTTTCCTGTACTTTGGCATAATCCAGACAGTCATCGGAATGGTATTCCTTGATGATGCCGGATAATTTTTGTAATTCGGAGATTCCTCTTTCGGGTTCCTGCTGTTTTGTCAGGAACATTGCATAATTGGCAATCTGAGGTATGCTGTCATTTATATGAAGCAGGTTAAATTGGTCAAGCAGTGAGATACTTTTTTCCATGTGTTCCCTTGCAAGATCGGGATGAGCGTTCATGCGGTAAAGTCCACCGAGATTGGCATGAAGGTTGGAAACAAGGCGAGCATTGTCAGCAGTGATAGTTTCTATCTGGGCAAGTGCATCCTTTTCTAGTTTTATTGCTTTTTCAGGTTTGGTTTCAAGAGTTGCCTGAAAATCTAGTAATAATGCCCGGTCAGAGTCGGTTCCAATGTTTTTTGTCCTTAACAGCCCCGTCAGTTCCTGAATGATTCCATTCATACCTTTGTGGTAGTTATAGTTATCCATGTATGGAAATGCATTTTCCAGAAAAAGCAGATACTTTGGTATATCATTCTTTTCAATCAATTCTATGATATTTCCGATTGTTTGAAATAGCTTTTTGTAATAAGCTACTTCCATTCCATGCATTAAACATATTTTCTGTAAAGAATCCAGTAATATGTGACAGCTACTTACAGATGGTTTTGTCTCTGAAAGGGCAATTTCCTTAATCATAGGATGCAGGGAGATTGTGTGACGTGTAGTTGTCTGCACAAAACCAGTTTCAATCAAGTCGTTAATTTCATTTAAGGTAGGCAGTTTCAGCCATTTGGCGAATATGCGGGCAGAAATACCAGTGTAAGGAAGAAAACACAAATTGCACATGATATCCTGCTGTTTTCGGGATAAAGCATATAGTGAAAATAGAGTATGGATATGACTATAATAAGTGGCTTTACTGCTTTGACCATCCTTGATTATCTTAATTTTATCTTCATTATCGAGAGATGCTCTTTCTTCCTGAAGTTTTGCTAATAACTGACCTGGAGTTGAAATTCCATTTTCCAAAAGTTTTGCAGCCAGTTCTACAGCAAAAGTATGATAGTGTACGGTCTCTATGATTTTTTCGACGGTCGAACGATACTTGTCTGCTTCTGAATAAAATGCAGATGTCAGTTGGAAAAGAATGTTTATATCCTGTATTTCTTTTAATTGAAAAGTACAGTATTCATTCAGATTACTTCTGGTCGTAAATAAAATCTGGCAGCGATATTTTAATACTACTGACAGAAAGCTGTCCTGTGTGGCAGTGACATTAAAATTATCTATGATAAGCAGAGTATCAGATTTCAGGGAACGCAGGAAACGGTTATGTCTTTGAAACCGTTCCTGTTCAGTGCTTTCCGGAAGATCGTCAATAAAATCCATGTCAGTAATGTCCTGATGAAGATTGCCGGTATATTCTACATAAAGGATATTGGTGTATTGCTTTATGTACCGCTTTGCGTAGGCTTTGGCAAGTTCACTTTTTCCGATTCCGGCGATTCCGCAAAGAAAAACATGACGGTTTTCCTCAAGCATGGTATATAATTCTTCTAGTTCTTTATCTCTTCCGATAAAATGACGGCATGGTTTCGGAACCTCACTGTCCATAATATAATCCAGCACAATAGGGGATAAAGCGCCTCCGGCGAGCAGCTTCTGATTTTTGGTATTACGTTTGATGAATTGGCGTTCCATGCCAAAAGAAATCAGTTTTGCAAGAAACAGCAGTCTTGAACTGGCTGGTTTATATAAGGGAGTCAGATTTTTCTTTTTCGTATCTGAGATGCTGTCATCCTGAATGAATAAAGTGTAAATATCTTGTATAGCCATATTACAGTCAGACATCAGTGGAAGAAGATTCTGGTGGATGGTATGGGCTAATTTTTCCTGATTGGATGGCTTGGAATAGTAAGCGGATATTTTAGGACTGATTTTAGCCTGACCAGTCATCCAGCGGCAAACCAGACCGTTATCCATTGAAAAATCCTGATTTGCCGGATCATCCATAAAATCTTCAAATAATTCGTATAAAAAATCAGGCTGACTCATTTGATTACTTTCGCTGATATGATTTTTTAAGCAAGTGCTAATAGAAGAAAAATCGCATCGATTCAATAGAAATTCCCCTTTCGTAGTTAAGATTGAGTATATCTATCATAACACGAACATATATTCGATTCAAGAAAATACGGATATTTTTAAAGTAATTGTGTCAATTTACAATCAATTTCTATTCAATGTGGTTTTCAGGCAGGTTCTGTAAAATAAGCTCAGAACAAACAATAACGGGAGGAGCTTATGCAACAGAATATTGAATTTGAGCGGTGCATTGATTTTCTGGTACGGATGATTGATAAGTACGGCGAAGAAGTCCTCCGGGAGTTGGAGGAAGAAAAACAGAATAAGGAAGAAAAAGAAGCGGCAGTTTCCTGAAATACAAAATGTAAATCAGACTGTCGCTTTTTTCATGCATTTTTAAATCAAATAAATTTTAAAAGCTGATGCAGAGTGTGTGGCTCATTATTCTGGGAAGCAGTAATACGAGTATCAAATGGTTTGAAATGATTCTGTGTATAAAAGTTCAGAAGAAATTCATTATCTTCGCATTCAAGAAACTCCATAACGCCACCTACGGAATATTTGAGACTGGATATGGTTTCCAGTGCAAATCCCAGCAGAATGTTTCCAGGGATTCGTTTTTCTTTTGGAAGAGAATAGTTCTTTCCTAACTGTGCAATCAGGTAAGCTGCTGTGGTATAGGATTGTGTTTCTTCATCCAGAATACTGACACGGGACAATTTCTTTGCCATTGTTTTACTGATGTTTGAGGCCCGGACAGAGATTGGCTTTACTGTAAGGGAAAAATAGCCAACCAATGAAGCATCTTCGGCATCAAATACCAGATAAGTGATGGATTGATCTTTTTTCGTAAATTCAATTGCATTATGTAATAAAAAGTATTCAACATCGGGATTTTTGGGACAAGAAAAATCGGAGAGTAAGTCGTAAAGACTTTCCTCTCCGATATATGTCGGTTCGTCTTTATCCAAATATGCCCGAATATTAACGGTAAAATATTTATCAGACATGTTTTTTCTTCCTTTTTGACATTAAAGCTAAGATTTCCTGTGGGTTCGTTAACTGACGTCCGGGAAGTGTCTGCTTTGGTGTGCGGTCACGGTCGGCTTCGTCAATTGCTGCGACAAAACGCTTTACGCTATTTGGATTGGATACGACAAAATTATGAGTAATACTTGAAGTAGCCATACTAACACCTCCTCTTTTTTGGCTTTTTTGTGTATTTATAGTATATGCAATGTGTGATAAAAACACAATATCAAAAACAGAAATTCTTTCTAAATAATTTTCAAGCCGGACATTTATTAGACGCTTCCGGTAAGCGAACAATATTTTCGAGCCAATCATTTATAAGTCGCCAATGGTGGGCGGGCAATATTTTGATAACAGAAATGCTCTGTATCTAACTTAATTATACGATTGGCGAAGAAATGCGTCAATACGGAAAATAAGTATTGAAAATAGTTGGAACAAGCACTAAAATAAGGTTGGGACAACAAAACAGAGTTATACTGCGAGGAAGATTATGAAGAATAAAAAGATTAAATGCGATATATATACCAGAGTATCCACAACCATGCAGGTAGATGGCTACAGTCTGGATGCTCAGAAAGAAAAACTCAAGAGATATGCGGAATTTCAGAATATGGAAATCGTAAATGAGTATTCTGATGAAGGTAAGTCTGGAAAAAGCGTAGAGGGCAGACCGGAATTTCAGAGAATGTTGGATAATATTGAGAATGGAACAGATGAGGTACAGTTTGTACTGGTGTTCAAGCTTTCCAGATTCGGTCGTAATGCGGCAGATGTATTAAACTCTTTGCAGAGGATGCAGGATTTTGGAGTGAATCTGATCTGTGTAGAAGATGGAATTGACAGCTCAAAAGATAGTGGAAAGCTGATGATTTCTGTTCTGTCTGCGGTGGCAGAGATTGAACGAGAGAATATCCTTGTTCAGACAATGGAAGGACGTAAGCAGAAAGCCAGGGAAGGAAAATGGAACGGAGGATTCGCTCCATATGGTTATGAATTGGTAAATGGAGAATTACAGATTGCAGAGGACGAAGCGGAGATTATTCGTTTGATTTATGACAAATTTATTCATACAAATATGGGAATCTCTGCGATTGCTGCATGGCTGAACCAGCATGGATATAAAAAGAAAAAACGACAGAATAATACATTGGACGCATTTGCCTCTTCCTTTATAAAAGGCGTTCTGGATAATCCGGTATACTGTGGAAAGTTGGCTTATGGACGAAGGAAGAACGAGAAAGTTTCAGGAACAAGAAATGAATATCGCATTGTAAAACAGGGAAATTATATGCTGCATGATGGTATTCATGAAGGAATCATTTCAGAAACAGATTGGGAGCTGGCACATCAAAAACGGGAAAAAACAGGTGTGAAATATGAAAAGACGCATAGTCTGGATCATGAGCATATCTTATCTGGAATATTGAGATGTCCGCTATGTGGAAGCGGTATGTATGGGAACGTGAACCGAAAGAAAAAGAAAGATGGAACCTTATATAAGGATTATTTCTATTATGCCTGTAAACATCGTCGTCTGGTAGATGGTCATAAATGTGGATATCGTAAACAATGGAGTGAGGAGAAGATTAACAATGCAGTGGAAGAAGTTATTCGGAAGCTGGTGAAGAATCCTAAATTTGAAGAAGCAATTCTGAATAAAATTGGTTCAAGAATAGATACAGAAGAAATAGAAAAAGAGATTGACGGATTGGAAAAGCAGCACAGGCAGCTGACCGGAGCAAAAGCAAGACTTGGACAGCAGATGGACAGTCTGGATATTATGGATAAATTTTATGAGAAGAAATATCAGGATATGGAGACAAGGTTATACCGTCTGTACGATGAGATCGAAGGCGTGGAGAACAGTATAGAGGAAGTTAAGAACCGCCTGCTGAATATCGAGCAACAGAAAATATCAGAAGAAAACGTCTATCAATTTCTTTTATATTTTGATAAACTATATGATAAGTTCACCGATCTGGAGAAGAAAGAATTTCTTAACAGCTTTGTAGAACAGGTGGACATTTACGAGCAGGAGCAGCCGGATGGCAGATTCCTGAAGCACATAAAGTTCCGTTTTCCGGTGTATTTTGGAGACAGAGAGACACAGGAACTTTGTTGGGACAACGAAAGTACCGTTGAGACGGTAGTTTTGATGTCAAAGGTACAGAAGTAAATCGTGTAAATAGCCTTAAAATAAAGCATTTCCGAGAGATGGAGGTATTCTTCCGGCTCTCGGATTTTTTTGTTTTCGGAGGTTGCTACCCCAAAGAAAACAAGGGTTGAGTTGACAGGTTGAAAATGGGCAGTGTTGAGTTGACAAGATGATTTTGTGTAGGGTTGAGTGAATAGAGTGGTTAAATGAAAAGCCAACCGAAAATGAATCCGGTTGGCATGAGATTATTTTTCTTCGATGTTTTTTAGGGTGACACCTTGTGCGTTACGCCATGTGGCATTTCCACTCAAGCTGGCTCCGCCGATGTATGAGGCAGCAGCAGAAGGACTGGTAAATAAAATATCCTCTGTAAGCATAAAGTTCTCGTCTACTTTGGACGCATACTTTTCGCGGTTACGCAATGTTGGATCTGGGCAGCTTTTTGTAAGTTTTGCAGATATCTGGCTACCCTTTAATACTACAAAGCCCTCACTGGTTCGCTTTCCAGTGGCTTTTACGCCAGAATGGTCGAAATACAATAATTCATCGGAAGTATCTGTCACGGTAGCAGCATTTTCTATGGCTACTTGAGGTGTACCCCAAAAAGTAGAGTCTGAAAAAAGATGATATAATAGAGACAATACGGAGGTACACTATGGCACGATCAAAGTATTCAA
>CABIWW010000016.1 GCA_902362435.1 Eubacteriaceae bacterium
CAATATTTGATTCTATATTGATGTAGCGCCGTATACGAGAACCGTACGTACGGTGCAATGGGAGGGTGAGTATACTCACTCTACCCTATTGTGTGAGGATCTTGAGGGCGAACGGTGTTTTATTCTGCAAAATCGCAAAACCGGCGCGATATTCTGCTATAATACTGATTGAAGAAAAACTCTTTCAGGAGGCCGGGCTCATATGGAGGCCTGCCTGAAAGCGGTGAACGGAAATGCGAGGGATACGAGTATGGCTAAAAAGAACAAGACAGTTTTCGTGTGTCAGGAGTGCGGATATGAGAGCCCCAAATGGCTGGGGCAGTGCATCTGTGGCGCATGGAACACGATGGTCGAGGAAAAGGTTATAGATCTTGATATAGATGATAAAAGGCGCAGGAGTTCCGCTATGGCCGGCGCAGGCAGGATTGCGGGCAGGAGCGGGGCGTCAGCATCGGGGCGTACGTCCGGGTCAGGGACAGGTGTGTTTTCCGGCGCAGGATCCGCAGCGTTCGGCAGCATCCCGCAGAGCGCGGGCAGAGCCGGCAGACCCGTGAAGCTCAGAGAAGTGATCTCCGGTGAAAAAGGAAGGATAGATACCGGCATCGGAGAGCTCAACAGGGTCCTGGGCGGCGGTCTCGTACCGGGATCGCTCACGCTGATTTCGGGAGAGCCGGGAATCGGCAAATCGACGATAATAATACAGGCGGCAGCACATATCGCGTCGGGGAAAGGGCCGGTGCTCTACGTGTCAGGCGAGGAGTCCGAGGAGCAGATCAAGATGCGTGCCGACAGAGTGTGCGGCAGACTGCCCGAAGAGCTTTACATACTCGCGGAGACCAATATAGAGAGCATAAGCGAGACCTGTGTGCAGCTGGATCCGCAGTTCCTGATAATAGACTCGATCCAGACGATGTACAGCTACGAGCTGGATTCGGCACCGGGCAGCGTTTCGCAGGTGAGAGCCTGCGGCAACGAACTGATGCGTATCGGAAAAGTCTACAACATCCCGGTGTTCATAGTCGCGCACGTGACCAAGAGCGGTGATCTGGCAGGTCCGAGGATCGTGGAGCACATGGTCGACTGTGTGCTCAGCTTCACAGGAGAACGGAGCCACGAGATGCGTATCCTCAGAGCGCAGAAAAACCGATTCGGTACGACCAGTGAGATCGGAGCGTTCGAGATGGCAGAACAGGGGCTGATGGAGATCGAAAACCTCTCAGGCACGCTCCTCGAGGAGATGGAGAAGGAAAGCGAAGGCGCAGTCGTGACTGCGGTATACGAGGGAACGAGGCCGCTGGTACTCGAAGTGCAGGCACTCACATCACCGACGAACATAGGATTTGCAAGGCGTACATCGATCGGGGTGGAAAACTCACGTCTCAACATGATCCTGGCGGTACTCGAGAAGAAAATGGGGCTGTCGCTGATAAATCAGGACGTCTATGTAAATATCGTAGGCGGCATCAGGCCGGAGGGAACGTATACGGATCTGGCGGTAGCGCTCGCGGTCTATTCATCCTACAAGGGAAAGGCGCTGGGCAGCAAGACTATCGCGCTCGGAGAGATAGGCCTCACCGGAGATCTCAGAGCGGTGCAGAACAGCGAAAAGATAGTAAAGGAAGCTGGAAAGCTTGGTTTCGAGAGGATCGTGCTCCCTGTAAAAAACGCGCAGCGTCTCAGGAAGGCAGTTTCGGAGATCAATGCCCGCCGTGACGAGAGCGGAGCAGGCAGGCTGCAGCTGATAGGCATAAAAAACATATCGGAGATACAGAAGCTGTTTTAGATTTTAAAAAGAAAAAAGGAGCGATATCAGGCAGAAATACTGCAAGGATATCGCTCTCTTTTCAGTTGTGCGCCGAGTGCTCGGGCTTGTGCTCATATCTCCATTCGGGTTATGTATGAAATGAAGGATTTCATGGCGGAAGACACATAATTGTTTTTCTGCCAGAATACGTGGACATGAGCAGGGATAGTTCGTTCAAGCGGTATGCAGCATATATCGGGGTCGTTTGTGAATATATCCCTGTAGATTATAGTTGCAGCATGATCGTTGCGCAGCATGTAGTGTATGGTCGACATCTGGCTGGAATGCATGATTATATTGAGATCTATATCTTCGAATGTGGACAGCACTGCGCTGTTATGGTATGAGCCATTTGAAATGATGACCATGGGAAGCCCGGAAAGCATATCGGCCTTTATCACTTTTTCTTTTGCAAGACGGTGATTTCTGTTTACGGCCAGCTGAAGCTCAGTGCTGAATATTTCTTTTGAATCGCAGCTGGTGTATGAGGTCTCGTTTTTTATCCCCAGAAGGAGATCGAGTTCTGCGTTGCGGAGCATCGATACCCCGTTGATCGTTGCTATTTCAAAGATCTCAAGCTGGATATCCGGATAATCGTTGTTGAATCCGGGGATGATCTTTTTGAAAAAGTATGTACCCATGACAGCGGGGACTCCCAGCTTCAGGATGGTTTTTCTATTCTTTGCAAGGTCATGGGCTTTTTCGGAGTAGCTTGCCATCTCCTTCAGGAACTGCTGAGTGATTTCTTTGAATGCCCGGCCTTCATCTGTAAGGTAAAGGCGGTTGTTGATTCGTGAGAACAGTTTGTATCCGAGTTCATTTTCAAGTCCGTTTATTGCCGCGGTTATCGACGGCTGCGATATGTGGCACACTTCAGACGCTTTGGTGATGCTGCCCTGTCTGCAGACTTCTTCAAAATAGTGCAGGTGGTTGATATTCATGGTTCATATACACCCCGTTTCCAGTATGTGTTTCTGATTTGATTTCCAGACTCAGTATAACAGATATGTCTGATAAAGAGCAACCGGCAGAAGCATGTAAAACCCGCAGAATCATGTAAATCGCGCGCTTTGCATAAAAATACACAGATGTACTGAGGCCGCCGGTCCTGCATACTATAGGAAAAGTCGATATATCCATAAGAAAAGTTGATTTTATTTTCTGAAAACAGCATGTTAAATTATAAACATGAAGGAAGACATTACAGTCGTCCGGATAAAACCGGCAGCAGTTATATCAGATATTGAAGGAAGTGATGCAGTTATGAGTAAAGAAAAAGACGGACTTGAAGCTCGCCTGAGAGATGCCAGGGCGCTTTCACTGGTGAGGACTGCTGAAGAGGCAGCAGAACTGATCAGCGATGGGATGACTGTGGGCGTCAGTGGATTCACACCGTCGGGGTACCCCAAAGCAGTTCCTCTCGCACTTGCTGAGAGGGGAAAGCGGGGAGAAAACATAAAGATCGATGTTTATTCCGGTGCTTCGGTAGGGCCGGAGATCGATACGGCGCTCACAGAGGCGGGAATGATAAGGCGGCGTCTGCCATATCATACAAATGCGGCGATAAGAGATAAGATAAACGAAGGTGAGATAGATTATGTGGACATGCACCTCTCTCAAAGCACGCAGTATGTGAATTACGGAGTTCTGAATAAAATCGATGTCGCTATAGTAGAAGGTCTTGCAATCACAGAAAACGGGGACATAGTTCCTACGACAGCAGTCGGGAATACACCGTCGTTCATAAAGAATGCAGATAAAGTGATCGTGGAGATAAATCTGTCAAAGCCGTTAAGCCTGGAAGGTATGGCGGACATAGTGATACTGGACAATCCGCCGAATCGCAAGCCGATAAATATCTGCTCCCCTTCAGACCGGATCGGAACGACATACATGGAGTGTGGTTTTGACAAGATCGCGGCTGTAGTCATTACCGACATGCAGGACAAGACCAGGCCTCTCGGAAAGGTGGACGAGACATCGCAGAAAATCTCGGACAATATAATAAAGTTTTTCGAGGCTGAGGTGGAAGCCGGAAGACTGGGCACTTCGCTGCTGCCGTTGCAGTCAGGAGTAGGGAGCGTAGCAAATGCAGTGCTTTACGGACTGTGTGATTCGCAGTATGAAGGCATGACATGCTATACAGAAGTCGTGCAGGATTCGATGCTGGATCTGCTCAGATCGGGCAAAGCGACGATGGCGTCTACGACGGCGTTGAGTCCGTCGCCGGAGGAACTGGAGCGTTTTCTGGATGAAGTGGAGTTCTTCAGGGATAAGATAATCCTGAGACCGCAGGAGATAAGCAACAATCCCGAAGTCATAAGACGTCTGGGTGTTATAGCCATGAATACCGCTATCGAGGCGGATATCTACGGCAATGTGAATTCGACGCATATAATGGGGTCGAAGATGATGAACGGGATCGGCGGATCAGGGGATTTTTCGAGGAATGCGGCGATATCGATATTCAGCACGCCTTCCACAGCAAAAGACGGCAGGATCTCTTCTATAGTTCCGATGGTATCTCATGTGGACCATACGGAGCATGAAGTGATGGTACTTGTTACAGAGCAGGGATATGCAGATCTGAGAGGGCTCAGTCCGAAGGAAAGGGCAGTAAAGATAATAGAAAACTGCGCACATCCTGATTTCAGAGATGAACTGATGAGCTATTTCAGAAGAGCGTGCGAAGGATCAGTACTTCACACACCGCATATCCTCAGTGAGGCTCTGTCATGGCACAGCAGATTTCTCGATACGGGAAGCATGCTCTAAAGATGTTTGATTTGGATACATCATATTTGAAAACAGAAAGATAAATGGAAGAATAAATGGAGGTATAAAAATGGACAGCAGTGAAATGAGCAAAATGTATATTGACGAGTATATCAGCAGAGCGAGGAAGGCTCAGGCAGAGTTTGAAAAAATGAGCCAGGAGGAAGTAGACCTCGCGGTAAAGGTGATAGGAAAGACAGTATATGACAATGCCGAGTATCTTGCAGAGATCGCAGTGCAGGAAACAAACATGGGAAATGTTCCGGACAAGATCGCAAAGAACAAACAGAAATCCAAGATAATCTGGAATTCATTAAAGGGTAAAAAATCCCGCGGCATACTGGATACTGACGAAACGACAGGGATCACGAGGATCGCAAAACCGATGGGTGTTGTGGCAGCGATAACTCCATGCACAAACCCTATCGTTACACCGATGAGCAATGCTATGTTTGCTCTCAAGTGTGGAAACGCGATAATAATCACACCGCACCACAGTTCGATCAAATGCAGCACAGAGACAGTCGAGCTTATCAACAGAGAGCTGAAGAAGCTGGGTTATCCTGATTATCTCATACAGATCCTCGATCAGCATTCGAGAGAAAATACGAAGAACCTCATCGCATCTGCAGATGTCGTTATCGCTACAGGCGGTTCAGGAGTGGTAGGAGCAGCATACAGCTCCGGAAGACCGGCTCTGGGCGTAGGCGCAGGAAATGTGCAGTGCATCATAGACGAAGGATATGACTGCAAGGAAGCCGTACCTAAGATCATCGCAGGCAGAACATTTGACTATGGCATCATCTGCTCTGGAGAACAGTCGGTCATCTGCAGTGAGAACGATTATGACGACGTGATCGAGGAATTCAAGGCAAACGGAGCTTATGTGGTAAGCGATAAGGAAGATCTTGAAAAAGTAAGAAATGCACTTTTCCAGGACGGCAAGCCTAACAGACACTCTGTAGGCCAGTCATGCAGCAGCATTGCAAAGCTTGCAGGTATAGATATGCCGGAAGATACTAAGATAATCGTTGTTGAAGCGGAAGGAACAGGACTTACCGATCCTCTCGGCGGAGAAAAGATGGCGCCGGTCATCGCAGCTTATAAATATGGCTCGCTTGAGGAAGGCGTTGATATCGCAAGAGAAAACCTTGAAAAAGACGGGAAAGGTCACAGTGTGGCATTCCACTCGGATTCAGAGAAACATATCGAATATGTCGGAACAGAGCTCTGCGCTTCGAGATTCGTAATAAATCAGGTGTCGGCAAGCAGCGCAGGCGGAAGCTTCTACAATGGTCTCGCACCTACTAATACTCTGGGATGCGGCTCATGGGGACACAACAGTATCTCTGAAAACCTCGATTACAAGCATCTCATGAACGTATCGAGGATCGCAAGATACATGCCGGACAATCATGTGCCTTCTGATGAAGAACTCTGGGGTTAGTAAAAACCTGGTGAGATAAAGAAACATCGGTAGATGCCTTATTACATAATAACATAACACAAAAGCAGAAGGACCCGCAGAGCAGCCTGCGGGTCCTTCTGCCGTGTATAACATAAGCCTGCCGGTCTAATTGCCGAAGACCATTTCAAAGAACTCCTTGAAGGTGATCGGTTCCTTGAATGCCTCCTGCATCACGTATGCCGCAAGACCTGCGGTGGCCAGTATCATCAGAAATATGAATAATACAGTTCCTATAAATTTTCTCATTGTAAATAACCTCTGTATTCTTTGATCTTTTGATGTTTGGATCATATCTGGGGCCCGTGTGAGACAGGCTTTCCGTTAGTTATTAAAGAGCCGTCAGTTTGATGACGGCTCTTTTTCAGTCATATTGAATATATATCTATCTGTCTGATTAGAATATCCATGCGAATACGAAGAGTAATACGCCAACTGCAGCTGCGATGTAAGCGCCTATTCTCCAGATCTTGTACTGTCTGTCAAGCTTAGCCTTTTCTTCAGGAGTAGGATCTGCAGTAGCCAGTGTAAGAGCTTCTACATCGATAGCTTCCTGCGGGATAGGTCTCTTGCGAACGAAGAGTACATAGTACAGGATAGCGAGTACGTCCCAAACGACATTGTACCAGATAGCAACAGGGTCATATGCGAGTATCAGCAGTAATGCGAAGCATATGATACTGAACCATGCACCGAACTTGCCGGCAGGGCACTTCCAAGGTCTCTTGAGATCCGGCTCTTTTATTCTGAGTGCCAAGAATGACCAGAAACCGATGATATATGCCTGTATCTGGTTGTATGCACACATCATTGCAACGATCTTTATTGAACCTGACAGGATGAAGAAGACTCCCAGTACTCCGCAGAGAACTACTGCACGGTGAGGGCTCTTGTATTTAGGGTGAACCTTGCCGAAGTATTTAGGGAAGTTTCCGTCTTCTGCCATTATGTACATATAACGTGCAGGTCCTGCGATACAAGGGTTCATAGTGGAGAAGTCTCCGCCTAATGTGATACCCAGACACAGGATGATGAGAGGCAGTCCCACGATGCCCGCATACTGCATCGCTTCTGCATAAGGAGCAGCTGATGTGTAAAGGTCAGGAACGTGCTGAGCAGGAGTCAGTGCGCACAGGAACCACTGGAAAAGAAGGTTTACTGCGAGTACACAGAACGGTGAGATCAGCAGAGCTCTTGGAATAGTCAGCTGAGGGAATTTTACCTCAGAACCCATACCAACGATGGTTTCATATCCGAAGAAGCACCAGAGTACGAGCAGTACAGCCTGAGCAAATGCATTTACGCCTGCAGGGATTCCAACGCCTGCAACCATTTCAGTAACGCCTGAGAAGTCTGCCTTTGCGATAACTGTTGCGAACCATACCAGTGAGCATGCCCAGAAGAAGAACATGAAGAAGTTCTGTGTCTTACCATTCATCTCGATTCCCCTGTATGAGATCACAGTGAAGAGAATGAACAGTCCTATAGCCGGCAGGACTTTCCAAAGGAATACATCTGTAGGAACTGCTCCCTGGAAGTAATCGATAAGCGAATAGTCGTTGTTATCGATAGGAACATTGCATCCAAGTGCCTTTAATAATCTGAGGAAGTAGTTTGAGAAAGCCATAGCCTCTGATGCTCCGATACCTACCTGAGCAAGAGTGTAGTTCCAGCTTTCGAATACTGCTACCGGATAGCTGATACCTCTCTTTGCGAAAGAGTATGTACCACCTGCCAGCGGCAGAGCTGCACCCATTTCACCATACATTGCGCATGGGAACAGGATCAGTACGAATGAAATAAGTGATGCGACGATTACAGTACCGCCCATCAGACCTACGATCTGTGAACCGACGGTAAACAGACCAACGCCTATTACAGCACCGGCGGTAATAGTGACGCATTCCGAAAGTCCTAACGATCGGTTTAGTGTTTGGGCCTTTGCATTGTTTTCCATAAGAATACCCTCCTTAAAATAAATAAATAGATTAAAATGAATAGAAAAAAGCCGGCTTAGCCGTATATTATTCAGCGGCAGACTTTTTTGAAGCTGTTTCAGTACGCATCGTTCTTATGCGCATATAATAAGGAAACAGGAACACCAGCGTCGCTATGTTGAATGTGAACCACATCCTCAGGCACAGCAGTACGAGTCCGCCTGATATTTCCTGTGCGGCCACGATCAGAGGCCTTACCGCGAGAATCGTGGAAGCTGCGAAGCATATCGCAGGAAGTATCAGTCCTATGTGAGGATTGCTTCCGCTGCAGAGTTTTTTCTGCAGGCTGATGATCAGATACATCGCAATAAGTGCCGATGGCAAAATTATTATCATTTTATCGGGATCCATGCCCTGTAATACCTGCATAACAAAAACTCCTCCTGTTGACATTTATTGTATGCTATCAGGAACAATTTTCGCTAGGAAAAAACGGAAGTTGACCGGAGAAATGCACAGTGCTATTATATAGGTGAAATGAAAAGGCGTTCTGATTTTTACTAACCAATGCGGCGCCGTCGGTTTTACAGAATAGAAAACAGTGAAAGCGAAGAAAAATGTCATTTGTAATAAGCCAGAAACAGTACCTGGCCCCAACTGAAGAGAGAATTCAGTATGAACCGTTCATAATTGACGACACAGGATTCGAGGTCGAGAAGATAGATGTAAATTTCGGACATCCGCTTTATACCACGGTTGCCGATATCTTTTACATCAAGTCGGTTAGAGAATATCCTCAGATACTTCCGATCGTTCCGGACGGGTGTATGAGTATGGTGTTCAGAAACCATGAGGGTGAGATGAGCGGATACATATGCGGAGTCATAGACGAGATACGGAAGCTGGAGATAAAGCCGCATGAAAAGTTTATCTTTATCCGTTTCATACCGGGTGCCGGATATGCGCTCATCGATGGCGGTGCGAACAGTATCACAAACAAGTCTGTTTCGCTGAAGGATGATATACCATGGGGCGAACAGATGCTTTCGGTACTTGAGAGAGAGACAGAACTGTCAGAACGTATCAGACTGATCTCGAAGCAGATAAGGGTTCATATGCGTATGGAGCAGGACAAATATCTGGTGAGATACTGTACCGACAGGATCTTTCAGAGCCAGGGCAATATCAAGGTCGAAAAGCTTGCAGAGGAGACGGGGTTCACTTCGAGGCATATCGGCAAGATGTTCGACAGATGCGTAGGGATATCGCCGAAGCTGTATTCGCAGATAATAAGGATGCAGGCATCTATGGACAGGATCATCGAGGATAGAGAAACGCTGCTGGTCGACATCGCGGTGGACTGCGGGTTTTTCGATCATGCGCACATGAACAGGACATACCGGAAGCTTCTCAGATGTTCATCCGGAGAGTTCAGGAAATTCATGTTCAAACGGCTGCCGTACGACAAGATAGAAAATTACATTTCCATTTGAATAAATAATGTCGAAAATAAGAAAAGAGGAAATGATTATGTTGAAGAAAAAGTATTATATCGGACTGGATCAGGGAACCACAGGAACGACGACGCTTCTTCTCGATGAGAAGTGGAACGTGGTCGCAAGAGGCTACAAAGAGCACAAACAGTATTATCCGAAGCCGGGATGGGTCGAGCACGATCCTATGGAGATCTGGCAGAGGGTGATCGAATCAGTGGATATGGCGCTCAGCATCGGCGGCGTAAGCGCTGACCAGGTCAGCTGCATCGGGATAGACAATCAGGGTGAGACCGTGATGATGTGGGACAAGATCACAGGAGAGCCGCTTTACAATGCGATCGTATGGCAGGATCGAAGAATGGCGAGATACGCCGATGACCTTACGGAAAAACACGGAGAGCTGATAAGGGAGAAGACAGGCCTTATGGCAGACTCTTATTTCAGCGGTCCTAAAATAAAGTGGATAATAGACAATGTAGAAGGGGTAAAAGATAAGATAAAGGAAGGCCGTGCGCTTGCCGGAACACTCGATACATGGCTCATCTGGAAGATGACTCATGGAAAGGTGCACGTTACGGACTGCTCTACGGCTTCCAGAACCATGATGTTCAACATCCATGACGGAAAATGGGATGATGAGATCCTGGATATTCTCGGAATAAGCAAATCGATACTGCCTGAAATATGCGACAGTGCAACTGTTTTCGGTTATACAGACCCGCTTGATTTTCTCGGAGCCTCCATTCCGATCTCAGGATCCGTAGTCGATCAGCAGGCGGCACTGTTCGGCCAGGCATGCTTCACGCCGGGATCGATAAAATGTACATATGGAACAGGATGCTTCATGCTGATGAACACGGGCGACAAGGCGGTATATTCGAAGAACGGTCTGCTCACTACAGTGGCATGGAGACTCAATAAAAAAATGTCGTTTGCTCTCGACGGAGGCATATATATAACAGGCGCGGCTACACAGTGGCTCAGAGACGGTATCAAGATAATCAACAGTGCGTCAGAGACAGAGCAGATGGCATACGATGCAGGCAGCAACGGCGGAGTATATTTTGTGCCTGCATTCTCAGGTCTCGCAGCACCGCACTGGGATTCATATGCCAGAGGCACCATGGTAGGCATCACAGGCGGCACGACGCGTGAGCATATAGTCAGAGCGACACTCGAGGCGACGGCATATCAGGTAAAGGATAATCTGGACGTGATGAACATGGATGCAAGCATGCCGATAACAGTTCTCAGAGCTGACGGCGGCGCAGCAGCGAACAAGTTCCTCATGCAGTTCCAGGCAGACCTTATCGGTATCCCTGTAGATGTTCCGGAGATAAAGGACACTACAGCACTCGGCGCAGCACAGCTGGCAGCCCTGGGCGCAGGAGAATTCGATTCGATAGAACAGATGGAAGGGACCTGGAAGCTCGCGAAGAGATATGAACCGAAGATGAGCGTGGACGAAAGAGAGTCGCTTCTTTACAACTGGCACAGAGCTGTTGAAAGAGCGAAAAACTGGTCGGAAGAATAGGATATCCGAATAACAGCGCGTCCGAAAGACGCAGTGAAGACAAGACAGGATCGCGGCCTGCTTCGCGCAGACCGGCAGATCATGGCGGCTTTGCAGACCATGGTCGTTGAAAACATATAAAATCGAAAGAGTATGGTATCGAAAAATCGAAAGGAAGTGTAGTTATGAGCGCACCAAAATTATTCAGTCCGGGACCTGTAATGGTAAAAGAAAATGTACGTCAGGCACTGACGCATTATGACATCTGCCACAGAGGAGCAGAATTCGAAGATCTGTTTGCAAGAACTACTGCAAAGATCAACAAGCTGTTCAAGGCAGATGACAGCTACAGATCAGTTATCATTTCGGGATCGGGAACATCGTCAAACGAAACAGTTCTTTCATCGATCTTCAATGAAGGCGAAAAGGTAATGCTGATCAGAAACGGTGTTTTCGGAGAAAGACTTCTTGAGATAATACAGAAATATGATATTCCTCTCGTTGACTGTGAATTCCCTTGGGGAGAAGAACCGTCGATGGACAAGGTAGAGGAAATGATGGCGGCAGATCCTGCGATCAAAGTAGTTGCAATGGTATGCCACGAAACATCGACAGGCATGATAAACCCTGTAAAGGCAGTAGGACAGCTTGCTGACAAGTACAACAAATGGTTCTTCGTTGACTGCGTATCGGCAGCAGCAGGGGAACTCATAGATGTAGTTGATTTCCACATCACTTTCGCTACATCAGTAGGCGGAAAGTGCCTGGGTGCATATCCTGGTTCAGCATATATATGCGGAAAGATAGACGCTTTTGAAACTCTCACACCAGAAATGGGCAAAAACGTTTACCTCAATCTGGCAAAGCACTACATATCGGCAAGAGACAAGAACCAGACTCCTAACACACCTAATGTAAATCTGTTCTGGGCTCTCGATGTCGCTCTTGACAACGCACTGGCAGACGGTGGCGTAGAGGCCAGAGTTGCAAGATACAAGGAATGCGCAGGAATCCTCAGAAAAGGCATGAAGGACATGGGTCTGAAGCTGCTTCTGGATGATGAATCAAAAATGGCAAACACTGTTACATCTGTATTCCTTCCTGAAGGAAAAGACCTTAAGGCATTCCTGAAGGCTATGGAAGCAAAAGGCTATGTCGTTTACAGCGGCAAGGGCAAGTATGAGGAAATGGGCATGTTCCAGGTAGCAAACATGGGAGAGATCTATCCTGAAGACTGCCGCGAATTCCTCAAAGTTTTAGCTGAATGTATCGCATAAGTGCATTTATGATACAAAGAATTTATATTGATACAATATAAATTCCTCCACCCATTTAATTAATTTAATTCAGGGAGATGACTTCTGACCACGGAGAAGACCGGGCAGGAGTCGTTTTCTTTTTTGAGATGATGACAGGATTTTCTGCAAAGCCCGAAAGTGCGTATTTTGCAGGGGGCACGAAAACATGTGGTTTTTTCGCGCTGCCGGGGATTAATGTGTATCGCTGGCAGAAAATGTGGTATACTGTATACGTAAATAAACAACTGAGCCGGCGCCAGCCGGCAGATAAGCAATGCCCTGGTTTTCAGCGGCGATCTGATACCGGCGGAATGCCGGCAAAGCAGTGAGGAGGTATGTTTATGGCAAAGATCCTTATCAGCCCGTCAAGATATGTTCAGGGAGCGGGAGAGATGAAAAAGCTGGGTACTTATGCAGCAGGATATGGAAAGAAAGCGCTGATCCTTATCAGTCCGGGAGGCTACAAGCGTATAGGAGCTGAGATCGAGGAAAGCTTCAAAGATGCTGACTGCGGATTGTCATTCGATTATTTCAACGGCGAATGCAGCAAAAACGAGATCGACAGGATCTCCGGTATCATGAAGGAAAAAGGCTGTGATCTGATGATAGGAATAGGCGGCGGCAAGATCTTCGATACTGCAAAGGCCGTGGCATTTTACAACCATACTCCGGTGATAATATGTCCGACTATAGCATCGACGGATGCTCCGTGCAGTGCGCTGTCAGTGATATACACGGATGACGGTGTTTTCGAGGAGTATCTTTTCCTGCCGGCAAACCCTAACATGGTAATGATGGATACAGACATAATCGCGAAATCCCCTGTCCGTCTTACTGTATCAGGTATGGGTGATGCTCTGGCGACATATTTCGAAGCGAGAGCATGCAAGAGAAGCGGTGCGATATCGTGTGCGGGAGGCAAGACGACGGAAGCCGCAATGGCGCTTGCCGAGCTGTGCTTCAACACGCTGATGGAAGAAGGCGTCAAGGCGAAAATAGCGCTTGAGGCAGGCGCATGCACTGAGGCTGTAGAAAAGATAATCGAAGCGAACACTCTGCTGTCGGGCATCGGATTTGAAAGTGCGGGCCTTGCGGGAGCACACGCTATCCATAACGGTATGACAGTCCTCGAAGAGTGTCACTCGATGTATCACGGTGAAAAGGTTGCATTCGGAACTATCGCACAGCTGGTTCTCGAGAACGTTCCGGAAGAGGAACTCGAAGAGATAATAGGATTCTGTGTGGAAGTCGGACTTCCTGTGACATGGAAGGAGCTCGGAGCAGAGAATGTAACGGACGAGCAGATCATGGAAGTCGCAAAGGCTGCATGTGCAGAGAACGATACCCTGCACAACATGCCGTTTGAAGTGACTCCGGAAACGGTAGCTGCAGCGCTGAAAGCTGCAGATGCATACGGCAGATATTATCTGGGGGAATAGCAGCGTGCAGTGCCATCTGAAGATGACGCTGTGGCGATTCTGAGCGAGATCATTTTGAATAATAAGAAATCCAGCCTGATGCAGAGTGCACGGCTGGATTTTTCTGTATCTTTGCCTTTTGTCGTGTCAAAGCGGCGATCACAGCTTTACGAATTCGGGCTTTCTCTGACTGAATCTGCAGTAGTATCTGAACCCCAGGCTCTTTGCGAATTCAACAGCGTCGTTGAAATGAAAGCGATAGTGTTCCGGCGAGTGCGCGTCGGATCCGAAAGTCAGGATCTCGCCGCCGAGTTCGCGGTATCTTTTGAGTATAGACTCACGCGGAAGCCATGTGCCTGTACCGTATTTGAAACTCGAAGTATTGATCTCCAGACCTTTGCCGCTTTCCACGGCGAGCTTCAGCGATGCATCGATGATATCAGTCAGCGGAGTGTAGTCGTAAAGCTTGCCGATGTATCTGTCTACGATGCTGAAATGGCTGAGTACATCATAGTTGTCGAATTCTTTTAGACATTCATAGACGTACACATAGAAGTCTTCGAGCATTGCAGGACCGTCGACGTCAGTGAAGTCGTAGGTGTAGAGATCCTTTTCGCGGTTGCAGTGGAACGATCCCATGATGATATCGTACGGGAACGCATTTATCGCTTTATTGGCGGCTTCGAACTGTCCGGCCATTATCCCGACTTCTATACCGATGCGGATGTCCATGATGCCGCGGTACTTTCCGCGGGCTTTCAGCATATATTCGTTGTACTTTTCAAAATCAAGCTGGAACGGGAACTCCGGGTCCGGATAGCCCGGATCGTAGTGATCCGTCACAGCAAGTGTTTTTATGCCCTGAGCTGCAGCACTTTCCAGCATCACGTCTGCGGAAACATCGCAGTCGTCTGAAAAGCCTGTATGAGTATGGAAGTCGCAGTCCAGTACAGGGCTGCTGCCGGAAACGCCGGTTTTAATACTGTTGATCTCTGTATCAGTTGTCATTTTTTGAGCTGTTCCTTTCTGTATCGTCTGTAAGTGCGCCGCGGCTCCTGTCTGTTTTCACGAAGTCGAGTTCGAACCAGAACGTCGTACCTTCTCCGACCGTGCTGTCGACGCCGAAGTTCGATTTGTGGAGTGTCAGTATCTCCTTGACTATGGAAAGTCCGAGCCCCGAGCCTTCGGAAGCTCTCACCATATTAGAGCTTGCACGGTAGTAGCGCTCCCATACGTGATTGAGTTCCTCCGGAGCGATGCCGATGCCGTGGTCTTCGACTCTGCAGATAACGGATCTGCCGCGCCGTTTGAGAGTGACTATCACGGTCTTGTCTTTGCCTGCGAATTTGATCGCATTCGTGAGCAGGTTGGATACCACCTGTTTTATCTTGTCCGCGTCTCCTTTTACTATATAACTGCCTGAGCAGTTGAATCTGAACGTATATCCCTGTTCGTCCTCCATTATCTTGTAGGTGTTGATGATGCTCTGGACCGCGTTCGTGATGTTGAATTCGGTAGGGTGCAGCACCATCTTGCCCGACTGCATCCTGGAAAGCGAGAGCAGGTCGCCTACGAGCATGTTGAGCCTGTCGGCTTCGTCTATTATGACCTGAAGATGCTGTTCGCGCTTCTGAGGGTTGTCACCTGACAGATCTCTGATCATTTCGGCATACGATTTGATCATGGTGAGCGGCGTCCGCAGATCGTGAGAGACGTTCGCGATCAGGTCCTTCTGGAGCATGTCTGACTTTTCCAGCTCGATGGAGGCCCTGGTCAGCGTGTCGGCGAGATTGTTGATCTCTGTGTAGTGCCCGCCCTTGAACACTATGCCGTATTCGCCGTCTGCGAGCCTTTCCGCGGAACGGGTGATCTTTCGTATCGGTCTGGTGATCCTTATGGAAAGGTAGAACGATATCAGGCATGCCACCATGAACGATATGCAGGTGACGTATATCAGCTGGTTGGTCAGGATGTTTATCGTCGAGGAGACCGGATACAGCGGTGAAAATATGTACACCAGCATCGGTTCCTTGTCTTTGTTCGTCAGCAGCTTGCCGTAGGCGAGGACGTCTTTTGAGTCATCGCTTTTGATGCGCTTGTACGCTGAGTCGACGTTTTCCTTGAGCATCACCTGGTTGATCGTTTCGATCTGTTCAGCATAGTACTGCGCGCTTGTGCTGTCTCCGGAAGGTCTGAAATACATGGTGCTGCCGTCGTGCGAGACGACATATATGAACATGTCGTTGCTGTTCGATATCGACTCAACGGTATTGAGGAATTTCTCATTGCTCTTGAGCGTATATGCCGACTCGATGTTTTTCGCCACTCGTCTGGTCTGCTCGTCCTTCATAACGCTGTAAAAGCTGTTGAGAAAGAGCACCTGAAAAAACCACAGCACTACCATCAGGAAGCCTGCAAACAGTATGAAGTAAAGCCATGTTTTGAATTTTATACTTTTGGAATCAAGTCTAAGCTTCAAATTTGTACCCTACCCCTCTTAACGTAACGATATAATCTCTGTATTTGCCGAGATTGTTTCTCAGGTTCTTGATGTGAGTGTCGATCGTTCTGTCATCACCGAAGAAGTCGTATCCCCAGATGTCAGAGAGCAGCTTGTCCCTTGACAGCGCGATGTTCTTGTTTTCCACGAGGTAGAACAGCAGGTCGTATTCTTTAGGTGTGAGATCCACCTTCTTGCCGTCGACATACACTGTTCTGGCAGGGATGTTGATCTCGAGACCGTCGAATTTCATCACCTTTTCAACAGGTCTTTCGGAAGCGCTGTTTCTTGAAAGGACTGCGTTCACTCGCGCCATCAGTTCCTTAGGGCTGAAAGGCTTCACGACATAGTCATCGATACCCAGTTCGAAACCGAAGAGCTTGTCGTATTCTTCGCTTCTCGCTGAAAGCATGATGATAGGTATGTCTTTGATCTTCCTGATCTCCTTGCATGCCGAAAAGCCGTCGAGCTTAGGCATCATGATATCCATTATGATAAGGTCGTAATCGTTGAGTCTGCAGAGACCTACAGCTGTCATGCCGTCGGCAGCCTCTGTGACCTCGTGACCGTTGAATTCGGCATATTCCCTGATGACCTCTCTTATCTTCTGTTCGTCATCTGCGACTAATATTTTCGCCATATTCATCTCCTCCTTGATCTATATTGTAAGAATAAATTTTCAATGTGTTCTGTATATGAAGCTTGTGTATTGATTCTACCATATTTTGTTGGCTAGGTACAGGATTTGTGGTATACTCATCATGGACAACTAGACAAAGAGCAGAGAGAGGAGGGGATACGATGCTCCAGAAACTGGTAAGAGCTGTTTTGACGATTGCCGGTGCAATATTGGGATTCGGATTATACACATTAACAAAGTTCCTGATAATACTTGCAGGACATAAAGAGCTGGTCGATTTTTCGGAAATACAGGACATGATAATTTCCACATTGGTTGCAATTATATTCGGTTTGATTTTTTTCCGGCTCACTCCGGCTTTCAAAAAGCAGGGCAACAAGATGGCAAACAACCTGGAGTCAGATCTTCAGAAGATGTCCGCAAACGATATCGTGATGGGAACGGTAGGCCTTATAGCCGGCCTTATAATAGCATTTCTGATAAGCCAGATATACGTGGGTATAAAGGTACCGTATCTTGATGTGATCCTGAACGTCATTACATACATAATACTCGGCTATCTCGGTATCGTGATAGCGACAAAAAAGGGCAAAGACATCAGAGGTTCGCTGCTGAACTGGAGACTGAGCGGTTCGGGAACCGGCAAGGGCGGCAAGACCAAGTCTGACGCTACACCGAAGATACTGGACACGAGTGTGATCATCGACGGCAGGATAGCGGATATAATGAAGACGGGATTTATCGAAGGGCAGATAGTGATACCTGAGTTCGTGCTCGTCGAACTCAGGCATATCGCCGATTCTTCGGATGCGCTGAAGAGAAATCGAGGCCGCAGAGGTCTGGACATACTCAACAAGATACAGAACGAATACGGTGTCGAGATCTACAACAGCACCGGGGAGAAATCGCTCGACGAGATACCCGAAGTAGACGTCAAGCTGCTGAAGCTCGCTCAGATAATGAACGGCAAGGTAGTCACGAACGATTTCAATCTCAACAAAGTGGCGGGGATAAAAGGCGTGGATGTGCTCAATATAAACGAGCTTGCGAATACGCTCAAGCCTGTGGTGCTTCCGGGCGAGGAAATGATACTCTCGCTCGTAAAGGAAGGCAAGGAGAACAATCAGGCTGTTGCATATCTGGACGATGGCACGATGATAGTTGTCGAGGACGGCAAACGCTTCATCGGACAGACGATAAAAGTCATTGTGACGAGCGTGCTGCAGACTTCGGCAGGCCGTATGATATTCGCAAAGCCTGCAGGCAGCGGCAGAGGTCATCATCATGGATAGTGAAAAGGAAGTTTCAGTGATCATAGCAGCTGCGGGACAGGGCACTCGCATAGGCGGACCTGTCCCAAAGCAGTTTATGATGATCGGCGGGGAACCGATATTGATAAAGACATTGAAAGTCTTTTCGTCAATGCCTGAAGTCGATCATATTTTTATTGTAACGAATGAAGAATACACGGAACACTGCGCAGATCTGGTACGTGAATACGGGATCGGCAAAGTGGAGAGGATAGTCAGAGGCGGCAGTGAACGTCAGGATTCTGTCTTCAATGCGCTCAGGGCGGTGGAGGAAACGTGTCCTCAGACGGGATACGTGCTGATACACGACGGAGCGAGGCCGTTCGTCACTCACCGGACTGTGATCGGCGTCATCGAAAAGACCGTGCAAAGCGGCGCAGCGGCGGCATGCGTGCCTATGAAGGACAGTCTCAGACAGATCGGCAGCTGCGGACTTTACGCGAAAAAAAATACAGACGCGAGCGGCATGAGCCGGAGCGTCGACAGGAGCGAATACTTTGCGGTGCAGACGCCGCAGGGGTTCAGGTTTGAATATATCAAGGAAGCCTATGAGAAGGCCTTCTCGGAAGGATTTTACGGCACTGATGACGCGGTGCTGGCAGAGCGTGCCGGCTATCCGGTGTCGATAGCGGAAGGCGATTACGGCAATATAAAGATAACGACGAGAGAGGATCTGCCTATGGAATACAGGACAGGAACAGGTTTTGATGTGCATGCGTTCGCCGAGGGCAGAGATCTGGTGCTCGGCGGTGTGAAGATACCGTACGAGAAAGGGCTGGCAGGTCATTCGGATGCGGATGTGCTGACTCATGCGCTGATGGATGCGCTTCTGGGGGCTGCGGCGCTGGGAGATATAGGAAAGCATTTCCCTGACACCGACGAACAGTACCGCGGCATATCGAGCATGGCGCTTTTGCAGAAAGTCGGAGAGCTGCTCGAAGAGAACTCGTATTCCGTAGTGAACGCCGACGTCACGGTGATGGCGCAGGCGCCGAGGATAAGTACGTACACGGAGGCGATGAGAGAAAACATCGCAGCTGTTTTGAAGCTTGATAAAAGCAGGATAAATATAAAGGGAACGACTACTGAACGCCTCGGTTTCGTAGGGCGAAAAGAAGGGATCGCGGCTGAAGCGGTATGTTCCATATGCAGATAAGGAGAAAGAACCGATGAAATTATCAAAGATGCATTTAAAGACACTCAGGGAAGTTCCAAATGAAGCGGAGATCCCAAGCCATATACTGATGCTGAGATCGGGAATGATCAGAAAACTGGCGTCAGGCGTTTACGGCTTCATGCCGCTCGGATGGAGGACGCTGAGAAAGATCGAAGGAATAATCAGAGAAGAGATGGACGCTGCAGGAGGACAGGAGATACATATGTCTGCTATCCAGCCGTCTGAGCTCTGGGAGGAATCCGGCAGATGGTACGCGTACGGACCTGAGCTCTGGAGAATAAAGGACAGACACGGACGTGAGTTCTGCCTCGGACCTACGCATGAGGAGATATTCACAGACATCGTGAGGACAGACATCAACTCCTACAGACAGCTGCCGATGAATCTTTACCAGATCCAGACGAAGTACAGAGACGAGGCAAGACCTAGATTCGGACTGATGAGGAGCAGAGAGTTCATCATGAAGGATGCGTATTCGTTCGACCGCGACCAGGAAGGTCTCGACAAGAGCTATCAGGACATGTACGAAGCGTACGAGAAGATCTTCACGAGGTGCGGACTTTACTTCAGACCTGTAGAGGCTGACACCGGCGCTATAGGCGGCAGCAATTCGCACGAGTTCACGGCGATTTCGGAAGTGGGCGAGAGTGAGATCGCATACTGTGAAAAATGTTCCATGGCAGCTACCGTGGAAAGGGCAGAGTGTGTGGATGCAAAGGCTCAGGACGACGTTGAGATGCTTCCTATGGAAGAAGTGCACACTCCAGGAACCAAGACGATCGATGAAGTTGCGGATTTCCTCGGCTTGGACAAGAAACAGACGATAAAAGCGCTGCTTTTCGTGACATATGACAATGACGGCAACGAGAACGGATACGTTGCAGCATTCGTGAGAGGCGACAGAGAGCTTAACATGACGAAGCTCGTGAACGCTCTCGATATCCCGGAACATGCCATCGAGTTTGCTGATGAAGAGAAGATGTCAGCGGCTACAGGCTGTGTCGGCGGATTCACAGGCCCTACAGCGCTGCATGACTGCAGGATCGTTGTGGACAGTGAGCTTCCGGGTCTCAAAAACCTGTGTGCAGGTGCATGCAGGGAGGATCATCATCTGATCAATGTCAACTACGGCAGAGATTACGAGGGAGACATCGTTACGGATATTAAAGTGCTGGCGGCAGGAGATGCGTGTCCTGTATGCGGTGCGCCTGTCAAGCATGCGAGAGGTATCGAGGTTGGCCAGGTGTTCAAGCTCGGGACCAAGTACAGCGAAGCGATGAAAGCTTATTATAAAGACGAAAACATGAAGGATCATCCGATCGTGATGGGATGCTACGGCATCGGCGTGACGAGAACGATGGCAGCTATCATAGAGCAGCACCACGATGACAATGGTATCGTATGGCCGATCGCAGTAGCGCCTTATCACGTGATAATAACTGTCATGAAGCCTGACGATGAGGTCCAGGCAAAGGTCGCAGATCAGATATACAGCGAGCTGACAGCGGCAGGCGTCGAAGTGATGCTGGATGACAGAAAAGAACGTCCGGGCGTCAAATTCAAAGATGCGGATCTGCTGGGTATCCCTGTGAGGATCACGGTCGGCAGAGGCGCAGCGGACGGAATGATCGAGTACAAGATGAGACGTGACGCAGACAAGGAAGAGATGTCTGCAGCTGAAGGAATCAAAAAAGCTATCGACGTCATCAACGCAGAAAAATAAAAGAGACGATAAAGGAAATCATTACGGAGCAGCGATATAAATGGACAGTGAGAACCGTGAAAAAACTAACAGCATAAAAAAATATGCGATCCTTTTCTGGGAGTTCTTCAAGGTGGGTATCTTTACGATAGGCGGAGGTATCGCCATGATACCGCAGATACAGCAGGTCGTGGTCGAAGACAAAAAATGGATATCCGAGGAAGACATGCTCGACTGCATCGCAGTCGCACAGTCGCTTCCGGGCGTCGTGGCGATAAACAGCGCTACGTATATCGGCAACAGGATGTATGGCGTAAAGGGCGCACTTGCGGCGACTCTGGGAGTAGTCGCGCCGTCGTTCATCATAATAATAGTCGTGGTGTCGTTTCTCGGTGCGATCGGAGAAAATTCGTATATACTCGGTGCGTTCACAGGCATAAAGGCTGCAGTGTGCGGCCTGATAATGGTCACGGCTGTAAAGCTCGCGAAGCAGAGTCTGACGAACGTGTTCCAGTGGATCCTGGCGGCGGCGGCGTTCGCAGCGATCGCAGCATTCGGTGTCACTGCTGTGTGGGCGGTACTTGGCGGTGCGGTGCTCGGGATCATATACAACAGCGTGAAGATGAGGAGGCTTGCGGACGATAAAACTGCCGGTGGCAGTGCTGCGTGTAAAGACGATGCTGAAGATGATGAGGCCGCAGGCTGCATGGAAGCGCACGACAGCAGTGGCGCGTGCGGTGATGGCGTCGGCGACAAGGACGACGAGGCCGATAAACAGTGTGAAGATGAGGAGGTGGCAAAATGATGTATTTGAATATTTTTGCCATGTTCTTCAGGATCGGCTTGTTCAGCTTCGGTGGCGGTCTGGCTATGCTGCCGCTGATATTCCAGAGCGTGCAGGACTTCGGTATCATGTCGTCCCGGGAATTCTCAGATCTGGTGGCACTGTCTCAGGTGACGCCGGGGCCGGTGGCGGTAAATGCTGCGACTTATGTCGGTTTCAATTACTCGGGTATCCCGGGGGCGCTGGTTGCGACGCTCGGCGTGTGTCTGCCGTCGTTCGTGATAATGCTGATAGTGATGAATTTCATAGACAGATTCAACGACAGTAAGGGCGTTCAGGGAGCGTTCGTAGGGATAAGGCCGGTGACTGTCGGGCTTATCGCTGCTGCAGCGGTATTCGTCAGCGAAACTGTTCTGGTGAACGGTCCGCTGATCTCAAAGGAACTGTTCACCGGCGGTCTGGATTATTTCAATCTCATACCGCTGGCGATATTTGCGGCAAGTATAGTGCTCGTGGGGGTGTTCAAAATGCGCCCGATACGAGTGATGATAATAATGGGTATAGCCGGCGCGCTGCTGTGCCACTAGTGGCGTCAGGCCCGGTGATGACCATGCGCTCGCAGTCAAAGCGAACGGAACGGAAATAAATGCAGACAGTGCACTGCTGCACTGCCGTGATGCTGAGAGGAGCGTTGTTATGTGGACAGGAGGAGTACGAGTAATAATTCTCGATGATGAAAACAGGATGCTGATGGTAAAGCAGCATCATGAGGATCACGATATATGGATGGTACCGGGCGGCGGCATAGAGGCGGGAGAGAACGCAGCTGAAGCGGCAGTCCGGGAAGTGAAGGAAGAGACCGGATTTGAGATCGAGGCAGGGCCGCTCGTATGGCACGTTGAGGAGGTTTCCGACCGGGGACAGAGGTTCGTCAACTTTTTCCTCGGAAAGGTGACCGGAGGGACGCTTGGACTCGGCGAAGATCCGGAATTCGATGCAGAGCATCAGGTGCTCAGGGAAGTGCGCTTTGTATCGCGCGAAGAGATGCAGGACATCTCGAGGGTGTATCCGGAGTATCTGAGAGACGAGTTCTGGAAAGCGCTGGAGTGCGGCGCGTTCGGGTCTCATGGCAAATGCGGCGGAAGCGCTGGCGATACATATGCGTACGACCCGTTCAGGATAAGGTGAAAACAGCTGACTGCAGAGCTTTGCAGCTGGCTGTCAAATAGGAGGAACATAAAATGAAATACGTAAAAATCGAAATGGAAGACGGCGGCATCATGAAGGGTGAGCTTTACCCTGAGATCGCGCCTAAGACGGTTGAAAACTTTGTTAAACTCGTAGAAGAAGGATTCTATGACGGACTCATTTTCCACAGAGTCATTCCGGGCTTCATGATCCAGGGCGGCTGTCCTGACGGAACAGGAATGGGTGGCCCGGGCTACTGCATCCCGGGAGAATTCACAGCTAACGGATTCAAAAACGACCTCAGACACGAAAGAGGCGTGCTTTCCATGGCAAGAGCGATGAACCCGGATTCAGCAGGTTCGCAGTTCTTTATCATGGTGGAAAACGCACCGCATCTCGACGGTCAGTACGCATCGTTCGGAAAGATTATTGAAGGTATGGACGTAGCTGACGGCATCGTAAACCAGGACAGAAACAGATCCGACAAGCCGCTCACACCACAGATCATGAAAAAAGTAACGATCGTTGAGGAGTAATAACCGGACGAAATCAAAATGAACCATAAGACGCATGCATGTTATCTGGAAACGGATGGTGCATGCGTTTTTTGTTATCAAAAACCCAAAAAACCCGACAAGCGGGTTTCCTGGGTTTTGGCGAGGCACGAGGGACTTAAGCAAATGCTGCGCATTTGCCGTTCATCGCCTGCATATTCATTGCGGCTCGAACACTTCGCTATATAAACATCCGCGATGTTTATATCACGCTCAGGCCCTTGTGGGTTCGAGTCCTTGATATCATCAAAAACTCAAAAAACCCGGCAAGCGGGTTTCTTGAGTTTTGGCGAGGCACGAGGGACTTAAGCAAATGCTGCGCATTTGCCGTTCATCGCCTGCATATTCATTGCGGCTCGAACACTTCGCTATATAAACATCCGCGATGTTTATATGACGCTCAGGCCCTTTCAGGTTCGAGTCCTTTACATCATCAAAAACTCAAAAAACCCGACAAGCGGGTTTCTTGAGTTTTGGCGAGGCACGAGGGACTTAAGCAAATGCTGCGTATTTGCCGTTCATCGCCTGCATGTTCATTGCGGCTCGAACACTTCGCTATATAAACATCCACGATGTTTATATCACGCTCAGGCCCTTGTGGGTTCGAGTCCTTGATATCATCAAAAACTCAAAAAACCCGGCAAGCGGGTTTCTTGAGTTTTGGCGAGGCACGAGGGACTCGAACCCCCAACCGACAGATTCGAAGTCTGCGACTCTATCCATTGAGCTAGTGCCCCAAAAGTATATAATTGATTATATGATTATACCCGATGTTTATACGTGTATCAAGGGATTTATTGACATTTATCTGAAAATGGCGCATAATAAAGAACGCCTGAGTTTTTTCTGGCAGGGGGTGTGAGTTGGAAACGCATCCGGTAAATCAATACGGTCGGCACGATCCCGTTGTGATATAAGCGAGGTTCGGCCTGATACAGTAAGGAATTTATGTTTATGTTTAAAAAAATATTCGGAAAAGGAAATGGTAAGTTCAGAATGCTGCCGGAGTCGGTAGGACTTTCGGTAGTGATACTCATAGTACTGTTCGTAGAAGCGTTTTTTATTTTTCTTATGAGCGTACTGGATATACTGCCTGCGAAATTCGCGATAGCAGTGCTGCTGGCACTGCTCCTGGCTGATCTGGGGACATTCAAGCTGCTCAACTGCAGGAAACGGGTGACGAATCAGCGACTGGTAGGTCTTATCCTGACAGTTATAATCGTCAATGTGCTGTTTATAGGCAGCAATTATCTGTATAATACATACGATACATTCCAGAAGATCAGTGAGGAAAAGGCACAGATCGAGGAATATCATGTTATCGTTCTTAAAGACGGCAGCTATCAGAAGCTCAGAGATATCGAAGGTCAGACGGTATATGTCATGAGTTCAGAGTCAAAGATGTATAAAGAAGCCAAGGAAAGACTGCTGACAAAGATCGAAGTTGAGTATTCAGAGGAAGCAGACAATTCGTCAGTCGGCGCACATTTACTTGATGGAAGTCAGAAAAGCGATGAGATAATTTTCGTCAGCAACACGAATTATGAACTGCTCTGCGAGAACAATGACAAATTCGAAGAAACTACAAAGATACTTTACAGCATACCGATCACAGTAAAGAGTGACGATTTTGCCAAGCGAGTGAACGTTACAGAAGATCCGTTCAATGTGTATATCACAGGGATGGATGTCTGGGGCGGCATAGATCAGATCGCAAGGAGTGATGTCAATATGGTGATGACTGTAAATCCGCAGACGAAGACTATCCTGCTGACATCGATACCTAGAGATTCATATGTTACACTTCATTCGTTCGGTGCTGAAGACAAACTGACGCATTCAGGAATATATGGTGTGGAAGAGACTGTAGATACAGTAGAAGACTGGCTCGATTATGATATGAACTACTACATCAAGGCGAATTTCTCGATGCTGGTGGATATAGTAGATGCGATAGACGGGGTCGATGTATACTCTGATTTTGAATTCAAATCCAGTGTGGCAGATTTTTATTATAACGAAGGAGAAAATCACTTGAGCGGTATGGCGGCACTGTATTTTGCACGTGAGCGAAAGGCGTTTGAGGATGAAGATATAGAGAGAGGCAGGAATCAGCAGAAAGTATTGAAAGCTATGATCAATAAGACAACACAGAGCAAGGTGATACTTACGAAATATACACAACTGCTGGATGCTGTTGAAGACGAGATGCAGACGAATATGTCGGAGAAAGATATATCATCTCTCGTAAAAATGCAGATAAATGACATGGGCAAGTGGACGATAAATACGATATCCATAACAGGTACAGATGCCTATGCACCTACGTACAGTATGGGATCACAGGAGCTTGCTGTGGTCATACCTGACGAAACTTCTGTCGAGGCGGCAAAGCAAGCTATACATGACACGATGTATCCTGCATATACGAAAGAAAAAAAGAATAAATCCAAAACAAAATAACGAGATATCAAATAGTGTGATGATTTTGAGTAATGGGCGTGCATTCCTTGAAATCATCACATTTTTATGATACTATTCTAATGTATGTGTATATGGTCAGAAGCATTTGATCATATATAAATAAAAGAGCAAGGAAATGAAATAATGCGTTCAAAAGTTATAAGAATAATAATTCTGATCATCATAGATGCTGCTGTTGTTACGTTCAGTTCAATAGCACCGCTTGCATTGAGATTCGGTATATTCACAATGGATGTGTACTATCTGACGCCGGCGCTGAAGTGTCTTCCGATAGATATAGTCATCGCAATAGCGGTACTTGCGGTATTCAAGCTTTACAATCGAGTGTGGACATATGCCGGGATCGATGAAATGATAGCGACGTTCAAGGCATCGCTTGTGATAGAAGCGTTGTATGTAATATATAGGCTGTTGTGGAGTATCGACATGCCGCGAAGCTTTTATGTGTTCAACTGGGTATTTCTGTTCATACTGCTGGCCGGTGCGAGACTGTCGATCAGGATTTTCAAGCAGTTCAGAAAAAAATACAGAAAGACCGGGGAAAAACGCAATGTGATGATCGTCGGTGCAGGTTCAGCAGCGTCTCTGCTGATAAAGGAGCTTGAATATGGTCCGGGGGCATCGAGGATCGTGTGCATAATAGATGACAACCCAGCCAAAAAGGGCAAGTATATACATGGGTTCCCAATAGTAGGCAGACGAAGCGATATACCGCATATGGCGGACAAGTACGATGTCGATGAGATCATCATAGCGATACCATCGGCTCCGCCTACGGTGACTAGAGACATACTGTCTATATGCCAGGAGACGAATGCCAAGCTTAAGATACTTCCTGCGATATCGAGTAGTCTTACAGAGTCACTGAGCCGTACGGTTAGAGAAGTCAACTATGAGGATCTTCTCGGCAGAGATGCCGTGGTCATTGAGAACCCTGAGCTTGCGGAATTCGTTGCGGACCGCACGATAATGGTGACCGGCGGTGGAGGAACGATAGGTTCGGAGCTTTGCAGACAGATAATCGCAAACAAACCGGCAAAACTGCTGGTAGTGGATATATATGAAAACGGAGCATATGAGCTTCAGATGGAGCTTGCGCAATATTATCCCGAGGCTGATATAGAAGTGCTGATCGCATCAGTGCGAGATTATGACAGGCTTGAAGACATTTTCAGGAGGTACAGACCAGATGTCGTATATCATGCGGCAGCGCATAAACATGTGCCGTTGATGGAGTTCTCGCCTAATGAAGCAGTCAAGAACAACTGCAAGGGTACATTGAACATGGTCAGGCTGGCAGATAAGTATGAGGTAAAGCGATTCGTACTGATATCTACAGACAAAGCTGTGAGGCCTACGAATGTCATGGGCGCGACAAAGCGTATATGCGAGATGATCGTACAGACTTACAGCAGGATGTCCGATACTGAGTTTGTAGCAGTCAGATTCGGAAATGTTCTTGGAAGCAATGGATCTGTGATACCGCTGTTCCTAAAACAGATAGCGGCAGGCGGACCTGTAACACTTACGCATAAAGAAATCACAAGATTTTTCATGACCGTAAGCGAGGCTGTTTCTCTGGTGCTTCAGGCGGGTCTGCTGGCAAAAGGCGGCGAGATATTCGTGCTGGATATGGGACAGCCTGTCAAGATATATGATCTGGCAGTGAATCTGATAAAGATGAAGGGCTATGTGCCGGGTAAGGATATCAAGATCGAAATAGTGGGACTCAGGCCGGGTGAAAAGCTGTACGAGGAGCTTCTGATGGCCGAAGAAGGGCTTGAGAGCACCCCGAATGACCTGATCTTTATAGGGCAGCCTATAGATATAGACAGAGAGGAATTTTTAGAAAAGCTCGATAAACTGATAGCGATCGCACAGACTAACAGCGATGATATCAAGCATGAGATAGAAAAGATATGTGATACGTATACGATCACAAATAATTAGAAGGATCATATGATGAAAAATTTAAATGTCTCTCCACTGGAATGGGATACGGATTTTTTTGGAATAAGCTGCGGCAGACTGGTAATAGATGCGCCAGAAGCTGATTTGAGAGGGCTTCTTGAGCAGCTTGACGCCTATCAATTCATAACTATACAGAATGTGGGGAATAAGGTTGGGATAAATAAAACCATAGCAGAAAATACACAGGCCTTTCTCGTTGACATAAATATACAGTTCGAGAAGGATGTCCTGAGGGGTTTTTCAGGATACACTGCAAAACATGAGAACATTGCTGTGATAAAAGCTAAAGATACAGATAAGCAGATACATGATAAATTACTCGTTGAAAGAGAAGATTTTGTGTTTTCTAAATTCGTATGTGATGACAAACTGGATGTCAGAAACGGATATTTGGTTTACAAGGAATGGTTAAAGAATTCAAGAAACTATGACAATAAGTATTTTGCACTTTATTATGACGGCAATGAAATAGGTGGATATATTTTATTCAGCATATATGATGGAGAAGGCACGATAGAACTTGTAAAAGTGAACAGAGAGTATAAAGGCCAAGGGATCGCAACAGAGATGATCAGAACGGTAGAGAATTGTTTAAAGGATAAAGGGATCGCAACGGTAAAGGTGGGAACCCAGCTCAATAATATACCGGCAATAAATCTTTATCATTACCTTGGCTTTAGGGAAATTTCAAGAACTTCAGTATATCATCTATGGAATTTAAACGTATAAAGGAAGGGATAAAAATGAATATACCGTTTTCACCGCCTGATATTTCGCAGGCAGAGATCGATTCGGTCGTAGAGACTTTGAAATCAGGATGGATAACTACAGGTCCAAAGACAAAGAAATTTGAAAGTGAGATATCTGAGTATATCGGAACTGAAAAGACTGCATGCCTAAGCTCGGCAACGGCATCGATGGAAATGACGCTCAGACTTCTGGGAATAGGTCCGGGAGATGAAGTCATCGTTCCTGCGTACACATATACTGCGAGCTGCAGTGTTATATGCCATGTCGGAGCGGATCCTGTCATGGTGGATATATACAAGGGACAGCCGGTGATGGATCTGGAACTTATGGAGAAAGCCATAACGGATAGGACAAAGGCTATAATAGCGGTAGATCTCGCGGGTATAATATGTGACTACGACCGGATATTTCAGATCGTAGAAAAAAATAAAAACCGTTTTTGCCCCTCAGAAGAAAATGATATACAGAAAAAACTTGGAAGGATAGCTGTGATAGCAGATTCATCACACGGATTCGGTGCAGTCAGAAATGGCAGAAGATCCGGTATGCATGCGGATTTCACATGTTTCTCGTTCCATGCTGTAAAAAATCTGACGACTGCGGAAGGCGGAGCCGTCACATGGAAAAACATAGAAGGCATAGACGATGAATGGATATACAAACAGTATATGAACCTTTCGCTGCACGGTCAGACAAAAGATGCGCTCAACAAGACGAAGGCAGGTTCATGGGAATACGATATAGTTTCACCTGCGTACAAGTGCAATATGACTGATATACAGGCGAGTATAGGTCTGGAGCAGCTGAAACGTTATCCGGAAATGCTGGAAAGAAGACGTCAGATAATCGCTAAATACGATACGGCATTCGCAGGAAAGAACATTTCTCTGCTTGCGCACAGTGGCGAAGATCACTGCTCCAGCGGCCATCTGTATTTTATAAGGCCCGCAGGGATAACGGAAGAACAGCGAAATGAGATAATAGTGAAGCTGGCAGAACGTGGCATTGCTTCAAATGTACATTACAAGCCGCTGCCACTGCTCACTGCATATAAAAATCTGGGATTTGACATAAAAGATTATCCGAATGCCCACGATTATTATAAGAATGAGATAACTCTGCCTTTATATAGCAGACTGACGAATGAACAGGTCGACTATATCATAGAAGGCGTCAACGATATATTGAAGGAATACGTATAATATGCTGATATCATGGGACAAACTTCCTTATGAAATGAAAAACAGTGAAGTAAAAGCTTACTACGATATACTTTCACGCCGTAAAGGCAGCCTTGCATTAAAGCGTATCTTTGATATCGCAGTGTCTTTCGTGATGCTGGTACTGCTTTCGTGGCTTTTTCTGATACTGGCAATAATGATAAAGGTGGACTCCAGAGGTCCGGTGTTTTACAGACAGGTGAGAGTTACATCGGGCAACAGAGACTTCAGGATATTCAAATTCAGAACAATGGTGCAGAATGCTGATAAGATCGGTGCGCTGGTAACATCGGGCAATGACAGCAGGATAACAAGAGTCGGATCAAAGATCAGGAAATGCCGTCTCGATGAGCTTCCACAGCTTATCAATATACTGAAGGGTGACATGACCTTTGTGGGGACAAGGCCGGAAGTCCGCAAATACGTTGAAAAATACAGTGATGAGATGATGGCTACACTGCTGATGCCAGCCGGAGTGACATCACTGGCCAGCATAAACTTTAAAGATGAAGATGAGCTTATGGATTCTTATACTTCAAAAGGTATGACGGTAGATGATGCATATGTGCAGAAAGTACTGCCGGAAAAAATGGCATACAATCTGGAGTACATCAAAGAATTCGGCTTTTTTAAAGATATAAAGCTCATGTTTAAGACCGTTGCAAGTGTTGTAAAGTAAAGGGATAGTTCAGATGAATATACTGCTGATAAATCATTATGCCGGTTCACCGGAAATGGGGATGGAGTTCCGTCCGTATTATTTTGCAAGAGAATGGGTAAAGGCAGGTCATAGAGTCGATATCATAGCTGCTGATTATTCACATCTCAGACGTGTGAACCCTGAAGTGGATCATGATTTTCAGGAAGATATAATAGACGGGATACACTATCACTGGATAAAAACGAGAACATATGAAGGCAATGGAGCCAAACGCGCGATAACGATGGCGCAGTTCGTGTCAAAGCTGTGGCTCAACACAGGCAGGATCATAAAAGAAATGGATCCTGATGCAGTGATCTGTTCGTCGACATATCCGCTGGATACATATGTAGGACAGAGGATACGAAGAAAGTCGAAGAAAAAGGTGAAGTTGATCCATGAAGTGCATGATATGTGGCCTGCAACGCTTATAGAAATAGGTGGTATGTCTAAAAAGAATCCTTTTGTTGTTGCTATGCAGATAGGAGAAAACAGTGCATATAAAAAATCGGATACAGTTGTTTCCCTGCTTCCGAATACAGAAGGTTATATGAGAAAGCATGGGCTGAAAGAAGGAAAATTCAGATGCATTCCGAATGGCGTGATTTTAGATGAATGGCGACATCCGGAAAAGCTTCCAGAAGAACATGTAAGTGTGTTAGAACGGTTAAGAGCCGAAGGCAGATTTATTGTTGGGTATTTTGGCGGACATGCTTTGTCAAATGATCTGGGTGTAATACTAAAGGTTGCGGAAGTAATAAATGATACGCAGATATGTTTTGTTCTGGTAGGTGATGGTGTTGAGAAGCAGAGCCTCATGGAAGAAGCGAAAGCGAAGATGCTGAATAATGTCATATTTTTAACACCTGTGAACAAGAGAAGCATACCTGGATTGTGCAGATGGTTCGATTGTATATATATGGGAGGGAAAAATTCGCCTTTGTACAGATTCGGACTGTGCCTCAATAAAATGTTCGATACGATGGCTTCGGGCAAACCGGGAATATGTGCTTTAAGTGTAAAAAGCTATTTGTCAGAATACAAATGTGGTTTTGATGTGAAGAGTAATGATATAAAAAGTATTTGTGACACAATAAAATATGTGAAAAGTTTAAGCGGTGAAGAATTGGATCGTATCTCGCAAGCAGGAAAGAAAGCAAGTGTAGAGCGTTTCAACTACACCGTGCTTGCGGAAGAATTTCTTAATGTGATGGAGGAGTAGTATCTGGTGAAAGTCATAACTATAGTAGGTGCAAGACCACAGTTCATAAAGGCTGCGGTCGTTTCTAGAGTACTGAGAAAAGAACACGAGGAAATAATAGTTCATACCGGTCAGCACTATGATTACAACATGTCAGATGTTTTCTTTAACGAACTTGACATACCGTCGCCTGATTATAACCTGGGGATATCAGGCGGAACACACGGTAAAATGACGGGCGAGATGATCATTGCTATCGAAGATGTAGTTTTAAAAGAAAAGCCGGATGTGGTGCTTCTTTACGGCGATACGAATTCTACTATGGCAGGTGCGCTTGCAGCTGTAAAACAGCATATACCCGTCGTGCACGTAGAGGCAGGAAACCGTCTGGGAACACTGACAAACCCTGAAGAAGTAAACAGGATAGTAACGGATCATGTATCATCTCTGAAATTGTGCTGTACTGAATCTGCACTGAAGTTTCTTGCAAAAGAAGGTATAGCAGATAATGCATATCTTGTAGGGGATCCGATGTATGATGCATTTCTGTATTACAGTAATAAGGTAGGAGACAATGTCCCGGAAAATCTTAAGGCACTTGATGGCGGAAACGTGGAATTGCCGGGAGCATTTTATTATATGACATGCCACCGTGAGGAAAATACGGGTACGGATGAAGCGCTGACTAATATACTGGATGCGACGGAGATGCTTGATGCGAAGTGTATATATCCTGTACATCCGAGAAATCACGATAGAATGCAGCGGATCATGAGTGAAAAAAAATACAAGAACATAATCGCATGCGAACCGGTCGGGTATCTGATGTCAGTTTATCTTGTAAATCATAGTAAAAAGATCATAACAGATTCAGGTGGTCTTCAGAGAGAAGCATTTTTTGCAGAAAAGCAGTGCGTGACCGTTTTCGATTATGTATCATGGCCGGAAACTATGATAGACAATAGAAATCAGCTTGCAAAGCCTGATAAAAATGATATTTTGGACAAGTTGTCTAAACCACAGGAAATAAAAGAAAATCATGCGTTTGGAGATGGACATTCGGCGCAGAAAATATTAGAACGTATAAATGAGTATATTTAAACCCGGAGGTTGATTGAAATGAAGGAATCATTACTAAATAAAATAGACAATAGAGAAATAACAGTCGGTGTAGTCGGACTCGGATATGTAGGTCTTCCTCTGGCGGTCGAAAAGGCAAAGGCGGGATTCAAAACGATAGGTTTTGACGTGCAGAAAGCAAAAGTTGATCTTGTCAATGCAGGTTCAAACTACATCGGAGACATAGTCGACGATGATCTCAAACATATAGTGGAGAGTGGAATGCTCAGAGCGACGAATGATTTCAGCTTCGTCAGGGATGTGGATTTTATAGCGATATGTGTTCCTACGCCGCTGGATGAGCACCAGCAGCCTGACATAAGCTATGTCAGATCATCAGCAGAAGAAATTGCAAAGCATATGACTAAAGGAACGATGGTAGTCCTCGAGTCGACGACTTATCCGGGAACTACAGAAGAACTTCTCAAACCGATACTTGAGACTTCGGGACTCAAGTGTGGCGAGGATTTTTACCTTGGCTTCTCTCCTGAAAGAGTGGATCCGGGCAACAAGCAGTTCAAGACGAAAAATACCCCTAAAGTAGTGGGTGCGATAGGCGAAGATGCGAGAGAAGTGATCGCAGCAATGTACAGAGCAGTGCTTGAAGGAGACGTTTACGAGGTTTCATCGCCGGCTATTGCAGAGATGGAAAAGATACTCGAGAATACTTACAGGAATATAAATATAGGTCTTGCGAATGAAATGGCGATCCTCTGCAACAGGATGGGCATAGATTACTGGGAAGTCGTTGATGCTGCAAAGACTAAGCCTTACGGTTTCCAGGCATTCTATCCGGGTCCGGGGCTTGGCGGGCACTGCATACCGCTGGATCCGTATTATCTGTCATGGAAAGCGCGCGAGTACGGTTTCCATACTTCTATGATAGAAAGCTCCATGATGGTCAATGACAGGATGCCGGAGTACTGCGTGGAAAGATCTATGGCGATACTCAACAGACATAAAAAAGCACTGAACGGGTCGAAAGTACTCGTGCTCGGAGTAGCGTACAAGAATGATATCGATGACTACAGAGAGAGCCCGGCTATAAGAGTCATAGAAAAACTCAAGGAAGACGGTGCAGATACTGACTTTTACGATCCATGGATCTCGGAATACAAGGACAAAGGACAGATTTTCCATGGAATAGAAAAAATAGATGCAGAGATAATTTCATCATATGATCTCATAGTGATCACAGCAGCACACACCAATATAGACTATGATATGATACAGCAAAATGCTGCTGCGATATTTGATACCAGAAATGCAATGAAAGATATCGCTGATCGGGAAAATATAGAAGTGCTGTAATGACAGGAGCGGTATTTATGAAGTTTACTTATGATGCGTATAAAAAGATGATAGATGATCTGCGAAGAGCTGGATACACGTTTGCAGGATATGAGTCGCAGGAAGGTCTGGATCGTGTTGTGATTCTCAGGCATGATATCGATTACTGTTTGAATAAAGCTGTGAAAATGGCAGAGCTCGAACAGGCATCAGGTGTCAGAAGCACATATTTCGTGTTGCTCAAGTCATCGTTCTACAATCTTTTGGCGGCAGAAAATCTCAGACTTCTTAAACGTATTAAAGAACTTGGACATGATATAGGTCTTCATTTTGATGAACTGAGTTACACGAACGAATATTATGATGAACATGGGGGTATCAGAAATGTGATACTTGAAGAAGTGAAACTTCTCGAACAGGTATCTGGCATAGCGGTAAACTCAGTATCGATGCATCGACCATCCAGGAAAACACTTGAATCGGATATAGATTTGTCACCTGTTATAAATTCATATGGAAAATATTTTTTCAAAGGATTCAAGTATGTTTCAGACAGCAGACGGCGCTGGCGTGAAGATGTTGATGGGATCATAGCAAGTGCTGAGTATGACAGGCTTCATATACTTACACATGCATTCTGGTATAACGATAAAGAAAAAGACCTTCGGTCTTCACTTGAAGAATTTATAAAAGACGGAATGCCGGATAGATATCGTATTTTGAATGATAACTTTACGGATCTTGAGGAAGTTATAACTCTTGAAGATATAAATAATGGGGTTTGATATGACTGACTGGAATTATGATACCCAAAAACTAGTCAAAAAACTTGGCGGCAGTGTTATTAAAATGGCTGAAGTATCCATAAAGTGTGTCACGACTGTGGGTGACCCTAGGGAAAACGCGATGCTGTTTTTTACGTCAAAGAAATGGAAAGATGCATATGCAGACAGACTTCCGGAATTGAAGAACTGCTTCATAGTGACGGAGCATTCTATAGCAGATGCATTTGAGTGTGTGTCTGACAGCTGCTGCATAGTGGCAGTGGATAATGCGAGGCTTTATTTTGCAAAGGCACTGAAACTTATAGTTGACAGTGAGAACAGCGTAAAAAAATACACACCATATGGATGCGGAAGTTTTATTGGAGAAAATGTCATTATCGGAAATGACTGTAGGATAGAGCCATTCGTTTTCATAGACCATGATGTTGTGATCGGCAATGGTGTGTCGATAAAAAGCGGTGTGAAGATAAGACAGAATGTGAAAATAGAGGATAATGTAACCATAGGAGAAAACAGCGTTATCGGGGTACAGGGATTCGGCGTTGAGAAGGATACTGATGGCAGGAATATCAGAATACCACATATAGGCGGAGTTATCATAAAAGAAAACGTGGAAATAGGCGCATTGTCATCTATAGTTGCAGGTACGATACACCCTACAGTGATAGAGAAAAATGTTTTTATAGATGATCTTAATCATATCGCGCATAATTGTCAAATAGGCGAAGGTAGCATGCTTACGGCAGCAGCCCAGATAGGCGGCAGTGCAGCGATAGGTGCTGACAGTTATATTTCGCCGAATGCGACTGTGCGCAATGGTGTGTCATTGGGGAAAAACTGCTTTGTAGGACAGGGATCCTCGGTACAGCAGTCATTTGGGGACGGTGTATCGCTGGTTGGAAATCCTGCCAGAGAATTTATGAGAAAAAAGTAGTGGAAGAGCAGAAAGGAACAGATTGTGGATTATTTTGTACACGAATCAAGCTATGTAGATGAAGGCGTCAAAATAGGAAAAGGAACGAAGATATGGCATTTCTGCCATATACAGACAGGTGCGGAGATAGGTGAGAAGTGTTCGTTCGGTCAGAATGTCAATGTTTCTAATAACGTTAAGATCGGCAACGGATGCAAACTGCAGAACAATGTTTCAGTTTATGAAGGTGTGGAGCTGGAGGATCATGTTTTCTGCGGACCTTCGATGGTATTCACAAATGATCTGACGCCTAGAGCTAAGTATCCGAAAGGCAGTGCCGGATATAAGAAGACACTTCTGAAGACCGGCGCTACGGTAGGTGCTAATGCTACTGTAGTATGTGGACATACGCTTGGAAAATGGTCGATGATAGCATCAGGCGCAGTCGTTACAAAGGACGTTCCGGATCATGCTCTGATGGCAGGCGTTCCGGCAAAGAGGATAGGCTGGGTGTGTGAATGCGGAGAAGTTCTTAAGAACGGATTAACATGCAGCATGTGTGGAAGAAGCTATACCGAATCGGATAACGGTCTTGAAGAAAAATAATTTTGGAGGAAATAAAAGTATCATGAAATACGCACTTATAGGTTGCGGCAGGATCGCAACAAACCATATGAAAGCAGCAGTCAACAACAAGCTGGAGATCGCAGCAGTATGCGATGTTCTTCCGGAAAAAATGGAGGAGCTTCTTGCAAAACACGATTTACAGAACGACGATTCGATAAAACGATATGAAGACTATAAAAAAATGATAGAAGAGATAAAGCCTGAACTCGTGAGCATAGCTACAGAGAGCGGGATACATGCTGAGATAGCTTTATACTGCATAGAAAAAGGCGTGAACCTGATAATCGAAAAGCCTATGGCAATGAGCATAGAAGATGCTGACAAGATCATAAAGCTTTCCGAGGAAAAAGGTGTGAAGGTATCGGCATGCCATCAGAACAGATTCAATGTTGCTATCCAGCAGCTGAGACAGGCTGTGGAAAGCGGCAGATTCGGCAAGCTTTCACATGGTTCGATCCATGTAAGATGGAACAGGAATGAGGGCTATTATACTCAGGCTCCATGGAGAGGAACGTGGGCTCAGGACGGCGGAGCACTGATGAACCAGTGCATACATGGTATCGACCTCCTCAGATGGATGATGGGCGATGAGATAGAGGAGATATACGGAGCAACGAGACAGCAGTTCCATGATTATCTTGAAGCGGAAGACGTGGGAATGGCAGTTGTGAAGTTCAAGAACGGTGCGATAGGTACGATAGAGGGCACTACAAACGTTTACCCTAAGAATCTTGAAGAGACTCTTTACATATTCGGAGAAAACGGAACCGTAAAAATCGGCGGAACATCAACAAACAATATCGATGTCTGGGATTTTGCAGATGAAACAGAAGCGGACAGCAAAAACAAAGGCCTTAAGGAAGAGACGAGCAATGTATACGGAAACGGTCACACCAGCCTGTTTGCAGATGTAATAGATGCCATAGAAAACGACAGGAAGCCATATGTAGACGCAGTTGCAGGAAGAAATGCTCTGGAAGTGGTACTTTCAATATACAAGAGCCAGAAGACCGGCGGATCCGTGAAACTGCCGCTGAAGGATTTTGCAAGTATTGATATGAAAGGTGAATTTTAATGTCAGTCAAAATATGCCATGTTACAAGTGCGCATAACAGCACAGATGTCAGGATATTTGAAAAAGAATGTACTTCTCTGGCAAAGCTTGAAGGCAATGAAGTATATCTTGTTGCACCCGGGGAAAGTTTTCAGAAGAATAATGTTCAGATCGTAGGTATCGGGGAACGTCCATCCAGTAGAATGAAACGTTTCACTGCGTTCTCCAAAAAAGCATATAAGACAGCACTGAGCCTTGATGCCGACATATACCATTTTCATGATCCAGAATTGCTGCAGTATGCTGTAAAACTCAAGCATAAGGGGAAAATCGTGGTATATGACAGTCATGAAGATACTGTTGCAGATATACAGCGAAAAGAATATATACCTGCATCAATGAGAAAAATCATCACATTGATTTTCGGAAAATATCTGTACCGTACTGCATCAAAGATCGATGCAGTAGTGACGGTCACACCTAGGATCGTTGAAAAATACAAAATGGTTAATGACAATGTATTTCTTGTTACGAACTATCCTATTATAGAGGAAGACAGGGAAGTACCTGAAAGAAAAAAGGCCAGCAGTGAAACAGTACTGTGTTTTGCAGGTGGTGTAGCACCTATGTGGTCGCATGACAGGATCCTGGAAGCCATAAATGGACTCGACGATGTGAAATATGTGTTTTTCGGAGCCGGAGAAAACGATTATATAGAACACCTGAAAGAGATAGATGGATGGGAAAAGTCTGAATACAGAGGAAAAGTGCCTTTTGACACGGTCAATCGCGAACTGTGGAATGCAGATATAGGAATGGCTTTATGTAAGTATATTTTTGGTGAAGATAAGGAAGGAACGCTGGGAAATACAAAACTTTTCGAAGAAATGCTGCATGAACTGCCAGTGATCGCAACTGATTTCAGACTTTGGAAAGAAATCGTTGAAGGCAATGACTGCGGTATATGTGTAGATCCGAATGATGTAAATCAGATAAAAGATGCGGTCACTTTACTTATGAAGGAGCCGGAACGAGCAAAAAAAATGGGGAAAAACGGAAGAAAAGTTATATTGGAAAAATATAACTGGAAGAGTCAGGAGAAAAATCTGTTTGAAGCATATGACATGCTGAAGACAGAGATCGTGGGGCTATGAGATGGATAATGGGAAAAATATCAGGATCAAAACAGATGTGGTAATATTCATTGCAATGGGTGTTATTGCAATGAATCTGGTCATTTCGAATATAGGCTTGTATGGGGGAAGGACGAGTCCTCCGCTGCTTGTAGGCGCATTTGTGATGATGCTGTTGAGTATATGGCTGATTCGAGAAAGAAGATGTATATCAAAAATACGGATCATAAAACTGATGCCTTTGATTATAATGGGTGTGATTTTTTTTGTTTATGGACTCATTTTTAGAGTTCCGTCATATATACTGTATGCTTTCGTTTTCGTATTTCAGCTGCCGTTGTTCTGTTTGTCGACAGAGCATGTGATATTGAATAAAATACTATATGCTTTTACAGTATCTTCAGTATTTATTTATGGAGCAGCACAGGTAGGCGCATTTCTTTTTTCTCCGTTGTCAGATGTGCAGTATTACGGCATAATGGGAAATCCGAATCTTTGGGGCGAATATCTTACGTTTGCACTTGTATCGATACTGTATCTTTATGAGAAAGTCAGGAAAAAAGCATCAAAGGTATTTCTGCTGATATTATTTGGGATATCCCTTGCTGAGCTGTTTTTTTCGCGTTCCAGAACATCTATGCTGGCAGGTATAGTTGTAATAGTGGTATATCTGATATATGCATGCTTAAGCAGAAATGATCTGAAGAAAAAAGTGGCTTCTTTGATCATAGCTGCGGTCATTTGTTTTCCGGCAACGTATGCTGTACTGTCTTTTGTTACACCTTATATTGCAGAAAGTGTTGGGATAGAAATCGAATTCAAAGCAGAGAGTCTGACAGAACAGTTTGCGGCAACATCGGACAGGTATCTGAAAGGCATTGCAACAGAAGGCAGTATTTCATCGGGAAGGGTAGAAATATGGCGTACATATTTTTCGAATCTCTCAATGAAAGGTCATGATCCGGATCCGCTTGAAGTGAGACGATACAGCGATGTTTTTGTAAAAATGGATGCTCATAATACGTTCCTGCAGGTGGCATATCAGGGAGGATATCCTGCTCTGCTGTTTTTTGTGGTATCGATTGGCATGTGTGCATTTGATTATTTTAAAAAACTCTTTAGAAAAAATATCGGCTTATATGAATGCTATGCCTTGGCAACATTGTGTTCTGCGGTTGTATATATGTTACTGTCAAGTTCTTTCAGTCCGTATACGGTATTTGCGATGTTCGGATACTGGATATTTGTGATACCGGGATATGTGACAGATGGAAGTGAAGATCTAAAGCGAGCTGGTATCAGAAGAGAAAAGTAAAGTTATAGATATGCTTTATAGTTAAGGAGAAAATATGTGGTACAAACTGAAAGACAATACGTTTGAATTCAGTGATTATATGCATTTTTCCGATGGAGATACGGATTATTACTGTAATGGTATTTTCTTCATACCGGGATTCAAGGCAGGGATGCAGAGCATTATCGAAATGGCAAGGATGTACAGACAAAAAGGTGCATTTGATTTTATCGACTATTTTGGAGCATTTGATTTTTTTGTAAAGGAAAAAGACAAGTGTACTTTTTTCACCAGTAATGGTATAAACAGGTGTTTTTTTTACAATAAAGAATATGTATCCGATGATATGCTGGAGATAGTAAAGAACAGTGAAGACGCAGCATTCGATGAATCTGCAGTATGCCAGTATTTTACTTATGGCAGAATATTTTTTGACAAGACATATATACAGGATGTATATATGTCAAACAGCAACTGCTATTATACTGTAAAAGATGGCATGATAACAAGGCATGACAAAAATATCGGAGATCTTTCAGATCGTGAGAAAGGAATAAGCCCCGAAAGATTTTCCGAGATCATTACGGATTCGTTGTCGGATGTAAAAAAGGTTCTTTCTCTTACGGGAGGCTTTGACAGTCGTTATGTACTGTCGATGTTCCTGAAGAATCCTGAGCTTATAGATACATCTATTTGTGGGTCACAGACAGGTCATGCGGATTTTGAGATATCAGAAAAAGTTGCGGAAAAAGCAGGTGTGGGGTATTCTCAGATCTATGTGCAGAAGCCTGAAGTCACTGAGGAGTATCTGGTAAGAAACTTTTTTGAGAGGAACGGATATTTCAATACATTGAATGATGGCGTGTTCAGGCTCAATGAATATCTGCAGATGAAAAAAGATGCCGGGTATGAGTGCCTGATGACAGGAGATTCCGGGATTTTCCATAAATCTGATGAATGGCCGCAGTATTTTCCGTTTTACAATTCCCCTGTATACAGCGTAAAGAGAGACTACCGTAATATAATACTGTGTAACCGGAAAGGGCTGCCGTTCTCAAAAAAATTCATAAAATATTTCGAGGATGATCAGAAGAAAATAATAGATCATCTGGAAGCAAACAGACGCAGTATCAACACGAAAAATTGCGACTGGTTTTCATGGTATCTGTCAAGGCCTGCAAGCTATTGTCCTCTGTATAATAATCAGAGTAAGATCATAGCGTCATATCCGCCGCTGCTGGAATACAGGTGTGTGATATATTCATACAATCTGCCCCGAAGAAAAAGACTTATGGCTACGGGTATGAAAGAGTATATAACTTCGGTAAATAATGAAATGGCTGCTGTACAGACATTAAGCGGTTCCACGACGTCCAGTGAGAAAAAATACAGACTAAAAGATATTGCAGCATCACTGATGTATATCGTTAAAGCAGCAGGCCGGCTTTTCTGCAGGATCTTTATGCCTGATGCCAGTGTGTCACACAGTATCACCGACTGGTCTTGCGAAGCAGATATCAGAAGTCTGGAAATAGCAGAAAAAGCCGTACGATTCGGAAAGAGTAAGGGATGGCTTGAAAGCAGCATCAATGTAGAGAATATACAGTATGATATACTTTTAAAATTGATAGAGGTATTTCTCTTCAAAGAGTATCGGGAAGGAAATATCAGCAGGTAATTGCTGAAAAGCAGTAAAAAGTAGTAGGTAAATATGGGTAAAAAGGTTTTTATTCTTGGGGGAGCAGCCTCTATATGGATAAAGGAATATATAAAGAATATACACTATAAAGAAGGCAATGAAGTGTGGATCGCTTTATTTGAGAAGCCTCCGGCAGCGTATTTTGAAGAGTATGAAAAAATGGGAGTTCATATTCTGGATCTTTCAGAGAAGACTGGCACAGCAGGGAATTTTTACAAGACCGCAGGACTGATACAGTTTGCATTGAAGCATCGAAAATGTTTCTTTGACCATATAGAAATACATTGCCCTCCCAGTTCAAGACAGGCAGATATATTTGCGGTCGCTGCAAAAATTATTGCTGTTAAGACTATCGTGGTATTCTGGGGGTCAGATATCCTTAGAATAAACGATTCTCAAGTCAGACAGATAAAGAAGATAGTAGATATTGCAGATCAGATAAATCTCAGTACCGGGGAGATGCGAAAAGCATTCAGACATTTTTTCGGGAATAAATATGACACCAAGATATCATCTGCTAATTTTGGCAGTCTGGCATTTGAAGAAATAAGGAAAGCAAAAGAGGGTAAAAGCAAAAATAAGTTAAAAGGCGGATTTGGGCTGGATCCAGACAGAATATCTGTTGCAGTAGGGTATAACGGCAGTCAAAAGCAGCAGCATCTTAAGGTCATACAGGCACTGGGCAGAATGGATGAAAGTTCTAAAAACAGGATCGAGCTCATGCTGCATGTCCCGGATTGTACTTTTTCGTATATGGACGAGCTTAGAGCTGCATTGACTGCTTCGGGAATCAGTTATATTATAATGGATGAAATGATATCTCTTGAGCGGATCGCTGAACTGAGATGCGCAATGGATATATTTATACATGCGCAGGTGACAGATGCACTGTCAAGCACGATAAGGGAGTATATTTATGCAGGTACTGATCTCATCAATCCAGTCTGGATACGATATGATGAGTTTGACAGGCTTGGCATAGAGTATTGCCGCTATGATGATTTTGATATGCTTGAAGAATGTCTTAAAAAGCTGATTGATGGAGAAATCAGGATCGATAGTGAAAGAAATTCTGAGATAATATACAGGAATTATTCATGGGATACTGTGAGAAATGAGTGGCTGGATATATATGTCAGTTAGATCTGACTGATGTACAACGCAGTATAACGAGCTGGAAATGATATTTGTAGCGAGAGTAGTAAAACGATTTGCAAAAATATTACAAACTGTTATAAGGAGAGTTAGTATGCGATATCAGAGATGTAGCAGATGCATTATGGATAATGCTTCTGATCCAACAATAAGATTTGATTCGAATGGAGTGTGTAATTATTGCACAAAAGCTTTAAGTGAGATAAATACGACGACATATTTTCCAAATGAAGAAGGTCAGCGGCGATTGGAAAAAATGCTCGATGAAATAAGGCGAGTTAATAAAGACAAGGATTATGATTGCCTCATGGGTATTTCAGGTGGACTGGATTCTGCATACCTTGCATATTTAGGCTATAAATGGGGACTGAGGATCATGGCAGTGCATATCGATGATGGCTTTGATACAGATGTATCAAAAGAAAATATAAAAAAGTTGTGCAAGGCTGCGCAGATTGAATTAAAAGTAATAAAGCCAGATGCATATCAGTTCAATGAGCTGACCAAAGCATATATGCGCGCAGGTGTGCCTAATTTAGCGATTCCACAGGATAACATTTTATTTGCTTTTTTATATGATATTGCAGAAAAGAGCAGGATAAAGTATTTTCTTTCAGGTGGAAATTTTGCTTTGGAAAGCATTCTGCAGCAGGGTAATACATATAATGCAATGGATATCGTCAATCTAAAGGATATAAATAAAAGATTTGGACATGCGCCAATAGATAAACTGAAATTCATTTCATCATACAAAAAATATTTAATGATGAAAACTGGGAAATTAGTCAACCTTAGACCATTAAACTATATAAATTATAATAGAGAGCAAGCTTTATTAGATTTAAAAGAGTTTTGTGATTTTAAATATTATGGCAGAAAGCATTTGGAGAATGTTTTAACTGCTTTTTTGCAGTTGTATTGGTTGCCGAACAAGTTTGGGGTAGATAAAAGAACCTCACATCTGTCAAGCATGATCGTATCAGGACAGATGACAAGAGAAGAGGCTCTTAAAGAAATCGAAAAACCAATCGTGGATGAAGAGTTGATGCGTGAGTATATAGCTATCATAAAGGAGAAAATGGGTATTTCGGATGATGAGTTTGAGGCTATAATGGCATCTCAGATTCATCAGCATGATGAATATAAAATCGATAAATTGTCGATTTTATTAAGAAAGATAATAAGCAGATAAAATATGGATGGGGAGGTAAAGAAGAATTTCTTGATGACTTATGAAGATTTGTATTGTAACGGGTAACCTTATAGATAATTATGATTCTAGTTTCGCATTTGATCAGGCTTTGGCATTGTCCGGTTTTGGGCATGATGTTGTGGTTTTAGCATTAGATATGAGGTCTATTAGAAGAAAGAGGAAGCTTGGGATCAGGAAGCATAATCATAGAGGTATTCATATATTACAGTATAGTTTTCCGGTAAGTACTATTCCTAGAAAGTATTCAGCTGTGATCGAGGAAATGTGTTTTATAGATGGATTTAAGCGCCTGACAAAGGAATATGGCAGGTTTGATATCATACATTCACATTTTCTAGAGGAATCATATATTGCGGTAAAAGGTAAAAGAAGTCTAAAAGGAAGCGTACCTGTTGTTGTAACAGAGCATTCAAGTCTTGTTCACAATAAAAGGATATATTTAAAGAAGCGCATCATTGAGGAGTGTGAGTTCACATATAAAAATGCTGATGCTCTGATTGCAGTCAGTGAAAGCCTTTCAGAAACAATTATGGATAACTTTGATGTAAAGTGCAGGACTGTTTACAATGTGTTTGATAACAGTATTTTTAATATGCATGACAGGGAAAATATAGAGGGTAAACCTTTTGTTTTCGTTAGTGCAGGAAATCTGACAACTAATAAAAGAATGGACTTGTTAATTAAAGTATTTAAACTTGCATTTAACAACGATCCTAATTATATTTTAAAAATATTTGGTGATGGACCAGAATATAAAAGGCTAAATGAATTGATTCATGATCTGGAATTGGAAAGCAACGTGTTTTTAATGAGAAACCGGCCTAGGTATGAGCTGGCAAAAGAATATAAACATTCGAATGCGTTTGTTCTTTTGTCAAGAAAAGAAACTTTTGGGGTGGCATATATAGAAGCTATGGCATGTGGGCTTCCCGTAATATCATGCAGATCAGGTGGTCCAGAAAGCTTTGTAAATGAAAAATGCGGATGCATTGTTGAAGATGATAAAGATGATATCAAATCAGCTATGCAGTCTATGGCTGCGCAGTATAAAAATTATTCTTCTATGGAAATTTCCAGATATGCTGAAAACAATTTTTCTCCAAATGCTATTGCAAGACAGCTAAGCGATATATATATATGTTTGACAAAAGGAGATAAAAATTCCAGCGACGATATACCGGATAATGCTGACTGAAAAGACTGCAATATGTGTAGCATGAGTTTTGCCTGAAATGACAATGTGAGAGCCATGAAGATGTTAGAGAAGTGGAACATAGATTACAGAGGATAATAAATTGGAAGGTTTAATAAAAAAATTAGGACAGTTTTCAGTAGGACCGATAATAGGAGCGGTATTAGGGTTTATTACAGTGCCGGTCATCACGTATTTTATAACACCGGATGAATACGGAAGAGCAAGCATGTTCACACTGGCGATATCTATCCTTCAGATGTTCGTGTTTCTCGGGATGGATCATGCATATACGAAGAGATATTATGAATCAGAGGACAAGATAAAGCTGCTTACGAATGCGATGCTGCCTTCAATAGTACTGGTCACACTGATAGACATCGTGATATTCATATTTAGAAAAGATGTGTCTGTTTTGCTGTTTGATACAGATAGCGAAATGCTGTGTATATATGCATTGATGGTGATACTCCCGGGGCTTGCTGCAGAAAAGTTTGCGCTGATGGATATAAGGATGCAGCAAAAAGGACTGCTTTATTCTATGATGTCGATACTGCTGAAGGCGCTTACTCTTGTATGTATGGTACTGCTGCTTGTTGGATACGAGAGGAGCTTCAGAGCCATAGTGATAGGGACGACACTTGCGCAGCTGATATATACAGGCGTGATCCTGTTTATAGAAAAAAGTCGTTTCAGGATAAGATTTTCACTGCTTGACAGACGCGAAATGAAGAGACTTGTCAGGTTTGGACTGCCTATAGTGCCGACCATGATAATCGGATGGGCACTTAGCGGTATGGACAAGGTCATGCTCAGAGGATTCTGTGATTATTCAGAGCTGGGAATGTATGAAGTCGCTTTTAAAGTTGCTAATATAATCGGTATAATACAGGCATGTTTTACGAGTTTCTGGGTACCTGTAGCGCATCAGTGGAATAATGAAAATGTTGAAAAAAATAATTTTGTGAAAGCCGGACGCATCGTTGCATTCATAATGACTGCGATATTCGTGTGTGTACTGCTGGTAAAAGATGTGATATTCATGATACTGTCCGATGAGTATTCAGAAGCAGTAAAGATCGCACCGTTCCTGATGATGTATCCGATCATGTACACTATATCAGAAGTTACGGTAATGGGCATATATTTCAAGGAGAAGACAATGAACCTGATAGTTGTATCAGTTGTTTCATCAATAGTGAATATCGCCCTGAACTGGATGCTGATACCCGTATGGGGAGCGGTAGGAGCATCGATAGCGACAGGCCTCGCATATGCTGTATTTTTCTGGGTAAGGACAGTGATATCAAGGAAAATATGGTTTAGCTTTCCGCTAGGTGCATATATATTCGTGACCGCAGTGCTGATAGTGTCAAGTGCACTTAACGTACTGATAGATGGATGGCTGATATATGCTATCAATGCTGTCATACTTATAGCTGTAGCAGTTTACTTTAAGACCGAACTGTGTGAGATATGCAGATTAGCTTTGGATTTTTTAGTAAAGCGTAAGAAAAATGTTGTTGAAGTAAATAAGAAATAATCAATAAGAAATGATGAATGAAAGCAACTGTGCAGGGACGATACTTGTGCGGTTGTTTTTTGATTAAAGAAGTATATATTTTGCTGACCGTTACAAAAGCAATCATCAATTAAAAAGTAATAATGTTCAAAATAGTAAAAATAATCATGTAAATATTGCTTATATGGTTGTTTTTCCTTTCTTTAATGGTATAATGAGAATGATTTAGAATATCTGAATCAAGTCTGTATTTACAGGGAGGTATGCAATGCATAGTATGATGAGAAGAGGAGTGCGGATACTATTTGCGTTTGTATTGATCAGCGCTATATGCATCAGTGCAAATACGAACATTTCCTATGGTGAAATTAAAACTATTACTTTAAATGCAGCTGGAGGAACGTTTAAGGACACAGGTGAGGAAATCAAAGAATATGACGTATCATTTACAGATGATACGGGTATGATGGAGACTGCTGATTTTCCTGAGCCTGAGCGAGAGGGATATGCCTTCCTTGGATGGGCATATTATGTGGGTGCGCCTATGCCAGGTAGTTATGTCAGCAAAGATACAGATCAGCTGTATGCTTTCTGGAAAAAGAATAATGACCCAGTGCCATACGGTTGCAAGATCAGTTATTTTGATAAAGTTTCAAATACAGAAATCGCAGATTTTAGTGTTAATATCGGCAAAGGTATCTCTTTAACTTTGCCGTCTTCATATGACCGTGAAAAAGGAATCAAACTCGAAGGCTATTATCCTGATGGAAGCTCATTTGAAAAGGATATTACAGTATTTGAAGATGGTGTGTGGTACTGTTCAGTAGAGTCGGAGTCTATCGATAAAACAGAAAAGCAGACATACATCATAAGTGTAGTTGAAAGAGATGATGCATTGCGGACAATAGACTTCGAAGGCATAGTAGGCATCCAGCTGGCAGATCCGGAGTCTGTGGATGAATCAGGTTATCCGACGCGAATGATAGCGATACCTGTGATGATATCTGAGGCAGTATCAGAAAATGGAGCTGAGGTAGAACTGCCATATGGAGTACTGGATAAGGGCTGGAAAGTTAATATATTCTGGGAGTTGAATTTTGAAGGCGCCGGCATAAACGTCGGTGACGGGTATAGTATGGTCGGTAAAAAAGATATCAGTGCAGATCTCAGGAATTCACTTCAGAAAAAATATGTATTCAGGGATTCTGACGGCACAGAGCATGATTTTGTGCTGAATTTTACTGAAAGTGATGGCAGCAGCACAGAGTTGAATGATCTGGCGTTCCTGTTCTGGGATGGTGAGTCGTATGATGAAACCGGAGATAAACTGTATGATGCATTATCCGTGGATTTAGAGGCAGCGATGACGAGCAAAGGTGCAGAGATCGTGCTGCCGTACTATTATGATAAAGAACGCTGCGGCAGCATATTGACCGGGCTTAATGATCCGGAAAACTTTGCAGAAGTTTCCGGGCTGGAGGAAAGCTATGATCTGGACGGCAATGGAAAATGTACGGTCGAATTCACCGTGACTTCTGCAAATGGAAAGAACACTCAGAAATACAAGATCACTATTGTAAAAGACAGAGATGGCAGCAGTACCGAGCTTGAAGCACTGCAGCTTTTATATGGTGATATTTATATGACCGAAGAAGATCAGTATGTACCTGTGGATATCGAAGCAGCCAAGACTGAAGCTGGAGCACATGTTACGGCACCGGTCAACAAGTCAGCAAAAGATGTCAGATTCAATTTGTATGCAGAAACCAGGAACTTTGCAACTGTGGATGATAAAGGCAATACATCCCTGATATGGGAGCCGGATATCTACAAGCGCCCAGAGGCATATAACAAGACAAGTGATACACTGGAATTCACCGTGACTTCTGCAAATGGAAAAAACACTCAGAAATACAAGGTGACTGTATGGCAGAAAGGTGCACAGGAAGAGACTGATATAAGCACGCTGAAGATTACAGGGATTGCTGATAAAGAATATACCGGCAGTGATATAGAGCAGGATATCGTTATAACTGATGGTGATAAAATTCTGACAGAAGGAGTCGACTATATTCTGAAGTATGAGAATAACAGGAAAGTTGGACAGGCAACGGTCACTATAAGCGGTCAGGGGTCATATACAGGAACTGTGATAAAGAACTTTAAAATATATAAGAAAGATAGTGGTTCATCAGATGCCTTTGATAAAGTATCAGGTGGTAAAAGCATGATCAGGATCGCAGGCGACAACCGTTACGCCACTTCGACTGCCGCTGCCGATGCTCTGAAGAAGAGTCTTGGAGTTGACAAGTTCGATAATATCATAGTAGCAAGCGGAGCTGACTATCCGGACGCGCTGGCAGGCAGTTATCTGGCAAAGGTGAAGGATGCTCCTGTGATGCTGGTCGGCAAGGATGCGAATACCGAAGCTGATGTCAAGCAGTACATAAACAAGAACCTGAAGAAAGGCGGTACAGTATATCTGCTTGGCGGAACGGGTGTAGTGACCTCAAGATTCGAAAAGAGTCTGGGAGATTTCAAAGTAGAACGACTCGGCGGTCAGACGAGATACGAGACCAATATAGCGATACTAAAAGCTGCAGGCGTGGATAAGGAAGATCTGCTCGTGTGCACAGGCGAGGGCTTTGCAGACAGCCTGTCGGCGTCAGCAGTCGGCAAACCGATACTGCTCGTTGCAGGCAGCGGAGTGGATGACACTCAGAAGAAATACTTAGGCAGCATGAAGATAAATGATATCTATCTGATAGGCGGAACAGGCGTAGTAAGCGATAAGATCGGAACACAGCTGAAGAAATATGATCAGGACGATAAGTGTGAGCGTGTAGCCGGACAGAACAGATACCTGACGTCGGTGGCGGTAGCGGAGAAGTTCTTCACTGATGGCAGTGACAGTGCAGTACTGGCATATGCCATGAACTTCCCTGACGGCCTTGCAGGCGGACCGCTGGCGCTTTCCATAAAAGCTCCGCTGATACTGACAGACAACAGTGGGTACAGCGATGCGGTGGCTTATGCGAAGAGCGCAGGTATAAAGAAAGCTGCGGTTCTCGGCGGACCGACGCTGATATCCGATGGTGTAGTGAAAAACATAATCAGATAAATATGAAACAGAGAAGGCGGCAGTTACGTGCCAATGTCATTAAGTTAAGCGACATTGGACCGGGCGTTTCTTAAAACAACAAGACAGAGTATATCTCAAAAAGGTATGCTCTGTTGTTTTTTTTT
>CABIWW010000017.1 GCA_902362435.1 Eubacteriaceae bacterium
AAAACAACAGAGCATACCTTTTTGAGATATACTCTGTCTTGTTGTTTTAAGAAACGCCCGGTCCAATGTCGCTTAACTTAATGACATTGCGTACCGCTGACGGTCTTTTTTATTTTACCATACAGAGATCCTGCGTCGAAACATATATTTTGAAACCTGCGATTATTTCCCACATTTTATGTCATTATGTCTGCACTTTGCGCCGGTTGAAGCAGAGATAAAAACCCATAAAGATCACTGATGCTCCATGCATGCTGCCGGAAAAAATCCACTGCATTATAATGTAGAAAAAAAGGTTGAAATATCTGATCCTGACATTAATGTTTAATGCTGTAATAATGCCCGGACAAAAATATTTACTTAGTGATCAAAAGACTTTTGACTTTTACTACGCGCTGTGGTATACTTTCATTCGTAAATCAAATATGCTCTCTTGGTCAAGTGGTCAAGACGTCGCCCTCTCACGGCGGAATCAGGGGTTCGACTCCCCTAGGGAGTACCAAAATAAAAATCTCAGTGGCTTTTGCTTCTGAGATTTTTATATTCATCCATTATGCACTTGAATTTTTAGCGCTGCGCTTTTTCCAAAATGCGAAATGTATAAAAATCATCTCAAAACAGGGGTTTCCGTAACAGTTCATTGTACTTTTTTGATCTGATTTCTACTGCTTTCGTAAATGGATTTCAATCCTACTCTGCTGACCTTGCAAAGCGCTGCTGTCAAGCTGTGATATTCAGTTTTTTAATGTTTTTATGCATATTTATGCACTCATCGCTTGTTTTATACATGTATATGTATATTCAATTTTTTTAGATCGCGACTGTTACGAAATCCCTTGAAACAGCATGAATTTTATACATTTGCCATTTTTTCTATTTTCGTTCTCTGTGATGCGCCCTTTCCGAGCTCTTTTTCAGCTTTTGAGATTCCCTTGAGCGCTCTTTTTAGGACCCCGAAAGATTGCCTTTTACATATACATTATTATATAATCATTACATGCTAAATTCTATTTCTTTGCAACCGGTTTTGGCCACAAGAACGCGAACCCGGGATGCAACCATAAATAGACCATCTGAAGGAGACGACATTTATGAACACACAACGCAAAGCTGATATGATGCTGGTCCTGGTGACCTTGTGCTGGGGAGTATCATATTTTTTTATGAATATATGTCTGCGGGAGCTGGGACCTTTCACGATCAACATGTTCAGGTTCTGCGGTGCATTTGTGATCGCTGCAGCGGTCTCATTTCCAAAGCTCCGCACAGTCAACAGGACTACGCTTAAATATTCGATGATCATTTCGATTGCTCTTGTGTTTGTTTACACCGGAGTTACTTTCGGTGTAAAATACACGAGTCTTTCAAATTCAGGTTTTCTTAGTTCTCTCACTGTGGTATTCACACCTGTGCTTGCATTTTTTATAAAAAAGCAGAAGCCTGACAAAAAGCTTGCGATCGTAGTCCTCATGTGTCTTATCGGCGTCGCTCTCATGACTCTTAACGAGCGGTTCCAGATGGCGCCGGGCGATATATTCTGTCTCATGTGTGCAGTCTCCTATGCGGCCGATCTGCTCATCACGGAATCCGCCGTTTCAAAAGAGGAAGTAAATGCTTTTCAGCTGGGTATTTTCCAGCTAGGGTTCACGGGTGTTATCATGCTTATACTGGCGCTGCTGTTTGAAGAGCCTCACCTTCCGGCTTCGGCTCCGGTGTGGGGTGCGATCAGTTTCCTGGCGATCTTCTGTACGGGAGTTGCATTCATCGTTCAAGCGATCGCTCAGCAGCATACGACGGCATCTCACGTCGGTGTGATTTTTGCGCTTGAGCCGGTATTTGCAGCGATAGTAGCATTCGTGTTCGCAAGGGAAAGGCTCCTGCCGCGTGCATATATCGGTGCAGCTATGATGCTTATCGGGGTGTTTGCGATGGAACTCGACCTGAAAAACATAACAGCCGCTGTCAAAGGCAAGCTGTGCCGTAACAGCGACTGATAAACGATCTGTATATCGTACTAATAAACTCAGCCGCAGGCCCCGCTTCAGCTGAAATCCTGCGGCTTTTTATATTTGGAAAACTTATCCAAAACATTGATTTCTATACATTGATACAGTGTCTTAAATGCGACTATCGCTGACCATACACCATGCACCTATGCTATAATAAATGAAACACCGCGGGGGGTATAACCTGATGTCGCTACGCTGACAAACAGATGAAACCCTTTGGCAAGGATAACCTTTATGTCGGCCTTCGACCGACATATATATGAAAGGAGTTTTCTTATGAAGATATCAAAAGTTGCAGCTGTATATATAAGTCCCACGGGAAATGTCAGAAAAACTGTATGCGCAATGGCTGAAGCGATCGCACAAAAGCTCGATGTCCCGATGAGTGAAGATGATTTCACGCTTCCCGCAGCGCACCGGGAGACGAGGCACTTTGCATCTGATGAGCTGGTCGTATTCGGCACTCCGGTCTACGCAGGACGCATACCGAATAAATTCCTGCCGTTCGTCCAGGAGCTTTTCAAGGCTGACGGCGCGCTCGCGATACCGGTGGTATGTTTCGGCAACCGCAGCTATGACAACGCGCTGATCGAGCTGCGCAACGAACTGGAAAACAACGGTTTCCACACTATCGCAGGCGCAGGTGTCGTATGCGAACACGCATTTTCCGATAAGCTCGCACCCGGGCGCCCGGATGCTGCCGACATCGCCGATATCCGCGCCTTTGCATGTAAAGCTGCCGAAAAAGCACTTGCAATAACCCCTGACAGCATACCTGCACCAGTCGCAGTGAACGGTGAAGAACCCGTGACCCGCTACTACACACCGCTTGGCACCGACGGCAAGCCCGCAGTTTTCCTCAGGGCAAAGCCCAAAACAAAAGAAGAGCTCTGCAATGGCTGCGGTATATGTGCAGACGTATGTCCAATGGGATCGATCTCGCACGAAGACCCGAAGCTCGTCACCGGCATCTGCGTGAAATGCCAGGCCTGCATCAAACAGTGCCCTGCACACGCGAAATACTTCGACGATCCAGCATTCCTCTCTCACGTTGAAATGCTGAAGGAAAACTACACGAGACACGCAGACTCAGACTTTTTCATATAAACCACATAAGCTGACCAAGACAACATCAACGACTTTCAAGGAGACACGACATGCCCGGATATGTATTACTCAACTTTTTCATATACGCAGTTATAAACGCATTCACGCCCGGCCCGGGAAACATACTGGCGCTCAACACCGTCACGAACTACGGCTGGAAAAAAGGCATGCCGCTTTTCCTCGGCATATTCACCGGCTACTACGCAGTCCAGACGATATGCTGCATACTCGTTTTCGGCATGGGATCGATCATCCCGAAAGCGCTCATGGTGATCAAATACATCGGTGCAGTCTACATACTGTGGCTCGCCTTCCACATCGCGATAAGCAAACCTGACGCAGATGAAAAAGGAGCCTCTGCTTCGTTTGCAAAAGGCTTCCTTCTTCAATTCGTCAATGTAAAGATATATCTGTTCGGCATCACTGCGCTTACGGGTTACGTCACGGGTTACAGCACGTCGTTCTGGGTGCTGTTCGGCTTCGAGATGTTCATCGCCACTATCGGCTCTGTCGCTACAGCCACGTGGGTAGCTGCAGGGATGTTTATCCAGAAATTCTATTTAAAGCATTTCAGGGCGATCAACATCATACTTGCACTGACTCTGCTCGAGTGCGTGTGGAGTATCCTGAGGACATGATCTGAATACCTGAGACTGTTCCCGACCCGAAGCTTTTGCTGCGCTCTCCGGATCAGTTCACATCTGTTCTGCTGAGTATCGCTGCCGGCGTCTTTCTCATCGTTCTCATCACCGGCAGCAGCCCGAACAGCAGATTTATACCGTATATCAGCGCAAGGCATATGACTGATGTCGTTCCCGTTACCAGAAAAGAATCGCTGAAATACGAGATCTTCGAGATCTTGTACATGCAGAATGTCATCAGCGCAAATCCCGGCATACCGGCGATCGTAGTGATGGCGAATATCTCTCCCATAAACATCCGGTATATATCACCCTTCTTGACGCCGATCGCCCTGTACACGCCTACTTCCTTTACGCGTGACAGGAACGAAGCTCTTATTATAAGATAGATCTCGATTATAGAGATTACCAGTATCACACCGGCCATCACCAGCGTGGAAAGCATCGATGACCACATCTTGCTCATATACTGCTGCCTGCTGTCCTCATAGGTGTCCTTAACGTTTACCTTTTCAGCTCTCAGCTTTTCGAGCGAGGCTTCCTTGTCGACAGGGCACAGCGTCACATTTTCCTTGCTTCTTATCAGATCATACTTGACAGTATTGTTATTCACGAGCATAAAATCGCTGTCATTCTTATCTTTGAAGTAGCCGGTCACCTTCAGTTTTGTCCCGTTGACCTTCTGTGATATCTCTTTGTTCAGCGGCATGTTTTCCTTGTTCTTTTCGTTTACGATGACTTCATAGTCGTTTACAGGCCAGCTTCCCTTAGTCAGCGTGACATCTGACGATTTGAGGCTGTAGTCTATCAGTCCGCTGCCGCCGGCATCTACGCTATTGTCGACCGGTTCGCCATCTTCTGCAGACCCTGTATTGGCCAGGAGGTTGATGAAAACATCACGACTCGCATATATGCACGGATTTTTCATATCGCTGACGCCGACTATCACGAAGTCCGGCATGTTGTTCACCGGCACCACACCGTCTATGAAGTTCTTTGGTGTTCCGTAGCCTGCAGATTTGCTCATCTGATCGTCTATGACACTGTCAAGCACCATCTTGTCGATAACGATCTCATTGCTCTGCTCCGGCAGCCTTCCCGCTATCAGATCTGACTCATCCAGTCTGCCTGCATCCGAAAGCGAACCCTCGAATCGCGCAGATCCGTAACGGGTCTGAAAATAGCTGCTGTACGGCATTTTCATGACGATCCTGGAATCGCCCGGCATCACATAGCTGAACGACTCGTCATTTTCGTATTTCTGGTAAGTCTGCACCTCCGTCTTCTTGCTCACCAGCGTCAGGTAGGCTTTGTCTTCTTTTACAAATTCATCGTCGGTGACATTCATGACTCCCGCAATATTCGACACTGCATACGTCATGAACATCGCCGATATCAGGAAGCCGACCATCAGGATCTTTTTCAGCACATTGTAGTTCGCAACGGTCTTGAAGCCTTTGCGGAACATGCTGACAGGATTTATTATCGACTTGTATTTGCGTACGCCGTCTGTTTCGAGGCGACTCAGATCAAAGCTGTTCGCAGCCTGCTCCTCTTTAGTCAGGTGTCTGTAGTGATCGTCCACAAACTCCAGACTGGAATTGTCGTCTATGATCTCTATCCTGTCTTCTGCAGACTTTGTCCTGATGTAGATGTTCCTGTTCTTTATCACGATATCCAGGCCGATGCTGCTGTTGTCGTCATTGTAAAGATCTATGCTGTACTGCGATGAGTTTATTCGCTTGTGATCCTTTATGTCTTTCAGATATATTTTGTTTTCTATGCGATAATCCAGTCCTTCGGAATTCAGATTTTCCTCGTCGGAAACCACCCGCCCGTCCAGCAGCCTTATTATCCTGGACGCATAGAACTTAGCCAGAGACTCCTCGTGTGTCACGAGTATAACTAGCTTTTCCTGTGATATCGATTTTATTATATTCATTACTTCGAGTGTGTTCTTGCTGTCGAGGTTTCCCGTAGGCTCATCAGCTATGACAATAGCCGGATTTTTTACTATGGCTCTGGCGATCCCGACTCTCTGGCGCTCACCGCCGGAAAGCATGTCGGCATAACGGTTCCTGTATCTGTACATCCCGACCTTTTCCAGCACGTAGTTGACCTTTTCCTCGATCTCCTTCTTGTCTTTGACACCTGCCATCCTGAGCGCAACAGCGACGTTTTCGAACACAGTCATATTTTCAACCAGGTTGTAGTTCTGGAATATATAGCCTATGTTGAGATTCCTTATCTTGTCTATTCTCCCGGATGAGCGCCGCGTTATACGCTGTCCGTTGACGAACACTTTGCCGCTGTTGACCTTGTCGAGTCCGCCTATCACATTGAGCAGCGTGGTCTTCCCGCATCCGCTCGGTCCGAGCAGCGCTACAAGGCCTGTGCTCCCCATTTCAAGAGAGGTTTCGTTTATGACATGTATCTCGTTTTTTCTGTTTTTGTTAAAATATTTGTTTACATTTTCAAGCCTCAGCATGATCACTCCTCCTCCCTGAACGTTCCCATGGCAGTCTTCCTGAACAGGCTCCTTGCGAATTTGCCTGAAATGAGATATGCCATGAACATGAGTATCGCGTAGAGGATCACATAATCACGCACCGTCATGTATTCGATGAGGTTCCTGATGTACTCCACATCGATCACGCCGTAATGCACCATGAATGCACATCCTATAAAGATGAAATATGCGATGTTCACTGTCAGCAGCATTTCCACATCCAGGATCCTCCTGATATGCTTTTTCGCCATTCCGAGCATCCTGAGTATACTGAAATATGTCGAGCGCGATTTGAGGATCAGCCTTATCACGAAATATGCGATGAAAAACAGTGCCATTGTCATGACAACGGCCATCGGAGTCGCGATCATCGATGTTATGTCTGAAAACATGTTTATCAGCGTGTCTTTGAGCGGGAGCGTCGTATATCCCATCGCCCTGAGCTTTTCAAGCGTCGCATCGATTTCCTTCACATTCTTCACGTATACGCTCGTCTGGAAATTGCCTTTTCCGAACAGATTGTCATAATCTGCCTGGCTGACATATATCGTCCCGTTGTTTGCATCGTAGTCAGACACGCCGGTCACCTTCTCGAACGTTTTCTTGCTGTACGTGTTTGAAACCTGCAGGTCTAAAGATTGAGAATAAAAAATGTTCTTCACTGTAACACTTATCGTCTTGCCCTTTGAATTCCCCTCAGCATCTGCAGTATCATAGAATGTGTTCATATCTTCCGATACGATCGCCTTCCCCTGTGGCACATTGCTGTTCGGTACAAGTCTGTACAACGGGCTCCCCTCCTGGTGCTGCTGCTCTTTACCGTTTATAAGGACCTTTACTGTACTGATGGTCCTGTATGAATCCTTCAGCAGACTGTTCATCATTTGGTCGCTCATGTAAAGATCGCCGCTGCTGTAATAAAACCCGCCGTCCTGCGCTTTATACGCCAGTCCTGTCACAGTGACATCGATCGTCTTGTCTTCTTCAAGAGTGATCCTGAAAGTTTTGCCCAGTATATCATCTTCCACAGTTGACGGATCTATCCCCTCCTCGTAAGCCTCAAGTATGACTTCGTTCTCTGCCTCCGGCATCACGCCCGCCGCGAGTGTTCCCTGAAATTCGCTGATCGGCCTCGGATATCCGGCATATGCGAGGTCTCCCTGCTCGATATAAACCGGATCGTCGAGCATGATGTCTGCCTGTACTACTGATTTGATATTCGCAGTATCCGCGATAGCCGCAAGGTCTTCTGCTGTGAAAGCTGACCCATCCTCTTTCTTCAGCACCACCCTGTCTTCGCTGTAATTCCGGAAATAGTCGTTGAAGCCGAGCTTGTCCTGCTCCGCCTTCTGATTTTTGAGAGTAGTGTACTGCGAAGCGACAGCCGTTACCAGAAATACGAACACGAGCAGGAGCAGCAGGAACTTAGGCAGTATGTTGAAGGTGTTCCTGACCCCCAGCCTCACCCTGCTGCCGACAGTGATGTTTCTGCCTTCATGCCTGTTTTCGGAAAGGACTGCAGGCTGATCCATAGCCTGGTTCTTCATGTCTGCCGGAGTTTCACGGATATCCTCTATCACCTTGCCGTCATGCATCTTTATTTTTCTCGTCGCATATTTTTCGAACTGCTCGAAGTTGTGTGTCACCACTATGACAAGTTTATCGTGTGCTATATCGCGCAAAAGCTGCACGATACCTTCTGCAGACACGCTGTCGAGATTCCCCGTAGGCTCGTCGGCAACTATGATGTCTGTATCCTTTGCCAGAGCTCTGGCTATCGCCACTCTCTGGCGCTGTCCTCCGGACAGCTTTGAGACTTTTGTTTTTGCATACTCCCCGAGCCCTACCTTGCTTATTATATCGGGTACTCTCTGCCTTATCTCGTCTCTTGAATAGCCGTTTATCAGCAGTATCAGTTCTATGTTCTGATACACTGTATAGCTGTTCACGAGATTGAAATCCTGAAATATATTGCCTATATATTTCTTTCTGTACTCCTCGAAATCGGATGCGAGATAATGGCTGGTCTCTCTGCCGTCTATGTACATCTCGCCTTCTTCATATGAATCGAGTCCTGATATCACATTGAGCAGCGTGGATTTGCCGCTGCCGGACTCCCCCGTTATCACAACAAATTCGCCGAGATCGAAAGTAAGGCTTACCTTCGTTATCCCGCTCGCGATCATCCCTTTGCTGTAATAGTACTTTGAAACGTTTTTTAGCTGTATCACCGCAAATACCTCCTTGTTCCTGAATTATACCATACGCATCGTGCCATTGCCATTAATGCGTGTTTCGCATTTGATTAAGAATTCATTAAGAAAGGAGACGAGCAGCAAAAGAGCCTGCTACAGCAGGCTCACTCCATTTTCCATATTCCGTTTTCCGTCTTTTACTTCGTCTACTATCTCATTTATCGCTTCGCGTTCGGAGAAGTGGTACTTCACTCCGTTGATCTCGAAGTAGTCCTCGTGCCCCTTCCCCAGTGTCACGATCATGTCTCCTGGCAGCGCGTGGGTTATCGCATATGCCAGTGCTTCTTTCCTGTCTTCGATCTCTATGAAATGCCCGCCGCTGCGCGCAAGGCCGACCTTTATATCCGCATCGATATCTGACACCTTCTCATTTCTGGGATTGTCCATCGTCAGTATGCTGAGATCCGCCAGCTCTCCGGCGACCTCACCTATGTCGTAGCGCCTGACCTTCGAACGGTTGCCGCCGCATCCGTACACCGCGATCAGACGTCCGGGCTCATATCTGCGCAGAGTCTCCAGCACGCTCCTCGTGCTGACTTCATTGTGCGCATAATCTATGATAATGCTGAAATCCTCCGAAACATGCACAGGCTCCACTCTGCCCCTGACCTGCACTTTTTCCAGCCCTTTAAGTACGGCTTCCTCCGGGATCCCTACAGCCGAGCACACCGCCATCGCAGTGAGTGCGTTGCTCACGGAAAACATTCCCGGTATATATATTTTAGCACTGCAGTTCATGATGCCCTTTGTCCTGAAGCTCATGCCGAGCCTGCCGTTTTCATTCAGGAACCTCATATCATATCCCCTGAGATCAGCATCTTTTTCAGCAGAAAAGGTGACCAGCCGGCACGTATGCCCATCCAGCACCTGCCCGACGTGCTCATCGTCGATATTGACCACACCCGTATCGCACTGTCTGAACAGCCTGCCTTTGCACATCATGTACTCTTCAAAATCCGCATGCTCCGCCGGTCCTATATGATCCGGCGACAGATTCGTGAAAACTCCGTAGTCGAACTGGAGTCCCGCTGTCCTGTCAAGCTTCAGCCCCTGAGACGAGACCTCCATCACCAGATACTCACAGCCCGCCTCGACCATCTTCGCCATGGCCTTCTGCAGCTCATATGACTCCGGCGTAGTATTCCTGGCAGGAGCTGTCGCATCTCCCGCAATCATTGAGATCGTTCCTATCAGTCCGACCATGCTGCCGGTCTGCTCTAAGATGCTCTTTATCATGTATGTGGTCGTAGTCTTGCCTTTCGTTCCCGTGACTCCTATCGTCGTGAGCTTTCTGTCGGGATACCCGAAATATGCGGCAGACATGTGCGCCAGCGCTTTCCTCGTGGAATGCACCTGCAGCACAGTGATGCCTTCCGGGATCTCAGGCAGCTCCACCGTCTTCTCGACGACTATCGCTGCCGCCTTCTTTTCAACAGCTTCCCGGATATACCGGTGACCGTCATTCACCGCACCCGTCATACATACGAATACAGTCCCCTCTCTCATCTCACGCGAATCATATACTATATCCGAAACCTCGACATCGGATTCACCCTGAACGACGGCATACCCGATCCTCTCGCAAAGCTTCTGCAAATTCATAAACAAGCCCCCTTTTTCATGATCCTCAGACCTGTACAGATCCGATATACTTATGATTATCGTCCTGCTGAGTTTTATTATTCCCGGTCCTCAGATCCATGCATATAAAAGGCTCATATACGTTCCGGCGCGACCCTAGAGTCCTGCGCAAAGCTCTTCCACTTTCCTGCTTATCTCCGTCATATCGCGCTCATCAGTCATCGTCACGATGATATCCCCTGACATGAGCTGCGTGCTGCCTCTCGGTATTATCTCCTGTGCCCCTCTCTGTATCGAAACGAGCAGACACCTTTCCGGCCACGATATATCCCTTATCAGTGCGCCGTCCAGATCCGACCCTTTCTTTATCACGAAATTGCTCAGCACCTTCTGTTTCACATCGTCGACCGGCTCGTTCGCCTGACCTCTGCCTGCCATGAACCTTTCCAGAAGGCTCTCATATATCGGCTTCGACCCGAGCAGTGTAGCGACTATGTACGCTACGACCGAGACAATCGTCAGCGACAGCATGTTGTTGAGCGTGCCCGACATTTCAAAGAGCAGTATTATACCCGTCAGCGGAGCTCTTACGATCGCCGCAAAATACCCCGCCATGGCGATAAGTATGAAATTGTTTATATATGCGTCTGTGATACCGAAAATATCAGTACAAGCTGTAGAAAACGCACCGCCTATGAATCCTCCGATCACCAGCAGCGGGAAAAATATCCCGCCCGGAGATCCGGGACCGAAACTCACTGCAGAGAAGATGAATCTTCCGATCAGCAGGAACAGTATCGTGCCTAACATCATATGCGACCCTGTCGTAAGCTGTTCTATCAGATCAAAACCGTTCCCAAGAAGCTCCGGAGCCGTGAACGCAAGTATCCCCGCGCACATGAACGGTATCATCAGCTTCACTGCGTTCGGCACCCTGAGCCTGCCGTAAAGGTGCTGCACCTTCAGCGTGAACCAGTTGTAAAACGCGCCCAGCAGTCCGAGTATGATGCCGAGTACCACTATCATCCAGTAATATCTCGGCGGGATCGCTCCTGTGATCTCAAATCTGAACACAGAATCCGTCCCCAGCACTACACAGCACAATATATCGCCCGTAAGTGACGCCGTCATGACGGAAATGAGAACTGAAACCGAAAAATTCTTGTGTATTTCTTCAAGAGAAAACATCACCCCTGCAAGCGGCGCATGAAAAGCAGCGGCCAGACCTGCACTCGCCCCGCACGTTATCAGGAAATGCGCTTCTGTCTTGCCCCTGTCCAGCGCTTTCGAAACGCCTTTGCCGGCCATCGCTCCAAGCTGTATCGAAGGACCTTCCCGGCCAAGCGCCAGTCCGCCCAGCATGCACAGGAAGCCTCCTGCAAACTTTGCTATGATGACACGCCACCACTTGTGTTCCAGCATGCCTGCCACCTCGCCCTCGACCTGAGGGATCCCGCTGCCTGCTATCATAGGATCGAACCTGATGAGCGCCGCCACTATGCACGCCATGAGCGCCAGAGCTGCGAACCATACCGCCATACTCAGCGCATTCTGCGACGCGAATCCCACTATCGCTTTCATCCACTCTCCCGCAAACTCCAGCGCCACTCTGTAGAGCAGCACCACGAAGCCTGCGAAAAGTCCTACAAGGATACCTTCTCCGATCAGTATTACTTTGAATCTGTCTGCACGTTTTATCGTCTCTGCTATGTCTTTTCCCACGTCTTCCTCCGTTTCCTTATTTCAGTATACATTATTTCATTCATGTTTTCCACCAGCATAAAATGCGATATATCTGCATCAAACGAGCATATTCGCACCCGCTCATATGTGATATACTGTAATCACTATTTCAGATCTCCCGGGGTTTTCGCAGCACAGAGCGAGCACATAGCGAGCACACAGCGATACCTCCGGGGACACACGACCGGAAAGGAACACATAAGGAACTGATGATGATATATGACTGTATAATAATCGGCGCAGGCGCCTCAGGCCTCTTCTGCAGCGCCTCGATGGACAGACCTGTCAGGGGCCTCATACTGGAAAAGACAAAACATCCCGGCACCAAGCTGCTGATGAGCGGCAGCGGGCAGTGCAATATAACGCACGCCGGCTCCATCAAGGATTTCATTGACTGCTACGGCAGGCACGGCGGCAGGATCAGAAAATGTCTCTACCGCTACAGCAACACATCGCTGACCGTTTTTATGGAAAGCGGCGGAGTACCTGCAGTCACCCGGGAAGACGGCAAGGTCTTCCCGGCATCTATGGACGCACGGGATGTGCTCGATATGCTGCTGCGCAGAAGCAGAGATTGCGGATTCACCATAGAATACGATTCGCCTGCAGAAAAGATCGAAAAAAACGCGCATGGCTGGACAGTGCTGTCATCAGAGCAGCGCTTTGACACGAAGACGCTTGTCATCGCGACCGGCGGCTGCTCATATCCGCGCACAGGATCTGACGGCTCGATATTCCGCATCCTGAAGCGCGACCTCGAACTCAAATGCACGGAACTGAAGCCCGCGCTGTCATCTGTCCAGGTAAAAGACTACCCATACGGTGAGCTTTCCGGCATATCTTTCGAAAATGCCGAAGTCTCGATATGGAAAGACGGCAGAAAAGAAGCCTCTAACTCCGGCGGCCTGCTCTTTACACACGGCGACCTGTCGGGTCCTGCCGTTCTTAATATATCGAAATATGCATCGCCGGGCGGCATGATACAGATCAGCTATCTGCATCCGCTCGACCGGGATACGGTTCTCAGCAGACTCAAAAAAGCTGCTCATCAAAACAGTGCCAGACTTTCCAATGTCATCGCCGATGAATTCGGCCTGCCTAAGCGCTTCTGCCAGCTGCTGACGTCCCGGTACGGCGAATCGCTCAAAAGGCTTGCCGCGCAGCTGACCGGAGAGACTTTCGAGATCAGCTCCGTGTCAGGCTTCAGTAAAGCCATGTGCACAAGCGGAGGTGTGGATCTTTCGTGTATCGATCTGTCGACTATGCAGGCAAAAAAGCTTCCGGGGATCTACGTCATCGGAGAAGCTCTGGACATCGACGGCATCACCGGCGGATACAATCTCCAGTTTGCCTATTCATCTGCATGCGCTGCTGCAGACGATATAGCCCGGACAGTCTGATGCGCCTGCAGCCTGCCGGTCTTATACGACGCACAGACACATAAACGACTATATATATGTAGCGTTTTTTGCCGCCGAAAAATATTCTGCATTACCGTCATCATCTTTCTTTTAAAACTTTATAAAGATCTGCAATATTCCAGGGATGCGCCCGGCCGCATCCCTGGATATTTTTTTAACGTTTTTCAGTAAAGCGCCCTCTTTTTTCATTGACAGCATATCGAGAATAATTGTATTATATGGATAGTTTCCAAAAATCGCAATTTTCAGAATCACGTAACCCACGAAAGGAGATTTGCATGAGCAACAGTTGCACGATGTGTACCACAGCGAAAGAAAACGCTGCAAAACTAGACGAAATCATTGCAAAGTACAAAGATACTCAGGGCGCACTCATCCCTGTACTCCACGAAGCGCAGGAAATATACGGCTACCTGCCGCTTGAAGTACAGCGAGATATCGCTGAAAAGCTGGAGATCCCTCTGGCCGAGGTATACGGCGTAGTAAGCTTTTACACACAGTTTTCCATAAATCCTAAAGGCAAGTACCAGATCAACGTATGCATGGGTACTGCATGCTATGTCAAGGGCGCTAATGATATCCTTGACAAATTCAAGACAAGGCTTTCGATCGACGTCGGAGAATGCACGGAAGATGGCAGATACTCTCTCGATGCATGCCGATGCATCGGAGCATGCGGGCTGGCGCCTGTAGTGACGATCAACGACGAAGTCTTCGGTAAACTGGTGCCTGATGACGTCGACGGCATAATCGACAGATTCGACAAGCTTGAGGAGGTGGAATGATGATAAAGAGCATTGCGGATATCAATAAAATAAGAGAAAGCAAACAGGCCGACCTCATGATCCGTGTAAATCCGGATGCATCGCCTACTAAAGAAGGCGGAAAAATGCACATCATGGTATGCGGAGGAACGGGATGTACGTCCTCAAATTCCATGAAGATCATCGAGGGACTGGAAAGCCTGATCAAGATAAACCAGCTCGAAGATGACATCAAGGTCGTCAAAACAGGATGCTTCGGGCTCTGCGCAGAAGGCCCTATCATGATGTTCTACCCTGAACACATCATGTACACACTGGTACAGCCGGAAGATGTGAACGAGATCTTCGAAAGCCACATCATGAACGGTACTCCTGTACGGAGACTTCTGGCCGGAGACAAGGAGGCCGAAAAGATCGAAAACGCGCTCGAAAATGTCGACTTTTTCTCTAAGCAGAAGCGTGTCGCACTCAGGAACTGCGGTGCGATAAACCCTGAAAACATAGATGAATACATAGCTCGTGACGGATATCTGGCGCTTGAAAAGGTCCTCACCAAGATGGAGCCTGAAGACGTCGTAGATACGATCAAGGATTCTCAGCTCAGAGGGCGCGGAGGCGGAGGCTTCCCTACAGGTGTGAAATGGGCCTTTGCCGCTTCTCAGCAGGTCGCACAGAAATATGTCTGCTGCAATGCCGATGAAGGCGACCCCGGTGCATTCATGGACAGATCAGTCCTCGAAGGCGACCCTCACTCAGTTATCGAAGCGATGACTATCGCCGGATATGCCATCGGAGCGAACCAGGGTTACGTCTATGTCAGAGCTGAATATCCGATCGCCGTTGAAAGACTTACGATCGCGATAAACCAGGCCAGAGAATACGGACTGCTCGGCAAAGACATATTCGGCACAGGCTTCGATTTCAATCTCGACGTCAGACTCGGCGCCGGCGCTTTCGTATGCGGTGAAGAGACAGCACTCATGACTTCTGTCGAAGGACACCGCGGCGAACCTAAGCCAAGACCGCCTTTCCCTGCAGTCAAGGGTCTGTTCGGACAGCCTACGATACTGAACAATGTTGAAACATATGCAAATATACCGATGATACTACTCAAGGGTGCGGAATGGTTCGCAAACATCGGTACTGAAAAATCAAAGGGAACCAAGGTTTTTGCTGTAGGCGGCAAGATAAACAATACAGGTCTTGTGGAGATCCCTATGGGAACGACTCTTCGTGAGATCATCTACGATATAGGCGGAGGCATACCTAACGGCAAGGAATTCAAAGCCGCACAGACAGGCGGTCCGTCAGGCGGCTGCATACCTGCATCCGAACTGGATACACCTATCGACTACGATTCGCTCATCGCACTCGGCTCGATGATGGGATCAGGCGGTCTGATCGTAATGGACGAAGACACCTGCATGGTCGATCTGGCCAAGTTCTTCCTGGAGTTCACAGTCGATGAATCATGCGGCAAATGTCCTCCGTGCAGGATCGGCACCAAGAGGATGCTTGAGATCGTCACAAGGATAACAGAAGGAAAAGGCCAGGTCGAAGACCTCGAAAAGCTCGAGATCCTCGCCAGGAACATCAAAGCCTCTGCCCTCTGCGGACTCGGTCAGACAGCACCTAACCCTGTCCTTTCCACGATGAGATATTTCAAAGATGAATACATGGCACACGTTGTCGACAAGAAATGTCCTGCAGGCGTATGCAAGTCCATGGTAAGATACATCATCTTCGAAAGCACCTGCAAGCGCTGCAGCATCTGTAAGAAGAACTGTCCTGCAGGCGCTATTTCAGGCGACAAAAACACTCCATTCGTTATCGATCAGGATAAATGCGTCAAGTGCGGCATCTGTATGGAAAAATGTCCGTTCAAGTCCATTCTCAAGAACGCATAATATGAAGGAGGTCGCGTAAAAAATGAACAAAGTGAATATAACAATAGACGGCATTAATTTATATGTTCCGGAAAACTATACGATACTTGAGGCTGCAAAGGAAGTGAACATCAACATACCTACGCTCTGCTACCTCAAGAACATCAACGAGATCGGCTGCTGCAGGATGTGCGTCGTTGAAGTAAAGGGCGCCCGTGCACTGCAGGCTGCATGTGTGCATCCGGTTTCAGAAGGCATGGAGGTATATACTCACACACCTAAGGTAATGGAAGCGAGAAAGGTCAACCTCGAGCTCATCCTTTCGAACCACAATGCGAGATGCCAGACATGCTCGCGAAGCTGGATGGACTGCGAACTCCAGGCTCTGGCAAACAAGCTGTCAGTCGGAGAAGTGCGCTTTGAAGGAGAGAGCAAGAAGATGCCTCTGGATATAGGCACCTCCATCGTGAGGGATCCGAACAAGTGCATACTTTGCAGAAGGTGCGTCAGCGTATGCAAAAACGTGCAGACGGTCGGCGTCATAGACGTTGTGAACAGAGGCTTCAATACACAGGTGGCATCACCATTCAACATGTCGCTGAGCAATACGCCTTGTGTCAACTGCGGGCAGTGCATCAATGTATGTCCTGTAGCCGCACTCCGCGAAAAGAGAGACATGGACAAGGTATGGGAAGCTATACATGATCCTTCAAAGCATGTCATAGCGCAGACAGCTCCGGCAGTAAGAGTCGCGCTCGGCGAAGATTTCGACATGCCTATCGGAACTCCTGTCACCGGCAAGATGGTGACCGCGCTGAGGATGCTGGGATTCGACAAGGTGTTCGATACCGATACCGGCGCCGATCTGACGATAATGGAAGAAGGCGCCGAGCTGATCGACAGGATAAGAGGCGGCGGCAAGCTCCCGCTGATAACATCGTGCTCACCGGGATGGATCAAGTTCTGCGAACACAATTATCCTGACATGCTCGACAACCTGTCGACATGCAAATCACCGCACCAGATGTTCGGCGCCATCCTGAAGACATATTATGCTGAGAAAAACGGCATCGATCCGGAGAATATCGTTGTAGTATCGGTGATGCCTTGCACTGCCAAGAAATTCGAGGCTGCGAGACCTGAAATGTCGGTAAACGGACTTGCTGATGTAGATATCGTCATCACGACGAGAGAGCTCGCTACGATGATATATGACTCCGGTATAGATTTCCCTGACCTCGGAGACAGCGATTTCGATACGCCGTTCGGCAATGCCTCAGGTGCAGGTGTGATATTCGGCACTACAGGCGGCGTTATGGAAGCTGCACTTAGGACCGTGTCCGATCTGCTGACAGGAAGCTCTGCGGACAACTTCGAATACGAAGATATACGCGGCCTTGAAGGCATCAAGATCGCTTCGATAAAGATCAACGACCTCAACATCCGTGCTGCAGTGGCTCATGGACTCGGCAATGCCCGAAAACTGATGGATGCCATCGAAGCCGGTGAAGAATTCCACTTCGTAGAGATCATGGCATGTCCCGGCGGCTGCATCAACGGAGGCGGTCAGCCGCTCCAGCTCTCAGATGTACGCAACTGGATCGACATCAAGGAAGAGCGAGCAAAAGGCCTGTACAGGGAAGACAGAAACACATATATCAGAAAATCCCACAACAATCCGGCAGTCAAGAGACTGTACAAGGATTTCCTCGGTATGGCGAACGGCAGCAGGGCTCATCAGCTGCTCCACACGCACTACAGCCCTAGGAAAAATTACAGAGACTGATACTGAAATTCATGATAGACCTCAATCATTAAAGCCTTCATTAATGGCACTAATGACGCGAAAAAGAGCTGTCCGGCTCTGCAGCACACCATGTGTGACTGATGCATCCGGTATCAGCTCTTTTTTCTTTGCTCTTTATCTGCGCTTACTTTTACCTGCTCTTATTTCCCGTCACGATTCCTGTACGGCCTGTGCGGTCTCTTTTCAAGGAATGCCGCAACCGCCTCGGTCCTGTCGTCGCTCCTGTAGCACTCTGCGAACAGATCCTGCTCCAGTCCGAGCGCGTCCTGCAGCGGCAGCTCCAGCCCCTGCTTGATCGCCTGACGCATCAGTCTTACAGCATTAGGCGATTTATCTGCGATCACAGATGCGACCTCCATCGCCTTGTCCATCAGCTCATCTTTTTCCGCCAGATACTCTACCAGATGGAGCCTGTAGCACTCCTCCGCGCTAAGCATCCTGCCCGTAAGCAGTATGTCCGCAGCACACGACGGTCCCACGATCCTCGGCAGCAGCTGTGTTGCGGTCCAGCACGGTATGCCTCCGAGATTTATCGTCGGCACTCCGATCTTTGCAGTCTTTGCAGCGATCGTTATATCGGCCGCAAGTATCAGTTCCATACCGCCGCCCAGCGCATACCCGTCCACTGCCGCGATCACCGGAATCGGGCTGTTGTATATCGCCATTGCGCATGCCTGCCCTCTCCTCGAAAAATCCGCAGCTGTATCTTCGGTCAGCTGGCTTTCCTCGTTTATATCGCCGCCGGCGGTGAACGCCTTGCCTATAGAGCTGTTCAGTATTATCACGTAATTATCGGGATCCTTTCCTGCTTCTATAACCGCTTCAGTCAGCTCCCTGAGAGTCTGTGAACGAAATGCGTTCAGCACCTTCGGACGATCGATCGTCACGAACGCTATGTGTCCTTCTTTTCTTACCAGTATATCTTCCATTTGCCTTTTGCCCCCTTCCGCAATATCTTTATCTATATCTTTTCAAAGCACAGCCAGTCGCTGCATGCTCTCGTATTGATCTCGCTCGCCGCCGGCCTGTACCGCTCTCCTGTCGCATCTGCCAGTATCTTCACCAGGCTGTCCCTTATCATGATGTAAAACGAGCGCCTGCACTGTTCGACGAGCACAGCGTTGCCTCTTTCCTCAAGAAGCATATGCTCCATCACGGTGAAAGCGTCGTAAACGATGATCTCCACGCGTTTTTCGTGAAAAAACGCAGCCACATCGCGCGGCCCCTTTCCTGCAGCCTTCTTTATTACAGCCGAAAACTCCTTCTTTATATGAGTCTCCCACAGTTTTCTTTCCTCGGGTCTTATCACATCGCTCACAGGGCGCATCTGTTTCAGCTCTCCTGCGCACTTCAGCAGTGCTTCCTCGAGCTGCTGCGGTTCTATCGGCTTCAATATATATTTGACGATCCCGACGTCCACGGAATCCAGCACTGTCTGCATTTCGCTGACCGTCGAGGTTATTATTATCCTGCATGCCGGATACCGTTTCCGGATCTCCCGGATCATCTCCATACCGTCCATACCCGGCATTATCAGATCAGCGACGACGATATCAGGCTCGGTCCTGCCGAGCTTCTCGAGCGCGGTCGTCCCGTCGGCAGCCGTGATCACATTCGCGACACGCCTTGACAGGAATTTTTTGAGCTCCGACCTTGTCTCCGGTTCGTCCTCTGCATAAAGGACCGTCAGCGTTTTAAGATATTCCATGTTTTCCATCGTCAGCCTCCTCTGTATCTCCGAGTTCCGCGCCGCATGACAGCGGCAGCACGATCACGCATGCCACTCCGCCGTCCGCATTATTCAGCGAAATGCTGCCGCCCATGCTTTTCTCCAGTATGTCTTTCGATATCGGCAGCCCCAGTCCCGTGCCGTTTTCGCCCTTTGTCGTGAAGTACGACGTGAACAGATTTTTCTGCACGTTTTCGGAAAGCTGCGGTCCGCGGTTGTATATCATTATCACTGTCGCCGCGCCGGCTTTTTCACGCGAAGCTTCCCGTGAGGTATCCTGTGCTTCTCCCGCCGTACTGTACACCGAGATACGTATCAGCCTTTCATCCTGCGGTATGAGGCATGAAGCATCTATCGCATTCGTCATTACATTGAGTATGACATGATAAAACGCATTCGGATATCCCGGTATAGTCAGCCCACAGTCCGCTTCCGTTTCAACGTTTATATTGTTCCTTCGCAGCGGGTCAGTCATCAGCTGGAGCGCCGCATCGATCACCGTCACCGGTGAAAACATGCTCGGCCCGTCCTCAGGCTTCAGATATTTGTTGAAGCTGTCGATCGTCTCGGACATCATCCTCGTGATCTTCTGCGTCTTCTCTACATAATCACGAAGTACACCTGCAGTCAGTTCTCCATGCATATAGTCATCCGACAGATTTCCCATTATCAGATTGATGTTGTTTAGCGGCTGCTTCCACTGGTGCGCAACGTTCGTCATGTATTTTCCGGTCTGAGCAAGTCTCGACTGATTGGCGATCATGATATCCTTGTTTCGCTGCAGTGAAATGTGCTTCTTTACAAGACGCGCCATGTCGTCTTCATCCTCTATCTCCCGTCTGTCCTCCTCCGGTATGCTGTTTTCAAGATCCATCAGCTTCAGGAGATGCAAAGCCTCGCGCATCGGGTAGTCATATCTTCTAAGGATAAGATATATCCCTGCTGTCAGCATGATAAACAGACATATCGAAAGCGTGATGATCAGCACCTTTACAAGAGTAACGGGAGCAAATATCGTGCTTTCCACGTTCGATACCACCAGTATCCAGTCATTGCTCAGCCTCGACCAGCTTATCAGCATATCCTCGCCGCCGACGCTGCGCGTCACTGCGCCCTTTTCTTCTCTCTTGAGCGGTGAATCCTCCTCCGCCGCCATTTCATTGAGCTCGATCTTCAGCAGTTTATCGTATTCGTCAAACGAGTCCACTATAGATTTTCCATCCTTGTTGAAAAGTGCGATGTCGCCCTTGCTTTCGAGATCCGTGCTCATCACCATGTCTATCGTGTTCTCCGTATTGATATCTATTCCCATCACGCCTATCAGCGTATCGCCTTCGAACACGGCTCTGGAATACGTAAGGATCTGCTCGTCGATATCAGGATCGTATATCGGCCCGACCCATACACCTTTCCCCGGATTATTCACAGCATCGAAATAAAATTCCATATATTCCGCATCATATTCTGTAAAGGCCTCCAGATACTTGCCGTTTGCTGCCGCATCCAGAAAAGAGATGTTTCCGTTCTCGTCATAGACATACCATATCTCATACCCTTCCTTCTGCCCTACGAGGTCCACGTCGAATGTGAAGAACAGCCCCACCGTATTCTGCAGATCTTTTATCGAATTGTACAAAACCGGGTCGAACCTTTTTATGTACTGATCTACGTACTTCGGGTCCGCCCGGTATTTTTCCATATCAAAAGTACTGGTCACGGCTGCACTCATCGCATTTACCGTTCCTTCCGCGTTTTCCAGTACTGAACTCATCTGGTTCGCACTGTTCGCCGTCTCATTTGTTATCTCTCCGATTATAGCCTCGCGCAGTGCGTTTCCGTATGAGTTTATACTCAGCATCGAAAGCAGAGAAAACAGAGTCCCGAAAAGCATCACAACGATCAGAATCGTATTTCGCAATCTCCTGTTCATATACTGCATTATAACTCAATCAGGCCAAAAACGAAACATCATATTATCGGGTTCTGCACGCGATCCGGCACAGCGTGCCGCTGCACCCGGAAGCCATGAGGACTTCCCGCACTGTGCGGCTTTCCATCATTCTGCGCCCTTCAGCGCCTCTACCATGTCTATCTTCCTGTTCTTCCTCGCTATCATCAGGCTTACAAACAGAGACACTGCCAGTGTCATCAGGGTGCTGAACAGGTAAGTGCCTGCACCTGTCATCAGCCTCATTTCATACTCGGAAGCCATCGCATCGAGCAGATACTTCAGCACAGCTCTTCCCGCCGGTATGCCTATGATTATTCCTATAACCGTCACCCACATATTCTGACTTACCAGCAACCTGCCTATTTCCCTGTCCTTGAATCCTACGACTTTCAGTGTCGCCATCTCGCGGTACCGCTCGGTATAGCTCATCACGCCGAGATTGTAAAGCACAACTATGCCGAGTATCGCAGCTGCGACTATGAGCACGGCGAGCATCATGTTCATTATTTCCATAAACGTATCGAACGAATCCATGATGGACTGTTTCGACTGTACGCTGGAGATACTGCTGTCCTTATCCACATCTTTCTTGTCTGCAGCGGTATATATCGAATCGATCGAATATCCTATGCCGAGCTCGTCAGCGTATTCCGGCGAGATCACGATGTTTTCCGAAACAGATCTGATCACACCGGCTATCCGCAGCTCGTACTCATCGTCCGATCCGTACGGACTCACCGTGATATGGCTGCCCTTTTTCAAGCCGTATTCGTCAGCGAGTCTCTTGCATACATATGCACCGCTGTCTCCTATCTTTTCATAGCCGTCCTCTATCGCCGGGAAACGCACTTTGTCGTTTTCCACACTGTATATGTCAAGTGCCACGGCCTTGTCCTCTATCTGCACGCTCACCGAGCAGCTGTAATCCCCGTCATACCTGTCGAGGAGCGCCTGCCGCTGCGCATCGGTCGCATCCTCCGCTACATGTATGCATGACGAATAGTTGGAAGCGCCGGTATAATAGAGATCCAGGAATCCCTCCATCGTATCTCTCATTCCCAGCGATCCGACCATCAGCAGCGTGCAGCCTATGATGCCTGTCATACTCATCAGCGTCCTCGTCTTATGCCTCATGATGTCTCTGAGGTTCCATCGCGTACCGAATCCGCATTTTTCCCAGAGAGCGGTCCTTTCTATGAGATGCTTCTTCATCTTCTTCGGAGTATACGGTCTCAGCGCATCCGCAGCTGTTCCCTGAAGCATCTTTTTCACGGAAAGGTATCCTATCAGCGTCATCAGAACGATCAGCGCTATTATGATCACGCTGCAGAACCACGGCATGCAGAGCTTCCACTCCGGCATATCCAGATATGTACCCATCGAGCCGTCCGGGTTCATGATGAACCACGCTACGAAATATCCCAGCGCGATGCCGGCTGCCGAGCCTGCCACTGCGACCATGAAGGCGTACGAAGTATAGTGTCTTAGTATGCGCCTGTCTTTGAAGCCGAGCGCCTTCAACGTTCCGATCTGTGTCTTTTCCTGAGCTGCCAGCCTGTGCATCGTCGTGACCATAGTCAGTATCGCGATCAGCAGGAACAGCACCGGCAGTACTGATCCCATCGTTTTGCCTTCTTCAGATTCGCCGGCAGCTCCGGAATACGAACCGTTCTCATCCTTTGTCAGAATAAGCGTCGTCCTGCCCAGCGCATCATCGACAGCCTCGGTGAATGCTTTCCTGCCGCTGTCGGATATAACATTTATCTGAGGGTAGAAAGCCATTCCGACCGCATCCTCGTACATCGCCGGTGATATATAAGCATAACCGTAGGTTTCCAGATCCGGCATCAGCTGAGTTTCATCGCGCACGCAGATCAGATATTCCGACGACTTGATCAACCCTTTCACTTCGCCGCTGATCTCAAGATTTCTGTACGAAAGCGTCATCTCGTCGCCGATCTTCACATCGTTGGCAGCGGCATATTTGTCAGAAAGCCATATCCCGTCGCTGCTATCCGGATCGTATTTTTCGCCCTTCATCAGCTTGAAATCCGATATCCCTTCATCCTCGACTGCTGTCAGCGCAAGGGATTTTCCCTTTTCGCCCTTTACATCCGCCTGAACGGAAATGAACCTCGACGCCGTTTTCGCTTCATCAAGATCTTTTATCTTGTCCACATCCTCTTTCGAAAATCCCTGCTGCGATACGATCCTGTAATCCGCAAAGTGGGTCTCTTCAAAAAAAGCGCTCGTATTTTTATCTATGCTGTACCACTCCATGTTGAAGCCGACAAAGATACCGACTCCCAGAGCGACCATCAGTATCATCGAGATGAACTGCGCTTTGTACAGCCCCATAGTTCTCCATAATTTCCTGAACAGCATATCACCACTCCACTTCATCAGCGCTCATCGGATGAGCCTGTTCCTCGTACGATTTTATCCTGCCGTTTTTCACGTGTATCACAACGTCCGCCATCTTCGCAATGTTCTGGTTGTGAGTCACGATCACGATCGTCTTGCCGTAGTTTCTTGCCATGGAAAGCAGCAGCTTCAGGACTTTCACGCCTGTTTCTGAGTCCAGTGCGCCTGTCGGCTCGTCACACAGGAGGATCCCCGGGTTCTTTGCAAGGGCTCTGGCGATGGAAACTCTCTGCTGTTCTCCGCCGGAAAGCTCCGACGGGAAACTGTTCAGATGATCCTCCAGTCCCACTTCCTTAAGCATCTGTTCCGCAGGCAGCGGGTCCTTAGTTATCTCCTTTACGAGTGCAACATTTTCCTTTACCGTAAGCGTCGGCACGAGATTATAGAACTGGAACACAAATCCTACCGTATCCGCTCTGTATTCTGCCAGTTCATCATTTGAAAGCGTCGATATGTCTCTGCCTCCGACGATTATCCGGCCTTCTGTCGGACTGTCCAGTCCTCCGAGAAGATTGAGCATAGTGCTCTTGCCCGCTCCGCTCGGCCCCAGGATCACTACGAATTTCCCCTCGTCTATACTCATATCCACTCCGTCGAGGGCCCGCAGCTGATGTTCTCCGCTGGTGTACACGCGGGAAACATCCTTGAATTCTACAATTGCCATAATGTTTCTCCTTCTATATATTAATACTTTGTTTTGCTTCGCGCTTTCTTCGCGCGTTAGTTTGCATTAACTAACTAGATAATAAAACTATTCCTCTCTAAAGTCAATATGTCATCTCCACTCAAACACAAATTCCCGCTGATGTCGTGTTTTACACGACTGCTTCTTATCGCTTCCTCATATCCGGCTGAAACACTGTCGCTCCCGCTGCACGACCCGGGAGAGTATTTGAAAATTTCAGAAAAGTGTTGACAAAGGTTTCTCTCTTTTGATAAAATCATACGTGGAAATGCTGATCGGTACTTTCACATACACCGGGCGGGATTTCAATGTACTTGCTTTATCGGGAAGTTGAAAAAAACGGGAGATAACAGGCTCTCGCAGGATCAACGCATATTTTGCGTTGATTTTTTTTATGCAGCAATATCGGTTTTGATATTGCTGCAGACCATAAGACAGCAGGTAGCGCACGTCAGCGCATCCTGTCATCTGTAACGGCAAAGGCTGCATCCGGGGAACAGTCATCACACATGTGCAGCTTTGCCTGAAGTCAGATCACTGGGTTCGGAAAGGAGGTATTATCTGCCCAGATACCGACAAGCACTGATATTGATAAATTAGGAGGATATTATATGTTAAAAGGGAATAAGTATAAAATCACGGCTCTCCTCATAGTCATGGCCATGCTCGCGACATGCGTGCTGACAGGCTGCGGAGAGAAGAAAACGATGTCTATGGGCAACGATGTCAGCGCTTTTGTTGATAACATCGATATGGACTACGCCTATGACGTGACCAGCGATCTCGCATACAACAAAGACCTGTTCTCTAATGAACACGGTTTCCGTAATGCGGGAAGCGATGCTGAACAGAAGACTGCCGACTATCTGATGGAAATGATGGAGGATCTCGGTCTCGAAGAAGTCGAGAAGATACCTTTCACTGTGGACAAATGGCAGTTCAACGGAGCGACGCTGGAAATGAACGGAGTCGACAAGATGGAGCCGGTCTCATATGCATCGTACGGAACTGATGCCGACGGCATCACGGCAGAAGTCGTTGACGTCGGCGACGGCACCGCTGCAAATTACGAAGGAAAAGACGTCACAGGCAAGATCGTCGTAGCCGGCATCGACCAGTGGAACAACTACTGGATCAATCTGCCGCTCGAGGAAGCGAACCTGCACGGCGCAGCTGCTATCGTAACATATGCGACAGGTGGATATTCACAGGTCTCTGACGATGCGATAAACATCCAGGATATCTGCACCAAGCCTTCGATCCCTTGCGTGAGCGTAAGCAAAAACCAGGGTGAAGCGCTTATCAAGGCAGCAGAAAAGGACGGTGCCACTGCCACACTGATCGTCGACAATGAACTGCTCCTCGACGAGGGGACTTCATATAATGTAGTCGGCAAGATCAAGGGCAAGAGCGATGCACAGCAGATCATCATGTCCGGTCACTACGACATGTATTTCAACGGATTCCAGGATGACTGCGCAGCGATCGGCCTGATCCTTTCAGTTGCAAAGGGAATGCTGGACTCAGACTACAAGCCTGAAAACGACATACTGTTCGTATGCCACGGCGCTGAAGAGTGGGGAGCTTCGGGTACTGAGTTCGACTGGGCCATAGGCTCATGGGAACAGATCAACACAGCCCGTCCGGAATGGGCGGAAAAGACTATCGCTGTATTCAACTTCGAGCTGCCTGCATATGAAGATGCTGCAGAACAGGCACAGATCCGATGCGTGCCTGAGCTCCGCGACATGGTGAAGACATATGTTGCAGACAGCGGTTTCGCGATGGAAGCCGAAGGTGACATATATCCGAAAGGAACAAACGAGCAGTCAAAGGATACCGGCACTTACGATGACAATATCTCATACCGTTTCGCCGGCATACCTACGTTCACCAACCTTCACAACTACGGCAACGGCTGGTATCTCGACAATTATCACACAGCGTGGGACAACAAGAAGACTTACAACGAAGATGTGATGAAGTACAACATCGGCACTTACGGAAGTCTCGCGATCATGGTCGACAAGACTCCGGCGCTGCCGCTCAACTTCGAGCAGACTTACAGTGATCTTAAGGAATCGCTTGACGAAGATGCTGCAAAAGCTGCAGGTGTCGATGTCGATGCATTCAATGAAGCTCTCGAGGGGTTCAAAGAGGCCGCAGTCGGATACAACAAGAAGATCGATGAGATCAACAGCCGTTACGAGACTGCCGCTGCTGACAATGACAAGGCTGCCATGAAGGAGGCAAGAGCTGACGGACAGGAGCTGAACAAGACGACTCTGAAGATATTCAAGGAGATCCAGGATCAGCTCATCTGGGTATATCTGTCAGCTGACGTGACTCAGAAACACGGTATCGTTCAGGAAAACGTATCGACACTGAGCAGCATGATAGATGCGCTCGATGACGGCGTCCTCACGAATAAAGACGGTACAGGTGCTTTAGATCTCGCGGCATCGCTCAACGGCGGACTTGAATGCGGATTCTATGACTTCAGCAGTGATATCGTAGTTGAAGAGATGGAGACCTACACGGAAAGCACCAATCCCGGAAATCTGTTCTGGGGAAGCGGCAAGATGCCTGTCCTTGCAGAGACTTATGAAGCAACGCTTTCACTCCTCTCGAAGGACAAAGGTGCAGACTTTACATCAGAAAAGGAAATATACAGCAAAGCGCTCGAATCACAGAAAGCGGTCTACAAACAGTACGTTACTGAAGAGACCGACGCACTCAAAGCGCTGACTGAAATGATGAAATAACTCTATTATATCTACCCTGGGAGACTTTGTTCCAGTGTCTCCCGCAAAAAAGACCGGCTGGCATTTTCCGCGCGGAACACACTCAGGTTCCCGGAAAACGCCGGCCGGTCTATTATCGTTCTGCAGACCACAGCCTGCAGACTTTACATAAAAATGATCTAAAATACCACTACGAGCAGCATCTTGAATTTTTCCTGACCGTAAACGGCATGCGGATGCTTTGCAGGCATCACGATGGACTCGCCTTCATGGAGTTCATACGGTTTGCCGTCTATCGTTATCCTGCCGACTCCGTCGAGACATGTGACGAATGCGTCGCCGCCCGATTCGTGCGTGCTGATCTCTTCGCCCTTGTCAAACGAAAACAGTGTGACGCTCAAAGCCGGATTCTGTGCCAGCGTTCTGCTGACTACCTGTCCCGGCTGATATTCCACCTGGTCTTTCAGCACCATTACTTCTGCTTTGCTTATATTCTTCATTCCGCTCATCGTTTGTTCCTCTCGTCTCATTCTATAGCGCTGTTCCCTTTTTAGGGATAAAAAGGCCTGTCATATCTGCACCCTCGAGCCTGAGCAGCGCCGTCTTCTTATCTATCCCGCCGGCATATCCCGTCAGGCTTCCGTTCGTGCCGACTACTCTGTGGCATGGTATTATCAGTGACACCGGATTGTGACCTACCGCACCGCCCACGGCCTGTGAAGACATGCTTTCGAGCCCGCGCATCTGTGCGACGTGCTTTGCGATCTGTCCATATGTCATAGTTTCTCCGAACGGTATCTCAAGCATTATCTCACATACCTGCCTTCGGAACTCTGTCATATGCTCTATAGCCAGCGGTGGTGTGAAGCCCGGATCTCTGCCTGAAAAGTAAATGTCCAGCCAGCGCTTCGCTTCCCCGAGTACCGGCATTTTCTCTGCTTCTTTTTCCTCATACTGCTCCGGCAGCGTATCACCGAAGTATTTCTGCCCCTCGAACCACAGTCCTGTCAGCGCTTCTCCGTCGCACGCGACGACTATGCCGCCCAGAGGCGAGCTGTATTTCAGTGTGTATATCATCCTGCAGCACCTCCTGCCTTCTGCTGTATCGGCATCACCATAAAAACATCTGTGAACGGACTTTTGTTATACCTGTCCGTCATGACGAACCCTGCCTTTTCATACAAAGCGATCGCTTTCCTGCTTGACGACATCGTATCGAGATACATCGCGCTGTAACCGGCTTCACGCGCCTTGGAAACAGCTTTCTGCAGCATCATGTATCCGAGTCCCCGCCCGTGATACTTTTCAAGAAGATACACGGACTTCAGCTCGCATCTGCCTGCTCCGAGATCCCTGACCGCTATAGTGCCTATCAGTTTGTTTTTCCCGGTACTGCGGTCGAACATGCACCAGAAATATGCGAAATTCTTTTCGATATCCAGATACAGGCTGTGCCGCTCCTTCAAATCGAGTGTCCGCCCTGACTGCGGCAGACATTTCTCCAGAAACGGGATCACGAACTCCTCGTATTTTTTGTCAAACGCTTCTATGATAAATGCTTCGTTCATCTACAATGATCAGCCTTCTTTCGTTTTCGGATTTTCTGCAGTCTGCTGCAAAGCCGCAGCGTACCTGCATTCTGCGCTTTTGCATGCTCTGCAGATGTAAGAATTTTATCAGACTATTCGTTTATTGGCAATATCTTTACAATCAGTTGTCCGGTTCCGGCTCTGCTCCCGGTGCTGCCTCACTGCTTCCTGCCGTAATGTTCTACCATGCCGCCGTCTTCTTTTATCATTATCACGAATGTGATCATATAGATGATCACCGGGCAGATCAGCGCCCACTCCGGAAAATGGTTTGACGCTGCGGTCCCTCCGACTGCGCCTGCGATAAATGCCAGTATGACTCCATAGTAGCAGCGGTATTTATGCCTGTAATACGGATCCTTCGTCTCAATATAGCAGTAAAGCGCTTCCGTACCGCTTCTGAGATTTCCTGTGCACATCGTCGATGCCACTCCGTGTCCGTGCACGCGCCTGAAGCTGTGCACCTGGAGCGAGCAGACGAATGCGATCATGATGTTCACGACCGGATCCAGATGTCCGTGCGGTATGAACATGGCGACCGTGATTATTGCGATCTCAAGCAAAAGCATGCCCTGTCTCCAGTGCAGAAAGCCTGCTGTTTTCTGTCGGCGCCGCACCGTCTCTGTCATCATTATCCCCGCTGCAAAGGCAACGATCGGGATCGCTGATGTCAGCGCACGCTCCCACTCCATCTGACAGAGATGCAGGCTGAACAGCACGATGTTTCCTGTCTGCGCATTTGCAAAGACTCCTCCTCTGCAGATGTATGTGTACGCATCGAGAAATCCTCCGGCCAGTGCCAGCAGCGAGCCTATCAGTACCGTCTCCGACATCTGTATCCTTGTCATGTACGACGTATCTTTCGAACTTTCCGCACCTTCCAGCGCTTTCGTGTCAAACTTCTTTTTCCCCTCTATATTACAGGCATCTGCCCTTTCTGCTTTTTGTATATCCATACTGCAGCTTTCCCGCTTTTCCATGATGATCTGCCTCCTGCCGCCGATGCGGCGCTGCCGCATCGGCTTTTCTATCGGTATATTATGCCACTATGAGCATGCGCTATCAAGAGGGTTTTACGTAAAGTGACCTGCAGTTTTGCGCAAAATAACTGTTCACGAGTTTCAGACTGTTCGTGTTTCTCTGATGCGATACCGGTCTCTTGCCAGTAATGCGGCAGATTGCCTCCTTTTAAATCAAACAAAAATATCGCAAACTGTGAACGAATCACAGATCGCGATACTTTTACTATCATACTGCTGCTTTCCGCGGACGTGATCAGTACTTCCTCACACGTACAGCGCCCTTGCCGATGAGCTCACGACGCAGGATATCCCATATGCTGTATACGAAATCCTTTATGGCTATCATATCAGTACCGGTGAAACGCACTGTTATGATCCTGCCGTCCACCAGTCCGGCTGCAGCCTCTATATCACTGTCATGCTCCGCTGCATTCAGTCTGCCACATATCCCCTCAGGGATAACCGGTGCATATGCATACACCGTGCCACTGCTGAGTTTTCCCTCCAGCAGCCCTCTCCTTGCAGGATCCATGGTCCCCGGAGTCATTCGGCAGCTGTCATACAGCTTAAGCTCGTCTTCTATATATATCCTCGTCTTCGAAGAATATATGTCATAATCGAAGATTTCGTTCCTGGATGTCCTGCCTGCTGTCACGATATCCGACGCGATCAGTACAGAATCATTTTTAAGCATGAACACACTGTCCTGGAACGAGCTGGACTGTGCGAAAGGCACATTGTATTCCGGCAGGTATTCGAGAGTTGCTCCGCTTCCCACCGAGAATATATTTTCCACTTCCGCATGACCTTCATCCATCCTGTAGAATTTGGTGCTGGACGGCGTCGTTATGAAAACATCAGCACCGTCCTCGACGGTCACCTCCGTCAGCAGTCTGTCATGCTGCAGCACGCCTCCTCCCGGATTCAGGAAATACACGAAAGCTGTACCATCCTCTTCCTGATAGTGCGGCATCATTATCTGCAGCGGAAGTTTGAAATACTGCCTTGACAGATGTGTCCTGCCGTTGTCTTTCCTGCTGAACACAAGGGACAGCTCACCTGTTGGTTTGTTCATATCAGCCTCCCGTCATTCCTGCAGAGGCTCATCCTCGAACAGGACATCTTCCTTTATCCAGCGTATCACCTCATCGAGACCGGTGCCGTCGAACAGGTTCGTGAAAACGAAAGGCTTGTCGCCACGCTGTATCTTCGTGTCTCTCTCCATAACACCAAGGTCACTGTGGACATACGGTGCTATATCTATCTTGTTTATCACCAGCAGATCGGACTTGGTTATCCCCGGCCCGCCTTTTCTCGGGATCTTCTCGCCCTCACCGACGTCTATCACGAAGATCAGACCGTCCACCAGCTCAGGGCTGAATGTAGCTGCAAGATTGTCACCGCCGCTTTCAACGAATATCATGTCCAGATCATCGAATCTGTCCAGCAGGATATCTATGGCGTCCAGGTTCATGGAAATATCCTCTCTGACAGCTGTATGAGGACAGCCGCCGGTCTCCACGCCGATGATCCTTTCCTCCGGAAGAGCCTCCGCCCTTGTCAGGATCAGTGCATCCTCCTTGGTGAATATATCATTTGTTATGACTGCTATCTCATATTCGTCCCTCAGCCTTTTGCACAGTTTCTCTATAAGTGCGGTCTTACCGGAACCCACAGGCCCGCCTACCCCTATACGAACTGGTTTTCTCATAAGTCATTCTCCTTTCCGAAGGTTTCTCTACGACATGTAAAGTCTCACGCCCAGGGTCTCATGCCGGATACCGGCTATGTCCAGTGCCGGGCAGAAATTAGATATTTCATCAACGCCGGTCTTCATACATATGTCCGACACATGCTCCATCAGCTGTCCGGAATCGAACAGTATCTTCTGTGCTTCGGTGTTCCCCAGGGGTATCAGCTTCAGAGCGCTCTGCACCAGTGAATTGGCAGTGCTGAACACATATGCCCTCACCGCACCATCCAGCCCTGTATCCAGTCTCCCGCAGACTGCACCGTAGATGACAGGATAGGAGATGCCTCTCCTGCCGTAAATATCATTCAGATCTTTTATCAGCTGGTCTTCCGTCATGTCTGCAGCTATCCTGAGCAGAGCCTTGCCCATCCTGAGAGCCGATTCACGGCTTTCACCGGTGACTTTAACCGCACAACTCAGCATTTCCAGTTCTTTCAGGGCCGTAAGATCCCCGGCTCCCGCCAGACGGTAGGCCTCGCATATCAGAGGTCCCTCGCAGCTGCCCACCGTATATTCCAGGTACACCTCCATGAAATCGCCGAATGTGCTGCTGTCGCATATCTTTCCTTCCGATACATATGTCTCCAGCCCCCAGGACTGGCTGAAGCCTCCGGAGGGGAAGGTCCCTCCCGCAAGCTGCATCAGATAGAATATATTGTCTGCTTTCTTCATATCGTGTCTCCCGCTTCATTCATGGTGATGGTGATCATGTCCGTGATCATGGCTGTGGCCGCCTGTCATCTGGTTCGCCCGTTCGCCGTCCAGCCTGCAGGAGCATCTCGTGTACGTCACGCCGATGCTCTTTATGAGATTTTCCATGATGGGATCGTATGGCACCAGTATCCTGTCCTCGCAAAGGTACGCGCTCTGGTGCATGTTTCCTATATTGAATGCGGTCTTTGCCCACTGCATATTGCCGGAGGGACGTATGTCCAGTACATCTTCCGGTATCAGATCGACAGCTATGAGCTTTTCATCATCCGCATATATCACTGCTCCGCAGAAAAGATGTTCTCCGTGCTCCAGCGACAGTCCTATGACAGTGCCGTCCTGGCTCCTGAGTTTCTGGTGCGGCTTTGCCATATCGTAATGATCCAGCATCACCCTGTCGACTCTCAGCCCGCTGTTTTCATAATCGCCGAGCTTTCCTGTTATCCTGTCTATGATCATGTTCCCCTCCGTGTATCACCGGCATGCCTTCCACATCTGCCGGTGGGTGAATCATCATGCTGTGCAATCAAGCCCTATCTGAAGAAATATCTGTGACACAGGCATACTTCTTCTGCCGGCTCGCATGTTATATGTTCACCGTCTATGAACACTTTGTATGTCTCCGGATCGATCTCCACCTTAGGGCAGTAGCTGTTCCTTACCATGTCGGCCTTGGTGAGATGTCTTGTATTCTTCACCGGCAGCAGTTTGTCCTTTGAAAACGGCACTTTGTCTCCAAGACCTGCGTCTATGGCTGCCTGGGTCACGAATATCTTGTTGAACCTTCTCATAGCGCTGCCGCATGCCGAATACTGTTTCCTGTAGAGCATCGGCTGAGCCACTTCGATGGCTGCATTCACATCACCTGACGCCGAATATGCCACAGAACCGCCTTTGAACACCAGCCACGGCTTTGCACCGAAGAATGCAGGATCCCATACGCAGAAATCCGCCAGACGTCCCGGAAGGAGCGATCCTATGTATTCATCTATACCGAAGACCTTCGCTGCATTGACAGTGTACTTGGCCATGTAGCGGAGTATCCTCTCATTGTCGTTGTCTCCCTTTTCTTCAGGCAGCGGGCCTCTCTGCTTCTTCATCTTCGAAGCCATCTGCCATGTTCTCAGCACGGTCTCTCCGACTCTTCCCATTCCCTGTGAATCCGAGCCGTGTATCGATATAGCCCCCATATCGTGGAGGACATCCTCTGCAGCTATAGTCTCTCCTCTTACACGGGAGTCTGCAAAGGCAACATCTTCAGGCACCTTAGGGTTCAGATGGTGCACTGCCATTATCATGTCCAGATGCTCTGCTATGGTATTGACAGTGTACGGATTGGTGCAGTTCGTTGATGACGGTATTACGTTAGGCTCTCCGACTACTCTCATGATGTCAGGAGCATGTCCGCCACCTGCACCTTCAGAGTGGTATGTATGTATCGTTCGTCCGCCGAAAGCTGCTATGGTACTTTCCACGAAACCGCCTTCATTGAGGGTATCGGTGTGTATCTGGACCTGAAAATCCATCTTGTCTGCAACATCCAGACAGCATCTTATAACTTCCGGAGTCGCTCCGAAATCCTCGTGTATCTTCATTCCTATGGCGCCGTTCAGAGCCTGTTCAACGATGGCGTCAGGCAGACTGGAATTTCCTCTGCCCAGGAAACCTGCGTTGACAGGAAGTTCCTCGTGAGCCTCTATCATCTGTAGCAGATGGTAAGGTCCCGGCGTCTCCACGCTTGTAGTCTTGGCGCCGCTGCCGCCTCCCAGCATGGTGGTGATGCCGTTGCTCAGAGCCTCCCATGCCTGGGCAGGTGATTCGAAATGCACGTGCACATCGATGCCTCCCGGCGTTATTATAAGGCCTTCTGCCGAAACGACTTCTGTGGCGCAGCCTACGATGAGTCCCGGCGTTATATCCATAGTATCAGGATTTCCCGCCTTGCCTATGCCGACTATCACGCCATCCTTTATGCCGATGTCGCCCTTTACGATACCGATCACAGGATCTATTATTACAGCATTGCTGACACATACATCCAGCACACCTTCGTCAGTGGTCTTTCCTGCCATGTTGCCCATGCCGTCTCTGTCTGTCTTGCCGCCGCCAAAGAGTATCTCGTCTCCGTAGCATGATGCGGCGTAGTCTTTCTCTATCTCAGCGATAAGCCCTGTGTCTGCCAGATGTATCCTGTCACCCACTGTAGGGCCGTACATATCGCAGTATTCACGTCTCGATAATGTTACTGCCATATCATTCACTCTCCTTTACCTTTGCGTTCATCTTCTCCACAGCTGCTTTTCTCACTTCAGGGTCATGGACATTGCCCATGGTCATCCCCATGAATCCGTAGAGATTCTCATCTCCCTTGTAAGGCACCAGCGTCACCTTCCTGTCTTCGCCGGGTTCAAAACGAATGGCGTTGCCTGCCGGTATATCCAGATGATAGCCGAAAGCTTTCTCCCTGTCGAATCTCAGTGCGATGTTCGCTTCAAAGAAGTGATAGTGCGAGCAGACCTGTATGGAACGGTCTCCGGTGTTGTTCACCACCAGCTCTATAGTGTCCCTGCCTTCATTGATGATGACAGGATCATCTGCGAATATGAATTCTCCTACACGGTATTTCATGATCTGCCCTCCTTAATAATTCATCGATACCAGCTCAGATACCGGAACTGCGTCTTCTCTCTTCTCGAGACGGATCGGCTCCTGTACTGAAACCAGCTTGTTGCCGTCAGGGAACATCACTTCCAGCTGTATTACAGGAAGCATCTCCTGAGTCCCTTCCATGACGTCTTCTTCCGTGATTATCCTGGAGCCCAGCTCCACAAGGTCGTATATGGAATCCCTGCCTTCTCTGGCTCTTTCCAGAAGCTCATCACAAATTATTGACATGGCTTCGATATAGTTCAGCTTGACGCCGCGCTTCCATCGCCGTCTCGATACTTCGGCAACATTGAACATAATGAGCCGTTCCTGTTCTTTGACAGTAAGTTTCATACAAATACCTCCCGGATCTTAAAATTCCTGTTTTATGCCTAACCTTTTCATCTTCTTATACAGCACCGGTCTTGCGATGCCCAGATACTCCGCAGCTCTGGACTTGTTCCCGTCAAAGTGCTCCAGCACATTGATGATGATCTCCTTCTCGGCACTGTCTCTTGCCTGATCTATGATGCTTTTCCCGTTCTCAGGCCGCCATTCGCTGATGCTGCCTCCTGCAGGTTTCTTCGCTATCCCGAAATCCTCCGGGTGCAGGATATTGTCACTTGAAAAATTCATGGCACGCTCCACTGCGTTCCTCAGTTCCCGCACATTGCCGTACCATTTCCGCCGTCGCAGTATATCGAGAGTTTTGCTGTCTATGCCTGAAACACTGCTTCCCATCTGTGCATTCATCTCCTCTATCACTGAACCTGCGATAAGCTCTATATCCTCCGGTCTTTCACGCAGAGGCGGTACACTCAGCTCAATGACGTTGAGTCTGTAGTAAAGATCCTTCCTGAATTTCCCCTGACTTACAAGATGAGCAAGGTTCTCGTTGGATGCAGCTATGACCCTTACATCCACCGATACTGTCTCTTCGCTGCCAAGACGCTCGAACTCCATTTCCTGGAGGACTCTCAGCAGTTTGGGCTGCATGGACATCGGCATCTGATTTATCTCATCGATGAACAGTGTTCCTTTGTCTGCCAGTTCAAATTTACCCTTGCGTCCCTCTTTACTGGCTCCGGTAAAAGCCCCTCTCTCATATCCGAAGAATTCAGACTCCGCCAGTGATTCCGGTAATGCCGCCGCATTTATCTTTATGAAACGCTTCTTTCGCCGGCTGCTCAGGTTGTGGATCGCATGTGCCACCAGTTCTTTGCCTGTGCCGGTCTCACCTGTGATCAGCACGGTGGACGATGATCTTGCCGTCGTCAATATTTTTCTCTTCAGTTCCTGTATGCACTGTGATTCTCCTATTATATTGTTTATGTTATACTTCGTACTGACCAGATCGCTCAATTCACTTGTCAGATCCTTGAGTTCCTTATCCAGGAACCGGCTGTATTCTTCCGACAGCTCATACAGCATTTCCGAACGCTGTACAACATCATATTCCATGAGACCTGCTTTTCTGCCTCCGTCATAGATCGGCACATGCACCGATATGCCGATTCCCATATATGTATTGTAAAACACGATCACCGGTTCGTCCTTATCGAGATTTTCCAGCATCTTCGTCTCCGGAAAAACATCTCTGATATGCCTCCCTATGATCTCTTTCTTCGCGATCTGGAAATAATCAGCGCACTGCTGATTTACATAAAAAACGATGCCATCCATATCGATCATGACAAGACCCGGAAGCTGTTCAAAATATTTCTCCATATAATCATACATATATCACTCACACCTTTTCGATTTGTCCTGACTCAGATATGCAAAACAGAAACTGTTCAGAGATGCGTTGAAAGACGCCTTCTCTGAACAGGATAACATCTAAAACACGAATCCGGCAATAAGATATATGATAATACTGACAATTATAGCCGGTACAGCCATAGGAACACCGGTCTTCAGGAAGTCGTTATTCCGTATCTTCGTCAGACTGCAGGAGAGGGTCACTGAGTCGCCGTAGAAGCATGTGGTGCTTCCTGCTGCGGCTCCGGCTATAACTGCACCGATAGTCAGATACATGTTTGCGTCCAGCTGCTGAGCCAGCGGCAGCATGATCGGGAAGCATACTGCAGCCATTCCCCAGAAGCTTCCTGTAACGAACCCCAGCACCATGAGTATAACGAATGCGATCGCAGGCAGCGTATGTACGCTGATCACATCTACAACACTGTTTACGACATAAGGTGCAAGACCAAGTTCATCGTTGGCATTCTGAAGAACGAAGGCACTGATAACGATGGCTGTGCAGACGAACATCTCTTCGAAGCCTCTGCATATGGAGTCGAAGGCTTCCGTGAATCCCAGAAGCTTCTGTGGTATGTAAAGCACGAAGCAGAGAACGATACCCAGGATCAGTCCGTACATGAGCTCCTGTGTATAAAGTGCAACTGCGATGACACCCGCCATAGGGATGATGAAGTTCCATGCGCTTGTCTCTTTCCTGCTTTCTTCTTCAGATTCATTCTGTTCTGCAAGATCCGGCGGCAGGACGAGTCCTTCCTGCTCCGCACGGAGCTCTGCCTTTTTCATAGCGCCGAAAGGCTTTATTATCCTCAGCTGATAGAGCAGTACAAATATCAGTGATACCCATGCGAAGAACATGAATGGAACTGATTTCACCAGTTCATTGAACCCTGCACCTGTTCCCAGTCCCAGCGTGCTCTCTATCTGTCCTGTCATGAACACACCCCACAGTGACATCGGAACGATAACGCAGGTCGCACAAGCAACAGCATTCACCGAGAAAGCATACATCTCTCTGGACATATGGTTCTGATCAGCGATCTTGCGGTTCGAAACACCTGCTGCCAGTACACTGAAGTAGTTGTCCAGGAAGAACACTATCCCCATTACCCATGCCATGACGCCGGCTTTTTTCTTGGTGTTCGCAACTTTGAGTCCCAGTCTTGTAAAACCTGAAGTCGCATTTGCTTTTTCAAGCAAATGAATAAAGATGCCGAATAAACCGAAAATAACTACAAAATAAGCTGATTCACCAAGCTCTCCGTAAAGTGAATCAAGATATGCCACTACGAAATGCTGCTTGTCCAGTATGATATATCCTACCAGAGCTCCGCAGATCAGTGGCTCTACCGCTCTCTTGGTTATGATCGCTGTAACGATGGTAACCAGGACCGGCAGCAGACTGATGATGCCATAAGTACTATCCATTAGCAAACTCCTTTCACAAATCATAAAAGTAACAGGTATGCCTACTATTATAGCAACAACTGTGCCATTTATCCAAAATTCTGAAAACACTGAAATTCAGCCATTCCTGATTTCCGACAAAAATCGACAAGTGTCATCTAAATGTTACACTCACCTCATCTGTTCGCCGGACACACTGCAATTACTTGTTTTCAACTATGTGTAATCTTAAAGTTACACAGTCGTTCGTCGCTCACAGTCACGTATGTATCCCTGCCCATTCACATGTTCCGCGTTATGAAACCCTGTATCTGTGATGTAAAAGCGCTTATCTTGACTATTATGTTTTTCCGAATTATCATTTGATCGACAGAAAAACTAACATTACATGAGCAGCGAGCAGAGTCCAGAAGTCCTTGATCTCGAATTCCCGCAACCCGCAGCGCTGATCCCCATCGCCTTGCCAGCAATGTGGCTGCTGTCCCTTATCATCTGTTATCGTCAATAATGCGTCAAACCAAAAAATCAAAAATCCCGAACCGTTGAATTTCCAACAAGTTCGGGGCCCATTTACTTAAATTCCTATTCCCACTCGTTACCGAAAGACTAAACTTAACGCATTTTGTTTATAAAACGTATCGTGTAGTCTTCGTAGTATTTTGATAATCCATATTATCATACCTGTACGACGAGAATTTATCATTTTCTTATCAGGTGCGATAAAACCGATGGTTGCAAGAAAGGAATCATTGCAACCGGATTGATTTTACAATTTATATTATACTTGATTTCTTTTTATTTTGCAAGATGTATTTTAATTTTACGCACACATTTCAAAAAATGTGCTTAAAATTTAATTGATTTTTTTAGTTGTCTCAGGTATAATAAAATCAGCACACAATTACGTGTTCTCTGTGCGTGAATTTTATTAAAGAAAGAGGGTGAATGAGTGAATCTTCAAGAGCGAGCAAAAGAAGTGGTTATATACAATAATGGTATTGCAAAATCTGCCGACTTTGTTGATGCCGGAATCAGAGCTGTTGATGTCGTAAACCTGTGTAACGCAGGCTTTCTTAATCGTGTACGACACGGATATTATCAGCTTGCCGAACAAGATATTTCTTCAGAAGAACAATTGCTTGCAACACTCATTCCAAAAGGAATAGTTTGTGTTGAATCCGCATTGTTTCACTATGGTTATAGCGACTTTGCACCACGAAAATGGTCAATAGCTGTGCCTCGTTCAATGTCAAGAACAAAGCTAAAAGTCGATTCGCTTGCTATTCAAGCTTATTATATGCAGCCCGAGTTGTATGAACTTGGGAAAACCACCGATAACTTCAATGGGGTTAATCTGCCTGTATATGACCGTGAGCGAACAATATGTGATTGTTTCAAATATCGTTCCAGATTGGATAACGAAATTTTTAACAAGGCTATTAACGCTTATGTAAAAGACGACAAAAAGAATCTGAATAACCTTTCTGCTTATTCCCAAAAATTGCGTGTGCATAAAAAGGTTACCGAACTGATGGAGGTGTTGCTGAATGGCTGATATTGCAGCGTCTGTGCTTACTCGATTAAAGAATAAGGCGCAAGCAAGTGGAAGAAGTTATCAACTTTGCTTACAACTTTTTTGTCAGGAAGAATTTTTGCGCAGACTTGAAAAGTCAAAATACGCAGAAAATTTTGTTCTCAAAGGCGGATTGTTTATCTATTCGCTTACCGAATTTGACAGCAGAGTTACAGTCGATGTTGATTTTTTGCTTCGACAAATGCCGAACACTCCTGAACAACTGCGAGTTGTGCTTGAAGAAATTATCGCAGCACCTACTGAAAATGAATTTGTTACATTTAAGATAACAGATGTTGCTCCCATTGCTGTTGCAAAGAAATATGCCGGTATCGGTGCATCGCTTGTTGCACACATCAAGAATACAAGAACACCTTTCAGCATTGATTTCGGCATTGGCGATGTAATTGTCCCAAAGCAGGAAAAGCGAAAAATTCCTACACAGCTTGACGATTTTGCTTCTCCGACGGTAAATACATATTCGCTGGAAACGACAATTGCCGAAAAGCTTGATGCAATTCTCGATTTAATGGAATTTTCAAGCCGAATGAAAGATTATTATGATATTTATTATCTTGCCAATAAGTTTGATTTTGACGGTGCAACGCTGACAAAAGCACTTAAAAAGACTTTTGAAAATCGTGGACACGCCTTTACGATAGAACAATTTGAGCAGGTTATGGCTTTTGCCGAAAATGATGCAATGCAAAAGAAATGGAAAGCATTTTGCAGAAAGATAGATACTAAAACCGATGATTTTAACACAGTGCTGAAAACTATCAAAGCATTTTTGATAGAGCCGTTTATAGCAGCGGTTGAAAATAAAGAATTTGAAGAAAAATGGACTGCCGCTGATGGCAGGTGGAGAAGATAGGAGAACAAAAATGGAGCTTAAAGATATTTTGAATTTAATAGCTATATTTATAATTCCTGTAGTTGCTGTTATAGTTGGACAACATTTGCAAAATAGAGCAGAAATAAGAAAAGATAAAATGCATATTTTTAAAGTACTTATGACTTCACGAATATATGGTTGGACACAAGAAAGCGTACATTGTCTTAATATTATTGATATTGTATTTGCAGACGACAAAAAGTTCGTGATCTCTTTTTAATCACACTTGTAACAGCAGCCACAATCACAGTCGGTGCATTTTTCTTATAATCATCTGCCTGTACCACTAGCACCGGACGTTCTCCACTCTGTACGGAACCTACTCTGTTTCCAAAATCGTAATAGAATAAATCTCCACGATTGATCATTCTTTCTTTCATATGTAAAACCTCGCTTTTCTTATCGTCTAATTTGTCATTTTCATCCGGAATGAAATAACCCTCTCACTTATTTGGAATTAAAAGTGCTTTTGACACCCTATTTTCTGAAAAAGTCTCCGAATATTTTTTCAACCTTCTTCTTTGCTGCAAGAATATGTCTGTCGACAACCTGATGTGCAACACCTTCTGCTTTGGCAATATCCCTTGCACTTATTCCATCTACATACCGCATTACCAAATACTTATGCTGCTTCTCTGTAAGACTCGCCATAGCTGTAACAAATAAACGCATCTTTTCTTCGGCTCGTCGATTGTAATAATCGTCCATCTCCTGCTGTTCTATAAAATCAGGTACGGATACCTCTGAATGCATATTCTCAGTAGTTCCATCATCATATCCAAAGGCATCGCTATTGTTATTCTGGCGTTTTCTGTACTTATCCTCATTTCTGTTGTATGCCTGTATCGCTTTTCCCTGCTCAACAGAAAGCAATACGAATGGTATGTACTTCTTCACTTCATCTGGATATTTCTCAAACAGTTCCTGCTCTGATAATTCAGACACAATCGCCCATTTCTCCTGTCCGATATAACCTGTGTACTCGTATTTGAGGTTGATGAGTTTACAATCCTTTGCAAAAAGTTCTTTCTGCTGTGTTGCTGTATATGTATTTTTCATTTCCGTAATCTCCTTTGATCTGAATTTTTGAATTTGCTCGTTTCAAAAATTCGGAGATCACGGATACTGAGGTGTACCCCAAAAAGTGGAGTCGAAAAAAAGATGATATAATAGAGACGATACGGAGGTACACTATGGCACGATCAAAGTATTCAAGAGGATTAAAAATCAAAGTTGCAAAAGAAGCAATGCTGCCGGAAAATCA
>CABIWW010000018.1 GCA_902362435.1 Eubacteriaceae bacterium
TGTTTTGGGTTATTTAAATTCTAACACAAAAGGAAGTTCTCTTTTCTATTGATCTTTTTTTGACCTACAAATATTTTACACTAGCTATAACGGTTGTGCTGCAGTGCTGTTTAAGTGTATAATAATAGTATAAATTCAAGGAGAAAGAACACAGTAATGGAAAACAGAGTACGGCGACACTTTACATCAAAAAACAGACGAAAAAACAGAAATATGTTACTGCTTGTGATATTTCTCGCGGTACTTGTGATCACATCGCTGATAGCGATCGCGGCATATGTCTCGACCAACGTTTATCAGAACAAAGAGGAATTCCGGCAGTATGCGGACGAGGAACTGAAAAAAACGCAGAACTTTTCAGTCACTGATAAGACAAAGGTCGAATACGAATATGCCAGCCCGATATCATATGTAGTCGAGTATGATGCGTGCGACGACCGGAACGTTGCAGCTTTTCGCGAACAGCGGATATCCGAGATAAAACAGAAGTACATAGAAACTGCCTCGGCAGTGGAAAAGGCCAGAAAAAAAGAAAAGAAGAGACTGTACAGGCCGCTGGAGCATGCGCTGATACTGAAATCCAGTGTCTATCGGTCGGTCAGCGGAGCGATAAGCCTGGCGATATACGAGGACAACAGCAGCGAAGTGGAAAAGGACATGAAGAGAGCTGACTCCCGCATAAATACATATCAGTTTTCTGCGAAGACGGGAAATCCACTTGAACCGATGCAGATCTTTCGTGAAAACTACAGGCAGATCTGTTCGAAGTATTTCAGTGAATATTTCAGACGCAACTATGGAAAGGATGAACTGAAAAAGGGCTGGGAGCAGTATGTAACAGCTGAGGAGGGAAATTTCAGCAAATACGCGCTCACAGACGAAGGTGTGACATTTTACTTCGATGAAGGCACCGTGCTGAAAAAATCAAGGGGTGTGGTGCAGGCGGGGATATCGGTTTCCGACCTGGAAGGGACGCTGAGGGAAAGCGTGCTGGAGAGATATATCGATCCTTCAAAGCCGATGGTGGCGGTGACATATGACGACGGGCCGGGAGGAAATGCGGAGACCAGGATCCTGGAATGCCTTAAGAAGCACGGAGCAGTGGCGACTTTCTTTTATCTGGGAAACCGTGTGTACGGCAGCCCTCAGAACGTGAAGACGGCGTATGAGATCGGATGCGAGCTGGGAAACCATACGTGGAACCATCCAGTGCTGACAAGTCTTAAGCCGGAAGAGCTTACCAGGCAGTTCAATGATACGAATGCGGTGATAAAAGACGTTGCGGGAGTGTATCCTACGCTGTTCAGACCGAGCTACGGGGAAACAAATGATGCGATAAACAAGATGTCAGATCTGCCGGTGGTAATGTGGACTGTCGATACCCTCGACTGGAAATACCGCGACGGGCAGAAGATCTTCGACGCGGTCCGCAGCGCTTCAAACCTCGACGGAAAGATAATCCTGATGCATTCGATCTACGAATCGACTGCCGATGCCACAGACAAGATCATACCGTGGCTTAAGGAAAACGGATACCAGACCGTGACAGTCAGCGAACTGATAAAGTACAAGACGGGTGCGGATCCGCAGGCAGGAAATATATATCACACATTTTAAAAGGCATGATTGCTTTTAGAGGAAAAATGTGTTACATTATTACTTTAATACTGAAAATAAGAATTTGGAGTGTGTATAAAGATGCTTATTACTAGACGAAGCGATTATGCGATGCGCATATGCCGTGTCCTGCATGACGGTAAAGTCCATAATGTACGTGAGATATGCCAGGCGGAGGAGATACCGAAAGCCTTTGCATATAAGATATTGAGAGAGCTGGAAATGGCGGGACTGGTGAAGTCGGAGCGCGGCAACCAGGGCGGGTACTATCTCAACAGACCGCTGAGCGAGCTGACGCTTTACGATGTGGTGAATATCACGGAGGATGATCTTGCGATACTTCACTGCATGAAAGAGGAATGCAACAGGAACCCTGACAGCATGCCGTGCAAGGTACATCAGGAGATCGAGAGGATACAGAATATCCTGATCGACGAGCTCAAGAAAAAGACGATAGAGGAGATACTCGACTAAGCCCGGACCGTGAACTGAATGCGAACGGACCGTGAATGCAGCGCAGATATCACGGTACCGTGCATCGACGTAACGGCGATGCGACTGGCGTCATGCACCGGCAGAATGGCAGAGTAACGGATGAAAATAAGACCCTTTCGGCGAGAAGGCTGAATAACGCAGCTGTTCGCACGAAAGGGTCTTTGTGTTTTTTGAATTGCAAAGCTGCACACTGTGTATCAGACGAGCCTGTCGAGCACGCTCTGCATGTCATCGGGCAGCGGCGCGTTCAGTGTCAGCTGCTTTTTCGTTATAGGGTGTGTAAAGGTCAGTGTCGCGGCGTGAAGCGCCTGTCTTTCGATCAGGTTCACGTTGTCTCCTCCGTAAAGCCAGTCGCCGAGCACGGGGTGACCGATGTGCGACATATGTACGCGTATCTGGTGTGTTCGCCCGGTTTCAAGGATCAGCTCCACGAGTGTGTAGCCCATGCGAGGGAAACGCTGCAGCACTGTGTAGTGGGTGACCGACGGCGAGCCGCCTTCCATCACTCCGCGCCTGACGTTTTCCGGATCGGGTCTGCCGATCGGCAGGTCGATAGTGCCTGAATCCGATTCGACGATGTCTTTGACGATCGCTACGTAGCGCTTTCTGACGAGATTGGCCTTCATCTGATGCGTGTAGTCGTTCTGGCAGTATGCGTTTTTCGCGATGACCAGGAGTCCCGATGTATCCATGTCCAGTCTGTTCACGAATCTTATCTTGAAGGACTGGCCTGTCTGCTCCATGTAGTACATGAGCGCATTCGCGACTGTGCCCGAAGGGTGGCCCTTGGTCGGATGGACGATGAGCCCCGGCTGCTTGTTTATTATCAGCAGGTCATCATCCTCGAATACTGGATAGAGAGGTATGTTCTGCGGCTCGAAGTTGCTCCTTTCATCGGGGAGCGTGATCTTTATCACATCTCCCGCTGCAGGCCTGATCCAGCCCGGCGTCTGGACGCCGTTGAGCATCACGAGCTTTTCGCGTTTTATTTTATTTCTCAGCCTGGAGGAAAAATCGAAATGCTCGCGCATTATATCTTTCAGTTCCAGGCCTTCATCTTCTGAAGTAACTGTATGGATAAAATCTGTCATTCTCTTTGTATGCCTTTCAATTTTGTAAGTCTTTCATGCAGCCGCAGCGGGTTCTACAGCTGATAGATGACCGTGGTGACCGGTGCGGATGATGGCCTGTGCAGCAGGTCCGGGGTGATCGATGGACGGTAGCGCGGCTGTTCTGGCTTTCTGCAGCTACAGGAACTTGCTCTTGACCTTGTCCCAGAAATCGTAGTTCTTGAACCGCATCAGCTGTACCGATGTTTCCGATATCATCACCTGTATGTCGCGTATGTCGGAGTAGCTTGTCTGGAAACCGTCGTTCGTGATGAATATCCTGCTGTCGCTGCTTTCGGGAACGACTCCCAGTGACAGCTCGGCAGGGAGAAGGATGCTCGATGTGAACGAACGGTATGCCGTAGTGTTCATCGGTGCTATAGGTGTGACCTGAAGCAGTTTGAGCCGCGGATCTACGATGGATCCTCCGAGCGAGTAGTTGTATGCTGTGCTCCCGGCCGACGTTGCGATCAGTATGCCGTCTCCGCTGAAGCGCTCGATAGGCTTGCCGCCGATGGAAATATCGAGATGCACGGAGTACGACTGTCTGCCCCTTATAACGATCTCGTTGAGGCCGATATGCGTGTGCTCCGAGCCGTCATTTTTTGTGACTACGGCCTTTACGGTGCTCAGCTCCTGTATGGAGTACTGCCTGTCTTCGTAGTCTGAAATGAACCGGTCGATGCTGTCGAGCGATATTTCCTGGAAAAATCCGAGGTGCCCGGTATTTATACCTATGATGGGGCACTCAGGGAAGCTGCAGGAGTGCACCGCTTTGAGCAGTGCGCCGTCGCCGCCTATGCAGATTATCAGTTCTGTTTTGTCGCCTGAATACTCTTCCGTCACCGTATATCCTCTGTCAACGAGTTTTTTTGTGAGGATCGTCTGTGTTTCCAGTGACAAATCTGTCCCGTTTGTAAAAATGTTGATGTGTTTTTTCTTCATAAAGCTGATCCTTCCCGGCATTTTATCTTAAGTCCATGTTAGTACGATCCGGGATCCTTCAATGGACCCAATAAGTTCTATATCAGTTTTTCGAATTCGTCCAGCAGGCTTTCAAAGGTCTGCATAGCTTTTCTTACAGGCTCAGGACTGCTCATATCGACGCCTGCGATCTTTAAAAGCTCGATAGGGTAGTCTGACTCGCCTGTCTTCAGAAATTCGATGTATGCGTCTCTCGCAGGCTCTCCTTCGGTCAGGATCCTGTTAGAGATAGCCGTCGCTGCGGAATATCCGGTAGCGTATTTATAAACGTAGAATGCATTGTAAAAGTGCGGTATGCGGGCCCATTCATATTTTATGGTGTCGTCTTTTTCTACTGCATCGCCGTAGTACCTGGCATTGAGCGCTTCATACTGTTCGCACATGCCTTCTGCCGTCAGCACCTGTCCATCTTCGATCGCCTTGTGAGTCATATCCTCGAATTCTGCGAACATCGTCTGTCTGAACAGCGTGGTCCTGAATTCCTCGAGATAGAGATTGAGCAGATATTTTCGCATCTCTGTGTCGGTCTCATTGTTGAGCAGATGCTTCATCAGCAGCGATTCGTTGACCGTCGACGCCACTTCTGCGGTGAATATGGAGTGGCTTCCGTAGATGTACGGCTGGTTGTCTCTGGTGTAGCGCGAATGCATCGAGTGACCCATTTCGTGGATTATCGTGAATACATCCTTGAGCGTGTCAGTATAGTTCAGGAGGATGTAAGGGTAGCTGTCATAGCTGCCGAAGCTGTATGCTCCGCTCGTCTTTCCTCTGTTTTCGTACACGTCTATCCAGCCCTGCGAGATACCTTCGTTCATCTTGGAAATGTACTCGCTGCCGAGAGGGGCGAGGGCTGTTCGCATCATGTCGAGTGCTTTTTCATAAGGAATGTCGTTTTTAGGGAGCTCGATGAGCGGCACGTACATGTCGTACATGTACATTTTGTCAAGACCGAGCATTTTCTTGCGGAGTGCCACGTATCTGTGGAGCACAGGCAGGTATTCGTTGACTACTGCAACGAGGTTGTCGTATACTTCGCCGGGTATATTGTCTCCGGAAAGTGCAGCAGCTCTGGCTGACTCGTATTTTCTGATCCTGGAGCCGACCACATCGGTCTTGGTGTTGTAGTTATAGCATGATGCGATAGTGTTTATGAGTTCTTTATAAGAGTCGTACATAGCGTTGTATGCCGCTTTTCTCACATCTCTGTCATGGCTTTCCATGAGTTTGATGTAGCTGCCGTGAGTGACTTCGACAGGCTGGCCGTCTTCGCCGGTCACTGTGCCGAATTTGATGTCGGCATTGTTGAGCATGGTGAATATGTCGTTTGTCGCACCTGTGACTTCGCTCATCTGTGCGAGGATGTTTTCCTCTGCTTCGGAAAGCACGTGCGCTTTCTGACGGAGCGTGTCTCTGATGGCGAATTCGTATTCTTTTAATCCCGGTTCCTGGTCTATATAGCCGAGGATAGTTTCTTCAGGTGAAGCGAGCAGTTCCGGTGTGAAAAATGCCATCGCTGCGGAAACTTTTGCGATAACGGCGCCGCATCGGCTGGTCATAGCCTGGTATTTGCTGTCTGCGTTGTTTTCATCGCGGCGCATGCGCGCGTATACGAATATCCTTTCGAGATCCATCCATATAGCATCGCGGTCCTTGTGTGCTTTCAGGAGACCTGCAGCGCTTTCCGCAAGCTTTCCGCTGTAAGTCCTGTTGTATTCTTCGGCACGTTCCGCGATCCTGTCGAGATCGCCGTCGACAGCAGAGTCATCTGAGATCATCGCTTCGATGTTCCACTTGTACTTTTTATCTATCTGATCTCTGGTCTTCAGTTCATTCGAATTCATTTTTTTACCTCCGTTGCAATTTACTTTGTAAAAGTAATATTATATAATAAGCTGATATGGACATCAGCATGTCCCGGCATGTTCCAATAAATTTGATTTTACGGCAAAGCCGATATGAAGCAATGGAATTATTATAGCAGACAAGCTTGTCGCAGTCTGCTTCAATAGTTTCCACCTTGCGGCGAAGCCGATATAAATCAATGAAACTATTATAACATGCAAACTCAGCATTATCGACATTTAATAAATGTTTAGATACATATATTATCGCAATAGATAGTATGCAGTAAACGAGAGGAGATATACTTCAATGGATAACAGACCCATAGGTTTTTTTGATTCGGGGCTCGGAGGACTGACATGCATACCGCACCTCATGAAAAAGCTGCCTGATGAAAAAATGATTTACTTCGGGGATACTGCAAGGACTCCATACGGATCGAAAGCGATCTCGACTATAAAGAATTTCTCTATGGAAATCGCAGATTTCCTCGTAAAAAGCAATGTGAAGATGATAGTCATCGCCTGCAACACGGTAAGCTCCACATGTCTTGAGGATCTGAGACGAAAATTTCCTCAGATCCCGATACTCGGCATAATCGACCCTGCTGCGAAGAGCATCGCAGAACACGGCAATGCGGACAGCCGGGTGGGCATAATAGGAACGAAGGTCACGATCGCCAGCAGAGCCTACGAGGAGTGTATCAGCAGATATAACGACAGCATAAATATTTTCGAGACATCGTGCCCGGCATTCGTGCCTCTGATAGAAGAAGGGATAATCGAAAACGACATCATGGATCTGACCATAAAATATTACATGGATGATTTCGTGTACGGCAACAGACTCGACACGGTGGTACTGGGATGCACGCACTATCCTCTGATCAGCAGGAACATAGAACGGATATATCCGCAGCTGGATATAATAAATCCTTCCAGTATAATCGTCGATACAATAGCAAAAATACTTGGAGAGAGAGACATGCTTGCGAAGGATTCATCCTTTGAAAATGTGTTCTACGCCAGCGACCTTTCGGAAAACTTCATCAACATGATCGACCATATTTTCGAGGGGGAAAGCGAAGGCAGGAAGGTGAAATTCCTTAATTTTGATTTGGAAAACGGAGAGCGATTTATATGAATTACGAAGAACTTATAGAATACCTCGATCTCGAGGACGGGAGCGAACTTGAATACTTTGAAGCGATGGCAGACATGATCGAGAGCGAGGAATACATCGAGATGGAAGCTATGTACAGGCTTTTTGAGGAAGCTGACAAGACTATGATAGAAGAGCTCCTCAACGATTATTTTGAGGATATACTTGACGGACTTCCGGACAATTCAGGAGAGATCTTTTCACTGCTGCATCAGATAAAGCTCAGCCTCACGGGACTCATAGCAGGAGCCGAGGATGACAGCGACCTGCGAAGATTTACAGATGAATTCCACAAGTTCAGGAACTGGTACTCCCAGGACTCCGAAGTCGAGCTGACCCCTGACGGCGGAGGCGCGCCTCTTTACCACAGCGTCAGAGATGCGATCACAGCGTCGCGCGTGGAAAAACTGGGCGGCGAAAAGTACAGCTATGATTTTGAAAATGCGCTGGATTATGAGCTCGACAGCTATACGGTGCCGTTTTCGGATCTCGCACAGGCAGAGGATGAAAACGACGGGACCATCGTGTTTTCACCGGAGGACGGCGAGCCCGGCGACTATTCGGACGACTACATGTAGGGAGCTTCTATCATGACAGACAAAGCAAGAGATCAGAAGAACATCATAATAGACGACAAGATATTCAATGTGTTCGGGGATGATTTCGACAGATTCGATTTTCCTGCGGACATACAGCGCGTGACGGCGGGCAACGGCGGCGAGGCGCTGCTGATAAACGGCAGTGAAAAGACCGCGCTTCTCGACTGCGGCATGGCGTACTGCGGCAGCAGGATGGTCGAAAACCTGAAAAGCGCGCTTCAGAACCGCGGGCGCAGTACGCTGGACATCGTGTTCCTCAGCCATTCGCACTACGATCACATTGGTGCGCTTCCTTATGTAAAGGCCGCGTTTCCGGATGCCGTGGTGTATGCGAGCAGGCACTGCAGCGAGATCCTCAAAAGACCGAATGCGAGAAAGCTCATGAAAGAACTTGGGACGACGGCGCGGGATCTTTACGATCCGGGCAATACCGAAGAGATAATCGTCGACGGACTTGCGGCAGACAGAGTTCTGGCCGACGGAGATACGGTATCGCTGGGGAAAGAGACAGTGGCAGCGATAGAGACGAAAGGGCACACCGACTGCTCCATGAGCTACTACCTCGAGCCGTACCGGATCCTTTTCACGAGCGAAAGCACCGGGCTGATGGAGACCTCGGAATACGTACATACACCGATACTTAAAAGCTACGATGACGCGATCGTTTCAATGAAAAAATGCAGGGCATGCGGCGCGGAATACCTGTGCCTGCCTCATTTCGGCATGCTTCCGAAGGACTTCAACGAGACGTACTGGAAGATGTTCGAGGAGGCGTGCCATGAAAAGCTCGCATTCGTGCGCCGTATGGAAAACGGCGGGCTGAGCGAGGACGAGATGGTCGACGAGTATATGAAGAAATACTGGAATCCCGCAAAGGAGCAGGAGCAGCCCATCGAAGCTTATCTGATCAACGCGAGGGCGGTCGTCAAAGCGATAAGACGGGCGCTGTGATCCTGCGTGTCTAGCGGTTGGTGTACAGCATGTATGTATTGACGAAACCGAATTTTTCGGATGATGTCTCGCCGATCACATCGAAACCGAGGCTCTGATAGAATTTCACATCGTCTGCCGTATTGGTGAACAGCATGACAGGAAGCCCGACTTCATCTGCGTACCGGCAGACCTGAGTCATGAGTTTTCGGCCGCGACCCTGATGCTGATATTTTTTCTCGACGCCGAGAAAATCGGCATATATGTGAGGTCTGGGGATCGTATCGAGCCGGCTTTCCAGCAGATCGAGCTCCTCGAAAAGCTCGAGGCGCAGCTTTCTGTCTTCTGCGGAGAGCCTGTTCATCACATTGCGGTACTCTCTGCTGTAGCTTCCGGCGGCGAGATGCTTGAGAAATGTATATTTCATCCTGTCGGAATGGACGAGCATCACCGCTTCATGGACGTTTTCGTCAAGGCTGAATCCGGCACCGTACATCATGTCGTACGCCGTGTAATATCTGAGAGTGGCTTCCAGTGCGAGGAGCCTTTTTCTTTTGTCCGGAAATACATTGAGCAGCTTCGGGTACCGGTCGAATGCGTCGAGGTAGGTGAGTACGAGCTTTTCTCTGTCCCTGTTTTTCAGTCTGTAAAGCTGCGGGATATCGATTTTTCCTGTAAAGCCGTTAGCGGCTGTGCCTTCTGTTGTTTTCATGTTCCACACTCCATAAATGTAAATGTATTTCGAGAGAAAGCCTGCGCTTTGCATAAAACACAAAAGTCATAAAAGATATCATGTGCTGTTTGCGCGCAGTATTTTCACAATTTTCTAAACTATATAATACCACCTGATCCGGATGACTGCAATAACTTGCATAAAAATGAAAATGCTGATATGATACTAACAATAATGTTTTCATGTCATTAAACTTTCCGCCGGTCTGGTATCGGGCGGAAAATACAGATAGATAAGAGGTGATACTTATGTTTAATGCAGAAAAATCAAAGAACGATATCGTCAAGTGGATAAGAGACTGGTTCGAGGAAAACGGCCAGGGCTGCAAGGCTGTCATAGGTCTTTCGGGCGGCAAGGACAGTTCGGTAGTGGCGGCGCTGTGTGTGGAGGCTCTCGGTAAAGACAGAGTCCTGGGCGTGATGATGCCTAACGGAGAGCAGTTCGATATAGATGTTTCACACAAGCTCGTCGAGCATCTCGGCATCGAGGGTATCGTGGTAAATATAAAGGATGCGTATGAAGGCATGGTGGGAGAGCTGATGAAGCATTTTGACAGCTTTGAAGGCCAGGCGAAGGTGAACCTGCCTCCGAGGATCCGTATGGCTGCGCTTTACGCGGTATCGCAGAGCGTGAACGGCAGAGTTGCGAACACGTGCAATCTTTCCGAGGACTGGGTGGGATACAACACCAGATACGGCGACGGAGCCGGCGACTTCAGTCCGCTTTCGCACTTCACGGTACAGGAAGTCAAGGCTATAGGAAGAGCGGCAGGGCTGCCTGACATGTTCGTGGACAAGGTGCCTATCGACGGGCTCTGCGGACTGACGGATGAAGACAACCTGGGCTTTACATACGCTGTACTCGACAGATATATCAGAGAAGGCGTATGCGAGGATGCGGAAACGAAGGCGAAGATCGACCGCATGCACAAGATGAATCTGTTCAAGCTGCAGCCGATGCCTACGTTTGAATACGAGCCGGAGAAATAGGGCACGGTGCAGATCTGCGCCACAGAGAAGCACCGGGCATCAGCGCAGTCGCGGCCATGACAGCGACCTGATAAGTCCAGCGGGCGTGATGGATCAAAGAATGATATACGAGATCACGGGATCTCATCAGAGCGGGCTTTCCGACATACACGGGAGGCTCGTCTTTTTTTGTTTTTTTGGAGTGGAAAGACTGCACACGGGCACATGATGTGCAGATTATCGTGATCACAGAAAACAAATACACATCAAGTCATTTTTTTGTGCATGATTCGGATCGAAAAAGTTTTATTTACACAAGGATTTTGTGGCAACTGCCAAAAAACCATGGTTTACAGTGATTTTTGGCATCGAATTAACAATATATGTAAAAACCTTGTGTAGGATTTTTTTCGAGAGCGTTTATATGCACATCTAAAATTTGATTTGTGTAATTTCCCTGATTGTGACTGGATTTATACACAGATTATGGTCGTTTTGATCGTGACGCATTCACCGCAGACGTTACTGGATCATATTTTTAAATTTGTCCTTATGATAAATTCAAAACGTTTTACATAGATTTAACGTATATGAGATTTTGCATTTAACATTCGCTACCTATAATACGAAACATACAAAAGAGAAAAAGAAAAAAGAAAAAACAGATCAAAAAGACGAAGGAGATGTAAAAAGATGAAAAAGAGCAGATTAGCAAAAATTCTTACGTTAAGTCTGGCGGCAGTGATGGTATTCTCACTGGCAAGCTGCGGAGGCGGCGGCAGCGATACAGGAGATAAGGACATTACTGTTATTTCCAGAGAAGAAGGTTCAGGAACGAGAGATGCCTTTACAGAACTGACAGGAGTCCTCAAGGATGACGTTGACAGAACAGTTGATACCGCTGAGATCTCAAACAGCACATCAGTTGTTACTCAGTCGGTTGCAGGAAACGATGCAGCGATCGGATACATTTCACTGGGATCGCTCGATGATTCGGTAAAGGCAGTAAAGGTGGACGGAACAGAAGCGAGCGTCGACACAGTGAAGAGCGGCGACTACAAACTTCAGAGACCTTTCAATATCGTTACAAAAGGTGAAGTAGCAGAACTCCCGCAGGATTTCATAAACTTCATCATGAGTAAAGACGGTCAGAAGATCATCGAAGAGGAAGGCTACATAGCAGCAAATGAAAACGCAGGCGACTACAAGGCTTCCGGACTCACAGGAACGATCACTCTCGCAGGATCGACATCAGTTTCACCGGTAATGGAAGTTCTCGCTGACAAGTACAAGGAGCTCAACAGCGGCGTAACGATCGAGATCCAGCAGACTGGTTCAGGCGCAGGCATCCAGAGTACTATCGAAGGTGTATGTGACATAGGCATGGCATCAAGAGCACTCGCAGATGACGAAGCTTCCCAGGGTCTCACAAGCCAGGAGATCGCACTTGACGGAATAGCAGTTATCGTAAACACTAACAATTCAGTCGAAGATCTCACAACAGACCAGATCGTAAAGATATTCACAGGAGAAATCACAAACTGGGCTGACGTTAAATAAGATAGATAAGTAAGATAAGAAAGAATAACAGGTACAGAAAATGCGAAAATACAGTGAAAAGATCATGAAGATAGTCTTCCTGACAGCAGCATGTGTTTCTATACTGGCAGTGATCCTCATATGTGTATTCCTGTTCGCAAGCGGTGTACCAGCCATCAGGGAAATCGGAGTATCCGATTTCCTTCTTGGCGGTTCATGGAAACCGAATCAGGGACTTTACGGAGTCTTCCCGATGATAGTGGGCAGCATATACGTGACTGCGGGAGCAGTTGTCGTAGGAGTACCGATCGGTCTTCTCTGCGCTGTGTTCATGGCGAGGTACTGTCCTGCAGGGCTTTACAGGATACTAAAACCGGCAGTCGACCTGCTGGCAGGGATACCATCGATAGTTTACGGATTCTTCGGGCTGATGGTCATAGTGCCGATGGTGCAGAACATGTTCGGAGGGAGCGGCAAATCGCTGCTGACAGCATCAGTCCTTCTCGGGATCATGATACTGCCTACCATAATAAGCGTAGCGGAGTCCAACATAAGAGCGGTGCCTGAACAGTATTATGAAGGCTCCCTGGCTCTGGGTGCGACAAAGGAAAGAAGCGTGTTCCGCGCAGTCCTTCCGGCTGCGAAGATGGGTATCATGGCAGGTATCATCCTCGGCATCGGAAGAGCTATCGGAGAAACGATGGCGGTAGTTATGGTCTGCGGCAACCAGGCGATAATGCCGCGAGGCATCACGGAAGGAGTCAGGACTCTCACAGCGAACATAGTGCTCGAGATGGGATACGCGTCGGGCCTGCACAGAGAAGCCCTGATCGCTACAGCAGTAGTGCTGTTCGTTTTCATACTGATAATAAATCTTTCATTTATGGCACTGAAAAGGAGGGCTGACTGATGAGAAGAAGCAGAAACAGCTCGATGCAGCAGTTCTGGCTGACATATAAAAACAGGCCGGGTTCTCTGATAATGCGGATACTGGTGATACTGTCAGCAGTGATCACTACAGGGATACTGTTCTCGCTGATAATATACATACTCGTAAACGGTGTCGTACATCTCAAACCGGAACTGTTCGCATGGGAATACAACACTGACAACATGTCGATGATGCCGGCAATAATAAGCACGGTGTACATAACTTTCCTGTCGCTGCTGATGGCAGTGCCGACAGGTATCTTCTCGGCGATATATCTTGTGGAATATGCAAAGCGCGGCAGCCGTCTCGTGAAAGTCATCAGGGTGACGACTGAGACTCTGCAGGGTATACCGTCGATCGTCTACGGTCTGTTCGGATATATACTGTTCGTTATAACTCTGGGCTGGAGCTATTCGCTTCTCGCAGGAGCGGTGACACTGGCGATAATGATACTGCCGCTGATAATAAGGACGACGGAAGAGGCTCTGATCTCAGTTCCCGACTCCTACAGAGAAGGCAGCTTCGGACTGGGAGCAGGAAAGCTCAGGACGGTGTTCAGGATAATACTGCCGAGTGCAGTGCCCGGGATACTGGCAGGAGTGATCCTGGCGATAGGAAGGATAGTAGGAGAAAGTGCAGCGCTGATCTTTACAGCGGGAACTGTAGCACAGGTGCCGGGAAGCCTTTTCGACTCGGCGAGAACGCTTTCAGTGCATATGTACGCACTCCTGTCCGAAGGTCTTTACACGAATGAAGCATACGCGACAGCAGTAGTGCTGCTGCTTTTAGTAATAATCATCAATGCGGTTTCGGGCTTTATAGCAAAGAAACTCGCGACGAGGTAGCGATATGGATAAATACACGATAAAGGATCTGGAGCTTTTTTACGGTGATTTCAAAGCTCTGAAGAACATAAACCTTAACATACAGGAAAAAGAAATCACAGCATTTATAGGGCCGTCCGGATGCGGCAAGTCGACGCTTCTTAAGACGCTGAACCGCATGAACGACCTCGTTGAGGGATGCAGGATAACGGGCTCCGTGCAGCTCGACGGCGAAGACATCTACGGAAAGATAGACGTTAACAAGCTGCGAAAGAGAGTCGGCATGGTTTTCCAGAAGCCGAATCCTTTCCCTATGAGCATATTCGATAATATAGCATATGGTCCGAGGACTCACGGTATTCATTCAAAATCCAGACTGAACGAGATCGTCGAGAAATCCCTGAAGGACGTGGCTATCTGGGACGAAGTGAAAGACAGGCTGAACAAAAGCGCGCTGGGACTTTCCGGCGGACAGCAGCAGAGACTCTGCATAGCGAGAGCTCTGGCGGTCGAGCCTGAGGTGATACTGATGGATGAGCCGACATCTGCACTCGACCCGATATCGACTTCGAAGATAGAGGATCTGGCAGTCGAGCTCAAGGAGAAATACACGATAATCATGGTGACTCACAACATGCAGCAGGCGGCCAGGATATCCGACAAGACCGCGTTTTTCCTGCTGGGAGACATGGTGGAGTTCAACGATACAGATAAACTGTTTTCCATGCCGGAAGACAAACGTACAGAAGATTACATAACAGGGAGGTTTGGCTGATGCGTGTTAAATTCGATGAACAGCTGGAAAAGCTCAACGTGATGCTCATAGACATGGGCGCGCTTTGCGAAGAGGCGATAACATATGCGGTGAAGGCACTTGAGACCGGCAGCGACGAGATGAGAGAAAAGACATTCAGCACGGATGAGGTGATCGACGAAAGAGAGCGCGAGATCGAAACCGCGTGCCTCAAGCTGATACTGCAGCAGCAGCCGGTGGCAAAGGATCTGAGGACGATATCCTCAGCGCTCAAGATGATCTCAGACATGGAAAGGATCGGAGATCAGGCTTACGATATAGCCGAGATAACGAAGACGATAGATGACGGGGCCGGAGGGTTCTGCCAGGATCACATAAGCGCCATGGCACAGACCGCGATACAGATGGTGACGGAAAGTATCGATTCATTCGTAAAAAAAGACATCGGCATCGCGAAAAATGTTATAATCAGTGATGACAAGGTGGATGACCTCTTCATCCGCGTCAAAAACGATCTGATAGATGCTGTCACTGCCGACCGCTCGCACGGCGAATATATGTTTGATATACTGATGATCGCCAAATATCTGGAAAGGATAAGCGACCATGCCGTCAACATCGCAGAATGGGTGATATTCTCCGTGACCGGAAAGCATGTCAGTGAACAGCAGGAAAAGGAAACGATATGATATATTTTCTTGAAGATGACAACAACATAAGGAATTTCGTGATCTATGCGCTCAAGAATACAGGACTCGATGCGGAAGGCTTCGATCACCCGGAAAAATTCTGGGATGCGATGAAGAAAAAGAAACCCGATCTTCTGCTCCTCGACATCATGCTCCCCGGCGAGGACGGCATTTCCATACTGAAAAAGATAAGATCAGACAGTTCGACAAAGGAGATGCCGGTGATAATGCTGACTGCCAAAGGCACGGAGTACGATAAAGTGGTGGGTCTCGACAGCGGCGCAGACGATTATGTCGCAAAGCCGTTCGGCACGATGGAGCTGATCTCGCGCATCAAGGCGCTGCTCAGGAGAAGCGGTATGAACAACGATCCCGTGGAGTACAGGAAAGGCGCACTTTATCTCTGTCCGTCGAAGCATATAGTAAAGGTGGACGGAAAGGACGTCACGCTGACCTTCAAGGAATTCGAGCTTCTCTGCCTGCTTTTCAGAAACGAGGGGATAGTGCTGACGAGAGATGAGATCCTTTCAAAGATATGGGGATACGAGTTCGACGGGGAAAACCGCACTGTCGACGTACATATCAGGACTCTCCGTTCCAAGCTGGGCGAGGCCGGCAGCCTGATCAGGACGGTGCGCGGCCTGGGATACAAGATAGGAGGAAGTGATGAGTAAGAAGATATTCAGGAGCATCCTTGCCGTATCGGCTGCAGTGCTGCTCATCTGCGTTTTGTGCGTATCATACGTGCTGCACGGATATTTCGGAAAGATCATAGAGGATGAGCTGAAGGAAGAAGGAAATTTCGTTGCGCAGATCGCAGAAAACGACGTTTCCGGACTTTACGATATAAAGAATGTAAAGAACAGGATCACGCTGATCGCGCAGGACGGCAGTGTGCTCTTCGATTCATACAAGGATGCTGCAGACATGGATAACCACGGAAGCAGAGAGGAGATCGCCGAGGCTGAGAAAAACGGCGAGGCCTTTGCGGTAAGATATTCGGACACGCTTTCGACCAGGACGATATATTATGCAAAGCTGCTGGATAACGGTGACGTCGTGAGGATCGCACAGCAGCAGAGCATGGTGAGCATGATGCTCAGAGGTATGCTCGCTCCGTTCATACTGATACTCATAGCAGTGATAATCCTCGCTTATATCGTATCGAGGAAGGTAGCATCGTGGATAACAGCTCCCGTCAATGCGCTTGATCCCGAAGATCCGGAGGCGGAAGAGCCTTATCCGGAGCTGGCGCCGCTCGTGACCAAGATCAGAGAGCAGAACAGGCGCATCGACATGCAGCTCGAGGCGATGAAGCGAAGACAGAAGGAATTCATGGCGATAACGGAGAACATGAGCGAAGGGTTCCTGCTGATCGACACCAAGATGGAGATCCTTTCGTACAATACCGCGGCTGTAAGACTTCTCGGAGACACGGACACGGAAGAGCCGCATTCGGCATTCGAGCTCAACAGGAGCACCGGATTCAGGACAGCCGCAGAAGAGGCGCTTTCAGGCAGACACAGCCAGCAGCTGCTCGAGCTCAAGAACAGATACTACAACATCATAGCCAATCCTGTAACGGAAAGCGGCAAAGTCGTCGGAGCGGTCATCATAATCATGGACGTTACGGAAAAGGAACATCGCGAAAAGCTGCGCAGAGAATTCACGTCGAACGTTTCGCATGAGCTGAAAACGCCGCTGACGACGATATACGGAGTTTCCGACATGATGGCAGAGGGCATCGTCAAGCAGCATGATGTGAAGGATTTCGGCAGGACGATAAGAGATGAATCCGGCCGCATGATCACGCTGATCGACGATATCATCAAGCTCTCCAGGCTGGACGAAAATTCTTTTCCCGAGGAGTTTTCGGAGGTCGATCTCATGGAAAGCGCAAAAGACGTGATAGAAAGACTTTCTATGAAGGCCGAGGAAAAGGGCGTGAGCATGTATCTGGAAGGCAGTCATGCGAAGATACACGGTATCCCGTCGCTCTGCAGCGAGATCATCTACAACCTGTGCGACAATGCGATCAAGTACAATCGCGAGAACGGTTCAGTCATCGTAAAGGTGGCAGATCTGCACGAGGGTGCGGAGCTTTCGGTCGAAGACACCGGCATCGGCATACCGTTCGAGTGCAGAGACAGGATCTTCGAAAGATTCTTCCGTGTAGATGAGAGCCACAACCAGCAGGTGGACGGCACAGGTCTCGGACTTTCGATCGTCAAACATGCCGTCGCACAGATGGGCGGCACGATAGAAGTGGAAAGCGCAGACGGGATCGGAACGAAGATGATCGTCAGATTCGGACGCTGAGGATACAAATAAATATAAGATGCAGGGATTTTTACTGAAAGAGCCCTCCGATCGGAGATGACGTTTCTATGATACGTCGGTTTTCCGATCGGAAGGCTCTCTGTTTTTTTTTTTGACGTTTTTCATGTCGGATAACAGACGGATCATCTGTCATTTACTCAAAAAGATACAGAAGATACCCGTAACCTTCAGCTTCCATCTTTGCATAAGGAACAAAGCGAAGAGACGCACTGTTGATGCAGTACCGCACTCCGTTTGGCGATTCGGGGTCATTGGTGAAAACATGTCCGAGATGCGAGTTGCCGCTTCTGCTGCGCACTTCAGTACGCTGCATCCCATGACTCCGATCTTCTTTTGTCACTACGACAGGGTCTTCGATAGGCTTTGAAAAGGCCGGCCATCCACATCCGCTTTCAAATTTGTCTGTAGATGAAAAAAGCGGTTCTCCTGTAACGATATCTACATAGATACCTTTTTCAAACTGATCCCAGAATTTATTTTTAAAAGGTTCTTCTGTACCGTTTTCCTGAGTTATGCGGTATTGCTCATCAGTGAGCCTGTCACGGATAGTTTCAGTCGCAGGTTTGATGTAATCGCCGGGATCTATAGTCAGTTTTGAGAACAATTCGATTTCTTTACGGGGGATATGACAGTACCCGTCGGGATTCTTTTCAAGATAATCCTGGTGATATTCTTCTGCAGGATAATAATTTAAAAGAGGTCCGATTTCAACAGCGAACACATCATGCCTGCTTTTTTCGACAGCAGCGATACGTTTGACGGTTTCCTCTGCTTTATCGTTGGTATAATAAATGCCGGTCTGATACTGTGTTCCTTTATCGTTGCCCTGCCTGTTGGAGACTGTAGGATCGATCACATAAAAATATGCCAGAAGCAGTGCGTCGAGACTCACTTTTTCGGGATCGTATTCTACACGCACTGTTTCTTTAAATCCTGTTTTGCCTTTAGATATTATGCTGTATTCAGCATCGGATATACCTGTTCCGTTAGCATAGCCGCTTTCGGTATCGGTCACGCCCGGAATGGACTGCATCAGTTTTTCTATACCCCAGAAACAGCCACCGGCAAGGTATATTACATTTTCGGGTTCATTCGAAAAATCCATTTTCTCAATATTTGCCGTATCTTTTTCTCTGCTGCTGTTTTCGTCAGCAGCAGAGCAGCCGCAGACAAGCAGCAGAGAAAGAAGAAAGGCTGTCATCAGGCTTTTTTTCATGGTAATTTCCTCCCATGTGTTTTTATAAATCATGCAGTCTCAGCAGTCTCAGGATCACGAGGGAGACTGTTTAGCTGTCTTGATCCCGGGCTTTCATATCATCCTTTATGATCTTGTCGATCTGCTCTTTCAGCATCTTCATAGATGCTTCGTTATCTATACTGCCTCTCAGTGGTTCGCCGATGATATTGCCACTGCGGTCTACCAGATATGTAGTCGGGAAAGCGGTGATACTGTTGGCGAAATCTATAGCATCCTTCGAAGCATCATCAAAATACAGGTTTCTGTAAAGTGCTCCCTGCTTTTCAAGAATCTTCTTTGCTTCGCTGATACTGTCACTGCTGCCGCCAAGAGTATCAGTATTGATACCTATGACAGCACCGCCTTTTTCCATGAGCTCCTCATTGAGAGCGTTCAGCTCAGGCAGTTCTCCGACACATGGAGCACAGCTGCTGAACCAGAAATTAACGACAGTGACTGAATTCTCCGCAAAGATATCGCTGCTTACAGAACCTCCGTCAAGATCACTGCCGGTAAATGCCGGAAAACTCTGCATGTCAGAGCCGGCATTGCCACTGCTGGCACTGCCGCCGCAACATGCCTTGTCTTTTGAGCAGGTGCTGCAAGAGGTCAGTATAAGTATGAGCGACAGGAGCAATATTGTTGGAAGAGTTTTTTTCATAATTTATCGTTCCTTTCTTTATATTTGCGAAATCCAGTAATAACATTGTGTCGTAATATATGGAAAAAGACGTGCTGTCAGGAGACATGACCGGCATTTACTTCATGGAGGTCATAAACAGAAGATTTAATTCATATCCTTGTCTTCATCCATCATATCTTTGTCTTTCATATCCTTGTCTTCATCCATCATGTCCTTGTCTTCGTCCATCTCTTTCATACACATACAGTCTTCAGGACACATGCCGTCTTTCATGTCAGGGCATTCACAGTCTTCTGTACACATGCCGTTTTTCATGCATGCATCGCTGCAGTTACAGCCTTCTGATGTGTCGCCGTTTGAGCATGCTGCAATGCATACAGCCATGATGAGTATCATCATCGCGATCAGTAATTTTCGGATTTTCATTGGTATTACCTCCTTTTTGTGTTCTTGTACTACTACATTTATATTTATTCCCCTTTGAAGTCTGAGCCTGTAAATTATCATGTCCCGGTTTCAGACTGTATCTGTAGGATATCGCGTCTGCAGGACAGTTCCTGATACATACTCCGCACCGTATACACTCGTTATGATCGGGAGCTTTGGTGACATCGACATCCATATCGCATACATCGGCACATATACCGCATGAAACACATTTATCCCTGTCTACACTGATACTAAGCAGCGATATCCTGTTGAACAGTGCATAAAATGCTCCGAGCGGACACAGCCATTTGCAGAACGGTCGGTAAAATATGATGCTCAGTATTATCACCATGAGCAGTATGCTCGCCTTCCATGTGAACAGCCTCCCAAGAGCCGCCCTGATGCTGCTGTCTGCCAATGCAAGAGGGACGGCGCCCTCCAGCACACCCTGCGGACATATATATTTACAGAAATACGGATCACCTAGTCCTGCCGCGTTCGCTATGACTGCCGGCAGCAGGAAAACAGCAGCAAGAAGGATCACATATTTGAAATAACGTAAAGGCTTAAGTTTTTCAGTGGAAAGTTTTCTTGACGGCACTTTGTGAAGCAGTTCCTGAAACCAGCCGAAAGGGCACAGGAATCCGCATATGAAACGCCCCAGAAATACTCCAATCAAAACGAGAAAACCTGTCACGTAAAAAGAGAAAGAAAACCTTGAAGAACCGGAAACGGCCTGCAGCGCACCTATGGGGCAAGCTCCCGATGCAGCAGGACATGAATAGCAGTTCAGACCGGGCAGACATACTTTTTTCAAACTGCCCGTGTAGAGCCTTCCGACCGGTATGTTCGTCAGGAACGGGTTTGAGAAAAAAGTCGCTGCGGCCTGCAGCCATATCCTTGCTGATGAGATCCTGCCGGAAAGAGAACGTTTTTTACTAACCAATACCTATACACTCCAGACATATTTTAACAGCCTTGTTGAATACATAGCCGATCTCTTCCCTCCATATACCGAAAATCACCATCAGGCTGCCCGCTGCAAGCATCAGAATGCGAATAGCCGTTTTTCTTTCGATTCTCATAAAATCACCTCTCTTTTGGGGTACATGATACTACAAGTGGTATAAAATCTTTGTTAAGAAATGGCCAGCGTTACGAATTTTCTGGTTTTTATGATTTTTTTTGCTATAATGATAAAAAACCGGCAAGAGGCAGTAGGGAAGGAGAGCAGTTATGAAGCTTTTGATTGTAGAGGATGAAAAGGCCTTCTGTGACAGGATAGCGAAAAGCCTGCGCAAGGCGGGATATGAGGTCGATATGTGCCACGACGGCAGCTCTGCTGCTGAATATATGATCAGCGGCGATTACGATCTGATACTGCTTGATCTGAATCTTCCGGATACCGACGGTATGGAACTCCTTCGTCATATGCGTTCCTGCGACAATGAGACTGGCGTCCTGATCATCTCTGCAAGAAGCCAGATCGCCGACAAGGTCGAAGGGCTGGATTCAGGAGCCAGTGACTATCTGGTCAAGCCTTTTCATCTGGATGAGATGAAAGCGCGTATAAGAAGCCTGACAAGACGCAGATTCATACAGAATGACGTCAGTCTTTTCTGCGGCAGACTCTGTTTTGATACAAAGGGAAGAACAGCATATGCAGACGGGAAAGCGATAGGTCTCACACGCAAGGAGACGGGAATACTGGAATACCTCATGCTCAACCAGGGCAGACCTGTGAGTCAGGAAGAACTCATCGAGCATGTATGGGACGGCAGTGTAGATAATTTCAGCAATTCGATACGTGTGCACATGTCATCGCTGAGGAAAAAACTCAAGGGAGAACTTGGGTACGATCCCATCCGAAATCGTATAGGTGAAGGTTATCAGATCGGAGGAGACGAGAGATGAAAAAAATATCGCTCAGATGGCGTATGACCCTGATGAGTCTGATCATAGTCATAATCACATGCGTATCGATGAAAATCGCCATATGCAGCTCCGGAACGGCGCAGATCACAGAACTGGGGGATTATGTACTGGATTTTACCGCAGGATACAGTGAAGAAAAAGTTTCAGATACATCAGAGTACATCAGACAGTTCGAGGAACAGTTTACAGAAGAGCTTGCCATGGTCAGATCGCATTTCTGCATGTACAACTGGCTGATCACAGGAACAGTAATTATCATAAGCGGTCTTGTTGTCTTTTTTGTCAGCAGACGTTCCCTCGAACCTCTGAAGAGGTTTTCCGGACAGCTTGGAGAGATCCGTATGGAGAACATAGCAGATATGCGGATAAAAGAAGATAATGTCGCCGAGTTCGCATTGCTGAGCAGATCTCTCAACGATATGCTGGACAGGATATCGCATGCTTTTGAAGCGCAGCATCAGTTCACCGCCAATGCGGCGCATGAGCTCCGGACACCTTTGTCGCTTATGCAGAGTCAGATGGATCTTTATGTCGAGGAAAACCAGGACGTATCGGAAAAGACAGCCGAAACTATAGCGATGATAAGAGAACAGACTGAGCGACTGTCAGACATGGTCAGGATACTGCTGGATATGAGCGAACTGCAGACGGTCCCCTGCAGCGATACGATAAGTCTCGGACCTATGATAGAGGAAGTGATCGCTGACCTTTCATCGATGGCAGAAGAAGAAAACATAACGCTGGAGCAGTCAGGTGAAAGTGCCGATATAAAGGGCAGCGACATACTTATCTATCGTGTCTTTTTCAATCTGGTTGAAAATGCCATCAAATACAACAAAAAAGGAGGAAAGGTATCAGTCGAGACTTCTTTACATGCAGGGAAAGTTCGTATTTATATTTCAGATACAGGATATGGTATTCCTGATGAATTCAGAAATAATATCTTTCAGCCGTTCTTCCGCATCGATAAATCGCAAAATCGCTCACTTGGCGGTGTAGGACTGGGGCTTTCCCTGGTCTGGGAAATCATTAATCTCCATGGAGGCAAGGTAGAAGTCATGGAGAGCTCCGAAAGGGGAACTGTGATACTCCTCGAATTTTCCAGCATCTGAAGATGACCGGAAAACCGGTATGCATCACTGAAGCATACAGATCCCCGGGCTATTTGTTTTCAGTATACCTCCTGACGATGATGCTAGAGTTCTGACCGCCGAAGCCGAGGGCATTAGACATAGCGACGTCGATCTTTGCCTTTCGAGGGCCCTCAGTCACGAAATCGAGATCGCATTTCGGATCAGGAGTCGTGTAGTTCAGAGTCGGAGGCAGTATGCCTGTCTCGATCGCCTTGATGCATGCGATCACTTCCGTGATGCCGCCAGCACCCATCAGATGACCCGTATTGCCCTTTGTCGAGCTGACAGGCGGGATCTTCACCTTGAGTTCGGCAGGCATCTCGCTTTCAGGATCGCTCCATCCGAACAGCGTCTTGATAGCGAGCACTTCGACAGGGTCGCCGACCGGAGTAGATGTTCCGTGAGCGTTTATATAGTCTATATCCTCAGGTGAAAGACCTGCTTTTTTAAGAGCGCTCGTCATGCATGCTACTGCGCCGCTGCCGTCAGGTCTCGGCGACGTCACATGATATGCGTCAGTGTTGTTGCCGTATCCCGCGAGACTGCAGATGATCTTTGCACCTCTTTTTTTTGCGTGTTCCTCGGTTTCAAGCACGATGGCTCCGCCGCCTTCTCCCATCACGAATCCGTCGCGGTCCGCATCGAACGGTCTGCATGCGGTTTTCGGATCGGGATTTTTGGAAAGCGCTTTGGCCTGTGCGAGTGTTGACATTATGATAGGGCAGTGCGAGCTTTCGCCGCTGGCTACCAGCATCACATCAGCTTCTCCCGAATTGAGGAGCATCGCTGCTATGCATATCGCATCTCCTCCTGAGGAGCATGCGGTGCTCACTGTGAAGCTCGGTCCGTGTATGCCGTATGCTATCGCGATCTGCGCAGCACCCAGATTCCCCAGTATCTTAGGCAGGAAGCGCGGGCTGACTTTCTTCTTTCCTTCGACGTACGCCTGCTCAGTGTCGGCTATCTCCGAAGTGCCGTTGAGCGCGGTAGCCATCACGATGCCTACTCTGTCCGATTCGGCGTCTATATCTATGCCGCTCTGTTCGATCGCTTCCTTTGCAGAAGCAAAGGCGTACTGTATGAAAGTGCCTGTTTCCTTAGCCAGTTTAGGTGACATGTAGTTCTTAGGTTCAAAATCCTTGACCTCGCCGGCTATTGTGATAGGGACATTCTCATCGCTGAACTTCGTGATCTTCTCGATCCCGCATTTCATATCAACGATCCCCTGCCAGTATTCATCGACACCGATACCTACAGGTGTCACAGCCCCAAGGCCTGTAATTACCAAGTTTTTCATTTTGTATAAAACCTCCCCAAATCATGCCAATTATTTGTATTTTATCACAGACACCGTTAAAAGTCATCTTTAATTTGGGAATTTTGTTGACACGATAGCAGGCATTGGATATCATTTAAGGTATAAATCATACGGAGGCGATACTATGCTGAAAAAAGAGAAAATAGACAGGATCAACCACCTTGCTAAAAAATCAAAAGGTGAGGAAGGGCTGACTGAAGAAGAGAAAAAAGAGCAGGAGCAGCTCAGAAAAGAATACATAGAGAAGTTCAGAGAGCATTTCAAGGGTCACTTAAGCAGAGTGAAATTCGTAGAGGACCTGTCAGAGGAAGAGCTGGCGAAGATCCAGAAGGAAAATGCCCAGATCCAGAAAGAAAGAGAGAAAAACGGACAAAATTAGTTTGTTTACGACAGCGGGAAGCATCACGTTTCTCGCTGTTTTTATTTTATCATCAAAGCAGCAAAGTCCCGCACGCAGCAGGGGGAAAGCAGGGGAATATGGAAAAGAGATATATTAAATGGATCCTCATAACGGCAGCAGTCTGCATAATTGGACTGGCCCTGACGGGAGCTGCCGGTACACATGAGGCAAGGACGGTGAAAAAACTGCTGGAAAAGCGCAGCGCAGTGATGGAAAGCGTGCTGTTCGGGGAGATAACGTACGAGGAAGGAGAAAAGCAGCTCCGGCAGATCGAAACGGGAAGACTTTACACAAAAGACATCAGCGCGCTCAGGGAATACGAGGATACAGATCTTGAGCGCATCAGAAAAATGGACATCGTCAGCATCGAGAAAAAGAGCCGGATCTACGACCGCATGACGTTTTGCATAAAGATCGACTGGACGATAGCCGGCATGGACGGAGTCGAAAACATCACGCGCGAATACCTCGCAGGAGTCGATGTCAGCAACGGCGACTACAGGCTCATATCCTTTGAAATCCGGGGAGAATGATTATTACCTACTAAATTCATAGGAAAAATTTCATTTTATGCCCGAAACGTATTGCAATCTTCATTAAATTGGTATAATATAGTCCCAGAAAAAAACGTACATAAATTTTTATATAAAGGAGTTTTATCATGAAACAGGTATATCTTGATTATTCGGCAACAACACCTGTTAAAGAAGAGGTAGTCAGGGAGATGCTGCCGTTCTTCACGGAACGTTACGGCAACCCGTCCAGTCTCTATTCAGTAGGCCTGGATGCGAAGGCCGGACTCGATGAAGCGAGAGCAAGGGTAGCAGGGCTTATCAATGCTGAGCCCAAGGAGATCTTCTTCACTTCGTGCGGCACCGAATCGGACAACTGGGTCCTGGAAGGGACTGCAAACGCACTGAAAAACAAGGGCAGACATATAATCACCAGCAGGATAGAGCACCACGCGATACTGCACACGTGCGAATATCTCGAAAAGCTGGGATTTGAAATAACTTATCTCGACGTTGACGGCGACGGTTTCGTATCGCCGGAAGCGCTCGAAAAAGCTATCAGAAAAGACACGATCCTCGTGAGCATAATGATGGTCAACAACGAGATCGGCACTATCGAACCGATCAAGGAGCTTGCGGCAGTTGCAAAGGCGCACGGCGTGCTTTTCCATACGGACGCTGTACAGGGTCTGGGCAATGTGCCTATCGACGTGAAAGATCTGGGAGTCGACTTCCTCTCGATGTCGGCACACAAAATATACGGACCGAAGGGCGTAGGCGCGCTTTACATGAGAAAGGGCGTGAGGATAACGAACTTCATGCACGGAGGAGCTCAGGAGACGAAGCGAAGAGCAGGTACCGAGAATCTGGCGGGCATCGCGGGGTTCGGAAAGGCTGCGGAGCTTGCGGCTGCGAACCTGGAGCAGCACATCGAGCACAGCACGAAGCTCAGGAACTATTTCTGGGAGCAGATAGAGGCGAACATCTCAGGCGTGACGCTGAACGGCTCGCGCGAAAAGAGACACCCGGGCAATCTGAACGTGTCGTTCGACTATATAGAGGGTGAATCGATACTGCTGATGCTGGATGCATTCGGGATCAGCATTTCGACCGGCTCGGCATGCTCGTCAAAATCGCTCGTTCCGTCGCACGTGCTCGAGGCGATAGGGATCTCGATAACTAAGATGAACGGCACCGTGAGATTCACGGTAGGCGACTTCACTACGAAGGAAGATATAGATTATGTTGTTGAAACACTGGTAAAAGTCGTGGCACGACTCAGAGAATTATCCCCGGTAACGGGACAGGAAGGATGGTAGAAACATGGCACTGTATAACGATAAAGTAATGGATCATTTCCTGAATCCGCACAATGTAGGAGAAATCGAAAACGCTGACGGTATAGGTACTTACGGCAGCCCGGTCTGCGGAGACATGATGCAGATGTCGATCAATGTAGATGAAAACGACATCATAACTGATGCGAAGTTCAAGACGTTCGGATGCGGCAGCGCTATCGCGTCATCGAGCATGGCGACAGATATGATAATCGGCAAGAGTGTCGAAGAGGCGCTGGAGCTCTCGAATCAGAAGATCGTCGATGAGCTCGGAGGTCTTCCTGCTGTAAAGCTGCACTGTTCGGTCCTCGCGGAGCATGCTATAAAGGCTGCGATCTACGATTATGCGATGAAGAACGGCAAGACTTACAAGGGACTCGAAGGATTCGATCCTAATGAGGAAGAGGATCATCATCATGACATCGATGAAGAAGAATAAAGTGGTACTGGGTCTGAGCGGCGGTGTGGACAGCACTGCCGCCGCTTTGATTTTAAAGGAAAAGGGGTATGAGGTCACAGGTCTGTACTTCGATGTGTTCGGCGGCAGCGCCAAGTCAGAGGAGGGCAGAGCGAAGGCCGAGACTGCTGCAGAGCAGCTCGGTATAAAGTTCATCTACAGGGATCTCAGCGATGAGTTCCGCGAAAAGGTGATCGGCAATTTCTGCAGCGAGTATTCATGCGGCAGGACGCCTAATCCGTGCATCGTCTGCAATCCCGGTGTAAAGTTCAGGGTGCTGCTGGAGACTGCGGATCGGGAGGGTGCGCAGTACATAGCGACGGGTCACTATGCCGGCACATATCACGATGAAGCTACGGACACGTGGTTCATAAGACGTGCAGCAAACGAGGCGAAGGATCAGTCGTACATGCTTTACAGACTGGGGCAGGAGGTCGTGTCGAGACTGCTGCTGCCGCTCAACGATGTCGACGACAAGGAAAAGATCCGCGACATCGCGAGGAAAAACGATATGAAGAACGCCGAGGCAAAGGACAGCCAGGAGATCTGTTTCATAGAGGCGGACGACAATTACAAGGATTTCCTGAAGCGCCGCGGATACGAGACTCCGGAGGGGGATTTCGTGGATGCGCAGGGAAATGTGCTGGGGCGTCACAAGGGGATCCTGAATTACACGATAGGCCAGCGAAAAGGTCTGGGCATCGCGCTCGGAAAGCCTGCTTTCGTCACTGCGATAGACGGTGTGAAGGATCAGGTCGTGCTCGGCGACAATGCCGATCTGTTCAAAACCGAGGTCTGTTCTTCCGGGAATGTGATGTTCGGTGTCAGGACGGATGTGGCGCCGATGGATGGAAGCCTGGAGGAAGGCAGTCCGGATGTGACTAAGGCTGAGACTTCCGGGAGAGTCTGCACTGCCGGGTCTGATGATCAAGATGAGAGTGCATGTGCCGCTGGATCTGGCATTTCAGATGAAATGGTCTGCACCGCAGAAGATGGAGGATCTGTGGCAGGAAACGGCGGCGGTCAGGTCTGTCAGACGATCCCGGACGAGCTGAAAGCGTGGCTCGGAGACGGGATCAGAGCTAAGATCCGCTATGCCGCAAAGCCTGCGGAAGCATCGGTAACGCTGCTCGATGACGGCAGGATAATGGCTTCGTTCAGCGAGCCGCAGCGCGCGCCGACGCCAGGACAGTCGATAGTGTTTTACAAAGGAGACCTCGTGATAGGCGGCGGTTTCATCGACTGAATGAAATACTGAATAGTGTCTGGCAATGAGGTCCGGACTTCAGATCCGGGCATCGGCTATGATCCGATCCTTCTGCCAGTGCATCGGTAAAGGAAAACGTAGCAGAAAGATCGCATTCACCAACGTATGTTTTACAGCGGAAGATGTGATATTGTGATATAATAATGGAGTCGAAACGCGCGATCACCGCAGTGATCGGTAGTTATGATAAATTGACGAATAAGTTTAAAACAGTTTGAGGAGGTTTTGCAAATGAGTGCTATCAGAAAGATACATACAGAAAACGCACCTGCAGCAGTAGGTCCATATTCGCAGGCAGTCGAAGTGAACGGCATGCTTTACACATCGGGACAGATCCCGCTCGACCCGGCAACAGGCAATATCGTGGACGGTGACATCAAGGCGCAGGCAGACAGGGCGATGAAAAATATCGTCGCAGTGCTCGAGGCGGCAGGAACGACTGCTGACAAAGTCGTGAAGACGATGTGCTTCCTCGCTGACATGGACGACTTTGCCGCTTTCAATGAAGTGTACGCAGAGTATTTCACGGAGAAACCGGCGAGATCATGCGTTGCTGTCAAGTCGCTTCCAAAGGGCGCGCTGTGCGAGATCGAAGTGATCGCTGCGCTGTAGCTGACGACAGAGCTGCCGGCAGCAGGCCTGCGGTGTGACGGAAGATGTGGCGATCCGTGTCGCATAATTCTGTTTTACATTCGTGACGAAAAGTGATATAATAATGGCGTTCCTGATCGGCAGAGCGATCGGGAACGCTGTGCGGATGTAGTTTAGTGGCAAAACCTTAGCTTCCCAAGCTAAAGTTGTGGGTTCGATTCCCATCATCCGCTCCATACTCAAAAGCCTGCAATTTTAACAGCTGCAGGCTTTTTTATTGCTTAGAACTGGGCAACAATTTTTTTTATGCAAGTTTTATTTTACAGACCAAGCCTTGCCTTTAAACCGTCCTGCAGGACCTGAGAGAAATTTATGTTTTGCGCAATCGCTTCTTCATTAAGCCATTGAGGGATAGAAAGAGTTTTCTTGACAGCTTTGGAGCTGTGTTTTTTTCTGTACGCCTGCATGTCAAATTCGATAAGTGCTACATATGCATTGTCTTCAGGTGAAAGTTTATCTATTTCAGTAGGGGCTGGAACGTCATGTTCCTTTATGCGATCTTCAAGTGCGAGCCCCAGTGCATCAATAGCCATTTCGTAAGCTTCTGCCATATCATCACCTTGTGTAAGACACTCTGGGATATCAGGAAATGAGATCCAGAAACCGCCTTCCTCAGCTTTATGAAAATATGCAGGATAAAAATACTTGTTTTTCATTATATATACCTCCTGTAAAGGGGCAGAGCTACTTGAGCCCTGCCTGTTTCTATTTCAAAGCCGTTCTTTTTAAGAAGTTTTACCATCTGTTTCGGTGTCATTGGTATAGGATTTAAGCGCCTTTCTTATCTTGCTTATATCTTACTACGTAATAATACGTGCGTCAATTATAATGAGTAAAATTACGTATAATACTTTAATATATTATACTATAGAATGGTAAAATATTCCATGATTCTGTTGAAATTTAATAATAATTTATATATAATATTTTTAGAAAGAAGGCTTCGTTCGTAACTTGTAGAGCATCCGTTCCATATATAAACCCCTGCAGGTTTGATCGCTGCAGTAGTGTTGTGGTGTTGATGATTATCGGCAGGTAACAGTAAAAGCGTACGAAGAACATAGAAAAAAAACGGAGTTAAAATGGCAAAGATCATTAAAAAAGGATACCAGTTAGAAAAAGAATATTTAGATATACAAAGACGCGGAGAAGGGCATCAGAAAGAAAAGCGAAAAAACATCATGACAGCTTTGCTGATATGTTCTGCAATATACGCTGCAGTTATCTGCTTTGATGCATTTTACATAGGTGGAAAGTTGCTGATACCTGCATCTCTGGTATTTGCTCTTATAGTGATGTGTGCATTTACATATTATATCTGTATACCAGATCTGCATGCTAATGATCATAAAGATATGCAAATACTTCGTTCAGGGATTTCCGGAGAACGGGTGACTGCTGAAGAGCTTTCTCTCCTTCCGGATGACTATACAATTTTTCAGGACATCGAAGTAGAATATGATGGAAAAATCAGCGAAATAGATAATATAGTCGTAGGAAAAAGCGGAGTGTTTATTGTTGAAAGCAAGAACCATGGAGGGGTGATTGCAGGTGATTATGAGGATACTTACTGGACACAGGATAAAATCAGTAGAGGCGGAAGACTGTATTCAAAAGAAATCTACAGCCCGGTAAAGCAGGTAAGAACGCATATATACCGGCTGGCAAATCTGCTGCGCGACAATGGCGTCTTTACATATGTCAGAGGGATAGTTTATTTTACTAATGAAAACACTTCAGTACGAATATCCGGAAATGAGAACGATATACCTGTGTTTTCCTACTACGATGCCGGAATGATGCGCCGGGCGATACTGAATGGCGATGCTCGTCTTACGGTTGCAGAAGCAGATCATATCGTCGGCATTATTGATGCATTATGAGCGCTGACAGCATATACCGGAGAAATCATAATTTTATTTATGATTGGATATTATGGAGTAGTATTATGGAAATCAAAAAGATAGATCATGAATTTTCGGTCTATAAAGTCGCAGACTACTCGCAGATCGACATAGATAGGGAATATGTGTTCACAGGCAGGACCGATGAAGAACGATCCCTGGTGTGCATCACCGGCGATGTGCCGGTCAATGTGACAGACAGGGATGACGGCTGGAAAGCATTCAGGATACAGGGCATCCTTGATTTTTCACTGATAGGCATCCTGTCGAGGATCGCGGGAATACTTGCGGAGAATGAAATCGGCATATTTGCAGTATCGACATTCAATACGGATTATGTCCTGACGAAGAAAGAGAATTATGATAAGGCTCTGGAGGCTTTGAAGCAGGCAGGGTATGAGATCATAGAATAAGATCCGGACAAAAATCAGTTATACATCGATTACGCAGTCATATTTTCTATGGCTGCATTTTTTTCGAAATGCGAAATGTATAAAAAATGTGTCTGAGAGGGGTGTTTTGTGACAGTCTATTATAACTTTTTGATATGATTTAGGAGTTAAAACATACAATACTGAAATCAGCTGAAAAGCTGAAAACATGTATTTGACATTTGTTAGCATTATTTCGTGCGACTTCGACACATCGGACACATCGACATCATCGCTCAAGTGAATTGTAAACTCCGTCCTCCTATGATAAAATCTGTCATATGACAACGCTGATGATCATAAGAGGAGGCATCTATAAATGAAGAAGAACAGATTAGGCAATACGGATCTATACGTTTCTCCGGTTTCGTTCGGTGTGCTGACGGTGGGGAACACGCAGCTGGATCTGCCGGTGGAAGAGGGCGCGGAGCTCATAAAATATGCTATTTCAAAGGGAGTCAATTTTTTTGATACGGCGCAGTACTACGAGACGTACCCGTATCTGCGCGAGGCGCTGAAGGATATCGATATGAGTGCCGGTTCGAATGAGAGGCCTGTGATCTGCACGAAGTCGCTGGATCTTTCGTATGAGAAGATGGAGTATGCGATCGAGGAGGCGCTGCGGGAGCTGGACACGGATATGATCGAGATATTCCTGCTTCACGAGGTCAGGCAGGATCCCGACTGGGAGATGCGAAAGGGCGCGTGGCAGTGTCTGATCGACTATAAGGCAAAGGGTGTGCTCAAGGCGATCGGAGTCTCGACGCATCATATAGATGTAGTGGAAAAGATGGCAGATGTTCCTGAATGTGACGTCGTGTTCCCTCTGATAAACTATGCAGGGCTCGGGATCAGGAAGGGCGGCGGTCCGGGAACCAGCGAGGAGATGGCGGCAGCTATAAAGAAGTGCGCTGATGCGGGAAAAGGGCTGTTCGCGATGAAAGCGTTCGGCGGCGGCAACCTCACGGGTCATTACATGAAAGCGCTGAACTACGTCGCAGGACTCGAGGGCATATCGTCGATCATGGTAGGCCTGGGGAAAAAAGAAGAAGTCGACAGTCTCGTCGCATATGCGGAGGGGAAGCTGCCGGCGGATTTCCAGCCTGATGTGAGCCGCAAGAAGATACGCATCGACCTCGGAGACTGTGAAGGCTGCGGAAGATGCATAGAAAGATGCCCTAACAAGGCGATATTCCGCAACGACAGAGGACTGGCCCAGGTCGATCACGGAATCTGTCTCACGTGCGGATACTGCGCACCTGTCTGTCCGGTGAGGGCGATAATAATGTTCTGACCTTGCTAAGCAGGGGATCGCAGACATATCATATAACATGCAGAAATAATAGCAAGCTATTAACTTTAGTTCAAAAGCGTGCTATCGTTTCGCTATCATTGAAGGTATTTATGGAAGCAAATAAATCATTTACAGATGAAAATGATTATGTTATCTTAAAGGTGAACGAACATTCATTCAATGGAGGTGCAAAATTTATAAAATATGAAGGAAAGAAATATAGAAGAACACAACGCGAAGAAAAATGAGCTGATGGAAAAGTGCTATGATTACTATTGCGAAAACGGATTATACGGAACCGGAATGAAAGAGCTTGCAGCACATTGCGGCGTCTCGGCGTCTAATCTGTATCATTATTTTAAAAACAAAGACGATCTGATCATAGAGTCGACCGCCTATTGCATGGAAAAGGTAGAGGATGATTTCATGATGCTGGCACCTGAATATCAGGAAGATGTCATCAGATTTCTAAATGAGACACCGGAGTGGACCGCCAAAAAACACGGAAAAAAGTACAGGATGATGTATCAGGTTTATACGCATCCCAAGTATTTTGAACACGGTAAAAGGTTTTTTGAAGGTGTCAATCAAAGATATACAGAATATGCCAAAATGCTGGAAGCTAAGATCGGCATACCCTACACTACCATTACGCCGCTTATTTTTATTTATGTAAGAGCTTGTGTGCACTACGCATTGTTTGAAGACAAATATTATCTTGAAGCACAAATAGAAGTCTTGAAAAAGGCAGTCAGGCTTTTTATAGCAGAGGAAATGAGTAAGAGCCTGCAAATAAACAGTCAAGGCTGAATCGATGGAAGGAGAAAGCTGTATGATGAAAAAGGTAAAGAGATTAAAAGCTGCTTCAATAATAGCTTTTGTTATGGCAATAGTATTCGGTATTTCGTCACTTGCGACATTTAGTGTAAGTGCTTATGCAGGTCAAAGTCACAAAGAAGAATCGGAGAGCCATCCGAGAAAGACATACGGGTCGGCCTTTGGCGATGCAAGTAACGAAAGCATTATGAATCCTTCCGAACCGACAGGTTACGACGCGGAAGATGAAAAAAACCCCTACGGGGCAGCCAATAAAGAGCCTTTCATGTTGTTCAAGCAATCGGAGCTTTTTGCATTGTATGGTGAGGATTTGTATGCAGACAGCGTTAAAGCTGTCAATGCAGCTGCAAAGACCGCAATTTACGATACACATAACGGGACAAATGCGGAAAATGTCCTTGGTGAAAACTGGAAGGTCAAATCCACGATCAAATACGGAGATCTTTTGGGAAAGGACAATCTGTTTCTTTCGCAGTGCAGTTATATACAGGCTGTTTCCTTTGATCCGACAAAAAGCGGAAGGAATGACCATATCGCTTTTATCGGAATCTGTAAAAAGGATGACAGCAGTGAGACACAGGCTTGGGTTTGGGTATTTGACATCAAAAATAATCGGATAAGCACACCTTTCAGCATGGGAAACATGAGCTGGATGCGGGAAACGGATGCAAATGACGAGGATGTGACGCTGCCTTATCAGGCACAAAACTTTATATCGATCACTGCGGGAGACTTTAATAATGACGGCTATGATACGGTAGTAGCCTTTGCATCCTGTGACGGCAATGATATAAAACTGGTGGAATTTTCGGTCACCTCGGGAACCGGAGCTACTGTGATCGGAAAAGAAGCAGAGGGAGCAACACTTTTGCATCCTGCATACATGCAGTCAGGAGAAGTATATGAAACTCTAAGAAGCAAAGTATCTGCGGACGGACGGTTCAGACTTGGCTGTGATCTTGCGGCGGGAGATGTTAATGCCGATGGAATAGATGACCTTGCCGTCATTTCTTTCACGCAAAGGTTTTCCGAATACGCCAAACCGCTTGCTGCCGGTGAAACGATCATTGAGCCGTATCTTGCGGTCGCCTACGGTGAAAATGCTCAGGGTCCGGTGATTGCGTCTAATAAAACAAAGACGACCTATGTGGTTTCCGACAAAAAGGCATCCGGCGAAAACGAAAAGATCAATGTACCGCTTTCGCCAACCATCAGCATTGGCGATACCAACCTTAACGGTTATAAGGATATCATCGTATCGGGAATAAACGGCGGTTCGTTTTTATCTGATGATAATGTTCTTGATTGTCCGGCACTGGACGGAAAAAAGATCATGATGGTTTCGTACAGTGATTCCGGAAAAGAAACGGATTCGCTGGTGCGTGGCGTTTGCGAGTCCGTAGATATGCCGCCGGGATTAAAAACTGACGGATACGGTCATACCCGCACTTATCCGGCAATGGGAACCACTGCTGTTGCGGTAAACGGACCCGCAAACTACGTCTATGTGTTTAGCGGCGGGAGAATGTACGATTTGTCACAAGGTACGGTCAATGCCGTGAAGGAAGCAGCGTCACCGTTTTTTGAATCTGAGCTCGATGCTGCTGATTTTGAAGGACATTCCGGAGAAAAAAGAGATAAAATCGATATCGCTTATATAAGCAGTGCCTATGCAGCACCTCTTGACGGGAATTACAGCGGATACGAGCAGATGGTCTTTATTGCCGGAACAACGTGGAAGTCTTCCGGAACTTATCTGGATTCGAAATATACAACAGATTATACGATAGGCATGGTGGGAGTGTCCAAAAGAAACAAAACGACACAGCTTGCGGAGAAATACTTTGCCACCTCAAGAAAAGCTTTCCAGGGGAAAACCAACAGACTGGCTTCCATAAACGGCGGTAAACTGAAGCAGGGTTATACCGCTGTCATTTGTCCGGCCGACATTAACGATGACGGCCTCATGGTAAAATATGAGGGAAAAGATTATTTATACGCAGATCCTCAGGTGCAGGCGATTTTACAGGCGGCACCATATTATAAAGAACTCGGTAAGGACTTTGGGGATACGACGCTTAGATATACCGACAGCTATAATTATTCCGAGGGAGACAGCGAGACAAACAGCTTTTCGGCAGGAATTACGGCAAGCGGAGGAACGGATCATTTCGACGTCAGTTTCAGGGCTGGTTATACGGGAATGACGAGACATTTCACGGAAACAAGTTTTAGAACGGAACACTCAACAGAATTTGATGCGACAAATTATGATTCGGTAATTCTTTACAGAACGCCGATGACCATTTATTCCTATTCGGTGTGGGATACAGAAAAAGAGAAATGGATCGAAAACGGAATCGGCTCGATTTATGCCGGCAAGCCGGAGTATGTGCAGATGTCGGTTTCGGATTATAATTCTTTTGTTGATGCTTATAATAAGGAAATACAAAAAAGATACAAAGACAAAGGGCTCACGGAATCTCCGACACTTATGGAAAAACTGAAAGGAAATCTTTATATCGGAAATGAGGGAGATCCTTACGAGTACTATCACGGCGGCAAAGGGCAAAGGGCCCCTTCAGACCTGAAGCTACTGAGCGATACAGCCTTTGAGCTGGGATATAACAGCGGATCAAATGCCAGTGAATATGTGACGGGAAGTTCGGTGACCTCAGGAGATGAAGATGGCCACGGCGTCCATTTTGAACTTGAGGGTAAAGGAGGAAGCAAGTTTTTTAAAGCCGGAGTATACGGCGCCTATGAGCACATGTGGGGTCAGAGTACATCAAAGACCAACGAAAAGTCCACAGGTTATCAGGGGCGAGTAAAAAATCTGGATCTTGGAGAATTGATGGAGGAAGGTTTTTCTGAACAGACAATAAGATCGTATGCTTTTACATGGCAAATCGCAAAATGGAAATCGAATATCGTATACAAATATAAGAACATTAAGGGTAAAGATATCGGAGAAAGAACTGTGCCGGTTTACGGGTACAAACTCTCAAACTTAAGAAGTCCGGGGCTTACCGTCAACGACCTTAAGGCAAAATACAACAAGGATGACAACAACATAACCCTTACATGGACAGATCCCAATACAATTGAAACAACGCGTGAAAAAAATGTCGGATTCAGCATTTATGTTGTAGAGATAACCGGGGAACTCACAAAAGTAGGCGAAGTAGGCAAAGGTGTGACAAAATATTTACATAAATCACTTGACGGACGTTTGGCATATGATTTTGTCGTGAAACCTCTGTTTGGAGAGGATAAAGTTGAAGGAGCCGTATCCAATCATGCCCCATGTTATATCACAAATGTGATAGGTGAAAAGGGTGATGACGGAAAGAGCGCATATGAACTTGCCGTTGAAAGCGGATACGTCGGCACCTTAGAAGAATGGCTTGAATCATTGAGAGGAGAAACAGGTGAAGGCGGAAAGAGTGCCTATGAAATAGCGGTTGAGAACGGCTTTACCGGATCAGAAGAGGAATGGCTTGATTCATTGAGGGGAGAAACAGGCGAAAGCGGAAAGAGTGCCTATGAAATAGCGGTTGAAAAAGGCTATACCGGCACCGAGGAAATGTGGCTGGCATCCCTTGTTGGAGCATCCGGCAAGGATGGACGAGGTATTTCTGATATTTCACTGACATCAACGGTTGGCAATGTAGATACCTATACGATCACTTATACCGATGGAACAACTTTTTCATTCCTGATCAGAAACGGAAAAGACGGTAAAAAAGGAGAAAAGGGCGACAAAGGTGACACCGGAGCTACGGGAGAAAAAGGCGACAAAGGTGACACCGGAGCTACCGGAGAAAAAGGCGACAAAGGTGATACCGGAGCAACCGGAGAAAAAGGTGATACCGGAGCACCCGGTGTGAATGGACGAGACGGAAAAGATGCGGTATCAACTTACGGTATTAAAAGCGTCACCATGGATGAAAGTGACAATCTTGTTTTGGTGTTGTCAGACGGCAAGCAGATCAAGGCAGGTCATGTAAACGGAAACGGGGAACTTGAGGCCAAGTCATCTGACACTGCCAGGATAGAAAAAGCGTTAAAACTGGCATGGCTTGCGTTGATTTTTGCGATTATTGCAGCAGGACTCAGTACGGCAGCCCTTGTGATGTCAGCTAAAAACAAAAAAAAGAGCACTGATGCCGGAATACCGGTCTAGGCAAGGTGGTGTGCAGCCGTTATAACAGGAAGTCAGAAAAACTGATGTAAAAAAAGAATCCGCCTTCACTTTTTTCACTTAGGGATTGACACGAGCGCTTTTGTGGTGTAAAGTGATATAGACGATGATTTTAATGCGATAAAGCGATAACACACTGCTTTATCGATACTGAACACAATGACAATATTATTTATGGAGGATCACAATGAAAAAGAAGATTTTATGCATCACAATGATAATGTTAATGGCATTCGGCGTGTTTGCACTCACAGGCTGCGGCGGATCAGACAATTCATCAGACACTGAAAAACTGGTGATAGGTCTTGACGATACATTCGCTCCTATGGGTTTCAGAGATGAAAAGGGCAACCTCGTCGGATTCGATATCGACCTGGCAAATGCCGTAGGCGAAGAACTCGGAATGGAAGTGGAATTCAAACCGATCGACTGGAACGCTAAGGAAACTGAACTCGAAGCAGGAACTATCGACTGCGTATGGAACGGTATGTCCATAACTCCTGAGAGACAGGAAAAAATGGCGCTTTCCAACAAATACCTCAATAACAAGATCGTGCTCATGACACTTGCTGATTCGGATACAGACGTTACCGATGCAGCACAGCTTGCTGATCTGAAGATAGGAACACAGGTGGATTCATCAGCTCTCGAAATGCTCAAGGCAAACGAAGCGTATGATTCATTCAAGGACAACATCAGCGAATATGACACATATGACACTGCCATCATGGATCTGAAAGCAGGAAGAGTAAATGTCATCGCAGTTGACCAGGTTCTCGGCGAATACACTAACAAGAACCTCGGCGGAGAGATGAAGGAATGCACTTACTCACTCGGAGATGACTACTATGTCATCGGATTCGCAAAGGACAACACTGAACTCAGAGACAAGGTGAACGACGCTATCAAGGCTCTGGTAGACAACGGCACAGCTGCTGACATCAGCAATGACTGGTTCGGCAAGAACATCGTGGTATTCGAGCCGCTCGAAGACTAATACGAAACACTGCCTTTATACAGACAGACTTCTCCTGAAATGCAGTCAGGTGAGAGTCTGTCTGTTTTGTGACGTATAAAGGATATACAGAATAATGAAAGCTGCCGGCGGAAGCACGGCAGCAGCTATATGAGAGAACGGGAGGATTTTCCGTATCTCGTTTTTCTATGTTTGAAGTGATTTAGTGATTTTAAAGTAAGGATGTTATTATGGACAAGTTAATGGAGTTCCTGCCTTTCATGCTCGAAGGCGCCGTGGTAACGATAGAGCTGTTCGCACTGACGATCGTGATATCGCTCCCGCTCGGTCTGCCTATAGCACTCGGCAGCAACAGCCGCATAAAACCGCTCAGCATTATTTGCAAGATATACGTATGGATCTTCAGAGGAACGCCGCTCCTGCTGCAGCTGTTCTTCTTTTACTTCTTTTTCCCGCTGGTGCTCAATATACAGATGAACGCATTCGTGACCGTGGTGCTCACCTATGTGCTCAACTATGCCGCATATTTTGCTGAAATATACAGAGGCGGCATCAACAGCATAGACAGAGGTCAGTACGAGGCAGCCCACGCGCTGGGGCTTTCCAAGAGACAGACGATGGGGGACATCATACTCCCGCAGACGATGAAGGCGATACTGCCGCCTGTCGTGAACGAAACGATAACGCTCGTAAAAGACACTGCACTGGCATCATCGCTGCCGGTCATCGAACTGATGAAAGCGACGAACAGTGCAGTAAACAGGATGACAGATATGACTCCGTTTTTCTTTGCAGCGATCATATATCTGATCATGACATTCGTGCTCACTGTGGTCGCAGGCAGACTGGAAAAGCATTTCTCGAGATATGATGCGAAGGAGGACTGGTGATGAGCAGAGAGAACATACTGGAAATGAAAAACATCGTGAAGGACTATTCAGGCTTCAAGGCAGTCGACAACGTGGACTTTTCGATGCACAAGGGTGAGATCGTGGCGATCATCGGACCGTCGGGTTCCGGAAAGAGCACGCTGCTGAGATGCATCAACGGTCTCAACAGCATAACTTCCGGAGAGATAGAGCTCAAGGGAACTACTGGAATGGTGTTCCAGCACTTCAATCTCTTCCCTCATATGACATGTATCGAGAACATCACGTATGCTCCGATAAAGGTCAAGAAGGAGAAGAAGGAGGGCGCGTATGCGAATGCGCGCAACCTGCTCAAAATGGTCGGACTGGAAAACAAGGCGGATGTCTATCCGGCGCACCTTTCCGGCGGACAGAAGCAGAGAATAGCTATCGCCAGAGCTCTCGCGATGAAGCCTGACATCATGCTGTTCGATGAACCTACTTCAGCGCTCGACCCTGAGATAACAGGCGAAGTTCTGAACGTAATGAAGCTGCTGGCCAAGGAGCACACTACGATGATCGTCGTTACACACGAAATGGGGTTTGCCAAGGAAGTCGCAGACAGAGTCATCTTCATGGACGGAGGCAAAATCGTAGAACAGGGACCTCCGAAAAAAATATTCGAAGCTCCTGAGAATGAACGTCTTATCGCGTTCCTCGGCTCGATGCTGAGAGCATAGGGCGCATATAAGGATATGTAAAGGGCAGGCTGCTTTTTGTAAAGCTCCTGCTCTGTTTGTGTGTTCCGGGGTAAAGGCTGCGCACGGTCGTCATCCGGCGCTTTGGATGATTTTTCAGGTGTGCATGATCCAATTTTCGGGAGAAATGCCTGAGAACTTACTGAGAAATGTCTGAAAATTTTTTTGTAGGTTTGTCAAACATATGTTACACAATCAAGCACGAAATCATTCAAAACAGTTTGAGGCGATTTCCACCCCAGAGGACGCATAGGAAAGCGATTGTAATCCCTGTAGTTGTATATCTGCAGCTGCTTCGAAAAATCTTCAAAAGAATAAAATCTGTGGGAGGCGTAAAAGCGTTCGTTATCCTTGCGATGACTGCGCTCTACCTTCCCATTATGCCTCGGTGTAAAAGGCCTGATCAGCTTGTGGCGGATATTGTTATCTTTCAGGGTGCGCTGAAACATCGTTAAAGTTTCCTTTCCCGGCTGTGTAAAGCGTTTGGTGAATTCGGTGCCATTGTCTGTTTGAACACACTCTATAGGCATTGGAAAATGCCTGATGAGATGCTCAAGGAAAACAGAAGAAGAATATGTGCTGTGTTCTTCAAAGGCTTCCACATAGCGCCAGCGGGAGTATTCGTCGATTGCAGTGTATTGATAGAACTTTTTACCTT
>CABIWW010000019.1 GCA_902362435.1 Eubacteriaceae bacterium
GATGATAATGCGCTGTGGCAGGCGGCCGCGATGAGCGCGGCAGGCCTGCCGCGCCGCATGACGCACCCCCTGCCGATAAAAAGAGAGCGCTGACGCAAGTCAGCGCCACCACTTAAACAAACCCGCGCACCGGTACCCCCGTGCGCGTTCCATAAAACCACAAGCACCCGCGACCTGCGGGCTTTACATAAAAAACAACACTTCAAATAAACCACAAAACCAAAAAGGAGAAATGAAAATGGCAATTTACAACAGCACCTCAAAAAAAGCCGAGGAATTCATAAACCACGAAAAGATCCTTGAAACGCTTGAATACGCAGAGGCGCACAAAGACGACCTCGAAATGATGAATCAGATCCTCGAAAAAGGCCGAAAATACCAGGGCCTTTCATACAAAGAAGCGATGACGTTGCTCGAATGTGAAGACCCTGCGATCATCCAGCAGATCTTTGCACTCGGCAAAGAGATAAAAGAGCATTTCTACGGCAACAGGATCGTGATGTTCGCGCCGCTGTACCTTTCCAACTACTGCATCAACAGATGCGTTTACTGTCCGTACCACGGCCAGAACAAGCACATCCCGAGAAAGAAACTCAGCCAGGAGGACATCAGGCAGGAAGTGATCGCGCTGCAGGATATGGGCCACAAGCGACTGGCGATCGAGGCCGGCGAAGACCCGCTCAACAACCCGATAGAATATATACTCGAAAGCATCAAGACGATCTACAGCATCAAACACAAAAACGGCGCGATCAGAAGAGTCAACGTGAACATCGCGGCGACTACGGTAGAAGAGTACAAGATGCTCAAAGACGCGGGGATCGGAACGTATATACTTTTCCAGGAGACTTACAACAAGGAATCGTACGAGGCGCTTCATCCGGCAGGGCCGAAGAGCGACTACGCGTACCACACCGAGGCGATGGACAGAGCCATGGAGGCAGGGATCGACGACGTCGGCTGCGGCGTGCTTTTCGGACTGGAAAACTACAAATATGACTTTGTCGGCATGCTGATGCACGCTCATCACCTTGAAAAGACTTACGGCTGCGGTCCGCACACGATCAGCGTTCCGAGGATCAGACCGGCAGACGATATCGATCCGGAGACTTTCGACAACGGCGTGCCTGACGATATTTTCAAGAGGATCGTTGCGGTGCTCAGGATCGCGGTGCCTTACACGGGAATGATCATGTCGACTCGTGAAAGCGCGAAGACGAGGAGAGAATGTCTCGAGATCGGCATCACGCAGATCAGCGGCGGCAGCAGGACGAGCGTCGGCGGATATGTCGAAGAGGAAAGAGACGAGGATACGGTACAGTTTGACGTTGACGACAGAAGATCGCTGGCCGAGGTCGTTGACTGGCTGATCGACCTGGGTTACGTGCCGAGCTTCTGCACCGCATGCTACAGAGAGGGCAGAACGGGCGACAGATTCATGAGCCTGCTCAAATCGGGACAGATCGCGAACTGCTGTCAGCCGAACGCGCTCATGACGCTCAAGGAATTCCTGATGGACTACGCGAGCGATGAGACTCACAGGAAGGGCGACGAGATCATCGCGCAGCGACTTGCGACGATCCCGAACGAAAAGGTGCGCGAGGTCTGTTCGGAGCGACTGAAGGCGATCGAAAACGGCGACAGGGATTTCAGGTTCTAAAGGCTTTGTGAGGAGCGCCGCGCCATTCCTGCGCGGCCTGCGGCAACATCACAACTACGACAACACCGAAATACCGACCCCAATGCAAAAGGAGAAAATGATGAGTTTGAATGACACACCGAGAGCCGGCAGGCTCCACATAGGGATATACGGCCGGCGCAACGCCGGCAAATCGTCGCTGATAAACGCGCTGACCGGACAGGACATCGCGCTCGTCTCAGACGCGCCGGGAACGACGACCGACCCGATATACAAATCAATGGAGCTGCACCCGGTAGGGCCGGTGGTTTTCATCGACACGGCCGGATTCGATGACGAAGGGACCCTCGGCCGGCTGCGCGTCGAGCGAACGGCAGGCGTAGTTGACAAGACCGACGTCGGCATCATAGTGATAGATAATGAGGCTTTGGAAAAGGCTGCAGCGTCATCTGCGGCTGCGCCCGCTGACGCAGTGCTCGCCGAGGAAAAGCTGTGGGCGGAAAAGCTCGCCGAAAAAAACGTGCCTCTGATCTTCGTGCTCAACAAGTGCGATGAGATGCAGGCGCCGGGCGAGTCCGGCGCTCTGACCGAAAGCTGCGGATCACAGCCTGCCGGAAGTCACGGATCGCATTCGGCGGAAGCGGCAGGAACATCTGCCAACGTAGATGCGGTGGTCACAACTGCATCCGGACAACCGACAGCACTGGCTGCCGACACTGCGGCATCGGTCAGCGCTGATCCGCAGGGTGATGGCCGTGCTGCGACCGCGACCGCCGCCGCAGCCATCGCTGAACTTGCCGGTAAATGGCCGGTGATAAAAGTCAGCGCTTTACATAAGACCGGCATCGAAGAGCTGCGCCAGGCGATCGAGCAGTCTGTGCCGGAAGATTTCCTGCGGGAAAAGATCCTCGGAGACATGGTCGAAGAGGGAGGGCTCGTGCTGCTGGTGATGCCGCAGGACATCCAGGCGCCGAAAGGCAGGCTGATACTGCCGCAGGTCCAGACTCTGCGCGAGCTGCTCGACAGAAAATGCACGGCAGTCGCAACGACCGCAGACGGGTTCGAACGCGCACTTTCCGCACTGAACCGTGTACCGGATCTGATAATTACCGACTCACAGTGCTTCGGACAGGTGTATGAGAAGAAGCCTGCGGAAAGTGCACTCACATCTTTTTCCGTACTGTTCGCAGCGTACAAAGGTGATATCGACAAATTTGTTTCAGGAGCATCGCTGTTAAACGATATGACTGAAAATTCAAGGGTTTTGATAGCTGAAGCCTGCACGCACGTGCCGCTCAGCGAGGACATCGGGCGCGAAAAAATACCGAATCTCCTGCGAAAGAAATTCGGTAAAGGTATCGAAGTCGTCAATGTGTGCGGCAATGATTTTCCGAGCGTCGAGGAACTGAAAGGGTTCGATCTGGTTATCCACTGCGGCGCGTGCATGTTCAACCGCAAGCATGTGATGAGCAGGATCGCGGCGGCCGAAGCTGCCGGAGTGCCGATCACGAATTACGGAGTCGTGCTCGCAAAGCTAACCGGCATCCTGGACAAGATCGAGCTGCCGGGCTGACAACGGTCGGGTCGCGCGGAGCCGGGATTGGCCGACGAAAGAGATAAAAGAGATGAAAGGCGCGGTGCCGCCAAAGTGTGAAATCACACGGGCAGGAGGAAGAACTCTCTGATGAGTTTGAGCTCCTGCTCTTTTGATGTGATCTTTTCGATTATCTCCTCTTCGCCGCCGTTTTCAGTCAGAAAAGCTCCGGAGCGGATCGCGTAAAACCGCCCGTCCCTGTGGACCGAGACTTTCGTGGCTTTGTTGATGCGTGAGTCCGGGTGGTTTGCAGCAAAGAAAGTCGGTGCGACGAAGTCGAGGTCGATCTGCGGCTCCTCGGTGAATCCGAGCTTCCTGCGCCAGCCGAGGTTAGGACGGTGCTGCCACATCAGCCATCCCCAGAAATCATCGCGGGCGAGCTTGTACTCGCATTCACCGTCGTACTGGACTAGGTCAGCCTCGAGTTGCAGCGGTATCCTGTGATGATCGAAATTGAAACCCACGTCGCTCAGAAAAGTGCCGTTTTGCATATGGACGCCGATTATCCGGTGGCTGCGCATCTGGACCGGCGCCGTCGATGCGATGATGCGCGCGCTGTAACTCGTGACGTCGAATCCGAGCGACTCCAGCAGCCAGTTGTAAAGCGTGTTCAGTTCGGAGCAGACGCCGCCGCGGCGGCAGGTGATGATCTTGTGGAAAAGGTCGCTGCGGTCGAGCGAGATCGGTTTGCCCGCCATGATATCGAGATTTTCGAACGGGATGTGGGAAATGTGCTGCGCCTGCAGGTGCGTCAGGTATCCGAGATTGAGACCGGTGCCGTCCGGCCATCTGGCTTCGATCCTCTGCAGATATTCGGCGATCTGCGCTTTGGACATCGGCGTGTTTTGTATATTATCAAATGACATTTTTGTAACCTCTCTCGCATCGCAAAATATATATCGTATCGTAAAATTAATTATAGCGAAAAAGCTTGTATTTCTCAAGGCTGTGTGGTATGCTGTAAAGGCTGTTAAACTAACAGTAATTATGCAAAGGTGGAAAACCTGAGCAGGAAAGAGGTGATTTAGCATGAAAAAAGGAATCCATCCTGACTACAAGGAATGTAAAGTAACTTGCGCATGCGGTAACACATTTATGACAAAGTCCATCAATGAAGAAATCAGAACGGACATTTGCTCAGCGTGCCATCCATTCTTTACAGGTCAGCAGAAATTCGCTCACAGAGGCGGACGTGTTGAAAAATTCAAGAACAAGTACCACTTGGATTAATCAGGAAAACCACAATAACCACCTTACAAGTGATATGTCTTCAACGCTTCAAACAGCATGACATGTCAGTTGAAAGGTGGTTATTTTTATGTTGAGATTCGCTTCATTTTTATCTGATTAGGTACGGCCCTTGATGATTCTTTAGACAATCCTGTTTCATTATGGTCAATAGCAGTTCTTATTGTGGGATCAGTAAAACCATGTACTCTCTCTGGCCCCTGCACATTAATTGATAAAAAATAATGTGTGATTGTCAGAAGAACTGCGAGGCTTTAGTTCTGGAATTTTCTCCTGTTAGCTTTATAGAGGATCCGGAGTATCCAATGATAAATGTCTTTTTATAGGCTTGATATATGATATAATCAGGTATCGTAGGGGAGTCTTAACAGCAGAAGAGGAAGAATTATGAAGAAGTGTATTAATTGTGGAGCCAAAACAAGCGGTAATTTTTGTTCGAATTGTGGAATGGAAGTGCCTGATTTTTATGAGAAAGCAAACAGGGCAGGAGCAGGGAAAAAATCAAGCCGAGTCATTATTGCGATCGTTTCTGTAATTGTGGTGATGGCTATAGCTACAGGCATTGCTGTCTGCCTTACTGCATATAAGCAGATGATTGAAAATCAGTATGCAGATAATCTCGACAGTTTCATGGTGGAAGTCACATCTGGCGCAGTCGAAGCAGAAACACAGGGAAATCTGGTGGCAGCGGTCTGGTATGATGCGATCTGGGGGAATACGTCAGAAGAAGATACATATAAGTATGTAGCAGGGGCGGCTGATTTTGATGAAGCATTGGAGAACCTGTACCTTGACGAGGATTTTCAGGCGAAGTCAGCAACGCTGAATGACAAACGCAATGCGGCATATGAATTGATGCTGGAATTACAGGAACCGCCTGATAAATATAAAGCCTGTTACGATCTTGCGCTGGAGCTGTACAGTCAGTACAGTATGCTCATCGATCTGGTCACGTACCCGACGGGGTCATACAACAGTTACTCAGAGAAATTTGAAGAGCTGGATACTCAAGTCGCAGAGCTCTGCGGCAAATTGAATACGATGATACCCGTTGTATATTAGAAAGAGCGATACAAAGTCATTTGCGAGTTTTACCAAGAACCCGTTTTTACACTCGATGATTTGGCATTTTTCCTTAAAAATCAAGGGTTTCCGGAGCGGCAAATACCAAGGATGAAATCTGTGGAGGGCATTCTTGGTATTTTTTCTTATGTAAAAGCGCAGTTTTCCCTGATGAATTACCAATATGGAACGTCCGGGTCTTGTGTTTTGGTAATCGGCTTCGCCGAGAGGTCCTGTTTTTAAAGGAAAATGCTAAAAAGTCGCTGCAGCAAACCGATTTCTGGTATCCTGATTAAATAGCTGTAACTTGACTAAGAGAGCGCAGCTTCCACACATTTTCGCACACTCGCCCGACCTCCCACAAAAGCGCTGATATTCACGCGTTTTACACGTTTTCTTGTCAATTAACATATATCAATTTCCTCTTTTTTGTGGTATATTAATAAAGTGTAATATTTTTGAAGTGCCGGCAGTGGCGAGCGGGGTCGCCATGATCAGGAAACGGCGCCGGAAGATATTCTCAGCGGGGAACTTTAATTTCGAAAAAATTTCGGAGAAAATCCGAAATTTGAAATCAAAACTGAAAACTGTATTCACTGTATAAATAAACAATCAAAGAGGGAATAAAATGGAACACAAAATTTGGAACAGAGAGATGGAGTGTGCGGACAGGGAGACCAAGAACGCCATCCAGCTCGATCGATTGAAGAAAACGGTGGAGACCTGCTACAACAAGGTGCCCTTTTACAAGAAAAAGTTCGATGAGATCGGCCTGAGACCGGAGCATATCAAGACTCTGGCTGATGTGAAACACATCCCGTTCACGACGGCGGAAGATCTCAGAAACAATTATCCCTTTGGGCTCTTTGCAGTGCCGAAGAGAGACGTAGTCAGGATCCACGGTTCATCGGGAACCACAGGCAAGCCAAAGATCGTAGGCTATACGAAAAATGACCTGGAAAACTGGTCGGAGATCATGGCACGAGTGATCTGCGCGGCAGGCGGAACAGCTGACGATATAGTGCAGATCGCATTCGGATACGGGCTGTTCACCGGAGGATTCGGACTCCACTACGGTATGGAAAAGATAGGCGCGATGGTCGTACCGCTTTCGAGCGGCAACACGGACAGACAGATCATGCTCATGCAGGATTTCCAGAGCACGATACTGATCGCGACACCGTCATATGCGCTTTACCTTGCAGATGAAATAGAGAAAAAAGGCATAGACAAAGACAGCATCAAACTCAGGCTGGCGCTTTTCGGAGGCGAAGGACACACTGAGGAGATGCGTGCGAAGATAGAAAAGCAGCTCGGCATACTGGCTACAGAAAACTACGGGCTTTCGGAAATCGGCGGACCGGGATATTCCGGCGAATGCTATCTGAAGCGCGGACTGCATATCGCAGAAGACCAGTTCATCTCGGAGATCATAGATCCGGATACGCTGGAGCCGCTGCCGATAGGCGACCAGGGAGAGCTTGTAGTCACTACCCTGACAAAAGAGGCCTTCCCGATGCTCAGATACAGGACGAGAGACATCACATGGCTCAACGACGAGCCTTGCGAATGCGGCAGGACATCCATGAGGATGCACAAGGTACAGGGCAGAACAGACGACATGATGGTAATCAGAGGAGTAAACGTATTCCCTTCACAGATAGAGTCAGTTATCATGGCGATGAACGAGATCGAACCGTTCTACGAGATCATCGTCACTACAGAAGACTATCTGGACAGGATCGAGGTGCGCGTGGAATTCTCAGACGCATCGCTTCTTGACGATTACAACAAGCTTGAACAGCTCAGGGCGAAGATAAGACACAACATAAAATCCGTTCTCAACATCGACGCCAAGATAACTCTCGTGACACCGGGCACACTTCCTAGATACGAGGGCAAAGGAAAGAAAGTCATAGACAAGAGAACACACAAATAAACAGAAAGGCAGACGATACAGATATGGAAAAGAAAATAATGCTGGGCAATGAAGCCTTTGCAAGAGGGGCATATGAAGCGGGCGTGAAAGTCGTTTCATCATATCCCGGAACTCCAAGTACAGAAGTAACAGAGAATCTGGCAAAATGTAAAGGTATCCACGTTGAATGGGCACCGAACGAAAAAGTCGGGGTAGAAGTTGCCATGGGAGCGTCCATCGGCGGCGTGAGATCATTATCATGCATGAAACACGTAGGACTCAACGTAGCTGCAGACCCGTTCTTTACAGCAGCATACACAGGCGTTACAGGCGGAGCAGTGATACTGGTCGCAGACGATAACGGATGCCACTCCAGCCAGAACGAACAGGATTCGAGATACTACGGCAGGAGCGCAGGCGTGCCGATGCTCGAGCCGTCGAACTCACAGGAATGTAAAGATTACATAAAGCTGGCATACGACATCAGCGAAAAGTACGACACAGTAGTCCTGATCAGATCAAACACGAGGATATCACACTCCAGAGGGATCGTCGAGCTCGGAGAAAGAGTCGAGAAAGACATCATCCCTTACGAGAAGAACGTCCAGAAATACGTTGCGATGCCTGCGATGGCGAAGAAGCTCCACATCGCGCAGGAAAAGCGCATGAACCAGATCGCAGAAGACAGCAACACGATGGAGATCAACAGAGTCGAGATGGGCGACACATCGATCGGCATCATCACGAGCGGTATCTGCTACCAGTATGTGAAAGAGGCGATGCCTGACGTGAGCATCCTCAAGATGGGACTTATCAACCCGATCCCTAAGAAGCTGATCGAAGACTTTGCATCAAAAGTAGACAAACTTTACGTGATAGAAGAAGGAAACCCTTACTTCGAAGAACAGATCAGAGCGATGGGCGTTGAGCTCGCAGGCGGCAAGGACATGTTCACCATCCAGGGTGAATACAGTGCGAACATGATCAGAAAAGCATTCGGACTGCCGGTAGCTGAGAATGTTGAGATCACAGACGCACCGGGAAGACCGCCGCTTCTATGCGCAGGATGTCCGCACAGAGGACTTTTCCACGTGCTCAGCAAGCTCAAGAAGACAGTAATGGGCGACATCGGATGCTACACACTCGGAGCGCTTCCGCCGACAGCATCGATAGATGCATGTCTCTGCATGGGCGCATCGATCACGATGGCACACGGCTTCGAGCAGGCTACAGGTAGCAGCGACCACGTGGCAGTGCTGGGAGACTCGACGTTCTTCCACTCAGGTATCACAGGCCTCGTGAACATGAATTACAACGGATCGAAGGGAACAGTCATCATCCTCGACAACAGGATCACAGGAATGACAGGCCATCAGGACAACCCGTCGACAGGAAAGAACGCGATGGGCGAGGAAGCTCCGGCAATAGATATCGCAGGCATCTGCAGAGCATGTGGAGTCAAGCACGTCACAGAGATCGACCCGTTCAAGGTGAAGGAACTCGAAGAGATCGTGAAGAGAGAGACTGCAAGAGATGAGCTTTCGGTCATCATAACAAAGAGACCGTGCGCACTCATCGTAAAGCAGCCTGACATCCCGTATCACGTTACAGATAAATGCAAAAACTGCAAGATGTGCATGAAGATAGGCTGTCCTGCCATCGAGGAAAAGGACGGCAGACCGATCGTCGTACCGGAAAGATGCGTAGGATGCGGTCTGTGTGCAGAGGTCTGTCCTTTTGGCGCTATAGAGATCGAAGCAGACGGAAAGGAGACCAGATAGCATGAAAAAGTCAAATATACTGATAGTTGGTGTAGGCGGGCAGGGAACACTTCTGGCAAGCGTACTGCTGGGAAATCTGGCGCTGCTCAAGGGATATGACGTGAAGCTCTCGGAAGTGCACGGAATGGCGCAGAGAGGCGGCAGCGTAGTTACGCACGTTAAAATAAGCGAGGGAACAGTTTCCTCACCGCTCATCGAAGAAGGCGATGCAGACGTGATCATCGCATTTGAAGAACTGGAAGCTTACAGATGGCTGCCTTACCTGAAAAAAGGCGGCACTATGTATGTAAATACACAGCAGATACTGCCTATGCCTGTTATCATGGGCAATGCGAAGTATCCGGACGATATCATGAAGGTGCTGGAGGAAAACGCCGGCACAGTCAAGGCGTTCGACGCACTTCGCATAGCAGAAGAGTGCGGCAGCGTGAAAGCTGTCAACGTGGTTCTTCTCGGCGCTGCTTCGAAGGATCTGCCTTTTGATGAAAGCGCGTGGATCAAGGTGATCGAGGAAAATGTAAAGCCTAAGTTCGTAGAGCTCAACAAGAAAGCCTTTGAAATGGGCAGAAACGCTTAAGCTGAGAACGTTCACTGATTATTAAAAATCGGGCAGATTTTTAAAGTACAAACCACAAAACGAAAGGAAAAGCTGTACAATGATTTGGAACAAGGAAATGGAATGCGCAGACCGCGAGACCATGCGCGCATTACAGCTGAAGAAACTCAAGGAAACGGTCAGATACGAATACGACAATGTGCCGTATTACAGAGAGAAGATGGACAAGGCAGGCGTTAAGCCGGAAGACATCCAGACACTGGAAGACATCAGAAAACTGCCTTTTATAACAAAAGAAGACATAGCTGCGAATTATCCGACAGGGCTCTTTGCAAAGCCTATGGAAGAGATCGTGAGGATCCATGCATCGTCGGGAACTACAGGAAAGCCTAAGATCGCAGGATACACGAGAAACGACCTTGCACTGTGGGGAGAATGCGTTGCGAGAGCAATGGCGAGCGCAGGACAGGACAGCAAGTCAGTGATCCAGGTGGCATACGGATACGGCCTCTTTACAGGAGGACTCGGAGCTCACATCGGAGCTGAGACTATCGGAGCTACAGTGCTTCCGATGAGCAGCGGAAACACCAAGAAGCAGATCATGTTCATGCAGGACATGAAGAGCACTGCACTGGCATGCACACCGTCATATGCGCTGACTATCGCTGAAGGCGTTGCAAAGGCCGGGATAGATCCGGCAGACCTTTCACTGCAGTCAGGTATATTCGGAGCAGAGCCGTGGACTGAGGGAATGAGAAAAGATATCGAAAAAGGCCTGGGCATCAAGGCGTATGACATATACGGACTTACAGAGATCGTGGGACCGGGAGTGTCGATAAGCTGCGATGAACATAACGGCATGCATATCCAGGAGGACTACTTCTATCCTGAGATCATAGATCCTGAGACGCTTGAACCGCTGCCTGACGGCGAGATCGGCGAGCTGGTGTTCACTACTCTCGGCAAGGAAGGATTCCCGATGATCAGATACAGGACGAGAGACCTCTGCTATCTGATGAGAGACAAGTGCGCATGCGGCAGAACGACTGTAAGGATGAGCAAGATCCTCGGAAGGACAGACGACATGCTCATCATCAGAGGAGTCAATGTATTCCCTTCACAGATCGAAACTGTCATCTCCAAGTTCGAGGAACTGACGATCAACTACATGATCTACGTCGGCAGAGAGAACAACAAGGACACATTCGATCTCGAAGTAGAGCTGGCACCTGGACTTGCAATAGACAATATCAAATTCATAGAAGACCTCAGAAGCAGACTGGATCATGCTTTGAGAGATATGCTGGGAATAGGCTGCAAGACGAAGTTCCTCAACGAGGGAACGCTGCCTAGAAGCGAAGGTAAAGCAGTTAGAGTCAAGGATACCAGAAAGCTGTGATCTTTGACGACAGACAGAGGAGGAATTAAAATGTTGATTAAACAGATGTCGGTGTTCGTAGAGAACACAACAGGAAGACTGGCTGATCTCACGAAGATCCTGGCCGATAACGATATCGATATCAAGGCAAGCACGATCGCAGATACTGTTGATTTCGGTATCCTCAGATGCATCGTTCCGGATCCGGAGGCTGCTACAAAGATACTGAAGGCGGCAGGCTTCACAGCAAGCATCACGGAAGTTGTCGCAGTGTCGATCGAAGACAGCCCGGGCGGACTCCACAAGGTGCTCAAGGTCCTGGCAGACAACGAGATCGGCGTAGACTACATCTACTCGACTATCAGAGCGAAGGATGACAGAGCCGTTATCATGATAAAGGTGGAAGATCCTGCAAAGGCGATCGAGATACTCAAGGCAAACGATATCAGACTGGTAGATACTGTGGAACTGACCAGCAACTAACGGTAAGACTTTACAGCACCGGGCGGCAGCATCCGTTCGGTGCTGATTTGCATTATATTTGGATTTGAGTTTGAGTTTGATTTGATCTGCAGTCAGACCGGACTGCAGTAAAGTTGCTTTTGGCGGCCTGTCCGGCTCCATCGGCGTCCGGGCAGCGGAAAGGATTAGATATATGAGCTTAGGAAGAAAGATAGTTCTGGTGATCTGTCTCATAGTATTTGTCGGCTCGGCGGGCGTGCTGATCGATTATTTTCTCAATGGCATGCGGGAGCAGAACGCGCTCGAGGGTCTCAAGGATCTGCAGACCGGCAGAGAGGATCTTGTGACAGATAAAGGAACTGTTATAGGCAAGTACGCTGATCTTTATCTTACCAACAGTGATATCATCGGATGGATAAAGATCGAAGATACGAAAGTCGACTATCCTGTCATGCAGACGAAGGACGATCCGGAATTTTATCTCCACAGAGGATTCAGCAAGGAATATACAGGATCCGGAGTGCCGTTCATGGATGCGGCGAGCGACATATTCATACCGACATCGAATTTCCTGATCTACGGGCATCATATGAAAAACGGCACGATGTTCCGTGACATCGAGAAGTACAACGACTATGACTTTTACAAGGATCACAAGACGTTCCAGTTCGATACGATATACAAGGGCGGACAGGGGACGTACGAGGTGATCGCTGCCGGGTATTCGCAGATCTATCCGAAGGATTCGACGGAATTCAAGTATTATCAGTATGCAGGCATGACTTCACAGTCGGATTTCAATGAGTATGTAAAGGGCGTCAAGGCGCTGTCCGAGTACGATACAGGAGTAGTCGCGGAGTACGGCGATCAGCTGGTGACGCTGTCAACGTGCGCGTATCAGACGGAAGACGGCAGGTTTTTCGTAGTCGCAAGGCGTACAGATGCAAAGCAGCAGACTCCGCAGTAGCAGGCGCGGCAGCAGCAGACGCAGCGATGTGCATCGATGTGTCAGGACACACTCGTTTTTAAAGCTTTCAGGAGGACGATATGGGAAATTTAAGAAAGCAGGTAGGCGGCACTCCGCTCAGTATCAGTGTGTATTCAGTGGAAAAGGCACCGACCAAGATAAACGAAAAAGGCATACTCGAAATCATTTTCTGCCTGAAAGGAAGCGTGAAGTTTTCGTATGCGTATGAGGAATTCACGCTGCATGCTGGCGAATACATCTCGGTCGATAAAGATGCGTATTACCTATACGACGGACAGGACAACATGTGCGTCTCACTGTATTTCGATCTGCTTCAGTACGAGGAGAAATACCCGTTCATCGGCAACACCCTGTTCGTGTGCGAGGGGCTTGCGGAAACGAGTCTGCGCTTTCCGACACCTGAATACGAACGGCTAAAAGGCATGATGATCGCGCTGCTGAGATTTATCAGAGAAGGTGGAGACGAAACGAAGGTGAGTGAAGTCACCGGGAAGATCGTCGATCTGTTCATCAAGCATTTTGATATATTCTTTTTTCATTCAGGGGAGAAGTTCGGCGAAAAAGGCGGCGAAATGCTCATGAGGCTGCATGAGATCAACGACTATCTGCACAAGCACATAAAGGAAAAGATCACAGTAGGCGATATCGCAGCACAGCTGAATTTTACGGAAGGATACATGTCCGAGTACATGCGCAAGGCATCCGTGGGATTTCGCGGGATGCTCAGCTATATCAGGGCTAACGCCTCGGAAAGCCTGCTGCTGAACACGGACAAGACGATACTTGAAATATCCGAGGAATGCGGTTTTTCAGACGTGAAATACTATTATTCCGCTTTCAAGAGATGGTACAACTGCACGCCGAAGCAGTTTCGGGATCAGTACGGCAGAGCTTCGGAGGAAAAGCTCAGATATTTTGAGCTCGATGACATCAGCGATCTGATAGATGATCTGATGAAGCAGCACTATATGCAGATGTATCTGGGTTAGTCAAAAAAGTGCTTTCGCTAAGTCCTCGGCGCGCCCGGTATTATGACGCCCGGCCATTGTGATGGCCGGCCAGCATCCGGCCGCACCTGCGGAAATCGCGAAAGCACTTTTTTTGCCTTATAGTCCGGTCGCGCGACGCACCTGATCCAGGGATCATTTGCGGATACCCTTTTGCAGTGACGAGCGCACGGAAAAAATACAGAGGAAAAGAGACAGGAGATGATTAAAGGATGACACTGCAGCAGCTGACTTATCTGGTGACAGCAGCGGAATGCGGGAACATGACCGAGGCCGCAGAGAAGCTGTTCATATCGCAGCCGAGCCTGAGCGCCGCGATAAAAAATCTGGAAGAAGAGATGGGCGTGACTATTTTTGTGAGATCGAACAAAGGGATCGTTCCCACACGGGACGGGGAAGAGCTCCTTTCGTATGCGCGTATGCTGCTGGAGCAGGCGGAGATCATGAAAGAGCGCTTTGTCAAAGACACTTCCAGAGAGCCGAAATTCGCAGTCTCGTGCCAGCACTATTCCTTTGCAGTAAACGCTTTCGTCGACATCGTAAAGGAATATGACGCCGATCAGTACAGCTTTATCCTGAGAGAAACCCAGACCGGAGAGATCATCGAGGATGTGGCGAACGGGAAAAGCGAGCTTGGGATACTGTATCTCAGCGAGCACAACGAAGATGTGCTGTTGAAACTGCTGAAGAAAAACAGCCTGATCTTTGAAGAGATATACGTTGCCGACCCGCATGTATTCATAAGCAGGGAGCATCCGCTGGCAGAGAAAAAGCTTGTACGCACGGATGATCTTAAACCATACCCGTATCTCGTGTTCGAGCAGGGAGAACGGAACTCCTTTTACTTTTCAGAGGAATTCCTCAGCGTGCTCGACTTCCCGAAAAACATACAGGTGAGAGACCGTGCGACGCTTTTCAATCTGGTTATAGGGCTGAACGGATTCACTGTCAGCTCCGGCATAATAGACAACAGACTGAACGGCGAAGGCATCATTGCCAGGCCGCTGGACGTGGACTGCCATATGAGGATAATCATGATCCGCAAGAAAAACCAGCTGCTCAGCCGCTATGCGAAGTCCTATATACAAGCGATAGAACAGCACATGTCCATAGGATGAAACTATGGGCGCGTGCTGTTTTATTGTATTTTACACACAGAACCTATGAACGTATAATCTACTCATAGCAAAGAACAGTATTTGGGAGGAGCAAATCATGAGTAGATTACAGACACCGTTTCGTTATGATTTTGTAGGAAGTTTCCTGCGTCCGGAGAAGCTGAAGGAGGCAAGGAGGCTGTTTGCAGAAGGAAAAATAGATCAGCAGGAGCTCGATCGGGTGACAGAAGATGCTGTCCGCGACGTAGTTGCAAAGCAGAAAGCTGCGGGCTATCACGTCATCACCGACGGAGAGTTCAGAAGAGCATACTGGCATCTCGATTTCATGTGGGGATTTGAAGGGGTAGATCACAGGCCGGGAGGCGGCGTGCAGTTCAATGAAGAAGTAGCTGCGCTGGATGACACATGGCTCACAGGAAAGATCAAAGCGAAACCGCATCCTTTCGTTGAGTATTTCAGATTCCTGAAGCAGTTTGAAGACGAGAACACAGTGGCGAAATACACGATACCGGCGCCGGCGCAGATGTTCCAGCAGATGATCATACCGGTGAATATCATTTCGACGAGAAAGTTCTACAAGGACAACGACGAGCTCATCAATGATATCGGGAAGGCATATCAGGAAGTCATCAGACAGTTCTACGACGCAGGCTGCCGCAATCTGCAGCTTGACGACTGTACATGGGGAGCCATAGTCGGAGATACAGCAGAGGCAAGATACAAGGCGACTGGAATGGATCTTGAAGAGATCAAAGCGCAGCTCCTCAGAGTCAATAATCTGGCACTCGAAGGAAAGCCTGAAGACATGATAATCAATTCACATATCTGCAGAGGCAATTATCACTCTACTTTCTTCGGAAAGGGCGCATATGACTCGGTCGCAGACTATGTATTCGCTCAGGAAAACGTAGATGCGCTTTATCTGGAATATGATGACGAGCGTTCCGGCGGTTTCGCTCCGCTCGCGAAAGTGTCGCCGGATAAGAAAGTGGTCCTCGGTCTCATAACTACCAAGACACCGGAGCTTGAAGACAAAGAGACCGTCATCAGGAGGATCCACCAGGCGGCAAAATACATCCCGCTCGAAAGACTCTGCCTCAGCCCGCAGTGCGGATTCGCATCATGCGAGATCGGCAACAAGCTGACAGAAGAGCAGCAGTGGGCAAAACTTGCACTGGTAAAAGAGATCGCAGAAGAAGTCTGGGGTTAGATATAAAAAATGCTTTCATTTGGGTTCCAGGCGCGGCCGGTCGTTGTGACGACCGGCCATTGTGATGGCGGCTGATGGCTGGCCGTTATGACGTTCGTCTGATGCTCAGTTCAGCGATTACCAAGATCGGGCTTCGGCGTTATCCTATTTGGTAAAATCGCTGCAATATCCTATTGTTTAAAAAGGCCGTTTACCAAAAGACTGATTTCTTCTATTATTTTTTGGTAATTTTCTTATGAAAATATCGCTGTTTTCACGTAAAAAATACCAAGAATTAGCTATCAGACTGTAATTCTTGGTATTTACCGTTAAAAAAATCGCTGAAAAGCCGCTGATTTTACCAAGAACAGTGGTCAGGCAATGGAGTTTTGGTACTGGAAGGCCGCTGAGTGACTCTTTGGCTGGCCATCCAGCCAGTCAATCGGTTCATGGTATCCCGGGACCTTCCTTCGCCACTCATTGCGCAACAATATAACCAATATACCGCCATCCAGCCCGGTATCGCATACTTGCGCTGTCATGCCTTCTCGATCGGCAGTCCCTTGAACGGGATGTACGGCATCAGCCATAGCTCCGGCACCTGCAGCTGAGCGAAATAGAATGAGATGAAATGCTCGAGATCCTCTTTCACAGCAGGGATATCGTAATAGATGTTTTCATCGGCAGAAGCGGCCAGTTCACGCAGTTTCTTACGGTACTGATGCGGAGTGAGACCGTTCCACATCTTGAAGACCTTGTAAAAATACATCGGCGCGGAAAACCCGACTTCATAGGAGATCTCAGAGATGTTCCGGTTGGTTTCAAGCAGGATACTGGCAGATTTATATGCTCTGATATCGTTGACGAATTTTGAAAATCCGACCTCGGATGTCTTTTTGAAAAATCGCGAGAGATACTTGTAGTTGTAATGTTCTGTTTCGCACAGCCCACCCAGAGTGATCTTGTCGGAATAGTTCTTTTCGATGTAAGTGATAATGCTTTCGAAGCGGCTTTTCATCTCGTCCGAGTATTCAGTCGAGTTGGCGATGAAATAAAAATAGTGAAAATGATCCAGCATAGTCCGGACTATTTTTTTTGAAAAGCGCGCTGCTGTTTCGGCGCGCGGCAGCTTCGGATGCGGGAAGCAGTAAAAGTAGAGCAGCGTCAGCAGCAGTCTCTTGAGCTCGGCAAGGTTCTCCTGCTTCGACTCAGGGATCGCCGACGGCTCGCATATGAAATACAGCTTGTCGAGATCCGGCTTTTCGAAGACCGGACTCTGCAGATCGAAGTAAAACGATACCATCAGATTCCCGGTATCATCAGAGCCAGTATCATACTGACCTTTCGCCGATGTGCCGGCACCACCGGCATTGGCATTGTGCGCAGGCTGTGACACTGCGCCGCCACCCTCTGTGCCGCCACCCTCTGCGTTGCCATTCTCTGCGTTGCTACCCTTTGCGTTGCTACCCTCGGATCCGTCAGCTCCGGATGTATCCATTTCAGCTGCCTCCGTTCCGGTTGCCGACATATAGTGTACGTCGAAAGGATCACACGAAATGATATCTCCATCCTCGAGCAGCATGTCCAGCGATCTTGAGCATATCCTTATCGGTCCTTTGAAGCAGTATATTATTTCCATGAAGCCCTCGTGATGATGAGGAGCTTCCTGTGTCACCGAGTATATCGATATCCCGACAGGCGCGCCGGGGATAAGATCAGGTATGATATTTCCGTTCGCTTTTTCTATCAAAATCTCACCTCCATCATACTGCGCGTGTACTGCGTGAGGCAGATCCGCGCAGATTTTTTTCCTTGTGCAAAGGATGCAGTTTTCTGTTCTCTACAGAGTATCGGCCCGCAGCATGGGATCAGCCGGTTCGCGGTATAGTATCGATCGGCCCGCAGCATGGGATCAGCCGGTTCGCGGTATAGTATCGATCGGCCCGCAGCATGGGATCAGCCCGGCTTACTGCAGGATATCGGCCGGTTCGGCGGGGGCCCCGACGGTCAACAGCAGAGCATGCCGGCTCATAACAGAGTTTCGATCGTCGTGCGGTCAGGCGATTCGCTTCGATATGCAGCTGCCGGTCAGGCACAAAAACAGCGATTTATATATAAAATTCTATTAAATTATACAAAAAACAGACGAAAATGTATATATTATTATCTGAAAAATTGGAATAGAATTACTTCGACGAAACGGAGAGAGGAGGTTTAAGAAATGACATTTGCAGATAAAGCACTTGTTAACGGCAAAATATATTCTCCGGATAAAGACGACAATATCATCAGAGGAGACACTGTTCTGATAAAAGACGGCAGGATCATGATGACAGGCAGCGAGGATGAGGTGAAGGAGCACATAGGTGCGGACACCGAGATCATCGACTGCGGCGGCAAGACGATACTGCCCGGCATGTGCGACGCACACTGCCACCCGTCGATCGCAGCCAGCGCATATTCCGGATGCGACCTGTTCGGGATCTACATACAGGACGGTGAAAGCGAGGAGGAAGTCATAGACAAATACATGACGAGACTCAGGAAATTCGTCGACGAAAATCCGGGAGACGACCTCATCAGAGGGACAGGCTGGGTGCTCGGAAATTTCCAGGGGGACAGAGTTCCGACAAGGCACGATATCGACAGGATCTGCAGTGACAGACCGGTCATACTCGAATCGTTCTGCCAGCACAATCTCTGGGTGAACACGAAAGCCATCGAGCTCGCAGGAGTCGACGAGAACACGCCGGATGTTTACGTCGGGAAGATCTACCGCGAAGAAAACGGCTACCCGCAGGGCATCTTCAACGATCCCGAAGCGATGGAGCTGATCAAGATGAACGTGCCGGGCTACGACTTTTCCGTGGAAAAGTACAAGGAAGCGTTCATGTACTACCAGAAAAATTATGCTAACAGATACGGCGTGACGCTCGTTCAGGACTGCATGCACAGCGACAATGCGAGAACTGCATTCAGAGAGCTCGCAGACGAAGGAAAACTCACGCTCAGGATAAGAGGGGTGTATCTGATGGAGCCGGGCAAAGCCGCGGAGCAGCTGCCTGAAGCAGTGAAGCGCAAAGCCGCAGGCGCCGACGATGTCGGCGATGACTTCAGGATAGACACCGTGAAGATGTTCGCGGAGGGAATGTTCTCTCTGATCGAGCCGTATGACGAAGCCTTTACGAAGGAAAACGGGCTGCCGGCGGACTACAACGAGCCACTCTACTGGAGCGATGATGAGTTCGTGACTACCGCAAAGGATGCGATGCAGGCAGGGTTCAGCGTTCATGTCCATGCGATGGGCGACAATGCGGTAAGGCAGAGCGTGGACTGTCTTGCAAAGGCGCAGCGCGCGGCAGGCTTCGGGCCGGAGGGAGATGCATGCTGCAGCTCCTGCGGTACAGCAGTTGCAGCCGGTGGATGCGGTGATCAGGCAGACGGGTTCGTACCGCGAAACGTCATAGCACATCTGATGCTCGTGAGAGATGAAGATGTGAAGCTGATGGCCGAGAACGACATCGTTGCGAACTGCCAGCCGAGATGGATGGTATACGATTCGGATATAGAAGGCATGACGCCGCTCGTGGGAGCAGAAAGAGCCGGCAAGGCATATCCGCTGAGAGCTTTCCTCGATGAAGGCGTGAAAGTGGCGTTCGGCACGGATTTCCCTGTTACGCCGCCGCCTGACACGATGCACGAGATACAGTGTGCGATGACGAGAACGGTATTCCCGGATGCGCCTGACTATGATAAATTCAAAGGAAAAGTGCTGGGAAGCGAGAAGCCGGCAGCTTTGCATGAAGCGGTAAAAGCGATAACCCTCGGAGGAGCATACCAGATGTTCCTGGACGATCTGACCGGAAGCATAGAACCCGGAAAATCAGCAGATCTCGTGATAATGGATACAGACCTTGAAAATACTCCGGCAGACATGATCTACACTGCCGAAGTCGAAAAGACACTTTTCAAAGGCAAAGTCGTGTATGAAAAATAGCCTCGAAAGTGGTGCGGCAGGTGGATGCGCATATCATGCCCGGAGCGCATGGAGCGCACGAGGCGCCGGATACAGCTGGCGAGCTGCGGCGCATTCGCATTAAATGTGGCAATGTATGCACATCGCTGTCTGAGGCATCGCAACCACCGGGGCCGGAATTTATTCATAAATACTGATTTATTTTAAAAAGGGAGGTTTGTTATGGAAGCTATGAATAGTGAAAAAACAGCTGAAAGAACAGAACTGAAACGAACGCTGAAGCTGCCGACGCTTGTATGTCAGGGACTGGCATATCTCTGTCCGGCATGCGTACTGATGTACTACGGGATCATCAATGTCCTCACGGACGGACACTTTCCGCTGGTACTCATAGTCGCAGGAATAGCGATGACGCTGACTGCGCTGAGCTATGCAAAGATGTGCAGGAAATACCCGGTTGCGGGATCGGTCTACAGCTATGTGAGCAGATCGATAGGGCCTAAGCTGGGCTTCATCGCAGGATGGGGGCTGATGCTCGACTACTTCCTGCTGCCGATGACATGCTATCTGGGCTGCGGACTGTATCTGAACATCATGATACCTGCAATACCTGTATGGGCATGGGTAATAATCGCGGTAGTATTCGTTGCAGCATGTAATTGTCTCGGCGTCGGTGTCGCATCGATAGTGAACAACATAAACGTTATAGCACCTATCATCGCGCTGGTCGTGACTGTGATATTCATCATCAAGTTCGTCCTCGGCGGAGGCGGAGCCGGAACTCTCATCTATCCGGAAGCGATCTATAATCCGGATACGTTCCAGCTGGGACCGATCATGACAGGTGCGGCGATCATGGCGATCGTATTCGTGGGATTCGACTCGGTAACTACGTTCTCTGAGGAGACGATAAATCCTGAAAAGAACATGCCTAGAGCAGTTATAATGATCTGCGTGGGAGCAGCGATAGAGTTTTTCCTCGTAGCATACTTCATGAACTGCGGATGGCCGTATGAACCGGGTGCGATCCAGGATCCGAACACAGCCATAACTGAGTTCAATGTACATATAGGCATAGGCTGGATGAACACGATATTCATCCTGATAAACACTCTTGCATCGATCGGATGCTGCATAGCAGGACAGGGAGCGACAGCGAGAATACTGCTGGGAATGGGAAGAGACGGATTCCTTCCAAAGAAATTCTTCGGATATATCCATCCTAAGTTCCAGACTCCTGTTAAGAACATACTGCTGACAGCAGTAGTAGGACTGGCAGCTATCATTTTCCAGGACAGCCTCATGAATGCGATGTCACTGGTAAGCTTCGGCGCTATTATGGGATTCATCCTGACCAACATCTGCGTTATCGTGAGATTCTGGGTGAAAGACAGGGAAAGATCCGGTGCGGCAGTCGTGAAATATCTGATCATACCTGTGATCGCGGCAGCAGTGTGCATATACCTGTGGCTGAACCTGACAGCTATCGCAAAAATAGTCGGCTTTTCATGGCTCGCTATCGGGATCATCGTGCTGGCTATAAAGACAAAAGGCTTCAAACAGCTTCCGCCTGATTTGAATCTATAGTTGTGAATGAATTCACAAAGTTTATAGTTTAAATGTAAAACTGCCGACAAACATTGACGTTTTCGTGTGATATTACATAAAAACGTCAATAAGTCGGCATTGTTTTACCGCATCTTGCAGTGTATTCTGAAAATAACAGAATTACTGGGAGGTGCGAAATAATGAATAGTGAAAAAACGCAACAACAAAATGGTGAATTCAAAAAGGTCCTGGGGATCGGTTCGCTGATCATATTCGGTCTGGCGTACATGGCGCCGACTGTAGTATTCAACTATTACGGTCCGCTGTCAGTAGCCTCCAAGGGCATGTATCCGACATGTTTTGTCATCACGGCAATAGCAATGTTCTTCACGGCATTCAGCTATGCGAACATGTCGCGTGAATTCCAGAAATCAGGATCAGCTTACGTGTATGTACAGCAGTCACTCAATCCGCATATCGGATTCGCAGCAGGATGGGTAATGCTGCTCGACTATCTGCTTCTGCCGATGATCTGCATCCTGTGTGTAGCTGTCTACATGGAGACATACGTTCCGGCAGTTCCTGCATGGGCATGGGTAGTCATACTCGTAGCGCTGCTGTTCGTAGTAAATGCGCTGGGCATCAGCGTAGCTGCAAAGGTCGATACGATCATAGTAGCTGCACAGCTTCTGATGATGGCACTGTTTGTCGTAGTGGGGATAATAACTATTGCAAAGGGCGGTATAGACGGAACTTCAAAAGGAATTATCGACGGTACTGCATTTTATAATCCGGAAGTCTTCGAACTGAGACTTGTACTTTATCCGGCAGCCATCCTTTGTGTATCATTCCTTGGCTTCGACGCAGTTTCGACTCTGTCAGAAGAAGCCAAGAATCCGAAGAAGGATATCCCGAAGGCTATCGTAATGGTATGCCTCGGTGCAGGAATAATCTTCACACTGATCGCCTACATAGCTCAGGTCATGTGGCCGGTAGGATATCAGCAGTTCGACGATCCGAACTCGGGAATATTCGAGCTTCTTGCGAGAATAACGATGATACCTCACATGGATGTTATGTTCCTGGTGGTAGACAATATCGGAAGCATTGCATGTGCATTGTCGGGACAGGCAGCAGTTATCCGTATCATGTACAATATGGGACGCGACAACATCCTGCCTAAGAAGTTCTTCGGACACATGAGCAAAAATGGAGTGCCTGTTTACAATCTGATAATAGTAGGATGTGTAGGCCTTGTAGCTATTTTCTTCACAGACAATATCCTGGGAGGCGTTGAGCTCGTAAGCTTCGGCGCGATAACAGGCTTTATCCTCGTAAACATTTCAGTTCCTGTGCTTTTCCTCAAGAAAAAGGGAGAGCGCGGCGGCAAAGCGATACTGAACTATGCTGTACTGCCGCTGATAGCGACAGCAGTATGCGTATACCTGTGGTTCAACATGGCGGCAACTGCAAAGGTCATCGGTATCATATGGCTGGCAATAGGCATCATCATCCTGGCGGTAAAGACAAAGGGATTCAGACAGCTGCCTCCTGAAATGGATATAGAGTAACGATTACGATCATTGCGGACGTGCCCGGCATTCAGCCGGGCAGTATCCGCTGATGCAGCTTTTACAAAAAACACAGATGTTAAAACCAAAAGCCAAAAGGTGGTGTTAAAATGCATATTTATAAAAACGCGAAGATTTACACGTCGGCAGGCGACGGTACTGCAGAGGTCCTGGTAACGGACGGACGCGATATCATCTATGCCGGTGACAGCAAGGGTGCCGAGGAGTACATGACCGGTGCGGACTGCGGATGCGGATGTTCACGGCATGCGGATGTTCAGGTGCATGATCTTGCAGGCAAAACGATCCTGCCGGGTATCATAGACAGCCATATACATCCGGGGGCATGCGCTGAAAGCACATGGCATGTCAGACTTCCGTGGACAGAGGATGCAGACGAACTGCTGGCATTTGTGAAGCAGTATACAGAAGAGCATCCGAAAGAAGAGATGCCGTTCATATACTTTGAGTATTATCCGACATCGATGTTCGATGAAAACGGACCAAACAAGGCTATGCTCGATGCTGTCGTATCTGACAGACCGGTGCTCTGCCAGGATTTCGGCGAACATCTCTGCTGGGTCAACAGCAAGATGCTGGAGCTGATGGGCGTTGACAAGGACACCCCGGATCCGAGCAAGCTGGAGATCTTTGTAAGAGACGAGAATGGAGAGCCTACAGGCTGGATCAAGGAGCTGGCATGGAGACATTTCGCAGATAAGATGTATGATGCTGTCGGCTGGAGGCCGCCTGAAGAGCTGACCGAAGATATGATGAAACCGTTCTTCGGCCTGATGAGAGAGAGCGGCATCACGGCTCTGTTCGATGCTCTGATCGAGACCGATCGCCAGATCCAGACCGTATACGAGATGGACAAGGCAGGGAAACTTCACCTTTACTACGATGCAGCTGTACGCTTCTGGTCATATGAAGATCTTCCTGAAAAGATCGCCAAGCTGAGAGAATATCAGAAGCTTTACACTACAGAACACATCAAGTTCAATACGATGAAGCTCTTCCTCGACGGAACCAACGAGAGCGGCAACTCTGCATCTTTGCATGAACATATACACGATCCCGGCAATTTCGGCGAGATCATGATGGAAAAGGACGAGCTGACGAAGTGCTTCGTGCTCTGCAACAGGGAAGGTCTCGACCTGCACATACACATGGTAGGCGACAGAGCGTTCAGAGTCGGATGTGAAGCTGTCGAGGCGGCGCAGAAGATCGCTGCGGAAAACGGCGAGCCGTGGGTGTGCCAGCCGATATTCGCGCACTGCGAGGTAGTGGATCCTTCAGACATGGGAAGACCTGCTGAGCTGGGCATCGACATCAACTGGAGCTGCCACTGGTCCGGCGGATATTTCGGCGAAGAGGCGATGAACTACTACACTGAGGAAAAATGGCGCAGGATGTATCAGTTCAACCAGATGATCGACAGCGGCGCGATGGTTTCTTTCTCGAGTGACGTCGTTACGGCTTACGAGATGCACAGAGCTTATCCGTTCTTCGGTATGCAGGTGGCTGCAACGAGGATCGACCCTGAGTTCCCGCTGGATCCTGAGAAGTATCCGAACAGCATGAGACCTGAAGCGTCGGCAAGACTTTCGGTGCCTGTGCTGGTAAAGGGCTACACCATCAACGGCGCTAAGCAGCTGAGATGGCAGGACAAGATCGGTTCACTGGAAAAGGGCAAGCGAGCAAACCTTATAGTGATCGACAGGGATCCGTTCGAGACTCCGATCGATCAGCTCAAGGATATCAAGGTTGAAGCGGTCGTATTCGACGGAAATCTCGTAAACGGTGAACTGTAGCGGATCCGGCATGTAAAGCGCACAGCTGTGAGCGCTCGGCACTCAGCGCGGTACGATCGCTGTGCCGAGGCGGTATGCAAAACACAGATGTCATGAGCTCAGGGATACGATGATCGCCTGGTACTCAGCCGACATTGGTGCGGCACCCTGTGACGCCTGTCAAAGAATTTATGGAGGAATGAAGTATGAAGAAACTTTTTACGATGTCTATCGTTCAGCAGCATGATATAGATATGGGCGAGACATGTCTCGGCGAGACTCTGGTTTCACCGACTGACGGCGGAGTGTTCGAGGGTGATGAGCTTCGCGGCGAGATAGTTCCGATCGGCATGGGAGCGACCTATACTCCTGCACCGGGGATCAACAATATCGACGGGCTGATGATGCTGAAGACAGATGATGGTGCGCATATCCTCATGGAAATGAAGGCGTTCCTGGATATAAACAAAAGTGTGGAAGAAAAACTGATGAACGGTGAGTATGTTTTACCTGACGAATATTATTTCAAAGGCACTGTGGATTTCAGGACAGGCGACGAACGCTACAAATGGCTGGAGCGCAAGATCTGCGTCTGCACATCTGAGATCGTGAACTGGGAACGCGTGGATACGACGGTATATCTCGTTTAAGCGGATATACTGCCTGAGCGTGAGCGGCCAGATCGGATAAACTGGCAAAGCTGATTCACCCGGTACAGCCGGTACGGCATGACGGCAGAATGGTAACAGCGATCGCAGCAGCCGCAGCGACCATAATAAAAAAGACAGATTCTAACCCTAAATATAGAAAAGTGTATACGTGCAGCCTTTTATGAGGCGTGCCGTATACACTTTTTGCATTCTATAATGCAGCAGGGATATCTCCCGGAGATATTCCTGACGTATCGTACAGCGGGAGCGCACGAAATCTACAGCTTTTCGATCTCCGCGAAGACTATGTCGAGCGGCCCGAGCTTTACAGAATATGTGAAGCTGCCCGATGATGAAATCATGCGCCATGAGATCCGAGGCGCGGACATCCGCTCGATCTGCTCTTTTTCATCGATAGTAAGCTGCGGCTTGAAGCCGAGCTGCTGCCACAGCATGATGCATGACGATGACGCTTCCAGCCTGTGCTCGGTTATCTTGTATTTCCCGGGAATATTGAACATGTTGAATTCGATGCTCTGCGTATTTTCCGGATTCTTGCTGAAAAACAGCAGCTGTGCGTCGGGACCGCTCTTGGTCATGATGTACCAGTCGCTGTGATCTGCGATCGTGTCGAACTGGTCTTCCAGAAACTCGCGAAGGTAGTAGAGCGGCTTTTTCATATCGTTGAATGTGAATGTGCCGTTTTTGCTTTTTGCAGTGTCGGTGGATATCGGCGGCAGCTTATTGGACCTCGGATCGCTGAGCATTTCACTGAGAAAATCCAGGCAGTCCTGCTGCGGGTCGTAGCCTTTGTAGAATCTCTTGGGGTCTTCACATTGCGCCGAAGCTTTCTGGAAAAGATCGAGCTTGCGGAAGTCCAGTGAGACAGCTTTTACCAGCTCCGAAGCTCCTGTAAATGCAGGCATCTCTTCATATGGTTCTATTGCATCATTGATGCTGTCGAACGGCATTTCTTTGACGAGCCACGGCTTGTTGCCGAGCAGCTCGTCTTTGTAGAGCTGACGGTACTCCTTCGGGTGGCAGCCGAACCAGCCGGTGAAGTTGTCGATGTAGTATTTTGCATTGGAAAACCCTACATTGGCGGATATCTGTGCGATGGAGTTGTCCGTGCTGAGGAGCTGCGGCTCCGACATTTCCACGCGGACCATGCTGACAAAATTCCTGAAGCTGTCTCCGACGAGCCGCTGGAAAAGATGCGACAGGTAATAGCTGCTGATATTTTCCTTTTCGGCGATCGTGGAAAGGCTGAGCTTGTAAGGGTAGTTGCTGTAAACGAAGCTGACGATCCTGCTGATACGCTCTATCTGAACGGGGTCCCTTGAGACCTGATGCAGGAATGTGCGTGTTTCAAGATCGACGCTGAATCCGCGGAAGTCCTGATAAAGAGCATCTATAAGCGCATGTGAGATCTCCGTGATGCGTTCCTTGTAGCCTCTCTTCTGTCCGTGGAGTTCGGATATTATCGAGAATATGTGGCCTTTCAGCACGAGCTGTTTCTTATATGTAGCGATGTTTTCGCTGACCTTTGTCGTAAAGATCTGATGTATCAGGTCTTCATGGTATTTTGAAAAATAGTCAAGGTTGAGGCTCAGAACAATGACAAGATTGTCGTCTGAGAGCGCACGGAAGCCGTGCACGTCAGCGCTGTGGATGAAATGTATGTTATTTTTGGTAAGTCGGTAACGCGCATAGGTGAGCTTGAGTTCTACTTCGCCCTCGAGCACGTAAATTATCTGTATATCGTCGTGGATATGCCACGGGCACTGCTGTATCTGCAATACCTGCACTTTTACAGGCAGATCTTTTTCATATTCGATTTCTCGAAGCATATGACAAACCTCCTTTTAGCAATTCCTTCAACGACTGGTTCTGGAAAAGGGTCTTAGTTGCTATTTTTGTATTATAGCACAAATTTTTCAAGTGGGGTATCACTCGTAGAATAATCAGAACATTTTTAAAATACAATAAAAAGGACAAGAAAGTCATAGATTTTATCATTCTGATGGTATAGAATGATAAAACAACTTCATTTGCAGATGAAAAATATATCGTAAAGGAGCAGGCTGATGAGAAAAGTGACGGTGGCGGCAACGCAGATGGCATGCTGCGCAGATGCCGGGATCAATATAGCAAATGCCGAGAAGCTCATAAGGGAGGCGGCTTCGCAGGGAGCGAACATCATACTCATACAGGAGCTTTTTCAGACGCAGTATTTCGCACAGGTAGTGGATTATGACAATCTTTCCATTGCCAAACCGGTAGAGGGGAATCCGGTGCTTAAACGGTTCTCCGAGCTGGCAAAAGAACTGGACGTGGTACTTCCGATCAGTTTCTTCGAGGAAAGCGGCTGCTGCAGATTCAATTCGGTGATGATGATAGATGCCGACGGCACATACATGGGGATATACAGGAAAACGCACATTCCTGATGATCCGGGGTATTACGAGAAGTTTTACTTCAGTCCCGGGGATACGGGTTTCCGTGTATGGGATACGAAATATGCAAAAATCGGAGTAGGCATATGCTGGGATCAGTGGTTCCCTGAGGCTGCCAGATCCATGGCGCTGCTGGGTGCTGAAATGCTGCTTTATCCGACTGCGATAGGCACGTTCGCTGTTCCGCCGGATCAGCTTGACGGCGAACCGGACGACTACGATCACTGGCAGAACGTGATGCTCGGACATGCGGCTGCGAACATGACTCCTGTGATCGCTTCGAACCGTATCGGCGTTGAAGAGATGGGTGACACGGCAGTGCGTTTCTGGGGAGCATCGTTTATTTCCGATAATCGCGGAAACAAGATCGCAGAAGCAGACACCAGGACTGAAGGCATTCTTACTGCTACATTCGATATGGACGAGCTGGCGGCATACAGAAGAGAAGTATGTACATTCAGAGACCGAAGACCGGATCAGTACGGCATACTCATGACGCTCGACGGCCGGATCAAATAATGAAAGCGGTTTGATCGGGGCAAGCCGAAAGCAGATCAATGGATCAGATAAAAACGAACCTGTCGGATAAAATCAAAAGAAATCCGGCGTGGAAATATCACGTGTGATATTTCCCTCATAACAAAAAAGACAACATCAAATATCCTCCGAACATCTCGGAGATGATATTTCTTCCATTTATACACAATAAAGAAGCACACCTCTACATACCCGGGCAGATAACCTCTGTTGAAAGACAGGCCTGTTTATGAAAGGTGCTTCTTTATTTATACAGGAAATATCGCTTTCGATATTTGAAATATTTCCGGAATACTTCCGGAATATCAACAAAAGTTTCATATGAAGATAAGTGGCGAAGACACTTTTTGTTTTTTTGAGAAATGTTGCACGCCGGGACGGCTTGCCTCACTGACTATGGAGGGACGTGGGTCGCATACAATCAAGGGGCAGGAGCTGCGGCTCGCGAGTTATAAGGGGCGATCTGTGAGCTGCAGCCTGCTGCCTGTGATATGCAACTTGTGAATTGTGACTTGCGAATCGCAAGCTGCAAACTACGATCTTCTGACGAATTCGCCTTCTTTCATGATAACGTCCATATTTTCCACTGCGATCGCAGTGATATCTTCGAGCGGATTACCGTTGATTACGAGAAGGTCTGCGCTCTTTCCTGCCTCAAGAGAGCCTGTCACGTCATCCACGCGCAGCGCCTTTGCACCATTGAGAGTTGCAGCGACGATAGTGTCCATTTCGCTTAGACCCGCTTTGCTGACGAATTCGCAGATCTCGCCGATCGCCGTATCTCCGTAAGGTGTGATCTTCGAATTGAATGAATCCGAACCGATCGTGAGCAGGACGCCTTTGGAGAATGCTTTTTTCAGGTTGTCGTAGATCCTGTTGAGTTCTTTTTCGGTGACCGTTTCGCCCGGGAATCTGTCGTGGAGCTCTGGTTTGTATGCAGGCGGGTATGTATTGAACCATGCAGGCAGGAAACTGATGGTAGGGCAGAGCATGATGTTTTTTTCGGCCATCATGTCGATCGTTTCGTCGTTGAGCTCCCAGCCGTGGATGATAAAGTCCGAGCCTGCTTTCACTGAATTGGATGCGTCGCCGAAACAGTGTGACCAGAGCGGTATCCCGCGCATTTTACATTCGTCTGAAACGGCCTGGATCTCTTCCATCGTATAGTGGGCGTCCATGCCGGCTTCCCATCTCCAGATGCCGCCGCCCGTTGCCCAGATCTTGATCGCATCAGGGTTTTCACGTATCCTGCGGCGGACTGCTTTTCGCAGATCCCACGGGCTGTCGACGCATTCCGCCCACGGGTGCGCCGCCAGGTTCTGTTCTATGGAAAGTCTGTGTGAATCGCCGTGTCCGGCAGTAGCGCAGAATCCCAGCCCTGTTGCTACGATGCGAGGACCTTTCATCACGCCGGCTTCGACCATGTTCCTGATATGTATGCCGAATCTGGAGATCTCGCCCACGGTAGTCAGGCCGGATTCGAGACATTCGTGTGCCTGCTGCACTGCGACTACTGCTTTCTGGATGTTGTCCTCGAGCACCCAGTCGTTGTCGTTTTCGGTGAGGTTGCCGGAAAAATGCAGGTGCGCGTCGACGAGGCCGGGTATGATCGTCTTGCCGGTGATGTCCACGACGTCATATCCCTCGCCTTCGGGGATGTCGCGCGCGGGTCCTGCATAAATGATCTTTCCGTTACCGACCAGAACGAGACTGTTTTTTACAGCTGCAGCTCCGGTGCCGTCTATGAGAAGTCCTCCTGTAAATGCTGTTTTACACATACTTGTTCTCCTTTCAAATATTTGTCGATCAAAGATCGACATTAAGGTTATCCTTGCAAAGGGTTTCATAAGTGTGTCGGCATCAGCCGACATCAGGTTATCCTTGCAAAGGGCTTCATTGATTCGTCGATCTATTACCTGCATTATATCACAGGTTTGAATATAGGGAAGTCAAAGTTTTGTCGATAATGCTTGACATGGATAGTTCGCGTGATATAATTGTGATATCAAAATGATATCACAAAACGCAAAAGCGATTTTGTCGCGTGATCTGAATAAGGGAGGAAATGAATATGAGCAAGACAAATAACGTTATTACAAGCGATATTGCAGAAAGAGAGCTGCATCCGGCGTCCGGAATGCTTATGATGATAATTGATATCGCAGGGGCTTTGTCTGGAGTGTTCCTGTGTATTATCTGTCCGGTTTTATTCCGAGGTTTTGCAGAAGGTCTGGGGATCGCAGCCGGACTGCTGCTGATCACTCTGTTTTCGATCATGTTCGCCGGTCTGAAGGTAGTGAATCCTAATGAGGCACTGGTGCTGACGCTGTTTGGAAAATATCACGGAACGATCAGGAAAGCCGGCTTTTTCTTCGTCAATCCATTCTGTGCCGCTTTCAATCCGACAGTGGAGGCTTTGCAGAAAGAAGCCGCACAGGATCCGGGGGAGACTTTCAAAAGCGGGAAGACGCCGAAAACAGCCGGGAAAACAAGAAATCGGAAGGTTTCCACAAAGACCATGACGCTCAACAACGCACAGCAGAAAGTCAACGATGTTGATGGAAATCCGGTGATCATAGGGTCGGTTGTCATCTGGAAAGTAGCGGATCCTACGAAAGCGGTCTTCAATGTGGAAAACTATTTCGAGTATCTTTCGACCCAGTGTGATTCTATCATTCGTAACTCTGCGCGTATGTATCCATATGATACGATGGAAGATGATGACAGTGAAATGACCCTGCGCGGATCCAGCATGGAGATCGCCGAAAAAATGAAAGCAGAGCTGCAGGAGAAGACGCGTGATGCCGGTATCCATATCCTGGAGGTGAGGATAACACACCTGGCGTATGCGGAAGAGATCGCAGCAGCGATGCTGAAGCGCCAGCAGGCGGCAGCAACGATCGCCGCGCGTGAACAGATCGTGGAAGGGGCGGTCGGTATGGTGCACATGGCATTGGAACGTCTGGAAAAGGATGATCTTATCCTGCTGGATGATGAAAGAAAGGCGGCAATGGTATCGAATCTGCTGGTCGTTCTCTGCGGAGACAAAGAAGTACAGCCTGTTGTAAACAGCGGCAGCCTGTATTAAAATAGAAACAGAACGCTTATCAAAGGAGTGGGGTTTCATAGTGACAGAAGACTACGGTAAAAAAGAAGAGCAGCTGCAGCAGCGTCTCCAGAAGCTGAAAGCTCTTGAGAAGGAGCTTAAAGAAAAGGAAAGAGCAGTCAGGGAAAGGGAGAAAAAACTGAAAGATAAAGACAAGGCCAAGAAACAGATGGTGCTTCGTCTGTCGCCGGGCTTGTGGAATGAGATCGCAGCCTGGGCAGAGGAGGATTTCCGATCTATCAATGGCCAGGTGGAGTATCTGCTCAGTGAATGTGTGCGTAAACGTAAAAAATAAGAGAGACCTCAGAACATGTTTTGATGCCGCCGGAGCAGGGCGGCACGAAAACGGTATCTGAGGTCTCCTGTTTTTTGTATTGCAGAGAAGCAGGCTATTCCATCACGGCGCCCTTTGCAGATGACGCTACATTTCTCATATATCGCGAGAGCCAGCCGCTTGTAACGTTTGGCGGCGGAGCCACGTAGTCCTTGCGCCTTGCATCGAACTCTTCGTCCGAAACACGCGCGCTGATCTTTGCATTAGGGATATCGATATCGATGATATCTCCCTCGCGCAGCAGTCCGATATTGCCGCCTGCAGCAGCCTCAGGGCAGACATGGCCGATCGACGCGCCTCTGCTGGCGCCGCTGAAACGACCATCGGTGATAAGCGCTACAGTCTTGTCCAGCTTCATTCCGGCCAGAGCGCTGGTAGGGTTGAGCATTTCTCTCATTCCAGGGCCGCCCTTAGGGCCTTCGTATCTGATTACCACGACGTCACCATCCACGATCTTTCCTGCGTAGATAGCTGCGATCGCGTCTTCTTCACAGTCGAATACCCTCGCAGGACCACTGTGTGAAAGCATCTCAGGAGCAACGGCGCTTCTCTTTACGACACAGCCGTCCTGTGCGATATTTCCCCACATGATAGCGATGCCGCCTGTCTCACTGTACGGCTTGTCGATAGGTCTGATGATATCGTAATTCTTGACGTATGCGCCCTTGATGTTCTCGCCGACAGTCTTGCCTGTAGCAGTTATCAGGCTTTCGTCGATGAGCCCTTTCTTGGTCAGCTCGCTGAAAACTGCAGGGAGTCCGCCTGCGTTGTTGAGGTCGTGCATGTGAGTGCCGCCTGCAGGTGCGAGGTGGCAGAGGTTAGGCACTTTTGCGCTGAATTCGTTGAAAATATCCAGGTTCAGCTCTACGCCGGCTTCGTTTGCGATAGCCAGCAGATGGAGCACGCTGTTTGACGAGCAGCCCAGTGCCATGTCGCATGCGAGTGCGTTTCTCAGTGATTTTTCATTGATGATATCGCGAGCCTTGATGTCTTTTTCGACGAGGTTCATGATCGCCATTCCGGCGTGTTTTGCCAGTCTGATCCTGCCGCTGTCGACTGCAGGGATCGTGCCGTTTCCCGGAAGTGCGATGCCGACTGCTTCTGACAGGCAGTTCATGCTGTTCGCAGTGTACATGCCTGAGCATGATCCGCATCCCGGACATACGTGCTCTTCGAACTCGAGCAGTTCATCGTCGTCTATCAGGTTTGCCTTTCTTGCTCCGACTGCTTCGAACATCTTGGAAAGGCTGGTTTCTTCGCCTTTTACCAGACCTGACATCATAGGTCCGCCGGAGCAGACTACTGCAGGTATGTTCAGTCTTACGGCAGCCATTATCATTCCGGGAACGATCTTGTCGCAGTTCGGAACGAGTACGAGACCGTCAAATGCGTGTGCCATTGCCATCGTTTCAACGCTGTCCGCGATCAGTTCACGGCTGGCGAGGCTGTATTTCATGCCGATGTGCCCCATCGCGATACCGTCGCATACGCCGATCGCAGGAACTTCGATAGGAGTTCCGCCTGCCATTCTTACGCCGGCTTTTACGGCTTCAGCGACCTTGTCGAGATGCATGTGTCCCGGAACTATCTCGCTCTTTGCGGAAACGACACCGATCAGTGGACGTTCAAGCTCTTCCTTAGTATATCCCATGGCGTAGAAAAGGCTGCGCATAGGCGCTTTTTCAACACCCTTTGTTACTTTGTCACTTCTCATTTTCCTTTTTTCCTTTCATGTATTTGTCGACTGCAAGTCGACATCAGGTTATACCCTTGTGGTGCTTCATATGCTATTTCAAATAGAAAAAAGCGGCGGCGGAAACGCCGCCGCCACTTTTGTTATTTCGTGCTTTGGTAAGAAATATGATGCGAAGTTATTGTTATTCTGCTGCTCCGCGCAAGCAATAGACCTGTTTTTTAAGCTTTATGGCAAAACTGCTTCTGTCTGGCCTTTGCAGGAAACCTCCGCAGGTGATTCCGCAGAATGCGTCTGCGGGAAGCACCGAGGACCAGTTTCCGGAGAAGGCAGACAGCTGATCAGCAGACTCTTTGCCGATCGGACTTGTAAAAACAGCACTGCCTATTTCTTTAACCAGCTCATCATCTTTCTGAGTTCTGCGCCTACCTTGCAGAGGAGATGTGAAGCTTCCTTCTTTCTTGTTGCGAGGAATCTTGCTCTTCCGCCTGCGTTGAATTCCTGGATGAATTCGCTTGCAAATGTTCCGTCCTGGATCTCTTCGAGGACTTTCTTCATTTCTTTTCTTGTATCTTCAGTTACGATTCTCTTGCCTGTTCTATAGTCGCCGTATTCAGCCGTGTTTGAGATCGAGTATCTCATCTTGTCGAAGCCGCCTTCGTTGATCAGGTCAACGATCAGTTTCATTTCGTGGATACATTCGAAGTAAGCCATTTCAGGTTCATAACCGGCTTCTACGAGTGTGTCGAATCCGGCCTTCATCAGCTCAGTAACACCGCCGCAGAGAACTGCCTGTTCACCGAAGAGGTCAGTTTCAGTTTCTTCTTTGAATGTAGTTTCGAGGATTCCTGCACGACCAGCGCCGATTCCGCTTGCGTAAGCCAGAGCGTAATCCTTTGCTTTGCCTGAAGCATCCTGGTAAACTGCGATAAGGCTAGGTACGCCTTTGCCTTCAACATACTGGCTTCTTACTGTGTGGCCAGGGCCTTTAGGAGCGATCATGATAACGTCGAGATAAGGAGCCGGCTGGATCTGGTTGTAATGGATGTTGAATCCGTGTGCGAATGCCAGAACGTTGCCTTCCTTCATGTGCTTTTCGATCTGGTTCTTGTAAATGGATGCCTGCAGTTCGTCCGGAGTAAGGATCATTACGATGTCACCCGCTTCAGCAGCTTCTTCGATTCCCATTACTTTGAGTCCTGCAGCTTCAGCCTTTGCAGTATGAGCTGAACCAGGTCTGAGACCTACTACTACGTTTACTCCGCTTTCGTTCAGGTTCATTGCGTGTGCATGTCCCTGGCTTCCGAAACCTATGATAGCAACAGTTTTTCCATCCAGTAATCCTAAATTACAATCCTGATCATAATATTTCTTTATCATTTTTCTGTCTCCTTTATATTTTATTATACAGGAAATATCGTTTGCGATATTTCCGGACTGTCAGTGAAAACTACACTTTATATTATAGCGAAGCTATATGCTTTTTCAAGCATTAAACATCGCTGCCGGCTGTAAATACCGGACTTGTGGCACGCGTGCGCTTTACATATCCACACCTTCGTGCCAGCTTGCACCTCTGCCGATCCCTGTGATACCGGTACGGCATACTTCTGAGATTTCGTGGCAGCTCATCATGTCCATGAAAGCATCCAGCTTGTCGGATGTCCCTGTGAGCTCGATGATGAGGCTGTTCTTGGAAAGGTCTACGATCCTTCCTCTGTATATCTCAACGACTTCCTTGATTGCTGAACGTTCTTCCTTGTCGGCTTTGACCTTGAGGAGAAGCAGCTCTCTGTAGATGCTGTCGTTTGAGTCGAGTGTGAATATCTTCTTCACGACTTCGAGCTTTGCTGTCTGAGTGATTATCTGGTGCAGGCCCTGTTCTGTTCCGGTGAAGACCACGGTGATCCTGGAAAGTTTAGGGTCATTTGTCGCCGAAACGGTGAGGGAGTCGATGTTGAAGCCTCTGCGTCCGAAGAGACTGCTCACTCTGGTAAGTACGTTTGCCTGGTTGTCTACCAGGATGCTTATTACTTCTTTTCTTATCTGCTTGTCCATTGTACGCCTCCTAACCTATGATCATGTCTTCAACAGTACCGCCGCTCGGTATCATAGGGAGAACTCTTTCGTTTCTGGCTATCGTGCAGTCGATCCATACCGGACCTTTTTCCTGCAGCGCCTTCTTGAAGACTTCTTCGAATTCAGTCGGATTGGTAGCCGAGAAACCTTTTGCTCCGAATGCCTCTGCCAGCTTAGGGAAGTTTGTTTTTCTTTCCGGTGTGGTCGAAGCATATCTCTTGCCGTAGAAGGCTGTCTGCCACTGGTAAACCATGCCGAGTACGGAGTTGTTCATGATGACTGTTATAATAGGAAGCTCCTGACTTACGGCTGTGCATGCCTCGTTGAGGTTCATGTGGAAAGAGCCGTCTCCGGTGAAGTGGATTATTCTCTTGTCAGGGCATCCGATCTGTGCTCCGATTGCTGCGCCGTATCCGAATCCCATGGTGCCGAGGCCTCCGCTTGTGATGAAGCCTGCTGTGTTTCTCTGCTTCAGGTACTGTGCCGCCCACATCTGGTGCTGGCCTACATCTGTAACGTAGAGGGTTTCTTTATCTGTAAGGTCGCATACCGAGTGAACGATCTCACTTGGATGGAGCTGTGCGTCCTGGCACTTAACATCGCCGCGCTTGTTCTTCCACTCTGTAGCCTGTGCGACCCATTCCTTGTGATCCTTTTTCTTGATAAGCGGGAGCAGTTTTGTAAGGAATTCTTTTACATCTGCTGTAACTCCCAGGTCGACGAGAACGTTCTTGTTGATCTCGCTCGTATCTATATCGATCTGCACCTTGCGCGCTTTCTTTGCGAATTTTTTAGGGTTGAGTGCTACTCTGTCGCTGAATCTTGCGCCCAGTGCGATGACGAGGTCTGCTCTGTCAACGGCCTTGTTTGCAGCGATGCTTCCATGCATTCCGATGAGACCGAGATTTCTCTTGTTCTCATATCCCAGTATGCCTGCTGCCATCAGTGTGAATGTGGCAGGGATGTCTGCGGTTTCGAGCAGCTGATTGAGCTCTTCGCCGGCATTTGATGCAGCTACGCCGCCGCCGAAATATACGACCGGTTTTTCTGCTGCGTTTATCATTGCTGCGACTTCCTGCACCTCTTTATCTGTAAATGCAGGAAGAGGATTCAAAGGAAGCGGTTTTTCCGGTTTATAATCTGTTGTTGCAGCAGTTACGTCTTTTGTTATATCGATGAGAACCGGGCCTTTCCTTCCGCTGTTGGCGATCCTGAAAGCGTTTCTCAGTGCGTCAGCCAGATCTTCTATCCTGTTTACGAAGAAGGTGTGCTTTGTTATAGGCATTGCGACACCTGTGATGCATATTTCCTGGAAGGCGTCTCGGCCTATCAGGCTGTCAGGTACGTTTGCTGTTATGGCGATCATCGGGATGCTGTCCATAAAAGCAGTGGCGATTCCTGTCACCAGGTTTGTCGCTCCGGGACCGCTGGTGGCAAAGACGACGCCCGTTTTACCTGTTGCCCTGTAATATCCGTCAGCAGCATGAGCTGCACCCTGTTCGTGAGCCGTCAATATGTGCCTGATCTTGTCTCTGTATTCATACAATGCGTCGTACAGGTTGAGCGCAGCGCCTCCGGGATATCCGAATACTGTGTCAACTCCGTGCTCCAGTAAGATCTCAGCAACCAGTTGTGATCCTGTTACTCTCATTTTTTCCTCCTTGGTAATCTTTTTTTCTTGTGCTACCACTCATTATATATGGTTTCCGCAGAAAATCAACATGTTTTTTGCGAAATTTGTGCAAAAATACAAAGGAATTTCAAAAAAGTAGTTTTTAAATACAAAAAAGACGGAAAATTTGTATTTTGTCAGCCTTGAGATGTGAGGGCGGCATTCAATGGAGGTGTAAAGGGCAGTGCCGAGTGCGAACGCGTGCATTTATGGAGATGCAAAGGGCAGTCGCGAGCGTGCAGCCGGGGAGGCTGCATGGGTGCGGGCTTTTGGCAGCGGGGTGGCGATGAGTGTACGGGATGCCAGCGTGCATGTCTGAATGTCGGCAAGTGTTTCGGATACCAAAACTGCAGCATAAAAGATGTGGCTTTGGTATTTTTCTTTGATTTTTATAAGAGATCCTGGACTGCTTTACCAAGAACTCATTTTCAGACGAGATATTTTGGTAAACTTTTTTGAAATATCGCAGTGTTTTCTAAGAAAAATTACCAAAAGGATTTGGATGATCGATGATTTTTGGTAACGAACCCATTTGAAATGGCAGAAAAACCGGCTTTTTTACTAAAAATACAATGATGGATTGCATTTTTTGGTATCGGAGGCCGCGGGATGCTTTGCCTGCAGATGAGATGAATGGAAGCGAAAACGGAAAACCGGATTCAGACTATACTTATTATATAGAAGTGGCTGCAAGGGTGAATCCGAAGCTGATGCAGCTGGCGCAGAAGGACAGCTGCAGAGCTTTTATACCTGAAAAACGAAAACCTGAAGTTAAATACTAAAAGGTATCGCGATAGGGCGCGTATCTTGTGAAGAAGCCGGAAGTGTCCGGAGGTAATAATAAATCTGTATTCGGGAGCGGATTTATTTTGCTCGCAAAGCTGGTTTTTTGTAGGATTACAATACATGTGTTACAACTAAATAAAGAAAAAGCGGAAACTTCAATTCTGTGTTAAAGTTAAGTTACCACACAAAACCATACACTGGAGGTTTCCGCATGACAAGTATAACACAAGATATGAAGTACCGTCTATCCCTGATCAAATATGCTGAAAAATACGGTGTTACAAAAGC
>CABIWW010000020.1:0-9026 GCA_902362435.1 Eubacteriaceae bacterium
TTGTTGTCTTCGGCTTGTGGTTCGCTACACTTGGCGGTAAATACCCGTGACGGGACTTTCACCCGTAAGACTTATGCCATGCCTGGCACACCCGTAAAGTGCGATGTTCATATCATCGCCTGTTTCAGCGCTCTTGTCAGCTGCTTTCTTCACATCCGTATTTTTATCTGCAGTCAGCATCGGGATCTCTGCGGTTTCCTTATACTCGCATTTCCTGCATGCTCTTTCCTTGATGCCTTTTGCCTGTACAGTCGCTTCTTTCGTCACTTTCCATTCACCTAAATCATGTCCTGTCGCAGAGATCTTCACAGGATTGATGATTTCGTTCTGTCCTTCTCTGTCGCTTGACAGATATCCGCATTCTTCACATCTCCAGTACTCTTCATGCCCGTCTTCTGTACATGTTGCATCGTGTTTGTCCACACGCTTCATATTGTGACCATTTGCAGGGATCACCTCAGGGCTTTTGATCTCGTTCTCAGCATTCTTATCTGAGAAAAACTTCTGGCATTTGCTGCATGTCCAGTATGCTTTCATTCCTGTTTCAGTGCATGTCGCATCCTTCTGCGCAGTCGCTTCAAGGTCGTGTCCCGTAGCCGCGAGCGTTTCTTTTTCTACTGTCGTTTCAGTTGCTCCTTCTGCATCTTTGTATACTTTATGGCATCTGTCACATGTGTAGTATTCGTTGTTGCCAGTTTCTGTGCAGCTTGCCACACTGGCATCTGTCTTTTTCATGTCGTGACCAAGAGCAGTGAGCTTCATTGCATCTGCTGTTGTTTCCGTTGTTCCTGATGTGCCTTCGAGCATTTTGCCGCACCTGCTGCATTTCCTGTATGCCTTATTTCCATCTTCTGTGCATGTCACATCCTTTGCAGCAACCGATTTATAGTTATGATCCACGAAGTTCACGGTTATCGTCGGACTTGATTCACCTGACTTAAAATCCCATCTCTTATTGACTCTTGCATAATACGCACCGCTACCCGTAGGAGTATAGTTGCTGTGATTTCCTACAATAGTATTGATTACATTTCCTTTTTTATACCAGGTATAATCGTAAGTACCGCTTGTGGCATTTACCAGTACCGCCTTTAATCCCACTGTCGATCCCTTACATACAGTCACTGTGTTGCCATTACGCTCGCCCACATAAGTGATATCAACTGTTACACTAAACTTATACAGTGCTATCAATGAATTCATCTGATTTGCTGCTGTCTGCACCGCTGCAGGCACCGATGCTTCTCCAGTCGCTGCTTCCGGAATCTGCGCCTCATCTTCGGTTTCTGCCTCTCCTTCGTTCTGATCCGATGCCACAGCATCTGCCTCATTTTCGTTCTCATTTGCCGGTCCCTGTACTTCCGTCTGCTCAGCTGCTTCCGACCCGTCGATGTTTTCTGCGAAAGCCGTTCCCGGTATCGCTGTCATCGTGAGCATGACTGCAGCGCAGAGAACCGTAGAAAACACACGTTTCAACCTGTTACTCATTTCCTTCTCCTTCCTGGATCCAATCTATACATTTAATATTCTGATTATACCATCAATAGTTTTGAAAATCAACACACCCCCCCTATTTTTATTCTATTTCTCCTTTATTTTCGTTTTATTACTTCTACTTTTTATCATCCTATGAGATACCGCTTTCTTATTTCATAAATACGCTCGCAGTCCATGCTCCGCCTGCAAAATCGCACATCTGCACCCTTACATAAACATTGATATGGCATGCCCGCCGATAATACGATATAATATCGGCATACGACACTGACACGCAAAGGAGATTTTACTCATGAAAAAGACCGCTCTTGTACTCAGCGGCGGCGGAAGCCGCGGCGCCTATGAAATCGGCGTATGGAAGGCTCTGAAAAAACTCAGGATCAGAATCCACATGGCTTTCGGGACTTCCGTTGGTGCGATAAACAGCGCCATGGTAGTGCAGAAGGATCTGAAGCTGGCCGAAGAACTGTGGAAACAGCTCGAGACCGATATGATATTCGATATCCAGCCCGGTGACGGTCCTGTCGAAGAGGCTCTGGCATACGCAAAAGAGATCGTGCTCCACGGCGGTGCAGGTAATTCCGGACTGTCCGGGCTCCTTCACAAATATATAGATGAACATAAGATACGCAGTTCCCGCACAGGATTCGGACTTGTGGCGACGGAATACCCTTCCCGCCGCGAATGCGTCATGTACAAGGATGACATCCCCGAAGGACTGATGATCGACTATATCATGGCCAGCGCGTCGTGTTTCCCGGCGGTCCAGAAATACGTCATCGACGATAAAAAATACATCGACGGCGGATACCACGACAATCTCCCGGTCAGTATGGCTCTCGAAAAAAAGGCAGACCGCATCATCGCAGTCGATCTGCAGGCGCCCGGCACAGTCGACCACGAGGCCATCAGACATGCGGAAAACACCTGCGATGAATTCCACATGATAAGATGTCCTCTGGATCTCGGCAATTTCCTGATATTTGACAGGGACAACACCGCCAGGATCATGCGCCTCGGCTATCTCGACACGATGCGCCACTTTGGAAAATACGACGGGATACGATACACGTTCAGAAAAAAATCGTTCACCCCGCACCAGATGCACGGAGCCGACAACGCCGCATATATCCTCGGCCTCGACCCGTGCGAGATCTACGACAGAGACATGTTCTGCGCATCCGTGCGAATGCATATCGCCGATCTCCGTCTCTCATCCGCGAAACGTTCAAAGGCGATGCACTATCTGAGGACAGTCAAACTGGTCGGAGCCAAAAAAGCACTGTCCACACTCAAGGACGTCACTGCGGACACCGACCTTCACGCACAGCTGATGCTTTACATAGCGGAAAATCTCAAAGAAAACGAAAACCGCAGTTTTTTCCTGAAGCCGGACATATTCAAGCTTCTCGAGAGTGAAATACAGGCGGCGAATTTCATCGTCAAGGAAAAGCTCCTCTGATCTGCAGAGGGGCTTTTTGGTCTGCAAAGCGGCACCTGTTCTCTATGCCTAGACTCGCTTTTTGCAAAACGGCACTTTTCTTTAAGAAAGCCTTAGCATTTGTTAATAGATACTTAATACTTTACCTGATTTTTTGTTAATATTTTTTCTTTTATAATAGTCACTGTAACGAAAGAGGTGACTATTTATGAAAAACATTCTCGAATATCTGGAGGCATCTGCCGCCGGATTTCCAGAAAAAACAGGATTCACAGATCCTGATCGGAATGCGGCATTCGTGCAGGTCATGGATCGCTCCAGAAAAGCAGCGAGCTCCATGAAAGATATACCTGCAAACAGCCCTGTTGCCATCGTCATCGACCGAAGCGTCAGATGCATAGAAGCGATGTTCGCAGCTGTCTACGCAGGCTGTTTCTACACCGTGATCGACGTACATTCACCGGTATCGCGTATAAGCGATATATTCAGCACACTCAGGCCGGCCGCCGTGATGACCGACAGCAGCTGCCTGGCGCTGACCGGTGAGATCCTTGAAAAATGCAGCATGCAGGACATCGCCGTGATCACCTATGAAGATGCCGTCAGCTGCCCTGAAGACACAGATTTCCTCAGCAGCGTCAGGGCTTCGATGATAGATACCGACCCGCTGTACGTGCTGTTCACGAGCGGATCATCGGGAAAACCCAAAGGCACCGTCGTCTCCCACCGCAGTGTGATCAGCTACACGGAATGGGTCTCGGCAGAATTCGGATTCGATGAAACTACGATATTCGGTTCGCAGGCGCCGCTGTACTTTTCCATGTCCGTAACAGACCTGTTCTCGACGATCAGATGCGGATGCACATACAGCATCATACCCAAAAAGATGTTTTCTTTCCCTGTCGATCTGATCTCATACATGAATGAACGAAAAATAAACACGATCTACTGGGTGCCTTCCGCGCTGGCCATCGCTCCAAACTGGGATCTGTTCGGATACAGCAAGCCCGAACACCTCGAAAAAGTGCTCTTTGCAGGAGAAGTGATGCCTGTCAGAAACCTCAACTACTGGAGAAAACACCTGCCTGACTGCCTCTATGCTAACCTTTTCGGCCCTACCGAAACGACGGATATCTGCACGTTCTACATGATCGACCGCGATTTCGAAGATGACGAGGCGCTCCCTATCGGCCGTGAATGCGACAACTGTGACGTTTTCCTGCTGACAGAAGATGGCAGGCTCGCTTCAGAGGGTGAAGAAGGCGAACTGATCGTGCGCGGCTCTTTCCTCGCCAGCGGATACTACAACGAACCGGAGAAAACGGCTGCAGCCTTTCCGCAGAACCCGCTCAACAGGAGCTATCCCGAGCGAGTCTACCGCACCGGGGATCTGGCCAGGATGAACGATAAACGAGAATACATATACATATGCAGGAAGGATTTTCAGATCAAACGCATGGGTTTCAGGATCGAGCCCGGCGAGATCGAGACGGCGGCAAATGCGATAGCCGGCATCAAATCATCAGCAGTGATATACGATGACAAAAGCCAGCGCATACTGCTGATATACGAAGGCTCCCTGAAGGATACCGAGGCTGTCCGCGGACTGCTCAGCGAAAAAGTCCCTGCATACATGAGGCCCGACGAGGTCATCCGGGTCCGCTCGATGCCGTACAACGCGAACGGCAAGACCGACCGCGCAAAACTCAGATCACTGTATGCCGGGAACTGATGCACACAGCTGCAGACGCCCGGCAGATCGGCATATCATGCACACGACGCGGGCACAGCACTGCCGAACCGTCACATCATGCGGACTCAGGCTCAGTCCAAGTCCCGGCGCCATACCAAACTGTAACGAAAACGAAAGGAACAAAGGTGAAGCCAATGAATGAATTACTCGAAATACTCCATGAGATCAACCCTGCAACTGAATTCAAAGGCAGGACAGACCTCGTCGACTCAGGCGACCTCGACTCGATGAGCCTCGTGATGCTCGTTTCCGAGCTCAATGACGAATTCGACATAACTATCCGCGTGACCGACATCACGCCGGAAAACTTCAATTCCACCGAAAACATCATGAAGCTGATACACAGACTTCAGTCAGAAGACTAGCCGCAGACGCAGCAGACGCAAAGGAGACCTGAGCCATGAGCTATACGACGATAACATTCCTGATCTTTCTGCCGGCGGCGGGACTGCTCTACTACATCGTACCGAAGCGCATCCAGTGGACAGTGCTGCTTGCCGCATCGCTGGCGTTTTACATCCTGACATGCGGCAAAATGACCGTGTTCCTGCTGGCCGCCACTGCAGTCATCTATGCAGCGGGACTGGCTCTCGGACACCTGGACCGCAGCTTTGACAGCCGCAGAAAAGAACTCGACCGCGCAGCGAAAAAGGAACTGAAAAAGAAAACCGACTCAAAAAAGAGAGCCGTTGTCCTCGTATCGGTGATACTCATGGTACTGATGATCTTCTGCACGAAGTACTTCAATTTCTTCGGAGATATCATAAACAGCATCACGAACGCGATCGCGCATTCAAGGCCTGTCCCGGCGCTGCAGATCCTGATGCCGCTCGGCATCTCGTACTACACCCTGATGGGAATAAGCTATATCGTCGACGTGTACAGGAAGACCGTGAAACCGGAGAAAAATCCGCTGATGCTGATGCTCTTCCTCTGCTACTTCCCGCATATCGTCGAGGGCCCGTTCGACCGCTATGACTCACTCTGCAGTCAGCTGAGAGCGCCGCATCACATAGACTATCAACGGATCAAAAACAGCGGGATACGTCTCGTCTGGGGATTTTTCAAGAAGCTCGTCATCGCTGACAGAGCCGGACTGATCGTCAGCACCGTTTTCGCCGAGCCGGGTACATACAGCGGCTCAGTGCAGCTCCTTGCGGTGATCCTCTACACGCTGCAGATCTATGCGGAATTTTCCGGATGCATGGATATCGTCTGCGGAGCATCGGGCATGTTCGGCATCGATATCGCAGAAAATTTCAGACGTCCGTTTTTCTCACGCTCCATAAGCGAGTTCTGGCGCAGGTGGCACATCACCCTCGGCGAATGGCTCAAGGACTACGTGTTCTACCCTGTCAGCCTCTCCGGCCATTTCAGGAAAATAAACACGTTCGTGAAAAAGCACGTTTCCTCCGGGCACCTGACAGCCCTGATACCGGGCGCATACGCACTTTTCTTCGTGTGGTTCTGCAACGGGCTGTGGCACGGGGCGAGCGTGAAATACATCGTGTACGGACTTTACTACTATGTGCTGATGATGCTGGGACAGGCTCTGAAGCCGCTCACCGGCAGGCTCATGCAAAGACTGCACGTTCCGGCAGGCTCACGTGCATGGCACGTCTTCGAGATGCTGCGCACATGCGTGATCGTATGCTTTGGAATGCTGATATTCCGCGCATCCAGCCTTAGTCAGGCTGCGTCGATGTTCTGCAGCATCTTCACGAACTTCGGTATCTCGCAGCTGGCAGACGGAACGCTGCTGTTCAAGGGCGTTACCCCTGCCGACTACATACTGCTCATGACAGCAGCCGCACTGCTCCTTTGCATATCGATAATACAGGAAAAAGGCATATCCGTGCGAGAGACGATCGGGAAACAGTGTCTTCCTGTACGCTGGACGCTGTACTTCACCCTGATCTTCTCCGTGATCATCCTGGGAGCCTACGGCGGCAGCTTTGCAAACACTACATTCATTTATGGCGAATTCTGATCGTGCAGCGAGCCTGAAAGTAAAAAAGGAGATGTGGTTCCAATGAACAAAATAAGCATAAAAGACATATCCAGGTCACTGATATTCATGCTGGTGTTCGCGCTGATATTCGTCTTTCTGGCAAGGGGCTTCGCAGTCGGTTCTTCATCCAGCGAGGACGGGATGGAATCCAGGATAACCACCGCGTACAGAGGCGAAGCCAGAAATTCGCTCGACGTCATCTTCACCGGCAACAGCGATGTGTACCGGGGCGTGTCGCCCGTCGATCTCTACGATAAAACGGGGATAACCTCTGCAGTTTCGGGAAGGCCTAACAACAGCCCGGAGATGATCGTCAAGGATGTAGAGGATATACTCAAATATCAGAAGCCTAAGGTGATCGTGCTCGAAACGGACTGTCTGTTTTCAGGAAAGAATCCGTCTTTTACAAAGAAGCAGGCTGCCGCGCCGTCGCCGACGCTTTTTGCAAAGCTCAGAAGCGTCGTTCGGGAAGCTGACAGTGCGATCATCTCGGGGATAAATTTCTACTTCCCGCTCATCAAATATCATGATCGCTGGAAAAAACTGAAGCTGTCGAACTTCATCAGTCACCCGTCCAGATTTTACGCTTTTTCAAACAAAGGCATGGCATATTCTGGCAAGGTCAAACCGTATACCGGCGATCCGAACTACATGGAGAGCAGCAGCGGTGCAGTCAAGACCTTGTCCGCAGAAAACGCTGCCGCATTCAAAAAGATATATGAGACATGCAGACAGAAAAACATCCGGCTCGTCCTCATTACCGTGCCTTCTGCGAACACCTGGAACCTTTCCAAATCAAATGCCGTGCAGAAGCTGGCCGACGAATACGGACTGACATACTACGACTACAACCGCACCTGCCCTGCCGGCTTCGACTGGTCGCGGGACAGCAAGGACGGCGGCAATCATCTCAACTATTCAGGGGCGCTCAAGGTGACGTCAGACTTCGGAGAGAAGCTGCAGAACGACCTTGACATGCCGGCGAGCAAGCTCACGCCGGAGCTGCAGCAGAAATGGGAAAAAGATTTCGAGCACTTCCATACCAGGATCGCCAGGCCTGCTGCAAAGTCCACAGGCAAGTAGAGGGAAATTTCGGCAGATTCCTGCAAGGAATTTTTTCAAAAAAACACTATTATATATATATGCGAAACATATCGAAGCGACCTATCCATGTCAACGCACAGTATTGCCTTTACATGTCTTAAACAGTATAATATAGTAAGAGACGTTAAAAATATTTATCAAACTACTCACAGTAAACAGAAAAGAGGTAACTGAAATGGATGAAAAGGAAAAAGTCCAGCAGCAGTCAGAAGGCTGTTCTTCGGACTGCAGTCACTGCGCGAGCGCCGGAAACTGCGGAAGCCAGCCGCACAGCCTGCTCGAGGAGACAAACAGTTTTAACAATATCAAAAAAGTGATCGCTATAGTCAGCGGAAAAGGCGGAGTCGGCAAATCGCTCGTAACTTCGCTGATGGCCGTGAACATGCAGAGAAAAGGTTACAGGACTTCGATCCTCGACGCCGATATCACAGGTCCATCGATCCCTAAGGCATTCGGTCTCACTGCAAAAGCATTCGGAAACAAACTCGGTATCCTGCCTGTTCGCACTAAAACAGGCATCGGAACGATGTCAGTTAACAACCTGCTCGAAAACGACACTGAACCGGTACTCTGGAGGGGCCCTGTCATTGCGGGCACTGTAAAGCAGTTCTGGACAGATGTTCTCTGGGGAGACACAGACTATCTGTTCGTCGACATGCCTCCCGGCACAGGTGACGTTCCACTCACAGTATTCCAGTCACTGCCGGTAGACGGCATCATCGTCGTGACTTCACCGCAGGAGCTCGTGTCGATGATCGTCGTGAAGGCTGTCAAGATGGCTGAAATGATGAACATCCCTGTTCTGGGTCTCGTTGAAAACATGTCGTACGTGAAATGTCCGGATTGCGGAAAAGAGATCCCTGTCTTCGGCAAGAGCAAGGTCGAGGAAGTTGCAAAGGAGCACGGTCTCGAAGTCCTGGCAAAGCTGCCTATCGATCCTAAGCTCGCAGAGGCATGCGACAGAGGCGACATAGAAAACTACGAAGGCGACTGGCTCGATGCAGCCGCAGCAAAGCTGGAAACGCTGTAATATGCGCCTGCCGGCAGCTGATCGATAAAAAATCCCGATTCCGATATGAAAGCTGAGTATTTTTTCATATCAGGATCGGGATTTTGCACAATAAAACGAGAGCTTGTGCAGGATCAGAAAAATAATCGCGATTCTACACAAATCAGACCGGGACCCACCTCCATAACGCAGTTGTACTCGTCTGCACCGC
>CABIWW010000020.1:9284-27070 GCA_902362435.1 Eubacteriaceae bacterium
GTAAGCATCGTGTAGTACGTTCCCGCTCCCGGCACGAGACATATGATCCCCGGTATTATGAATATCGTAGACGCTTCCTTGAAAACACGCGAAAAAATATTGCTGAGCAGCCACACGATACATGCGCCCATGAATGTAGACAATATATTCGTCATGCCCAGAAGCGTGCATACCTGATACGACATCCAGCTGGCAGCACCCACGACAGTGCACATCGGAAATTTTCTCAGAGGTACATTGAACATTATACAGAAGCCGCATGTCGCGATCATCGAATACGGCAGCTGAAGCCAGAATGTGATCATGACAGTATACCTCCTATCACTTCCCAGAGTTTCAGCACTACACCGACTCCTGCAGCAAGCGACACCGCAGTCAGTACGGTCTCCATCAGCCTTGCAAGACCTGCCAGCATATCACCTGACAGGAAATCCCTTATCGAATTCGTCAGCGCCACTCCGGGCACGAACAGCATTATCCACCCTACTATTATCGAGTCATGCGACGTCCCCGGTATCGCAGTCGATGCGATCATCGTCAGGATCGTCGCCACCGCGCAGCTGCAGAAGACCGACACGAACGAGTTCACATCGAGTTTCGAAAGCAGCACCGAGAACATATACGCTGCCGCACCCGCTATCACCGAAAGCGGACAGTCTATCAGCGAACCTCCGAATATCATGCAGAACGCCGACGATACCATCACTGCCCCCAGCACCCTTACCGGCATCGGATATGTCCTGCTCCGGTCTATCCTTTTTAGCACATTCATGCCGGAATCCACGGAAATACTGTTCGCCGTGAACTTCCTGGAAAACTGGTTCACCAGTGAGATCTTTTTAAGATTCGTGCTTACACCTTTTATACGCTTGACGTAAGTCTGCGTATCGTCATTCTCCCCGCCCTTGTCCAGCGACAGGAAAATACCCGTAGGCGTGGCGAACACTTCTACATTATCTATATTGCAGGAACGGCATATACGAGTGATCGTGTCCTCGACTCTGTATATCTCCGCCCCGTTCCTCATCATTATTTCACCGGCATACAGCGCCAGCATCAGAACTTTTTTCTGAAAAACATTTACCATTCGCCATCCATTCCTTCTGATCGTATTTTCTCCCCGTAATACCTTTGATACAAGCAGAATCATTATAACAAAACTGCTGAAATTTTAAAGTGAAATCTTCAGTTATTTTACCCTGTTTTTATTATTAGCCTGCGGCGCTTTCATCATGCAAAGCGCACACGTCCGGCATGCGCACGCATATCACCGTCTGCCTGCGCTCCCTGAGCCACATACTATCCTCCGGTTTTGACCGCAAAGCGCCATGATTATAACGATTGAAGGTTGACCTGCACACATCGAGATTGTATAATTGTATACAGAAATGCAATCCGGACTCCGCGCCGCGGCATACATCAGAAGACCACCTCATCGTGCCGCCTCTGAAAACCGCAGCTGCCGCCCGGACGTATAATCACAGAAAATGCAAGGAGGGAATTGATGCATGAAATTATACGATAAAGGAATCTACCTGCTCAACGGCAGAGAAATAATCGAAGACGGTCCCGACGCTGCAGCCATACTGGCACAGAGAGGGATCAAAGCCGATAAGAAAGAAGCGGCTAAAGGCACTATGGCCTACAACATACTCAAAGACCATAACACCTCTGGCAGCATGGACAAGCTGAAGATAAAATTCGACAAAATGACTTCACACGATATCACTTTCGTCGGCATCATACAGACAGCGAGAGCATCCGGCCTCGAGAAGTTCCCGATCCCGTACGTGCTCACGAACTGCCACAACAGTCTCTGCGCAGTAGGCGGAACGATCAACGAAGATGACCACATGTTCGGACTGACATGCGCGAAGAAATACGGCGGCGCATACGTGCCTCCTCACCAGGCTGTCATCCACCAGTATGCAAGAGAAATGCTGGCATGCGGCGGACAGATGATCCTCGGATCAGACTCCCACACGCGTTACGGCGCACTGGGAACGATGGCTATGGGCGAAGGCGGTCCTGAGCTCGTAAAACAGCTGCTGGAACAGACTTACGACATTAACATGCCGGGAGTGATCGCCATCCACATGACAGGCGCACCTGTACCGGGAGTAGGTCCGCAGGACGTTGCACTGGCTATCATCGGCGAAGTGTTCAAAAACGGATATGTAAACAACAAGGTAATGGAATTCACAGGTCCCGGGATCGCCTCGATGAGCGCTGACTTCAGGATCGGCGTAGACGTAATGACTACCGAGACTACATGTCTTTCATCTATATGGGTGACAGACGAAAAGATACAGGAATGGTACGACATCCACGGCAGAAGCGGCGACTACAAGGAGCTGAACCCTGCTGACGTCGCATACTACGACGGATGCGTAGAGATCGACCTGAGCAAGATCAGACCGATGATCGCTATGCCTTTCCACCCGAGCAATACATACACGATCGACGAGCTCAACGCAAACCTGCTGGACATCCTCGACGACTGCGAGAAAAAAGCGCTCGTGAGCCTGGACGGACAGGTAGAGTACACGCTCAAGGACAAGGTGAGAAACGGCAAGCTCTACGTTGAACAGGGAATAATCGCAGGCTGCGCAGGCGGCGGATTTGAAAATATCTGCGCTGCAGCAGAGATCCTGGACGGAAAATACATCGGAGCAGACGAGTTCACGCTCAGCGTATACCCTGCAAGTACTCCGATCTACATGGAACTGCTCAAGAACGGCTCAGCTGCAAAGATACTGCAGTCCGGCGCCATCATGAAGACAGCATTCTGCGGACCTTGCTTCGGCGCAGGCGACACACCTGGAAACAACGCGCTTTCCATCAGACACTCGACCAGAAACTTCCCGAACAGAGAAGGATCGAAGCTGCAGAACGGACAGATCGCTTCAGTAGCGCTCATGGACGCACGCTCCATCGCTGCGACAGCTGCAAACAAGGGTTACCTGACATCAGCTACAGATCTCGACATGGAGATCAAGACACCGAAGTACTTCTTCGACAAGGATATATATGAAAACAGAGTATTCGACAGCCACGGCAAGGCAGATCCTGACGTAGAGATCAAATTCGGACCTAATATCAAGGACTGGCCGAAGATGAGCCCTCTGCCTGAAAACCTCTTCCTCAAAGTCGTATCGGAGATCCACGACCCTGTAACTACTACAGACGAGCTGATCCCTTCAGGCGAGACGTCATCATACAGATCCAACCCGCTGGGACTTGCCGAATTTACACTGTCGAGAAAAGACCCTGCATACGTCGGACGTGCCAAAGAAGTACAGAAGGCACAGAAGGCTATCGAGGAAAACGCAGATCCTGTGGCAGCGCTTCCTGAATTCGAAGCCGTATACAAGGCTGCAGCAGAGAAGTTCGGCGGCATCAACAGCGGCAACATCGGCGTCGGAAGCACGATCTTCGCTGTAAAACCGGGCGACGGTTCTGCAAGAGAACAGGCTGCCTCATGCCAGAAGGTGCTCGGAGGCTGGGCAAACATCGCCAACGAATACGCTACCAAGAGATACAGATCGAACCTCATCAACTGGGGAATGCTGCCGTTCATCATCGAAGAAGGCGACCTGCCGTTCTCGAACGGAGACTACCTCTTCATCCCTGACATCAGGAAAGCCGTTGAGTACAAGGCGACCGACATCGAAGCATACGTCGCTTCCGCTGAAGGTCTGAAACCGATACGCCTGACACTTGGAGAACTGACGGACGACGAGAGAGAGATCATCCTTAAGGGCTGCCTTATCAACTACAACAGAAAATAAGCCGGCGGCACCTTTGCACATCAGAGAGAATCAGTTAATGCCGCCCGAACCACGGGCGGCGGAATGGAGACAGACATGACATATACAGAACACTTCAGGAAAATAGTAGAAGATCAGCTGGCAAGAGTGGAGAAGCTCAAGAACTCCCCTCCTGTACCTGATTTCGCAGCTATGGACAAGATCGTCATCGGCACGATCGACGGAGACGGCATCGGCCCTATCATCATGGATTCATGCCGCAAGGTCCTCGAAAAGCTGCTCGCTGACGATATCGCGTCAGGCAAGATCGAGCTGAGAAAGATCGACGGACTCACACTCGAGAACAGGATCGCGAAGATGGAGACAGTGCCTGCAGACGTGCTGGCTGCCATCAAAGAGTGCGATCTGCTCCTCAAGGGACCGACGACGACTCCGGGCAAGGGAGACAACCTTCCCAACATCGAAAGCGCCAACGTTACCCTCAGAAGAGAGCTCGACCTCTTTGCAAACGTGAGACCTGTAGTGATCCCCGAGAAAAACATCGACTGGATCTTTTACAGAGAAAACACAGAAGGCGAATACGCGCTCGGCAGCCGGGGCATAGATATAAATGACGACATCTCGATAGACTTCAAGGTCACTACGACAATGGGAACTACGAGACTCGCGAGAGCCGCTTTCGAATATGCGAAGAACAACGGCAACAAGAACGTTTCCATCGTTACGAAGGCCAACATCATGAAGAAGACTGACGGCAAATTCCTCAGCCTCTGCTACGATGTGGCCAAGGAATATCCTGAGATCAAAACTGACGACTGGTATGTGGACATCATGGCTGCGAACCTCGTGAACGATCAGATCAACAGCAATTTCAACGTCGTGATCCTGCCTAACCTCTACGGCGACATCATCACTGACGAGGCAGCTCAGCTTCAGGGCGGAGTCGGCACTGCAGGAAGCGCCAACATCGGCGGAAGATACGCTATGTTCGAAGCCATCCACGGTTCAGCGCCGCGTATGATGGAAGACGGCATCGGCGAATATGCAAATCCTGCAAGCATCAGCAGAGCGGCTGTCATGATGCTTAGACACATAGGTTTCACAGAAAAGGCTGCAGTGCTCGAAAAGGCACTGGATGCAGCACAGGAAGCACTTGTGATGCCTGGCGACGGCACCGGCAACACTGCGGCTGACTTCACCGCATTCGTACTGGAAAGGATTTAGCACGGTGATAACATATGGTACTGTACAAGTTTTCTGATGACTCAGAAATAAGCAACGCACCGCTTTCCACCAACCTGCTGGGCAAACTCCAGAAGGATATCCTGACCGGCAGGCTCAAGCCGGGCCAGAAACTCACGGAACAGAATCTCTGCAAGACGTACGGAGTCAGCAGGACCCCGGTCCGTGAAGCTCTCCGCCAGCTCGAAACAGACGGGCTGGTCGAGAACATACTCAACAGAGGCGCATTCGTCGTAGGCATGACCGAACAGGACTACGAAGACATGTTCGAGCTCCGAAAGGTCTACGAGATCCAGGCCGTAAAATGGGCGATCGAACGGATCACCGAGAGCGAGATGGACAAGCTCGCGGAGACATTCGAGTTCATGGAATTCTACACGATGCGGAACGACATCGACAAGATGCTCACGATCAACACCGGTTTCCACCAGGTGATCTACGAAGCGTCGCACAACAAGATGCTCAAGAAACTGCTTTCCTCATATCAGAATTTCCTGAAATACAAAGGCGCAGAATCGGTATACGACGAAGACTACCTGCCGACCGTACTCGAGGAGCACAGAGCGATCTACGACGCATTCAAAGCCGGAGACGCCAAAGCCGGAGCGAAAGCGATGGAAATACATATAAACAGAGCCAGAGACAGACGGTGCGGCAAATAGCCGTGCCGTCTCATAACATGGAGGTCAATAAAATGGAAAGAAGCAACGTATGGTCATCATACAACGACGACCAGCTGACAGAACTGGAGCACATAAGTGCCCTTTACAAGAAATGCCTCGACGAAGGCAAGACAGAGCGCGAATGCGTGAAGATCGCAGTGCGCATGGCTGAGGAAAAAGGCTACCGCGATCTGAAGGAGCTGATCAGAACCGGCTCGCAGATCAGGACAGGCGACAAGGTCTACGCGATCTGCATGAACAAGAGCATCTCGCTTTTCAACATCGGAAAGAAGCCGCTCGAGGAAGGCATGAACATCCTCGGCGCACACATCGACTCACCGAGGATGGACGTGAAGCAGAACCCGCTTTACGAAAGCGATGAATTCGCCTACCTCGACACCCACTACTACGGCGGCATCAAGAAGTACCAGTGGGTGACGCTACCGCTCGCTATCCACGGCGTCGTGGCAAAGACGAACGGTGAGACTGTCGACGTGTGCATCGGCGAAAAGGACGACGAACCCGTTTTCGCTGTGACCGACCTGCTCATCCACCTCGCCGGAAAACAGATGGAAAAGAAAGCCAGCATCGTCATCGAAGGCGAAAAACTGGATCTGCTGATCGGCAGCCGCCCTCTCTCCGAGAATCCAGATGACGATGAAGAAAACAAAGAAACGAGAGACGCAGTGAAGAAGAACATCCTCAGGCTCCTCGAGGAATACTGCGGCATGACTGAAGAAGATTTCGTGTCAGCCGAGCTCGAGATCGTACCTGCCGGCAGAGCAAGAGACATGGGCCTCGACAGGAGCATGGTGATGGGCTACGGCCAGGACGACAGAGTATGCTCGTTCACATCCCTGTTCGCTATGCTCGACATGGACAGCGTCGATAAGACATCATGCTGCATCCTCGTTGACAAGGAAGAGATCGGCAGCGTCGGCGCTACAGGCATGCACTCGAGATTCTTCGAAAACACAGTCGCTGAGATCCTCGCACTGATGGGCGAAACGTCAGACCTCAAGGTGAGACGCGCACTCCAAAACTCCAGGATGCTCTCATCCGACGTGAGCGCCGCATACGACCCGATGTTCGCAGAAGTCTTCGAAAAGAGAAGCTCCGCGTTCTTTGCAAAAGGCCTGGTCTTCAACAAGTTCACCGGAAGCCGCGGCAAGAGCGGATCGAACGACGCCAATGCAGAATACCTCGCAGCGCTCAGAAAGGCGCTCGACGACGAGGAAGTCGCTTACCAGTTCGCTGAGCTCGGCAAAGTCGACATCGGCGGCGGCGGAACGATCGCATACATCATGGCCAACTACGGCATGGAAGTCATCGACAGCGGCGTGGCAGTCCTCTGCATGCACGCACCGTGGGAGATCACCAGCAAAGCCGACATTTACGAAGCGTACAAGGGCTACAAGGCATTTCTCAAGAACATGTAGATCCTTATGTAAAGCCTGCAGTGCATCTTTGTCTCGGCGTTCAGCAGTACGTCGCACGCTACGTGTGCTTTTCTGTTACGAGACGTCGAGCACTGCGTGTGCTCTCCGTTATTATCTTTTACGAGCTGAAGGGAAGCAGCTGACCGCCGCTTCCCTTTTATAGTGCTTTTCAGCATGCTTCATGAAGCGGTCGCACCAGCGCTCTGCGAGCGTTTGGTGATGCAGCGACGCCGTTTTGCATGCCTGCATATAGGCATACGTGCACTTTCCATGGCGCTGCCGTATTCGGAAAAATCACATTTTACTGATATTGCCCCTGTGCATTTACAGAGGCTCCTCCTGGTGATAAACTCTCATTGGGGTAATGTTTGTTTTATTAGTACATTGTATTTATTTGTAAGGAGCTGGATATTTATGTCATCAAAACCTCATGACAATTCGAGAAATGTTGTATTTCTCGTTGTCATATTTATTTTCTTCGTCGCTGTTGCTATCGCATTTATACCTGCTGTGAACGAAAACATAGCTGAAGGCATGAAGCAGATCACAGGACAGAGCATCGACAGCGGTTCCATGAACTATGAAACCGGCACTATATTCGATACCCTCAGATACAACCGCTCGATACACATCCTGGCGATGCTGCTTCTCGGTTTCGGTTTCCTGATGGTAGTGATCAGAGGCCACGGTTACAGTTCGATCACGGCAACGCTTCTGGCTGTCAGCATCTCGATCCCTATCTACATGCTCATCAAATGCTACATGGGTGAAGACACTCAGCTGAGCATCGACGGGTTCATGTGGGCGGAATTCGCAGCTGCCAGTCTGCTGATCGCGATAGGCGCACCGCTCGGCAGAATGACGATGGATCAGTATATTCTGCTGGCGATACTGTTCGTACCGGTATATCTGTTCAACGAATGGCTCATCCTGGAGAGCGGGATGTTCACAGGATTCCAGGATACAGGCGGCAGCGTCGTGATCCATGCGTTCGGAGCATACTTCGGACTCGGTCTCGTCGCAGCTACAGCGAAGAAAATGTCTGACGGACCTACGTGTGAAACTGACAGCACGAGCAATCAGTTCTCACTTCTCGGAAGTCTCGTCCTGTGGGTATTCTGGCCTTCATTCACAAGTGCGGTAGCAAGCCCTGAACGCGTCGTTCTGACAGCTATAAACACTGTATTCGCACTTGCCGGAGCCACTATAGCCACTTACATATTCTCAAAGCTTATCCGCGGCAAGGTGGACATCGAAGATATCGCCAACGCATCGCTTGCAGGCGGCGTTGCTATCGGTTCCACATGCGACATCGCCAACCCTGGAATGTCGATGCTGATCGGACTGGCTGCAGGTATCCTCAGCACTGTCGGATACAGCATCATAGCACCTAAGATCCAGAAGCTCATCCGCGGCACAGACACATGCGGAGTACACAATCTCCACGGTATGCCCGGACTGCTCGGAGGACTTTCGGCGATCATCATCACCGGCAACGCAGGCACTCAGATAATCTGCATGATCATCACAGTTGCAGTGGCATTCGTCGGCGGCAGGATCGTCGGAGCGATCACAGGACTGCTCGGCAGAAAACAGGAATTATACAGTGACCTCGACGAATTCGGTCACTGATTTCAGATATAACATCTGAAACGGAGTATTGAAAACAGCACCGGACCATTACCCCTCCGGTGCTGTTTTTTATCGCTACAGCAGCTTTTCCTCGTATATGCCGTCCAGCCCGTACCGTCTGACGCGACTGCAGATCTCCTCTGTATCCGTTGAGTACAGTCCTTTTTCCTTCATTCGCCTGAAATACTCCGCACCGGCGAACGTGTACCGGTTCATCAGTCCGTCGCTCGTCTTCAGACTTTCGTTTGCAAACGATATCAGATCACCGATCGCGATGCCCGGCGGCAGATCCAGCAGCTTCATGCCTTTCATGTACCGCACCGCATTGTGCCCCGCGAGGCTTCCGGTGGATATCGCTTCGGTGTGACCGACGAAAAGCCCGGATTTCTCACCGCCGCAGAACAGGTTCTCCACACCGCATACCTTCATCGTGTTTTCGCGCTCGGCGACCGACAGATACCTGATAGAGTTGCCTTTGCTGCCGGCATACGGATCGACATACCTGGCGTTCTCGAATCCCGGTATCCTTCTGAGCGTCTCGAGATCGAAAAACGGCGTCATGATCTTGGCGTATCCCGTATCCAGCAGCACGATGTTCTCTGCATATTCACTGAGCGCATACTGCCTGCAGACCTTCATGTCGAGCTTTTCGCGCTTTATCGCCTTTTCGGGGAGCGGTATCACCGCAACGCCGTTCTCATTAAGCTCCTGCTGTATCTCCTCGGAAAGCGATCGTTTTTCCAGCTTGCCGCTCCCGCTGAACGCACCGAATGATCCGTCCTTTCTCTTTCCCATGATATCGCTTGCTCCCGCCTTGGCGCTGATGCTCACGCGCGGACCGAATGCGGGACATCTCAGTATGCACATGCAGCAGCCGTTGCCGTATGTAAGGCAGTTTCCCATCGGCCCTGTCGAGCCTGTCGCCTCCACGAACACGTCGCCCTCTATCTCCTCGCCTCCCGCAAGCATTATCTTCTCGATCACCGTCTCACGGTCATTTTTGCGCACGGTGACATCGACGGCTCTCGCCATGAATCTGAGGTCCACTCCCTTTTCTCTGAGCAGCCGCCTCACATGCGGCTCGACCAGCGTCACATCGTAAAGACTGGCGTGCTTATGTCCCGGGAAGTCTATATTTATATGTCTGGAACAGCTGTCTGTTATCCTGAACAGATCTCCCGCCCCCATAGCTATATTTTCCTCCGCGGCTGTGAATCGCCCGTTGTTGCGCATGATCCCTCCGACGTTTCCCAGCCCCAGCAGCAGATCTGTCTTCTCCAGCAGCAGCACCTCCGCCCCGGCTTTCCTGGCCGTCAGCGCAGCCGCACAGCCCGACCATCCGCCTCCGATCACTATGACTCTGTACAAAAAAATCCCTCCTAACTATGACATTAACATCATATGTCAGAAGATGCTATTTTGTTCTCAGCTCATCGGTGCTGCTGCAAACAAAGAAACCCGGACCAGTGCTTGCTGCACCGGCTTCCGGATCCCTTCGCTTGTAAATCGTTAATTATATTATTTAAACTTTCCGGAGGATAATTAGAAAGTTTGAGACTGTTGTCTCCATGCTGCAGCGCCGGGTATCGTCATTCAGCGCTCAGCCGGTATACAGTCAGTCTTACAGAAGCGTTCCCATGTGCTTCAGTGTCTTCACGAGCTGTGAAGTGTAGCTCATCTCATTGTCGTACCATGATACTACTCTTACTTCGTAGATATGTGTTCCGCATTTTTCTGCTAAAGTCTGAGTGGCATCGAACAGTGAACCGTATGACATTCCGATGATATCACTCGACACGAGCTGTTCTTCCGAATATCCGAATGACTCGTCGGCAGCAGCCTTCATCGCTGCATTGATGCCCTCAACTGATACACTGTCTGTCATATCCTTTAATGTAGCGTCGAGGATAGTGATCGAACCAGACGGTACCGGCACTCTCTGTGCCGAACCGATCAGCTTTCCTGCCAGCTCAGGGATAACAAGACCGATAGCCTTTGCAGCGCCCGTGCTGTTAGGAACGATATTCACAGCACCTGCTCTCGCACGTCTGAAATCGCCTTTTTTGTGCGGTCCGTCCAGTATCATCTGATCTCCTGTGTACGCATGTATAGTCGTCATGAATCCCGTTCTAAGTTCTCTGTACTCATTCAGAGCCTTTGCCATAGGCGCCAGACAGTTAGTCGTGCAGCTTGCACCCGAAACTACTGTATCTTCCTTTGTGAGCACTTCGTGGTTTACTCCGTATACGATAGTAGGCAGATCGTTTCCTGCCGGTGCCGAGATAAGGACTTTCTTAGCGCCCGCTCTGATGTGAGCCTGCGATTTTTCCTTTGATGCAAAGAAGCCTGTGCACTCGAGCACGATGTCTACTCCCAGGTCTCCCCATGGAAGCTGCTCAGGATCAGCCGACGAATAAACCGGGATCTCCTTCCCGTCGACGATCAGGCTCTTGTCTGTATTTTCAACAGTGTGGTCTCTGTAAGGCCCTTGCACACTGTCGTACTTCAGAAGATATGCCATCATTTCAGGCTTAGTAAGATCGTTTATAGCCACCACGTCTATCTCCGCATCTGTGAAAACCTTTCTGAATGCCAGTCTTCCTATTCTTCCGAATCCATTGATTGCAACTTTGATACTCATAACTAACAACCTCCCTCTTTCTTTACACTATCTAAAAACTGTCCGATCTCCTCGACAGTATGTAATGTCATCGCCTTTTCCGCTGCTGCTGCCGCCTCATCGCGACTCCACAGCGAGATATTCTTTCTGGTCTCGAGCACCTTTTCGGGGCTCACGCTGAACTCGTCAAGTCCGAACGCTATCAGGCACGGAGTCAGCGCCGGATCTGCCGCAGCTTCTCCGCACATGCCGACTGTTATCCCGGCTTTTGCCGCCGCGCTGCACACATCCCGGATCATCCTCAGCACTGCCGGCTGATATGTCTTGTAGAGATATGCGACCTTTGCATTGCCCCGGTCTGCCGCCATCATATATCCGGTCAGATCGTTGGTGCCTATGCTGAAAAAGTCCGCTTCACCCGCAAGTATATCGGCTGTTGCCGCTGCTGCAGGTGTCTCCACCATGATGCCGATCTGGACATCGGGATCGAATTTCTTTCCCTCCGCCTTGAGCTCATCGCTGCACTCTGCCATAAGTGCTCTGACGTCTCTTATCTCCTGAAGGCATGTGACCATCGGGATCATGATCCTGATGTTGCCTTCCGCATTGGCTCTGAGCAGCGCCCTGAGCTGAGTTTTGAAAAGCTCCCGGTTCTCCAGGCAGTACCTCACTGCTCTGAATCCCATGAACGGATTGTCCTCCCTGTCCATCTTCATGTACGGGATGTCCTTGTCGCCGCCTATGTCCAGCGTCCTGATTATCACCGGGTCGGGAGACATCACCTTCGCCGCTCTGCTGTACGCCTCGAACTGTTCCTCTTCACCCGGTGCGGAATCTCTGTCCATGTAAAGGAATTCCGTCCTGAAAAGTCCCACACCTTCGGCGTCGCAGGCTCTTGCCGTCGCTGCATCTTCTGCATTTCCTATATTTGCGAACACTTCCTTGACTTCTCCGGAAGCCGTAACGCTGTTCTTTCCTTTAAAAGCCTTCAGCATTTCCTTTTTCTTTCGGAAAGCCTCAGCCTTTGCATCATATCTTGCTTTAGTATCCTCGTCCGGCTCCTGCAGGATCTCGCCTGTGATCCCGTCCAGGATCAGCTGCTCGCCATCCTTTATCGCGGAAAGCGCGCCCTCTGCTCCCAGCACTGCGGGTATCCCCAGCGCTCTTGCAAGTATAGCCGAATGTGATGTATAGCCTCCGGTCTCCGCTATTATGCCTCTGGTCTTTGCCGGGTCTATGTCGACTGCCATGGACGGTGTCAGCTCGCTTATCACGAGTACTGACCCGTCCGGCAGTCTGGAGAGATTGGTAAGGCTGTTGTTTGTAAGTTTGCTGTAAAGGCTGCTGTTTATATCTCTTATGTCAGCCGCGCGCTGTATCGTGAGCTCATCTCCGGTCGCTTCAAAGATATCTGCGAAAAATTTCAGCGTCTTGTCGACCGCCTCTTCCGCACAGCATCCGTTGTCGATTTCTTCGTTTATTTTCGATACTACAGAAGGGTCCTTAGCCATTTCTATATGACTGCGCAGTATACCTGCTTCTTCCGCCATTCCGCGCTGCTCGAGATCGAGCGCCGCCCTTTCAGTCTCCTCGATGAAAGATCCCATCGCCTCGCTGAATCTGTCGGCCTCCGCTTCTCTGCTCTCAGCCTTTCTATATGTACCGTCGCTGTTTCCGGTGCTGCTGCCTGTATCCACACAGACTGCAGTTCCCTGTGCTATTCCTTCCGATACTGCAATTCCTTTTAGCATCTTTATGACCTCCGCAATAACAGCTTTTTATTCTTCACCGAATCCTGATTCTATCATGCCGACAGCTTCCTGAAGTGCCGCTTCCTCATCGTCTCCGCTGCACTGCACTTCGATCTCTTCGCCGCATTTGATGCAGGCTGCCACTATGCCCATCAGGCTCTTGCCATTTATTTCATTCCCCTTTGATACTATCTTCACATCTGATCCGTATTTGCCCATAGCTCCTACGAATGCCGTTACCGGTCTCATGTGGAATCCCTGTGAATTCACTACTTTTACTTTCTTTGATACCATTGTACTCTCCTCCGTCCTTTTCACGATCTGCCGTTATGGCTGCTGCGATCATTCCTTCATCCCTGTAACTTTCATGCTCGCAGTCATGCAGACTGTCTGCTTTCCTGCGTGCTGATATTTTTCTTCAGGAGAGCCAGCAGTGCCATGCCTACCAGCGCACCTGCTATCAGTGCTATCACATAAAACATCACGTTTCCTACTACCGGGAATACGAATATCCCTCCGTGCGGTGCTCTCAGTGTACATCCGAATGCCATCGAAAGTCCTCCCGCAACTGCCGATCCCGCTACGCATGACGGTATCACTCTGACCGGATCGGCTGCCGCATACGGTATAGCGCCTTCAGTGATGAAGCACAGTCCCATGATGTAGTTCACAGGCGCTGACTTGAGTTCTGTCGCTGTCCACTTTTTCTTGAAGAAAGTGGCACAGAGTGCTATCGCGATCGGTGGTACCATGCCGCCGATCATTACGGCTGCCATGATATCGAATCCGCCTGTCGTTATCGCTGCCGTACCGAAAACGTATGCAGCCTTGTTGAACGGACCGCCCATGTCTATCGCCATCATTCCTGCCACGATGCAGCCCAGTATGATCTTGCTCGTCTCACCCATCGAGTTGAGTCCGTCTGTTATCCACTGGTTCACTGCTCCTACTGCAGGATTTATAGCGCACATGAAGAGTCCCATTATGATTATCCCCAGCAGCGGCAGGATCAGTACAGGCAGCATGCTTTCGATCGATTTAGGCAGGAACGAGAATATCTTCTTCAGAAGAAGTACGATGTATCCGCCTGCAAAACCTGCGATCAGCGCTCCCAGGAAGCCTGATACCGCTGTGCTGTCTCCTGTGATCTGTCCGAACGTGCATCCGATCGTCGCGATGTATCCGCCTACGAATCCGACTGCCAGTCCCGGTCTGTCCGCTATGCTTCTGGCTATATAGCCTGCCAGTACAGGCAGCATGAAGCTGAATGCGTATCCGCCCACTGTCTTGAAAAAGGCTGCCGCTGCGGTGTATGTCCCGAAGGAAGAATCCTTTGGTGCGCCTGCTATAGTATCGATCAGGAATGCCAGCGCGATCATGATCCCTCCGCCGATAACGAACGGCAGCATATATGAAACTCCGTTCATAAGATGCTTGTATATCTGGCGGCCCGCTGTTTCTTCGGAAACATTGCTCTCTGTAGTCTTGCCGCCTTCATATTTGTAGAGTGGAGCTTTTCCGTCCATCACTGTCTGTATCAGAGTCTCCGGCTCGTTTATTCCTTTTGAAACGTTTGTCATCAGTACGGGTTTGCCATCAAATCTGACCATCTCGACATTCTTGTCTGCTGCGATGATGACTCCGTCCGCTTCTTGTATCTCCTGCGGCGTCAGAACGTTTTTAGCTCCGCCTGATCCGTTCGTTTCCACTTTTATTCTGACGCCCATTTCTTTTGCTTTCTGTTCGAGCGCCTCAGCTGCCATGTATGTGTGTGCGATACCTGTAGGACACGCCGTGACTGCCACTATCCTGCACTTTGCATCTTCCTGTCCGTCATCTGCTGCTGCATCTGCTGTTTCTGTCTGTGCATCTGATGCTGTTCCTGCGGCTCCGCCGCCGTCTGTTGTCTCTGCTCCGAATTTCGCATCCTCTGCCTCATCTATCGTTTTCAGAAATTCTTCGGCAGTCTGTGCCTGAAGAAGTCGTTTTCTGAGTTCCAGATCCATCAGGAGTGTCATCAGTCTCGAAAGCACTTCCAGATGAAGATCGCCGTCCTCCGGCGCCGCTATCATGAACAGCAGGTTCGACGGCTTGCCGTCGGGTGCGCCGTACTCGATGCCCTCAGGCACCGTCATGGCTGCAAGTCCCGGTCTCTTTACCGCGCTGCTCTTCGCATGCGGTATCGCTATGCCTTCACCTACTGCCGTAGTGCTCTCCGCTTCTCTTGCCAGGATCCCCTCTCTGTATTTTTCTTTATCGGAAAGATTTCCGGCTTTATCATGCATTTCGATAAGAGCGTTTATCGCTTCGTTCTTGTCCGAAATGCCAGCGTTCAGCATTATTGCATTTTTATCAAGTAGATTCGTGATGCGCATACCTCGCACTCCTTTCATTAGTTTGTCGACTGAAAGTCGACATTAAGGTTATCCTTGAAAAGGGTTTCATTAGTTTGTCGACTGAAAGTCGAAATTAAGGTTATCCTTGAAAAGGGTTTCATTAGTGTGTCGATTGCAGATCGACATCAGGTTATCCCTGCATGGACTCCCGCCACCGGCCGTCCGCCGACTCTATGTCCCCGACTCCCTTGCGGTCTCCCTATACCGCCTTTGCTCTCAGTTCACTCATGCATTCATCTATCTTCTGCCTCTTTGCAAGTCCCGGAGAAAAAGCTGTTGCCGAGCCTGCCGCGCTGCCGAGATCCAGTGCATACTGATAATCATTCTTTTCCATATACCCTGCGACAAAGCCTGCCACCATGGAATCGCCGGCTCCTACGGAGTTCAGCATCTTTCCGCTGCACACTCCCGCTCTGTAAAGTCTGCCGTCCTCTGCCATGAGCAGTGCGCCGTCTTTACCCATCGATACGATAACATTACGTGCGCCTGCCGCCTGAAGCATCGCTGCCCCGTCCTCCGCCGTTATCGCTTCTCCGAAGATATCTCTGAGCTCATCGATATTAGGCTTTATCAGGAACGGATGGAATTTCAGCACATCCATGAGCGCCTCCCCGTTCGTATCTACTATGATCCTTATGTCTTTGTCTTTTACCGTTTCGAGAAGTCTGCTGTATGTATCCTGTGGGATAGCCGACGGGATATTGCCCGAGACGATCAGCACATCTCCGCTTTCCAGCTTCTGCAGCTTTTCGGCAAGCATCTTCAGATCATCTTCATCAGCGATCGTGCCCTGACCGTTTATCTCCGTCTCTTCTCCGGCTTTGATCTTGACATTGATCCTCGTGATCCCCTGTCTGGGATAGATGAAATCTGTTTCTATCCCACGATCATGCAGGCCGTTTTCAAGAGCCTGCCCGGTGAATCCGTTCGTAAAACCGAGAGCTACGCTTTTCATCCCCAGTTCCTTGAGGATCTGCGAAACGTTGATCCCTTTACCTCCGAGAAAATATTCTTCTCCGCTCGAGCGGTTCGTCATCCCGCTCCTGAACTCGTCCAGATGGACCACATAATCGATGGCCGGGCTTATCGTGATAGTGTAGATCATCTCACTTTGCCTCCTTTACGACCGCGTACTTCCTGTAAAGATCATTGTCAAGTTTGTTCGTTATGATACATTTTCCTTTCAGCTTTGCAAATGTCACTGCCGATACCTGACCGAATTTGGACGAATCTGCCAGAATGAAGACATCGTTTGACCGATCCACCACTTCTTCCTTTATCATCGCCTCATCCATATCCGGTGTCGTAAACCCTTTCTCTAGGTCGATGCCGTTCGCACCCATGAAGCACTTCGTGAAATTGAGATTGCTGAGGGATTTAACGGCATTCACGCCTATCACTGAAAGGGTCACTTTTTTTACAGCGCCGCTCACGATATTGACTCTGAATCCGCGCTGTGCCAGCTTCTGCGCGTGCACTATGCCGTTCGTCATATACGTTGCCTTGCGGTTCGTTATATAATCCGTCATCCTTTCGGTCGTCGTGCCTGCATCTATGAAAACCGAGTCGTCATCGCATATGAAGCCCGCCGCATACTTTGCTATTATGTCTTTTTCTTCAACATGCACCGCCGCTTTCGTTACGATATCTTCTTCCCTGGTATTGACATGTTTCTTGATGCCTACTGCTCCGCCGAAAACCTTCTTGAGTTCTCCAAGTTCATCGAGTTCGTTTATGTCTCTGCGAATAGTCGATTCGCTGACGTTCAGCTTTCGTGACAGCTCGATGTTTTTTACCGCGCCGTTTTCAGCCAGTTCTTCTAATATTTTGTTGAATCTTTCTTCTTGTAACATTTCCGATCTCCTTTATGGCTATATAATAGCACTTTTTCACGCAAAGTCAATCATTTTCGTGCAAATTATTTCATTTTTCTTGATTGTTTTTTGAATTTATACTGATTTTGGTCATTTTCGCTTTATTTATCGGTATGAAAAACACCTGCAGCGTCTTTTTCGAGCATAAACATTCATCATCAGTCATGAGTTGCGATCCATTCACGATCGGTGCCGACAACTTCATCCAAAGTGTTTTTATCATCCGGTACCAAATGATACTATTTAGACCTGTATTTTTAGCAAAAAAGCAGGATTCCCCGCGGTTTAAAAAAGCCCTGTTGCTAAAAAAAATCGAGCGTGTGAGAAAAAATCTGTAAAAGCGAACCTCTTATGGTAGTATTAGTTAAGTACCATAGGAGGTTTTATTATGGCACGGAAG
>CABIWW010000021.1 GCA_902362435.1 Eubacteriaceae bacterium
AAAACAACAGAGCATACCTTTTTGAGATATACTCTGTCTTGTTGTTTTAAGAAACGCCCGGTCCAATGTCGCTTAACTTAATGACATTGGCTCAATTGTTTCTGTTTACAAAAGATGTATTATTAGTCTTCTAATGGTTCAACAGGAGTGATTGTTGGGCCATCCCACCAAGGTTTGAATTCCTTAGCTGGAGCCTGTTCTTTGAAGTATGGGTCATCCCAAACGATTCTTCTTTCAACTGTGATTTCCAACTCTTTTGCATATTCCAGATACTTGTCATTTGCTTCTTCTGTCAGTTCTGCGGAAGAGATGAATCCTGTCTGATCCAGCTGGTCATTTACAAACAGTTTTGTAAATAAGAATCCGCCCTGTCCTGTCAGATACTGTTCGCCAGTAATTCCGAATTTTTCGAAGGATTCAACCATTCCAGGTGCAAACAGGTGAGATTCAACACGAACATCTTTGCCGTCTTTCTTACCCATTGCTTCTACTACGAATGCTCCTGTATCGGATACTAAACCTTCGTCCAGAATTTCCTGAATTTCGTGTGCAAATCTAGGTGGATGTGGCAGTGCGCTCAGAATAGCATTGTGAGTGTTAACCATCTGACCATCGACTTCTACTGGTTCTCTCTTGAGCAGTCCAGCTCTTGCTAAAGGTTCAGCGAATTCGATACCAACTCCGCCGTATTTGAAGAAAGCGTTTTTGCAACCTTTGAACAGTTCGTCAGCTCTAATACCTACATAGAAAGGTTCATCGTGTGCGTGTTCTACGAATCTTACTGGATATCCAACATAGTCGATAGTTCTTTCGATTGGCAGGGAGAATGGTCTAGTGTTAACCATCTGTCCGTCAATCCAAGCAACAGGCAGGTCATCCATATCAGCTAAAGCTGTTACAGGAGACCACCAGTAAGGCTGGAATCTCTTAGCTTCAACGCCTTCGTAAACCATCATGTTGATAGTATCACATTCGTCGATGTCTTTCATTGTATCTCTAGCTACAACGCACATTGTTCCCGGTGCGGAGCCTGTTCCCATGATACCCAGGATTCCTGCTTCTTTGAATTTTTCATTGTATTCGCCCAGCAGTCTGTACATACATTTTTCCCATGTATCTTCAAATCCTTCCGGAGCAGCAAAGTCCTGATAGTTAACTTTTGCTTCCAGTGCTGCGTCGATTACGTTTTTACCGAATGCCAGTGGCAGTGCGTTTACTACCAGGTCGCATCCTTCGAGCAGTGGTGTGATCTGTGCTTTGTCAGATGCATTACAGAAGTAACCTTCTGCCTTATTCAGTCCTGCTGCCAGCTCTTTAGCTGCTGCTTCGTCATAGTCTGCACAAATGATTTTTTCTACGTTTGGTTCCAGATCCAGTCTCTTTGCTACTGTTGTTCCCTGTGCACCGGTTCCAAGCACCAAAATTTTTTTACTCATAAATTATTCCTCCGTTTCTTCAATGATCTTTTTTTCTATGGCTATTATACTTTCGAAATCTATTGTATCCAGCAATTTCGCTACGTCATAAAAAGCCTCCTTTTCCCTATCCATGGTTTTTTTCAATATATCGTGCTGAGAATCACGTATTGCCTTAACTTCAAGTATTTCACCGCTGAAGTTCGTCTCTCCACTATTCTTTTTATACTCGATTGCTGTAACAACGTCGTAAAGATCCGGGAACGGCAGAGTTTCTCCGTAACCCCAGCTTTCCGGTATCGATGAGTCAAATGCCTCTATCGCAACCTTTTCATAAACACGCTTATCAAAATCTTCAATCAGGAAATTATTATCCAGTTCACAAAGTTCTGTAAACGCGGCTGCCGGGCTGCCGGATTTAAGTTCTTCCGCTAATGCATCCAATACCCTGACATATTCATACGGCTGTACATACCCTATTATCACATTGCTGAAAGGACCGAATTTATAGATCTCTTTGTGTATAATCCTGTTAATTTTCAAGAGTATCCGGCTTTGTTCCCACGCCTGATCATAAACACCACTCAAGCTTTCCTTATCGATACCAATGGCTTTTATACGTTCGGTCAATCTATTGACTTCTATAGCCCTATTGTAGCATTTTACCGCCTTTTCATTGATGGATTCCAAAAGCACTTTCAACTCCGGATAAGCAGGATACAGGCTTTCAGCGATATTTTCATCCATGAAATTCATATAGTTTTCCACATCCCAGGTAAAATCAAACGGCAATACCGGCATACTGTCAAACGACATATCGATGATTCCGTGTATCCTGTTATTGAAATCAAAAACCTCCGGGTCATAACGGTCTACGTTATCATATTGGGTATGGTCGTAATTTTCCATAGCCTCAGGGTTTTCCTCTCCAAAGGATGCGCTTATCCTCATATATGTAGGTGCTCCGGCCTTATTAAAAATACCGTCGTCAGAGCCGACTATCCTTGTCGGAAAAACCGCATGACCATTATCCAGTTCCAGCTTACTCAATACGCTGTCAAAAGCCTTTTCATAGCTGCCTGTAACCGCCACCTTGAATTTGTCCGTCTGGTCTATTGCCGGATTTTCGAAATTATTAAAAAGCGCCATATTTGATATCCACTCAGGATGCTGTTTTGCAATAGCCGCCGCACCGGTAGCAAAATCAAAGTACGTATCCTTTATACCACACTCCTCCGCACCATTTGTTATAAATACAAAAGTGCTTTCCGGCTTGTATCCTGAATCTATCATAGCCTTTGCTATGGTCATCTGTGCTCCCAAAGATGTCGCGTTATCCTGAAAGCCGTCCCAGTAAGCGTCGTAATGTCCGCAGACCAATATATATCTGTTTGGATTCCTGCCGATAATTTTCCCATGTACGTAATGGGCTTCCGCGTTTTCGGTAAGTCTGATATCTGCTTTTATATTAACTGTTATATGCTTTCCTTCCTTCAACATCGTGCGAAGTTTATCTCCATCCCTTTTAGTCATCATAACCGCGGGAATATTGACAACGCCCATAACATCCTGCACCGAAATAATATCATCTGTATACGTGCCCGGCCCTCTGTCCATTACCGTAGCGATAACAGCCTTAGCGCCCCGCTCCTCGGCCTGACTGAAAATAGAGTTATACCAATATGTATAATACGCATCCGTATCTATCAATACGATTTTGTCCTTTACATCTATTCCCTGATAATTGCCTCTGGTACCATCACCGACATACACTACTTCTCCGGTGATTCCCTCCGGCGCGGTGCCTTCCAAAAATGTAAAGGAACAAACCTCCATAGACTCACTTTTGTTCGGAGATAACACCGTGACGGTCGCCTCTCTGAAATCCCATGAATCCGCACGCAGGCTTTCTTTTGTTACCTCCTGCAGGCCTATACTTTTCATTTCTTCCGCAATCCAGTCCGCAGCCTCATTTTCCGCCCGGGTTCCCGCAAGTCTGAATCCTTTTTCAGTGTTCCTGAAGCTTATCAGTTTTTTTGCAACAGAGAATCCATAATCCGAATCTACCTTCTGTAAATAATGTTCCATTCCAAACCTCCTGAAAAAGAAAAGTCCTTAATTTTCGTAATACTCGAGCTGTGTTACCATTCTCTTGGAGTAAAGCTGAGATTCCGCAAGATATGACAATGCTTCGCTGATAAGGCTCAGATATTCTTCCTCAGAACCTCCTTCATATTTACTCATATATGCATATGATGATCTGTTGACAGCCTTTTCATATGCAGTGTATGCGTTGTCCAGCATGCTTTCAAATGCCACCTGGCTTGCAAAATCCTTCTGCAGCACTTCGCTTGCATTAAGTACTCTCCTGTATGTGTCTCTTGCTCTATAATAAAATACAAAGAAAGTTTCCATTTTCATGGCTTCACAGATATCATTAGGATCATCCATCAAAGGAAGCTTCACAAACTCACCCATAGAACCTGCAGGAACGCCTGTCCCGCTCCCATTTCCCTGCATGAAATAAGCCGTCATATCAGCAGGTGAGATAAATGCCTGATGAGTGTATTCTGTCAGATTGTATCCTCTTCTGGAACCGGCATCATTGTAACGCCACTCCTTTGTCTTCGCATCAAATCTGTCGTCGGAGCGAATGATTTTATGAATATAATCTATATCCACCTCGTTATTTTCCACACCAAGCGCCAGGAATTCCGATATCGTTGCAAATCTGTCTCTGGATTCATCGATATATTCCTCCCATACAGGCAGATTGTATTTATCCCCGTCTTTTCCGGCAAAGTGGTTTGTAACTACTACATAATTTCCTCTTTCACCGGCATCTCCCGGATATCTTATATTAAAATGGTCGCAGTTGGACTCGACAACACAGACCTCACCGCTTTTATCCGTCATAAGATAATTCCCTACAGCGCCGAACTTCGGTACTTCTCTCAGCCACTCGATAGCTTCCTCTTTGGTTTTGCAGCACTGTACAAGATGATGATATATTATATTCGTGTCTATTCCCCAGTCACAGTCAGGTCTGTTAAACTGCATAGTCATTGCCCAGCCAAAGCCATAGCTGTTCAATCCCGTTTGACAGTGCGGCTTTCCTATTGTTCCGAAAGCCACATAATTAGGTCCTTCTTCAGGATAAGCAATAATTATGACTCTGTCGGGAGTCTCATCAGAAGGAGAACCGCTGACTCCTACCAATGGCTTTCCATCCTTTGTAGCATCTGCCGCCACAGCCAATCCGTTGCAGTACGTTTTTGGAGTATCACATGCCGGTGCATCATTATCAAATCCCAGCTCCTCTGGATAAGGTCCCTCCGCTCTTGCCCATCTTACAGACGGGTATACTGCCAGCATAATAACGTCAAGATATGTGATTTCAACACCTTTGTTGACACAGCCCTCTACTATGCCCTCACACCACTCTCTGAAGGTGGGATCGTATTTATCTGCCATGAAAGCCTGCGTCTTGAGATCTTTAGTTGCGGTTTCCTCTCCGTTTGTTTGATAAAGAGCTGCTTTAAGCACCGTGATCAGAGCATGTATCTTAAAAGCCAGCTTTTCACCGTATTGACGACCCATTTCATGATTGTTTCCTCTCAAAACCAGAATTTGAGGTATCCCCTTTGTCGTCTGGACAGGTGGGGCGATAGTTTCATTTTCCCCTCCGTAAAGGTGTGATACTTTTTCTCTGAGTTCTTTCATATTCTCATACACTTTTCTATCCTCCTCAAAAGTTCTTATCTATCTTTCATATGACATTATAGAATTTGCTGCTACTACACCTGACGCTACAGATAATCCCGCACATGTAGCGCATATGTCATAATATGTATCTCCGAAGGCGCTTCCCATTTCAGCTCCGCCAGCATATACTCCTGTTATCGGTTTTTTATTCACATCGAGCACTCGTAATTTGGCATCTGTTTTTACTCCGCCAAGTGTACACCAGTAACTCCCTGCATATTCAAAGGCGTAATAGCCTTTGCCCTCTTTTATTTCTCTCATAAACATCGGAGATTTGAAGTGTTCAGTATCTTCCCCGTTTCTGCACATCTCATTATATCTGGCTACGGTTTTTTCAAGGTTCTTAAGCCCAAAATGCTCCGCTATCCCGGAAAGCGTATCGGCCTTAAATCCCCAGCCCTCCTGCTCTGCCTGAGCAAACTGTTCCTTGGCTTTGTCAAGTACCGGTACGAACATATGACTTCCAAAATCCCAGTCCGGCTCTCCCAGATACTTGTATATGCCTTCTTCACAGCATCCGTCATAATATTCGCCATCCATGACTACATACACATTGCCTATATTTACAGTCGGATAAGCGCCTGTTGCCAGCGGAATCGTTGCCATAAGCTCTTCATTGAAGAACCTCTCTCCTTCCGAATCCACCATGAGCCCTCCGTATGTGGCAAAACCCAGATTATCATTATCCATACGAAAATCCTTATCAAACATATACTCTCTGTGCTTCAGACTTGCTCCACATACTTCATTACATGTAAGTCCGAATGAAGTGTCCAGAATTCCTCCCGCCGCAGCGGCCATCTTTATGCCGTCGCCTGTATTATTGGGGGATCCCAGATTACAGAAGGGAGCTCCTTTGAAAAGTTCTTTCATCATTTCCTTATTATTTCCAAACCCGCCTGTAGCCAAAAATACCGCTGTTGTTTTTATTTCCACCTCGCCTCCGGATTTTGTAGCAGCCTTTATTCCGACCACTCTGCCGTCTTCAAGTATCAGCTCTTTTCCGCTGCAGCCGAACATGATATTTACTCCGACTCTTTTCAGCGCCTTCTCTAAAACCTCTGCGCGATCCTTACCGTATTCGTTTATAAGATGCAGCGGGCTCCACATCATATCATTCAAATACTTTTCTTTGTTTTCCATATCTACCCAGTCTGCATAAGCCGAAAATGTAAAACCCATGTCGGTAAGAATCCTCTCGGCTTCAGCGCTGCTGTCAAGTAATACGTTTATTAGCTTTGGATTGATCTGACCCTTTGCCCATGATGTCATGCGGTTATACAGGTTTTTCTTGTTCGCTATCGTTATTCCTTTTGTTTTCTGAAAATCTGTCTCGCACCCCATAAATCCGCTTAGTCTCGCAAAATTTGACGACCTGAAACTGCTTCCCTTCTCCAATAGTATAACATTCTTTCCTTCCTTCGCCAGCTTATACGCAGCGACACTGCCTGCCGCCCCGCCGCCTACAACAACAGCGTATGCTTCATATACTTTCTTACTCATAACCACTTCTTTCCTAATTTATCTTTATCATTGTATACCCGTTCATGATTTTCTCTGTGGTCTAACGCATATAGCTAAAATGAAAATTACTAAAACACAAAGCGCTGTCAACATTATCCATGCCGCTGTATAACTGCCGGTTTTATCATATATCATACTGATAACCACCTGCAGCATTCCCGCAAGACCATTTCCTATACTGAACATTCCCATTAACGTACCGAAATGAGATTTTCCGTACATGAGCGGCAACACCATCTGTATTGAAATCGTAGCGAAAGGAATTCCCAAACCATAAAGCACAATAAACAATACCATCAATATCGGTGAATCAAACAACCCGTTCATCCAAAATGCAATGAAGCACACCAGAAACAGTACCGCTTCTATAAGATTCGTCTTATATACCCCTAGTTTATCGTAAAGCATACCTACTGCTATTTTTCCTATAATCAGCACACCTGACGCATATGATATTATCATGGCTGCTTTCTCAGACGACATTCCATTATCCGTCATAAACGGAACCCCATGATTCAATATTGCCATAGCTACAAAGGGTAAAATAGTATATGCAATAAATACCGCCCATGTCTGCGGCTTTTTAAATGCTTCTCCAAGAGTAAAGTCGTTTTCCAAGGCCACATTGTCTGTTTCTCGACATTTCACTTCCTCCGCAGCTGTACTCTGTTGATTTCTTTTCATGAAAATCAACACCAGCGGAGTCAGAATAACAAGCACGCAGGCTCCGCCGAAAGCAAATGAATATCTCCACCCGAAATTTTCTATTATATATGTATAGAGCGGATTAAGTATCATAGCCCCAAAGCCGCTTCCGACAAAAGCAATGCCTAACGCGGTTCCCTCGTTCTTATTTCTGAACCAGTCCTTAATAACTATCGAAATCGGTATATTGCAGGTCATGGAAATCGATATTCCCATCAATACAGACGCTGCATAAAAATACACTATAGACGGCGCTATGGCATATATGAACAAACATACACTGCAGCAAAGGACACCTATCATCATCAGTATTTTGATATTGTATTTTTCAAGCAGCTTCCCTGCAAACAACGAAGATAATATCATTGCAAATGCCTGCATTGTCGTTATGAGCGAAAAATCCGTCCTCGATATCCCGAATTCATCGGTTACCGGTTTAAGATATACTCCCATACAGCTTATACATGTTGCAAAAATAAACATTAATATAAGGAATGATACTGCTACAATCACCCATCCTCTGTAATTTCCTTCCTTTGACAAAATATTACCTCCATTCCTTATCTGTATCTTTACTATATATATCCCATACCTTATAAATCAGTTCCAGATACATGTCCGCCACAGGCTCAAGAGACTCCTGATGCACCTTATCCACATCATCGCTGTCATGAAACAGATACATTGGTGTCGATATGATACTTACTACCGGAATACCCCTGGCATTAAAATCGTAAGCATCGGAGCATACATCGCCTGATTTGTACTCGCCCTCAGATTTGTGATGTACAGGTAATACCATTGTTTTTTCCAGTCCGTGTTTTCTGACTGCATCATACACGATTTCCGGAAGACCGTATACATCGGTAACATACACTATTCTTGATTCTGATTCGTCGTGCAGAACGATTTCGTTGTCATCGCCCAATTCCATAGCTTTCCCTATATGCTCCACAGCAAAATCCAGAATCAGGTTTTCATTATTTTTAATTCTCTTGTTTATGAATCCTACATGCCCTTCGTAGTCCGTATAGTGACTGTCTGTGGAAAGAAACATCAATGTGGTTTTAATTTCTTCCTTTGGACGGGCGGCAAAATATTTCGCAAGAGAAAAAACCACCGACATGCCGCTGGCATCCTGTACTGCACCTCTGCATATAGCATCATGATGCGAATGCACCACTATTATGTCATCGGACATACCTCTGATTATCCCTTTGACATTAAGAGCTTCTTTTAATTCATATACCGTTTTTACATGCAGGGATCCCTTTGATACGACATTGCTTTTCACAGCTGCCTTCAGTTTCTCTCCGTCTTTTTTTGACACCCACAGGGCCGGAAGTTCCATATATCCGCCCACATTTACTATGTCCGTATAATCCTCATGAAAATAATGGCAATCCATAAAATCGTGAAGTATGCCTATGAACCCCGAAGCGCCGGCATTTTTAGCTCGCAGGTAATTAAACGGCCAGTTATTTGGCGAATAAATATTATACTGCTTCATTTTTCTGTTGAATTTATTATGAGGATCATAAACCTTCATATCTGCAAACTTTTCTATAAACCCACGCTGATCATTCGGCAGGAAATATACATCGCAAACAACTATTTTTCCCCTTACATCAATTTCTTCAAAATCCTCTTCCAAGCCTTTGCCCATATAAACTACATCCGCATCCTTTACCTCTGAATTAAACTCGCCTGTTTCAGCTCCGCGGTTCGTTCCGTTGGCAAGACAGCATTCTATATTTTCCCCGTTAATATTCAGCTCACATATCGATGTTTCACGGCATACCGACGGTACACTTTCTATCTCCACGTCATTGAGTCCGAGCTCATCAAAAACATCTTTTACATACTCTGCGGATTCACGTCCTTCTTTAGTCCCTGTCAGTCTGTGCGGCCATTTTGTAAAGCCTTTTATCCATGTCATCATATCTTCTCTGGAAGGTTTTTGCCTTTCGATACTGTTCATTTGTCGAATTCTCCGTTTCTTATTTCTTCATTTTGATTTTATACTTATATGAAACTTCATTCATTTACAAATAGTATCCTTTTCTTTGACGAAAATTACTTTTAATCAAAACCCCAATTACGTATTCCTCCTTGCGGTTGTTTTTTAAGCTAAATGTACATATCTGAGTAGCTAATTGTACACAAGAATAACCGCGTGTAAAACCTCCAGATTTTAAACACGCAGTTATTTAATTCTCACTTATCGGATTCTTATTATTTCAATATTTACAAAGGAATTGTTTTCCACTGCCACATCTATGATAAAAGGAATTCCCTTTTTATACACATTATATTCGATACTGGGCTTTGCCAGTTCCTTTACTATTTCGCGATCCAGTTTTTTTGTTTCATCTGCAATCAGATTTTTAACAGCCTCTGTCAGCTTCGGTGCTTCTGTTTTTATACATATGTAATCATCTCCGTCCTCCAGACCGGATATATCAAATTTATATAACAGTTTTTCATCACCGTTGTCAATATTGAAAGCCGTGATATTCAAATTGCCGCCTTTATCGTGAAGAATACAGTTAGGGTTCAATCTTGTAAAAGGCTGCTCTATCCTGTTAAACAGTTCATAGATATAATACAAAGGCTTCTTTTCACCATGCCTGCCAAACAGTTCTGAAAGAAGTACGTTTCTTTCACTCTCCTCCTTTTTCTGCCATATATCTGATACCGTTATCCCAAGATATGAAACATTCTTTTCTATGTTTGCGCAGAGACGAGAATTGCTGCCTATTATCCGCAGTTTCCTTATTCCAAGTGTTTTTCTGCACAAAGCGAGTTCCTCAGTAAAATCCAACCTGTATACATCATCCTCTTCACATATCAGCACATTATCCACCTTTGGAAATTTACTTTTGTGACTGCGCTTGGCAGATATATCTATATTTATAATATTCCGATTCAGTTCACTATCAGCTTTAAATTCACTGTAGGGCCGTAAAAGCTCAATTATATCGCTGATTTTTATTTCCTCGTCACAGGTAAAACACATAGCATTGCTTTTTTTCTCTTTTATGAAATACTTCCTGTTTCGTTCACGATACTCTACCGGAGAGCACTGATATTTCTTTTCAAAAGCGCTGTAATAATATCTAGGTGCGGAAAATCCGCACTCATATGCGATATTCGTAATGCTCATATTACTGTCTAGCAGGTATTTCAGCGACATTTCCGCCCTTATGGATGACAGCAGCTTTTCAAATGAGCCGCCACCGTATTCCTTCATAAGCTTTTTAAATGTCGAGGTGCCGACAAAAATATGATCTGCGGCGTCCTTCAATGTGATTTTATTTTTACCGTTATCAAACAGATAGTCTACCACCTTTCGAATCTGATCTATTTTTTCCAGTTCCTTCTCCGAGACATTTTCCATTTCATATCTTCCATAATTAAATCTCATTTTCATATCGCTGAGAATCTCTACACAATAATAAATAAGCGTCTGCTCCGTCTCGCTTTTGAGATACTCGTTTTCCTTATATTCAAAAAGCATCCTCACCATCTGTGCGATATAGTTTTTGATTTCCTCTGAAATTGCATCCTCCTCGGAATCACATTTAAAATAAACTATTGATATGTCGGGAATATACTGATCAAAAGCCTCCATACTCATGGAAAGCTGTATATACAACAGATCCTCTGTTTTGTTTTCCAGAGCATGAACATCTTCAGTATTAACAACCTGTATATGTCCTCTCGACATATGCACAGTATTATTATTGGATATCAGATCGACTTCGCCTCTTACTACAAAAAACAGCTCTAACGTATCATACCAATGAAAGGGCTGCTCCGTGTTCCTTATTCCGATTGTAAATAACTTTTCTATCATTACATCTACCAACACCTGTATTGAAATTCTGTTTATATAAATGATACCATAGTTATTCATTAAAATCAAAATACAGACTTTATTATTTTGAAAATACGAAAATGGGATACATTTAAACCCCGACATCGCCATATAGACAGCCCGAAATTTTGTCCGTACCCCACTCGCTGTTTTAATTTATAAGATTATATCATTAAGTTACATCTTCTACGGTAAAATGCAATTTTCGGCTTTTTCATAAAAATCCGGACGCTCCGCTACCATTTGAACAAAAGTGTCGTAGAAATTATAGTCCCACATATCCGGAATATATGCTCCGCCTTTGCAAATGCTGAATATTTCATCGTCCAAAATTCTACGTTTTTCTTCTTCCGTCAACTCCATCCCATCATATTCCGGGAACATGATTCCGGGATTCAAAATAATTTTATCGCAATATTCATGTACTATTGCTTTATGATTGTTGATACGCTGACATGAAGACCATGACTGTACTCCCGCTTCTATAAAACCGGGCACCAGCCCCTCGTTTTTTCCACATGAATGCAATTGGAAAATAACTCCCTTTTTCTTAAGGAACTTGGCATATTTCTGCCATGCAGGCATTAGCAGTTCCCTAAACTGATCAAGAGAAATAAACGAATTGTTATTATGTCCGTAATCATCATGCTGTTCAACTATATCCAACGGGTAATACTCAAGTATTCCTTCAAGCATCTCTATTTTATAATCTATAATTGCCTCAAAAAATTCCTTACAGGCTTCCGGCTCTAAAATCGTTGCCATCAGGCCTTCATCAAAGCCCATGATGGTATGGAGCTGCTCAAGCGGCCCACTGCATATAATCATCATACGCAGCTTGCCTTCGTATTCCTCAGGATCTGCGCCGTCACGCTCCCACGCAGCCTTCCAGTCAATAGTACTCAAATCAGGGAATTTTATCTGCTCCCTCCATTTTGTTACATCGGTCAATATCGGACCGTATCCGGGCGTTGGAGTCGTTCCCATATCAACCTCCGAAAACGTCCAATGATTTCCGAACCAATCATAGCCTGTTCCTCCACCCAGACCCTCTCCGCCTTCGGGACCGCGTTCTCTGATTTCAGGAGGCATCCAGTATTTGATATCGCTTTGATAAATAGGGATTCTTTCAGGGATTTCATGATTATATGCCTTCAATAAATTTTCTCTTGCAGTCAGCATCTCTTTATTTGCAGGGTGATCGTATCATCCTGCTCTCCTTTCCTGGAAAATATTTTTACATATCAACTATATTCATAGCATTCAACTTCTACGAAACAAGCTTTACAGCAGCCTCTGCCGCAGAAACAGCATCAACAGTATAGCAATCTGCCCCTATGGAATCACTAAACCTCTGCGTTACCGGCGCTCCTCCCACCATAATTTTTACCTTATCTGCAATATCGCTGTTTTTTATCAATTCAACGGTTCTTGCCATGGCTTCCATTGTCGTAGTGAGCAACGCAGAGCAGCATACAAGCTTGGCATTGTTTTCTCTGGCTACATCAAGAAACTTCTGCTCAGGAACATCTACGCCCAGATCTATAACTTCAAATCCCTTGCTCTCCATCATCATTCGTACCAGATTCTTACCTATATCGTGTAAATCCCCTGCTACCGTACCTATAACCACGGTACCCTTTGACTCTATACCCGCTCCCGTAAGGTAAGGTTTCAACGTCTCTGCGCCCATTTTCATAGCACGCGCCGCTACCTGGACTGTGTCCGCTACAAAACACTGCAAGCCTTTACCTCACATTACCAAAACTGGTGCAAACGCAGAGGCTACAATTTCAATGCACAAAAGGCTGAAAAGATCTATCATCTTTCCTCTGACCTGATTGCTGTATTTCCAAAAGACGAAAGCACTAAGCTGCTGATACGCCAAGCTGTTTCCATGCTCAACACTGCCTCCGAAACTGTGGAAGCTCTCCGTTTGAAAATGGATGAGACTGCTTCCTCGCTTCCGGAATATCCTGTTGTCATGGCAATGAATGGTGTCGGTTCTACCCTTGGTCCACAGCTTATGGCTGAAATCGGGGATGTGACACGTTTCACTCACCGCGGGGCACTTACTGCGTTTGCAGGTGTAGACCCAGGCAGAAACGATTCGGGACAGCACATTCAGAAAAGCGTCCGTACATCTAAGAAAGGCTCGCCGGCTTTACGCAAGACACTATTCCAGATCATGGATAATCTCATCAAGCGTTCTCCTGTCGGCGACCCTGTTTACGCTTTTATGGATAAGAAACGGGCGCAGGGCAAGCCTTACTATGTTTACATGACTGCCGGGGCAAACAAATTTCTCCGCATTTATTATGGACGGGTAAAAGAATACCTTGCTTCCCTATCAAAAGCGGAAGAAATCTAAGAAAAACTTCAGCGCCTTTCTCAGACCAGCGTTACCCGGTGGTTTAGTTTTTGTATTCTTAATTCAACCTGTATAAAATTTTCAAAGTTCATCAACTCCTGCTTGACTTTTTATTTGCAGGCTATACTATACTCTCAGTTCTGTCCCTGCATACTTCCGGCAATAATCCAATTCCTATGGCCTTATCGATGTTTATATTGTGTCCAAAGCCGCCTGCTATATATATACTGCTTATTTCATCATATTCTACTCCGTATTTAGAAATAATCGTCTCTATCCCTGCTCTTACAGCAGCCTTTGCAAGTTGTATCTCTCTTATGTCTTTTGGATACACCGCTATCTCTTCCCGGTCTCTGCCATAGGTTAAAAGATATCTATCATCATTACTATTGAAATTACCTGCTACATCTATCACGTCTTTATTCAAAAGCTCATAGACCGTTTCAATAATGCCTGAGCCGCAGATTCCTACAGGGGTTTCGTTATTTATGGTTTCAACCCGTATTCTGTCTCCGTCGATTTTCACACCACATACTGCACCTCCAATACTGCCTGTACCACATACTATATTACCGCCTTCAAAAGCAGGTCCGGCAGCCATAGAAGAAACCAAAAGTCTGTCTTTATTTCCTATTGCTATTTCACCATTGGTTCCCAAATCCAGTAAAATACAAATTTTATCTGATTTATGAAAATCAAGTGCATACATTCCCGATACAATATCCCCGCCTACAAAAGCGGATATTCCCGGTATTACATCAATATCAAAATAATATTTATCCAGATCGAATAGCTTTGCTGCTTCCAGATGTATTCTATCGATGTTTACAGGAGTAAACGGAACTGTTCCCAGTGTTTCACACGAATATCCCATTAACAAATGTATCATTGTTGTATTGCCTGCTATGATTGCCCTCTTTATTTCAATATTACCGCTTTCAGTCAAATCATTGATGCCTTCAATCAACTGTTGTCTTATTATAGATGCTAGTTGCTCACTTAAGCCGTCAACAGAGGCAGTAATTCTGCTTATAACATCAGCTCCATACACCCTCTGACCATTAATGGCTGTATACGTTTTCCTTACCACTCCGGAACTAATTTCTACAAGTTGCATTACTATAGTTGTTGTTCCTATATCAACGGCTATCCCATATTCTGCACCCATGTCAGAACCATAATCCGATTCATATGAAATACTGTGACTGCTCTCCGAAAGTATTGACATCTTTTCTTTAGCAGCATTACTCAGCACAACAATCATCCCATCATCCGGTATCAGTGAACACGCAAGCTTATATCCCATAGATTCACCGTATTTATCCATGATTTTAACTCCGCATTTACCGCATCTTCCGTTTCCGCCACACGGAGCGTTGATAAAGTACCCGTTTTCTAGCAGCACTTCATAAAGCGTTTTTCCGGTGCTGCAGATTAAAGTGGTTGTTCTGTTATCATCAACCACTTTAATCAATGTCTTGTTTTCACTTCTGAACCTGCACTCTTTATTAGTACATCTGGTACAATCATGCTCAATCTCAAAGTCATCGATATCGTCACTCGTTTCAAAAATCGCACACAGCGTTTTCACAGGATAATACATGCAACTGCTATTGACCGTAATTCCGGCAAGGTCGTTGCAATCTGTTATTTCCAGAGCTCTCCGCTGCATGGTTATATCTATGTCCTGTGGAGCTTCCAGCCTTCGTATTATTCCAACATGATTTTGTATACACATATCTTTCAGCACATCCACCAAATTGTGCTCTATCTGAAAAACATAATCGTCAGCAATGGCGTCAGCCAGCATTCCTTTTAGATACTCGCCGTCATCAAACAGCTGCGACGACCACTCCGAAATTTTGCTGCCTGCAGATGTAATGCAATATACCGCACCCCTTTCACGCCCCGCGAATTCTCCTATTTCCACTAAAGCGACCGGCTCCAGCAGCGCGTAAGCGTGAGGGAGCATAGCCCGTAACTCCGACAGTACATCGCCGTATATATCGTTATCTCTGGTGCAGCCAAGTATATCCAGCACGTTATCTTCTGATATTCTGATGTTAAAATCCTTGATAATCATTTTTTCTACAATTATTTAACTGCATAAAAATCTCTGACAGCTTCAAAAAACGCATCGATATTATCCCAGGCTGACATCGGCGGAATATCACACCCGGAAGAAATAACAAAATTGGAATAACTGCAGCACTCCTCCATAATCTGCAGAGTTTCCTGCCTTACGGAATCCGGCGTACCGTTTCTGAACTGTCCTGCAGGATCTACATTTCCCATAAGTATAATATCTTTCGGCATCTTTTCCAGCATTTCTTTCATACTGACAGCATTGCCGAAGTGATAGGCTGCCGAACCTGTTTTCAAAATCGAATCTGTAAGCATCAATACATTGTTGCCGCAGTTATGATATATCACGATAAACTCCTCGTCCTGAACCGCATCAACGATTTTTTTCACATAATCCGAAGAAAAATCATCCGCAAGATCCGGCGACAATATTCCAGCCAGAGGCTCTGCCATTACGACGCCGTCGGCCCAGCCTTTTTGTATGCTTCAATATATGCGATAAGGAACTGCGTTACCTTATCCAGCGTTTTGTGAACCATCTCCGGCTCCACATAGCAATTCATCAAGGCTTCGGTTACATCCATCAGTCGGCCCGCAAGCGAAAAAGGACCTATGACGCCCGCAAATACGGGACGATCAGTAATCATGTTTACCGCTTTCTCAATTGCCTCGATATATATACCTGTACGTGCTTCTCCTACTTCCGGTACTTTCAAAGCATCAGCATCTTCAACTGTGGCTACGATTCTGCCCACTACAGTCGGCACCTCATCATCTGAAACGGAAACCTGTGAACCGAACGCCTCTGCTTCGACTGACAGGTCCATAAGACTTACAGAGGCTGACGAGTCAACACGCTCTGCTACAAGCTTCACTCCCGTAGCCTGTCTGTCACTATCGGAAATCAGTTCTTTTACTCTGATATCCATCATCTGTACAGCCGGAAAAGATAGCACCGGCATCGCCTTTTTTACCTTTGCAGCTTTGACTTCCTCAAGCCATTCATACATATTTCTGTTCATTACTTTCTCCTCTGCTCTGCAATGTATCGTGAATCTGCTTCAATAAAAGACTAATTCTTTTCTTTTTAAGTTTAATATAAGTAAAATCGTAATCCCCAAATAGCAAGCACAAAAGAATCCCAAAGAGCACAAACTTGTGATACTTTGGGATTTATACTTTTATTTTTGTTCGGATGACGGTTGGTAACAGTTTTCAGGGAGCTTGTCTGACCATGGAAGCAATCTGTCAATATCTTCTCCCGGCATTTCCGAAACATTTTTTCCTCGCAGAGATTCCAGAACATATTTTATATACTCAAATGGGATAAGCTCGTTTTCCTTAGCAGTTACAACAATGCTGTACCATATTGCGCTCGCTTGCGCACCTCTCGGAGTTTTACAGAACATCCAGTTTTTTCTGCCCATCGCAAATGGACGGACTGCCCGTTCCGCCAAATTGTTGGGAAGTTCCACTTTTCCATCAGCAAAATAATTCTTCAGATATTCCCTTTCACTCAAGGCATAATTACTGCCTTTACGAACAGTTCGCTTTCCAGCGCAGAATCTTCTCTCTTTTCTTGCAGCTACCGGAAAAATCTTCCATATCCTCTCTTACAAAGGCCTCTTTCCATTGCAGGCGCTTTTCCACAGGCTGTTCTTTTGCCTTTCTATCCAGCTCAAACAGCCTGTTGCATCTTTTTAACGCTTCCCTCTCTGATGCACTTGCCTCTTTCGGTAGCTTTGGATCAACAGCTTTCAGTGCTTCATGGAATTTCCTTCTCATATGAGTAAAGCAGCCTGTACGGATAATGCCATTTACCTTATTGTATCCATCATATCCATCACACTGTACTATCCCTTTGTAATTCTCAAGTGCTTTTTTAGCCACATCACCATTTCGGCTGGCTGCATACTTGAACAGGACAAGCGGCTTTGCTGTATGGTTGTCACAGAAAACCCACATATAGCTCTTTGTCTGCGCTTTTCTCCCTTCCTCATTCAGCACCTGTACTGTTGTCTCATCTGCATTTATGTAATCGGATTTCAGAAGGTGATCCCACATCCTTTCGTACAGCGGCCGGCCATAGACCTCTGATGTACGCAAAATCCAGTTAGAGATCGTCTGATCAGACAGATTCAGAGCATGCGATTTGAAATCAGAGCTGATTTTGTAAACCGGGTCACGGTTTTCAAACTTCCTGTCTATGACATATGCAGCCATGGATGGGTAAAGGAATGATCCTGCCAGCAGCGGCTTTGGCGATTCAGCCTGCAGTATGGGTGTATGGAGCTCTTTCTTTTCACATTCTCTGCATACATAGTGCTGCGTGATATGCTCATGCACGACCACCTTTGCAGGAATGATCTCAACCTCTTTTCGTACCGTCTTCTTCATCTCTTTATTATATTACAAAAGCCTTGAAATTTCAATGCTTTCAAGGCTTTATCCTTTGTGTTTTCCCCTGCTTTTGAAGCTTTCCCGCCACTCTTTCAAGCTCTTTTTTTCATATCATTTCAAGCAACATTTCCATTCCCTTCTGCCCAAAACCTTTCCCCTTCTGCGGCCAGTGTATCACTCCTCTTTTTCTATATACTTTCGTACACCATTCCTTTTCTGATACAGGCGCTCTATTCACTCTCTCAAATATGTCCATCCAATACGCGATGTCTTCTTTGCTGTACATAGCAATCCTCCGTTTCTTCATTTGAATATGTCCTGCTGACATTTTATCGGAGGTTCCTTCTCTTTTCAATGTGCCTGCTATTTGGGGATTACGTAAAATCAGAAAACTTTCTTTCCGAGTTCTTTATTCAGAGCCTTAGCTAGGATAAACATAACAATTCCGCAAAGCAGTACACCCGCCGCCGAAACGATTAAAAATGTCTCTGCTCCTCTAATAGCCAGCTGCGGTCCTATGAAGGAGCCTATCAGCGTACCGACCTGTGCCAGACCGAAGTTGATACCGAAATTTTTAGTACCGTAAGCTCTCATCAGTATTACTGCAATTAACGTTGAAAATGCGCTGACCTCCAAGCCTATAAAAGCAACGAATACAATATACATCGGTGTGCTTTGTGCGTTTGTTAAAATAAAGAACAAAGTCATAACGAAAACCGCCAGACATGCAATTGCTATGATTTTAACAGGGCCCAGAACCTTGTCTGAAATTCCTCCTACAACAATCGCACTAATTCCCATTATCATTGAGAATATCGTGTAAATCCATGCGGCTGTAGCTTGTGAAGCTCCCGTGATTTCACCGGTCAATATTATAAAGTTGCCCTGTATACCGGATGTCAGTATGGTTCCCGTCAGACTGGCAATCGTGATAAGCCAGAAGGATTTTAATGTTATCAGCTTTTTCCAGCCAACATCCTTTATGCCTTCTGCCTCACCGCCTTCCAGTATCTCATACTCGGGCTCTTCCCAGCCCTCAGGTTTGTATCCTTCCGGCGCCTGCAGCAATATAAATCCCGAAAGAATCGTAATTCCGCCTATTACCAATGCAAAAACCACAATAGTCGGCGTAACATGTATAGCACTAGTCATTCTTTCACATACAGGAACTACTAGTGCACCTGCAAGAAAGATTCCTACAGACAATGCTCCTGTAACAAGACCTCTCTTGTCCGGGAACAGTTCTCCCAGATTTGCAATCTGCGCAACATATATACAATAGACAAATAATGATGCAAATCCACCGATAGCAATCACATAAATCCATGCATTAGGCGCGAAGGCTGCCACCAGTACCGAAACCGTAAATCCAAGACCACAGACCTTTAATACAAAACGATTTCCGAATTTTGCCTTCAATTTTCCCCCTATAAGACTGCCCGGAATAGACATAAACATCATAACGGAGTATGCCATTACCACGATGGTAGGATCCCAGCCCTTCATTGAAAGCGGCCCTATAAATACAGATAAACAATTTAAAAATGCCGATGTCATGCCGACCAACATAACCAGAACAAGCATTGGCCAACGTAATTTGTCAATTCTTTTTGTCGATAATTCGCTCATTTTATCCCTCCTGTAGTGTAAATTTGTTGAATAAGTTTTTAGCGGCTATAACCGCTGTGCTTCAGCAGTTTTTATAGCCTCCTTTTTTAGATTCATGGTCTGAATTCACCTTAATTGTAATATTTCCCTTATTATCATTCATTTACAAAAGAGAGTATTTTCTTTTACAAAATTACTTTTTTGCAAATTTCAAATATATTCTGATTTTATTGATATCTAATTGTACATGTACATATAACCAATTGTACATAAATATGTAGGCTTCCGGCACACTGTCATCGATAGGCTCCGCCGGTATTCCGGCCTACCCCGGCTAAGTGAAATAAAGCCCAAAATGAGATTTTCTGATTTTTAAAAAGTATCGTACCAGCATGCTTTGCTGGTACGATACTTTGTTGATTGATGTATAAAGCTCTTAATAAGCACCGAAGTAATTATATCCACCCGGCTTTTTGATGCCGAAGCATTCAAGCTGAGCGATAAGCTTCTTTGAATAAAGCTGCGATTCCGCCATGTATGATAACGCTTCGCTTAGTATTTCCAGATAATCACATTCCGCGCCGCCGTCATGCCTGCAAAGAATCGCATGGGCTTGCCTGTTCAGCGCGCATTCATATGCGACATATGCTTTATCCAGCAGACCTTCCAGAGCCTCCTGCGTCGCGTAATCTTTCTGAAGCGATTCACTTGAATTAAGTACCTTTCTATAAAATGCTCTTGCTTCATAGAAATCGATAAGGAATGTTTCATTTCTCATTGTTTCAAGCATTTCAAAAGGATCCTCCAGTATCTGCATTTTTACAAATTCTCCCATGGAGCCTGCAGGAGTGCCTGTCCCGCTTGCCGTACCGAGCATGAAATACGCAGTCATATCTGACGGATGCATGATTGCCTGATGAGTATACTCCAGCAGATTATACCCCTTCATTGATTCCGGTTCATTGGTATGCCATTCATTTGTTTCGGGATCATACCAGTCATCCGAACGCATCATCTTACGGATAGACTCGTAATCAATACCTCCGTCCTCTATTGCTTTTGCAAGGAACTTTGATACAGTAGCAAATCTGCACTTTGAATCATTTTGCCATAAAGCATATTCGGGTATATTCCACTCTAATGTGTCTTTTGCCGCGAAGTGATTCGTACTTACAACGTAATTACCTTCTTCGCCCGCATCTCCCGGCCTGCGAATATTGTAATGATCGCTGTTCGTTTCGGTTACAGAAATATTTCCCGCAAGGTCGGTCGTAATAAGGTTTCCCACAGCTCCTACTCTAGGTATCAGCTTAAGGAATTCCTGCGCGTCCTGCGGAGTTTTACATTTTGTAGTGAAATAATGATCCATTATTTCAGGGAAAATACCCCAGTCACAATCTACAGGTGAAAAGTTCGCCGTACATGTCCATGTGAATCCCGCACTGGTCATGCCGATCTGGCAAAATGGACTTACAATAGCACCGAAACAGATAAAATACGGCTCATTGTCAGGATAACATATGAGTATAACTCTGTCAGGAGTTTCATCCGAATTCGAACCGCTTATTCCTACAATGACCTCTCCGTCCTTTGTAGCCTCCCCTGCGGCCGCAAATGCATTGCACTGAGGATGAGGGATATTCGGACCTGCCGGTGAATTATCAAAGCCAAGTTCTTCCGGATACTTCCCTTCCGGTCTTGCCCATCTTTCACCGCCGTATACTTCCGCAATCAGGAAATCGTACAATGTAAAATCAACACCTTTGCTGGCACAGCCTGCCTGTACTCCTTCAATCCAAAGTCTGAAATCAGGGTCATATTTCTCCACAAGATATTCGATTGTTTTCATATCTTTCATTACAGTTTTTTCGCCATGCGCTTCTAAAACCGCTGCTCTTGTTATGGTAAGAACCGAATACAATTTGTACGCAAGCTTTGCTCCGTACTGGAAACCCATTTCACGATATGAACCTTTAAGAACCATTACCTGCGGGATACCGTTTGTAATTTGTATAGGTGGAGCTATTGTCGAATAATTATCATTATGCAGATGAGCCACCTTTCTTCTTAACAGTTCCATGTCATTATACTTCATAATTTATCCCTCCTTGATAAAAGGTTATATTTCCATGGCTGCTTTATAAGCTGCCTTTATGGCATCCAACAGGCTTCCTACCTTTGAAGCGTCTCCGATAATATATGTATCACAGATGTTTTTCACGTCCTCATAAAGCTGTTGATTCGGTATATATCCTGCGGAAACGATTATATTGTCGACAGATATGATTCTTTCCTTACCTTCACACTCTACAACCGCTTTGCTTCCGTTAATTTCGGTAATCTTCGCCGATGTAATAATTTCAACGCTGTGATATTTCATCAAGTCCCTCAGCATATTGGAATTTGCTGCGCTTAAAAGCGGAGCCGCCAGGATTTTATCGGTCATTTCCACCAGCGTAACATTTCCGCCTTTTCTTGCAATGTCATACGCGATTTCACATCCGGTAAGCCCTCCGCCGACAACGATGATGTTCTTTCCCACAGCTTTGTTTCCAAGGAGAAAATCTATTGCCGAAACGACCTGTCCTTCGGCTTCACCTTTAAAGCTAAGCTTTCTCGGAGCAGCACCGCTGGCTACTATTACCGCATCCGGAGTTTCACCTTCTATCACATCTTTGGTTACCTCTGTCCCAAAATGCACATCTATGCCAAGTTCTTTCATCTGTTTTTCATACCATGCAAGCAGAGCTTTATCAGCTTCTTTGAAATCCGGCGCAGCTGCCGCATTAAAGACACCGCCCAGCTTACTGCCTTTTTCATATATGCTTGCTTTATGACCTCTCAGAGTAAGTATTCTTGCAGCTTCCATTCCGCCGATACCGCCGCCTACGATAATAACTTTTTTCGCTTTATCCGCTCGCATCACTTTGTATTCTTCATCATGCATCACAGATGGATCCAGCGCACATGACAGTCCTTTTCCCTGCAGCAGACTACCGAGGCATCCGTTATGACATGCTATGCAAGGTCTGATATCGTCTTCTTTGTCCGCCTTTAATTTTTCTATCCATGCCGAGTCGGCAAGAAACTGACGCGCGACTCCTACTGCATCTATCAGGCCTTCACTTACCGCTTTTGCAGACACCGCATGGTCCTCCATCCGCCCTGCACAGATTACCGGTATATTTACATGTTTTTTTATAAACGAAACATCCTCAAGGTTGCATGCTCTGCCCATATACATAGGTGGGTGCGCCCAATACCATGAATCATACGTTCCGTTATCCGCATTCAATCCATCGCAGCCTGCTTCTTCCAGAATTTTTGCTACAGCTATGCTTTCCTCATAATCTCTTCCGAACTCAACAAAGTCTTCTCCCGGCAATGCTCCGTCATTGAATCCCTTCATCTTGCTGACAACACTATATCTTACTGTTACAGGAAAATCCTCCCCGCAGCTTTCCTTAATACCCTTTATTATTTCACACGCCAGCCGCATTCTGTTTTCCAACGAACCGCCATACTCGTCGGTTCTGCTGTTCATGGATTCTATAGCAAACTGATCCAGCAAATAGCCTTCATGCACTGCATGGATTTCTACTCCATCCATACCTGCATCTTTGGCCATTTTTGCCGCTAAAATCGTATTGTCACGCAAAGTTTTTACTTCTTCTGTCGTCAACGCCCTGTGCACCATGGATGTATCCCATACATTGCGCAGCTTACTCGCGGCGATCTTAATATTTTCAATGTTCGCACCTTTTATAAATTCTACAGGTTTAGGATATATTACACGGCCTAAGCCAACTCCCAGCTGCATAAAAACCCTTGCATCTTCTTCATGTATCTTGTTTACGAAATTCCTTAACGGTGTTCCAAAAGCATCCTTTGCTTCTGTAAGCCAGAACCCTCTCCCCCACATATCAAATATCATAGACGGCGCAGTTACAATAAGACCTACTCCGTTCTTAGCTCTTTCCAAATAGAATTTTTCAGCCTCATAATTAAACTCATTATTGTTTATAATTGCAGTTCCCGTCATAGGGCACATTACGAATCTGTTTTTTATCTTTACATTTCCGATCTTAAATGGAGTAAATAGTGATTTATATATTTCCTTCATTTCAATTTTTCCTCCCTTATTATTTACAATGTATCCGATGTTTTTTATTCAATTTTATATCTCCCAGCATTATTATTCATTTATAAATCGTATAACGTTCCTTGACAATAGATACTCTTTTATATGATCACTTACTTTCATACTTCGATTAATGTCCCGATATGAAAAAAAATACAGATATATGTGACTAATTGTACATACTGTTTCAATATACTTAGTCTACTAAAATAAAAATACAAGTATTATGAGGTGCACCCATAAAAGTAGAGTATCAAACCTCGTTTTTCCCCTGCCTGTAGAACTCGTCAGGAGTTAAATATCCGAATGTTTC
>CABIWW010000022.1 GCA_902362435.1 Eubacteriaceae bacterium
TTTGAAAGAACTAAACCGCATATCAATATCGGAACAATCGGTCACGTAGACCACGGTAAGACAACACTTACAGCAGCTATCACAACAGTACTGCACCAGAGATACGGACTGGGATCAGACGTAGCATTCGACCAGATCGACAAGGCACCTGAAGAAAAGGAAAGAGGAATCACTATCGCAACTGCTCACGTAGAGTATGAAACACCGAACAGACACTACGCACACGTAGACTGCCCGGGACATGCTGACTATGTAAAGAACATGATCACAGGAGCAGCACAGATGGACGGAGCTATCCTGGTAGTAGCAGCAACAGACGGACCTATGCCTCAGACAAGAGAGCACATCCTGCTTTCAAGACAGGTAGGAGTACCTTACATCATCGTATTCCTGAACAAGTGCGACATGGTAGACGACGAAGAGCTGCTTGATCTGGTAGAAATGGAAGTAAGAGAACTGTTAGACCAGTATGACTTCCCGGGAGACGATACACCGATCATCAGAGGATCAGCACTGATGGCACTCGAAGATCCTGCAGGACCATGGGGAGACAAGATCGTAGAACTGTTCGAAGCTATCGACAGCTACATCCCTGAACCTGAAAGAGACAATGACAAGCCGTTCATCATGCCTGTAGAGGACGTATTCTCGATCACAGGAAGAGGAACAGTAGCAACAGGAAGAGTAGAAAGAGGAAGCCTGACAGTAGGAACCGAAGTAGAGATCATCGGACTTACAGAAGAGAAGAGAAAAGTAGTAGTAACAGGAATCGAGATGTTCAGAAAGCTGCTTGACCAGGCAGAGACAGGAGATAACATCGGAGCACTTCTGAGAGGCGTGCAGAGAGATGAGATCGAAAGAGGACAGGTACTGGCAGCACCTGGAACTATCCACCCGCACACAAAGTTCAAGGGTGAGGTATACGTACTGAAGAAGGAAGAAGGCGGAAGACACACACCATTCTTCAACGGATACAGACCGCAGTTCTATTTCAGAACAACAGACGTAACAGGAGATCTGCAGTTACCTGAAGGAACAGAGATGTGCATGCCTGGAGACAACATCACAATGACGATCGAACTGATCACACCGATCGCGATCGAAGAAGGACTTAGATTCGCTATCAGAGAAGGCGGAAGAACAGTAGGATCAGGCGTTGTAACTGAGATCATCGAATAAGTGAAGATGACCCCGTGAGTGGCGAGCGTGAGCGAAGCCAGAGCGGCGGTACTTCATTTGCCGGGAGTGCAGCGCTTTAGTGCGTGCCTTTCTGCACCGGGCTTTGCCTGAATCGGCGGAACGGACATTAGCAGGCTATGCCTGCTGGAGCAAAGCGTTGGAACTTTACGGCCATCGACTGCCTGTTAAAATATCAGATATTGCTCTCCGATCGAAACGGTCGGAGAGCTTTTTCGTATACAGGAAATTTCTCACAGAGAAATTGACGGAGCTTCAACGGATCAGAGTTGAGTGTATTTGTGCAGGATGCAGGCGAATGCGAAAGTAATGCACAACGGCATTAAAATTTGTGCAGAAAAGGTGCAAAGCAGAAAATTTTTGGAAAAAGGATTCCTGCACATTTTAGAATACCAGTCGAGTATAGATCAGATGTAACCGCTGATCGTGATCGGGAACGGAGGATGATCATGAGTGACGGAGCGATGATCGTTATGATCTTTGCGATAATAATATTCGTGCCGCTGATTTGCATATTTGCGATATACAAAATCAGCAGGTACAGACGAAAATCAAATAATGAGCGTTATACGTGCGAGACACCGGGGATCATAACAGATCTCAGACTTAAAGGCAGTGACGGACCGTTCGTCATGACCGTGAGCTACAGCGTGAACGGTATCGAGTACACTGTGAAAGAGAGCGTCAAGCTGAAAAGCAGCACGATAAAAGCCGGGGCGATACCTGTAGGGCAGCGAAAGACGCCGGTCATTGGCGATATCCGCAAAGGATCGGTCGTAACGGTTAAGCATGATCCGACAGATCCTGTCAGGGCACTGATAAAAGGCAACGATGGGTTCATTACAGGCTGATGGTCATCGAACAGCATATCTATCCCGTTCAGCTTATGGCGATCACGGTTTCAACGCTTGTCATCGCGCTGGGATCAGAGTCACGGTCGAACGCAATTATACAGAGATGAGTGCTGTCAGCGCGCCGGCTCACATGACGATGCCGGGATCATGCATCTGCATGACAACGCCAGGCTTGCAAACGCAGGCTCGCACAGGGCATTGCAATAAACGGCACGGCAATGTATAATAAAACAGACTTAAAAGTTTTCTAGGGTTCCGATATATCCGGACATGCGCTTTAAGAGCCGCGGTCATAGCGGGGAAGTACGCATCAGATATGCGTTAGAGCCGCAAAGATCTGCAGGTGCCTGAAGCCCCTGCGTATATCTTTTCGCAGAGCTTTTGCATCAGGTGCAAAGATCTGCAGCGCGCGTACATGCCAGGCAGGATATATGCTGGTCCGAGAGAAAACGGACCTGCCGGAATGGCGGCGGGCTGACACGGAGGGAAAAAAGCCCGGGAGAAGTATAGAATTACTTTTCCCGGGCTTTTGCAGCATTCAGAACAAAGGAGAAGAAAATGGAAGCAAAACAGAAGAAGAACAGCCGGATCGCATGGATCTGTCTGATCGTAGCCGGCCTCATAGAGATCGTGTGGGCGTATTTCATGAAGCTGTCATACGGGTTCACACGTCCGCTGCCGACACTGATAACCGCATTTTTTCTGGCGCTGAGCTTTTTCATGCTGGAGAGGGGCATCCGCGAGTTCGGCATAGGGATGTCGTATGCGATCTTCACAGGTATCGGCATAGCAGGAACGACAGTGCTGGGACTCGTGTTTTTCGGGGAAAGCGCAGGCGTGCTCAAGATCGTATCGCTGCTGGTGCTGCTGGCAGGGATCATCGGGCTGAAGTTCTGCGAAGGCGATGAAGAAAATGAAAATAGTGAGAAAAATGAAGGAAACGAAGGTCATGAAGGTGAGAGAGGCGCAGCTGCTGCGGGCAATGCAGCAGTCGGTGGAGCAGCAGCCGGAGCCGGAAACTGCGGAAAGGAGCGTGACTGATCATGATGTGGATACTCGTAGTCTGCGCATCGTTCTGTGAACTGGGATTCACCGTCTGCATGAAGCTGTCGGACGGATTCAAAAACAAGAAATATACGATACTGACGGTACTGATAACAGCGCTGGGGATCTTCCTGCTGTCGACAGCAGCGAAAACACTGCCCCTCGGGATCGCATATGCAGTCTGGACCGGACTTGGCACCGTGTTCACCATGCTGTTCGGGATAATCGTGTTCGGAGAAAGCCGCGACAAAAAGAAGATGCTGTTCATGATCATGGTCGTGGCAGGGGTAATAGGGCTGAGGCTTTGTTCATAGAGCGGATCGAAGCAGCCTTTGCTCTTGGCGAGCGATTATTGGTAAAATGATTGATGTTCGTAAAGTGATTGACAGATGCCGATATAACTAATATATTATATTATGGAATTTAATAATGCAGGCTATGACATTTTTTCGGAAGCCGGTGTGAATCCGGCACTGTGTCTCAGCAACCGTGATACCAGCGAACGGATGAGGCGGGGGACGACCCGCCGGCAGGCCACTGGGGCGTATCAGCATCAGCAGTATTGTCAGACAGAGCATATCGGGCCGCGACGACAGGGCGGATATGACGTCAGATCATCTGACAGTACGATACTGAAATGCTTCGGGAAGGCGTCCTTGTAGGTGCTGCAGGTTTCTGCACGATATCGTCTAAGCGAGATATCCTCAGAAACGCGGCGTGGGTTAAGTCGGGAGACCTGTCAGTCTGTTATCGGAGTCTTCTGAGGTGAGACCAGATAGTTGCGAAGTGTCAGCAATGGCGGCACTGCGGGAATGCGTACGCATATGGTAATGCATCATGTCATGCAAAGATGCAGCGATACGGTATGCAGAGTTTTCTGCTGTGCTGATTTATGCTCATTGCCGGTTTTGCATTGCGATTATTGAGGAGAACACCCGGAAGCGGGTGTTTTTTTATGCAGTAAATATCGTTTCAGATATTTACGGGATATAAGCAAAAGTTTCATATGAAAATACATGGCGAAGCCACTTTTGTCAGTCTTTTGTGATGAGTCGAAGGAGGGACTGCGCGATGAAGAAAAATCAGTGCCCTGATGCAGAGGCAGACAGCCTCACAGAAAACTATAAATTCATAAACCATAGAAAGTGCGAGTTTTTCCCATGCCACGAGACATCGGACGAAGCCGGGTTCAACTGCCTGTTCTGCTACTGTCCGCTCTATGCGCTGGGAGAAAAATGCGGAGGCGATTACGTGTATCTAGACAGCGGCATCAAGGACTGCAGCAGGTGCCTCAGGCCTCACAGGAGAGATTCGTATGACTATGTGATGTCGCGCATGGGAGAAGTGATCGATATGACTGCAGCGGCAGGACATCACAGTCGGTGAGATTCGAAATATATGTACTATATATCTATTTGATCAAATGAGAGGAAGAAGATAAAACATGGAGACCAGAAAGCGAACGAAGATATTCAATGTGCTGATGGCGGTGCTGATAGCAGTGATAGTGTTCTGCGGTATAATGACGGCAGGCGCGCTGCGCGGCTGGTTCAGCAGTGACGGCTTTGCATATTCTGAGGATGTGAAAGGCATCGTCAATATCGAGCGCAGCGGCGTCGGCTACACGCTGGATGAAAAGACACAGCTGAAGGACGGCGACGTGATAGACACCGGGACGAGCTCATCAGCATCAGTGATCGCCGGAAAGAACACGGTTTACATTTCCGAAGACACAGAGGCGGAACTATCCGGACTGGAAAAAGAACGGCTGGACATATCGCTTGATGACGGTGAGCTGTTTGCGGTCCTCGACAAGGGTGACCAGTTCAGGAAGGTAGAGGCAGGCAGCTGCGAGATCAGCTCGGATGGAAGCGTATTTTCAGTCAATGTGCAGACCGGATCTGCAGGGATAAACGTCTTCGACGGCAGCATTACAGTAAAATCCGGCGATGAGAAAAAGTCGGCGAAAAAAGGACAGACAGTAAGCATAGTCGGCGATGAGATGACTGTGTCAGATCTTGAAGCAGGATCGCTCAATGATTTCAATATCGAAAAGGCGAAGACCGCAGGCGAAGACGGGCACGACATATGTTTCAGCGGCAGCGAGCTGGACAAGGTCACAGCAGACCGCGAAGCTGAGATAAAGAAAACAGAGAAGCAGAAAAAGAAACATGAAGCAGAAGTCATAGCCGCAGCTGAGAGCGGACAGTCAGGCGCTTCAGGTGCCGGCTCAGGATCAGGCAGCCAGGCTGTGAAGCTGTGCACGGTGCAGATAGAATGCAGCTCGGTGCTCAGCAACATGGGGCAGCTGAAGAGCGGGAAAGAGAGCTTCGTCCCTTCAAACGGCGTGATACTGGCGTCCTCAAGTGTGGAATTCAGAGAGGGAGACACGGCGTTCGACATACTAAAGAGAGCATGCGACACGGCGGGCATACAGCTTGAATATTCATACACACCTGCGTACGGCAGCTATTATATAGAAGGAATAAACAACCTGTACGAGTTCGACTGCGGCAGCAGGTCGGGCTGGACATACAGAGTCAACGGATGGATGCCTAATTACGGCAGCAGCTCATACAAGATGAAAGAAGGCGATGTCCTTGTGTGGAGCTATACCTGCAATGGTATCTGATGTCATCAAACCGTGTATCCGCCGGTGAATGCCGGTGATCAGAACAGATAAGATCTGAAATCATATCGGAGGAACTAAATGGAGAGGAAAAACAGGATTTTTAAAAGTTTCAGTATAGCACTGATAGCCATCATGATGCTTACTGCGATGATGCCATCCTGGGCATATGGAGAGACGGCCGGATCGGGCGCGGCTGTGCAGACAGCTGAACAGCATGCGGCTCAGTCGACTGCGCCGGCACCGGTCATAAAGAATGATCTTTCGGAGCAGAAAGCTTCATATGCTGTGGGAGATACGGCGAAAGCACTCACGGTCACTGCATCGTCAGATGACGGCGGAGAGCTTTCGTATCAGTGGCAGAAAAGTGCGGACAACGAAGAGTTCGTGGATATAGACGATGCAGACGGTGCAGAGTACGTGCCGCCGACGGACAAGGCGGGGCTCTCGTACTACAGAGTCATCGTTACTTCTGTTATTGGAAAGGGCACAGCTTCGGAAGTCTCAGCGTCAGCGACAAGTCCAGCAGCAGCTGTCACAGTAAAGGACAGTACCGCTGTGAAAAGTCCGGCAAGATCAGCAGAGTCAGCAGCCCCGGAAGGCGATGGCACGAAAACGGCACCTTACAGACTGGCGACAGCCGACGATCTCATGTGGTTTGCCGAGCAGGTCAACAAAACCGCTAAAAAGAGCACGTCTGCACTTTGCGCGGTATTGACTGCGGACATAGATCTCACAGGCAGAGACTGGACTCCGATCGGCACGATGACGAATACATACAGTGATTATATAGCATATGGTGGTGTATTCGACGGCAACGGCAAGACGATATCAGGGATAAATATAAATAGCTCGAGTAAATATCAGGCGCTGATAGGATATGCTAAAGGCGCAGAAGTGAAAGACCTGACGGTAACCGGGAGTATAAAGACCAGCGCTGAGTATGCTGCTGGTATAGTCGCTTACGGCAATCCTGTGACAACAACTGACTGTACGAATGCTGTGACAGTAAGCTCGGCAAAATATGCGGCAGGTATCGCAGCATTCGCAGGCACAGGCACAGTGATATCAGGATGCAGGAATACTGCACCGGTTTCAGCTGCCGGGGATTATCTCGGAGGTGTAGTTGCGACTGCAACAGGGAAAACAGAGATAAAGAGCTGTTTCAACAGCGCAGCTGTCACGAACAGCGGCAAGCCGGGAGGATATGTATACTGCACTGGCGGTATAGCAGGATCAGCATCATCGGACAGCGTGATCTCGATGTGCGGCAACACGGGAGAGATAACGAGTACGATAAAGGGAACGGGCGGTATAGCCGGAAGGATAACGGGAACGATAGAGAAATGCTTCAATACCGGCGATGTCACGGGTATATACGAGACAGGCGGTATACTGGGCGCATCCAGCGGCAAGACGACTACGATCGAATCATGCTACAATACAGGAAATGTCAGCGGCACAGTTCCGACAGCGACATTCAATGACACGAATGCAAAAGGCATAGGCGGTATAATAGGAGGAGTGTCGTCAAACAGTAATGTGGCTGCAGTGCTGGACTGCTATAATGCCGGTACTGTGACGGACAGCACAGGTGTTTCAGGAGTCACTGCAGGTGGAGTCATAGGTACGAGCATCGGTAAAAATTACAACGGTGTAGAGACGAAAGACCTTGTCAGCGCAGACAATTCATACTACAGAGCAGATGCGGCTTCACAGGGAGACGGATACAGCAGCGATACAGAAGGGATAACTGCGAAGACGCGCGAGGAGATGATCGCTCCGGGATTTGCAGCAGAGCTTGGAGATAACTATATCGTGCAGGATAACGCATATCCGGCACTCGGATGGCAGGATCCGAATGCGAAATATGCGGTGAAATTCAACATAACCCCTGAAGAAGCCAGCCTTGTCGTAAAGGATGCAGGCGGCAGCGATGTAGAGCCTTCAGACGGCACCCGCACATTTTCTCTCAGGAACGGCACATACAGCTATGAGATAACATGTGACGAGTGTGAAAGCGTGAGCGGCAGCTTTACAGTAGCGTACGGCGGACAGACGATAACAGTCGACCTGAAAGTAAAGAAGTACGACTACGTGTTCAAGACAGTGCCGGAGGATGCGACTCTGACTGTAAAAGGACAGAAGCCTCTTGCAGACGGACGCACATATCAGCTTGCGAAAAACGGCAATCCGTATGAGTATCAGGCAGAGAAATTCGGGTATGTTGCGAAGAGCGGCAGCTTCAAGGTCAAAGGCGATGCAGCTGCCGACCGGAAGACAATAACACTTAAAGAAGAAACTAAATACAAGGTAAAGATACCTTTCACTAAAGAAAAGGGCGGTCAGGACAACGAGACCAAGATAACCGTGATGAGCGTGGAATATCCTGACGCTGTTATAAAGGCTGAGGATGACGGAAGCTTTTCGCTCCCGAACGGAAGCTACAGCTACAAGATAACAAGTCCGGGATACAAGCCGGCAAGCGGTGAGTTTTCCGTGTACTATTCGGATCTGACTCTCGATGAGGCATATCTGAAAATACAGACCTCATGGGACGGCAGCACTCTCTCGGAACCTGCAAAGGATGAGAGCGGAGCTTATCTGATATACACAGCTGACGAGCTGATGTGGTTCGACAGCAAGGCAGCACTGAGTTCATCTGCAAAGCTGATGGCAGATATCAGGATAAATGATTCTGTCGATGCGGCTCCCGGCAGTGCAGTATACAAATGGTCGACTGTAGGCACGACAAGCAGCAAAGCATATACAGGTACATTCGACGGCAGCGGACATACGATATCAGGCCTTTATGTGAATAACGGATCGACATCGAATACAGGCCTGTTCGGATACGTTGGAAAAACCGGACAGATAAAGGATCTTACCGTTGCTGACAGTATATTCATTTCGACCGGCAGCTATACAGGCGCGATCGTCGGAGATCTGGCAGGAAATATGACAGGCTGCCATGCGGCTGCGAATGTCAAAGTTACAGGCAAATCTTATGTAGGCGGTATCGTGGGAGAACTCGATACAGGCGGCAGCGTTTCAGGCTGTTCGAATGAAGCATCAGTCACTGCGACAGCAGCATATGCAGGCGGCATCGCCGGAAGGATCTACTCTGCCTCGGGAAGCGCGCTTACGGATTCGTACAATAAAGGCGATGTGACGTGTACGTCATACGCGGGCGGTATCACAGGCGTGATATATAACGGAGGTACTGTACAAAGTGTATACAGTACCGGCAGCGTCAAGGCAACGGCATCGTCTGGCTGTGCAGGCGGTATCACGGGACAGCTCAGATACGGCAGCATTAAATATGCATATGCGGCAGGAAGCCTCGAAGGTACTGTTGCCGGCGGCGTTGCAGGAAATATGGATTTTGCACGTGGGAGCAAGACGCTCAATAATGTGTACTATCTGGAAAGTCTGGCAGACGACTGGATCGGAGCGGTCAATGGATGCAGTGTCAGCGGAACAGCAGCTGCAAGATCAGCATCTGACATCATGCAGCTGAGCTGCGGCTCGGAAGACGCTGACCTCGGAACAGGCTTCAGCGCTGACAAAGACGGCATCAACGGCGGATATCCGGTACTGAACTGGCAGACAGATGCGCCGTCAACAGATCCGGGAGAGCCGGTACCGTCTGCAGGCGGATGGGACGGCAGGATTTCGGCAGAAGCACCGGCTCAGAAAGACGGAGTGTATCAGCTGGAGACGGCAGGTGACCTTAAGTGGTTCGCCGAAAAGATCGCAGAAGACAGAGCGATAAAGGGTGTACTGACGAAGGATATAGACCTCAACAACAGAGCATGGAAGCCTGCAGGCGGCAGCGATGCAGATACGGCATTCGCAGGCAGTCTGGACGGTGCAGGCCACAGCATAACAGGATTTTATGCAAAGGGCAGCGGCGCGGGACTTTTCGCATACAATGCAGGAACGGTCAAAGCTCTTGAGATATCGGGAACGGTGAGAAATGCGGACAATGCGGCAGCAGTCGCAGCCATAAACGCAGGAACTGTTTCCGGGGTGACGTCGAACGTTACCGTAAAGGGCGGCAACAGTGTCGCAGGTATCGCTGCAGTCAATGAAGGCGGCACGATAAAAGACTGCACAAACAACGGAACAGTCTCAGGTGGGCAGTACATAGCCGGCATCACCGCAGTGAACAGGGGAACTGTCTCAGGCTCGGTGAATACAGCTATGATCACCGCATCTGGGACATTTGCAGCAGGTATCGCTGCGGACAACACTTCCGACAGTAAAAACAGCGGAAAGATCAGCAGATGTGCGAACAGCGGACATGTGATAAGCACTGTGAAGAATCAGACGGTATTCACAGGCGGCATCGCGGGAAGAAACGATTCGCAGACGACATCTGTATACAATACAGGAAACGTAGTCAGCAGAGGCAGCGGAACCGGCGGATGCGTCGGTATAAACACGACAGGGTCCACAGCGAAAGGACTTTACAGCACAGGTGATGTGACAGGAGCATATGTCGATACGGAAAGCGGCGAAGAATTCCGTGTCGGAGGCGCCGTAGGCGAAGTGGTCAGCGGTGTGAGCGAAGCTTACTATCTGGATCTGCGCGACATCGCAGACAGCGGTTCGAACGGCGGTACGGCAGTTCCGCTCGCGACACTGCTTACGAAGGCGGGAGATCTGACGGAAATGACTCCTGTAAAGAGCGCAGCGGATGGAACAGTTTCACTGCCTTCGGACGTCAGCGTCGGAGACACGCTCAAGGTGACTTTCAGGGATTCGTCCGTGAAGGATCCTATATGCGTATGGTACAGAGACTGGAGCGGCGAACAGGAGGTAGTAGCTGTTTCAGACACATATACAGTGCCAAGCGATATGGCAGGCAGCAAGATATATGTAAAATGCATGGACCCTGCGCTTTCAGGTATCGTGAAGTGCGGCTCGGAAAGCATACAGGGCTTTACAGGAACAGCTAAAATAAGCGGAAACGCGGTAGTGGGACATACTCTTACTGCCGAATACTCAGGCAAAGCCGGCAGCGCCGACCTGAAATACCAGTGGTACAGAGGAAACAAAGCGATAGAGTCAGCTACAGGCAAGACCTATACTGTGACGGAAGACGATCTCGGAAAGACGATAAGCGTTGCGATCTCCAGCAGCAGGATGCCCGGAGAGATCAAAGCATCCGCAGGCACTGTGAAGACAGGGGACGCAGCAGGCATCTGGCCTGCGAAAGAATGCAAGGAACCGACACTGACTGCAGGCATTTATATGATATCGAATGAAGCCGAGCTGAAATGGTTCGTGAACAAGGTGAACGGCGGCGCGACTTCGGCAGATGCAAGGCTGACGGCAGATATAGCACTGAAATCTGAAAAGTGGTATCCGATCGGATGCGGCAAGCCTTATACAGGCACGTTCGACGGAAAAGGCAGGACAGTCAGCAGCCTTGCGATCGTTTCGGAAAATGACGATCAGGGCTTTTTCGGTGAAGTAGGCGGAAAGGGTATCGTCAAGGATCTGAACGTGTCCGGAAGCGTCAATGCAGGTGGGACATCATACAATACAGGCGGTATCGCGGGCAATGTGGAAGGAAAGATCACGGGCTGTACTTTCAGCGGAACTGTGACAGGCGTGAGTGACGTCGGCGGTATCGCAGGACAGCTGGGTCTGAACGCTCAGATCAGCCAGTGCAGATCGTCCGCGGCAGTGACAGGAAATGAACGTGTCGGCGGTATCACTGGATCGGTATCATACGGAACTGTGAGCCAGTGCGTGAATACCGGCGCGGTAGGAACGAGCGGCACGACGTCATATGCAGGCGGTATCGCAGGCGTGATGACGAACTACGCTGTGATCGAAGGCTCATACAACAGAGGCAGCGTCAGCGGAACAAGCTACAAAGGCGGTATCGCGGGCGAGGCAACGGTATGCGCGGCACCTCAGGGCTGCTACAGCACAGGAACTGTAGAAGCAGGACTTTACTCATACGGAGTGCTCGGAAGCATATCCGGTACAGAATATATAAGCCAGACGACAGGGAGCTACTACCTGGCTGAAAATGAAAGTGCGGCGACAGACAAGACGGCGACCGGTGCAAGTGCGGAGAGCATGAAGAAGGCGAAGTTCGTAGACTATCTGAACAGCCAGGCTGGAAGCAAGTACTTTACAGAAGACACGAAGAACACCAACGACGGATTCCCTGTGCTCCAGTGGGAGATCAGCGGCACGTCGGGAGGCAGCACGGGCGGAGGAGACAAGCCTGCCGAAGCAGACGAGATCAAAGTCACGATAACGATCATAGGCGACTCCGTTCACGGCGCAGATGGCGAACACAAGGAATATTACGACTGGCTGGGAAGAAAGCAGTATACGATGGAGCTCGGATCGACGGCCCTCGATCTGTTCAAAAAAGCTGCAGCAGATGCAGGCATCGAATACGAGATGAGCGGCAACAGCTATGTATCATCGCTGTACTTCCCGGATGACAAGATAAATCTCGGCGAGTTCTCGAACGGACCTCGCAGCGGATGGATGTACACGATAAACGGCAAGTTCACCGACTACATGAGCGCAGTGACGCTGAAGGACGGAGACGATATGCGTTTCTTCTATGTCGACGACTACAACGATGTGGACTGGTCCGGAAGCAAGACAGCTGCAGAAGCAGCCGCAGAGGTTGAAGATCTGATAAACGCTCTTCCTGACCCGGACAAGCTGACTCTTGCAGACAGCGCTGCAGTGGATAAGGCAGACAGCGCATACAGCTCACTGAGTGAAGAAGCAAAGCAGCTCGTTTCGGCAGCTGCTAAGGCGAAGCTGGATGCATCGATAGTGAAGATCGAGGAACTCAGGAAGGCTGTACGTGCTTCACTTGATGAGATGTACAGGACGACAGGAAACTCGATCCTGAAGAAGACAGAGAAATACAGTCTCGACGTAGGCACGTCGCATGGAGAATGGGCTGCACTCGGACTTGCGAGAGCAGGCATAATGAGAGACAGCACAGCAGAAGATTACGCGCAGAACGTATTCAAATATGTGAAGAAAAAGTCGAGCGCGAAGCTGCATGCATCGAAGTCGACGGACAACTCGAGAGTGATACTGGCACTCACATCGATAGGCAGAGATGTGACCGACGTGGCAGGATATGACCTGCTGGAGCCGCTTGCAGACTTTGATTATGTAAAGGCTCAGGGCATCAACGGTCCTATATGGGCGCTCATCGCCCTGGATTCTCATAAATATGAGATCCCTGAGGCGCCGAAGGGTACTTCTCAGACGACAAGGGAACTCCTCATAAGCAGCATACTCGATGCACAGCTTGCAGACGGAGGATGGGCGATAGATGAGAAATCCGCAGAGGTCGACATCACTGCGATGGCGATCCAGGCTCTGGCGCCTTACTGCAAGTCAGATGAGAAAGTCAATGACGCAGTGAACAGAGCTCTTGCGAAGCTTTCCGACATGCAGGGAGCTGACGGCAAGTTCAGAGCATACGGAACAGCCAATGCCGAATCAAATGCGCAGGTCATCGTGGCGCTCACGAGTCTCGGAATAGATCCGGCAGAGGACGCAAGATTCATCAAGAACGGCAGCAGCGTGCTCGATGCGCTGGCATCATTCTACAGTGACGGTACATTCAGACACACGCTGACAAGTGAAGAGTCAGACAACGGTATCGCGACTGAGCAGGCATATTACGCTCTGGCGTCATACCACAGGATGCTGGAAGGCAGGACCACACTGTTCGACATGTCGGATGTTGAAAGCTTCGCAAAGATAGAAGGCAAGACTGATGAGAATACTGACGGTAACGGACAGAACAGCTCCGGCAGCAAGACCGGCACCAAGCAGGCGTCAGGATCGACAAAGAGCATCAAGAGCAAGCTCACAGACGCAGATAAAGTCATGAGGATGATTGATGCGATAATAAGCCCTGAGGACAGTGCGGATGCACTCTCGGCAGATATATCGAAACTCACAGACGATCAGCTAAAGTCGATAATAGATGCATACAAGGCTTATGAGTCACTGAGCGATGACGATAAACTGCTCGTGAAGAACTACAGTGACTTCAAAAAGTTGCTCGACAGGATCGGAACGGAGATGCACAGAGACGGAAAGAGTGGTATCATTGTGGAAGGCATCGACTGGCATTACCGGCTCATCGTCGAGAAAAAAGACTTTGACAAGAGTACTGCAGCCGATATAGGCAGAAAGCTGAATGATGATTCGGAACTGCTCGTTTCATATGATATATATTTCAGGGATCTTGTCACAGGTGACAGGTACGAGCCTGAGAAACCTGTGACCGTGAAGATGCCGAAACCTGACATGAAGGATTTCGACTCTGCAGTGATAGTGCACGTCGATGACGAAGGCGGCATCAGCTTTATAAAGTGCACTGAAAAAGACGGATACCTCGTATTCACTGCTCAGGAATTTTCGATGTATGCTGTTGCAGGCGTGACGGGAGTATGGGGAGACCTGCTGCCTGTCGCATCGGCTACAATGGATCATATGATATGGATAATCATAGCGGCGGCAGCAGCGGCAGCGCTCGCGGCTGTTATCATTGCAAGAAGGCGTACGAAGAAACAGGCATAGCGGGTATTTTAAATAATGTATAGATCAAGAAACCACAGAGACACATTTTCAACATACAGTCCGGTGATAAACTTCACGTTTTTCATCGGGGCTGTGGTATTCGGGATGGTGCTGATCCATCCCGGGTTCCTGGTGTGCTCTGTGGTTTCTGCTGTCATTTACTATCTTATCGTAAAGGGCAGGCGTGCTGTAAAGCTGCTGGCAGGGCTGATCCCGGTGCTTGCAGCGGTCACGCTGATAAACCCTCTGCTCAATACGCAGGGCAGCCGCGTGCTGTTCACGTACATGGGAGGGCGGCCGTATACTGCAGAGGCTCTGTTTTACGGAATGGCGCTTGCGGCGATGTTTGCTGCTGTGGTGTTGTGGTTTTCGTGCTATAATGTCGTGATGACAAGTGATAAATTCATCCACATGTTCGGCAGGATGGCACCGTCGGTATCGCTGATCCTGACGATGGTCCTCAGGCTGGTGCCGGGCTACAGGCACAGGCTGAGGCAGATCTCGACAGCGAGGAGATGCATAGGCATGGCGGGCGGCTCTGACGGCCGAACCTCCGGGAGGAGAGAACGGATGCGTAACGGGATGGCGGAAGTTTCGGCACTTACCTCATGGGCGTTCGAGAGCGGTATCGTAACGGCCGACAGCATGCGGGGCAGAGGTTACGGCAGCGGCCGCAGAACGAACTTTTCAGTGTACAGGTTCGAGCTGAGAGATCGCATCATGCTCTCGTGCATGGCAGTGCTCATGGCAGTGACGGCATGCTGCTGCATCGCAGGTGCTGCAGAAGTCGCGTATACGCCTGAGCTTTACATAAAGCCTGCAGGAGATCCGGTTTCAGTCGCGGGACTGATCTCGTACGGTATTTTTCTGATGATCCCGGCGGGGGTGAACATTACGGAGGAGATAAAATGGCGCATTTTGAGATCAAAGATCTGACGTTTTACTATCCGGGCGGCAGCCGTCCGGCACTGAACGATATAAATCTTGAAATAGAAAGAGGAAGTTACGTGACGGTATGCGGCAGGAGCGGAAGCGGCAAGACTACGCTGCTGAGGCACCTGAAAAGCGTGCTGGCTCCTCATGGGAAAAAGACCGGCGATATACTTTTCGGCGGGAGACCGCTGGAGGAAGCCGGACTCAGGGAACAGTCGTCGATGATCGGCTATGTCATGCAGGACCCCGACGATCAGGTGGTCACAGACAAGGTCTGGCACGAGCTGGCTTTCGGACTTGAAAGCCTCGGCATTGATCAGAAGACGATGCGCCTGCGCGTCGCGGAAATGGCAAGCTACTTCGGAATCCAGGGGTGGTTCCACAAGGATGTGGCGGAGCTTTCCGGCGGGCAGAAGCAGCTGCTGAACCTGGCGTCGATAATGGCGATGCAGCCGGAAGTGCTCATACTGGACGAGCCAACGAGCCAGCTGGATCCGATAGCGGCGTCGGACTTTCTGAACACAGTCAGGAAGATCAATCTGGAGCTCGGAACGACAGTGATTATCACGGAGCACAGGCTGGAGGACATACTGCACGCATCGGACATGGTGGTCGTTATGGAAAGCGGCAGGATAGCGGCATGCGGGGGTCCGAGGACTGTCGGACAGCAGCTGTATGAGAGCGGCAGTGAGATGTTTGCGGCGATGCCGGCTCCGATGCAGATATATTTCGGCGTGAGGAGCGATTCCGCGAGAGACGGGGACGTGCCGTCTTCGGGCAGATCTTCCGGCGGATCTGCGGATGTCGATGGCAGCGAGTGCCCACTGACCGTAAGAGAAGGCAGGACATGGCTGAGCCGTGAGTTCGAAGGCAGAGAGATAAAGTTCAGATCGCTGGCTGAAGCCGCAGGAAGTCAGGGCGCAGATGGACAGACAGCTGCAGCGCAGCGCAGGGGGTCTGGGCAGATAACTGCTGACTCGACCGGGCAGGTGCCTGCAGACGCGATCCGGGTAGGCTGTGAGAGCGTGCTTCCCCTTGAACATGAGTCTTCAAAGCCTGCGCTTGAAATAAAGGAAGCGTGGTTCAGATACGAAAAAAATGCACCTGACGTGCTGAGAGGACTTTCCATCGAAGTGCCGCGAAACGAGCTATTTGCGATAGTAGGAGGCAATGGTACCGGCAAGTCCACGGCGCTGCGGACGATATGCGGCATATGCAGACCGTACAGAGGTAAAGTGCTGATAGACGGAAAACGATTTGAAAAATACAGGAGCGGCGAGCTTTTCCACGGTAAACTGGCGATGCTCCCTCAGGATCCAAAGAGCCTGTTCGTCAGAAAGACGGTGAGAGAAGAGCTGGAAGAGATGCTGCCGGGCACCCCGTCCGCAGCAGACGCTCGCAGTGTAAAAGACTCCGCGATAGCCGGGATCGTGCAGCTTTGCGATATAGAAGACTTGATGGACAGCCATCCGTACGACCTGTCGGGCGGCGAGCAGCAGCGTACGGCACTGGCAAAGGTGCTGCTGACCGGGCCGGAGATACTGCTCCTGGACGAACCGACAAAAGGAATGGACAGCTTTTTCAAGATAAAATTCGCGGAGATACTCGCAGATCTCAAGAAACGCGGCGTGACGACAGTGATGGTATCGCATGACGTGGAGTTCTGCGCCAGATATGCTGATACCGTGAGCATGATGTTCGACGGCAGCATCATCACGACAAATACACCGGACAGGTTTTTCTCGCAGAACAGCTTTTACACGACGGCAGCCAACAGAATGAGCCGTCACATATTCGACGACGCTATTACAGATGAGGATGTGATCAGATTATGTCAACTGAACAGATAAATAAAACGGGCAGCCGCAGCCGCGGAAAACTGGCGGCAGGACTGCTGGCGGTCTTCGTGCTGATACCGGCGGCCATGTTTGCAGCGCCGCACCTCGGCGGCAGAGGATACTACATAGCAGGAGTGCTGATCATAATTTTCTCGATGGTGCCGTTTTTCGCTCAGTTCGAAAGGCGCAGGCCGGAGGCGCGTGAGATGGTGATGATCGCAGTGATGTGCGGCATCGCGGTCGCTTCCAGGGCGGCGTTCATCATGCTGCCTCAGGTCAAGCCCGTGATCGGCATAATAATCATCGCCGGCATGGCATTCGGACCGGGCGGCGGGTTCCTGACAGGTTCGCTGACTGCATTCGTCAGCAATTTTATTTTCGGACAGGGACTCTGGACTCCGTGGCAGATGTTCGCATACGGTACCGCCGGATTCATCGCAGGTCTGCTTGCACGCAGAGGGATCATAACTGCGGAAAAGAAGCTGCCGGTCACGATATTCAGCGGGCTGGTGATAATGCTCGTGACAGGACCATTGCTCGATCTGTGCACGGTCTTCACGATGAGCAGCGCTGTTGACGCTTCATCGGTGCTGTCCGTCATGGCTGCGGGGATACCGTTCAACGCGGTACTGGCGGTATCGACTATGGCAACTGTGTTTATCCTGTGCAGGCCGATGCTGGAAAAGCTGGATCGTATAAAGAAAAAATACGGGATCATGGAGGCGGGCGAAGCATCATGAGATTCGACAGCTGCCATCCGGTGATAAATCTCATATATTTTGCGGGCGCGATCGCATCGGCAGCGGTGTTCGATCACCCCGTTTTTGTCGCGATCGCATATGCGTCGGCATTCATGTATTCGGTGAAACTGAGGGGCGTCAGGGGTCTTGTGACGGATCTGTGCCTGATACCGCTGATCTTCGGGTATACGTGGCTTTATTCGTATTACAATCATTTCGGAGTGACGTCCCTGGGAGAAAACCTCATAGGCAACCATATCACTCTTGAGGCGGTGGTGTACGGGCTGCAGACCGGAGTGTCGGCCGCAGCTGTGGTGATGCTGGTGTCATGCCTGTTTGTGATATTTTCAGCCGACAAGGTCGTTTATCTTTTCGGGCGCATATCACCGAAGCTGTCGCTGTTTCTCTCGATAATCCTGAGGTGCCTGCCGAGACTTGCGAAACAGGCCGGCAGGGTGGATGGCGCTCAGGCCGGTGTAGGAAGAGGGCGCAGGCAGGGAGCATTGTGGAAACGCGCAGCGAACTGCGTGCGAATGGTTTCCGTGCTCATCACCTGGTTCATGGAGAGCATCGTGGAAAGCGCACAGTCCATGAAAAGCCGCGGCTACTCGCTGAAAGGCCGCACGGCGTTTTCCATATACAGATTCGACAACAGAGACAGGAGCTATGTCGTGTTCACATTCCTGTGCGTCACGCTGACGATGATGGCTGTGATGCTGGATCAGACCCATATCTATTATGATCCCCGGCTGATAATGAACCGCATAACTCCGGCATCGTATGTTTTCTATGCTGCATACGCATGCTTCATGCTGTCGCCGATGCTCCTGCAGCTGTATGGAGAGTGGCGTTTCAGCAGGCAGAGACAATCTTGCAGTGCAAACACTAGATAATTCAGAAAATTGCATTTAATCTTGTTGTAATACTCCCTTTACAATGCTATAATAAAGGTATCTTTATAAAACTAATTAGGGAGGACTTATTTGATGAAGGGCTATAAGAGCGAAAACATAAGAAACGTTGCACTTGTAGGACACGGCGGAAGCGGCAAGACTACATTCCTGGAAGCTGCGTTACTTGCAACAGGCGTTATCAGCAGACTTGGCAAAGTTGAAGATGGAAATACAGTTTCCGACTACGACAAAATGGAAATCGAAAAAGGTTATTCTATCAGTACTTCGATCGTACCTGTAGAGTACAATAACGTAAAGATCAATTTTGTCGACACTCCGGGATTCTTCGATTTTGTCGGTGAAGTAAATTCGGCATTAAGAGCAGTAGAAGCAGCAGCGATCCTGGTAGATGCTTCAGCAGGCATTCAGGTTGGAACAGAAAAAGCCTGGAATTCATGTAAAGAATTCGGTATTCCAAAGTTCTTCTTGATCAATAAGACCGATAAGGATAATGTTGACGTTGATAAAGTCATAGCAGATCTCAAAGACAAATTCGGCACATCTGTAGTTACTCTTGACGACAAAGAGGCGATGACAGAAGCGATCGCAGAGACTGACGAAGTCCTGATGGAGAAATTCTTCTCTGGGGAAGAGTTCACTGATGATGAGTTCAATCACGGACTTTCACACGGTATCGGATCCGGAGACATCGTGCCTGTTCTGGCATGCTCGTCGGTAAAGGGCGACGGAATAACAGATGTACTCGATGATTTCATAAAGTTCGTACCGACACCTGCAGAGCACGAGGATTACGATGCGAAGAACGATGCGGACGAAGATATCAAGATCAAGGTCGATCCGGCAGGAAAGCCTGCTGCATTCGTGTTCAAGACGATAGCAGACCCGTTCCTCGGCAAGATCTCGCTGGCTAAGGTGATCTCGGGAACACTGAAATCAGGTCAGGAAATATACAATGCAAGAGCACAGAAATCGGAAAAACTCGGTTCGATGTTCTTCATGAGAGGAAAGAACCAGGTGGAGGCACCGGTAGTTGAAGCCGGAGACATCGTGGCTATCGCAAAACTGCAGTTCACGAAGACAGGCGATACTCTCTGCGAAAAGGCAAACATCGTGAAATTCCCGCCTGTGAAATTCCCTGCTCCTGCGCTTTACATAGCAATAGAGCCTAAGGACAAGGGCGACGACGAAAAAGTCGGCACAGGTTTACATAAGCTTATGGAAGAAGATCCGTCATTCGTACTCGAAAGAAACGTTGAGACGCATCAGTCGCTTCTCGGCGGACAGGGCGAGATCCAGCTCAGCATAGTTACAGCCAAGCTCAAAGACAAGTTCGGCGTGGATGTGGTGACAGTGCCTCAGAAGATCGCGTACAGAGAAACCATCAAGGGCAATTCGGATGTACAGGGCAAGCACAAGAAGCAGTCCGGAGGCGCAGGCCAGTACGGTGACGTTCACATCAGATTCTCACCTGCACAGGAAGAATTCGAGTTCTCGGAAGAACTGTTCGGCGGTTCGATCCCTAAGAACTACGTTCCTGCTGTAGAAAAGGGACTCAGAGAGTCTATGGAAAAGGGCCCTCTCGCAGGCTGCAAGGTAGTTAATATCAAGGCAGTGTTGTACGATGGTTCATACCATGATGTAGACTCGAACGAAATGGCGTTCAAGATCGCTGCTTCGCTCGCGTTCAAGAAGGGTATCGCAGAGGCTAAGCCTTGTCTGCTCGAGCCTGTAATGAAGCTCGAGATCATCGTTCCTGACGATCACATGGGTGACGTTATGGGCGACATGAACAAGAGAAGAGGCAAGATCCTCGGCATGGAACCTGTTGCAGGAGGCGGACAGAAGCTGATCGCGGAAGCACCGCAGGCAGAGCTGTTCGACTATGCTATCGTGCTCAGATCGATGACTCAGGCAAGAGGAAGCTTCACTATGGCATTCGAAAGATATGAAGAAGTACCTGCTCAGATCGCACAGAAGATCATAGCAGATCACCAGGCTCAGCAGGAAAGCAAGTAGTTTTCTTAACATAACATATAACATAATCAAACCCTGAAGGCTGTCTCACAAGAGGCAGCCTTTCTGCGCGTGTGCCAGGCATGGCATAAGTCTTACGGGTGAAAGTCCCGTCACGGGTATTTACCGCCAAGTGTAGCGAACCACAAGCCGAAGAC
>CABIWW010000023.1 GCA_902362435.1 Eubacteriaceae bacterium
GAGCAATATTTGATTCTATATTGATGTAGCGCCGTATACGAGAACCGTACGTACGGTGCAATGGGAGGGTGAGTATACTCACTCTACCCTATTATGATCACAATATTAGTTTGCGGTAACTTTGCTGATCATGCAGTATGAGATCAGCCGCCTGCAACTACACGGCGCAGCGTCACCTTGTCGCCTTCCTGCACTACGGTAGCTTCGTAGTCTGCAGGTCGTATCCTCACGTCGTTTATTTTTACCATTGCACGGCTCATGGTCTGAGCTTTCATCAGGTCAGAAACGCTTGTACCTTCGTCGACTTCGGTCTCTTTCTGGTTGAGTATGATCTTCATTGCAGCACCTCCTTTGCATTATAATCCTATATATTCAGCATAAACAGCTTTTGCTTTTTTTTCGTCGCTTACATGCTTGATTATAGCTCTGCCGTTTTTGAAAAGTTTGATCTCGATATTGCCGTCGCTGAAATCCAGAGTGTACTTAGTGTATTTCACAGTACCCTGCGATTTGAGCTTTTCGGCATATTTTTCAAAGCTGATCTCGCCTTCCTTCGTAGGGATGACCTGGACGGAATCCTTGCCGCACATCGCAGCAGTCTGAGAGCCTGTGATCTTGCCGTAGAACGCATAGTCCTTTTTACCGCAGACAGGGCATTCCACATCCTTTTCTACGGGAACATAGTCGAAATAATTCTCCCAGACATCGAATGTAACGAGTTCTTCTCTGACTGCATCCGAGCCGCTGAGTATCTTGAGCGCTTCAGCGGACTGCAGCGCAGCGACTATGCTGGCAGCGGGGTTGAGTATGCCTACTGTAGCGCATGTCGGCTGTTCGCCGGGCGCATACTGTTCTTCTCCGAGGAAGCATTTGAGACACGGTCTGTCTTCACCAGGCAGGACATTCATCGTCATTCCTGATGAGGCCAGTGTGCCGCCGTATATCCACGGCTTCTTCAGATGATAGCATGCTTCATTGAGCAGCAGGCGCACTTCCATGCTGTCTGTCGCATCGATGACTAGATCCACGTCTTCGATCAGATTATCTATCGTACCGCTGTTGACATCCGAGATGACAGGGTTTATCTCGACTTCGGAATTCACTGTCTTCAGATATTCATATGCGGCAACGACTTTAGGAGTTTCTTCCTTTGCATCTTTTTCAGTAAAGATGGTCTGCCTCTGCAGCTCGGCGAGTTCGATATAGTCTCCGTCGATGAGACGCACATATCCGACACCGGCTCTTACCAGGCTGTTTGCGACTGCGCCGCCTATGGAGCTCATTTCGATGATGGCAACGCGGCCTTTCTTTATTTTTTCCTGGCCGTCAGGACCTATTCCCGCGAAGATCTCCTGTCGTACATAACGTGATACAGTGCTTTTTTCCATATTACAATTCACCTCTGCTTATTATACCGATGCTCTCTATGCAGGCGTTTATCTCGTCTTCGGTCGTGAAATATCCCGGACTTATGCGGACGGTGCCGCCTGAATGCAGCGTGCCGATAGACTCGTGCGCATAAGGGGAGCAGTGAAGACCGCTTCGTGTGGCGATATCGAATACCTGATCGAGATATATGGAGATATCCTGAGGTTCGTATCCGTCTATCGTTATGGAAACTACCGGTCCGCGGTCATGCTCGAGCGGGCTGTGTATGTGGACTCCAGGAAGCTCGGAAAGTCCTGCGATCAGCATATCCGTAAGCTCTCTGTCGCGTGCGTTTATCTTTTCGATGCCTTCTTTCATGATGAATCTTATTCCTTCGCCAAGACCTGCGATGCCAGGGACGTTGAGCGTGCCGCTTTCATATTTGTCAGGTCTGTCTTCAGGCTGATGGAGCATCTCTGATTTGCTTCCCGTGCCGCCCTCTTTGAGAGGTCTGATATCCAGACCGGGTTTTATGTAAAGTCCGCCGGTGCCCTGCGGCCCGTACAGACATTTGTGCCCCGGAAAAGCAAGCATATCTATGTTCATTTTCTGGACGTCGATTTTCATAGCTCCTGCAGACTGCGATGCATCTACGAGGAAAGGAACTCCCTTTTCACGACAGATCGCACCTATCGCTTTGATATCGTTTATCGTGCCCGTAACATTTGACATGTGATTGATGACTACGAGACGAGTATTCTCTTTTATAGATGATGCGATATTCTCCGGATTGACACCGGTCTCTATGTCAGCTTGTACCTTTGTCACTTCAACGCCTGCATCCTTGAGATGCTCGAGCGGTCTTGCGACTGAATTGTGTTCGAGAGAAGATGTGATGACATGATCTCCCGGCTCCACTGAACCATGTATCGCCAGGTTCAGTGCATCGGTCGCATTGAAGCAGAATATGATGGATTCCGGGTTTTCCGCATGGAAAAAGCGGCTGCACAGAAGTCTTGTCTCTGCTACGATACCGCCTGCTGTAAGAGACAGCTTGTGGCCGGAACGGCCCGGATTTCCGGAAGCATTCATAAGTGCGTCGTTAACAGCAGCATAGACCGGCTCTGGTTTCTTGCCGGATGTAGCTGCATAATCTAAATAAATCATGATTCGCCTTCCTGTTGATTATAATTATACTATCTATATTGTAACATATATGCAACGCGATGAGTATCAGAAATTTTTGAACAGAAATAACAGGCAGAGGTGTTATATAAACGTGAAAATACAGTGAGCAAAACGCCCGGCATTGCTCATGAGAGCAACGCCGTGAGGCACCTGCAGACTTTACATGATATAACGATCCTTCTCCCACGAGAAGAAAAACTGCATGAGTCCGATCCTGCGGTGCCGTCCGCATCGGGTGTCTGTGTATCAGCTGTTTCTGCAGCGGGGTCTTTGAAGCGGTTTGATACTCTACTTTTATGGGTGCACCTCAGTATTGTTAAATTTATGTTATGCGAACGTTACGTGTCTGCTGCGGGCTGTGGAAACTGTGCCCTATGAATTGTGTTCTATGAATGTTATAATCATACGGCAGACTTGTGACAGGGAGATGATCGAATGAGATATGATTTTGATGAAATAATAGACAGGAAAAATACGAATTCCGAAAATGTCGAGGGATTTCGTTCCTACATGTTTTCGGACGAGCCTGACATAGAGCTTCCGGTGCCGGATGACGAGCTCATCAGGATGTGGGTGGCCGACATGGAGTTCGCGGTAGCACCCGAGATCTGTGAGGCTTTGCAGGAGAGGATAGACAAACGGATCTTCGGATATACGAGCGTGTTCGACAGCGGGTATTACGATGCGTTCTCGGGCTGGTGCAGGAAACGCTACGGCTGGGATTTTCCAAGAGAAGAGCTGGTTTTTTCGCCGGGTGTGATCCCTGCGCTTTACGAGCTGGTGGAGCTGCTGACAGAGCCTGATGAAAAGGTGCTGTTCATGACACCGTCGTATGGTTTTTTCAAGCATGCGTGCAGGTACAGCGGCAGGCAGTTCGTGTGCTCGGATCTGATAAACGATGGCGGGCATTTCCGCGTGGATCTTGACGATTTTGCTGCAAAGGCCGCGGATCCGGCGGTAAAGCTGGTGATATGGTGCAATCCGCACAATCCGACGGGCAGGGTGTGGACGGAAAGCGAAGCGCGCGAGGTGGCCGGTATCATCAAAAAAAACGGGCTGTGGGTGATATCGGATGAGATACACTGCGACCTGACGCGAAAGGGACAGCAGCACATCCCGATGGGGAAGATAATGCCGGACTACAGCAGGCTGGTCACGTGCATGGCGGCGAGCAAGACGTTCAATCTGGCAGGCATGCTGTTTTCGAATATAATCATCCGGGATGCCGGGCTGAGGAGGAAGTTCGTTAGAGCAAACAAGCTGGGCGAGTCGGTGAATCCGCTGTCGCTGGCTGCATATCAGGCTGCGTATGAAAAGGGCGGTGAGTGGCTCGATCAGCTGCAGGATTATCTTGATGCAAATTTCGAGTTCGCGGTGGAGTACATAAGAGAAAACATCCCCGGGGCGGTATGTGAGGCGTCGCAGGCGACGTACCTGCTGTGGGTGGATATGAACGGCTGCGGGATCGATACATCAGAGCTTTCGAAGTTCTTTGCAAAGTCTGCGGGGCTTCTCGTGGAAAGCGGCAACCGTCTTTTTGTCAGCAATGCTGCAGGCTTTGTACGTGTAAATCTGGCAATGCCGCGGGCACTGGTGGCTGAAGGGCTGGAACGCATGGCAGCTGCAGTGCGTGAGAAACGCCGGACAGAAACGGCTTGCTCTGAAGCGGATGCAACGGTATAATATTTCTGTCAGAATGACGACGAACATAATAATGATCGATGAAACAAAACAGTAATATCGTGCTGCCATGCGGGATCGCATGACAGCTGCAGATTTTGAACGGAGGAAAATATGGATAACAACAAGCGTCCTGAATCAATGGAACGTATCACTACGCCGGCACTTGCTGAGGCTTTCATAGAGGAGCAGGTAAAGCTGGTAAAGGAGCAGGTGGGCGATAAAAAAGTACTGCTGGCTCTTTCGGGAGGCGTCGACTCTTCAGTAGTCGCAGCGCTTCTGATAAAAGCGATAGGGCAGCAGCTCGTATGCGTGCATGTGAATCACGGACTTCTCAGAAAGGGCGAGCCTGAGCAGGTGGTAGAGGTGTTCAGGAATCAGATGAATGCGAACCTGATCTATGTCGATGCTGTCGACAGGTTTCTCGACAAGCTCGCAGGAGTGGCAGAGCCGGAGAAGAAGCGCAAGATCATAGGTGCTGAGTTTATTCGTGTGTTCGAGGAAGAGGCGCGCAAGCTCGAGGGCATAGAGTTCCTGGCTCAGGGTACGATCTATCCTGATATCCTGGAAAGTGACGGTGTAAAGGCTCATCACAATGTGGGAGGCCTGCCTGAGGATATGCAGTTCGAGCTGGTTGAGCCGGTGAAGCTGCTGTTCAAGGATGAGGTGCGTGTCGTTGGAAAAGCTCTCGGACTTCCTGACAACATGGTGTTCCGTCAGCCGTTCCCGGGACCTGGTCTCGGTGTGAGATGCCTCGGCGCGATAACTCGCGACAGACTTGAAGCGGTCCGTGAATCGGATGCTATCCTGAGAGAGGAGTTTGCGAAGAACGGTCTCGAAGGCAAGGTATGGCAGTACTTTACAGCAGTTCCTGATTTCAAGTCGGTGGGCGTGAAGGACGGAGCGAGAACATTCGCATATCCTGTGATACTGCGTGCGGTAAATACTGTCGATGCGATGACTGCGACAGTTGAAAACGTGCCGTTCGAACTGCTTGAGCATATCACGGAGCGAATCACTCACGAAGTGGAAGGCGTGAACCGCGTTCTTTACGACCTGACACCAAAGCCGGTCGGAACGATCGAGTTTGAATAGGGACGCTTAGTTTGGAGGTGTCAGAAAACCCAGGAATTATGCGGGTTTGCAGGCTATGCATTTAGAAGATGTTGCCTTTTGCAACACTTTTGCAACACCTTCATTGAAAAAGAAATTTGCAACAGATGAAATAGTGTCGAACGGTTTGCAGATAAAATAATATTTTTATATTAAGGCTTTTACCCGTTGGGGTGGAAGCCTTTTTGCATGTTTGAGATGTTTTCTATTTTAATATATCATTAAAACCAAAATAAGAAAGTGTGAGGTTGATGTTATGAGAGAACAGAAATACCATGTTTACCTAACAGCCGATGAACAGAGCAGAGTCATTCAGTCACTTATTCGACTGAAAAATGAACTTATCGAACAAGGCAGATATACTGACGCAGTGGATGATGTTCTCTGTAAAGTAGTATCAGCTAAGAAGAAGCGTAATTTTTTCATCTAACGACATATTGCCTAGAATATAAGAGGACCGCCTACACCGAAGTGCAAGCGGTCTTTTTAATGGGAATATTATCCATACAAACTGGAATTTGGTGTGTGCTTTATAAATTTTTTCCAATCCACTCAAGTTCGTTCATGGAATCCTTATTTTTTTCAAGTTCATCTCTGGCTGTTGCGTAATATGATTTTTTGAAAAGCATATCCCATGAAAGATATTTTGCCATACAGTCAAACTGCTTATCAATCAGCTCATACTGGATGCTGCCTACGGGAGAACCACCTACAACAATTGTGCCAACTTTTTTGTTTTTTAACTGCAATCCACGGCAGTAGCACTTATCAATGATAAGTTTCAATTGTGCTGACATTCCCCACCAATAAACTGGTGTAGCGAAAAGAATCATATCTGCGGCAGCAATTTTATCAATGGTAGAATTTGTATCATCCTTATCGACGCATCCCTTAGAGCATTGACAGACACCACATCCCTTGCATGGTGCAATGTTGAGTTTGTCGGGTTCAATGATTTCAATTTTATTCTTTTCTGACGCTCCTTTTATAAATGCATTGATTGCTGCCAGCGTATTTCCTTTTCTGGCACTTCCATTAATGATTACAATTTTCATGCGTGTATCCTCCAACTTCCGATTTTAATGTCACTATTATACCATAATGATACTATTATAAAAAAGGAAAAAGAGCTCCTTCGAGCTCTTTTGATTCAGTTCTGTAAACTTGAATTTATTTGGAAGATTTTATTATCCATTCATCAAGAAATTTCATTTGTTCATCCGTATGAAACCAATGCTCTCCATTTTTCATAATAGAAAGTGTTGAATTAGTCCTCTGTACAAATTCAAATATCGTTCCATAAGCGGTAAGATTATCTTTTTCACCATACAAAATGTGCGTTGGGATTTCCCATATAATAGGATTTTCTCTTGCATAGCAAAGATAATCCCATGAAAGAGTCTCTCCAAAGGTTGTCTGAATTTCTTTTTTCTCTTTGAGTTCATCCTCTGTAACATTTGCCCAAATCATCATATCAGCAATAAGCCTTTCCATATCTACAACGGGCGAAATAAAATATGCTTTCTCTATTTGCTGATTTGATAAGGCATTGATAGCAAAATACGCTCCAATGCTATTGGCAATTACTTCAACAGTCTTGTAGTTTCTATAAATTGAATTAAAAAGTAATGGAAATTCTTCTTTTGCTTCCCATGGAAACTGTGCAGTATAGTCGAGACCAATCACATCACAATTACTAAAGAGCGGTTTGTAATGAATAGCTTCTTCAGCATTACCACCTTTTCCATGTATATAAATAACTGCTTTATCCACAATAGTTATCCTCCACAAATTTCGATTTGTCTCTATCTTTATTTCTTAATTATACACAAGATTTGAAGCTTTTTCTACTTATCTATTGTTCTAAAATCTCTTTCAAAAAAATAATTAAAAAAATTTATAAAAAATAGGGTGTCAAAAGCCTGAGCAATTCCAAATAAGTAAAGGGAGTAATTCCAATCAACAAAAATGGAACGCCTTCCTTTGAAATTTAAAACTGAATATACAGGTCACTAAGACGTTAATTCTGATGATAGCCACCTTATCGGGTACGCCATAACTTTTGTGGATGCAGAACAGCGAGAACTCCCGGTATGAGTGTCAGGTTGCTCCTGACATGGCGATGACAGTCAGAAAGATAATGATACTTCTCTAAGGAGCTGGCGGAGTACCCGGCAGAGGTTAGAATCCTATGATACAGATCAGCAGTCTGTTCCTTAGTGGCTTCCCATGAGCGATACGCTAGGCAAGGGGTGTTGAGAACAAATGTTGCCACGACCGTTTAGGAAATGAAACGGTCAGGTACATAGTCATTCTACAATGGCTATGAATATTCAGGAAAGGAGGACGCAAGAAGTGTCAAACTGCAAAACGATTGCCATCTGCAATCAGAAAGGCGGAGTAGGAAAGACCACCACTTCGGTCAATCTCGGAATCGGTCTTGCAATGCAGGGAAAGAAAGTATTACTTGTTGATGCAGACCCACAGGGAGATTTAACCACTTGTCTGGGGTGGCAGGATACGGACAGTCTGGGTATCACGCTTGCAACGAAATTAACAGATGTGATGAATGAAATCTGGCTATGAATGTGCAGTTTGATAAGGGAAAGCATATGGAGAATGCTAAGGCGCAGGAACAGACGGAACCGGAGAGGGCAGGAATGACTGGGAAAGATAATCCCTTCCATTACTATCCCGACTTTTTAACTTCTTCAATACTTGAATTACGGAGGTATGAAAATGAAAGACATTACAAGCACGATCACCAAGCCCCTCGCCGTCCTCGGAGAGAACGGCAAGGGCTACACCAAGGAAGCCAACTTCATTTCGTGGAACGGAAATACCGCCAAGCTGGTCATTCGAGAGTGGCATCCGAACCACGAACGATGCGGCAAGGGCATCACGCTTACGGAGGACGAGGGCAGAAATCTTTACGCAGCACTCAAGGTAATCTATGAAAAGGAATAAAAAAGACCGCTTGTCGGCGGTCAGCGTTTAATCACGGCTGTGACGATTCATGCAAAGCCTCGTAAGAAGCAGTTGAGAAACAGACGGATTTATACTATAATCTAATTTGAGAAGGTATACCCAAGGGTAAGTAAAAACGAATGAAGGCGAAATGGGAGCTGTTTATGACTGAACAGAAAAAGAATACTATCATAATAAGCGGCATCGCTGTGCTTGCCGTGATACTGGCATATTGCTTCCGAATTATAGGCAGGGGCAGCTTCTACCCGATGCTGTTTTCCTATCTGCGCAGCTTTATCTATATCGGCCTGTTTGCCGCCTGGGGGCTTTCTGTCCGCCAGCGGATCGTGCAAAAGCAGGTATGCAGATTTATGACGGTCACTGCGGTGCTTCTTATCATCTGGATGGTAGTCCGTTCGGCGAAGTATTTTATATTCTGGCAGCCGGACGCCGTCCGTTACCTGTGGTATCTGTTCTATCTGCCCATGCTGTTTGTGCCTATGCTGGCGCTGCTGATTGCCATGTCGCTGGGGAAGCCGGACGAATACAAATTCCCCAAGGGAATGTCGATTCTGTGGATCATCTCCGGCGTATTGCTTCTGCTCGTGCTCACAAACGACCTGCACCAATTCGTATTTACCTTTCCTAAGGACGCCGCCGTGTGGACGGACAAAAACAACGGCTACTCGGTAGGCTACTTCATTAGTGTAGGCTGGCAGGTACTGTGTGCCCTTACCGCACTCGTTATTATGTTTTTCAAATGCCGCGAAAAAGGAAGGCTCCACTTTCTGCCCATTGTTCCTATGCTGCTGGCGATTGTTTACAGCGCACTTTACTATGCGGGCGTGGATTGGCTGCTCCACTTGTTCGGCGATATTGCCGCATTCCAAAGTGTGATGTATATTCTGACCTTTGAGTTTTGCATCGCCTGCGGATATATACATTCAAACAGCCGTTATGTGGACTTGTTTGCCTCCTCTGCCGGCACATCGGCAGAGATCACCGACAAGGACTTTACCGTTCGGTATGCAGCTGTAAACACTGCGCCTATCAAAAAGGAAACGATGAAAAAAGCCGAGCAAAGCCCGGTCACGATGGGCGGCTTGACCGTTCACACCATGCCCATTGACGGCGGCTATGCCGTATGGACGGAGGATGTGTCGGCTTTGCGTGACATCAAGGAGAACTCCGAGCTTCTTGCAGACGAGCTTGCCGACAGGAACGAAATACTCCGTTATGAATACAAGCGTGAAGCCAAGCGCCGCAAGGTGGAGGAGCAAAACCGCCTGTATGATCTCCTGCGTTCCGCTACGCAGACGCAGATCGACCGCATTGCGGAGCTCACTAAGGAATACCGCCGAATCTCAAGCACCGATCCCGACAGGGCCAAAACGCTCCTTGCCGAGATTGCCGTGCTGTGCAGCTATATTAAACGCCGCAAGCATCTGACGCTCCTTACCGACCGAGATATTAAAATAGCGGCAACGGAACTCCACCGTGCCTTCAATGAGTCCCTTCAAACGCTGAAGCTGTTGGGCGTCCGCAGCTCACTCTATGTGGACGAGTCTCTTTCCATGCTCTCCAGCAAAACGGCGACCGCTGTATTTGATTTTTATGAATCGGTTATTGAAGCCGATATTTTGAATTTAACAGGCATACAAGTGAGCCTCATAAAGGCAAACGGCTTGCGTTTGTCACTGAATGTGTGCTGCAAAGCCGACCTTTCCGCTTTGGTAAGCGGAGACGGTATCCGCTGTGAAAAAGAGGATGACGAGGAATACCAGCGCCTTGTATTTGAAGCGAAAGAAGGTGACAGGAAATGAGTGCATTTTCTTCCCTTTCTGAATTTTGGCAGACCATGCTGCCGTTTATCATGCTTGTGGAGATCGTCCTTGAAATCGGGCTGTTTATGTATCAGCTTCTTCGCAGCAATAAGCCGGTGCGCAGCCTGCTGAGCCTGGCGGTGATGGCGGTGATGATCCCGCTGCTGTTCTCCGTTTCCCAGGCAGATCCCGATAATATCGGGGACGCGTTTCTGCTGGGCGCACCGTGGCTGATATTTGCCGCTGCCATTTTCCTTGCGGCAGTTCACTTTGCCATTGCTCTGCCGCGGGAATACCGCCGTAAAAAGAACGAGCTCTCGCCGTTCTCAATTAAGGAAGCAACGGATAAGCTGCCTATGGGCATCTGCTTTGCCGACCCGAACGGCAGGATCATCCTGTGCAACAACCGTATGCGCAGGCTGTCCTTTGCCCTTTGCGGCCACGAGCTGCAAATCAAAAGCGATATGGAAAATGCCCTGAGCGTGCCGGACAGATCCGTAACCGTCAAGGATGATTGCTACATCCTGCCCGACAAGACCGTCTGGCAGTTTCGCACACAAAATATCACCGTGGACGGCGATGACCGCTGGCAACAGATAACGGCACACAATGTAACCGAGCTGTATAACGGCTACCAAAAGCAAGAGGAAATAAATAAAGAACTGGCAGAAGTCAATCGAAAGCTCAGGAAGATGTACGCTCGCATGGAGGACGATGTCAAGGAGAAGGAAAGCCTTGACCTAAAGGTCTATATTCACGATACTATCGGGCGAAGCCTCCTGACCATCCGTGACATCATAGACAGCGGCGAGGATACCGAGAGAAAACTTGAGGCTTTGCAAAATGCCATCGGTATGCTGGCAAGCAACCGTGTCACCTCTGTCAGCACAATGGACGAGGTAAAAAGAACCGCCCGGCAGCTTGGCGTGACTGTAAAAATCGACGGCTACCTGCCCCGTGATACCGCAGCCGAGGAGCTGACTGTTGCCGCCGCCAAGGAGTGCGTGACCAACTGCATCAAGCACGCAGACGGGAATGAGGTATATATCCACATTGCCCAGCGGGGCGAACACTATGATGTTACCATAACCAACAACGGCAAAGTACCCACAAAGCCGATAAAGGAAGGCAGCGGCCTGTCAACACTTCGCCGCAGTATTGAAAGCTCCGACGGCGAAATGCATATTTCGCACAATCCGCGCTTTGCTCTTCTGATTACGATTCCCGCAAAGGAGATCAGCCTATGATAAACACCATACTTGTAGAGGATGATTTATACATCCAAAAGCACTTTGTCGATCGTCTTGCGACAGACGGCGAGTTTTATCTTGTCGGCGTTTTCCGTGACGCCTTTGAAGCGGAAAAGCATTGCGACGCCACCGTAAAGCTCGTCCTTATGGATGTGCAGACGCAGCACAAGCATTCCGGTCTTGCCGCCGCAGAGCGCATCAAAAAGGCTTTTCCGCAAATCAAAATCGTTGTGGCTACCTCGCTTGTTGATCCGCAGGTGTTGGAACGAGCCAAAATGGGCGCCGCCGACAGCCTGTGGTATAAGGATCACGGCACGGAGGAACTGATGAGCGTGGTAAAGCGCACCCTGGCAGGGGAAAAGGTCTTCCCCGATATCGCTCCGGCCATTGAAATGGAGGGTACGATGTCCGATGCCTTCTCGCCTCGGCAGTTAGACATCCTGCGCCTGTATATAAAGGGCTTCACCTATCAGGAAATCGCTGACAAGCTGGGTATCTCCAAAAACGGCGTTCGCTGGAACCTGGATGATATGGTGGAAAAGGGCGGCTTTGAAAGCAGAGAATCGCTGGTTGCAACCGCCATTGAAAACAAGCTCATGGTAACCACCTTAAAAGACGAATAAGAGGAATTGAACCCCTTGGCTGTACGGTCAAGGGGTTTTTTGCACCTAAAAGGCAAAAAATTTTGAAAAAAATCGAATTTTTCCTTCTGTCACTGGCACAAGTGCCAGTGACAAGCACCAAAAAATCCGTACAATAGATACTGTAAAATTAGGGTTGTGCTTTTAATGGAGGTCAAGGCGTATTCGCCCTGGATGTTCAAAGAAAGAATGGCAATCCGTGACAAGGTAAAACGGAACCCGGAAAACTGCCGGGTCATTCTCTTTGTGGATGACGATACAGACGGAGAGTTGACCGAAAAGGTACGGCAGGCAAAGCGCGAGGGTCTGATAGACGCTTTTCTCTTCGGCTCGGTGTCCGAAAACTACTTTGCTTCGGTGATCGACAGCGTTTAAATCACAAGGTGATGGACAACAGCACTGAGCGCAGTATACAAGACGGAGGTCTTGGTTTTGGTCCAAACCGGGAGTAGCACTCCTGCATGAGCGTGTCAATGCCCGTCAGGTTCTTCTCCCAAAAGCGCTCGGCAATGTCCAATAGCCTATCCGGCAATTCTGCCGGGTTGGCATAGTGGTTGCGCAACTGCTCAACCACAAAATTCTGGTAGGCCACATGGCCGCCAGGATAAATCGGTAACATCGAAGTCGCCCCCTGTTCGCAAAAGTCATTTCTGTAAACAAGGGCGCGAAGCGCCTCGTTTTTCGAGCCGTTTGTAAAGCTCTTTTTGCAAAAAAAGTGGGTGATTTCGATAAAAAAGGAACCTCCAAACCCAGTGTTTTCAATGGGCTGGAGATTCCGAGAGTCTATATACTTTTTAAGGAGGAAGGAATCATGAAAAAGCAATGGCTCAGCATTGTACTGGTGCTCTGTATGGTGCTGTGCATGGCGCCCGCAACGGCGCTTGCAGCGGAGGGTGAAACGGGTACGCTGAAGATTACCGTGGATATAAGTGGGGTGTATGAAGGGGACAATGTAGGAGACAAGACATTTAGCTTTGAGATTCTCCGCAAATACGCTAATTATGGCCACTATAAATATGTGGACATTACCATTAAGTCGGGCGAGACAGAGCACACAGTGGATGTGCCAGTCGAGGCGGGAACATATGTCGTAAAGCAAATCCGTCATGCTACGATAGACAAATATGATTGGAAGAGTGCGTCCCATCAACCCGGCAGCCAAATTGAAAGCAGCGCTCAGGAAGTGTATGCAGGCAAGATAAAGTCGGTTACCGTACATAACTCTTACGAAATAGCGGTAGCAAAGGAGATCACCGAGCTGCCGATCACGGTGACCGGATATGCGCTGGGTGCAAAGGCGGACGACATCAAGGCTTCAACAGACCAGATGCGCGTTACTATCAATAAGGTTACCATCAAGCAGCGTAATGCAAGCGGCGGCTGGGATAATCTGGCACCTGATGCCACGATTCAGGCAGATATCCAGTATGGGGTAGAAATCCTTGTTAACGCAAAAACGGGGTATACCTACACCGGGCTTACAGGGGATAAGGTGACCGTAAACGGGAAAAAGGCAAGCGAATTTGAGAAGAATCCATCGACTCAACCTGGCGTCGATATGCGGGTATTCCACGAGCTTGAGGTGCTGAAGGTCGTCAAGAAGGTGGATCACATTGAGATCACAACACCGCCTACCAAGACCGTGTACAAGGGTGGCGACAAGTTTGACCCGACGGGCATGGTGGTCACTGCGGTTTACAAAGATGGCACCAGCGAACCCATTACCAACTACAGCATATTCCATGGTGACAAGCTCACGAAGGGACAGGAGTATGTGACGATCCAGTATGACGATGGTAGCGGCAATAGCGATATCAAGGTCAGGCAGACCATCACCGTGGGCGCATATGAGGGGCCCCACACCCACACCTACGCCGGCAGCCCGTGGTACCAGGACGCGACGAGCCATTGGCATCAGTGTACCGACAGCACCTGCCCGGATCCGCGCGCCAGCGCAACGGAACTGGCCTCCCACACCTTCGTGTGGAAGGTAGACCAGGCGGCCACCACGACCCAGACCGGCCTGAAGCATGAGGAGTGTACCGTCTGCAGCTATAAGCGCAGCGAGAATACGGTCATCGACAAGCTACCCGATGACGGCAGCGCCAATCCGGGCGAAAACACCGGCAGCACAGACAGCAGCGATAACAACGCCAATAAACCCGCAAAGGAGGACTCCGTCAAATCTCCTCAGACCGGCGACACAAGAACGCTGGGGTTTTGGATCGTTCTTCTCTTTGTCAGCGGCGGCGTTCTGACCGTGCTGGGCCTGAACGGCAAAAAAAGAAAGGAATCCGAGGCTGAATAAGCCGACGCTTCCGAAATCGAAATAACCTAAACACAATAGGCGGTGACGGATCATTCCGCCACCGCCTATTTTATTGAAAGTGGACTTGGCAGCAAGTCCCTTTCCGAAAGGCGGCAACCACGGCGTTGCCGCTGTCGGAGGAAGAAAATAGCGGACAATTAAAAAATGGAGGAATTGTTATGAAGAAAAAACTATTTGCAATCCTACTCAGCATTGTAATGGTAGCTGGATTGCTACCGACCATAGCCTTTGCTGCGGAAAACTACAATCTGTATGTAAACGGCGAACAGTTCACAAGCGAAAAGCTCTCTATCGCTTGTGGAGAAGGAACCGCAAGCTACGACCCGAATACAAAGACCCTTACGCTTAACAATGCCACAATTACAAACGGCGGCAAAAGCGATGAAAGTCCTAAGTACGGTATCAGAGTAGTTGGAGACACCGATTTAACGATCAAACTTTCTGGCACAAACAGCATTACTTTAGATAACGGCGGCGGAATTTTTGCAGACGGCAGCAGTGATAATTACAATATTATCGGTGACGGTAAGCTTACAATCAATGTAAAATGGGATGCACTCTATACGCTTAATGGCAACATCAGCATATCCGAAGGTGCAGAGCTTGATATAACTTCTGCCGAGGGCTGCGGAATTACATCTTATAATAAAGGAAAAATTGTTATGGATGGCGCAAAGGTTGCAGTTTCTTCCTATTACACTGCCGCAGGCGCCAAGGAGCTGGAGATCAAAAACAACAGCGAGGTTGTTTTGATCGCAAGGGAGGATAATTTTAATGCAGCGTATATGGGCGATGAAAACGGCGCGGGCAAAATTGAAATTATCAACTCCAAGGTGGAAGCAACAAGCCATTATCCCGCTTTGTTTACCGAGGGCAATCTGACGGTTAACGGCGGCGAGATAAAATGCACCTCTACTGCGGACGGCGCAATATGGACAAAAGGCGATATTCTGATCAAGGGCGGCGCCAAAGTAACCACTTACAGTGAATACCCCATGGGCGGTAACGGATCTTTCACCGTAGAAGAAGCAGAGATTGATGCAAAGAATACGAATGAGAATAATATCCCTGCAATTTTCGATGAATGTGTGCCTGTGATTGCCGATGGCTATCACCTGAACTATGCAAAAGCTGTAGACTCGGAAGGAACAGAAATTGACCTGCTTTCCAGCGGTACTCAGTATTTTGCGCTTTATAAAAACGTTCATTTTATCACAAAGGCTGTCTATCCGGTTTCTTTCGTTGTAACGCCAGACGGTCTGACCAATGTTGTTGTTAAAGTGAATGGTCAGGAGGTTACTGGACCTGTCAGTTTGGAAGCAGGAACTTACCCTGTTGAGGTAACAGCTGATAACTGCAAAGCGTACAGCGGCAATATAACGATTACGGCTGATACGGCAACGCACACGCAGACGATTGCAATGACTTATTTACCTGCGGACTACACTAAGGTCGACGAAGCTATTGCCAAAGCAAATGCCCTGAACAAGGACGAGTACAAAGACTTCTCTGCTGTGGAAGCTGCCGTCAATGCTGTTGTCCGTGACAAGAACATCACTGAACAGAGCGAAGTTGACGCAATGGCAAAGGCAATTGAAGATGCCATTGCCGCCCTGCAATACAAAGATGCCGACTACATCAAAATTGAGGTTCCTTTCAAGCTCACTGTGAAGAAGACCGGGGAAATGGATCCTGGTAAGGAGACCTTCAAGTTTGCCATCGAGAGATTCGGTGCCACCACCGAATATGTGCTGGTTCAGGATACCGTTGAGACCGAAGGCGAAAAGACCTACGAGGGTAAATTTATCTTCACGATCAAAGAAAATCAGGCAGGCAATCTCTCAGAGGGCTTCGTTATCCGTCAGGTCAAGGGAAATGCAGAAGGCTGGACTTACGACGAGACAAAGTTCTATGCAATACCGATGTTTGCCGATACCTACACAAATGTTGCGGGCTGGTCTTTCCTCAAGTATGATGAGAACGCTGAACTTGACTACAACAACCCGATTGAAGAAATCGGCTTCACTAACAGCTATAGTGCCAAGAAACCTGTTGTTCCTTCGGAGCCGACTGAGCCTACCAAACCTGACGATACCATCAAATCCCCGCAGACGGGAGACACAAGCAATATGGTTCTGTGGATTGCCCTGCTGCTTGTCAGCGGTAGCGCAGCCATTGGTACAACGGTTGTAAGCAGGAAGAAAAAGTACAACAGATAATTGAATAGCGTTCCCTTGCTCCATCTTCCGAGCAAGACAAAAGCGTCGTAGTAATACGGCGCTTTTGTCGGAGGAAGAAAATAGCGGATAGAATTATTTTGGAGGAATGAAAATGAAGAAGAAACTTCTCGGTAAGAATCCGGAACTTGTATTGTATAAGAAAAGATGAGAATAGAGAAAAATAGTAAGCCATTGGAGTTAATGATTTCAGTGCAAGCAAAGGAATTTTGAGGTGTTAGCAAATTGCGACACCTCTTTTCTTTTACGAAAAACCTACTTGAAAAATTTTTCGTATCAGGTATAATAAAACTATCGAAAGCAAACTGCTTCCGATACAAAAGAAAGTGAGGTGCAGGTATGAGAAGCAAGAGTCCTGAACTTATGAGTGAGATAAAAAAGTATATCGAGGATTATTACCTGCAAAACAGACAATCCCCATCGACTACAAAAATTGCTGAAGCTGTTGGCATTGCCAGAGGTACAGCATATAAATACTTAGTAGAGATGGCTGAGAAGAATATGATTGAGTACGACGGGCAGGAGATTCGCACCAATGTGACCCGTAAGTACAGTGGCGAACAGACACAGACACCGATTGTAGGTTCTATTCCTTGTGGCAGTCCTCAGTATGAGGAAGAAAATATTGAAGAATATGTATCACTTCCTACTGCTATTTTCGGCAAAGGAGATTTCTTCATATTAAGAGCAAGCGGTCAGTCTATGATTGAAGCAGGGATTGATGACGGCGACCTTGTGGTTGTTAAAAAGCAGGTAGAAGCCAATGATGGCGATATAGTAGTTGCCCTTGTGGATAATCAGAATACATTGAAACGCTACTTCAGAGATGATGAGAATAAGAAAATCATTCTCCACCCGGAAAATAAGAAGATGAAAGACATCATTGTAGATGAGTGCTGCATTCAGGGTGTGGCTTGTCACATCATCAAAGAACTATAACAGAGGACAGACGAATGAGAACACTTGAAGGAATTCGCTATCTAATCAATTTGGATAGTGCGGAAATACAACAGAACTTTGCCGGAGGAGTTGCACCGCCGGACAAGGTGGAGTCGGAGGTGGACACAACTTGAGTATTTATATGTCAAGAGCCGAGTTGGAAGAAATCAGCGAAGGCTTGATAACAGCTTATGCTAATAAGTTTAGCAATCGAGTGATTCAATCCATCGACATAGAACATTTCATTACAGAATTTCTTATGTTACGAATTGAATACGATTCTTTCGCAGAAGATGATGCAGGCAAGATTGGTTTTCTGGCAGATGGAGCAACACCACTGCTGATACATCAGGACGGAAAAATTATTCCCTTTGTTTTCCCGAAAGATACCATCGTACTTGATAAATTTCTTCTTGCTGAAAAGGAGCAGGGACGTCGCAGATTTACAATGGCACACGAAGCGTCACATCATATCTTGAGTAAGATGTATGCAATGCCGAGTGAAGGACGCTTTCATGCAGAGTATGACAGTGAGCGTAGTTATTCCAAAGAGGAACTGGCTCAGATGTTTGCGTCTGTTGAGTGGCAGGCAGATACAATGGGAGCTTCGCTTCTTATGCCGAGAAGAATTATTGAAAATGCCTTGGCGAAATATAATCAGTCAAATCCGATAAAAGTTTATGGCGATAATACCATTACTTCAAAGGATAAAGCAGTTATCCGTAGAATGGCAGCTTATATCGGAGTATCTTATACAGCCTTGGTTATCAGATTGAGAGATATGGGACTATTTGAGTATCATAATATCCTTGAGTACATTTCCAATGAGTTAAATCTGGGAGGTGTTTCACAATGAGGTTACAGACTCAGGTAGCACCTGAAATACAAAAGAGATTGCTTCTGTCAAGAGTAGAAGTAGAAAGTCTGAAAGAGCGTGATATTCTCTGCCCGACTTGCGGGTTCAGGATACAAAGAGTTTTTTCAGACGCAACCGGACATTTGAGTGTGAAGTGTCAGAAATGCAAGAATGTCCACATTTTAAATCTTGCTTACTTCCGCAGAATCCGCAGGAACGGATATGGCAGGAATTGCAGGCGATGAAGATAAGATTACAAGTAAATATCGAAACGATTTCTAATCGAGTAAGCGGAGATAAGCAATTTATTTGCTAAACTACCAAGCACCGTACGAAGCCGGATAAGTGAAGAATAGAAGTATTCTTTGCTGTCCAGATTCGACGGTGCTTTTTTTGTTGCTGTTTTATTCGATTATGCTTCGTGCAGTATTAGGTCTTTTCCCTTATTCGGGAAAGGACCTTTTATGTTTTATACCGTTTGGCAATGCCAAATAGCGAAGTATGAAGTGTACCCATAAAAGTAGAGTATCAAACCTCGTTTTTCCCCTGCCTGTAGAATTCATCAGGGGTTAAATATCCGAATGTTTCGTGTGGCCTTTCTTTCGGATAGAAATGCCACACGTATTCATATACATCCCGCTTAGCCTGCTGGATCGTATCATACTCATCTGAAAGCCATTCCGATTTCATCTTACCCCAGAAGCTTTCCATCGGAGCATTATCCCAGCAGTCTCCTTTTCTGCTCATGCTGCAAAGAAAATCATGCCGGCTTATCAGTTGTCTGTATTCTTTTGCACAATAGGTAGATCCCCGGTCTGAATGTATGATACAACCGGGCTTTCCACATCCTCTCATGATCATATCATCAAATGCATCCATTACAAGCTTTTTATCATTACGGGTACTCATTGCGATACCTACAGGCATATCTCCATAAAGATCCAGGATGCCTGCCACGTAGAGCTTTCCCTGTCTGGTCGTGATCACTGTCGTATCACTGAGCATCTTGGAATCAGGCTCTTCTGCTGTAAAGTCTCTGTCGATCAGGTTATCTGCGATCATTTCATCGTGATCAGAATCTGTTGTACAGATATATTTTTTACAGGACTTTGAAAACAGGCAGCATTCCTGCATGATGCGTTCTACACGCTTATGGTTTATTGGTTTTTTATGCATCTTGTTTAAAAT
>CABIWW010000024.1 GCA_902362435.1 Eubacteriaceae bacterium
TGATACTTGGCGGGAGACCGCCTGGGAAAGTAGGACGTTGCCGTTTTGGTTAAAAAAGAAGTTCACGAAAGTGAGCTTCTTTTTTTTGTGTAAAGCTTTACTTTTTTATGGATTTTCGCAGTTTTTTTAAAAATTAGCCTTCTTTTTAAAGTATTTTGCTTGATCTGAGGTAAGCGCCAAGAATTAGCAGCGGATATATCTTTTATATGTTGCAAAACGGTAACGTCGTTCCGTGCGCGCAACAAATATTCAGAAAAGGCTAAATTTAGCCATTTTTTTATTGGTGTAGTTTTATAAAATAGAGCAGGTTGCTTGGGGGCAACGCTAAAAAGGCAGCAGAAAACAAAACTTTCTGTAAAAATCAACGTTTTTCAAGTTGGCACGGCTTTTGCTTTATATAGTGGCATAAAAGATATTAAAGAAAAAGCAGATGGCAGTAAGCATTACTATTTAATTAATGCATCAATACTCGAGCAGTGCTTGCATGACCGAATGCAAACTTGATAAGGAGGATGAAATGGCAAAGATAGAACCCGAAAAGAGAGCTTCTCTTACAGAAGTAAAAAAAGGAAAAGATGTAACTGAATTAAAGTTCAAGATGTCGATCAACGGCGAAGATATGCATTATCCGGGGGAAATGATCTCAGGCTGCAAGCTTATGGAAAAGTGTATAGACTGCTGTACAGAACTCAGCAACATCAGAGACAACGGAGACGGTGGACTGTTCGTTCATACAGAAGGAAACATACTCATGCCGGTACATATGCTTGATGCTGTAGAAATCATAGTATGGCTCATCAAAGAAGGCAAATCTTCCAGAGTTTACGGATATGAGATGTACAAGACATCAGAATACAATCAGAAGACTGACCGTTCAGAAGTATTCGATGTTCCGGTACTTACAGTTAAGGGCGATGTAGTATTTGTACTTCCTGAACTGAGAAAATAAAAAACAATACAGTAGAAACAACGCACAAAATTTCGAAAGCATACTAAAACGTTAAATGATTACAAACGCATATATGCGTGTAATACAGTATAAAAGAGGATAATAATAGGAGGAAAGACAATGTCAGAAACTATTAAACAGAAAATCGAAAGAGCAAGAAAAGCATTTGATGAGATTTCAGATTACACTCAGGAACAGGTTGACAAACTGATCTACGAAGCAGGAAAGATCATTTATCAGAACGCTGCTAAGCTAGCAGAAATGGCTGTAAATGAAACAGGTCTTGGCGATGTAAATGAAAAGATCTTAAAGAACGAAGAGACAGGTGCAGTTTTCTGGGAGTACCTGAAGGACAAGAAGTCAGTTGGTATCATCAATCCTGAACCGGATGAAGACGGACTGATCAAGGTTGCTCACCCTGTAGGCGTTATCGCAGCTATCACACCGGCTACAAACCCTACTATCACTCCACTCGGAAACTTCATGCAGGCATTAAAGGGAAAGAACGCAATGATCGTTTCACCTGCTCCACGTGCACAGAAGACTTCATATGAAAGCTGCATGCTCATCAGAGAAGCATTAGTTGCAAATGGTGCTCCTGCAGATCTGCTTCAGTGTCTGGAAGACGTTACTATTCAGAAGTCACAGGAACTCATGGCAGAATGTGATCTGGTAGTTGCAACAGGAAGCATGGGTCTTACAAAGGCTGCATACTCAAGCGGAACTCCTGCATACGGCGTTGGCCCTGGAAACACACCTGTAATCCTTGACAGAGGATATGACAAGAAAGCTGCTGCAGAAATGTCAGTAGAATCGATCGCAGGAGACAACGGAATGCTCTGCGACGGAGACAATCTGCTCTTATACCCTGAAGATGAAGAAGCTGAAACATTTGCAGCTTTCAGAGAAGCAGGCATAGCTATCTTTGAAGACAAAGCAGATATCGATAAGTTCCGTACAACTATCTTTGGTGAAGACGGCGAACTCAGATCAGGATTAGTAGGTAAGCACGCTTACAAGATCGCTGATGCTGCAGGAATATCTCTTCCAAAGGATGCAACTATCATCGGGCTCAAGCTGGATGCAATAGGCAAGGCTGATATCCTCTGCAAGGAAATCATGTCACCTGTAGTTATCCTCAAGTCATATGATACATTTGAAAACGCAGTTGCAATGGCAACTCAGAACATGGTAGAATGCGGCGGCGTAGGCCACACTGCAGGTCTGTTCACAAATGATATGGATCATATCCTTTACGCAGCAGAACGTATCCCGGTAAGCCGCGTTATCGTTAACCAGCCTTCACCTAATGCATGGGGACCTGCTAACAACGGTCTGGCACCGGCAGTATCAGAAGGATGCGGAACATGGGGAAATAACATCATTTCCGAAAACGTTAACTATACTCACATGCTGAACATCTCAAGAGTAGCTCTTCCATTAGATGTAGAAGTTCCTACTCCGGCAGAAGTTTTCGCAGACAAATAAAAACGAACAGGCGCAAGCTACTTTTTTAGCTGTACTTATAGCGCGAAGTGCAGCAGATATATTCAGTCATAAAATAAATACAAAGTAATTTCAACAAACAAACAATACTCCTTTTTAATACTTATAGTCCGCAATTATCAATCTCAGTAATTGCGGACTATAGTTCTATAATAAATCATGTGAGAAACGGAGAAAAAAGATGAAAGAACAACTGATATCAAAGATAAAGACGATAGCAGAAAGCGAAAAATTCAAGCAGGATGCATTTTTCCTGTGCGGAGCAGCGACAGGTCATCCTAACCAGGAACTGCTGGATGCATGCGAGGCATATCTGAAGACAGCTGAAAGCGGAGAAAAAAACGACGATGTGGTTGACAGGCTCATCGTTGAGCTTGAAAAGGTCATCGCAGCAGGGGGTGAGACCAGAGGATCCAACAGTATCGAAGTAAACAGTGAATATATAAATGATATACTCAGCAGCAGAGATGCGCTGTTAAACGGATAGAGATTTGCAAAGCGGCAGATATTCGGGTAGTTCTGCTGCTTTTTTGTATATAGATGGCAAATACGTGATAAATATATGATATAATGTATAATTATAAGAATATTGCATCGATTACAGAAGGGGTGGATAGGAACAGCACAGGAGGACCAAATGAAATACAGCGAATTTATCAGAGAAAACTATGAAATGCTTCTGGGTATTGTGGATCACATGCATATAGGTGTCTGGATCACGGATGGAGAAGGTCAGGTGCTGATGGTGAACAATGAATCAGTGAAGACCGGCGGGCTGAAACGTGACGAGGTCATAGGAAGGAATATGCGAGAGCTTATAGAAATGGGATATATAATGGAATCGTCAGCGCTGAAAGCGATCTCCAGCAAACGTGAGGAATCCGTAGTGGAGGAAATGGGAGAAGGCGGTTACTGCCTGACTACGAGTCTGCCCGTGATATGCGATGGCGAGCTTGACCTTACAGTCTGTATCGAGCGGGATATAAGTGAAGTCGTAGAGCTAAGGAATGCACTGCAGGATCAGAAGGATGTTACCGCAAAGATCAGAGAGCAGCTGCATCAGGCTCATATAGACGTCGATCAGTACGAAGGCAGGATGATAGCCAACAGCTATAAGATGATAAGAGTAAAGGAAACGGCAGCGCATATAGGCAGTCTGGATGCGACAGCAATAATCCTGGGCGAGTCAGGAGCCGGAAAAGAAATGGTTGCTGAACTGATATACGAGTCCAGTCAGCGAATCGATGAGCCGTTCATAAAGGTCAACTGTGCTGCGATACCTGAATCACTGATAGAATCAGAACTGTTTGGATACGAAGGAGGAGCTTTTACAGGAGCAAAGAGCAGTGGCCAGAAAGGAATGTTTGAAGAAGCCGACGGCGGAACGATATTTCTGGATGAAATCGGAGAGCTTCCTCTGTCTATGCAGTCGAAGCTGCTTCGCGTACTCGAGAACGGAGAAATAAGGAGAGTAGGAGCGACTGAATCGAAAACTGTAGACGTAAGGATCATCGCGGCAACAAACAGAAATCTCAAGAAAGAAGTAGAAGCCGGGAAATTCCGTGGTGACCTTTACTACAGGCTCATGGTCCTCCCGATAGTGATACCGCCTCTCAGAGAGCGAAAAGAGGACATAATACCGCTTGCAAAGCTGTTTTTACAAAAATTCAATGAGAAATATCATCTTGAAAAGGATCTGTCAGAAAGTGCATTGAATGAGCTTAATGCGTATAACTGGCCGGGAAATGTTCGTGAACTCAGGAATATGATAGAACGCCTTGTCGTGGGCGGCGAGGGCGATATGATAAGCGGTTTCCAGGTAAAGCTGTGCATAATGGGCGTACAGGACGGCGAAGAGCGAACGTCAGCCCTTTACATGGGAAGTGGTACGCTGGATGAGCTGATGTATAATTACGAAAAACAGATAATACTGGAAGTGATGGAAAAGTGCGGAACTATTTCAGCGACTGCAGCAAGGCTTGGTGTCAATAAGTCCACCATTTCAAGAAAAGTAAAGGCATATAAGGCAAAAGATGCATCAGGCGGAGCGATATAGTAATAAATGTGTTCCAAAATGGAAACATCGTTGCTGCAGCGCAAACTTTGTAGAAAATTCAGTAAATTCAACGTTTTGACGACGCGAAAAAAACAGAATATTAGGTGAAAAGCACCATTGTTCCCGAACTGCAACAGTGGTGCTTTTGTAATACGTTGAAAAATCAAAGAATACGGGTTGGCATGATTCATGCAATAAATATATGTGCAATTACTTATTTAGATCAGTTTTTAGGCTGGCGTGCGATTCGAGAAATACATAACGCACGGCTTAAAGAGAGAGGAAAGTAGAGGTGGTGAAACTTTATGGATTTAAAGGAATTATGGAGCGGCATCGACTGGCTGATCATAGCACTGTACTTTGCAGGTATACTGTTTGTAGGCGTCAGCATGAGAAAACGCGCAGGAAAAAGTGTTAAAAGTTTCTATGTTGCATCCAGAAAACTTACAGTGCCTATTCTTATCGGCGTAGGTGCTGCAGGCTGGTATGATTCATGGACTATCGTAGGTCTGGCAGAATGCGGCTGGACAATGGGTATTTCCGTAATACTGGTATTCGTTATTCCGGAAGCTATTTTAAGACTTCCGCTGGCCACGATCATAGGGCCACATGTAAGGGACAAGATTCCTGATTGGGTAGTTACGGTACCGGACATGATGAAATATCTGTACAGCGGAAAAATCAAGCTTATATCGGCTGTAACTTATATCGCAAACCTTTTATACGACTCGGCGCTGCTCTTTGCAATAGCAGAAGTACTGAAACTCGTTTCAGGAATGTCGATGATCGTATCACTGGTAGTAGCAGGAGCGGTAATCGCTATATACACTGCACTTTCAGGTCTCTGGGGACTGGCAGTTACAGACCTGATCCAGTTTGCTATCATGACGGTAGCAGTAGGATCGCTGATGGTCGGTATAATCGTAAAATACGACGGACTGCCGGCTATCTGGGATAATGTAAGAGCAGTTGATCCTGATCTCCTCACACCGACAGGAAAGCTGAGTGTATGGGAGTCAGTAGCATGGGCTATCTCAGCATGTGCGATGTACTGCGAGGCAGCATGTTACCAGAGGTTCGGATCTGCTCGATCCGGTGACGATATCAAAACTGCATATTCCATCATGCTGGCAATGGGCGTAACGTTCAGTACAGCTATGGTAATCGCAGGAATGGCAGCACTGGCATTCTTCGGAGATGCAGGTTCACCGTCAGCAGGATTCTGGTCGATGGTATTCACAGTTCTCCCTGTAGGATTCAGAGGACTGTTTGTAGCAGCATTATGTGCAGCAGTAATGTCAACGGTATCTTCAGACTGGCTGCTCTTCTCGACATGTGCTGTGAATGATATTTACAGAGGATTTATCAATAAAGGACTTTCGGAAAAGAAGACTCTGTTCGGCATGAGAATAATGGTAGGAGTATTCGGAGCACTGTGCGTAGTTGGAACGATATTCTGGGCAGACGGAATAGCAAACGCATGGTACTATCTCGGAGGATTCCTGTTCTCGATGTTCTTCATTCCGATCGTTGCAGGTCTGTTCTACAAGAAGAAGACCACACCGGCAGCAATGGTATGTATAATATACTCTGCTATAATGTATGTGGTTTGGGAGTTCGTTCTCGGATGCCCTTGGGAACTGCCTACAAGTATCGTAGTATCAGTATCCGGTGCTATCCTGTACTTCATAATATGTAATGCTACATATAAGAAGGACGGCGGATCGCTGGAGAGCAATTCAGTATCGGAGGTGTAAAGATGAAGGAGAAAAAAACAAATAAAGCTGCAGTGATATCGCTTATAATATTGTTTGTACTCAGTGCGATCTACCTTATCACACCGATGATCGGCGGATACAACTGGTATGGATGGATCCTCGCGATACTTAATCTGATCGCAGGACCTGCAGTACTGATCGCTTATCTTCTCGAAGTGCGCAAAGGCATATTCCGTGACGACAGCGAGGAGGCAGAGGAATAAAGGGCTGAAATATTTGACAGTTATTATCTGTATGAGCGGTGGGAGGGTCGTGCGGGGCGCTACCTGCCGCTCAGGCAGCCATTGTGTATGCTGGATATGAACAGCAGAAATATCATAGGGAGGCCATACTTATGAAAAGATTAGAAGACCATATGAGCAGTAAAGCTAAGAAGCCGGCAGTAAGAGCTTTTGCAAAACCCGGCAGAGACAAGGTTTTTGTCACAGAGACGGTTCACAGCAAGGAAGCTGCGATAAACGCCAAAATGCGTTCGGTGGAGCCAAAGCTTCTGGGGGTGAAACTTGTGAACTACAGACAGACAGGAATGCGTAAGGTATGGGTTCCGTGTTATTTCATGATCTATGATTTTAATGTAAAGCGCAATGTGTTTTTCAACAAGTCCAAGGTGTTCGACAAGAGCGGGACCGTGGGAGTCGTATATGACGCAAATGAAATGCATGCTTCACATTATGACGTTATGACTGATGGAGAAATCCCTATGGAGGAGATGTCATTAAGTGCGATGGAAGGAAACATTCTGCCGGATGGCGGCAGTCTCGAACAGATCCTTGAGGATGCGGAGTATTCAATCAGGAGACAGATCCTGTTCAAGGCATACAAGACGATGGACAGTGAATTAACCAGAGTTAAGCTGGTCAAATTTTACAGAGAAGCATGGGAGCTTGAAATGATGTATAAGGACAGGACCTATACAAAATACGCATATCTCGACGACTATGGCGTGACCAATGAGCGTGCGAGAGGGCTCAATACAAGATTGTCCATGTAGATAAGAGATCCGGCCGGGCCGGACAGAAGCAAGCTGGAAAGAGTAACATTAGGAGGTTTTATTATGATTGGTAACTTTGGATTTTTCCTTCCGACTCAGATAATGTTCGGAAGAGGTGTTGTTAAAGAAGTTGGTGAAGAGATCAAGGCAAGAGGTTTAAAAAAGCCGATGCTGGTAACTGATGCAGGAATAATCAAGATCGGTCTGGCAGACCAGATCAAGGGGTATATAGAAGAAGCTGGATTCGAATGTATGCTGTTTGATGGCATTGTGCCTAATCCGCGTGACTATGACTGTGACAAAGGTGCAAAGATCGCAGCTGATGCCGGTGCAGATGTGCTTATCGCCGTGGGTGGAGGAAGCGCTATGGATACTGCAAAGGCGATGGCGACAGTCATGACTAACGGAAAAACGTCAAGAGACTGGATCGATGTGGAACTGGATGTGCAGAGTGTGCCTGTAATATGCATACCGACGACATGCGGAACAGGAAGTGAAGTTACATTCAATGCAGTTATCAGCAATACAGAAACACATCTCAAAGGAAATATCTTTGACCCTAAGTGTGCTCCTATACTTGCTCTGGTAGATCCTGACATGATCAATGGCCTGCCTGGTTCACTGATTTCATCAACTGGTATAGATGCACTTACACATGCTGTTGAAGCATACGTTTCGACAGTTGCTACACCAATGACAGATGCTATCGCTATCTATGCTGTAAAGCTGATAGGTGAAAATATAGTAAAGGCTGCAAATGACAGAGATGCAGATGCTATGGAAGCTGTTATGCTTGCATCGATGATGGCAGGCGTTGCTTTCGGAAATGCTGACACAGCTGCTGTACACTGTATCGCTGAATGCTTCGGCGGATTCTATGATATACCGCATGGTGTAACGAATTCGATGTTCCTTGCAGATGTAAGTGAATTCAGTATCCCTGGAAACCCTAAGAAATATGCAGATGTTGCAGAAGCTCTGGGCGTTGATACAGACGGCAAGACAGACGAGGAAGCTGCTCTGGCAGGAGTACAGGTAATAAGAGATATATGCAAAGAGCTCAATATACCGAAGCTCAGCTCATTTGAAGTGATAGATCCTAAGGATTTCGAGTATCTTGCAGAAGCTTCATCGAAGCATGTATGCAATCCTTCGAACCCTATCGAAGCTACGAAAGAACAGTACCTTGAGATTTTCAAAAAGGTATATAATGCATAAGGAACCTGCAACAAAACTTGTTAATGATAACCTTGATGTGGATTTATGCTCGTAGATCCCGCAGAACGGGGCTGCAGTGCGGAAAGTCTGGTTTGACCAGACACCGGGCTGCGGCTCTGTTTTGTTTTTTGTAAAAGAGAACTGCAGCTTTGCACCGGGATTCCGGTTATACGAAAACAGCACCGCTGTGATCGACGGTGCTGTGGATTTTATCATATCAGTGTTCGAATGTGACTGTGTCACTGCCGAGCAGTTCATTAGTGCTTCTGTCGTAGAGCTTGAATGTGAGTTTGCCTTCTTTTCCGAATATCGGCATCGGATACTGGAATCTGGCTGTTATCACTGATCCGCTTTTCCATGTGGAGTCGAGATCGAATATCTGGCTCTGGCCGCCCGGCCATGTGACTTCGTAGTAAAGCATGATCTGTTCGGACGGCTCTCCGCCGCTGAGTGTAGCGTGGAAATAAACCGTATCTTTTCTGCTGACTGTGCTGACATCCGAGGAATTGTCATCTTCAGAAGTATTGGCAACGATAGATACATGCCATGCATAGTATTCATCGTATATTTCCTGTATGCCGGAGTATTTTACCGCCATCAGGTCTGACATGTATTCTTCGACTTTTGCTGTTCTGTCATCCTTGTATGCTTTCACATAAGTGAACTTGGTCAGGTTGATCTTTGCCTGTACGTCTTCGTTATCCTTGAGATCGGCTGCAACATAGTATGTGCTGAGTGCCTTTTCGTATTCACCGTTGTTCAGGTGCTGGTCGCCGATCGCTATGTAGCAGTTCCATATCTTGTCGTGAAGCGACTGGTCGTCTTTAAGGTCGATCGCTATGTTGTAGGTATCTATCGCCTTGTTGTATTCTCCTTCTTTGAAATACCGGTCAGCCATGCTGCAGTAGCATTCCCATATGAGTTCCTTGCAGTTCTTATAGTCGCCCAGGGCTTTGTATTTTTCGATAGCCTTTTCATACTTGCCTTTTGCCTGAAGCTGCTGTGCATCCTGATACTGCATCGCCGGTGCGGCCATATAATAATAGATGGCGGTCCCGCAGCCGCCTATAAGTATCATACATGCGACTATAGCGATGATTATCTTGGCCCTGAAGCTTAATCGTTTTTTATCGTCAGGCTTTGCAGGTGCTTTTTTCTTTTGCGCAGGAACGGGTACTATAGCATTTGCTTCTGACTGCTGTTTATTGTCGTTCGATGCAGCTGCTGAAGGTGGTGAAGCGGGTTCATCGGTTTCCGTAATTTCACTGCCGGCATCACTGTCGCCGGCTGTGTCACTGCTGTTGTCATTTTCATCGTGATCAGCGGTATCGATCATTTCGGCATCACTGCTTTCAGCTGTATCCTCATTTTCTGCAGCTCCTTCAGATGGATCATATGTATTTACTGTGACCTCATCCTGCTCTTCCGGCAGATCGTTCTCTTCTGCCGATGAGTCGTCGGTTTCTATAGGAACTACGGTCAAGCCGTCATCGCCGGCAGCTTCACGCTGTCTGCGGCGGTTTTCCTTGTCGGCCTGCTGCCTTTCTTCCTGATCGATCTTTTCCTTTGCAGCCTTGCTGAGTTTTTTGTTCAGCTTGCCGGGTGCTCCGGCAGGCTTGTGCAGTATGAACAGCGATCTGAGAAGCTCTCTTTCAAGGCCGCAGCTTTTACAGCGATCTCCTTTATTGATATGACCGCAGCTGCACGACCAGTAGTCTCCGAATTCTTCAAACCAGTATTTCGGCTTGGTAGGTGCTGATGCGAACTGTTCGATGATATCTTCGTAAATATCGTCATCAGGAGTGAGGGGGCGTGGCTCATAAACCTGAGTCACTTTCTCGTCGGATGCTTTGTTCTGGGCATCAGCGAGGTCTTTCAGATCTACGGCTTTACGCGTTTCCTTACTGCTGATATCGCTGTCTTTCTGCTGATCTCCGGAGTCATCATCCGGGATGGCGCTGGCCTCAGCATCATCTTCGGTTTCCGGGGAAAGCAGTATCAGAGTTCTTGTATCAAATTCCTTTTCGTGTTTCCATCCCTTGATCTTTTTCAACGTTTAGTGCTCCCTAAATTATCAAATATATCTATAGCAGACAAGCTTGTCGCAGTCTGCTTCAATAATTCCTACCTTACGGCAACGCCGTTACAATCAATGGAATTATTATAGCATGCAAGCTTGTCGCAGCATGCTTCAATGAACGCAACATTGCGGCAACGCCGTATATTATCATAGCGAAATTATAACATGCAAGCTTGTCGCAGCATGTTTCAATGAACGCATCATTGCGGCAACGCCGTATATTATCATAGCGAAATTATAACATGCAAGCTTGTCGCAGCATGTTTCAATGAACGCATCATTGCGGCAACGCCGCATATTATCATAGCGAAATTATAGCATGCAAGCTTGTCGCAGCATGCTTCAATGAACGCAACATTGCGGCAACGCCGTATATTATCATAGCGTTCATTATAACAGCAAATCGCCATTATAACAAGCGTTAGCGGGGCAGAAATGTGCTGTTGCTGGCGCGCCGGAAATGTGTTGCACAGCGGAGCAGAAATGTGCTGTTGTGCAGGCGTAAAAAAGCGCATGGCGACATCATGGAAAACTATGGAAGACTTATAATAAATGGCGTATAGACATAACAAAATATGATAGTTCCCATAACATGAGACAAGTTGCTTTATTACAGCAAAATTGTTATAATTGTCAGAGAAAAATACAGCTCAAAAAGTGTTCTGTATGCAGAATGCAGACTTTACTAAATACTTACATTTATATTGAAATTTCAACGATTATAAAGTTTTACATGTATATTGTATAATTTTATGTACACGGTTGACAAAGATGCTTTGTTGATGTACAGTTTATAGTAGTATGCTGTATTTTGAAGAATTGATTACTTATGGCATAAAAGTTGCGTGCTATAGAATCGAATCAATAGTTGTGCAGAAAATATACACATAATTAAATGGAGGGAATTATGTCAAACAAAATAATGAAAACTATGGACGGTAATACGGCTGCGGCTCACGTATCCTACGCCTTTACTGACGTGGCTTCGATTTATCCGATAACACCGTCCTCTACAATGGCCGAAGTAGTAGATGAGTGGGCTGCATATGGCAGAAAGAACATATTCGGACAGACAGTAAAAGTAGCAGAAATGCAGTCAGAAGCAGGTGCGGCAGGTGCTGTACACGGATCGCTGGCAGCAGGTGCGCTTTCCACTACATACACAGCGTCACAGGGACTTCTCCTGATGATACCTAATATGTACAAGATCGCAGGCGAGCTGTTACCTGGCGTTTTCCACGTAGCAGCAAGAAGCGTATCGACACATGCTCTCTGCATATTCGGCGACCACTCAGACGTTATGGCCTGCAGACAGACGGGATTTGCCATGCTGGCATCAGGATCCGTACAGGAAGTAATGGATCTGGGAGGTATCGCACATCTGGCAGCTATAAAGGGAAGAGTTCCGTTCGTTCACTTCTTTGACGGATTCAGAACATCACATGAGATCCAGAAGATCGAAGTGTTCAGCTATGACGACTTCAAGAAACTGGTAGACTGGGACGCAGTACAGGAATTCAGAGACAAGGCTCTCAATCCTGAACACCCTGTTATCAGAGGTACGGCACAGAATCCTGATGTATTCTTCCAGGGAAGAGAAGCATCGAACAAGTTCTATGAGGCTATCCCTGAGATTGTCGTTGAATACATGGACAAGGTCAGCGAGATGACAGGCAGAAGCTACAAGCCGTTTGACTATGTAGGTGCTCCTGACGCAGACAGAGTGATCGTTGCTATGGGCTCGGTATGCGAGACTATAGAAGAAACTATCAACCACATGAACGCGCAGGGTGAGAAAGTCGGACTGATCAAGGTAAGACTTTACAGACCTTTCGTAAAGGAATACTTCATGAACGTACTGCCTGAATCTGTAAAGAAGATCGCAGTATTAGACAGAACAAAAGAACCTGGTTCACTCGGCGAGCCTCTTTACCAGGATGTAAAGACGCTGCTCTTCGATGAAGACAGAGATATCAAGGTATACGGCGGACGTTACGGCCTCGGTTCAAACGACACGAACCCTGGAATGATCGAAGCTGTATACGCTAACCTCAACAATGCAGAGCCTAAGAACCACTTTACGGTAGGTATCGAAGACGATGTGACCAACCTGTCGCTGCCGTACGTTCCGGGCGTTGCAATGGAGCCGGAAGGCACTATAAAGTGCAAGTTCTGGGGTCTGGGATCCGACGGTACTGTAGGTGCAAACAAGACAGCTATCAAGATCATCGGAGACAAGACAGACATGTATGCACAGGGCTACTTTGCATATGACTCAAAGAAATCAGGCGGTGTAACTATTTCCCACCTGAGATTCGGAGAAAAGCCTATACAGTCGACATACCTGATCAACAACGCTGACTTCGTGGCATGCCACAATCAGGCCTACATAAAGCAGTATGATATGCTCAAGGATCTGAAAGAAGGCGGCACGTTCCTGCTGAACTGTCTGTGGACAGACGCTGAGCTGGAAGAGCATCTCCCTGCAAAGGTAAAGAGAGATATCGTAAACAAGAAGATCAACTTTTATGCGATAGATGCAGGAGAAATAGCTGAACAAATCGGTCTCGGAAGCAGGATCAACATGATCATGCAGGCTGCATTCTTCAAGCTGACCAACGTAATCGACATCGACAAGGCTGTTGATTACCTCAAGGACGGTATCAACAAGTCATACGGCAAGAAGGGGCAGAACATCGTAGACATGAACTGTGCTGCAGTAGACAAGGGCATCACCGCTATCAGAAAGGTAGAAGTTCCTGCTGACTGGGCAAATGCAGAAGATCCTGAAGGCGAAAAAGTAGAGCTTCCTGAATTCATAGAACAGATCCTTATCCCTATGAACAAGCAGGAAGGAGACGATCTGCCTGTAAGTGCATTTGACGGTATCGAAGACGGTACATTCCCTTCAGGCACAGCTGCTTATGAAAAACGTGGCGTAGGTGCGCACATTCCTGAATGGCAGCCTGACAAGTGCATACAGTGTAACCAGTGTTCATTCGTATGTCCGCATGCAGCTATAAGACCTGTACTTCTCGATGAAGCGGAAAAGGCCGCAGCTCCTGCAGATTTTGTAACTGTCAAGGCAATAGGAAAGGGCATGGAAGGACTCCAGTACAGAATGCAGGTTTCATCGCTCGACTGCCTGGGATGCGGAAACTGTGCAGATATCTGCCCTGCAAAGGAAAAGGCACTTGTTATGAAGCCGTTTGCAGAGGTGGAAAAGGAAAAGGACAACTGGGAATATGGAATCAGTGTTCCTAGAAAAGAAGACAGAGTAAATAAAGAAAGCGTCAAGGGAAGCCAGTTCGCTAAACCTTACATCGAGTTCTCGGGCGCATGCTCAGGATGCGGAGAGACTCCATACATCAAGCTCGTTACACAGCTCTTCGGTGACAGAATGATCATAGCAAATGCTACAGGCTGCTCATCGATCTGGGGTGCATCAGCACCGTCGATGCCTTACTGCAAGGATGAGAACGGCAGAGGACCTGCATGGGCAAACTCACTGTTTGAGGACAATGCAGAGTACGGATACGGAATGGTAATGGCAGACAAGCAGCTCAGAGGCAGGATCGAAGAGACGATGAGAGAACTGCTTGAGCTTGATGTAGACGATGCACTCAAGACAGCTATGACAGAGTGGATCGAGTACAAGAACGACGGAGCTGAAACAAGAGCAAAGAGCGAAAACGTATTAGCTGCGATCGAAAATCTGAAGACAGACAATGAGGAAGTGAAAGCGCTCTGCAGCACTATCGTGGATCTGAAGGATCACCTCGTTAAGAAGTCGATCTGGGCTCTCGGAGGAGACGGATGGGCATACGACATCGGTTACGGCGGCCTCGACCACGTGCTCGCTTCAGGCGAAAACATCAATATACTTGTATTCGATACAGAAGTATATTCAAATACAGGTGGACAGGCTTCGAAGTCGACACCTGAGGCTGCAGTAGCTAAATTCGCTGCTGCCGGCAAGAGGGTCAAGAAGAAGGATCTCGGTCTCATGGCTATGTCATACGGATATGTATACGTTGCACAGGTAGGTATGGGAGCAGACAAGAACCAGCTGATGAAGGCTATCGTAGAAGCAGAGAAATACGATGGACCATCGATCATCATCGCTTATGCTCCATGCATCAACCACGGCATCAAGAAGGGTATGGGCAAGGCTCAGGAAAACATAAAGGATGCTGTAGATGCAGGTTACTGGCACCTTTACAGATACAATCCGGATCTCAAGAAGGAAGGCAAGAACCCGTTCAAGCTCGATTCTAAGGAGCCGACTACAAGCTTCAGAGACTTTATCATGGGTCAGGTGAGATATTCATCGCTTGCTAAGGAATTCCCGGATATCGCAGAAAAGCTCTTCGAGATCACAGAAGAAAATGCGAAGTCGAGATATCACACTTACAAAGAACTGGATGCGAGAGAAACAGCTCTTCTGTAAAATAAACTGAAATAAAAAGACGATCTGAACATCAAGGACAGATCGTCTTTTTCATGCTTGCATATAGAATCAGGCTTTTATGTCAGGCGCAGTCTGTGCATGGCGATATATGCCTGCCCTAGAGCGATGCCACCGTCGTTAGGGCTGACGGAAATATTGTAGTACGGCGAGAAGCCGCGGCTTCTGAGCTTTTTCAGCACACCTTCCATCAGTATCTTGTTCTGGAATGTACCGCCTGTGAGCGCGACCTGTGAAGCGCCGCTTTCATCGCGTATCGTCATGCACTGGTCGATTATCATATCGATGACGGACTGGTGGAATGCGAGCGCGAGATCGGAGGCAGGGTCTGCCCCCGGGTGTTTCTGTGCAAATGCGGCAGCATCTTCGAGCATAATCGCACACTGCCCCTCGTAATCGTTGTGATCTTTGATACCGAGCAGCGACGAGACACCATCAAACAGCCGTCCCATGCTGGAGCTTTTGACCGTATTGATGCCGGATCTGAGAGCAGCAGTGACGAGCTTTGCATCAGGCATGGATAACAGGCGTTCTCTGCCGTATGCGATGATATCGGAAATGTCGACAGCGATCTCTCTCGAGCCTTCGATGTCAGCTCCGGGTGGATCGGCAGACATATAGCCGTTTTCAAATGCATGTATATAGCTGAGAGCCGAGCGGCGCGCATCCTTTACAGAAGCATCACCGCCTATCATATCGATATATTTCAAATGTGACATCCGCTTTGTATCCCCGTTTTCGCACAGAAAGAATTCGCCTCCCCATATATGATCGTCTGTGCCGTAGCCGGTGCCGTCGAAGCTGACTCCGATCACTTTGCCTTTCAGATCGTTTTCTGCCATCACGGAAGCCACGTGGGCATGGTGATGCTGCACCTTTATGAGAGGAAGACCGTTTTCCGCAGCATATTTCTCCGCAAACACAGTGGTGTAATAGAGTGGATGCATGTCGCAGACGACAGCTTCAGGGCGTACCCTGAAAAGCTCTTTGAGGCGCGATACATTGTTTTCGTAAAGCTGCTGGTTTTCGACTGTATCCATGTCTCCGAAAAACTGGCTGATGTATGTGAACGGTCCTTTTGTCAGTGCAAACGAATTCTTGAGCTGGCTGCCGGCAGCGAATATCATGGTTTTGCCGGACGGTGCAGAGTCGATGTAAAGCGGCACAGGCACGTATCCTTTAGAACGTCTGATCATCTGTGGCTGATCGTCGATCACGCGCACTACGGAGTCGTCTGCGCGCACTCTGATTTGTCTGGTATTGTATATCATGCCGTCGATGAGCGGATTTGCTGCCATCATTGCCTCCATTTCGGATTCGTCCTTTATCATCGGCATATCCGAAAGGTTCGCACTCGTGAATATCAATGGGCTTATCCTGTCGAGCAGCATGTACTGTGCCGCAAAGCTGGGCAGGAAACTGCCGATGAAGCGGCTCCTGCGGATCTCATCGTACGGGAGATCTCTGTGCTCGAGCAGGATTATAGGGCGCGCTGAAGAATTCAGCAGCTTTTCCTCCGTATCATTCACGAAGCAGAATTCTTTTATCTGGTCTGTATCTCTGAACATCACTGCAAAAGGCTTGGCTTCGCGGTTCTTTATCTTTCTGAGTCTTGTCACAGCTTCGTCGTTCAGCGGGTCTGCCAGCAGGTTGTAACCGCCGACGCTTTTGAATGCTATGACGCCTCCGCTCCGCAGTATTTCCGCGGCATGATCGAGCACGGCTGCATCGCGTCGTATATGTGCCGCTTTGCATGAGGCTGAAGAAAAATCCCCGGATCCTGAAATTTGATCGATGCCTGAATCAGGAGCATGATGCTGATTTTCTTTCCAGATGAGCTGAGGTCCGCATTCATGACAGGAAATTGTCTGTGCGTGATATCTTCGGTCATTGAGTGCGGTATACTGGCTCTCACAGAAACTGCACATAGGAAAATCCACCATAGAAGTGTTCTCCCTGTCGTAAGGTATCCTGTCTATGATGGTGTATCTTGGGCCGCATACCATGCAGCTTATGAAAGGATGCCGGTATCGCGGGTTTTCACTGTCATAAAGCTCCTGCAGACAGTCCGGGCATATCGCCAGATCTGAAGGGAGCATGGCGGCTTCGTCATCACCGGCGCCGCTTTTGATGATCGTAAAAGAATCGAATTCCCTGTAAGAGACGGATTCCCGCTTTATATGGACTATTTCAGCGGGAACCGGTTTATTCTTTATCAGTGTGTCTATGAATTCAGTGATCCGAAGGGGGGTATCGGTGACAGTTATCTCTACCAGGCCTCCGATGTTGAGGACCTGCCCCTTCATGCCGAGCTGTGCGGCTGTTTTTGCGACGTATGGACGGAATCCTACTCCCTGGACTATTCCCCAGAGTTTAATTCTTTCGCTTTGTTCTGCAGCCACTTAGCTACCTCCTCGTAACCTTCGCCTGTTTTTCCTGAAACCTTGAATACAGGAACGTCTTTGTTCAGTGCGCGGACACCTTTCATGTAGTATTCTTCATCAAAATCGAGATACGGGATCAGATCGACCTTGTTAAGCAGGATGATATCTGCCTTTTCGAATGCGAGAGGGTACTTGTAAGGCTTGTCACTGCCCTCTGTTACTGTGGAAATCAGCATCATCACATGTTCACCGATAGTGAATTCAGCGGGACACACGAGATTGCCGATGTTTTCTATGAACAGTATTCCCGGCTCACTGAATGATATATGCTCTGTGGCATGCTCAATCAGCGGTGCGTCAAGATGGCACTCGCCGTGAGTGTTCACCTGGTGCGTTTCGATACCCAGAGAATTGAGATCCTGGGTATCTATGTCTGACTCGATATCGCCTTCGATAACGTAAGGCTTGACGTCGAGGTGCTTGACGATGTTTTTGAGCGATGTCGTTTTTCCTACTCCCGGCGCTCCCATTTCGTTGACAACGAGCACTCCGTGCGATGTCATATGTTCGTTGACATGTTCTGCAATATGGTCATTCTCGTCGAGGATGCCTTCCATAACATTTATTTTTCTGATATCGTGCATTACTTGTTACCTCCGTTTGATTATCTGAATACCGGCAGGGCATCTGCGATGCGCTGCTGCCGGAAATGCTGTGCGTTATTCTATTTCGATGCTTTCTATATAGAATTCCTTTCCTATCTCAGTAGGCTCGCCCTGACCGTCACATTTAGGACAGTCGAAAGTCATCGGCTTCTTTTCGAAAAGTTCTCCGCATTTGGCGCATCTGAGCTTCGGTTTCACATGTGTTATGTCGACGAGTGCGCCTTCACATATGGTGTCCTGTGATATTATGTCAAAATACATCTGTACGGATTCACCGACGTAACCGGAGTAATCGCCGATCACGAGACTGACCTTGGTCACCTTTGAGCCGTGCGCTTTTCTGCAGTGATCGCCTGCGATCTTTATGATCTGTTCTGTGATTGGATATTCGTGCATAGCCTTAACTTCCTGTTTGTTTTGAAAATGATTTACAACTTATATTATAAGTCTTTTAAGGGATATTAACAAACTTTTTTTGTTCTGATGACAGTGTCAAGTTTCTGTAGGTTAAAAGATCGGAGACTGCCTCCCAGTATCCCATACTCTCAATAACCCGTATTTCCATATATC
>CABIWW010000025.1 GCA_902362435.1 Eubacteriaceae bacterium
AAAACAACAGAGCATACCTTTTTGAGATATACTCTGTCTTGTTGTTTTAAGAAACGCCCGGTCCAATGTCGCTTAACTTAATGACATTGTATGTCCCCTCCGTTCTTTTTTAGAAATTCGTCAAGGATACCTTCTTTCATACATATTCGGATGCTTTCTTCTATCGCGGATTTTACTTCTATACCTTCAGAAAGCCTCTCACGTATCATATACATGAACTTGCTGTATTCATTCAGCGACCTGCATCTGCTAAGTATTTCGGCACCTTTGTCATAATTCACATTTATCACTTTTACTTTAAGCTCTAATGATATTTTATCACATTTCACAGCAAATGCATCCGATAACTTCTGTTCTCTGCACACCGGAAAATCTTCTGCACCGTTATAAAACACATAAAATTCCGGTGTCGGCAGTTTTATAAGTCGCTTACTGTATATTGCTTTTGAAAATACCAGCTTTTCCAGCTGTTTAGCAATATAGCACAATTCACGCACCGGCATATTAGGATTTATCGTAGACTGATGTTCTGTCAATATTATGAACCGGTCCTCTATCATAAAAGACAGATCATCTTTCATATCTCCGAATACCGCATTATCCAGCGTTACTATCTTCACGTCAGTATCAGGCGGATAATTTTCCCCTGTTAACGCATTATATAACTCCAATATTTTTTCTTTGTCATTAAAAAGCCGCCTGAAAACTCCATCTTTATATGTATGTTTTACTCCCATTTACATTCCCCCGTATAACCAGCCCTTGCACTTTCGATACTCGCCGCTTGCTTTTACATTATTTACCATGCACTCATTCTACATCACCGCAAGTCATTTGTCAATATTTTCCATCGCGCTTTTTCTGTTTTTTCCGAGCAAAAAGACCACCTTTCGGGTGGCCTCATCACAATACAGCAGGACGTCAAGCTTCACTGACCGTCCTGCTGTATTTTTTCATTATTTTTTCATTTTATCGACCAAAAAAGAGCGGTTGCTGCTGCAGCTTTACTTTGCCATCCTGTACAGTGCTTCCGCGTATATCTTCGCAGTCTCCAGAAATTCTTCGATCTCTATGTATTCGTTCTCTACGTGGAAAGGGAGCGACCCGCTCTGCTGCGCCATGCCGAACGGGATGAATCCTGGAAGCAGCCGCGCGTACGATCCGCAGCCGTTGGCAAATGGCTGCGACTTCGTATCCCCTGACTCTTCGCGGTAGACATCGATGAGCGTTTTCGCCGGTTCATCCTCCGGATTTATATAAAATCCTTCCAGAAAACCGGTAGTCCTGCAGCTCCACATACTGCCCTCGAGAACACGCGCGATGCGATTTTCCATCTCTCTGCGGCTGAGCGAAAGCGGCAGTCTGACGTTCGATATTATGGAGAGCCTGCCGTCGCTGTATTTTATCAGTGCAACGTTGTTCGTCGTCTCTCCCGTGACGTCGCTCACTGCGATGCCTATGCCGCGGCCGTTGGTGTCACGGCACATCAGTTTCGGCAGCTCTTTTACCGCTTCACAGATATCTGCCGGCTCGAACTCCATCTGAGCCAGTTTCCGGAGCAGCTTCGCGATAGCATTTTCACCCTGCTCCGGCATCGATGCATGTGCCGCCACGCCGCTTTCTCTGATCGTTCTCACCACGTTTCCGTCCTCGTCGCAGAACACAGCTTCTGCCCACGGCGGTACTATGTTGAGTGCGTCGCCGCCGGTGATGCTTTTGAGGATAAGCTTTCGCCTTGCTCTGCCTGAAATCCCTGCAGTTCCTGAAGCCCCGGCGATGCCTGCGGCGCCCGAATCACCGCCTGCATTCACGAGATCCGCAGCATTTGCATTCCCTGCGGCGCTCTCAGCACCCTCAGCTCCCCGAACGTCTGCGCTTTCCGATACCGGAACTGCCTGCCGCCTTTCACCCGCAGTGAACTGCAGTCCGGCAAAATGCTTCTCCGAAAAGCATATCGGGAAATACGAATCCGGCACGATGCCGTGCGCCGGTATACGCTCCGCGTTTTCTATATAATGCCTCAGGCACGGAAAGTATCCCCCCTCTTCATGACCTCCGATGATCTGCGTGATGTTTTTTGAAAGAGGCAGCCCGCTTTCCTTTATCGCAAGGACCGCGTAAAACGCTGCAAGCGTCGGCCCCTTGTCGTCCATGGCTCCGCGTCCGTATATCCTGCCGCCGTGGATCTCTCCTCCAAAAGGCGGATACTCCCAGACTCCTGCTGCCGGCACGACGTCCGCATGTCCTATCGTGCCCACAGCCTCATCCTTTCGCTCACCGAAATCCAGCTCACAGACCATGTTGTCATAATTTCTGGTCGCAAAGCCCTTTTCCCTGCCGAGCTCAATCATGAAATCCAGAGCCGCTGCCGAGCCTTTCCCGAAAGGCGTTTCCTGCGTGCACTCCGCACCTTTGCTTACAGCTACAGACTCTATCCTGATGAATTCCTGCAGCTTTTCCACCATCTCATCTCTGTATCCTTCGAGTATCTTTTCCAGTTCCGCGTTCATATCTGCCTTCCTTTTCACGACCGTACGCATTTACACGAGCTCTCGCCCGTACCTTGCCGACTGGGCTCCGCATGCAAACAGGCATTGCTTCTGCCTATGCCGCCGCTGCATGTGTATGTGCGTGTGCAAACCGGCGCGGCTGCCGCCGGCTCTAGTAATTGCTGTACGTCGTTTTTCCGTCCATTATCGTTTCGCATACCTTTATATTATGTATCTCATTGAGCGGAACGTCAAACAGATTTTTCTCAAGTATTACCAGATCGGCGTACTTGCCGGCCTCGATCGATCCGAGCCTGTCGTCCATGTGCATCTGATATGCGTTGTTTATCGTGTAGCTTCGTATGCCGTCATCGACAGAAAGCTTTTCTTCGTACGGTTTCAGCACAGGCAGCTCCGGATGATCGAACAGCTGTCTGGTGCAGCCCATCTCGATGCCTTTGAGCGGTTCTCTGCCGAATTCGTCTACCGGGAAGTCCGATCCCTGTCCCATACGGCAGCCGCCGTCTATCATCGTCCTGATCCTGAAAGTGCGGTTCTGTCTGTCTCCGATCACCGCCTCCATGTCGGGATTGCCGTAATGCCACACGCATGTGGTGTTTGCGAGCACATCGTATTTGCCGAACAGCCCGAGCTCCTCATCCTTTACATAATCACAGTGAGAATTCGTGATACGGCAGTCGTTATAGCCTGCTTCACGTATCGCTTTCGCCATCGCAAGCGTGCCGCTTATCGCTTCGTCGCCGATGCCGTGAACGTTGATGTCGAGACCTGCCGCTGCAGCTTTCAGGCCGACTTCTGCGATCTTTTCCCGTGTAAAGAGCGGCTGTACCATCGATCCGTCTTCATCGTACGGCTCGCCGAGCGCTGCTGATCTCGTCTCAAGAGTCCCATCGTTTATTATCTTTAAGAAATGTATATTGTATTTATCCGAGTCATATTTCCGGCTGTATTCTATCAGGCGTGGCAGAACGACGTCTTCATCGCCTTTTTCAGCCACCATCTGTCCGCAGCCGAAGAATCTCTGTTTGTAGATGCCGCTGTCTATCATTTCAGGGAGTGTTTCATAGTACACTTTCAGACCGAATTCCTGCATCCCCATATCGCATGTGGAAGTCACGCCCATCGCAGCGTATCCATCCGACGCTTCCTGCATAACATGCTCTATCGTATCGCGATCGAAGAAATTTATCTTTTCCATTATCATGTTTTGCGTGCCCATTTCCAGCAGGTGTCCTGTCGGTTCGCCTTCAGCGTCTCTGTGGAAATAATGGAATCCCGGTATCGGATCCGGTGTGTCTTTCGTTATGCCTGCCAGCTCGAGCGCTTTTGAGTTGACCCATGCCTCGTGAGCGCTGCTGCCGAGGATCATCATCGGCTTGTCTGCGCAGATAGCGTCCAGCAGTTCCTTCTTCGGGCCGTTCTCGTCAAATATCCACTCAGCGTAACCGATGCCGAAATAAGTCTCGTTGTCCGGATTCGCCTCTACATATTTTCTGATCTCGGCCAGACATTCCTCGACGCCCCATTCGATCTGCAGATACACTCCGCATAGATAATGCGCCGCCAGCACCGGATGGCAGTGGCCGTCTATGAAGCCCGGCAGCATCATCTTTCCTGCCAGGTCAGTGACATCGGTGTTTTCATCGCATAAAGCGCGCGCACCCGCCTCGTCGCCTGCGTATATTATCTTGTCGCCTTTTATCGCGACTGCTTCGACCCACTCGCTCCTGTTATTTACGGTATAGATATATCCGTTTACAAAGATCCTGTCTGCTTTCATTTGAACCTCCCTTGAACTTTTTAGATTACATTTTGATCACGTTTTCTGTGTTCCACACGGTTTGCACACTGACGTGCTTCTGCGGCGCATATACTATATACTGTGCCTCTGCCTTTTCATCTGCACCGCTTGTACTGATCTTGTGCTCTTAGCATGCGCTGCGCCGTTTCGTGAATTTTCGAAAAATTTGTTTTTACATCATTATAAACTGTGGCGCGAGGGACAGGTCAATATGGTTTTCGAATAAATTACAGGCGAAACGTGAAGCAGCAGTTTACGTTCTTTGCATATACTGATACGCCCCTCATCGCCCGGATATGAATCCGCAAACACCGCAGACAAAATTCCCCGGCTTAACAGCCGCCTGACTTTTTACATTCCCCCTATAGCCTTTTTCCCTGAGCTGTGCCATAATATTTTCTGATAAATAAACTTTTAAGCAAATTTAACGATATATATGACTGGAGGTCTGAAAACCATGCATATCGCCATCTGCGATGACGATGCCAACACTGCTAGAGATTTACAGCAGAAAATACTTCATCTTCCCTCAGCCGGCATAGACGGGATCGATATCTTCACCGATCCGGACAAGTTTGCCTTTGCAGCGGAAACGACCCGCTACGACCTTGTTTTCATGGACATCGAGCTCGGAAGCGAGTCCGGCATCGAGCTGTCCGGCAGACTGCTGCGAAGCTGCCCTGACATGCAGATAGTATTCGTTTCGGGCTACGATGACTACTATCTCCAGGTATACGATGTGGAGCACGTGTTTTTTCTCAGAAAGCCGGTGGACTCGGCACGTCTGCTGACTGCGCTCGAAACTGCCCGCAGCCACCTGGCAGCGACACGCAGCGAATTTATTTCCATAATCAGCAAACAGGGGGTCACGCGTATCCCTCAGTCAGGGATCATGTATCTTGAAAAAAACCGCCGCCTGATCCTTTTTCACACTTCTGACGGCGAGAGCTACAGGGCTTACGGCAAATTCTCGGATTTCTCGGATAAGCTGAACAGCTTTTTCTTCCAGTGCCACACCAGCTTTGTCGTGAACTTCAGATATGTTTCTGAGATGCGAGGCCGGAAATTCATCATCTCTCCCGACTTCACCGCTGCAGACCGCATCGAGGCAGGAGCAGATTCTGTATCCGAGATCGAGATCCCGGTCAGCAAAACATATTATAACGAAGCAAAAGAAGCATTCCTCAGATATCTGGGGTAGACCCGCGCTCTGCAGAAGACCCGCACCTCGCACACACAAACCCGTACTTCGCACAGAAAAGGAGACTCGCACATGTCCTGCATAAACGCCATGCACCTAACAGCACCCACGATCGCACTCAACATCATGACCATGATCATCAGCGCATGCGTTTTCCTGTACATATCTTTCAGATGCATAGGCATCACAAACCACAGAAAAACCGCATTCATACTGATCGCAGTGACTTCACTGGTTTTCGACAGCATCTGCACAGCCCTGATGATGCTGCCATCTTATAACAGCTCATTATCGCTGCAGCTGGCCGATTATATGGTGTACATGTTCAAAACATTTATAATACTGGCCGTGATCGCCACATGTGCCGAAGGGTATTTACCGCGCAATTTTATCGTGATCTTCCTGTACTGCGACCTGCTGACGACAATACCGTTCATGCCTCACCACATCATACACGATCTCCTCCTGAGACACTACGGTCTGCTTAACGATCCGAGCATACCCGGCGGCTACGCCTCACCACTGCCGAAAACCGCTGCGAATACTATCGCATGGGCTGTCCTGCTCCTGACTGTCATACTGGTCTGCAGGCTTTTCAACAGATATCTGATCCCCGCTCTGCGCAGGATCCCCGACATCGCATGTCTGCTGTTCCTCCTGACCTCATTCGTGATCAGCGTCATTAAAAGCGTGATCCTGCTCAAAACCGACCTGTACGTGCATGTCACATATGCGACCAGCCGGGGCGACAACGGCATCGCCACCTCGAATATCGCACTCATTCTGATGATGCTGCTCATTTTCATAATAGTGCTGATGCTGACCGCAACAGTTCTCCGCCAGCAGATGACCCGCATAATCGACCTCGAAAACGCCATGCTGCTCGACTACTACAACAATGTCTCCTCGCTCCACAGCAGCATCCGCAGCATGCGCCACGATCTGTCCAACCATCTCGCCGCGCTTTCTTTTATGAGTATGGGGGAAAATGCCGCAGGTCTGGACCGGCAGACTCTCATGAGCACGTCAGGTGTGGCTGGTGAGTCAGAGGAGACCGGCGGCTGCACGCCGCCGGTCGATCCAAGGCGCTACGCTGAAGCTTCGCGCCGTGCGTTATGCGGTGCCGGCGCGCTCTGCGCCCCGGACGATCCAGGTCGCTTCGCGACCGGTGTTCCAGGCGATGCATTCTGCGGTTACAGTACACCGGTCATACCGGGCGACTCAAACGACTCCCGTGACGCCTACCGCCGGAGCCTGCTCGACGCATGCAGCGAGATCGACCGCCAGATAGCTGCGCAGACAGCCTGGAGCCGGATCGACACGGACACACTTTCCAACCGCGAAAAATACGAGATCCATCATTATGTAACGACCGTGATGCAGAAACACCAGATCCCCGCGAGTGCGCTTTGCATAACGACAGAGACAGGCGACGGCAGCACAGAAATATCACTCAGAATCGACGCCGGACCGAAAGATACTTCGAACCTCGCAGTTTACCCTGCCGCCTCTGCAGACGCCGCCACCAGCCATCGCCCGAAACCGCTCCGCCTGCCGCTTCTCAGACATGGCACGATGTTCCGCCTGATAAAACTCATCGCACAGAGTCACGGCGGAGACGCCGTCTGGAGAAAAGACAGGGACGGATATGCACTTGTCGTATCGATACGACAGGGCGCCTGAAAGCCCGGCTTGACCCCGAATACCGGGAATCCGCCTTCTTTTTATAAAGAGCTTCTCTGTAAAAGTTTTTACCATTTTTAATCGCGTGATTTCCTGTGTATTTTTTCGACGTTGAGAAAAATCCTGCACAATCAGTGTTTGAGTTGTGCATGATGATGTGAAGGCAGGAAACATCTACACAAGGAAAATCGCCAAAATGATAAAAACACCCCCAAATCAGATGAAATCGGCTTGTTTTTGGTAAAAATCCGGGATTCCTTGTGTATTAATTTTTCCTCTTCACGAATATCGATACAGACAGAGACTCCATTGTGCAGATATTATCAAAACACCTGATTTCTACACAAACTGCAGTCCTGTGCTTGTGTGCCGGCCATACAATCCTGCCAATGCTCCGTAAAACGAGCTGCCGTATAGCTGCCCGGTTCTGAGCACGCACTCGGCCACCCATCATCACTGATCAGTTACGCGATTTCAGCTTTTCTGTAGTTCCGCATATCCTGTCGAGATGTTATAATTTATATATTATGAACAGGGTGCTGCCGTCATATGCTTTGCAGAGGATCGATCCCGACGCCTCGCCCCGGACCACCTTGGCCACCTGAACCACCTTGGCCACCGATCCGGCAGCACAGCAGGCCGGCGATACGCTAAGTCAGCGCCGGGCGGCATCGGCCGCCGCCCGGGCAGGATACGGCAAAGCAAGACCGGAATACCCCCCCGCAAACACAAACCCGAAACCAAAACACAAAACCAAAACCAAAACCGTAACCGAAACCAAACCGGCAAACGAAAGGACCAGACACATGCTCATATGGCAGGCTTCAAGCGTAATACTCCGCGCAATGATATTCACATGCATACAGCTTTTCTTCGTATTCAAATGCGTAGGTGTCAAAGAACACCGGAAATTCTGTTTCTGGCTGATCGTGATCTACACGATGATCTTCGACTCCGCCAATTACACGATCGAGATCCTGCCATTGTATCAGACATCCTCGATGCTGCAGGCTGCACATATGATGATCCATGCTGTAAACACATTCATACTGTTCACTATAGTCGGCGTCTTCGGCAACGGATATCTCCCGCGCAACTACCTCCTCGCCGAGATCTACTACGACTTACTTTCGACCGTTCCGATAATGCCGATGTTCATCGTCGCCGAGCTGCTGCAGCGGAGATTCCTGCCGCCCGGCACCGAAATATACACCGACTACCCCGCCGGCTGCGTGATCAGCGTCATCTGCATGTTCATCGGCCTCCTTCAGGTGCCCGCATTTTACTACCTGTTCGGCAAAAAAGTCAACGACCTTCTGCGTCGGATCCCTGACAATGTCTGTCTGTTCATTTTCCTCGCATCATTCGTAGGATTCGTCACCAAACAGATCCTGCTGCTCAAAACAAACAAGTATTACATCGACAACCCGGTGACCCTGAGCTATTTCAAAACAGCCACATTCGACTGCAACTGCGCACTGATCCTGTCCACCGTGATCGTCATCATTCTGCTGGTCTTCACCGCATTCCAAAGCCGCCGCCTGCAGTACATACAGTCACTCGAAAACAGGATGCTGCTCGACTACTACACCAACGCGTCCAGCCTCCACAGCGGCATCAGGTCGCTGCGCCACGACCTTTCCAACCACCTGGCCGCACTTTCTTTTATGGAAAATGCTGCAGACCCCTGCCGGCAGGCACTCATGAGCACGTCAGGCGGATCAGATGTCTGCGAGGCGTCTGATGTCTCAGATGCGTCCGGCACCGGCAGTCCGGCCGCCGCAGAGGTGTCCGGCGGCGTGCAGCCGCCG
>CABIWW010000026.1 GCA_902362435.1 Eubacteriaceae bacterium
AAATCTTGCAGTTTTCCTGGCAACAAGAATCTTTTTTGATTTCTTTCTGTTAGCAGCCGCCTTTACATGAGTCGCATCAACGAAAACCAGTCTTCACTTAAACGTTTCATTACAGAACTCAGCTTTTCAGCAAATGGTGAAGTTGCAGAAAAAAAGGCTCTTCTTCTTGATGCCGATAAAATATCCAACGAGTCACGTTTTGATGAACTATACGCTGTTTGTACTACCCTCGATAAAAACATCAGCGATATTATCCACATAAACAAAATGCGATGGCAGGTCGAGGCTGCTTTTAGGACAATGAAAAATGAATTTAAGGCCAGACCGGTATATTTAAGAAACGATGACAGGATAACTGCACATTTTCTCACTTGTTTTCTTTCTCTACTCACACTAAGAATCATGGCTAAAAAAACAGATGGTAAGTTCACAGATGAGGAGCTTCTCAAAACACTTAGAACTATGAATGTATATCATCTCAGAAACCTTGGATACTTAAGTGCATATACAAGAACACCTGTTACCGATGCTTTGCATGAGGCATTCGACTTTAGAACGGACATGGAATTCATTTCTTCCAAAACTATGAAAAAAATATTAAGCAACATAGGGAAAGCATAAAAAATACCACATTTTCGCTTCAACAACAAAACTTCGCATCCCATTAATTTCAACGGTTTGCGAAGTTTTTATGTTCTGTAACTGTCAAACTCGAGACTATATCACAAAATCAACAAAATTCATATAATTTATTGTTGAGGCGCCGGGATCCCTGCAAAGGCATTTATTGAAAAAATCCCTAACAGCACAAAATTTTTCTGTGTTGTTAGGAATCTTCATAAATTCAGGGGCACTGGCTTCGTTTTGATTTTACATTTTATCGTACACAACTTCTCCGTCAAACACGGTCATCACTGTCTTCGTGGAAAGCATATCGTCAATATCCTCAAATATATTGCGGCTGAATACGTTTATATCGGCAAGCTTTCCTTCTTCAATGGTTCCCAGCTTATCTTCCATGTGCATCATGTATGCAGGTCCTGCAGTGGAGTTTTTAAGCGCCTCTGCAACTGTGAATCTTTCCTGCGGATTCCATCCTCCCTCAGGAAGATTGTCTTCCATACGTCTCTTTACGGCTCTGTATACAGAATCTACCGGATCAAGGTCAACGATAGGGAAATCTGTTCCGAAAGCCATTTTAGCTCCGTTTTTCTCAAGGGTTTTGCCCATCCATGACAGGCGTACTCTTTTTTCGTCCAGCATGTCGAAAACAGGATGCTTTTCCAGTGATTCCATCAGCATATGACATGGCTGTATGCTGGCTATGGTGTTGGTTTGCGCAAATCTGCCAATGTCATCCTCATGAATAACTTCTATATGCTCGATGGTGTTTCTGATATCCTTTTCGCCCAGTTCCTTTCTGGCTGCTTCAAAGGCGTCCAGAGCCATTCTTACCGCTCCGTCTCCGCAGGCATGAAGTCTCATTGCAATATCATTTTTGTAGCACTCCTTGCTCTTTGCCTCCAGCCACTCTTTATCCACAAGAGGCTCTGAGCGGAATCCCGGACGATCTGTATAAGGCTCAACCATGTATCCCGTATAACCCAGAGGAGTTCCGTCCATGAAACCCTTTAATCCCAGGAACTTCAGCTTATCTGAAGTATACTCCTTCTTAAGCCGGAGAGCTTCGTCCATATCTATTTCCATATGAGGCGCAAAGAAAACTCTCACCTTGAGCTTATCCTTTTCCTCAAGTCGTCTGCAGGCCTCATTCTTCATTATCTTCAGGACATGCACTGCTCCAACCGATGTGACGCCCTTGGTATGCGCCATTTTTATGAACCCCTCTATCAGCTCCTCTTCCTTTTCAGGTGATACGTCGAGAGCCGCTTTTGTAACCATTTCCATAGCAGGCTGCTCCAGCAGATACCCTGTCGGTTCGCCGTTTTCATCTCTTTCTATAGTGCCGCCCGCAGGATCAGGTGTATCCTTGTTTATACCGCAGATTTCCAGTGTCTTACTGTTTACCCATACTGCGTGAAGCTCGTCATTGAATGCGATAACAGGCCGGTCAGGAAAATATTTGTCAAGAGTCTCTTTGGTCGGAAGCTTTGCATCAGGCCATCTGTAGTTTGACCATCTAAAGCCCAGAATCCACTCATCGTCACGGTCTTTATAAAATTCGTACAGCTTCTTTGCCGCAGCATCTTCCGTTTCTGTATAGAAAATATCCACAGTGGCGTTGTACAAGGACCCGAGGAAAAGATGTATATGCCCGTCTATCAGGCCTGCCGTTATGGTTCTGTCACCACAGTCCTTAACATTGTACGCAGACGAATCGTTAAACTTATCTGTTTCGCCCTTTGTCACAGATTTGATTTTGCCGTCTTCAACTTCTATGTACCCTGCAAACGGTTCATCGCCCACACTGTCAAAAATACATGTACTCTTCAATACTAAATTCATACTATCCCCCTATTCTGCCGGCATCCAAATGCCCGAGGCACTAAATTTCGTTTTATTTTTTGTAATAATAATATACTGCAATTAATTTTATACGTAAATCTTTTAATTTTCAGAAAAAGCATTTGTCTTTTTTGCTCCATTTTCATATAATGTATTGACAAATAGCAACTAATTTCTATAAAGGTTAAGGTACATTATGCTGAAAAAAATAACTTACGAAAAAGATCTGCCGGCTAAAATCGAAATTGCCTCCATATCAAATTACCCAATACATATGCATCCTGATATCCAGCTTATATATGTGCTGGAAGGCACGGTGGATCTTAATCTGACGTTTAAAACATATCGCCTTAAAAAGAATGATTTTCGTTATATCCACAGCGAGGACATACATTCTCTCCGCTCCGAAGACAGCAGTAATATGGTTCTTATCTTAAGCGTCAACATCGAGTATCTGGAAAAAATATTTCCCAACATACGTACTGCTGTCATCACCATGCCTACAGACAAAACCCTGCTGCTTTATAACAATCAGCAGCTTCAGCTTAAATACTGTATTTTTGTGCTGCTTGATGAATTTTTAAAGCGCACCGACGGTTTTCACAGCCGTGTAAAGAAAACACTGAAAACCATATTCGGAATCATTTACCGTGAATTCCGGGGTTTTACAGTGGATAAGGAAAACAAAGCCTTCGTTTACAAACGGCTTCAGGATATGAGGCAAACCGAGCGGTTGGGTGAAATAATAGACGATATTTACAAAAACTATGTGGAGCCTTCCACCCTTGAAGAGATAGCCTCCAGGCAAAATCTTAATCCTTACTATCTGTCCCATTTATTCTCACAGACAATAGGCATAAACTACAGAGATTTTATAAACATGGTTCGTGTGGAAACCTCGGAATACGACCTTCTGACGTCTGATCTTTCCATATCTCACATTGCACTCAGCTCAGGCTTTTCCAATTCTTCATACTATAATAAGCACTTTGCCTTCTGGTTCGGCATGCCTCCGCAGGAGTACAGAAAAAAATATATCGGCAAAACCATTTCAAAAATGGAGCCTGCTGTTAAAATGTTTGAAATCTCTGACTTTGCCGCAATTATACGGGGAAATCTTGACATTTTGAAAACAGCCTCTGTTGATTTTCCCACAGAACCTGTAAGCCAGACAATTCGTATAGACCAAATAAATTTTGATACATCTCTTCATATTTATCCGGAGCTTGCCTGTCACAACCCGGATCTGCTTGATGTTTCTGACGTTTTTTTCTCACAAAACGAGCTTCTGACTCCGGACTTCGTACAGAAATATTTTTCTTCTGTAAAAATAATCATAGACAGTCATAGCCAGAAGAAAGATAGCACCGGCAGTACCGACATGTACGGCAGTATCAAAAACATACTGGACAATATCGTCACCAGACACAGATGCCGCTTTAACATGGGGCTTCCGAAGGAAGATGAGTCCATCCATTCTGCCGAATTCATAAAAACTCCGCTATACTATCTTCTGCGTTTTTTTGCACAGGATTACGACGCCATATATATTGATACTTATTATGTCCTCTTAAAAGCCGGAAGCTTTCACCATATTCTCTGCTGGAATCTTAATCTGACCCACAGTAAAGAACTTATCGTAAAATCAGATACTATTCCTGCGGGAAGTCTGGTAACCATAAGCAAGATAAATCTGACCGACTACCCGGGCTATCTTGCGGAAATCCGGCGTATACATCAATGTGCCAATTGCGATGCTCCTATTTGCGAAACCCTTGAACGTATCCTTGATCAGAGGCTTTTTTCTCAGGAGACTGCCTTCCTTACCGAAAGCAGTCTCAATATCCTTACTCATCTGCAAAGCCAGAGTCTCTGTTTCATAAGTATTCTCCCGGGAATAAAGTAGTCCGGCAGGCTGTACCTGTCTTTGTTGCGGTCGTTCCTTAGATTTGTAATAAAACAGCAATATAATATGACCCTAATAGATGCTATTCATAAAAATCGGCAATTCGAACAGCAAGAAGATTATATAATTTTCTGAAAACATCTTGTAATCTAAACATACCCAAATGTGGTGCATTTTCCGGAAAAAGAAAGAAATTATATATTTAAAAGGAGGAGCAAAATGAGCAACAAACCTGATACTCATACCGCCGAAAACGGTTCCGCCACAATGCACAAAACCAGATTTTCCCTGGCAGGAATAGTATTTCTCATATTTTGCATGTGTGCTGCCGGAGCCTTCGGCGTCGAAGACATGATACCAAGCGTAGGTCCGGGACTGACCATAGCACTGCTGATTATAATCCCTATTCTGTGGGCGGCACCTATGGGAATCTACACAGCAGAACTGGGAGCGTTGGCTCCTGTTGACGCCGGTCCTTATGTATGGATGAAAATGGCATACGGGGAAATGTGGGGTTTCTGCATGAACTGGTGGCTGATGCTTGCAATTTATCTGGGACAGGCTGCATACGTGGTTATTGCAGTAGGATATATAGGAAAGGTAATAGCACTCACACCTCTGGCAGCTACAATAATAAAGGTTGCCATCGTAGTCGTTCTGACCATTGTAAACCTTATAGGCCTTAAAGAGGTCAGCATACTAAGCACCATTTTCTCTATAATCATAATAGTAATGTTTGCCCTGGTAACCATCGTTGGTTTTGCCAACTGGAACTACAATCCGATAGAGCCGTTCATTCCTGAAAGCTCCGATATCGTCAGCAGCCTGGGAACCGGTCTTGCCATAGGGATATGGCTTTACTGCGGCTACATACAGATATCAAATCTGGGCGGTGAAATCGCTAATCCGGAAATTGTCCCTAAAGGCATGAAGGTTTCCATCATAATAATAACCCTTAATTTCCTGCTGCCGACAATCGCCGGTCTGGCTTCTCTGGGAAATTATGAAAGCTGGGGGACGGGAATCGAGGAAGGTGTCCTCAATTATTCATCGGTTCTCATCCATTATACAGGCCCTGCTCTGGGAATTGCCTTTATGATAATGGCTGTGGTATCCTCATGCTCAACGACAAATTCAATAATCGCCAGCGGTTCAAGACTTTTCCTGATACTTGCAGAAGACAACCTGTGTCCGGGCTTCCTGTCAAAGCTTACAAAAAAAAGCAAAATGCCTTTCTGGCCTATAATAATTCTGGCAGTAGTCACTATTATATTCGTAAACTTTGACTTTTCCATGATAGTAAATATCGTTTCGCCTGTTCTGTTTATACTTTATGTAGGTCTGGCTTTTGCCTTCCTGAAAATAAGGAAAAAGTACCCTGTTGAAGAAAGAACAGTATGGTATGCAAAAGGCGGGAAAGCTCTCAAGGCTTACGTTATAGGCGGAATGTTCCTTATAGGGTTTATAGGCATAATGGTAAACGGTCTTGAATTCTTTACATTCAGTTTCCTTATAACTGTTTCAGGTCTGGTTGCGTACGTTGCATTCAAACGGCTTTACGGCGGACTCTACAAAAAAGATCCGAAAAAATATCCTATCAATCCCAAGACAAAGCTGGCTCAGGGAGATGTTTGGAGAATGGGTATATTCTTCATGATATTCGGACTGCTGATGTTCATAGGCTCCTTTGTCATCTCCTGGTATGAAGGTTCCTGGGGTCCTGCATATTATCTGGAGACTTACGGCGAAGGACTGCTGGGTAACTTCTACGGGATGATATCCATATGCAGATGGTGCGGTCTGGGCGGCGCTGTACTGGGCGTGATACTGTTTATCATCGGCCGAAAAACAGACAATGTTTCCACCGAATGTTAGAGAATGAATCATTAAAGGGGAGATTTCGTTCTCCTCTTTTATATTGGTCAAAATTTCCCTAAAATAACGAAGCACCCCCATCTCCGCATCACTCCCCCTAAAAACAGGACAATATTGCCTATATTTGATATGCTTTTGATACGTTTGTTTGATATAATAGCCATATCAATTCACACGCAACGGGATGAAAGGAGCAGAAGTTAATGATTGAGGTGCACCCATAAAAGTAGAGTATCAAACCTCGTTTTTCCCCTGCCTGTAGAACTCGTCAGGAGTTAAATATCCGAATGTTTC
>CABIWW010000027.1 GCA_902362435.1 Eubacteriaceae bacterium
GCTAGTGTAAAATATTTGTAGGTCAAAAAAAGATCAATAGAAAAGAGAACTTCCTTTTGTGTTAGAATTTAAATAACCCAAAACAAAATACTAACCAAGGAGGTTCTCTATGTATAAAAGTATACAACAGTTTTGTGAAAGTGGCACTATCAATCTCGATAAAATCTGCGCTGAATTTTTCGAGGATCCACAGGATATCGCAGGGTTTGTCAGGAAAATCAAAGATGAATTCCTAAAACATGCCTGCGCATACATCTCGGATGCGTTCGAGGAAATGGATGAGATGATCAGAAGCAGCGGTCTCAGGATCGACAAATGGAATATCGTAAGAAGAGACATGAAACCGATGCTTACATCGATAGGTGAGATCAGATATCGTAAAACACTCTACAAAAACAAACGGAGCGGAAAGCGCACTTATCTTCTCGATAGAGTTTTGGGTATCGAAGAAGGCGCGAGAATGACAGAAGATGCAGAAGCTCAGATGATAGAGGAAGCTGTGCAGTCTTCATATCGAAGGGCCGCAGAAGAGGTGAGCATACTTGGGAATGTCAGCAGATCAACTGTGATGAACAGACTTCACAGTCTCAAGTTCCCGAAAGCCGGGATACCGGAAAAGAAGAAACAGGTGCCGTATCTTTACATAGATGCAGACGAAGATCATGTATCTTTGCAGTACCTGATGCAAAAAGGCGACATTGCAAGGGGAAGCGATGGAAGAAAGAACAACAATGTCCAGGTGAAGCTCGTGTACGTCTATGAGGGTATCGGACCCGAAAATCCGGGCAGTAAAAGGTACAGGCTGATCAATCCTCGTTACTTCAGCGGAGTATATGAGGGGAGTAGAAATGCTGAGCTTTGGAATGAAGTAAGCGAATACATAGAAAGCCACTATGATATGGGATCGATAAAAAAGATCTATCTTAATGCAGATGGAGGGGGCTGGATAAAAGGACATCGAAGAAAGCTCGATCAGGTGATCGAAGTGCTGGATGAATATCATATCAACAAATATCTGACTAAAATGACGAGCCATCTGGGTGACAGCGCAAGTGATGGCAGAAGCATGCTGAGGGATGTGATACGAACGGGAACGAAGGCTGAATTCGATGAACTCGTCGAAAGACTCAAGGAGTATGGTGATGGAGCTGATGCAGCACGTATCAGGCAAAGCGCAGGATATATCAAAGGAAACTGGATAGCGGCAAAAGTGCGCCTTGAGAGAAAGGAAGGTGTTGTTGGAAGCAGCACAGAGGGGCATGTTAGCCATGTGCTTGCCGGCAGGATGAGCAGCAGGCCGCTTGGATGGAGCAAGAGAGGTGCTGACCGCATGGGAAAGCTCAGAGCGTATTACTGCAACAGAGGCAGCATGCTGCAGCTGGTCAGGTATCAGAAGACTGAAAGAGAAGAGAGGAACAGAAAGGAAAGAAGTCTGGTAGGAGAAATACTGAGAAGCTGCAGTAAGAGACATGCTGCGAACGGAAAATATTATGACAAGATACAGAGATCGATCTCATCACAGATCATAAAGAAACTGGCGATAAGGGATCATCTTATCGTTGTGTAGGATCCATAAGAACATAAAAAAAGACAGGATGTGCAGCATCAGCGGCCATCTTGAACTGATATATGGAAATACGGGTTATTGAGAGTATGGGATACTGGGAGGCAGTCTCCGATCTTTTAACCTACAGAAACTTGACACTGTC
>CABIWW010000028.1 GCA_902362435.1 Eubacteriaceae bacterium
CAGACGTAACAGGAGATCTGCAGTTACCTGAAGGAACAGAGATGTGCATGCCTGGAGACAACATCACAATGACGATCGAACTGATCACACCTATCGCTATCGAAGAAGGACTTAGATTCGCTATCAGAGAAGGCGGAAGAACAGTAGGATCAGGCGTTGTAACTGAGATCATAGAATAAGTGAAGATGACCCCGTGAGTGGCGAGCGTGAGCGAAGCCAGAGCGGCGGTACTTCATTTGCCAGGAGTGCAGCGCTTTAGCGCGTGGCACTCTACGGCTATTGCTTGTTAAAATAGTAATTTTGCTCTCCGATCAAAACGGTCGGGGGGCATTTTTTTATGTCAATATTGTGAAAACACTTGATATATCCCTGAGATGACTACAGCTTTGTGTAGGATCAGAGCAAACGCAGAATCATTAAACAACGGGGCTGAAATTTGTGCAGAAGAGGCGTGAGACAAAAAATATTACACAGCATTGCCTAAAAGCGTATTTTTGCTGGAAATTTCCCGAAAATATTCTTTGAATTAAGTATTTTGGTAAAAATCCATCTGAATGATATGTAGAAATAAAATGTTTCAAAGCAATAATGCACAGACGGGAAGCCGTTTGTGCAGAAAAAGATCAAAGAGAGAATTTCCACACGACCTTCAAAGAATGAATTTCTGAGTATATAGAGTCGACTTTTTTGAAGTTAGTGGAGTAAGATGATGCTTCATATCAGAATAGATCCATTTAAATCAACCGATATAAATATGACGGCATACGTATCAGAAGGATGATCATACCACATTGTATGAATTTGAGTGCACAGGACGGCATATACGGCTTATAGAGGCGATTTTCGCGGATGTTAGAAGGGTAACGTGGATAAAATGCTTAACCTGCTGAAAAGTGCTCTGAGCCTGTGCTATGACAGAACGCCTGACAATCATGATCTGGATATCTGCATTGCGAAATGCAAAATCAGGGGCAGGATCAGGATAAGCGGAGAAGCGACACTGATCGCTGTTTCAGAAATAGCGGCAGCTCTGTGAGATATTTATGTAAAGGTCAGCAGGTAAGGGTATGCAGGGGGTATATGAGGTAAGCAGGGGGGAGTATAAAAGAGGAAAAGGGAGAGGAAGAAAAAAAGAAGGAGAAAAAACAAAAAAGCGGTTGACAGGGAGGGGTAAGTTTGGTAATATAGACAAGCTGTCGCAGGGAGCAGAGCTCCCGAGGCTGGAGACGAAAA
>CABIWW010000029.1 GCA_902362435.1 Eubacteriaceae bacterium
GCTTCTGTCGCCCGTATTTGTCGCGGCGCTTCCGTAACCCGTATTTGTCGCGGCGCTTCTAAAAAAAAAAAAAAAAAAAAAAAAAAAGTCGCCCGTATTTGTCGCGGCGCTTCCGTAACCCGTATTTGTCGCGGCGTCGCGGCGCTTCCGTCGCCCGTATTTGTCGCGGCGCTTCTGTCGCCCGTATTTGTCGCGGCGCTTCCGTAACCCGTATTTGTCGCGGCGCTTC